>NZ_CP006269.1:0-1394500 GCF_000737535.1 Synechococcus sp. KORDI-100 | reverse complement strand
CCCGATCACAGTGAACGCCGTTGGGGCACTTCTACCAGTCAGCACAATCAATACGATTCCGAGCAGAGCCGAAGGCAAAGCCATCTGGACGTTCAAACAAGCGTCCAGAGAGTGGCATCAATCGGCCTTTAGATTTTCCTTAAGACCAGAAGAGTTCAACGCCGAACAAGTTGTCAAGCTTGCCGAAGACCTGCTCAACGATTCAGACGTCACACCGTCGGGCGAAGGCATCGACGCACAAAACAACTCAACGGAATTCGTCGAAAAACAAAAGTCGTTGCTTGGCACGCAACTACCAAAAGGGCGCCTGATTCTCTGGATTCAGTCAAATTCAATCGAACAACGCCTGACCGTCGCGCTGATGCAGTGGAGATCCCTGCAGGATTCCACCACAAAGAAAACAGATAATCTCAAAACAGAAATCAAGACCCTGAAAACTGAATTGGTCTCCAGGAATCAGATGCTCGCAAAAATGCGAGGGGTAGGAACAGATGTTTTTTCAGCCGATACACTCCTGGATGAACAATCCAATGTTGACAGCCTGAAGGCACAGATCCTTAATGTCGAAAGTCAAATACTCGCCTTGGATCAAGAAAAAACGAATGGATACCTGAACTTGAAGAATATCCTCTCCGATGTCGTGGATGGTGAGTTGATCTTTGCAGAAGAGCCCTTATATCTCTATCAGGTCATCCCCAACGACTCTGAAGAAGTATCAGCTGGAGAAATCGTCCTGAAAGTGAGCCCAGATCTGGTGAAATCACCATCGCTCGTCCCTGTCTTTGTTGACAACACAGACAAAGGATCAGTCTCGGCAGGAATGTCCGCTCTGGTGACGCCGGTCGGATTCAATCGCACGGAATATGGTGGAATCAAAGGCGAAGTCGCATCTGTCGCTCCGGTTCCGAGCACAGTCGATGGGATGGAAGCAAGGGTCGGTGTTACATCAATTGCCAGATCGATTGAAGCAAGGATGGTTGCGCCAACATTGGTGATCCTCAAGCTTGAAAAATCCAACGGCCAGGATGTTGTCAACAGTGGCGGTTATCAATGGAGTACATCAACGGACTTGCCATTTCAACCTCGAGAAGGGTCCAAAATCAACGTGGAAATAACAACACGATATGTTTCGCCGATATCACTTGTCTTGCCAACAGTGAAGAAGTTTTTTGGATTCTCGCCACCTGACTCATTGAACTCAGAACCAACAGCGACAGAGCCCTGATGAGAACGTTATTGTCCAGAAGGACGAAAACCAAAACACGTCTGCAATACGAGGCCCTGGAATGCGGGGCAGCATCGTTAGCAACAATTCTCGATTACTTCGGACGCTATGAAGACCTCAGCGATTTGAGAGCTGCCTGCGGCGTCAACCGGGATGGTTCAAGTGCAGGGCAGATTCTTAAAGCGGCAAGAACCTATGGAATGTCCGCCAAGGGATTCCGAATGGATGCAAAAAATCTGAAGGAAGGCGGCAAATACCCGTGCATTGTTTTTTGGGGATTCAATCATTTCCTTGTCGTTGAAGGGTTTCAGGGAGACACGGTATACCTCAGTGACCCTGCCCAAGGGCGCTACAAAGTTGATTTTGAAGAATTTTCGACGAACTACACGGGCATTGTCCTACAAATAGAGCCAAACGAGTTATTTAAACCAGATCGCTCCAAAAGGAAAGGTCCAATACTTTTTACATTTATCCCACAACTACTGCCCTACACAAAACATTTTTTGCTCTTAATGGCACTTGGCTGCGGCCAAGCCTTTTGCACATTATTTGTGGCGGGCCTGTCGTCAACGTACATTGACAGCTTTTTAATGAATAAAAGGCTTTATTTTGGCGTTCCAACTGTGTGGTTGTTATTTCTCAGTGCAACGACGTGGCTATTGCTACTGGCGATACAGTTTCTGCTGCTTCGAAGAATAGAACTATCATTATCAAAAAGAATTACAGCAAATCTTTTCAGGAAACTATTCCAAAATCCATACTCTTTTTTCGAATCCAGGTTCCAGGGCGAACTGGCATCCAGGCTGATCTTAGGAATGGAAACAACACAAGTGATTATCGCTCAGATTGTCCGATTTGTTATTCAAACATGGGCTTCTATATTGGTTTTGATATTTGCTTTTGTCATTTCACCTCAGCTTTCAGCTATTTTCCTGGCAATCGCAATCGGCAACACATTATTAAATTGGGCACTAACAGAAATGAGATCAGACGCAAACCGGAAATTATCAATTGACACCGGAAAGTCGTTTGGGAAAAGCCTGGCAGGTATCAACAATATGGAGGGGCTCAAGGCGTCTGGACTGGAACTGGAATATCTCAGTCAGTGGCAGGCCAGCTTTGGAAATGTCGTCGTCCAAAGGCAAACTCTGGGACAACAAATGGCATGGTCCAATGTTTCAGCGTCAACAAGTTCGTTTCTAATCAGTATCTTAGTGATTGCCATCGGTGGATTACTGATTATCGATGGGAAAATGACCCTCGGCGCCCTCGTCGCATTTCAATTTCTCCAGTCTGAACTTGTCGGTCCAATCGATCAGTTGCCAGGCATTACCAAGTTGTTCCAAAATTTAGTTGGCGACGTCGGAAGGATCGAAGACATCAAAAACAATGACGATGATCCCTTGGTCGCGAGCTTTAAATCCGGCAAGCAGGGGTTTGAAGTAGCCAAGTATATCAAACTTAAAGGGGATGTACAAATCAAGAATCTAAGCTTCAGTTTTGACGCAGGCAAAACGTATTATATGAAAAATCTTGATCTTCATATCCCCCCAGGGCAACAGATCTCCCTTGTAGGAGGAAGTGGATCGGGAAAAAGTACCTTAATGAAACTCATTGGTGGCTTGGTCAGGCCAACAGATGGAGAGATATTGTTTGATAATCAATCAATGTTTGATCAAGGAGTTCAGGTTATCCGCAATAACATGTCTCTTGTACCACAAAAAGTATTTATTTTCAACGGAACCGTCCGAGAAAATCTTGTTCTGTGGGACGACTCAATTGAAGACGAAGACATATTCAAAGCAGCAGAAGATGCCCAGATACTCTCTCTCATACTCAGTCACAAGGATGGATTCAACAGGGTTCTCAAAGACAATGGCAGTGACCTCAGTGGTGGAGAACGTCAACGCCTGGAACTTTGCCGAGCGTTAATACGAAAACCGAACATCCTTTTGCTTGATGAAGCAACCAGCGCCCTCGACAATATGACCCAGTCAAAGTTTCTCAAAGCGCTTAGACAAAGAGAGATTACGGTGATCTCGATTGATCACCGCCTTGAGGCATCACTTACAAGTGATGTTGTGGTGGTCATGGAACAAGGTGCAATCGTCGAATCAGGAGCACCAAATGATTTGTTATCAAGCGATGGACATTTTTCGAAATTACATGCCATCTCTAAGAATGAGGAGGCCTCATCATGAGTCGTCAACAGAACCTCTTTGACAATATCAATCAGCTGGAATCGCAGCTGTTTCTACCAACGGATGTTGAAAGCAATCAACTGCCTGAATTGCGTCTCATAGATTTTTGTTTAAAGAAACTGGGCGTCAAAAAACCAAATCTTGAATATTTGCCAAATTCGTTATTGGTCAACACGATCGACCATAACGATATTCCTTACCGACTTGTTGATACTCCTCGCGATCTGGTCAACAACGCATACTCGATTTTGATTGTTTTTGATTTGAGCACGACTCTGCCAGCTGTTCTTTTTCGTCATGGATCATCCAATTGGCTGTTTAATCCATACACAGAGGAGAAGAGACCTGTTAATCAGTCTGATCAATTTGAAGATCGGTCCATTGAAATTTATGCATCGCTGCCTGAAAAAATCCTTAATATTTTTACCATTTTAAAGTTTGCGTTTTCAGAGGAACTTATATCCATATTACTTCTTTTCATCGCCGCGGCAGTGGCGATGTTATTCAATCTATCGATACCGATGTTGACCAACTATCTGGTTGGCAGCATCCTGCCTCAAAGTGACAGTCAACTTTTAATTGAAACCACGACGGTTGTCTTGCTGATCATCCTTGGATCCTCAATTGTTCAATACCTCAAGACACTGATGACGCTTCGTTTGGAGAGCGTGACAGATCATCGTTTGCAAACTGCCGTGATGGACCGATTGGTGAGATTGCCAATGACCTTCATCTCTAAATTCACAACAGCAGATCTGGCATCACGCGTCAACTCCATCAGTCAGATCAGGCAAGCGTTAGGAACTGGAGTCATCACCACTCTTATATCAAGCTTATTTTCGCTGACATACTTTGCGCTGATGTTCCAATATGACCCTGAATTAGCGATCTACGCAGTCATTTTAACAGTGTTTTCAACAAGCTTGATTTTAATACTTACCTGGAGATCAATTCTCTTAGAAAAACCTCTTCTGGAAAAAAGCGCTGAAGTTACAAACTTCTCGATGCAAGCCATTATGGGTTTACCTCAGATCAGAACTTCAGGAAAAGAACCCTATGTCTTGATGAGATGGTTGAAAACAGTGAATCAGCAAGCATCATTGCGCCTGAAAAACAACTTTTACAATGATGCGAAGCAACAATATGCAGTTTTAGCAATACCCATTTCCTCCGTTGTTATATTCGCTATTTTGACAGCACGCTTATTGAACAGCGGTGGAGATATTCAATTTGATGCAACAACTGCTTCTTTCATTGCTTTCAATTCTGCATACGCAAGTTTTAATGGTTCCTTCGCCAGCGCGGTGGATATCATCGCCGATGTATCGGGTCGTGTTTCCGTCCTCTGGGGGCGGGTGGAACCGATCCTGGTCACTGATGTTGAAACAGGATTTAAAAACTCAGCCGTGCGCAAAGAAATTTCAGGTTTCTTTGAAGTGTCAAAATTGTCCTATGCATTTCCTGAGAGTCAATCGCTGCTGTTTGATCAATTGAGTCTTTCAATACCCGCTGGAAAATACACAGCCATTACGGGACCTAGCGGTTGTGGAAAATCTACACTGATAAAATTCATATTAGGATTTTTAAAACCAACGTCAGGAGAAATCTTTGTTGATGGTGAATCCCTTGAAAATCTTTCCATACGATCCTACAGAAAGCAATTTGGTGTTGTGATGCAATCTGCATCGTTCAATCCTGGTTCTATTTACGACATCGTTTGTGGAGGCTTGCATCGATCAGAAGATGATGTCTGGGAGGCACTCAGAAAAGCTGCTGTCGATGATGAGATACGTCAATTACCAATGGGCTTGGAGACTCTTTTAACGGACTCTGGAACGAGCCTTTCAGGTGGTCAGATGCAAAGAGTATCCATCGCGAGAGCGCTGATGAATAACCCTTCTGTCTTGATCCTTGATGAAGCGACAAGTGCTCTTGACAATGCATCCCAGAAAATCATTTCAGATATGATTGATCAGATGAAGATCACGCGAATCGCGATTGCCCACCGATTGTCGACGATACGCCATGCAGACCAGATCATTGTTTTACAAAAAGGGAAGCCCGTTGAAATCGGAACATGGGACGAGCACATCGAAGCTGGCGGATATTTGTCCAAAATCACTCGTCTGAATTAGTTTACCTCGTTTTATTATTTAAGAACCGTTGGGGTCTAGTGATCCACTGAATAGCAACGTCGAAGGGTCATGAAGCATCACAACCTTTCAGTGGTTGTTCGAGAGGTCGTGATAGTGAATGTTGTGTGGCCGACGGCGGTGCACCGCCGGAGCGATTCGACCACATCTGGAGACTGACGAGTCGAGAGCAACGAAGCGAAACACCACCGAATTTCTTGCTAGGAACGAACTTGACCACACCCTGAGGATGCGGCCAGGTCTTCACCCGCCGGGCATCGCTCTACCCGGCTTTCAGGTCTGTTAGCGACCTGACGACATGATCTTGGTACGAAAAAAGCTTTCTTGTCGGAAAAAAACCGGCTTTTTTCGACATCCACAAAAGTCAGCCAAGACGCAGGTCGAGAAGAGCAGCACGGCCGAAGCGACTGCTTGATCAGGAACGATGATTGACCTGCAATCAACATGATTCGATCCTGCGATGATCGGACCCACTGCAAGGCCACGTGAAGCAACCTGTCGAAACACCACGCAAACCAGGTTATTGACCTGAGAAGAGCACTCAAACAAGGATACAGCTCACCACCGGTGAGACTGTTCGTTGACGCCTCGTTCAACAGATCGCATCGTACCCATCCAATAATCGGGCGGCGTTGATCAAACGATACCAATGCAACCAATCGACAATTGCTGACAGCACAATCAGAGTGATCGATTAGACCGATCAACCAGAGCGATCAACCCCAGCGAACCGACAATTTCAGTCAAAACGTCATCTAAATACAGACAAGTCATATATAAAATCACTGCCAATCTCCATTGAATTTCTTACATTCAATCCTCGCAAAGCCATGCCTTCAGCAATGGCAACAGTGATGGCTGAGTGGGTTGTCAACTGAAGAACCGTGAACAACACGCCCAGGACTCAACAACGTCTGTCCTTTAGCGTTGCTTGAGATCCACTGAAGGGATGACGCTGCCGTCCCTGCTGCAGCGTCGACTGGGTACGGCCCTTTGTCTGCCGTCCCATGGCCGTGGTCTGGCCCTGCCGGCGAGCGTCAAGCGTCTGCTGCGCCAGCGGCCTGGCCTGTGGGATCTGCCGGAACTGCCCAGCATCGGCGGCCCACTGATCAGCGAGGGAGCCGTCGCCGACAGTCAGAGACAAGCCGCCGCGGCCATCGGGGTCCAGCGCGCCTGGTATGGCGTCAACGGCGCCACCGGCATGCTCCAGGCCGCGCTGTTGGCCCTTGCCGCACCCGGCCAAGCCGTGTTGCTGCCGCGCAACAGCCACCGCAGTCTTCTGCAGGCCTGTCTGCTGGGCGATCTCACCCCTCTGCTGTTCGATCTGCCCTTCCAGAGTGATCGCGGTCAACCGGCCCCCGCCGATCACGCCTGGATGCAGCGCGTGCTGGCCGAACTGCCGGGAGATGCCCCACCGGTTGCCGCCGCTGTGCTGGTGCACCCCACGTATCAGGGCTACGCCAACGATCCAACCGCCGTGATCCAGTTGTTGCAGCAACAGGGTTGGCCCGTGCTCGTGGATGAAGCCCACGGCAGCCACCTGGCGCTGGGGCACGATGCTGAGCTGCCGCCGTCCGCCCTTCACGGGGGAGCGGATCTGGTGGTGCATTCCCTGCAGAAGTCATCGTCCGGGCTGGCTCAGACCGCGGTGCTCTGGCTGCAGGGACAACGCGTTGACCCCGAGGCTGTTGCGCGCAGTCTCGGCTGGTTGCAAACCACCAGTCCCAGCGCCCTGCTGCTGGCCTCTTGTGAAACGGCTGTGATGGCCTGGTGTGATCAGGGAGGACGTCAACAATTCATGCGACGTTTGCAGGAGGCACGCCAACTGCGTGAACGGCTCAGCGGCAATGGGTTGCCGTTGCTGCCCAATCAAGACCCACTGAGGCTGGTTCTGCACACGGGGGCCGTTGGCATCAGTGGACCTGAAGCCGATGCCTGGCTGCTGCCGCGGGGCCTGGTGGCGGAACTTCCGGAACCGGCGACACTCACCTTCTGCCTGGGTCTGGCGAAACGCCGGGGCCTGACATCCCTGATCACCCGCCATTGGAGACAACTGCTCAAGGCCCACCCCGATCGCCAGCCGCAAGCAGCCTTCAGCCGCCCACCTCTGCCCCTGGTCTCGACACTCTCGATGCCCCTGGGCCAGGCCTGGCGAGCTGCAGCGCGCTGCGTGCCATTGACTGAAGCGGAAGGGGGCATCGCCGCCGAACCGATCTGTCCCTACCCGCCAGGGATTCCCTTGCTGGTTCCGGGGGAACGGTTGGATGGCCCGCGTTGGCGCTGGCTGCTCGAGCAGCAGCAGTGCTGGGGCGATCAGATCCCTCAGACAGTGCGTCTTGTGGATGGGGAGCGCAATCCAGATCGGATCGCTTGAATGCGCTCAGACCGATGACTGCGGTGCTGCTTCGTGTTTTGCTGCTGATGTCGCTGTCGACGGCACCGCTGGCCGCCCAGTCCAGGTTGATGCAGGTTGTGAACGGCCAGGCGAGCTGGTACGGCCCTGGCTTCTATGGACGTCGCACAGCCAGTGGCGAAACATTGCGACGCGGCACGTTCACCGCAGCCCACCGCACCCTGCCGTTCGGAACCCTTGTGCGCGTGACCAATCTCAGCAACGGTCGTTCGGTTGTCGTTCGGATCAACGATCGCGGGCCGCATCGTCGCCACCGGATCATCGATCTCGCCCATGGCGCCGCCAGCGAACTTCGGATGATGCAGGCCGGCGAGGTTCCCGTGCGCCTGGAGATCGTTGAATAACCGGCGCCGGCAGAGCGCCATGGATCAAATCACATATCAATTCGCTGTTGAGTCACTACGTTGACAACAGTGATCGAGATGCTCTGCCATGAGCGCGACGGCAGGACTCAAACCTCTGTCGACGAGGCTGAAACGTGCCTCAGCCGGCCTGAACCTCTGCCACGAGAACGCTGTGACCTTGTTCCAGCAGCGCCCGGATCTGGACTGCATCCAGATCAATCCGGAACATCTGATGCAGGAGGCCGGTGGCACCTACCGGGACCAGCTCGATGAGCTGCGCCGGGAATACAGCGTTGTCCTGCATGGCTACGGACTGTCGCTGGGGTCCTCCGGACCCCTCGACAAGCAGTATCTGCTGCTCGTGCGTCAACTGCTCCGGGAGCATCCGGAGGCCGTCTTCTCCGATCACCTCTCCTGGAGTTCCCTGTCCCAGCATCATTTCCACATTCTGCTTCCCCTGATTCAGAACGAAGAAACCGTGGATTACCTGGCGGACAGGATCGAGGAGGCGCAGGACGTGATCGGCTCCCCAATTCTGGTGGAGAACATCAGCAGCTACATGCGTTTCAAGGATTCCGACATGTCGGAGATCGAGTTCATCAATGCCATCACGGAACGCTCTGGCTGTTCTGTGCGCCTGAACATCAACAGCATCTTGATCAATGCCAGGAATTTCCAGGAGGATCCCTGGACAACGCTGTCACAGCTCAACGTCAACAGCGTGCGGGGGTTTCACCTGACGGGCAGCTCCACGGAAGCCGCTGGAGCTGGTGTGCTCCACATCGACAACCGCAAGGAGACGATCCAAGACGACGTCTGGGACCTGTACCAGCAATCGCTGGCTCACTTCGGTGCCTGGCCCACCATCGTCGACTTGGACAGCGCCGAACCATCACTGGAGCGAGCTCTCAATCAGGTTCAGCACGTCAACCAGTTCCTGCGTCCTTACGCCCTCGAGAACGCCCAATGAGATCACCACAGATCGTGCGGCTGCAACAGCAGTTCCTGGCAAGCCTGCACAGCGAACCGCGCCAGTGGCTTCTGGATCAGATCATTCCCGCGCCAGCCTTCAAGGACAGCCGTGAAGTGCTGAGGATCTATCTGGATCGGGCCATGGCGCGCACGGTGGATCCACTCAACCAGGTGTTCCGTTCGGTGCGCTGGATGATGGGCGCCGAACACTTTGAACAGCTGATCGAGCGCTTCTACGCCGATTCCCTCGGCGAACCCTTGAACGCAGAGGCGTTATCGATGGAATTCGTGAGCTACCTGGGATCCCTCGAAGAAGAGGACTGGGTTCGCATGTCCGATCGCGTGAAGCTCAACAGCGTCTGCGGTTTCACGGCATCGATGGCACTGGTGGCTGCCGCCCTGCTCGATTGGCGCTGCCACTGGGTCTCCCTGATCGCGCACCGCTCCTATGAATCCACGGAGCTTCTCCAGAAGAAGCTGCATCACCGTTCATCGATCTGGCAGCGACCGACCCTCAATCCAACCTCCAAGTTGTGCATCAGCGGTGTTGACCTCGTCAGCCTGAGCCAACGGGTCAAGGACGGCACTAACCCGAAGGAGGTGCCGTTCTGCGCGGACGGTCCCAGCACGTTCCTGATCTATGCCGATCAGGATCACAAACCCCGTGTGCGTTTGTTGAATGCCGATGAAGCCCTCCTGGTCAATCACTGCGATGGAACACACACGATCGCCTCTCTCTGCCACGAGGCTGAATACTTCGGCCGCAGCCACAAACAGACACGGGAGCTGATCAGCGCCCTGATCAACGACGGTGTGATTCGAGCACTCAAGGATGGATTGAGCTAGGTGGTCTGAGCTAAGTGGTCTGAGCTAAGTGGCCTGAGCTGTTCGACATCCGCTCTGGTACTGCATTGTCCACACTGGTTTCAGAAAACCTGGAACAGAAAGAAAGCATCAGGACTCCCGAGAAGCCATGGCTAGCTTTCTGGGATCCTGTGAATAAGGACGCTTCACGGCAACGAATTATGTGGTGGGAAGTCTTTCCCCCCGGTAGCCTGATGGAATCCCCAATGTTGTTTATTCGTCTGATCTGAAGATCAAAGGATCAGGCAATAATGTCACCATTAAATCCAAAAATAAGTCCGGAAAAATCAAAAAAATGTACTAGAAGCAGATCTGGAGATCACAACTCATCCGGATCGGATTCCTGGAGTCAATAACTTCCTGAGCAAATGGTTCATACCGCAGATCACATCGGTTTTCACGGATGATCCCGACTCCGAAGTTGAGGAAGACGATGCCTCTCTTGAAGAGATCGGTGTTGAGGCGGACTATGCAACCAGTGGTCCAGACACCGAAGAAACCGTTAACAATGTGGCGCCCGGCGGCGGCGGCGGCGGCGGCGGACGCGTGCGCGGTACCGGCGGTGGCGGTGGTGGTTGCGGAGGAGGTGGTGGTGGAGACACCAGCGACTACGGCATCGACCCCTACATCGACATCAGCTCGATCTTTGGAGGCGTGGTGTCGCGCGATGACCACGTTTCCATTTGCTCACACCATGGTGTTCAAACCACGGCTCCCGACGTTGATCTCAGCGTGATCACCTGAGGCGATTGGTACGCTGCTCGGGAGGGATCCCAGAACCTCCCATCGGAAACTTGTGATCAGCGAGGTCACCGCCGCAACGCCGAACCTGACACCAAGACCCGGTTCTCTTCGCAAACGCTTGACCAGTGGTGCAGCAGCGGGGGGGTTCGGCCTGATTGTGGTGGCCCTGGGTGGTTGGTGGTTCACGATCGCCGTGGGCGTGATCGTGCACCTCGGCCTGCTGGAGTTCTTCCGCATGGCCCAGTTCAAGGGCATCCGTCCAGCCACCAAAACCACCCTGGTGGTCTGTCAGCTGCTGCTGCTCAGCACCCAGTGGGCCATCCAGGGGGGCCTGCCGGATGTCATCCCCCAGGCGGTTCTTCCCCTGTCAGGGGCGACCATCTGCGCCTGGTTGCTGCTGCAGCCGGTCACCGGTTCGATTGCAGATGTCGCCGCCTCGATCTTTGGACTCTTCTATCTGGGTTTTCTGCCGAGCCACTGGTTGCAGTTGCGCAACCTGAGTGCACCGCAACTGGCCCCGAGCCTGGCGTCCCTGCCTGAGGCATGGGGCTGGCTCGACAGTGGCCTGGCGATCACCCTGTCGGCCTGCCTGATGATCGTCGCCAGTGATATCGGCTCCTGGGCCTTCGGCATGTGCTGCGGCCGCCGTCCGCTCTCGCCGATCTCGCCGGGGAAAACCGTGGAGGGGGCCATCGGCGGATTTGCCTGCGCCATGGCCGTCGGACTGATCAGCGGTTGGATGCTGGGCTGGCCCCTGGCTGGGTTGCCGGGTTTGCTGCTGGGAGCGCTGGTGGCCTTGATCAGCCTGGTGGGGGATCTCACGGAATCGATGATGAAACGCGATGCCGGCCTGAAGGATTCCGGAGATGTGCTGCCGGGCCATGGCGGCATCCTGGATCGCATCGACAGCTACCTGTTCACTCCCGCTGTGATCTATTACGCGATCACCCTTGCCCTGCCGTTGCTGCCTAAGGGGTGACGCGGGCGCGACCCTGCAGGTGCAGGATCCCAGCCTGCAGCTGAGCCTGCTCGATCTGGATGCCCTCATCCATCGGCAAGAGCGTCGTGCGGTCGTCGTCAATGGGCTGGATCGCCACGGTGCCTTGAGCGGCACGCAACCTAAACCGGCGTCGTGCCGGATCCTTGTGCGCGGCCACGGGAGCCTTGAGCTCCATCTGGTCGTTGTCGATCAACAGACCACCAAGGGGAGTCAGCCCCATCAACTGCTCGGCCAACCAGTCGCCGAGCCATCGCCAGGGCTCTGACAGCAACGCCTCATTCAGGGCACGACCGGTGATCGTCACCTCACCTTGAACATCAAAAAACTGCTGCAGCACCACGCCCCCGGTGGTCAGAGTCACCTGAATCTGACCACTGCGCAGGTCCGCCAGCTGCAGCGGCAGTCCGCGAAAACACACGTCGCGGGCGGTGAGGGTGACGCCATCAAGCTTGCCCTGCAGCAGGCCAAGGCCTGACCCCTGCAGCTCCAGCTGCAGATCGCCGATGCTCTCGCAGGAGCTGCGAATCCACAGCTTCAAACCACTGGCGATCAGCTGCAGCACCGGTCCACTGCGAGGTGAGGGGAAAACACTCATGGGCGCAACAGACGGAGCGCGCGATCTACCACCTGCTGCGGATGGTCGAGATGCGGCAGATGGCCGCAGGCTTCAAAGGTCTCCACCGGTTGCTCCAGGAGATCCAGCACGGCCTGTTTCAACGGAGGCCGCAGAATACGATCCTCCGCACCCCAGATCACATGCAAGGGCTGGCTTGGCAGGGGTGAGCCGCAACTGGCGAAACCGCCGCTGCGAGCGAAGGCGGCCAGGGCATCGGCCCAGCCAGGAACCTGCAGGTGCAGCGAAGCGATCTGCTCCTCAGGCGGACCGACGGACGCCGCTGGATCAGCGAACGCCTGCTTGCACAACCCCCGACGAACGCCTGGCCTGGAGAGAAACCAGACGCCAAGGCGATCGAGCAGGGGTGGCAAGGGCATCGGCCGGCCCGTCAGACCGGCGGGGGCCAGGAGCAACAATGAGCCGACATGGTTGGGATGGCGCCGGGCCAGTTCCACCGCCACCGCACCGCCCATTGAGGCACCGACAACTGCAACGGTTTGATCAGAGTCCTCTTGGCAAGAGCCTCGGTCAGAACAGCCTTGCTCAGAACTGTCTTTGTCAGAACTGGCCTGTCCAGAACCCTCCTGACCGGAGGAGCCTTGTTCCGCCTTCAGACGCGATAACAGGGCATCGAGATGGCGCAGCACCGATTCGGGGCCATAGGCAACGCCCTTCGGGCGAGGCGTGAACCCAAAACCAAACAGATCGGGAATGAACAGCTGAACGTGCGGCGCCAGCAGGGGCGCAATGCGACGGAACTCCAGAAAGCTGCTGTCGAAGCCGTGCAGCAACAGCAAAGGCGGTCCTTGCCCGAGCACAGCCACTGGAAAGGGATCGGAGCTTCCCAGGCCCGGGAGATCCCACCACTGCACTGCATCCGCCAGAGCCCGTGCCTGAGGATCCAGCAGCTCAGGGCCGAGCTGCTCCAGCAGTGTGGTCAAGAGGGCACGGGGATCGGTTCAGCCGCCCCGACCAACGCCTCGAGCAAGGCGCCAGGGGTGACGGGAAAGGGCAGATGATGCAGATCGGAGCCCTTGCGACAGGCGAAATCACACACCGCCTGGAGGTCGCTGAGGCTGGCCTCCGCCAGACCGAGATCCGCCAGGCTCACCGGCAGTTCCAGTTGTTGAAGCAAGGGCAACAGCTGACGATGGGCCTGGGCTGCGAGACGGTTCTCACCAAGACGGTCCTCAAGCCGCAGCTGCACCAGGACACCGAAGCCGACCTTCTCGCCGTGGAGCGAACCATGGGCCGCCGCAAGCTGGGTGAGACCGTTGTGCACGGCATGGGCCGCCACAGTGCGACAGCGGGCGCCACCCAGGCCGCCCATCACACCGGCGGTGAGCCCGCAGGCTTCGGCGACACGCACCCAGGCCTCTCCTGAGGGATCGCGCATCGCCTCGACGCTGTCGATCAGGAGCTGATCCCGCAACACCCGGGCCATCTGCACCGCTTGCTGCACCAGCCCATCCTCACTGCAGGCACTGCTCACCGACGACTCGTACCACTTGGCCAGGGCATCGGCGATCCCACTGGCAAGGGTTCGAGGGGGTGCCTGCCGGATGAGGGCGTGATCGAACACCAGCAGATCCGGACAACGCGGCAACACGACATCCGACTGGAAGGCACCTTGCGGCGAATAAAGGTTGGCCAGGGACGTCCAGCCGGCACAGGTGGCGGCACTCAAGGGAACCGTGATGCAAGGGAGGTTGAAGCGACTGGCCAGCAGTTTCCCTGCATCGAGAACCTTGCCACCGCCGGCGGCGATCACAGCATCACAAGGGTGATCGCCATGGGCGGTCAGGTCGCGCCCGAGTCGCTGCAGATCGTCCTCGCAGCAATCGAACTGAAGCTGGGCAGGGTGCGGAGACAGGCCTGCATGCTGCAGGTCGGCAAGCAGTCGACCACGAATCGCAGCCGTGGCGCTGCTGCGGCCGAGCAGCAACGGCGTGTTGCTGAGGGCAGCAATCTGCGGCAGGGCCTGCGCCCAAGCACCCTCTCCCCTCAGCATCGCGGTAGGCGCGATGGCGTGGGCAGAGATGGGTGCGGACATCAGACGCTGGCGCCGGCGAGCTGGGGAGTGGCCTCCGCGCGACCTTTATGGCGCACGACAACCTTCTTGTTCTCGTCTACATCCACTTCGGCATGATCGCCATCCTTGACGCGACCGGAGAGAACTTCCTCGGCCAGGGAATCCTCGAGCAGACGCATCACAGCACGACGCAATGGACGGGCTCCATAGGCGGGGTTGTAACCCTCCTCGACCAGACGTTCCTTGAAGGCGCTGGACACTGTGAGGGTGATGCCCTTGTCGCCCATGCGGCTGAACACCTCCTTGAGCATGATCTCGGCAATCTCCTTAACCTCATCACGGCTCAGCTGACGGAACACGATGATTTCGTCGAGACGGTTGAGGAATTCCGGACGGAAATACTGCTTGAGCTCCTCGTTCACCAGCGAGCGAATGCGAGTGTATTGAGAGTCTTCAGCGCTCTCTCCTGAGAACTCAAAGCCAAGACCACCACCACCTTTCTCGATCACCTTCGAACCGATGTTCGAGGTCATGATCACGAGGGTGTTCTTGAAGTCGACCGTGCGGCCCTTGGAGTCGGTGAGGCGCCCATCTTCAAGCAACTGCAGCAACAGGTTGAAGACGTCGGGATGGGCCTTCTCGATCTCGTCGAAGAGGACCACGGTGTAAGGACGACGACGCACGGCTTCGGTAAGCTGCCCACCCTCGTTGAATCCCACATACCCCGGAGGTGAACCGATCAGCTTGCTGACCGTGTGGCGCTCCATGAATTCAGACATGTCGAGGCGGATCATTGCCTCTTCGCTGCCGAAGAAATAAGCCGCCAGCGCCTTGGTGAGTTCGGTCTTACCGACACCGGTCGGGCCGGAGAAGATGAAGCTGGCGATCGGACGGTTGGGATTCTTGAGACCGACGCGAGCACGACGCAGGGCCTTGGAGACGGCCTTCACCGCTTCGTCCTGACCGATCAAACGCTGGTGGAGGGTTTCCTCCATGTTGAGCAGCTTCACCGACTCGCTTTCGGTGAGCTTCTGAACGGGAACCCCTGTCCAGGAGGCGACGATCTGGGCGATGTCCTCCTCATTCACCATCGGTGTGGATTCACCGCCGTCAGCCAGTGCAGCCGGGGTTGACTCAGCTGTCGACGACATCTCTGCTGAGAGATCGGCCTCCGCTGAGGAAACGTCCGTTGCCGGCTCGAGAGGGGTCTGACTGCGGCTGTTCTGCAACAGGGTGCGGATCTGCTCACGCAATTCCACTTCTTTCTCGCGGAGTTCACCGGCCTTGGTGAAATCCTGATCGCGAACCGCAGTTTCCTTTTGCTTTTGCACCGCCCGCAGCTCCCTGTCCACCTCCTTGGCAGCGGGGGGCAGCTTGGAGTTGAGCAGGCGCACCCGGGAACCTGCCTCATCGATCAGGTCGATGGCTTTATCAGGCAGGAAGCGGTCGGAGATGTAGCGATCGCCGAGGGTGGCCGCTGCCACGAGGGCATCGTCCGTGATCTTGAGGCGGTGGTGCTGCTCGTAGCGCTCTCGCAGTCCCTTGAGAATCTCAATGGTGTCGTCGATGGAGGGTTCACCGACGTTCACCGGCTGGAAGCGACGTTCGAGGGCCGCATCCCGCTCGATGTGCTTGCGGTATTCGTCGAGGGTCGTGGCACCGATGCACTGGAGCTCACCACGGGCCAGGGCAGGTTTGAGGATATTGGCAGCATCAATGGCCCCCTCGGCAGCACCGGCTCCGATCAGGGTGTGCACCTCGTCGATGACCAGGATCACGTTCCCGGCGGACTTGATCTCCTCCATGATCTTCTTGAGGCGTTCCTCGAATTCACCCCGGTATTTGGTGCCGGCGACAAGCAGACCGATATCAAGGGTGAGAACACGCTTGTCCTCGAGGATGTCTGGAATTTCACCCTGCTGAATGCGCTGGGCCAGACCCTCGGCGATGGCGGTCTTGCCGACGCCCGGCTCACCGATCAACACCGGATTGTTCTTGGTACGACGACCAAGGATCTGAATCACGCGATCAATCTCGTTGTGACGACCGACGACCGGATCCAGCTTGGCCTCGCTGGCCAGCTGGGTGAGGTTGCTGCCGAATTCATCGAGTGTGGGGGTTTTGGTGGACCCCTTGGAGCCGCCGCCGCCGCCGCCACCGGCGGTCACCTCCGCGGTTTCACCCAGCATGCGAATCACCTGGGTGCGCACCTTGGCCAGGTCGACGCCGAGGTTTTCGAGCACACGGGCGGCAACTCCTTCACCCTCACGGATCAGACCGAGGAGAAGATGCTCCGTACCGATGTAGTTGTGGCCGAGCTGGCGAGCCTCTTCAAGGGACAACTCCAGCACGCGCTTGGCCCGTGGGGTGAACGGAATCTCAACCGCCACGAAGCCGGAACCTCGGCCGATGATCTTTTCCACCTCAACACGGGCGTCCTTGAGGTTGACCCCCATGGACTTGAGCACCTTGGCTGCAACACCTGTGCCTTCACCGATCAATCCGAGCAGGATCTGCTCGGTTCCCACGAAGTTGTGACCAAGACGCCGTGCCTCTTCCTGGGCAAGCATGATCACCTTGATGGCCTTCTCGGTAAACCGTTCGAACATCGTTGAGGCCGATGTGGAGTCAAACCAAGCTATCAGGGGTTGGCGCCTCGTGCGACTGTTCGGTCGGTTCGGTCACTTTCCAGTGACAGTCTGGCCTGGAACGGCCCTTAGTTAACAACGAACACACCAAAATGTGACCTCGTTTCTATTGACGGTGGAGAGAAAACCGAACCCCTGAACATCCACACCGTCCCTTATTAGGACGGCAGCTCCAACCATTGGATCAGGGCATCACGACCGTCGCTGTAGTAACGGCTGCGGCGGCCAGTGGTCGTGAAGCCTTCAGCGGCGTACAAGGCCAGAGCAGCGGCGTTGTCCGCTGCTACCTCCAAGGTGGCCTGACGCGCTCCCTGCTGGTGGGCCTGCTGCAGCAACGCCCGCAACAACCTGCCACCGCAACCGAACTGCCGATGCTGGGGATCCACGGCCAACGCTGTGATGTGCAATTCATCGATCACCAACCAGCCGCAGGCGAACCCGAGCAGCTCGGCTCCATTCACCAAACCCACACAGAGCCGACCCGGTTCCGTCAATTCCCGCTGCCATTGGGCTTCACTCCAGAAGCCATCTAGGGCTCGCCGGTCCAGGGCCATGCAGGCCGCCAGCCAGGACGGATCAAGACGCAACAGCCGCAAGCTTGAGCCGTTCACGACCGGGACCGGGCATCCAAAGGCTGAATTCTTAGATTGCATCAAGTCCGCCGGTCCGTCTTGACCCAGACCATCACGAGCCAGAGGCCGTTCGAGGCCGGCCGGGATCCCATCAGTCCCAACCGCAACCTGGCGCCACTCACCACAACACTGGACGATCAGGACCGCCTGGTGGTGGGTGGCTGCCGCCTGAGCGAGCTGGCCCAGCGCTACGGCACACCGTTGTATGTGCTGGATGAGGCAACCCTGCGGGCCGCCTGTCGCGCCTACCGCGATGCCCTGGAACGCCACTACGCCGGGCCGTCGTTACCGATCTATGCCTCCAAAGCCAACAGTTCCCTGTTGATGAGCAGCCTGGTGGCCTCCGAGCAGTTCGGCCTTGATGCCGTGTCGGCCTGTGAGCTGCTCACCGCCCTGCAAGGCGGCATGCCCGGTGAACGGATGGTGTTGCACGGCAACAACAAATCCGATGATGAGCTGCTGCTCGCGTACAGAAACAACGTCACGATCGTTGTCGACAACCAGCACGACCTGGATCGTCTGGCGGAGCTGATCCCAGCGGACGCTGATCCGGCACGGCTGATGCTGCGGTTCACACCCGGCATTGAATGCCACACGCATGAATACATCCGCACCGGCCACCTGGACAGCAAATTCGGATTCGATCCCGTTCAGCTGGAGCCGGTACTGAAGCAGCTGGTCAACCAACCGTGGGCCAGGGTCACCGGACTTCACGCCCACATCGGCTCTCAGATCTTTGAACTGGAGCCCCATCGGGACCTCGCCGCAGTGATGGCCGATGCGCTGCAACTGGCCCTGGGCCTCGGCCATCCAGTGAGCGACCTGAACGTTGGCGGCGGCCTGGGGATTCGTTATGTGGAGTCGGATGATCCCCCGACGATCGAGCAGTGGGTGACGGTCGTCGCTGAGGCCGTGACGGCAGCCTGCCGCGAGCGGAACCTGGAGTTGCCGCGGCTGATGTGCGAACCGGGGCGCTCCCTGGTCGCCACCGCCGGAGTGACGCTGTACTCGGTGGGATCCCGCAAAACCATCCCCGGAGTGCGCACCTACGTCGCCATTGACGGCGGCATGAGCGACAACCCCCGGCCGATCACCTACCAATCGCTCTACACAGCGCGCTTGGCTGATCGCCCCCTGGCCAGCAATGACGAAACGGTGAATCTCGTCGGCAAGCATTGCGAATCAGGGGACGTGTTGCTGAAGGATCTGCCGATGCCCAGCAGCTGCAGCGGCGATGTGGTGGTGGTGTTCGGCACCGGCGCCTACAACGCCTCGATGAGCTCGAACTACAACCGCATTCCGAGACCTGCTGCCGTGCTGGTGCAGGGAGGCCAGTCGGAACTGGTGCAAAGGCGGGAGCAGCCGGATGATCTGCTGCGCTACGACGTTTTGCCAGAACGCTTCCGGGCGGTACGTTAAAACCAGCGGTGAAGCCGACGGAGTGAACGTGCTGGCGGGCGTTGACCCGCGCCTGGTTCTCGACGTTCTGTTTGCCTCCGCAATCGGCTTCCTGTTGTTTTCTCGGGTCAATGAGGCCCGAACCCTTTGGCTGCTGAGGGGCTATCTGTTTCTCGTGGCGATGGCCTGGTTTGTGCAGCGTTTTGCCAACCTGCCTCTCACCAGCAAGCTGGTGGATGCCCTGGTGATGGCTTGCTCCCTGTCGCTGGCCATCCTCTGGCAGGGAGAACTGAGGCGTCTGATGGAACTGCTCGGCACCGGCCGACTGGCGGTGTTGCTGGGAAATCCCCAGAACGAATTTCGCGCCGCCGCCGGCACCGTCAGCCAGATCACCGAAGCGGCCGGTCGACTGTCGCAGTTGCGTCGTGGTGCCTTGATCGTGGTGGATCTCGGCAGCGATCTGCGGCCGGAAGATTTCCTCAACCCCGGCGTCTCCATTGACGCGCAGCTGAGCCGTGAGCTGCTGCTCAACCTGTTCGCCGTCGACACCCCGTTGCACGACGGTGCGGTGCTGGTGCGCGGCAACCGCATCGAAGCTGCCGGTGTGATCCTGCCCCTGTCCCGCCACAGCGTCAGTCGCTACGGCACCCGCCACCTCGCCGCCCTCGGCATCACCGAGCGCTTCGATCGCTGCATCAGCATCGTGGTGTCCGAGGAAACCGGAACCCTGTCCCTGGCCAACCAGGGGCGCCTGGAACGGCCGATCACCAGCAGCCGCCTGCAGGAATTGCTGAAGGAGTTGTTCCTCCAGGCCGAACCTGCGCCACCAGGGCGGCGTAGCGTGGGAAGTTCACCGTCCGAAACGCTGTCTTGAGCCGACCGCCGGCCACCAGCACCGACGCCCAACCCTGTTCCGCCTGCCCGCCGGAGCTCGATCCGTTGCGGCTGCCGGCCCATGTGGCGGTGATCATGGATGGCAACGGCCGCTGGGCTCAGTCCCGCGGCTTCCCGAGGGTGATGGGCCACAGGGCTGGTGTGGAAGCGCTCAAATCCACCCTGAGGCTGTGCAACGACTGGGGCATCGAAGCCCTCACCGCCTACGCCTTCTCGACGGAGAATTGGGCCCGGCCCGGGGACGAGGTGAACTTTCTGATGACCCTGTTTGAACGGGTGCTGCAGAAGGAACTGCAGACCCTTGAGGATGAGAAGGTGCGCATCCGCTTCCTCGGAGACCTCGAAGCCCTGCCGCAGAAACTTCAGGACCTGATCGGCGATGCGATGGAACGCACCGCCGGCAACAACGGCATTCACTTCAACGTGTGCACCAACTACGGCGGACGCCGCGAGCTGGTGCGGGCGGCCCAGCGCCTGGCGATGCGGGCGGCAACTGGAGAGCTGGATCCCCAGAGCATCGACGAAAACAGCCTGGCCGCCGAGCTGTTCACCAGTGGGGAACAGGATCCAGATCTGCTGATCCGCACCAGTGGTGAGCACCGGATCAGCAATTTTCTGCTGTGGCAGCTGGCCTACGCGGAAATCCACGTCACCGACGTGTTCTGGCCGGACTTCGACGCCGATGCCCTGAAGCGGGCCTTGCTCGATTACCAAAGCCGCCAGCGTCGCTTCGGCGGGCTGGAGCCCATCACGCCATGACCCTCAGCATTCGCCACGACTGGAGCATTGAGGAGATCCAGGGACTGCTGGAACTGCCCTTGATGGAGCTGCTCTGGCAGGCCCAGAACGTGCATCGAGAGGCCAACCCCGGCTACCGGGTGCAGCTGGCCTCGCTGCTGAGCGTCAAGACCGGCGGCTGTGAGGAGGACTGCGCCTATTGCTCGCAGTCGATTCACAACAGCAGCGATGTGTCGGCCTTTGAGGCCCAGATGCAGGTGGAGCCCATCCTGCAGCGGGCAAAGGCAGCCAAAGACGCCGGCGCCGATCGCTTCTGCATGGGCTGGGCCTGGCGCGAGATCCGCGATGGCGCTCCCTTTGAGGCGATGCTGGAGATGGTGCGTGGCGTGCGTGCCATGGGCATGGAGGCCTGTGTCACGGCGGGAATGCTGAGCGATCACCAGGCGCAACGGCTCGCCGCAGCCGGGCTCACCGCTTACAACCACAACCTCGACACCAGCCCGGAGCACTACGACCGGATCATCAGCACGCGCACGTATCAAGAGCGGTTGGAAACGTTGCAACGGGTGCGCCAGGCCGGGGTGACGCTCTGCTGCGGCGGCATCATCGGCATGGGTGAAACCCTGCGGGATCGTGCCTCCATGCTGCAGGTGCTGGCGGGGATGGATCCCCATCCCGAAAGCGTGCCGGTGAATGGACTCGTGGCGGTGGAAGGCACACCGCTGGAAGGTCAGGCGCCCTTCGAGCCCCTCGACCTCGTGCGGATGGTGGCCACCGCCAGGATCCTGATGCCCCGCTCCCGGGTACGGCTCAGTGCAGGACGGGAATCGATGAACCGGGAAGCACAGATTCTTTGTCTCCAGGCTGGAGCAGACTCGATCTTCTACGGCGATACCTTGCTCACCACCGGCAACCCTGATGTGGATGCTGACCGCCAGCTTCTCAATGATGCCGGTGTGCAGGCGGCATGGACCGAAAAGACTGCGCTGGCCACGGCACCATCCAACTAGATCATCTCAACCAAATCGGTAGTGAATTGTGAGCCATTGAACTGCGATGAATTCCTGATCGCAGCAACCACCCCTCCAAGATCGCCCAATCCAGGCTCGTCACCGTTCTGGTTAAAGAGAATGTAACCATCCTTTCTGTTCGCTCTGTAAATAAAGTCTGTATCACGTCTCTGGAGATCCCTGAACATCTTCCTGTTTTTGGAAATCCCTATCTCAGCCCCATCGACAAGGCCAAAATCCTCGGCCCGAATCACCAATCGATCGGAACTTGGATCAAAATCCTTGATGATCTGAGCACTTTTCTTTTTGTAAGTCTCACGAGCCACCAAACGGATACTCTGGCCAGTCACGACATCAGATCCTGATGATTGATCTGCGGGATCTGATGCATCAGAAGCACTGCCGTCGCCACCCGAGGAAGAGCCTGCAGACTCAGCATCCTCGGAAGAGCTGTTATCACCAACATTTTTAAACGTCACATTAACTTTCCTCTGAGATGCATTGCCAAAAACATCCTCTGCTTGCACATAAAATGTCAACTTAGAGTTGTTGTCGTAGGCGACGCCATCTTTCAAGGCAATAAGGCCAGTGGTCTCATCCAAAAGAACAAAGCTTTGGGAATCGGCTTTTTGATCAACAAGAGAGAATGTAACTGCAGAATCATCATTGGCAGATGCCTTGTAAATACTTTGCCTGCTCTCTAATCGACTCTTAACTTTTACCCTGCCACCGGACGTAAACTTCGGCGGAATATCATCGACATTGTTGACTTCAAATCGAACATTGTGCTCAGAAGTGTTACCAGCCTGATCCTGGGCCGTGATCACAAAAGACCGTGGCTGCTCTTGATCAGGATTCTCATAATCAGGATTCAAGAGGAATCTCACATCGCCTGAAAGAGAATCGATGGAAAAATTCTCAGTGTCATCAATCGAATACGACACTGACGTTTCATCATCAGCCGTGGCCGTATAAATCAGCTGGTTATCTCCACTGTTTTCATCCAACGCCGGTGCCAGATCGGGCGAGGTGAAGCGAGGTGCACGCGTATCCACTGTGAACACAAGTGCTTCCGACTCAATGGACTGATTGCCAGCTTGATCAGTCGCACGAACCGTCAGCTGATGCGCACCATCCTCCAGTTTTCGCGGGTTGTCCTTGAAACTCCATTGCCCCGAAGAATCAGCACGCACAGTCCCAATCTGATCGCCATCCAGAAAAAGATCAACAGTAGAGTTGATTTCGGCCGTGCCCTTGAAATCAGGTGATGGATGATTGATTAATTGCTTGAAAGACGGTGTTTCAGCATTATCACGACTCATCAGTTCAGGAATCGCGGGTTGAACAGGTGGATTCGTGTCTGGCTTCACCTTGATGGTGTATGGAACGGGAAGGGTTTGTGAATCACCCTTGGAATCTTCAACACGGAAAACAACGGAATGCTTACCGAGTGCATCGGCATTCGGAGTGCCCTCCAGAAGTCCACTCTCCGAAACACTCAACCAGTCAGGACCATCCAGCATCGAAAAGCTGAGAGGGTCTCCATCAGCATCAAAGGCAAGATCAGCAATCGAGGATGCATAGGGCTCCTGCACGAAAGCATCATCCAGTTCCCAAGCAATTGATTTCCAGACAGGAGGCTGATTGTCGGTACGCTTTCGAACAACGCGGAATCCCCAATCAGGGCCTTGATCAGACGCTGCCCTGGGCTTACCAGGGGACAGCGAACTCATGGAGTTGCGATTCACAGGATGGAGGAAACTGCCGCCTTTGCGAAGGCGGGCTGGTAATTTACTTTGTTCAAACTCAGAAAGATCATCAAGCCATTCCCAGGCATTACCAGCCTGGTCGTACGTGCCATGGGGGCTGGGATGGTCGAAGCTGCCGACTGGAGCAAGGCCTGAAAAGGAAGAACCTTCGATATTGGCCTGTTCAACGTCGATGGAATCACTCTGGGTTGGGAAGGCATACAGCGTTGGATCCAACGCAGACGAATACAAACCAGCCTTGAGCCATTCCGCATGGGAAGGAAGCGCAAAGGCACCATCATCAAACGCATCCTGATTGCGTTGAATTGGCTCATTCTTATTGTCTTCCTGCTTGGGCATCATCGTGTAAACACCTTTCTCCGTACTGCCAGTCGACAGCCAGTTCACATAGCGAGCAGCATCCCAGAAACTGACATACGTAACGGGGTAATTAGCCAATTCAGGGACAACCGAATAGGAATAATCGCCTGATTCACCGTCTCGCGTAATTCCACCTAAGCCTTGATCAAGATCCGTCGCACCCATTTTTTTATCGTAGAGATAGTAATCATCAACGGACGCCACCGAATTGAGGAATTGCGCATATTGTGCATTCGTCACTTCATAGGTTCCCATGTAAAAGTCGTAATCGGGCAAAGGCGACTTAGACACAGGATCAACCGGCAGTGAATCCCCAGACAGAGCACGAACCAGAACGCTCGGCATCACAGAGCGAGCTTCAGCCACCTGAAACGACCAAAGATCGCCTTTAACAATGGAGCCATCCGTTTGTTCTGTATCAACACGCCAGTAATAGGTACGGCTTGGAATCAGCTCTTCTGGTGGCGTAAAAATATTATTAGCTTGCGAACTGGCTAATGTGAGATTACTTGAATCCTCACCAAAGTAGACATGATTCAGCGCAACATTCTTACCTTCAAGCCACATCAAATCAGCGTCGGGCTTGACAGTCGTTGAACCATTTGGGGCAATTGGGGTTCTGGCTTTGTTTGTACGGTGTCCTGGAATCCAATAGGAATCAGCTCCAAATTCATAAGCGCCACTGTCGGGGGCCTCTCCCTGATATCCATCAGTCACACCATGAACATGCATGCCAATGTCGATCAGAGGCGATCCTTCCCTTGGGCGGAAATCAAAATTTTCCGGGTCCCGTAGCTCTTCCTTAACCAACGTTGTGCGTCGATTATCTTGTCCGTGATCGCTTACATAGGAATTACCAATGGCATGATTCGGTGAACCAACGCCAAAGGGATCAGGCATCCGATCAAAAGCGTTGTTATGAATCGTTGAATTGAAATGGCCCAGACGCCGATTCGGGTCCTTCCCATATTTTGATGGTATGTATCGACACTCCCACTCCAAACAACCAGGAGTGGAGTCCAAGTAACCATAAAATTTGCCACGGTCTGCACTGATATCGTAGGAAAAATTAGAAACCAAAGTATTATTCATGATCTTGTGCTGATCACCTTTGATTCTCATTCCACGGCGCGTTTGCCTTGAAACATTGTGGTGTGCGGCACCGCGAATACCAGCGGGGCTCCCATCAAATCGAATGCCATTCCGGCCTGGGGCATCGTGAATCCAGTTGTAGGCGACCAAAGATCCTTCTTGAGATGAGGCAGGAACCTGTATCCCTGAAATGTCTCCATCACCATGGAAGGCGTAAATATGGTTGTAGCGCCAAACAGAAGAATCACCAATTTTTCCACCACCACCAAAGCCAAAGGTGTGAAAAGTATTTCTCTCAACATTCATCCCTGGTGCCGCCGCGACCCTCAGGGCTCCTCGATCGCGAACATTGTGCAAATAACTGTTCTTCAATTCCAATCCAGGGCCCGCAGCACGCAGGAGACCACTGATGCCGTTGGCAAATTCAGAGTTACTGAAACTGATATTGGAATCGGGAACATTCTCCAATTCCGGACGACCTTTCAAGCTGACTGGTTGAATTCGATTGTTATAAAGAGGGCGTTGTCCATCCTTCAACATCCGACCGTCATAGGTTGGATAAAGAAAGCGCATCTGATCAAAATTTAAATGAGTCGCTTCATTCAGTTCAAAAACTCCAGTATGTAAGGTGATCCCTTTGAAATCTAGGAATGATGAATCCTTGATCTCCAGCAACGAGTGATAATCAGCATCTGGATATTGGTCAGGATCAGCGATATAGGAGGTTGAACGATCCCAGGCACGTGCCTGCAAGTCACTGAGATTGGGATCCTGATCATCAGGCAGCCAGACGTAGAGATCTCCAGATGCCTTGTCGTAATGCCATTCCTGAGGGCGATCCAGCAATCCCAAGTGGCCCTCGAGATGATAGTGAAACTGTTTTGTTCCCTGGACAGGTCCGTTTTTGAGAGGCCAGAGATCAGCAGTCTCCACGGACCCGTCGTTGCCACTGGTCCAATTGAAATTCTTCAGGGACTTCTGTCCAGGGCTGCGGAGCCACAATTCAAAGTTTGGGTCAATGTCAAAGGATGATTCACCAGCCTTGTGATTGATAATCTCGCCAGAATGAGTCAGTCCAAAGCTCTTGTGAGGCACCAGCATGGCCCCATCAACACTGAAGCCGAGATCAGCCAATCGTTGTTGACTTTCATAATTGGTATACACATCTGGCAACTCAGAATCAACCAGAGCGAGAGCTCGCGTTCCTTCAATATCCCAGTAACTATCTGGTGTTGCATTTCGGCGATCGGAATCATCAAGCCGATCCCATTCCTTTGTGATGTTCGGCCAACGGGCCGCCGTTAACATCTGGCCGTCGAGATAAAGCTGAGAAACATCAAAATTCAGGTTCGTCTTCCAGATGTTGTCGTCATGCGGCTCCCAGTCGGTCGTGATCGGCTCAGCTCCGGTCAGAACAACATCCTCGTTCTGATAATTTTCAAAGGTGATTGGCGCGTCTTTCCGGCCATTCAAATTCTCAATTCTGAGACGCTCTCGATACGTTCCGCCACGGATTGAAATCACATCACCGGCTTCAGCATTATCGATCGCGTGTTGAATGGTTCTGAACGGTGCCAGCAAGCTGCCGGGGTTGGTATCACTTCCATCATTGGAGACAAACAAAACACCGTCTGTCGGCGGGAACGCATCAGCAGACAGGGTCAATGTGGCTGACGCGGACGCGGCTGAGGTGAATTCAGGAGCCAGAGTATCCACCACAAGATCAAGAGTTCCTGTCGTCGAACGTTCCTCTCCATCGGCATTCAGCTCCTGGGCGCTGATGGAATAGCGGCCATCAATCAATGCTGTCTCATCAGAGAGCGTCAACTGCCATTCAACGTCGTCACCGACGGGTGTGGCGCCGAGGTACGTCGACTCTGCAGTGGAGTCCTCAGACGACTCTGCGAACAATTCAATTCTCGAGCCAGGAGTCGCCACACCGAAAAATCGAGGGGTTCGTTCGTAAGTGACAGCATCACCATCCGAGCGGCCTGTGTCCGATGCCGCATCGAGGCGAAGCGCTGACGTCAGCTCCGGGGCCGGGATCTCCGGTGTCTCGGGCTCCTTATCGACAACGGGCAACGCATCGCCATCAGTCGACGTCGGATCCGACTCGGAAATCAGACCATCCGCTTCTGGATCCTCGTCCGCAGGCTCCGTTTCTGGCTGTTCCTGATCAACTGAAGTGGATGAGTCGTTAATGGGGGAGTCATCAGGATCGTCATTGGTCGAATCCTCATCGACAACGGTGTTGCCATCCGATTGTTCATCGGCGTTGGACGACGCCCCATCACTCGCCTCGCTTCCGGAACCATCCATCGATGGCACATCAAGGCTTAACATGCTCAACTGCGCTCCATCCCCTGACGCCGAAGCATCCCCATCTGGAACAAGGCCGTCCTCTGAAACGTCACCGTCATCTGGGAGGTCAACCGGCTCTGGTGATTCAACGGTCAGTGCCACGACAACATCGAGGGAACTGCTGTTACCTGCAAGATCTGTCGCAACAACCTTGAACTGCAGCCGCTCAGGTATGGCGATCAACGCCTCTGTGGACAGACGAACCTCTCCGAGAGCGGAGTCGATCGACAAGCCATCCAGGGAGGAACCATCAAACGGCTCCAGGCTGTAGACAACCTCCGACAGATCCGTCGCCGTCGCCGTGTAGATCAGATGACTGATGGGAGGCTGTTCATCAACGGAAGCCGCCGTGATGCCACCACCGCTGCTGCTGTCCGCAAGAATTGCCGACTGAAAACGCGCATCCCAACCGGCGAACAGGGCTTTGGCTGAATTCCTCCAACCTGTTTTACTCAATACCGTCCCATCGGGATTCACATCAAGACGCTGAAACAAGCTTCCTTTGCGGCCTGATTTGCGGAGCAGAACCTGAAACCCTTCCTCAACATCAACAGCCTGAATCGCATCCCATCGTTTTGAACTCTGATCGCTTAGCGCCTTGCCAGCCGCGTTCTTCAACGTGACGGGTCCGTCCGAAGACGGCATCAGATATTCCACTCCACCATCGAGAAACCCATCCCCATCCGCATCCTTCTCCACACCGACAATGCCATCGGCTTGGATGACATCTCCAAAACGGTCCTCCCAACCCTTCTTCAGAGCCCAATTGAGAGGACGCCATTTCGTACGTCCATTGATACGACCCGCCGAATTAACATTTAAAACCCGAAACAGGCCATTTCTGCGCTCCTTCCCCTCAACCAGGACCTTAAATCCGTCCGAAACAGAAATGGCATGAATTGGCGAACGGGATTTCGTTGATTGATCTGAATACAGTTGCCCACTCGAATTAAATAATGGCAGTCCTCCATCATCCGACGCCAAGGCGAGGGGCTTTTGTTTGTCGACAAAACCGTCAGCATTTTGATCAAGTCCAGAACCGCTTTTGTTGTCGCCGGATGGCATTGCTCGATCGATTTATCGTTACCTAATTTTGGCAGAAAAAGAATGAATTGTCATGCAGTCCACATCGCCTCAGGACGTTATGGATTAAAAGATGCAGAAGCCGTAGGGCCTTAGAAATCATTCATAAAAAAACAACAATCATCAACATTAAACATGATGCTTCGCATCAACGTCGAATTATCATCATCTCAACTATTTCATTCCTATGTCATATCAACAATCTCAGATGTCAAAACAGGATTTCCTTCAAGCACAGCGAACAAACCGCCAGCGCCCCATCCTTTATTAGAACCATTGGGATTGAAATAGAGTTTACCAAAACGTTGACGGTAGACAAAATCAGCATCAAGCTTTGCTGCTGCCTTCCATCTTTTAGCCCTACTGATTGCAAAGCTCGCGTCAGACTCAGCCCCGAAGGATTGAACATCGATTTCCAGACGTTGTGACGATGGATCAAAGTCTGTAATCAAATCGGCATTGTTCGGTCCAAAAAGACCATTACCGATCATCTTGATCGTATCAATGATCGGATCAGTGACAGGGTCCGTAACTGGTCCGGTGACTGGATCCGCGACCGGGTCAGTGACAGGATCCGTGACTAAATCGGTGACTGGGTCCGTGACCGGGTCAGTGACTGAATCTGTGTCTAAATCGGTGACTGGGTCCGTGACCGAGTCAGTGACAGGATCCGTAACTAAATCGGTGACTGGGTCCGTGACCGGGTCAGTGACAGGATCCGTAACTAAATCGGTGACAGGATCCGCGACCGGGTCAGTGACAGGATCCGTATCATCTCCCGAGAGGGTTACATTTAGCTTGACTGGAAATTCTGTATCGCTGTATTCACCATCAGGGTCAGTCACACGCAGCATGACTTCATTTAAGCCAAGATCTGTTGATGCAGGCCGACCATTGATATTCCCTTCACTATCAATCGAAAGCCACGCCGGCCCACTCAATAGAGTAAAGGTCAGATCATTGAGATCATTATCTGCATCAAATACTTCCTCAGAAAGGGGGCTGGAGAATAAACTACCTACGACTGCATCGCCCAACGACCACTGCGCAGCAATCCAAGATGGTCGTTGATTCTTTAACCCATCGGGCTCCGAGGTAATGGGGTATAAACTGACAACTCTGAAGCCAGTATAAATATTATCACTCTTGCGTTTTATACCTATTCCATTATCATTTGAGGATGCTGTGAAAAAACTTTTGCTTTTCGCTGAGTAGAACCCACCACGAGCTCTTGTATTAGCGCCTTCGAAAGAATTGTCAGCCTCAAGCCATTCGCGCAAACTTCCGGCTTGGTCGTAAGTGCCGTAATACGACGGACTGTCGTGGCTTCCTACCGCGTATGGCGGTCCATCGGAATATTGACCTGTTGGCCATCTTGAAAGGTCGCCATCCTGAATCGCATTTGAAAAGTATCCTTGATCTCCTTTTGGAAGAGTACTGGATTGATAAGGCTTGAGCTCAAGTCCCTCAAAGTCTTCGCCAAAATATTCATTATCTTGCTCATCACTGACAAGGATGTTATCGATAGCCCAAAAATTAGCATCGTTTTCGTAGCTCCATGTGACAACAGCTGATTGTGCTCCTTCAGGGTTGTTGAGGTTAACCGTCTTTCTTGCATTAATTCCCCACTTATTTTGTGGTGATGCTTTGCCTGGAAATACTGGGACGGGATCAGCATCGTCGTAGGAAATAAAAACTGAAGCATAATCAGCAGTATGCTTCGGCCATGATGAATCAAAACTAAGTTTTAACTGGCCAGCTGCTGCATCAGAAATATCAATACGCGGCGTTGACATTTCAGACTGGGTTGTTACCCCATCTGCTTTTGACGCGAATTCATAGGGGTCGATAACTGCGATAGTCCCCTCGCCACGACCAAAATGACTCCGAATTCGTTTGTGGGAGCGATTACGACTCCAGGATTTTATTTTGTGGAAAGTCCAGCCATTGAATTCTTCTGTTTTTTCAGCATTTTGTGATTCTTCTGAAAGAGGTTTCCCGTGCTTATCCCCGTTGCTGACTGACCAACCACTAGGAGCTTGATTGGTCCAATCCCCAGGCGCTGGTTGACCAGAAAAGTATGCAGCTTTGTACCATTCGTCCTCTGTCGGCAATGCAACTGCGCCAATTTCCATTTCATTCCAATTGCGCTTGTTGATTCCGTTGTTGCTTCCCCAAATACTGTTGTAAGTACCTCGTTTGATATTACCGCTAGTTAGCCAATTGCAGAAACGTAAAGCACTTCTAAAGTCAACATAATTGACTGGATGTTGTTCGTAGCCATTTTCAACTGTATAGACGAACTCATCATTAATTTTTTGCCTATCAATTCTCATCGATTCATGGTATCGGTCGGTCAGACCATCCTGTGAGCTGACTTTTGCTGTTTCATTCAAAAAAGTCGCGTATTGCTCGTTTGTGATTTCGTACTTACTGATGTAATACTCATATGGCACGTTCCCGTAACCATCAAAGTTGGCCTGATTCCCTGCATCCCCCACATGCACCATTTCAATGGGGATTGCTTTAGCCTGTCCTAATGGAATCGAAAATTCCCAAACATCGCCCGTGACGACTTCTCCATCTTCTTTAACTGAATCAACGCGCCAATAGTAAATTTCACCAGGCACAAATGGGTTATTAGGTGTATAGATATTATTTGTTTGTTCAGACTTCAATTCAAGGTTATTTGGATCATTGCCTAAATAAATACGATGTTGAATGGCATCGATCCCTCCAAGCCACATGAGATCACTGGTAGGTCTTGCCCTCGGTGACGAGTCCGCAGGGATGGGAGTTCGTGCCTTTTGCGTACGGTGACCAGGAATCCAATAGTTCAGATCTCCGAATTCATAGGCTCCAATATCAGGTGCATAACCTAAAAAGCCATCAGTTGTTTTAGAATGTTTTACACCTGCGTCAATTAATTGAGAGTCACTTTTTAAGCGGAAGTCAAAATTTTCAGGATCACGTAGCTCAGATTGAAGAACATTAGATCTGCTTCGAGTCGTTGAATTGGCCTGATAAATACCAGGTGTTTTGTATTCCGGCGGATAAAAATCCTGATTGCCCGCGTTATTCACTGCAATGGAGTGTTTATTCCCTTGTTTTTCCGCAGAACCTCGACGTCCCTCAGCTCGAAATTCGTAAACGTTGAAGTAATTATTCTCAGCTGTTGGGCGGATGATTCCGTCAACTGCTGGATCATATCCTTCTGTAAAACCATAGAATTTATCATGTGAAACATTGATGTCGATATGAGAATTCCCGAAGGCGGTATTGTTAACTACTGTGTGCAGATCGCCTTTCAACCGAGTACCACGTTTGGAACCAGTCAAGACATTATTTTGTACAGTTCCTCCCATCCCAGCAGCATCGCCATCAAAGCGAATGCCATTCCTTCCTGGCATATCGTGGATCCAGTTGTTTCGCAATGTCGTTCCCATGACATTGCCGCGGTTCACCTGGATTCCAGAGTCATCACCATGAAAGAAAAAGTTATAAACTCGGTTGAATTCAGCTAATGATTGTCCTCCTTGCTGTGCTTTTCTATTCCCAAATTTACCCAAACCACCCCATCCGCCCGTGTGAAATGTTGAGTGGCGGACGACATTTCCATCATTCACTCCAGCGCTCCACAACATGCCTCCACCGTGGGGCTTGTTGTGGAAATAGCTATCTTCCACAAGATAATTTGAACCACCACGCCCGTGATAAAGCAAAAGTGAATAGGAATTCGCAAATTCGCTCCTACGCCAGGTCAAACTGGCGTCGCCATTTCGATCCTGTAATCCAGCCGGTCCACCCGTCTCATTGCCATTAACGTTGACATAGTTTTCATAATCACCCTCTGCCTTATTAATATCCGCGCCAAGCATTTGCTTGTGGTGACCTGAATACAAAAACTTACTGTTTTCAAAGGTCAGGTTGTGAGAACCTTGCAAGTGAAACGAACCTGTTTGAAGTGTGATTCCGTCAAATTTGATATGAGACGAATCATATACTTTTAGAATCCGATCAGAGTCTGTCTGGTGTTCTTGCTCGGTATAACCACGTGCCTTGATCGATGCTTCATTGGGATTGGCGTTGTTTTCAAGCCAAACATATAATTCCTTCGTTTCCTTATCATAAAACCATTCACGCTCTGAATCAAGTAGATCAAGATCGGCAGTGATGTAGTAGTTCTCCAAGAGAGTCCTATCTTCGGCCCCAGATGAGATTTCAAATGTTGATTCACCAGCGGTGTGGGCTGTTATATCAAGAACTTTTGGTCCAACTCCATGAACGACAACGACACCACCTTCAACACTGACATTCAGATCAGATAGGCTATGACTTTCGTCTTGATTTTTAAAGCGATTTTTCAGTGCTCCTTCTTCTACAATTCGATCCGCATGAGAACGTGTTCCTAAATCCCAGTAGCTGCCTGGAGTCGGATTGTCACCATCAGACTCATCGTATTCATCCCAGTGCTTGTTGATATTTGGCCAGCGTGCTCCAATGAGCATCGCGTCATCAAGGAATAACTGAGTGATATCAAAATCAACTGTTGTTTTCCAGATGTTACCTTCGAAAGGTACCCATTCAGCTGTTATATCTTTTGCGCCTTCAATTACTACCTTTTCATCGTCATAGTTGCTAATCGTTATTGGCTCCTCTTCTGTGCCATGGATGTTATCAATATTTACTCTTTCTTTATATATACCTCCACGTAGCTTGATATGATCACCTGGCTGAACGAGGGTGGATGCATGCGTAATTGTTGCTAAGGGGAGCTCAATCGTGCCCGGATTTGTGTTATCGCCATCCTTCGCAACAAAGTATGTGTTGCTGAAATCTGTCTTCAGTCCCTCGGTGATCACTCCGTCAATTTTAATCCGATCTCCATAGACCTCTTCCCAGCCTTGATTGAGCGCATGCTCTTCGGAAATCCATAAATCTTCAACAGATTCGTTGGAGGCAAGAAGATGCCCATCCGAATCAGTTGACCACTCACCAAATAGGCCTTTGTTGCTCGTGCCTGTTCCCTTCAGTAAAAGCCTGTAGGCACCTTCTTGCTCAGCATCTGGATTCGGAACAGCGCTGATGACGTCATAACCCAACATGGGGTCGTCAGTTGAACCCTCGAAAATCTGCCCCTTTTTCTGCAACTTTATTTGAATAATCTTGTTCCCATCGACAATCTTGGATCCGTTACTTCCATCCAGCAGACCATCGCCATCTGCATCCACCTGAGCCGACGTCAGCTCAATCGTGGCATCAGCTTCCGGCTCGGAGGTGAACTCCGGCACCGTCTGATCAATGGTGAGGGTCGATGTTTCAGAGCTGGATGGATCCCCGCCATCGGTTGTCAGCTCCCGCGCCGCAAAGACGTACGTTCCATCGGCAAGTGCTGCATCGTCAGCAACAGCAAGACGCCATGCCCCTTGCTCATCGGCCACCGCCGTTCCCAGCACAACCTCACCGGACAGCACTTCAACGGTGGCGCCTGCCGTTGCCTCACCTGAAAACACAGGAGTACTGTCGTTTGTGACCCCGTCCGATTCACTGTCGACAGCGACGGTCAGTGTGGGGACACTGTCGTCCTCGAAAGGAGTCTGAGGCTCAAGGACCGGAATTTCAGAATCATCAACCGGAATCTCATCGGATACAGGGACGAAGTCATCCTCTGTTTCGGGTCCGTCGGTGCCTGAATCATCGCCATCGGCATCATCGGCGTCATCAGATGTTGATCCTTCAGACACCGCGCCCTGTTCAGAGCCTGATTCAGTCGGGTCTTGCACACCGACACCGACCACACCGTCATCCTCGACACTGTCATCCTGCGGCGTGTCCTCGACACTGAGAGCGTTGACGTCACCCTCGCTCTCTGTCGATGCCTCGCCAGGATCGACGATGGTCTGAGACAGCGACACCTGCACGTCCAAACGGTTGCTGTTTCCTGCCAGGTCTGTTGCCACAACAGCGAAGCCGATGCTGTCCGGCAGAGGAATCAGTGCAGAAGGGTCGAGACGAACCTCTCCGCTGGCAGCATCGATCGACAGACCAGCCAGGGGCAGCTCATTGAGGGACTCCAGCGTGAAGGTCACCGCTGAGGCATCCTCTGCGGATGCTGTGTAAATCAGCTGGCCGACCGGGGCGTCGTCCTCCACCGACGCCGCTGTGATGCCGCCGCCACTGCTCCCCTTCGTCAGGATCGCCTCCCGGAATCGGGAATCCCAGCCAGCCAGCAGAGCCTCGACCGATGGCAACCAGGAGGTTTTGCCAGTGATGACACCATCCGAGTTGACATCAAGGAGCTGGAACGCAGTTTTGCTGCGCTTTCCCTTCTGCAGCAGAACCTGAAACCCATTTTCGACGACCACCGCCTGAATGGCATCCCAGCGCTTGGAGCTGGCACTGGAAAGCGGATCTCCCCCTTTGGACTGGAGTGTGATCGGGTTTGATTCGGTGAGGATCTTGTAGGCCTTGCTCTGGCCGCGATCGAGTAATCCGTCGCCATCGGCATCACGTCGCGGGTCGTGGCCGATGAAGCCATCCTTCCGGATCTCATCACCGAAGACGCTCTCCAGGCCCCTCTTGAGTGCCTTGTCGATCGATTGCCATTTGGAGGAGCTGTTGATCACTCCAGAGGCATTCGCCTCGAGCACCTTGACCAGGCCTTCCTTCGAGCCTTGCCCTCTCAGCAGGACCTTGAAACCGGAGCCGTCAGCAACCGCCCGCTCGGCGTCCCACCGCTGAGAAGTCTTGTCCGAATACGTTCTCCCCTTCCAGTTGCTGAGCGGAAGGGATCCCTCCCCGGTCGTCAGTTTGTAGCGTTTAGAACCATCTATAAAACCATTCGCATCCAAGTCGCGTTCGACACTTGACTTCTGACCGTCCGAGGACATCTAAGGCTATGCAACATAGAAATGTTGGCATGGGCCGAAGAGCTCGTCAGCGTTTGGTTGCGCCCATGCGTACGTCATGGACAGGCGCCAATGCGCGAGAAAACCGTTTCAGCCCGGCAGGATCGTGATGACAGACCAAAAACCTAATGCCATTGCAGCCTGTATTTTTAACAAATTCATTCAAGATTTCTTACTCGATGAAACAACCCCGAAGTCGAATCATGTGCCTTGAGTGATTGGCGAGAGATGAACTGAGCTGGAATCATCAACGATCAGTGATTCGGCTTTGTGCAGCTGTCGGAAGAACCATCAGCATCAGCAGCGCTGAGACCCCTGACGGAGAGCAGCCGGCAGCCATGGCAGGCAGGCAATCAAGCCTTTGGATCCGTCGAATCATCCACGCTCTCATCAACAGACCAGGCCCTCTCCAGCGCTTTGATCGTCGCCGTACGCTCGGGTGTTTCCACGATCACATTCACCTGACGCATGGCGAGAAAGCGGCGATACAGCAGCCGCAGCAACCAGAACGCAGTGAAGACGACGCTGCCGAAATACAGAATCCGCAACATCGCCAGAACACTGGAAACAGGATCATGTTCTACAAACCTTCAGCGGCCACTGCTGTGATCGATCCAGACCGATGAACACGACAGAGCGGCAGGCCAACACGAGCAAAACGCTGGTGGCGGCGTTCTATGCCTTTTGCCCGCTCGACGACAATCAACGGGAGGCCTTGTTGGCTGACTTGCCAACCCTGGCAGCTGATGGCGGTGTGGTTGGCTCCGTGCTGATCGCCATAGAAGGCGTGAACGGCACAATCAGCGGCCCCAAAATCGACGTGGACCAACTTCTGGCACGGATTCAGGAGGCACTGAACTCAGCCGAAAAACCGGAGGAGCCACTGGAGGTGAAGCGCAGCTGGGCCGAGAAGCCGGTGTTCCGTCGCTTCAAGGCCCGGCGTAAAAAGGAAATTGTGACCATGGGGGTGGAGAGCGTTGACCCGCGCAGCAGCGCAGGCACCTACGTGGATCCAGACGATTGGAACGCTCTGGTGGATGATCCCGACACACTCATAATCGATACACGCAACAGCTACGAAACCGCCATCGGCTCCTTTGAGGGAGCCATTGATCCTGGAACCGAGAGTTTCCGCGATTTTCCTGCCTGGGCTGACACCGGGCTGCGCGCGTTGGTGCAAGAAAGAGCCCCCAAGCGCATTGCCATGTTCTGCACCGGTGGGATTCGCTGCGAGAAGGCCAGTAGCTATCTGCAAGACAACGGCTTCGGGGAGGTGCACCACCTGCGCGGCGGCGTTCTCAAGTATCTGGAGACGGTGCCGGAAGCCGACAGTCGCTGGCATGGGGAATGTTTTGTGTTCGATCAACGGGTGGCCTTGAACCACCGGCTTGAACCCGGCGAACACAGCATCTGCCATGCCTGCGGGTTGCCGCTGTCACCGGAGCAGCGTGACCATCCCACCACCATCAAAGGGGTGCAATGTGTGCATTGCGTTGATCGCTTCAGCGATGCCGATCGTGAGCGGTTTGCGATGCGGCAACGGCAGATGGAGCAGCAGAAACAAGACGAGGGAACGGATTGATACGGCAGCTCAGGGTTGTAAGGCGAACCAAAACGCCCTCCGCTGATACGAAAAAGCCGCCAAATCCAGACTCCCCCAACTGAGGGATGACAAACGACTGAGCGAAGTTCAGGATGAAAGGATATGTTCAATACGGGCCAGATGCGTTCTCCTAAGGCAACTGTTGCTCAACGCTGGGGTACATGGGACGAGAGCTTGATCACAGGGCGCCGCAAGAGAGGTGCACTGCTGCGGGATGAGGAGATCGGCGGGACGGCTGCAGCGGATGTGATCGACGCCGGAGACGGAGACGATTTGGTGGAGAGCGGTGAGGGAGATGATGATGTTGATGGAGACGCAGGAAACGACAGCATCGAGGCCGGCGCCGGCGACGACAGCGTGGATGGCGGCAAAGGGAACGACACAGTTGATGGAGGGAGTGGCGACGACAGCCTCAACGGCGGAAGCGGTGATGACCTGATTACCGCCGATATCGGCGACGATCAACTGGAGGGCGGCAAGGGCGACGACACCCTCGAAGGAGGCAAGGGACGCGACATTCTTGATGGAGGCCTGGGCAATGACATCCTGAATGGGGGAAAAGGAGCCGATGATTTCATCCTTTCAGAAGGGATGGACAAGATCAGTGATTTCAATCCAAAGCAAGGTGATCGAATCATTCATCGACCATCAACATTTCCAATCGACGAAGAGCCAGAAATCAAACAAAAAGGCAAAGATGTTTTAATCAAAATTGGAGATTTTGTAACAACCGTCAAAAATTCAAAAGCCAAAGAAGTCACAATTGACTCCCCGGAGCTGCTAGTACCACTATTTTCAGACGAAACAAATACGAACGGAGAGAGCGCCGAACTAGGCATGGTTTATGCAGGAACGTTAGATAAAATCACTGTTTCGACTTCAGGCACTTCAAATCCTAAATACTTAATCCAGTATTCAAATAAAGAAATAGGCAGCAATGAATCGCAAACAAATGCTAGCAATGAAGACAAAGAAATTAACGAAATTTACTTCAAATCTATTGAGACAGATGCAATATATGATTTCATTGGAGGAGACAAACTTCCAGAGCGTTGGGATTTCTCCGAAAAAGGCGGAAAATCAGATTTAAGCACATCTATCAATACAAGAGGTGGCGAGAATCATGTGATTGGAAGCAGCGGAGGAGACTTTGTAATTGATCACTCCATTTCATCTGAAAGTGCGAATAAAAATTCAAGTTATACATTTTCTCCTGGAGCAGATATATTCGAAAGCAAGAATGAAGATGGATTCAACAGCTCGGAAGACTTTCCGTATGAATTGATTTTACCTGAGTATTTAACTGTGACCGAAATCGCGAAGGCAGGCGATGATAGTATAGACATATATTTAAAGGATCAAGATGATGATGAACATCGTACAACTTTCGAAAAAACTGGGCTGTCCGTCAAACAAGTAGGAGAACTGCTCGGGCAAAGCGAAGATGATTTTCATTACTTTCGATCGAGCAGGCGTATTAGCGAGCAAGAATTGCCGACAAAGAGATTACTCTCTGATCTTCAGACTATTGGAGAAGGAAAAGGTGGCAGTTATTACGACTACCGGGCAATTTTTGACTGGGACAATAGTTCTTACTATGACTACAATAAGGGTAATTTTAGGGGCAAAAAAATCTGGAATGGCTCGTCGGTATTCAACAAATTGGATCAAGGAGTACAACAAAAGACGATTTCAATGAGGCAGATATCGATAAAAAGCTAACTGAATCTGGCAGAATTAAAAATCAGCTGGCATCTGGACAACACGCTTTTAGAGGGGCAAACATATCATCAGAAAACGAAGCTATTGAATCACTTGATACCAGTAATCTCGAAGACTTTACTGGAATATTTGGAGAAACAGATGGATTCAAAAGCAATCTATCTGACTGGAAAGTCGGCAATGTTGACTCTTTGTCAGCAGCTTTTGAGTACAGCAAAGATTTCACCGCCAATATTTCGACATGGAATACTGAAAATGTAAAAAGTATGTACGATATGATAGCAGGAGCCGAAAATTTCTCTGCTGATATATCTCAATGGAACGTTAGCAACGTAGAAAATATGATGTATGTTTTCAGAGATTCTATTAACAACAACGTAGATATTTCGAAATGGGATGTTGGGGAGGTAGATAAAATGACTGGCATGTTTGAGGACTCAACGTTCCAGGATGAAATTAATATTTCTAATTGGAATGTTTCCAAGGTAGAAAAAATGGATTATATGTTCGAAGATGCCAAGGATTTCAATAGTGATCTTTCAAAATGGAATGTTTCCAGGGTGGAAGACATGGGTTCCATGTTCTACGGTGCAATCAAGTTTGAAAGTGACATTTCCGAGTGGGACGTCTCAAACGTAGAGACTATGATAAGAATGTTCTCCGGTGCAGAGAATTTCAATAGCAATCTATCAAATTGGGACGTGTCTAATGTTCATGACATGGAGGAAATGTTCAAGGGCGCCAAAGAATTTAATCAAGATATTTCGAAATGGGATGTGCATTATGTTGATGACATGCGAAAAATGTTTAAGAATGCCGAGTCATTTAATCAAGACCTGAGTGGTTGGTGTGTTGAAGGAATAGATGAAGAACCCGATGCATTTGGAGAAGGATCAAAATTAAGCGATGAGCACATGCCCAAATGGGGAGAATGCCCAACAGCAATTTATGGCTTTGACACTTTCGATGAAGGTGTAACCGGTGATGATGGCCCCAGCTCTAAGGCCAAGACACCAAAAGGAGTGACGTTCAAGGGAAGAAATGATAACGACGATACACTTTTTGGATTGAGTGGTGACGATACTCTGAAAGGTAAGTCAGGTAATGATGCGCTCTATGGAGGTGACGATGATGATCTAATAATAACAGGAACCAAAGAGAAAGACGATGGCATCAACTTTGCAGACGGAGGAAATGGAGACGACGAAATTTACAGCAACAATCATGATTATGACGAAAAAGATATAATTGGTTTAAAATCAAGTAAATTAAAGCCGGGCAAATATAAACCCGAAGAGATAAAATTCAACGAGAAGCTTGCTGATACCCTTATTGGTGGCAATGGCAAAGATTTATACATTTCACAAGGTGGAATGTCAATCATTGAAGACTATGAAGGTGATTTCAGCGAAGCAGTTACGGAACTTGATGCAGAGGTTGACGATTCAGCCAACCATGAGGCTGTAATTATTACAAATGAGGATAGTGGTCTGAGAATGGGTGTTCTTATAGAAAGCCCTGTAGATCAGGAAAATCGTGAGATTTGGATTTTCAAGCCAAGAAAGGAGGGAAAGAGAAGCGAATACATTATAGACGAAACAAATCTAGAATTCAGCGAAGTGAACGAGAAATATATTCAAAATTCAGATTACTCTTTAAAAGGTCGCATTCTGATCAAGTCAAAAGTTGACGATGACGAGAATCCAAGCGAACCAATTCAAGATGGAGGTGGCAACAGTGGTGGTGGCGGTGACGATGATGACAATGGCGGCGGCTCCGGATCAGGAGGAGGCATCGACTTCCCCGGAGATTCCACGCAAGACACCGGCAATGATTCAAAGATTGATGGTGAGTCGATCGGGATCGCTGGTGATGGTGGAAGTGCTGGAGAGAACAATCAGCTTCGTGTTGTCACCATTGAAAAGCAACCGTCCAAAGACAACTTTGATGTCATCACACGCGGCACAAGAGAGGATGAAAAATACAAGGGCAATAAGGCAGTCGACAAACAACGAGGACGGGCTGGCGACGATACTCTCATCGGAGCCGGGGGAGATGATTATCAGTACGGGGGTAAAGGGGCCGACAAACTTCGCGGCAACAAGGGTTCTGACGTTCTGTTAGCCGACAGTGGGAAAGATCTTCTCAAAGCTGGAAAGGGCGACGACGTCGCTTATGGCGGCAAGGGCAACGACACACTCACTGGCGGCAAGGGTGAGGACGTCTTTGTTCTCTCTTCAGGGAAGGATGTGGTGACTGACTTCAATGTCAATCAAGATGGAATTGGTGTCGTGTATGCCATCGACCTTCAGTTCAACCAGAAGGGTGATGACCTACAGATCAAAGGGAACGACGGCGTTAATACCCTGCTCTTGAACACCGATAAAGAGGAGTTTCTGGCGAATTATCCAAACAACCTGGAGGTTATTCCAGTCGTGGAAGTGGATGTCATTTAAGCCAACGCTTGCCGGGCCAGAACTGGCCCAATGTTCTCTGATTGGTTGAATGAAACCAGCAAGCTCAATCGCCAGAACAGTATCAATCGATACTGTCCTGTTTTGTCGTCGTCGCCACATTTAATTTGTTACGGATAACTCTTAGTGTTTTCAACTGAGTCTGCCCAAGCAGCGATCGTCGACTGCGTTGATCCCCTCTCTAATAGCCTCAAGCGGTCCCATAATGAATCATCGTTAGAAACACAAACGCTTCCTTTTCAAAACAACATCACCAGACGAGAAGTTCGCAATGCCTTCAATGGCTGGACGGATGCTTTGGTGGACATCAGCCAGACCTATAAAAACGACGGCTTCGAAGCGGCAAAAGAACTGACCGAAGCTGTCATCGATGGAGGTTATGCCTATCAGATCGGTCCCGTCGCTTTCAAACCCACCTGGGCGAATGGAGACCAGACCTTCAGGACCACCCGAAAAGGTGCTGTGTCCTACTTCGTCGGCGGAGATGAGGACTACGACGACCTTGGTTTCGCCATCGGCTCTGCTCCCGATCCTGTGACGGGTGAGAGAAGTGCCTGGAAAGATTCCTGGTTTGATCTCTCCGTCAGACGGTTCGATGGCGAAACGGCCATTGTTCAAGGTCTGCTTTACACCGAATCAGAGGACGGCACGGTTGGTTACGTCGATAAAACCTGGGGCTTTCAGAAAGACGATCTAGGCAACGTGCGGATCGTTCTGCACCACTCCTCCAGTCCCTATGAGACGGTTGATGAACCCAAAAAGATCAAGAATCACACGGTCAACAACAGAAGCTTCGATATCGACAACCTGATCACCAAGAAAGAGGTGCTGGCTGCCCAGGAGGGTTGGACCGATGCCCTGGTCGCCATCAGCCAGACCTACAAGGACGAAGGCTTTGATGCGGCTGAGGAACTAGCCGGGGCAGTGATCGACGCGGCCTATGGCTACCAGGAGGGTGCAGTGGCCTTCAAGCCCACCTGGGCCTACGGAGACAACACCTTCAGGCCCACCCGCGAGGGCGCCGTCTCCTACTTCGTCGGTGGTAGTGACAAGTACGACGACCTTGGCTTCGCCATTGGCAGTACTCCTGATGAAAACGGCGACCGCTCGTCCTGGGCGAATGCCTGGACCGAGAATGCTGTGATTCGCATCGATGGCGACACCGCCACCACGATGGGTTGGATGTACACCGAGGACGAAGCAGGCAACGTTGGTTACGTCGACAAAACCTGGACGTTCCAGAAAGGCGATGACGGTGTGCTGCGCGTTGTGGTCCACCATTCCTCCAAGCCCTACGAGTGATGGCAAGCCGGCGCTGAAACGCGCATGAGCCGCGCGTTCCTCATCGGCTTCACCGCCATGGGGAACGCATCATCAACTCAGGTTGGTTTGAACGAGCCAGGATGAGCGTGTGCCGCTCATCCACTCCCACGTGCAGCCGACCCTTTACAGCTTTCGACGCTGCCCTTACGCGATGCGGGCGCGATGGGCTCTGTTGCAGGCCGGGCTTCTGGTGCAGTGGCGAGAGATTGCCCTGAAGGCCAAGCCGCAGGAGATGCTGGATGCCTCTCCCAAGGGCACGGTTCCCGTGCTGGTATTAGGCGATGGCAGCGTGATCGATGAAAGCCTTGAACTGATGCGATGGGCCTTCGCTCAGGCCAATCCCCGCCATCTGGTTCTGAACGGCGCGAGCACTGCCTTGATCGCAGAGAACGATGGCGCGTTCAAATTCCATCTTGATCGCTTCAAGTACACCGATCGCTACCCGGGTGAGTCCAGGCAGAACCATCAGCAGGCGGGGCTCGGCATCCTGCGCGTCTGGAGCGATCGCGTCGCCGCTGATGGCTGGCTGACAGGGCCGCAGATGAGCCTCGCCGACGGCGCCCTCTGGCCATTCGTGCGTCAGTGGCGCATCGCCGATCCGGATGGCTTTGACGACGATGCGAGGTTGACGCCCCTGCGGCAATGGCTCCAACACTTCCTGGACAGTCCGGATTTTGAACGCCTGATGCAACGGGCCGATCCCTGGAGTCCCGGTGGCCACCAACCCGTGTTCCCGGCAGACGCCATCCCCGTGCCCCTCGATCAACCGCTGTTTCACCTGGCGTTGGCCAGCGATTGGCGAGCCGCTCAAACCAGCGGCGGCTACAGCGTCTCCACCCGTGGACTGACCCTTGCCCAGGCAGGCTTCATCCACTGCTCCTGGGAGCACCAGGTTCAGGGCACCTTTCAGCGCTTCTACCGCGACGCCGGTGAGGTGCTGCTGCTTCAGATCAACCCCGCCGATGTTGCAGCGCCGTTACGGGCGGATGCCTCCCCCTGCGGTGAACTTTTTCCCCATCTCTATGGAGCCCTGCCATTGCTGGCTGTTTCCGCCGCAAAGCGCTACCCGCAAGAAACAGCATGAGAACGGCAAGAATTCCTAGGCCAGTTCAGGGGTTGCACAATGCCGTAGGCGCCCTATGACGGGTTTGCCGCAAGAGAATGATGGTCTCGCGTCCTTCACCGTCACGTCAGGATCTACCCACTCCGGAATGGTCGACCCACCAGCTGAAACAGCTGCTGGAGAAATCACCGAACCGCGACTCGGCCCTGACCTCAGCCCTGATGGAAGCACATGACATCCGCATGTGCCGCCGATCCTCGCCTCGATGACCTGGAACGGCAGGCGCGTGATGCAGGCCTGCTGTTGCGCCTCAAGGTGGGACGGCCCCTCGGGTTATGGAGTCTGCAACTGGTGGTGGCACAGGCGGCCGATGATCGCGGCTACCGCTTGCTGGGGGAGATGAAAGCCTGGGCCTATCCGGCCAGCTCAGGCCTGCAGCTCGACACGATGCGGGTGACGCCATCAGCGCCTGCTGGTGTTGGGGATCTGATCTGGAGCGCCACGATGGCCTGGACGCTGGAAATGACGCCCTGCCGGACGGCCCGGCTGCTGGCCATCCGTGATGACGAACGGCAACACCAACGCCTGCTGCGCTACTTCCGCTGTTTTGGTTTCGAAGCTGTCCGCTCGGTGGATGCAGCGCTTTGGGATTTGCCGCTGCGCCTGGTCTGGGGAGGGGCCGGGATGCTGATGACAGGTAATTGCGCCAGGGTGCAAACGATCAGCCAGCGGCGCTGGCGTCAATCGGCTGCGTGATAGCTGCTGCGCACCAGCGGACCACTGCGCACCTGAGCGAAACCAAGGTCCCTAGCAACCACAGCCAGGGCATCAAACTCCTCTGGCGTCCAGTAGCGGGCTACTGGGATGTGAGCCAGTGATGGGCGCAGGTACTGACCCAGGGTGAGGCGTTGGCAATCAGCCGCACGCAGATCCCGCATCGCCGCAATCACTTCCTCGTGGGTTTCCCCAAGCCCAAGCATCAAGCCAGACTTGGTTGGAATCGAGGGCGCCAGCTCCCTGGCGGAAGCAAGCAAGCCCAGAGATCGTTGATACGTCGCCCCACGGCGCACCTCACCCTGAAGACGCTGGACGGTTTCCAGGTTGTGGTTGAAGCAGGCAGGCTGGGCTGACAGCACCGTTGACAAACGTTCTCGTTGTGCCCGCACCGCTCGTTGCTCATCAGCGAATCCACCCCAGAAGTCCGGCGTGAGCACCTCGATGCCAATCAGCGGATTGCGCTGGCGAATGGACGCCATCGTGGAGGTGAACAGCGCAGCGCCATGATCCGCCAGGTCATCGCGGGCAACGGCGGTGAGCACCACATAACGCAGACCGAGCGACGCCACGGCATCAGCAACCCGCTCAGCCTCTGCTTGATCCAGCGGCATCGGAGCCCTGCCCTTCTCCACTTGGCAGAAGGCACAGCTACGGGTGCAAATCGAGCCGCCCAACAGGAAGGTCGCCGTGCCCGCGGCGTAACACTCACCGCGATTCGGGCAGCGGCCCTCTTCGCAGATCGTGTGCAAACGGTTCTGCTTCACCTGGGCCTGAACCGCCTCCAGGTCTGAAGCCTTACCGATCGGACGCCTCAACCATTCCGGCAGACGCTCCGCTGGAGCGATGGCGCTGTATTTGCTCATGGTTCACGCCGCTTCCTGCTCCGATTCTGATCAACGGAGCAGCTGTTAGTGAGTGCCGGCAGCCTGGGAGGGCGAACCCGCTCGGAGCGATGCCGCCGGCTTGGCCATCATCGACCACAACGCCAGTAAATGTGTCTTTCGATACAAAAACTTCGGTTTTGCGACACTTCAGCACAGCAGCCGATCAGCGCAACAGCCAATCAGCTCACCAGCTGCCTGCGAATGCCCTCCACAGCGCAGGCTGTGCGGTTCCGGGCATTCATCTTGCGGATAATCGAATGAACGTGATCGCGGGCGGTGGTTTCAGCGATGTGAAGGGACAAGCCGATTTCACGATTCGAAAGACCATCGCAGATCAAACGAAGCACGTCGTTTTCACGGTTCGTCAGCGGAGTCACGATTGTGGTGGTGGTAATTGAGGGGATCTCTCCCTCCCGTACCTTCTCGCGGTTGCACCAGCAGCACTGAAGGACTTCTGAAGGATTCCCTGAGAGAACTCTGAGTTCGCGGCTCAGGGATCCCTCATCCCGAAAGAAACACGACCCTGTTCAGCAAAAACCCACACCGGCTTACGTCCGGCGTGGGTTAGATCGAGCAACATCGTGTGAGCGACTGAATCGAAGCCTCAGACCAGGGCGATTTGTTCTGCCCTGAGCTCTGGAGAACCTTTCAGTGCGGCCAGAAGTCCGCCCTCACCGAAACCACGACTATCACCATTCTCGTTGTAATAGAGCCCACCCTTAGGCTGGTAGTAAATGAAGTCGCAATCACCTCTGTTACGGAGTTGCTGAAACTCACGACGGCTGTCGGCAACACTGACAACACCATCACCCTTAAAGGCACCACTATCGAGCAGGATTCGATCACCCTGATCAGCATCAAAGTCGCGAATCACATCGGCATGACGTCGACCACATCCACCATCTGCCTGATCAAACAGAAAGTCGTCAGCGCCACCACGACCGAAAAGACGATCACGGCCTAAACCCGCCGCAATCAGATCATCGTCCCGCGTCCCGCGCACTGACTCGCGCCCACGGGAACGCTCACCGCTGATCACATTCTCAAACGAGACCACCGTGCGGTTCACCTCAAACGTGTTGACGTTGTTGACACTATTATCGATGACAGAATTGTAGGAATCATTAACGCTATTATTTGAGTTGTCAATTATATTATTGATGCTATTATCAACGTTGATCGTATTGACGCTGTTATCAGTGTTGTCAATATAAGTATTCGTCGTGTTCGTTGTCTCGCTATTGATAATTGTATTGAAATACATTTCAAAGAGCTTCTGCACCTGGGACACCGTCAACGAGTTGGAGCCGGAGGTGATATCAGAAACAGCTTCATGATCGATGTCATTGAACACCTCAGCGACATCATCGGGATCAAGTTCAAATTCATCACCGGCATAATCGCTAACTGCTTCTGCGATCTCATCTGTTGTGTCCAAGACGTCGCCCTCATCATCCAGAGCATCAACAACCTCGAACTCTTCAACAACAGGTTCTAACTCGTCAACGACCTCATCAGTAACATCAACCTCCTCGAACACGGAATCAGGCTCTGAATAGCCATACCCCCCACCGCCATAACCGCGTCCACCATGACCGCGTCCACCATGACCGCGGCCCCATCCACCGCGTCCGCGACCACTAAGTCCGCGACCAGCACGTCCACGCATCGGCTGAAAACCAAATCCTCCGACCATCGCCAAAACATCACCGGCAATATCAGTGGGCAGACCTTCGGCGATCAATTCGTTGGACATTGATTCAACAATGTTCTGCTGCTCGATCGAGATGTCTGTTGTGCTGCTGGATTCTGCTTTTTCATAGCTGCTTTGTGATAGCAGATCAAAGAAAGAAGGCATGAGATGAATGGAAGATGCGGCGTGTAAACCACCACCTGGCTTCACAAGACTCACAGCAAAGTCTCAGCTGCACATCCTCCGATTGACGGGGAAACATTGAATAACCGTCAGATGAAGGGGAGCTGCCTTACGAGACGATGAAGGGCCGGCTCAGACAGTGCACCCGATAAGGATTTGCAGGTTCATTGGTACCAGTGTTTCGCTCCACTGTTTAGCTCCACTTTTTCGCTTAACTGTTTTGCTTCAACACAAACAAACCCACGCCGATTTCTCACCAGCGCGGGTTCGTTCGAACAACGGGTTTCAGACCAGGGCGATCTGCTCGGCGGTGAGTTCCGGAGCACCTTTGATCGCGGCAAGTAGGCCTCCTTCACCAAAGCCGCTCTCCTCTCCATTCTCGTTGTAGTAGAGGCCGCCCCGGGGCTGGTAGTAGATGAAATCGCAATCGCCACTGTTACGGAGCTGCTGGAAGTCGCGGCGGCTCTCAGCAACACTGACGACGCCATCCCCTTCAAAGGCAGCGCTGTCTAGCAGGATGCGATCGCCTTGCTCGCTGTCGAAGTCGCTGATCACATCCGCCTGACGCCGACCACAGCCGCCTTCAGCTTCGTTAAACAGGAAGTTGTCGGCGCCGGCACGTCCCGACAGGCGATCACGACCGCGTCCAGCGGCAATCAGATCATCATCACCCGTGCCATTGACAAGTTCGCGTCCACGCACACGCACGCCGCTGATGACATCGTCGAGGGGAACATCAGCACGAGCAACCTCAAACGTATCCGTGAGTTCAGTACCGCTCTCATCAACAAGGTTGCCATCCATAATGCTCTGATCGATCACAGATTCAGAGGCATCGTCCACACTGTTTTCAGACGGTTCACTGACGATTTCGGGCTCTGGATTCACCACTGAAGGTGTACTTCCGCCGGTTTCGCTGTCTTCTGATCGATCACAACCTCCGCCCAGACCACGGCGCCCACCACGCCCTCCACGACGGCGACCACCTCCTCGAAAACCGCCACGACGCGGCTCAAAGCTGAAGTCTCCGGATGGCTCCTCCAGCACAAAATCGCCCTCGTCTGAGAGATCGACGGCCATCAGTTCGCCTGGGGTTGAATCAACCACATCCACTGGCCCAGATAGCATCTCACTGATCGAACCGAAATAGGTTTCGAACAGCTCCTGCACCTGAGCCAGGGTGAGGGTGTCGGTGACAGAGGCGAGATCAGACACGCCTGATTCATCAATCTCAGCAACCACATCAGCAAGATCATCAGCATCAATCTCAGCGACTTCGTCAGTCACTTCAGTGATCACCTCAGCGATGTCTTCGGTGGTGGATGGAATGGTGTCGACCACCTCTGCGATATCAGCAAGTGATGGAAGATTGTCAGTGACAGCAGCTGCGCTGCTATCTGAATCGATGGCATCAGACAGCAGATCGGAAAATGTCGACATGGGATTAACTGGGGTAACGACGGACTTGAACCGCCGGGCCCCACAAGACTCACAGCACCCCGCCTTCAGCACATCCTGAGATTGACGGGGGTGCTGCGAGGTACCGACAAATGTAGGAACGCTGCTAAATCACATCATCAGGGCTGAATCGGGCACCAAAAGTTCATCGGGAGCAGCAGAATCTGAGTCATTCAATGCATCGAATTCAGCAGCAATCTCTGATTCAAGAGGTTCGACCGGAGAGGCCAGATCCATCGCCTCTGCAGGCTGAGCATTGCGGCGTTGATTGCGACGTTCGCGTCGTTCACTTCGTCTGGGACGCCTGGGACGACGGGGGCTGGGCAACGTTGTTCCGTCCTCCGCCGTGAACAGGGCTTCCGTTGCGCTCCACACCTGAGCCGCCACCTGCTGCCCCATCTCGCGGGCGCGAAGGTCGCCATCCTGGATATGGATACCGCCGTACAGCCTGGAGCGACCGGCCTCGGCGGCGGCATCCCAGACCGTGCCCCACTGCAGGGTGATCGGATCGCCGTCATAGGCCTCAAAGGCGAGCTCATCGGTGGTGTAGCGGCCGATCAGATCGGGCTCACCGTCGCCATCGAGGTCCTGAACGCCGGTGCTGACGCCGTCATAGAGCACATCACTGCCGGTGAAGGCCTCCAGAACCGTGGCGGCGGCATAGGAAAAACCGGAATGGCCGGAGGTGTATTCCGGAAACGCCGGCGTTACGAAGGTGACGTCCTGATAGGGCTGCCAGCTGCTGCCCGGAATCAGCTGGGTGCCCTGGTTGGGACCACCCCAGGCTTCGATCTCCTGGTCCTCGAAGAGATAGCGGATCGCCGTCTGCGGACGCACGAAATCATGGCTGTACTTGGCATCCCAGATGGCGATTCCCGTGTCGAACAGGGCGTTGTTGAGGGCAAAGAAGAATTTGGCGTCCTGGCCGAGATCGTGCTCCTCCCGCAAGGCAATGTCGTGGGCGAATTCATTCCAGTGCCCGGGCGGCGTGCTGCTCTTTGGGCCATCGGCCCAGTACTCGGCGATCACCTTCTGCTGCGGCGTCAGCGCTGCACTCAGCTCCGCCACCTCCGTGAACTGCTGGCGGTAGGCCGCATCGTTCGTAGTCACCACACCGTTGGCGTCGGTGTAGGGGCTGAAATCGCCGAACATGGGAGGGGCCACGGGGCGGAACGCCGCACCGCTGTCGATGGCAAACGGGGTGACACCACCCCAGTGGGGCGTCAACGGCGACTGAATGTCGTAGCTGGATGGGTCGTCGGTGGCGATGGGTGTGCCGTTGTCATCGACGGCACGGCCATTGGGCACCTTCAACGGGGTCCAGTAATTGGGATCGAGATCCTCGGCGTCCGGCGCATTCCGGGCCTGGTAACCTGTGGTGTCGGCGTAGCCGCCTGAAGCGTTTGCACCGTCATTGGCGCGGGAACGCAACACGGCACGGCTGACGCGGGCCCCCAGACGGGCCGCAGGGTGCTGGGCATCATCGAGGCCGAGATCCCTCAGCAGCTGATCAAAGCTGTCGCGGTGATTCGGAAACAGTTCCGACAGGGTGTTGTGGGCCGCCATGCTGACGGCCCTCTCCAGCTTCATGCGCTCCGCAGATCGCCGACCGAGTTGACGCGTCTGGCGGGGGTTGAAGTAAGCACCTGCCGCGTCTGCATCAAACGCTGCCCAGGCGTCGTACATCGCTGCATGGGCCAGATGCAGCGAACGCGTGATCACCGTCGGGACCGGTTTGTCCTCCCGGATGGCCTGCAAGGCCAGTTCGTTCCACTTCACCACCAACGTTGATCCGTGACTGGCCCCCTCACTGGGCTCCTGAGTCGGTTCAGGGATCAGCTCGTCATCGACATTCGTGAGCTCCTCATCAACAACCGGAAGTTCCTCATCAACATCCGGGAGCTCGTCACTAACGTCCGGAAGCTCCTCATCAACATCCGGGAGCTCGTCACTAACGTCCGGAAGCTCCTCATCCACATCCGGAAGCTCGTCATCAACGTCCGGGATCTCCTCGTCAACATCCGGGAGTTCCTCCTCAACAACCGGAAGCTCCTGATCCACATCCTGAAGCTCGTCATCAACGTCCGGGATCTCCTCGTCAACATCCGGGAGCTCCTCATCAACATCCGGAATCAGCCCAGACACATGTTGGATCGACGTCTCAACGTCTGGAATCAACGCTTCCACATCTGCGACAAAACCTTTTACATCTCCAAAAACTTCATCAACCTCCGGAATCAGCTCCGCAACCTCCGGAATCGCCTCATCGAGGGTCGGAAGGACCGTCTCGCTCTCGCGCGTCAAGGCTTGCTCATCGACGGCCAGCACTTCAGGCACTTGCCCTGGCTTTGTCTCTGAGATGACCTGTTCTGGAGCGATCTGCTCAGCAGCGGCCTGAGCGAGCAACGCCTGCTCTTTAAGCCATAACAGCTTTGGCCTTGGCTTGGGTCGCCTTGCACCTCCCCGACGGGGCTTACGACCAAAACGGGGCCTACGGCTTGAGAATGACAGCGCGAAGGGCATCCATTCGGTGAATTCCCTAGAAGTCTGAATCGACCCCCAGCGATTTCACACCGTCATCTGTCGGGTTTCTCAGGGAGCTCTCAGACATGTCTCAGCGGCTGCTCAAACAATCCCTCAGTCAGGCTCAATCAACGGGTCGGCGTCCTTCCAAAGCACGACTCAAGGTGACCTCATCGGCGTATTCCAGTTCACTGCCCATCGGCAGGCCGTAGGCAATGCGGCTCACTTCACAAAAGGGTTTGATCAACCGGGCCAGGTAGAGGCTGGTGGTGTCTCCCTCCACACTCGGCGTGAGCGCCAGGATCACCTCCGTGATCGCCTCTGAATCCAGCCGTTTCACCAGGGAGGTGATGTGCAGCAACTCAGGGCCCACACCATCCATCGGTGAAATCAAGCCACCGAGAACGTGATAACTGCCCTGAAATTCACGGGTACGCTCCATCGCCAGAAGATCGCGAGACTCCGCCACCACACAGATCAGACCGTTGCTGCGTTCGGGGTTGCGACAGATCTCACAGAGCGGATCAGCGGATAGGTGAAAACAGCGTTGGCACTGGCCCACCTGGCTGCGGGCCGCCAACAACGCATCGGCAAATTGCTGGATCTGCTCCTCCGGTTGATTGAGCAGATGCAATGCCAGACGCTGGGCGGTGCGAGGGCCAATGCCTGGCAGACGTTCGAACTGATCGATCAGCCGGGCCAACGGTCTGGTGAAGCCGCTCAGGAGTCTGCCGCCGATGGGTCGAACTCTAGGCAGAATGCTGCGATTCACTCTGAGGTTGATGCAGCCGTTCCGATCACTTGTCCGCCTGCTCTCCTGCCTGGCCCTGGTGGTCGTTCTGGGAGCCTGTGCAGCCGGACCGACCGCAGGCCTGCAGTCGTACCAGAGCCCCGACGGTCGATTTGCCTTCCTCTACCCGACCGGTTGGACCCAGGTGCAGGTAAGCAATGGCCCCCGGGTGGTGTTCCACGACCTGATCCACAGCGATGAAACCGTGAGCCTGATGGTGAACAAGGTCGATGAGCAGAACGATCTCAGCGCCCTCGGCAGTGCTGTGGCTGTGGGTGAGCGGCTGCGCCGGGAAGTGATTGCCACCGTTGGCAGCGGCCGTACCGCTGAACTGATTGAAGCCGGTGAACGGGAGATGAACGGCCATACCTTCTATGACCTCGAATACGCCGTGCACCTTCCCGATCGCGACCGCCACGAACTGGCGACGGTTGTGGTGGATCGCGGCCGGCTCTACACCCTCGCCACCAGCGTCAATGAAGATCGCTGGGAGAAAGTACAGGACCTCTGCGGACGGGTTGTCCGCTCGCTGAATCTGTTGATCTGAATTGTTGGATCGCCGTTGGCATGCATCGTTGTTCTCAACTTTGGTCTACCAATACATCGTTTGATCAACTCCGCTGAAATCGAAAGCAAGACGCAGGAAACCTGGAAAAGTAAGAGGGAGAATCTTCCATTTCAAGATGGTTGAAGCGTTCTCCGCAAATTAAAGAGCAGCCATATCGCATTTTTTGAAAAACAACTATCGATGAATAATCAATGAGCAAATCACTCTTTGAGACAACCATTCAAAAATCAAACGGTGACTCAGGCCCCGCCGAATGGGATGCGATCGAGCGATTTGGAAGCACAGAACTTTTAAACAACACTAAAAAAGCATTCATCGAATTCGGCAGATCAGACACAAGCTTTCTCACCGACAGCAAGGGAAAAAAATTAACCATCAAACAAGTAGCATATACCTGCATTGCTGCAGACCAGAATCAAAAAGAAAACAAGCTCGCCTTGAGGCATAAAAACGATAAAAAGATACAAATCTGGGATTTCGACAAGTCGTTGCAATTAATCAAGAAAAACAAGCCTTTCAAGACATCATCCAAACAACTGGCCGAATACGAGGCGTTCTTCTCACAAAGCCTTCTTCCACAGTCCTCACTGATTGAAACTGAACCCATCGATGAAGACACGGGTTTTTCCTGGGCGGCCAATGAACCTCTTTGCAAACACCAACATGGATTATTCAACAGAGGCACTTACAAAGGCGCCAAAGAAGGAGCCGATATCGGTGCCGATGATTACTTCAAAACCATCTCAGAGCCGCTTCAGTACATCAGTCAAGATGCAGGTGGCCGTGGAACAATTGCCGTGATTGACACGGGCGTGAACCTCACCCACGAAGATCTCAAAGACACCATCAAACTGAATGGAGCCGAAAGCATCAATGGACTTGACGATGATGGAAATGGATTGATTGATGACTTGATGGGTTATGACTTTGTGAACGACGACAATGATCCCAACGACGACAATGGCCATGGCAGCCATGTTGCAGGTATCGCCGCTGCCAAAGCCAACGAAGTCGGGCTGCTGGGTGTGAATCCCGAAGCAAGAGTTTTAGCGATCAAGGTGATGGATCAACACGGCAATGGCAACACAAGTGATGTCATTCGAGGTGTTGACTATGCCGTGAGTCGCAATGCCAAAGTTATCAATCTCAGTTTAGCAACAAATTACAATGATCCATCTCTGCAGCTCGCCATGGAGATCGCAGATAGCAAAGGTTTCATCCAGGTTGTTGCAGCAGGAAACGAAGGTAAAAATATCGATCAAGAACCTGTTTATCCAGCCTCATACGATTTAGAAGGCATTATCTCTGTTGGGGCGTCAGACATTGATGACAGCATTGCTCCTTCTCGAATCGAGGAGCTCAATCCGTCGACGTGTTAGCTCCAGGTAGCAGCATCTTCAGCAGCTGGATTGGAGACGTCTCGAGCGTTCTCAGTTCCAACGGCACCTCCATGGCCGCACCGTTTGTCCCTGGAGCAATCACCTCATTCTGGAGTCGCAATCCCAATCTCACAGCTCCGCAGGTCAAACAGAAACTCCTCAGCACGGTGGACAACTTAGGGGTTCAAGACCAAATCCTCAGTGGCGGACGCATGAACATGGCCGCTTTACAGGCTTCTGCCAACACCAAAACAGCATCAATCGCCTCTGATCAAACGTCGGCACCGACAAGCCCATTAAAGGAGGTTGATTTAGATGATGAACTGAGTGAGATCACCGACGAAGTGATCCTATTTTTAAAAGGACGCAAATCAGCGAGAATACGCGCAGCAAGAAAGCTGATCAGTTTTGTCAGCTCAGATACAGGTCTCTTCGATGTTGTTGACGACGTCGATGTATTGACAGCCCTACGTTCAAGGATTGCGATTGTTGATTTTCAAGACCTGCTGCAGAGCGACAGGAAAGTGGCGCTAATCAAAGAACTATTCGACAGGGATTTGGTCAGCGGCTTCCAATTTGACCAGCCCATCAATCTCGTGTGAAAACAGACATCGCAATCAAGTCGCTCAAAACAAAAATTGCGAGCGGCGGCTGCTCGCTTCACTGGCTTCCACGCCGCTGCTGTCTTTCGCTGGCCATTCCGTATCGAGATAGCTCACACCGCCACGGCTGAACGGGGTTGCCTTCAACCGCTTCGTGTCCAGATCAGTGCTACCGATCGCTGTGACCAATCCGCCCAGCTCAACCGGCCCAAGATCGGTCTGCAGTTCGTTGCCGGCCGCTGCAATCAAGGCCGGTAGCCGGATCAGATTCTGCGGCTGCTTGATCCGTTCAAACAACGCCTTCAACGCCAGTTGCTGGCGTTCCAGCCGGCCGAAATCGCCGCGGCCGTCGTTGCGCCAGCGCAGGAAGCCCTCCAGCTCCTTGCCTTTCAGAAGTTGCTTGCCCGGCTGCAGATCGATCACCAATCCCTGGCTGCGGTCGACGTAATACAGCCGCTTGGGCACATCCACCTCGATGCCACCCACCAGATCAGCCAGGGTGCTGATCGCATCCAGTTTCACCACGATGTGGTGGCGGATCGGTCGATCCATCAGCCGCGTGAGTTCCCGCTCCACCGCCTCCGGTCCACCAGCGGCCAGCAGGCCATTGATCTTCATCGCCCCGAAGCCGTCGGCATTCACGTAACTGTCCCTAGGGATCTGGGTGATCACGGTGCGACCACCCTCCACCCGCAGCGTGAAGATCGTGTCGGTGTTGCTGCCGGAGGCATCACGGCCGAGCACGACCACGTCCTGAACCCCGAAGCCAGCCCAGCTTCCAAACGGATTGCTCAACGTCTGCGGTGCTGCCGGGGTCTGATCGCCCTGCAGGCTGCGGGTCTGCGGTGCTGCCGGGGTCTGATCGCCCTGCAGGCTGCGGGTCAGCGGCACCGAAAGCATCAGGCCACCGGCAAGTCCTACAACCGCAGCGATCCATACCGCCCGATCCCGGGGAGGCTGAGCAGGGGAGGACGGCGTGGCCATGGCTCACCTAAGCACGCTTAAACCAACGGATCGCTGATCACCATCGCGGCGCAGGGCAACTGGCTGATCAATTTGCTCGTGCGATCACTGCCGGGAATCGGCAGGCCGGCCACCCGCCGCCGCTGGGTGCGCAGGATCACCAGATCATGTTCCCGGCTGAGGCGATGGATCGAGCCATCGATGCCCGGTCCGCGCACGATCACCATGTGGAAGCGCTCAGCCGGAATGGCTGCCGGTCGCCAACGGATGAGCTGATCTTCCATCCACTGACGGTCCTGACGGCTGAAGCGCGGATCATGCACATGCAGCAGGGTAATCCGGGTGCGTTGGTCCTGCGGGGCACTGTTGAGCACCCGCAAGGCCAGCTCAAACTGCTCCCGGGCACTGGCGGAGAGATCCTTGATCGGCACCAGAATCCGGTTGAGTCCCGCATCGCGCTGGCGGCCAAGATCCACCACCACCACCGGGCAATGGGCGGTGCGGCAGACCCCATCCACCACATCCCCCAGCAGCCAGGCCCGCAGCTGATCGGGGCGTCCGGCACCGATCAACAGCAGATCCGCCGCCTGCTCCAGTGCCGTGCGGCTCATGCCACCGGCGATGTCCTCATCCAGCCGCAACAGGGTGCGGGTGGGAACCTGCAGGGCATGGCCGATCTGCTCGGCCTGGCTGAGGCGACTGCGGGCTGAGGCCACCGCCCGGTTCAGACCACCGCGCACCTCCTCCAGGCTCGGGTTCACCATCGCCAGCGGCAGCAGCAGGCCTTCGCCCCCCGCCGATCCCCCGACCAGGCGGGAGGCGATGCTCAACAGCCCCTGCTCATTGCCCGGGTTGGCGACCGGCACCACGATGCGCAGCGGCCGCTGCACCACCTCGCTGATGCCATCGATCTGTTCCTGTTCCTCACCGAAGCTCACGGGCACCATCCCCTGCTGCGACTCGGTGAGCCGGGTCACGGAGCGTTCGGTGAGGATCGGCCCCAGCGTCGCCGTCACCACCATCACCGCCAGGACGGCATTCAGCACCATCTGGTTGAGCAGGCCCGCCTGGAAACCGATGAAGGCGGTGGCCAGGGTTGCCGCCACCTTCGGCATGGTGAGCGACCACATCATCAGAATCTGCGGCCGCCGGTAGCCGAACAGTGCGCCGCTGATCCAGGAGGCCAGGCCCTTGCCGCCGATCGCCCCCAACAGCATCAGGGCGGTGAACTGAAACTTCGAGAGGCTCCGGCCGAGGCTGCCCACATCCAGCAGCAGGCCGAGATCAATAAAGAAGATCGGGATGAACAGCACACCCCCAACAAAGATCACCTGCTCCTTCACCCGGCCCTCAGGCAGCACCGAATTCACCGCCAGCCCCGCCAGGAAGGCACCCACGATCTTTTCCACCCCCGCCAGTTCCGCTCCCAAGGACGCCAGGAACAGGGCCACCAGCACCGCCAGCACCATGCGGTTCTCGTCGTTGATACCGCGCATCACCAGCCGCTTGCCCAGCCAGCGGATGCCCACCACCACCACCACAGCGAAAAGGGCGATCTTGAGCAGCAACCAGGTGATGCCGAAACCGCTGAGATCGCCTTTGCCAAGGCCCAGACCCACCGCCAGGAGCAGCAGGGCGACGATGTCGGTGAAGATCGTGCTGCCCACGCTCACCACCACCGATTCATCCTTCTGGGCGCCGTAACTGCGCACGATCGGATACCCCAGCGGCGTGTGGGTGGCCATCAGGGCACCCAGCAACAGGCACGAAACGGAGGCAAACCCCGCCATCCAGCCGATGCTGACGCCGGTGGCCACACCGATCACCAGGATCAGCAGGCCATAGATCAGGGAGCGGCGTTTGACCCGGTTGAACTCCTCCAGGTCGATCTCCAGCCCCATCGTGAACAGCAGATAAACGGCCCCCAGATCAGAGAGCAGCCGCACCGTTTCGCTGTCGGTTTCAACCCACTGCAACGCATGGGGACCGATCAGCACCCCCGCCAGCAGCAGGCCCACCAGATCCGGCAGACCGATCCGGCGAACCAGGGGCGGCACTGCCGCACTGATCCCCACCAGCAGGGCGAACACCCCCAGCGGGTGGTGGGTGAGATCGTTCAGAGAGGCCTCCATCGCCATGGCTGGATGGCACTGCCGCTCGAACAGCACCCAGCATGCTCGGGCGAGCCATGGCGGACAACGCCTTGTTCAGGAAGCGAAAGAGCGCTCTCCCGCCTGCACCTGCCAGAGATTCGTGTAAACGCCATTGAGCCGTAACAGCTCATCGTGGCGGCCCTGCTCGACGATCCGGCCCCGTTCCATCACGACAATCCGATCGGCATGGCGCACCGTGCTCAGGCGATGGGCGATCACCAGGGTGGTGCGGTCACGGGTAATCCGTTCCAGTGATCGCTGAATCGCCGCCTCCGTGTCGTTGTCCACCGCTGCCGTGGCCTCATCGAGCACCAGGATCGGGGCGTCTTTGAGGATCGCTCGCGCCAGGGCGATGCGCTGACGCTGGCCGCCGGAGAGGCGCTGGCCTCGCTCACCCACCAAGGTGTCGTAGCGCTCGGGAAGGTCCTCGATGAAGCCGGCAGCCTCCGCCAGCTGCGCAGCCCGTTCAAGTGCAGCCTGATCGCTGGAATCGCTGCCGTAGGCGATGTTCTCCGCCACCGTGCCATGGAAGAGATACACGTCCTGACTCACCAAAGCGATGGCCCGCCGCAGCTGCTGGAGCTGCAGGGCTTCGATCGGTCGGTCATCCAGCAGAATCCAGCCGCCGTCGCGCTCATACAGGCGCAACAGCAGCTTCACCACGGTGCTCTTTCCGGATCCGGTCGAGCCCACGATGCCGATGGTGCTGCTGGCCGGGATCACCAGGTCAAACCCCTGCAGCAACGCTGGACGGCCCTCATAGGCGAAGTCCACCGCTTCAAAACGCAGCTCCCCGCGAACCATCCTCCGATCAAGCATCTGCGGGCCGCCCTTGATGCCGATCGGTGTGTCGATCAGGTCCAGCACACGCCGGGTGGAGGCCATTGAACGCTGGTATTCATCGAGGGTTCGGCCTAGAGCCGTCAGCGGCCAGAGCAGGCGCTGGGTGATGAACACCAGCACGCTGTAGGTGCTCACCTCCAGCTGACCGGAGAGGGTTCGAAAGCCGCCGATCAGCAGGATCGCCATGAAGGCGAACAGGATCGCGAAGCGGATCAGGGGAATGAACGCGGCCGAGAGCTTGATCGCCCGGGCATTGCTCTCCAGATAGGCCTGGCTTTCTCCCGTCAGTCGCTCCAGTTCCAGGGCTTCAGCGGTGAAGCTCTTGATCGTGAGCATGCCGCCGAGGTTGTTGGCCAGGCGGGACGCCAGATCACCGGCCCGGGCACGCACCTCGCGGTAGCGCGGGGCCAGGCGGTTCTGAAAACGCAGCGAGCCCCAGAGGATCACGGGGATCGGCAGATAGGCGAACAAGGCCACCTCCGGCGCCACCACGGCCATGCCGATGCCAACCACCAGAACCGTTGTGATCAGCTGCAGGATCTGATTGGCACCCCGATCGAGGAAGCGCTCAAGCTGATTGATGTCGTCATTGAGCACCGCCATCAGGCGGCCGCTGCTGTCCTGCTCAAAGAACGCCAGCTCGAGCTGCTGCAGATGGTCGTAAGCCTCGAGACGCAACCGGTGCTGGGTGGTCTGGGCCAGGTTGCGCCAGAGCACGTCGTAGAGATATTCGAACAGCGATTCGGCAGCCCAGATCAGAAAGGTGAGCAGCGCCAGCAACCAGAGCTGATGAAACGGGCTTGAGATTCCGAAGCTCGCCAGGATCGAATCCCGTTTGCGCACCACCACATCGACGGCAAGGCCGATCAGCAGCGGCGGGGCGAGATCGAAGAGCTTGTTCAGCAGCGAGCAGCAGACTGCCGCGGCCACCAGCCGTCGCTGGGGAGCCAGATGGGTCAGCAGACGCCGCAGGGGCGGTCGTTCTGAAACGTTGCTGAAGCTTGATGTCATCTTTGTTTCTGCCGCATCAGCAGCAGTAGAACAACAACACAACCGAAAGGAGGTGCAATGAGCCGTTCAAGGTCGTTCAACCGCTTTCACCGTTACCTGGCCCGGCAGAAGCGCCGTGGGCTCAGGGCTGCGCTGCCACGATTCAGGGAGGAACTGGAGGTGATCGGCGCTCCGGTCAACCACAGCCGCAACATCCTGAGGCGACTGTGGGGACGAGAAGACCTGCTGGAGCTTCAGGACAGCGAGGCCTGAGCGTTATTCAGTTGCGGTAACCGCCGCCACCACCCCGGGGGCCGCCGGAGCGCTCGCGGGGGGTGGCTTTGCTGACGCGAATCATGCGGCCCATCCACTCCACATCCTGGAGGTCGTCGATCGCTTTCTGTTCGTCCTCAGCACTGACCATTTCCACGAAGGCGAAACCGCGTTTGCGGCCGGTTTCACGGTCGAGCGGCAGGCTGCAGTTCTTGACCTCGCCGTACTCGCTGAACAGATCGAACAGGTGCTCCTGTTCCGCCTGGAACGAGAGATTGCCGATGTAGATGGTCATGAACGTGGAGCTTTGGATGCGCTCAGTCGCGTGGGCCGGTTCCGGGTGATGGGAAACGAGCCGATGGGACGGATCTGTGCACAGTGACGTTACAGGGCGGACCCACGTTTCAACACAAAAATCGGAAGGGAAACAGAAGGTCCGGACCGTTTTCGCCGAGTTCGTCTCATTGTCAGCAAATTCTGACGCGAGAGGGATCCATGAATTCGCTCCATCTGCAGGCTCTGCACTGGGCCAACGACGGTGATCTGATCGCGAGCGACCGCTTCACGCTGCTCAACACCCTTGTGCAGCAGAGCCTTCCGGAGGTGCAACTGGAACTGATCCGATGCATGGAGTGCATGGTCAGCGAGGAAGCCTCCCTGACCAATCAGGTCAGCAGCAGCTGACCTGACCCATCACATCGGGAACTTCTTCACCGCTTCCTGTTTGCAGATGTCCTTGGCCGAATCGATTCCCGATCCGTTTTCCACCTGCTGGATGAAGCAGCGACAGGTGTAATCACCCATGCCCTCTGGAGGCGTCTTGCCGGCATCAGCCATGGCGGAATCGAAGGCAGCCATGCACATGGTGCGAATCAGCTGGTGATTGCCCGCTGACTGGGCTGGTGGAATCGCCAGCACCAGCAGCATCGGCAGAACAAGACCCATCAACTGGCCTGACTGATCTGGAGCTCACGGTTCATCACCCGCAAGCGCCGCAGGTTGTTGAAAACATCCTCAGGCATCCCTTTCGGCAGATCGACGAGGCTGTGATTGTCGAAGATCTGGATGCGGCCGATCATGCGCCCCTGCAGGCCCGTCTCTCCGGCGATCGCTCCGACGAGATTGCCGGGCTTCACCCGATCGCGGTGGCCAACCTCCACCCGATACCTCTGCATGTGATCCTCCGGCGGACGGCTGGGACGATCCGAACGACGTCGATCGCGATCGCCACGCTCCCCCCGCTCACGGCGGCGCAGGCCACCGGCCATGGCCTGCTGAATCCACTCCTCATCCCCCTGGCAAAGCAGCGGCGCCGGACCGATGGCCAGCCCGAGGGCTGCCAGAGCCAGCTGGTCGGGCGTCATCTCCAGCTCGGTGCCGATGCGCTGGATCAGCTCCTTCAACAGCGCGGTTTCCTCCTCGCTGGGACGGCCATTGCGGGCCGCTTCGCTGAGACGCAGGCGCAGGCGATCGAGGCGTCCCTGGTTGATCGCCGCATTTCCCGGGATCTCCATCGGCTCGATCGGCTGACCGGTGGCCCGTTCGAGGTTGCTGATGAAGCGTCGCTCCCGGGGGGAGACGAACAGCACCGCTTCCCCGGTCCGGCCTGCCCGTCCCGTCCGGCCGATGCGGTGCACGTAGGCCTCGCTGTCGAACGGCATGTCGTAGTTGATCACCAGTCCGATGCGATCGACATCAAGGCCGCGTGCCGCCACATCCGTGGCCACGAGGATGTCGACGGTGCCGCCGCGCAGGCGCTCCACCGTTCGTTCGCGCTGGGACTGGGGCACATCACCATTGAGCACCGCCACCTGATGGCCGGCCACCTCCAGGGCCTCGGCCACCGTGAGGGTGATCGCCTTGGTGCGGGCAAAGATGATCACACCTTCGCTGCCGCAGGCATCGAGCACACGGCGGAGGCTTTCGAGCTTGTGGCTCATCGGCACCGTGATCGAGCGCTGCCGGATCCGTTTGCCTTCCTGATCCTTGGTGCGGATCGTCACCTCCGCAGGGTCCTTCAGGTAACGCTTCGACAACCGCCGGATCTCGGGCGGCATCGTCGCGGAGAACAGCACCACCTGCCGCTCCTCGGGCAACTGCTCGAGAATCCACTCGACGTCGTCGATGAAGCCCATCCGCAGCATCTCGTCGGCTTCATCGAGCACAAGACTGCGCAGACCGCTGGTGTCGAGCGTTCCCTGACGCATGTGATCCATCACCCGACCGGGTGTCCCCACCACGACATCGACGCCCCGGCGCAGGGCCTGGATCTGGGAGCGGAAATCGGAACCGCCGTACACCGCGAGAACCTTGAGCTGGGGATGGCCTGCGGCATAGGCCTTGAATGAGTCGGCCACCTGCATCGCCAGTTCGCGGGTGGGTGCCAACACCAGGGCCTGGGGCCGTTTGGAGCCCTCCTGGAGCCGCTCCAGCAGGGGCAGGGCAAAGGCCGCCGTCTTGCCGGTGCCGGTCTGGGCCTGACCGACCAGATCCCGGCCCAGCATCAGCTCGGGAAAGGCTGCCCGCTGGATCGGGGACGGTTCGCTGTAGCCCTTGGCGGCAAGGGTGTCGAGCAAGGCTTGACTGAACCCAAAGCCATCAAATCCGGATGACGCTGCCTCTGCAGTTGAAGACGGTTCACTGTCAGTGGATGCAACCACTGATGTAAGTGAATCATCGGCCTGCTTCTCAGGTATCACCGGAGAGGTCTGGTCAACGGCGCACACGTTCTGCCCGTGAGGGTTCTGTGCAGTCATGGTGGTAGGCCCTGGCCTGATTAATCCTTGAAATCAGGCTCACAACCGCCCTGTGATCACCGATCACGTCCTGGTTGTGTTGCCTACGCTTCAAAGGTAGACCCCTAACTTATCACTCTCCCGTAATCATCCTGCAGACGCTCGATGTCGTCCTCGCTGAGCAAGCTGCCGTGCTGAACCTCGAGAATCATCAGATCCTGCTCGCCACCCCGGGCTCGATGCACAGCACCGCAGGGGATGGTGAGCATCAGACCCGGGTTGGCGTTGTGCCATTGGTCGTCACAGAACAGGCCGCCATCACCGGACACCACAGTCCAGCTTTCACTGCGGTGATGGTGCCGCTGCAGGGAAAACTGACAGCCACGACGGACCATCAGGCGCTTCACCTTGTACCCAGGTGCCTCCAGAAGATCCTCGTACCAACCCCAGGGACGCTCCACCCGCATCAGGTCGACGTGGATAAGAACAGATCCAGGCTGACACGGGCCCGTGTGATCGCGGTGTAGAGCAGGCAGCTGTCGTAGGCGCTGTCCTGGCCATCCCCCTGGGGCCACAGCACACCCACGGTGTCCGCCTCACTGCCCTGAGCACGGTGGATCGTGAGCGCCAGGGCCGGCTCCAACGCTTTCAGACGGGCCGGATGCAGACGCCGGACCTGCTGCTCTCCGTCCGGGCCGATCACACGGAACAGCACACGCCCCTGCTCGCCGGCACCCAGCTTCACGCCGAGATCCCCATTGGCCAGCCCCAGCTCCGGCTGATTGCCACCGCAGATCACCGGCACCCCTTCGCCCCAGGCCATCGGATCATTCCAGGCGGCGGCGCCCAGCAACGTTCGATGCACGTCGTTGAGGCTCCAGGGGCCCTGTCGACGCGGGCAGAGCAGCAGGTCCCGCTCCAGCTCCCGCAGCAGCGGTTCAGCGGCCTGCTGCAGCTCATGCTCCGGTCGATCGACCAGCCCCTCGGCCAGGGTCGCCAGGCGCCGATGGCGCGTCTGCCAGCGCTCGCGCACCAGTGGCGGCAACCGCTGCAGCCTGGCCTCAACCACGGTCACGTTGGCCTGGCTCGGCAAACGGTCCAGCTGCTCACGAAACGCAGGCAAACCGCCCTCACGAAGGGCCCTCGCCAGGTCCGCCAGGGCGCCGCGGTTGCGATAGGTGCGTTGCAGATGAATGGCGGCCGATCCGAACTGTGAGCGGATGGCCGGGTCCTGCAGGCGGTGCCAGACGGCGCCGCTGCCAATCGGCGGCAGCTGGGCCGGATCACCCACCAACACCAACCGACAGGACGCCGGCAGGGCCTCCAGCAACGCCGTCATCAAGGCCAGATCCACCATCGACATTTCATCGATCACCAGCAGATCCAGCTCCAGCGGACGCTTGCGGTGGCGACGGAAACCATCACCGGAGGCCTCCAGCCAGCGATGCAGGGTGAAGCAGGGAACGTCCTGCAACCGTGGCCGAACCGCATCGGCCAGACGCCTTGCCGCCTTGCCGGTGGGCGCTGCCAGACCGGGGCGCAATTCGGGATGACGAGACGTCGCACGCTGCAGAAGTTCCACGACAGTGCTGGTCTTTCCCGTCCCAGGTCCACCGCTGAGCAGCACCACCGGCGCCTCATCCAGCGCCATCACAGCGGCCTGCTGTTCCGGGTTGAGCGTGTCCGCAGAGGACGTCACCGGCCGGGCTGGCGGCAACAGCGGCTGGGTCCTGACCAGGAGCTGCTCCACCACGGCCTGCATCGACTCCAACCAGCGACGCCAACCGATCCGTTGCCCCTGCAGCAACAACGGGGAGGCTTCGCCATCGAGCCAACCGCTCCGGGCAGCGGCTGTCCGCCGTTCCAGCGTGAGCGGCAGATCCAGCTCACCGCGTTCGAGGGCCTCGATCAGCTCCAGGCTGAGCCGTTCGAGCTCCGCCCCATCAGCCTCAGGTGGCAGACGGCGCCGCAGGGCGGCATGCACCGCGCCGGCAAACGCTGCGGGCCAGCTGCTGCTCATGGCTCAACCTCCTGCAGCATCCGATCAAGAGCAAGCACCCGTTGCAGGGGAGCCGGTTCAACGATGCGACCCGGACCCTGGGCCCCCTGCTCGAACCCCTCGGCCCCGGGCATCCCGCGCAGAAACACATAGACGTAGCCGCCGAGATGACGCTCCGGTGCATAACCGGGCAGCCGCCAGCGAAGGTGGCGATGCAGGGCCACAAGGTAGAGATGGGCCTGCAGCGGGTAGTGATGATCAAGCATCTGCGCCTGCATCGCTGCATCGTGATAGTGGCGGGGACCGCAACGGCAGTTCTCACCGGCCAGTGCCCTCTCGCCGATCCAGTTGCTCTTCCAGTCGGCCACCCACCAGCGGGCCTGATGAGGGTCAGGGGCATCACTGAAGACCAGATCGATCGAGCCCGTCAGGAAGCCGCGACTGTTCACCTGCAGGGTCCGCAGCTGGGGGATGTAATCGCTGCCGAAGCGCGCCTCCGGATCCAGGCGGAAGGCGTCCACCAGATCCAGGGTGCGGGCCTGCTGCACCGGGAGATCGAAACTGAGCTCATGGAGACGCCGATCGGGTGAGAGTGTCTGCAGGCTGATGTCTCCCAAAGGGCCGCCCAGGGGCGTGCTGAGCACCTGTTCGAGTCCCAGCTGCACCGCCGAACTCCAGCCCGGATCCAGGCCGGCCCGCTGCAGCTCCTGTTCAATCAACTCATTCTCGAGAGACCCCTGCCGCCGCGAGGACGGTTGAAAGGGCAGCTCCTCAAGGATGCGATGCAGGCAGTCTCCGGCGGCCGCGCCCCGGGGGAAGTCCGCCAACGGCCCCCGCTCGGGCCAGCGCTCCTGGCCTGCGTCGAGTGCATCCACCGCTGCCGGGTCCTGATCCCGGCCCTGCTCGATCAGGGGGTCGGCCGCCGGTGAGGCGATCCAGGCGGAATAACTGGAGCGGCCCCAGCGGCGATCGATCCTCGCCGGCACGGCTCCCAGGGCGAGCGGATCCTGGGGCTGCGGCGGACTCCAGCGTTGAAGACCCGGCTCCTCCGGCAGCGGCTCCACCGTGAACGGCAAGACGCGCATCCGGTCCTGCTCGGGATCGCCGTCAAACAGCCAGTCCTGCAGCACCGTCCGCTGGCCACTGCAGCGAGCCCACACCAGCAGCAGCTGGGAACGGGCCCGCGTCACAGCCACATAGGCCAGCCGTTCAGCCTCCGCCACCTCATCGGCATGGCTCTGCTGCCACAGCCTCCAGCCGGCACCCCAGTCGCGGCTCAGGGCAATCCGCCAGCCCGCGTCACCCCGGTCACGCCAGAGCGGTCCGAACAGGTATCGCGCCTCCTTGGCCCCACGCCACAGATAGGGACAGATCACCACGGGGAATTCCAGGCCCTTGCTGCGATGGACCGTGACGACGGCCACGGCGCTTTCGGCCAGATCACTGTGGGGTTCACGGGCGTCCGGCACGGGAACCGGAGGATGCAGGCGCTGCCGACGCAACCATTGCGCAGCGCTGGAGACGTCCAGACCCTGACGGTGCATTTCCTCCTGCACCAGACGGCCCGCCTGCTGCAGGTCGGCCAGCAGGCGACCGCGTTCGGAAAGATCCGCCATCCGATCGGCCTCCAGCAGGTCCGCAAGACAACCGAGCAGACCCACACGGGGCAATTGATCGGCCCAGAGACGCAGACGCTGAGCCAGCTGATCGAGCTGGTCATCCTCAACCGCCCGCCTCAGCGCCTCGGGACGCCAGCCGAGCAGCGGAGATGCCGCCAGCAGCCGCAGACAGCGATCGTCTCCAGGGGCTGCCAGGGCATCCATCAGCCGCTGCAACACCCCCGCTGCTTCGCTCTCGAAGACGTCGCCCTGAGCCACCAGTCGGGTGGGAACTCCCCGCTCGGCCAAGGCGCGACGGAGATCCGCAGCCTGGTCGTGCCGGCTCACCAGGATGCACAGCTGTGACGGGACGAGCCGCGGCCGATCGCTCAGCAGGCGGATCACCACCTCCGCAAGCTGCGCTGGCAGCAACTCCTCCACAGCCGTTCGGCTGGTCTCTGCGTGTCTCTCGTGGATCAGCACTTTCAGGGGCCATTCGCCCTCCGGAAGCTCCGCCGGCTCCCGGTCGCTGCAGGCCCTCACCAACGGCACGTCAAGGCCTGAGCAGGGCAGGCCGGGTTGCATCAGGGCATTCAGCCCAGCCATCAGGGGCTCCGTCGTCCGGAAGTTGTCGAGCAGATCGTCGATCCGATCCACCTGGTCCCGGGCGCGGCGGTAGGTGTCCAGATCACCCCCCCGGAAGCGGTAGATCGCCTGCTTCGGGTCTCCAACCAGCAACAGGAATCGCGAGCGATCGGCAAAAGCGCTCTGAAGCAGACGCCACTGGGTGGGATCGGTGTCCTGAAACTCGTCCACCATCACCGCTCGGTACCGCTGACGCAGTGGTTCCAGCCAGGCCGCCTCGCCAGCTCCGGGATCCATCTCAGCCAGGAGACCGGCGAAGCTGATCACGCCGCTGCGCCGGCGACGGTCCTCCAGAGCCTGAAGGCCGCGGCGCAGGGCATATCGCCAGACGCGCTCGATCGGGCCATCCCAGAGATCCGCAATGGCTCGCTGCAGCTCCGCTGCCGCCAGCGACGGGTCCTGTTCACCGCATTTCCGTGCCGTTCGGCACCAGACGCCGGGATGGAAGTAGTCGTGAAGCGGCTTCTCCAGGCCGCGGATGGTCATCAGATCCGGGGTGCCTTGCTGCGCCGCGATCCATTGATCGACCTGGGCAACGCGGTCGGTACGGGGTGAGGCGCTGTAGGGCGTGGTTTTGAACGTGAGGGCCTTCCACTGGGTTGCCGCGGCTCGGAAGGCCTGCTCGAGAGCAGCGCCATCCCGCATCCAGAGCGTGAGGAACAGCTGCCAATCCGTCTCGATCGAGTGCTGCAGCTGGTCGGCCAGGGGCTGGTCGGGAGACAGATCCTCCGCATCGACGGCAAGCCGAGCCTGGGGGTCCCCATCCAGTCCGCCCAGGGCAGCGCAGAGGCCTTCAAAGGAGAAGCCGGCCTGCTCCAGTCCCGCCAGCTGGCCAAGCGGCAGCGAGAGCAGTTGTTGCTGCCAGATCTCCTGAACCACCTCCTGCACCAGGGCCGTGGAGTCGGTCTCGAGTTGCAGTTGCATCGCTGCGCCGCTGCTGATCGCCTGGCGCCGAAGGCTGCGGCGAGAGAAGCCGTGAATCGTGGTGATGTCTGCCGCATCCAACTGCTCCAGAGCCAGAAGCAGACGACTGATCCAGTCGCGGCGGTTGCGGTCGTCGGGGCTGTCGCGCCACCAATCCTTCAGGACTTGATCCGCTTCCGGTAGGGGCTGCCGCCGCTCGAGGGCCTCGAGCCCCAGCAGGGCATCCTGCAGCCGCCGGCCGATTCTGGATCGCAACTCCGCCGCGGCCGCATCGGTGAAGGTGACCACCAGAAGGCTGTCGAGCGGCATGGCCGCTTCCGTGATCAGCCGCAGGCTGAGATGGGCAAGCGCAAACGTCTTGCCGGTGCCGGCGCTGGCCTCGAGCAATCGAACGCCAGCATCGAGCGGGTAGGTGTTGGCGTCGAAGCGCTGGGTCATGCCTTTGGACGATGGCCCGATTCTGATCAGCCCGTCATGCAGAGCCTGGCCGTCAGCTCTCCAGCTGGTCGTTGATGGCTCCCCAGGTCAGGCGCAGAGGGCCGCCAACATCGGCCGGTAGAGAACCTCACAGGCCTCATCAAAGCCCGGTGACTCGAGCAGCAGATCCGCTTCAGCTCCAAGGCCGAAACAGAGCTGTTGGGCAGGACTGTCTCGTTCCTTTCGCCAGCGTTCGGTGAAGGCCCTGATCCCGCTGCCGGGTTTGCTGTGCTCCCTGGCCATCCGCACCCAGCCACTGTCAGGGGGCACGGGCCAACAGCGAAGCTGCCCCTGCCGTGCCAACCGCTGCAAGGACGTCAGTTCGGCTGCCGCCTGTTCCGGATCAAGCCGGTCCCATTGCACCTGGACACTCGCGCCGTCCCCCCGGTCGGCTCGCGTGATCACGGCAGTCCCTTGAAACGCCGATGGGGAGAGGGCAGCACCGCCCGCTGACAGCTGCAGATGCTGCAGCCAGGCCGTCATCAACGGCTTGGCACTGAAACGACTCGGTTTCGCGACGACATGGATCGGTCCGGCAAACAGCTGGCTGCCCTGCCGACGCGTGGGCCCAAAGCCACGCAAACAAACCAGCAGCGCCTCAAGACGCTGCCGCAGCACGCCAGCCTCCAGGGCAGCACCGGAGCCCGGCGGCAACACGCCCTGACCGACCAGGGCCGTTGGCCAGTCCGGAACAACCCCCGCCAACAGGTGATCCTCGAGATCCTGGTCCAGGAGCTGGAATTGCTGCAGAGCGCTGAGCTCCAGAGCTTCAAGATCAGCAACGGGATCTGAGCGCTCGTTGCCGTTCAGACCCAGCTGACGCAACCAGCTGGCCTGGGGGTCGAGCAGCCACTGCAGCAGAACCTCATCGGTAAGAGCGGGCTGTTCATCCCTCTCGTCCGGAGGCTGCCAGGCCAGGGGCAGGGCCAGGCCCGGCGCGCCGGCAAGTGGCTGCTGATCAATGGACTGCTGATCGATCAGGCGGCGGGCCTGCAGATGGCGGCGATCGCAGCTGAGCGGAGCAACGGCATCGGCGACCCTGAAATTGCTGCGGTCCAGAGGGTTGGGGTCGGGCTGAATGCAGAGCCCCGCACTGGCCTGATCGCCAAGCTGGAGCGTCAGGTCGTGGAGCCACTGTTCCACCGGTGCGGCAGGCGGACGGGGCTCACCGGTGTGCTCGTTGCGGCCGCACCAACTGATCATCAGGTGATCCCGCACCGACATCAACGCCTCAAGCAGCACATATCGGTCCTGGTCGGCAGCGCGGGGATCACCGAGCCAGCGTTTCTGCTCCAGCAGATGAAAGCCAGGCCGTTGATCGGTACGGGGAAAGTCACTGCCATCGAGACCCATCAAGACGATCACCCGGTGAGGGATCGCCCGCATCGGTTCAAGGGCACTCACGGTGAGGGAGCCGCTGCGATGCCCGAAACGGCCGCTGTCGACGGAGAGGGCTTCGGTCAGCACCTCCCGCGCCACACCAACCTCGAGATCGTCCGTGAAGGCGCCGGCCCGCTGCTGCCAGTCGGCCAGGGCAGCGCACCAACACTGATGCTCGTAGCTCCAGTCCCCACCGTCGCCAAACAGGTCCTCAAGCAGCTGCCGCAGCAGATCTGCCCAAGAGGCACAGGAGCGCGATTGCCGCAGCCGCTGCATCCAGCTCAGCAGTCGATCCAGCACGCTCCACCAACGCACCAGCCGCTGCGGCTCGAGATCCTGATGGAAGGGAGCGGCCCCACCGGCCGCCAGACCATCCCGCTGGGGCAGAACCAGACCCAGCAACCAGCGATCCAGGCACCAGCGCAGGCTGTGGGTTTCATCACCACTGCGCTCCTGAGCATCCAGCCCCCAGCGGAAGCCTGTCTGCTGAAGAATCCGCGTCATTGCACCGGCCTCGTCAGCATCGAGATCCTGCTGACGCTGCAGAGCTGGATTGGCCAGCAGTCGCTCAAGTCCGCTGGCGGTGAGGCGACCCGCCGCCAGCTCCAGCAGCTCCAGCATGGCCATGGTCAGTCCAGGGCTGCTCTGCTGGCTGCGATCGGTGAGCCGCCAGGGAAGATCGAGCCCGATGGCATCACGATCGTTGAAGACCGAGCTGAGCCAGGGGGCATAGCGGTCGATCTGGGGTGTCATCACCAGAACATCCCGTGGTTCAAGCGACGGATCAGCCGCCAACCACTGCAGAACGCGATCGCGGATCAGCTGCACCTCGCGCCATGGGCCTGGAGCCGACTGGAACAGCAGGGAATCGTCCGCAGGACGTCGCGTCAACGGTTCGGCTTGATCCGGCTCAACCAGCTGCTGCTGAAGCTGTTCCAGCAGCGACGGGGAACGGCCTGCCGAGCGGGCCATCGTGACGGGATCGGCGAACAGATCGCCCTCCCGCAGCTCTCCCAACTGGCTCTCGCCGCTGCCCTCGAGAAGCTGCTGAAATTCAGCCCCCATGCGGCCGAGGGTCGCCTCGAGCCTCGGCGCCTGCTGCAGCCAAAGGCCATCAGGAGGAACGGTCCAGGCATCGCCGAGCTGCTGGCGACGGGTCCCGCAGCGCTGCCAGAGGTCGCGGCACGGGGTCAGCAGATACACCTGAACATCAACGCTGCCGGACAGGGCCTGGATCAGCTGCACCTGGACCGGTGCCAGGGAGCTGATGCCGAACATGCGCAGCACAGGCGGCAACACCGAGGCATCCACCGCTCCGCTCCGCAACCGCTCAACGGCGGCCTGAACCTGCCAACCAAAGGGCTGACGTGGCAGCGCATCAGCCAGCTGTCGTGCCAACAGGGGCTGCCAGTCGCCATTCCCATCTGCGGCCTCGACCCATCGCTGCAGAGTTTCCGGCCGATAGAGGGCGTAATCGTCAAAGGCATCGGCGATGGCGCGTGCCAGTTGCCAGCGATCACGGGTCAGACCCGACGCCGCGCCCGATCGTTGCTGCAGCCAGTCCCTCAACGGCGCCGCAGCGGGCTGTTCGAGCAACTCCGGCAACAGGTCAAGGACGGTCCAGACCAGCGTCGTGGCGCGCCAGGGATCGTCCTCACGATCAGGCAGATCCAAGAGCGAGCGAACCAGTTGGCGGAAGCGACTGCCGGGAAAAGGGAATCGCACCAGCGAACTGATGCCATTGGCAACGGCCAGCTGCTCACCCAACCAGCGACTGGTCGGCCAGGTGTTGACCAGCACCTCCACGGTCTCGAAGGGACCCGGGCGCTCTTCAACCAGTTGACGGGCCAGCAACGTGGCCAGGAATTCCGCTCGGTTGCTCCGGTAGAGCGTCAGCAACGACCCGGATCTCCAGCCACCAACGCCGGACGACGGGGTCCAGCCTTGCTTCGCGTCAGCGGGGCTGCCGAACGGGCTCCAGGAACCTGAACGATGGCGTCGGTCTCCGGGCAGAAGGCGGTCAGAAGGCCGCCATAAACAGCACCGGTATCGATCAACACGATGCGGCCGTAACGCTCAACCTGGGGCCGTGGGGTGTGGCCGACCACCACCAGACCGAAACGGCCGTCGTACGACTCCCAGAAGGGGTCCCGAATCGAGAGGTCTGGCTCACCGCTGCTGTTGAAACCTGCATGGGTGGCACTCCAGCCATCAGCCCGAAAAACGAACGGAAGCTGACGGAGACGCTGCAGCCACTGCTGGGCACGCTCTTCACCCAGCTGCCTGTAGGTATCCAGCTTGAGCAGCTGCTGGGTCTCGTCCTGACCAGAGGACTCCAGGGCATCGATCAGCCTCTGCTCGTGATTGCCTCGCAACCAGGTGGCGCGGCGCTGGGTCACCAGGTTCCAAACCAGGTCCATCGTGGCCTCGATGGCGGCACCGCGACTGATCACATCGCCGAGAAAGACAAGGTGATCCCCGCTCGGAAGAACAGCCAGAAGATCGAGCAACGACTGGTGGCAGCCGTGCACATCACCGATCACCCAGTTGCGCGTGCTGGAGGCCCTCACAACAGACGACTGACTTAACAGATTCTGAACCGGCAGGGTTGGGCTGTCAGCCGCGGGTCGCCCCGAACAAAGCAACCAGCTGCGGCATCAGAACAGACCGAGGAAGCGCTTTCTTTCCGGCGCTGCCTGCTGAGGGGCTTCGTTGCTGGAGTCCTTGGCCTTGTCCTGGCGGTAGCGCGGCATGGCATCCCCCACCGTCACCAGTGGATCGTTGTTCTTGAACCAGATCCAGTCGCGGATCGGTGGTGTTTCCGTGAGATCACGTCGCGTCAGACCCAGACCAAGCTTGGCTGAAGCACCGAGCAGAATCTCCACCATCTCGTCTCCATCAGCGCAGGTGGCCAGGGCCTTGTTGGTCTTGACGGCACCATCGAGGGCCTCCACCAGAAGCCCGATCCGCCGGCTGACTGGAAGCGTTCTGAGGTCCACGACTGATTGAATCAGGAGCGGCAGGTTAGATGAAAAACCGACACAACGTCCTGAAGCAAACAATCATCAATTTGGCATTCGTCGGCTAAACGAAATCAGCCGTTCGAATTGATTTCTCCAGCACCGAATCCCGAAGGCCGAGGTCAGCTGGGATTTTCGCGATCAATTCATCCGATCGATCCATCACATCGTTCTGATTGGAGTCGTAAACAATCCCTTGCCAACCTTGCCGGTTGTTCTGGTGAGTATCGATGAAATAATCACCAGCACCCCCGTGCAATTGCATGGAATCCTGCCTGGGGTTGAAATCAGTGATCACCGCATAATCCTTCCTGCCGTTTTTGTTTTTCTTGCCATCGTCATATAAAACACCATCCTCGGTTCCCAGAACAAACACATCTTTGTCCTGACCGCCTGTCATTTCGTCAACCTCCTTCCTCCCTCCACCCATCTCTGGTGCTGCTCCGATGATTTTATCTTTACCGCCACCTCCATCGAGAGTGTCATCGCCGTATGCACCAATCATGGTTTCGCTTTTCTTCGAACCCTTCAATCTGTCTGAAGCACCCGAACCCAACTCAAGATCCTTTCGCTTGTTGAACTTTTTTGCCAAGGCCTTGTAGTCCTTTTTATCCAATTCACTGAATTCAATTTTCTCAAACTCAATATCCGCTTTTTGATCAACCTCGGTCCACTTCACTTCACCCCAATCAATATCTTTGTAATCAGCATCTTTGCCATCCCGATCCAGTTCATCCCATTCCACTGAGGACCATTGAATTTTTTTGGCATCGGATGTCTTGCCTGTCCAGTCCAGCTCCTGCCATTGCACCTCGCCCCAGTCGAAGGACTCCTCGACGGCGCTGTCATCCCAGTTCACAGAGTCCCAGCTGTAATCGCCCCAGTCCTGGTCATCGGCAATCGGGGGGATGGGCCCATCATTGGGAGGCAGAAATGCATTGCCTGTTTCTGGATCGACCGCTGGGGGGTAGCTGCCAGCCGGCACGTCATCGACCGGGCCATATCCATCCTCCGGGGGCTTGGGTGCCATCCCTGTTTCCGGGTCAATGGCTGGGGGGGTAGCTGCCAGCCGGCACGTCATCGACCGGGCCATATCCACCCTCCGGGGGCTTGGGCGCCACACCTGTTGCTGGATCGATGGCCGGAACGTCGGGAGACGTCGAAGGACTCACCGTCAGAGAAACCGTTGGACTGACCATGGGCCCCGGGGTTGGGTAATCCATGGGATCCGGGTAACCCGGATCGGGTGAAGGTTCCGGACTTGGAGCCGGAGAAGGCTCCGGTGAAGGAGACGGCGAGGGATCAGGCGAAGGGGACGGCGTGACGTCCTACATCCCTTCGTGTGGCATGACGCGGATCGGCTCTATCGAAAATTTACTGACAACCCACAGCCGCGACTGACGTCCGGATGATCAAACAAACGACGACATCAAACCGTCAGACATTGCTGGCAAGGGGTTCCTGAATCTCAGCGGATGGCGCCTCGAATTGCCCGGTCACCACGTATTCCAGTCGCAGCTTCAGGAAGGTGATGAAGCTGGCATCCGAGGAAACGACCGCCGCTGCAGGCTGGGGAATGCGCTGATTGAGATCCGCGAGCTGGGGCGCTGATAGAAACGCCGGCTGGCGCACCAGCCAGAAATCAATCTCCTTTCCGTTTTCGGCGTAGTTACGCCGGCGCTCCCTGAGCACTTCGTCGAGCGGTTCCTCCTCGGTGAGAAACCGCTCGCTGGCGGCGACGAAGTGAAACTGCGTCATCCAGGTGCCTGCCCGAACAGAGGATCGAAACGGGGATTCTGAATCAGCGCCTTCATCTCCCGGACAGCTTGTTGCAGACCCACCGCAAGGGCCCGCGCCACGATCGAGTGGCCGATGTTGAGCTCTTCCATCCCCTCGATCGCCGCCACCGGTTCAACGTTCTGATACGTGAGGCCATGGCCGGAGTTAACCCGCAGGCCGAATTGTCTGGCGATGCTGCTGCCCTCCGTGATCCGGGCCAGTTCGAGGGGTTGTTGCGACCAACTGGCCTCGGCATAGGCCCCCGTATGCAGCTCCACCCAGCGAGCGCCACTGCTTCGGCAGGCTTCGAGCTGGCGCTCATCGGGATCGACGAACAGGCTCACGGGAATTCCTGACTCCTGGAGACGGTTCACGGCGTCCGTCATCGTTTCGAGCTGAGAGACCACATCCAGGCCACCCTCCGTAGTGACCTCCTCGCGACGCTCCGGAACCAGCGTCACCATGTCGGGGCCGAGCTTCAGTGCAATCGAGAGCATCTCTTCCGTGGCGGCCATCTCGAGGTTGAGGCGGCTGCGAACGGTCTCCCGGAGCAACCTCACATCCCGGTCCTGGATATGACGGCGGTCCTCGCGCAGGTGAACCGTGATGCCATCCGCCCCACCCAGCTCGGCGAGCATGGCGAACGGCACGGGGTCAGGTTCCACTGTCCGCCTGGCCTGACGCACGTTGGCGATGTGATCGATGTTGACGCCCAGACTGGCCATGGGGACGGCTGTTCAATCGGGATCCTATGCAGTGCCGCTTGAGCGCCGTAGGTTCTCAACGCCAAAAACCGCATCACGGTGCCTGCGGCCCTCGCCAACCGCGAATCCGCCCTTCAGGTGGGCATCGACCCGTTCTGGGCTCCCCTGGCCATGCTGGTCACGCAGGACCTAGCGCTGCGCCTGCAGTTCCGAGAACGAATCGTGCTGCAGCACGATAACCTGCCCCGTTCAGGCCCCGTCCTGCTGGCACCCACCCATCGAGCTCGCTGGGATGCCCTGATGCTGCCGATGGCCGCAGGTCGGCGGGTCACTGGTCGGGACTGCCGCTTCATGGTGACCACCACGGAAATGGGCGGCCTGCAGGGCTGGTTCCTACAGCGCCTCGGTTGCTTCCCTGTGGATCAGGGGCGACCGTCCATGACCACGCTGCGACTGGCCATCGATCTGTTGGCCGATGGCCAGCAGCTGGTGGTGTTTCCGGAGGGACGGATTCAACGGCAGGATCGAGCGATCCAGCTCCACCAGGGACTGGTTCGACTGGCGCAGCTGGCGCAACGACGGGGCGTTCAGGTTCCTGTGATCCCAGTGGGGATTGGCTACGGGCAGGCGCCGCCTCGTCCACTCAGTCGAGCAGCCATCTGTTTCGGAGCACCGATGATGCTGTCTGACGATGGCAGCCGCGAGGCGGGACAACGCTTCACCAAGGCACTGGCGACGAGCATGCATGCAGCTGAACAAGCGGCCCGTGAGGCGGTGGGCCGCCCCTTGCATTGCTTTTAAAGTCCGCGAATTCTTAATGGACCTAACCCGATGGGTTGTCGTTCCTTACTGACGGCTGCAGCACTCCTGGCTGCCTTGGGGTTCACACCAGCGCAGGTGTTGGCTCAAGGAGCTAGTAGCGGTCGGGTTCTGGCGCAGACCACGGGTGGTTTCAACCCCTCATCTGTCCAGTCCCTGATTGACAAGGGCGACGCCGCTGCTGCATCCGGAGATCTCACCACCGCTCGCAAGGCCTACGACGATGCCCGCAAGGCCGCCAAACAGCTGCTGGCGTTCTACCGGGATCTCAGTGGTGCCTTCCGAGGCCTTGATGCCCGCATCCCGCGCGAAATGGACGACAAGGGACGTCAATCCCTGGCCCTGCTGGCGGAAGCCAACCTTCGCCTGGCTGCCCTGTTCCGCCGTCAGAACCAACCGGAAGTGGCCGTTCCCGTGCTTGTAGAGGTGGTGAGGCTGATGACCCCCTCCCAACCGCAGGGACAAAAGGCCTACCAGAGCCTGGTAGAGCTCGGATTCGTCGATACGGAATTCAAAGGTGCCGCCCCCGCTGGCTCCAACTGATCTGTCAACATCAAATAGAGGGAGTTTCCTGCTCATGGTTCAGCCGTCTGCGGTCGAGGCCGCCATTCAGCGCGCCATTCCGGATGCTTCGGTGACGGTGGAGGACCTCACTGGAGGTGGGGATCATCTGCAGGTGAGCGTCGTCTCCACAGCTTTTGTTGGTTTGTCCCGAATCAAGCAGCATCAGCTGGTCTACGGGGCACTTCAAGCCGAACTGGCCAGTGAGGCCATTCATGCCCTGGCGCTCAACACCACGGTTCCCGACGGCTCAACCCCAGACACCACCACTTCCAACTGAAATTCGAATTCATGGACGCTTCCACCCGCAGCCGCATCGAAGAGCTGGTTCAATCCAGCCCGATCTTCGTGTTCATGAAGGGATCAAAATTGATGCCCCAGTGCGGCTTCTCGAACAACGTCGTCCAGATTCTCCACTCGCTTGGCGTCAGCTTTGAGACCTTCGACGTCCTCTCCGACCCTGAGATTCGTCAGGGAATCAAAGAATTTTCGAGTTGGCCAACGATTCCTCAGGTGTACGTGAAAGGTGAATTCATCGGCGGCTCCGACATCCTGATCGAGATGTACAACGCCGGTGAGCTCAAGGAGAAGCTGGAAATCGCCCTGGCAAGCTGACGTGCTGAATTCCTGTTGGCCGCAAGGATCATTGGCCCTTTGATTGCTGTAGGAAATCGCGTTTCAGCTCTTCATAGTTGGTTCATCGGTCGAGGGTCTTCGCAAATATCTGTATTAGATGCTGTAACTAATTCGCCTGAATAATCATCCGTCAATGCCCATCCTGTTGTTGATTTTCCAGCAATATTCAGGCGCTTCATTGAAATGTATGTTCAGCCCATAACCCTGTGGTGCCAATAATTTCTGGAGCCCAGGAGATTCAGAAACAGCCGAAGCGACGGTGAACGTGATCAGAACGCCTCGGGGCGACGCATGTACAGCGTGCTGACATCTCCATCGGGACCGATAAAGCTGGACGGATCAAGAATCCAACGATCGATCAGCTGTTCCAATCGATGCAGGACTCTGGGGTCGAGGGTGGCCGATCGACGCAATGCATGCAGATACCCATCCGCGTAGATACGCAGTTCGGAGGGAGAGTGATAGCGGTCGGTCAGCTCCTGGCAGGCATCACAAATCGACTGGAAATGACGGATAGCCTCAGGATCATCAAGTGCCGTCATCGGAGAGACCGCTGCCTCTGTTACCAGCGTGCCAGGAATTTCGTCTTAGCGTAAGCGCGCCTTAGTCAGTGCCGTGACCTCCACCCCTCGCGACATCACGGCGGAAGCCAGCGATATCAGCATGGCAACCATGTCCTTGCCGAATTCCGGAACAGGGCAGGAACCGTCAAGAGTTCTGGTTGTGGAGCCACACCCCACACTGCGCACCGTGCTGGTCCAGCGCCTGCGCCAGGACGGCCACCTCACTGCAGCTGTGGGCAGGGTCTCTGAGGCTCTGGAGGTGTGCCAGGAGCAGTCCCCTGACCTTCTCGTCAGTGCCGAGCTGCTGGAGCACAGCTCCGCTCTGCGGCTCGCAGAACAGCTGCGCTGCCCGGTCATCGTTCTCACGGCCCGCAGCGGTGCAGACCCCGTGGTGGGACTGCTTGACGACGGTGCTGACGACGTGCTGCGCAAGCCATTCGGCCTCGAAGAACTGGCCGCCCGCTGCCGCACGTTGCTGAAACGGGGACACAGCGGTTTGCAGGAGCGCGTCACTGTCGGACCTCTCGAGGTCCATCTGCTGCTGCGCCAGGTGACCCTGCGTGATCAGCCGGTGGAACTTAGCCCGCGCGAATTCGCCCTGCTCTGCGCACTGCTCATGCCCCCTGGCTTGGTTCGCAGCCGCCAGGAACTGCTGAGAATGGCCTGGCCCCCATTCAGCGGCGGGCCCAGGTCAGTCGACACCCAGGTGCTCACCCTGCGACGCAAGCTCGAACAGGCCGGCCTTGGAGAAGGCGGTGGCATCACCACCGTCCGCCAGCGCGGATACCGGTTCAGCCTCGACAACTTGCCAGCCAGTTGAACTGCCCGCCAGCTGAAGGCCTGGAAGCTCAGGAGCTGCCGGGCTCGATCGGCATCACCGCGACAGGTCTTCGAAGACCTCTTCGAGTTCCTTCTGCATCAGGCCCTGAATCTGAGGCTGAAAATCCAGGCCGATCTGGCTCGCCGCGGGAATCATTTTCAGATCAGCGTCCAGAAGCCTTCGATAAACCGGGTCCGAGCACAACCGCCTCAGACCTTCAAGGTCAGCAGTTGTGTAATAACGCTGAAACAGCGCGATGAACCGCGATTCCACATTCCGCCAGGAGAACACCTGATCGGCCACCCGTTGGAAGCGCTCGAAGATGTCCTGCTTCATGGCTTCGGGCAGCATTGATGCAGATGCGGTGGAGTTGAAACCTGCCTTGAAGCCGGCATCACGGCCAATGGTGAAACGCTCCTCCGCGCGGGTACACGCAAGCGCCTCCCGCACAAGTGCTTCTGAGGGTGGTTGAGCCAGACCGGGATCACCGCTCACGAGCAACAGCCCCAGAACACCGAGTTGCATTGGGATCAACGTCAAACCGATCCGAGCCTGCACGGCACCTCCTTCAGCGTTGTTCAGCCCATCGTTGCTGACACTCGCCAGATCGCCGTCAAAACCTCGGTAATCAGCATCAAGCCGGAGAGAACCGCCAGCACCTGATAGGTCCACGGAGGGGTGAGCCGACCGATTCCAGCAGTGCTGACATCACTGTTGTTCTGAAGCAGCTGCAGAAAACGGTCAAACCGTTCGATCCGTTGGGGCAGGAGTTGATGACGCAGATCCTTGGCTTTGAGGTAGTAGACGGTCCCTCCCTGGCTGGTGCCGACGGGCACGAGGGCTCGGATGTCCGACCAGGGCATCGACCAGCCACGGCGCAGCAACCAGCGAATCCAGACGGGGTAGCGCACCTGGATCCCCGTCATATCCGTCTCCACCTGCTCACTGAGCAGCCCCACCACCAGCACAAGCCCCAGGACAAGCCCCGCCGCCATCGGAAGACGAAGTGATGGGGGTGCCAGAAGCGGCAGAGGCAGGACCAGCGCCAGGTACAGGCTGAGCAGCGTGAAGCGAATCAACGGTGAAAGGCCGAATCGTTCCATCTGTTCAACGATCCTCCGCAGAACCTGGGAGCGGCTCGATCAGCTCGGATGGCTGGAACATGCCACCGAACACTTCAGATTCGCGGCCCTCCCAGAAGCGCCCCAGTCGCATCAGATCCTGATGGGCATCTCGGATCTTCTCGAGATAAGCCTCCGGCGTGAGAGACCCCTTCTCCTCCTTGAGTTTCTGCAGGCGCAGCATCTGTAGATTCCAGGGTTTGCTGAGATCACCGCGCTGCTCGAGATAACGGGCCAGCTCTGCAGCAGAGGGTTCAGGCTGGGAGGTCATTAAGGCTGTGCAGCACTGCGACCCTAATCAGATTCAGGCCGGCAATGCCCACGGATTCAGGCCCAGATCAACGCCAACGCGGTGGGCACAGGCAAAGCCGCTGAAGGCCACGGCGTTCAGCCCCTGTCCTGGAAAACATGAATCACCCACGCAGTACAGGTGGCGCACCCCGGTGCGGTTGAAGGGCATCGGCAGCAGCCCCGGGAGTTGCATCGCTGGGATTGGACCGTAACTGCCCTGGAATCGCCCCAGAAAACGCCGATGACTGCGAGGTGTTCCAATCTCCTGGTGGGTGATGGCACCAGAGAGGCCCGGAAGAATTGCCTCGAGCCGATGGATCAGTCGAGCCGCATCGGTCTCTTTCTTCTGGCTGTACTCCGAAGGGCTTAGCCCCTGCCAGGCCTGCATCGATGACGGCGTGAAGGTGTGAACGATGTGGTGTCCTTCGGGAGCGAGATCCGGATCCAGCAGCGAAGGCATCGAAACGAAGATCACGCCTTGCTCGTCCTCCATCCGCTCCCAATCCTCGAGAAGCAGATGGTGGCAGTGGGTTCCCTCGGGGATCAACGCCGCCCGCACCCCGAGATGGAGCGACAGAAAGGACGGAGAGGGAACGTAACGGCGACGCCAGACCTGTTCCTTGGCTGGTGTGTGGACCGCATCCACCAAAGCCTGACCTTCGGGTTTGGACTCAGCGACATCACCGGAAAACGTGTCCCAGCGGGTGGCATTGGAAATCACCCGCCTGGCTCGAATCGTCTCCCCATCAGCAAGGGTCACGCCCACGGCCTGACCGTTCTCCACCACCACATCGGTCACCCTGGCCTTGTAGCGAATGGCCCCGCCATAACGCTTCAAGCCGTTCACGAGCTTCTCGGCGATCACGCCAACGCCGCCTCTGGGGTAGTTGATGCCCCCGGCATGACGATCGGAGAACACCATGCCGGCATTGATCATTGGCGTGCGATCCGCCGGCATCACCGACCAGCAGAAGCATTCGATGTCGATGAACTTCAGAAGCTGTTCATCGCTGATGTGCTGACGCGCCACCGCACCAACGTTGAACGGCAGCCAGCGGGCGAGGCCCAGACAGGCCAGCGGTGCCTTGAAAAACACCTTGGCGAGGTAGGCCGGATCCTCCAGCGACAGCAGCGGCATGGCGTCCAGACAGTTGAACACCTGCCAACAGGTGTCGTAGAAGCGGCGGATGCCGATGGCCTCGTGGGGGAAGCGGGCCGAGAGGTCAGCAATGAACTGCTCGTAGTTGCGATCCACAGCGATCTGCAGACCGCCTGGCATGTGGTACTCAAGCTGGGAGGGATCGGGGATGGTGTCACAGCGCTCCCCAACATCGGCCAGGGCTCGAGTCAGCAGGTTGGTGTGTCCCTTCTCACCGAAGCCGAAGATCATCGAGGCCCCCACATCAAAGGTGTAGCCCTTGCGCTGAAACGCTCCACCGCTGCCACCTGGAATCAGATAACGCTCCAGAACCAGCACACGTGCACCCTTGGCAGCCAGCTGGCTGGCGGTCACCAACCCGCCGATTCCGGCGCCGATCACAACGGCATCCCACTGCTGCTGGTCGGTCATGCGTGGAGCGGCTGAGACGAACGATTGCGGACAGACTCGAGATCTGTCAGAGCACGATCCCGGTAGGCACCGTAACGGGCGCGTTTGTCGCGGATGCGTTCGGGCAGATCCGGCAACAGGCCGAAGTTGGGTGGCATCGGTTGGAATCTGGCTGTCGGGGCTTCACTCACGAAATGGGTGAGTGCCCCCGCCATGGTCGTGGCGGGGAGATCAATCGGAGCAAGGCCCCGCACCAGCCGTGCTGCATTGGTGCCCGCCAACCAGCCACCGGCCACAGCAGCGGCATACCCCTCGGTGCCGGTGATCTGACCTGCTGCAAACAGGGAAGGGCGATGCCGGAACTGCAGGGTGGGCGTAAGCAACTGGGGCGACTCAAGAAAGGTGTTTCGATGCATCACCCCGAAACGGACGAATTCGGCAGCTGCCAGGCCGGGAATCATCTGGAGGACGCGCTTCTGCTCACCCCATTTGAGATTCGTCTGAAAACCCACCAGATTCCACAAGCGTCCATCGCGGTCCTCCTGACGCAGTTGCACCACCGCATAGGCGCGGCGGGCACGACGCACATCGCGATCGTTCACATCGCCCCAGCGGGGATCCCAGAGACCGATCGGCTTGAGCGGTCCGTAGCGCATGGTGTCTTCACCACGGCGGGCGAGCTCTTCAATCGGCAGACAGCCCTCGAAGAAACTGGCCTGCTCCTGATCGAAATCCTTCAGATCAGCCTGTTCAGCGGTCAGCAGTGCGTCGCGGAACGCGAGGTACTGCTCCCGGTCCATCGGACAGTTGATGTAGTCCGCATCTCCCTTGTCGTAACGACTGGCGCGGAAGGCGATCGCGTTGTCGATGCTGTCGCCGTGCACGATCGGACTGGCGGCATCGAAAAAGTGACAGTCTGCGCGTCCGGTGAAACGGCGGAGATCCTCTGCCAGCGGCTCACTGGTGAGGGGCCCTGTGGCCAGGACGGTGATCCGGTCCGGCGCGGGCAGCTCCTGCTGCTCGCGACGTTCAATCGACACCAGCGGATGTTGATCAAGGGCCTCCGTGAGGGCGGCGCTGTAGCGACCACGATCGACTGCCAGAGCTCCTCCGGCAGGCACGGCATGGCGATCGGCCATGGAGATGACCAGCGATCCGAGCCGTCGCATCTCCTCCTGGAGCAGACCTGCGGCTCGATCACTGCTCAGGGACCCAAAGCTGTTGCTGCAGACCAGCTCGGCGAAATCACTGCTGTGATGCGCCGGAGAGCGCCGAACCGGTCGCATCTCCACAAGCCGCACCGGTATTCCGGCTCGTGCGACCTGCCAGGTGGCCTCGGTACCGGCCAGACCGGCTCCGAGAACAGTGACCCCTGCAGGCTGAGTGGACAAACGGCTGTGGTCCGACAGCCTTCACCCTAAAGATCAGGCGCGGCTGCGTTTGAGCAACATCTGCAGCTGGCCGATTGCTGCTCGACCGATGTTGAATGCCGCCCAGCTCACAGCAGCCAGAACAGGAGCCATCACGAGGAAAAGACGTGCATCGATCCCGAGGACCTGACCGGTTGTGATCACGCTGAAGGCGGAATAACCGACAACCGCGAGGATCAGGACCAGGCCGATCGCGACTCGGACGAAGCTCATGGATGGAACTTGAAGTTCGGCGATCTTACGGACCATCACAAGGAAGCGGGCGCCTGGGTCGAGAAGCTGATCAAATTCGCAGCAATCATTGACGGTTCAAGGCATGGCGCTCCGCCAGTTCGGCGTAACGGCGAGCGTGCTGCCGTTGCTGCTCCACAACCTGTTCGCTGAGGTCACGCTTGGCCTGAGCCGGTATGCCGACCACCATCGTCCCGGGCGGCACATCCTTCGTCACCACAGAGCCGGCGGCGACCAGGGCCCCGGCCCCAACCGTGACACCGTTCAGCACAACAGCGCCGATGCCAACAAGGCAGCCGTCGTTCAACGTGGCGCCATGGATCACAGCCCTGTGCCCAACAGTGACCTCACGCCCGATCGTGACGGGCTGACCGGGATCTCCGTGCAGCACCGACCCATCCTGAACATTGCTGAAGGCGCCGATCCGGATCGCCTCCAGATCACCTCTCGCCACCGCCGTCGGCCAGAGGCTGCTTCCCTCATCCATCACCACATCTCCGATCACCACAGCCGATTCAGCCACCCAGGCAGCGGCATCAATCTGCGGAGTCGGCCAGGGCTCAGCACCGTTCATCGGAGGCTTGTGACAGCCCCCAGTCTCCAGGGCAACTGAGTGATAGTGTCCATGAGTGTCTGTTATGGCACCCCCAAGAGGGGCGGGTCGCTAGCTCAGCGGTAGAGCATCCGGCTTTTAACCGGCTGGTCCTGAGTTCGAATCTCAGGCGACCCATTCATCTCCGCATGTGACACGCCTGCGCAGGCGTTCAAGGTCCCTCGAGCCCGGTCTCCTGAGCTCGAACCATGGCCCTCGAATGAACCCATCAACGCCTGTCCTCAGACAGATCGGATCGCAGGAACGTTGCAGTTGATGTTGCAGTCCACGGATCCGCTGTTATGACAAACAGAATTTCTACCTATATCGGGGTCGCCTGTTGGCTTACTTCATTTTTTTCGCGGTGACCTTGCTGCTTGCCTTGTTTGGGGGACTGATCTCCCGCGTCGCCGCTGAGGAGTACTGGATGTGAGGTCAGCGCAGATCAAATCGATCAAGCTCCATCACCTTCACCCAGGCCGCTAAGAAGTCCTTCAGAAAGGCCTCCTCACCATCCTTCTGGGCATACACCTCGGCAACAGCGCGAAGCTGGGCATTCGAGCCGAACACCAGATCAGCGCGTGTCGCCGTCCATCGCTGATCACCGGATCCGCGACCGCGGCCCGCATACAGCTGGCTGACACCCTCAACGACGCTCCACTCGGTCTCCATATCGAGAAGATTCACGAAATAGTCGTTGCTGAGCTGACCCACACGATCGGTCAACACACCCCGATCGGATCCATCTGAATTGGTGCCAAGCACCCGCAATCCCCCCACCAGAACGGTCATTTCAGGGGCGCTGAGGCTGAGGAGCTGGGCACGATCCACTAGCAACTGTTCCGCCGGCACCTCAAGTCCGGAGCGCATCCAGTTGCGAAAACCATCGGCGATCGGTCGCAGCACCGAGAAGGAGGCTGCATCCGTCTCAGCCTCGCTGGCGTCCATCCGGCCAGGGTGGAACGGAACCACAAGCGTGTGCCCGGCTGCTGCTGCCGCCTGCTCCACGCCGACACCCCCGGCGAGCACGATGAGATCCGCTAGGGACACGCGCTTGCCATCACTGCGGCTGGCATTGAACGACTGCTGAAGCCCTTGCAACACGCCGAGAACCTTGTCGAGCTGGGCGGGGCGATTCACCTCCCAGCTGCGCTGTGGTGCCAGGCGCAGGCGGGCCCCATTCGCTCCACCACGCTTATCGGATCCACGGAAACTGGAGGCTGAAGCCCAGGCCGTGCTGACCAACTCAGAAACGCAAAGACCACTGGCCCGCAGCTGTTGCTTGAGATCGTCGATTTCAGGGCCCTCGATGAGGGGGTGATCAACGGGGGGGATCGGGTCCTGCCAGGTCAACACCTGCTCGGGAACCTCGGGGCCCAGATACAACGATCGTGGGCCTAGATCTCTGTGGGTGAGCTTGAACCAGGCACGAGCGAAGGCATCAGCAAAGGCGTCCTGGTCATCACGGAAACGCCGAGCAATCGGTTCATAGGTGGGATCAAAACGCAGGGAAAGATCCGCTGTCGTCATCATCGGCGGTGACGATTTCGTGGGGTCGTGAGCATCAGGGATCAGATGCTCGTCTCGCACGTTTTTGGGATGCCACTGCCAGGCGCCAGCGGGACTTTTGCCGAGTTCCCAGTCGTAGGTGAACATCATTTCGAAGTAGCCACCATCCCAACGGGTGGGATGGGGTTTCCAGGCACCCTCGATCCCGCTGGAGATGGTGTGCACTCCCTTGCCGCTTTCGTAACTGCTGTGCCAACCCAGACCCTGCTGTTCGAGGCTGCCGCCCTCGGGCTCAGCGCCCACATGGTCAGCGACGGCCGCACCATGGGCCTTCCCAAAGGTGTGACCGCCAGCCACCAGAGCCACGGTTTCCTCGTTGTTCATGCCCATACGAGCAAAGGTGTCACGCACCTCCCGGCCTGAGGCCAAGGGATCCGGGTTCCCCTCGGGGCCCTCCGGATTGACATAGATCAATCCCATCTCCGTCGCGGAGAGAGGCTGCTCCAGCTCGCCCTTGGCATTATGGCGCTGATCGGTCAGCCAGGCGGTTTCCGTTCCCCAGAACACATCGATCTCCGGCGCCCAGATGTCCTCCCGCCCGCCGGCGAAACCGAAGGTTTTGAATCCCATCGACTCCAGGGCACAGTTGCCCGCCAGGATCATCAGATCCCCCCAGGAGATGCTGTTGCCATACTTCTGCTTGATCGGCCAGAGCAACCGACGGGCCTTATCGATGTTGATGTTGTCTGGCCAGCTGTTCAGGGGTGCGAATCGCTGATTTCCATGACCGGCTCCGCCACGGCCATCAGCACTGCGATAGGTGCCTGCGCTGTGCCAGGCCATGCGAATGAACAACGCTCCGTAATGACCCCAGTCCGAAGGCCACCAGTCCTGGGAATCACCCATCAAGGCATAAAGATCCTGTTTCAGGGCCTCGTAATCAAGCTTTTTGAATTCCTCGGCGTAATTGAAGGAGTCGCCCAGGGGATTGGAGGCTGGATGCTGTTGATGAAGGATCGAAAGATCAAGCTGTTTCGGCCACCAATTGCGGTTCGTCGTGCCGGAATCCGGAGTCACGGCACCGGCATGGCCGGAAAAGGGGCACTTGCTCATCAAAACTCCCAAAAAGGGCCTCTGATCTCCACCGTGCACAAAGCGGCTTCGAGAACCTTTTTCTCCCCTGAATCTCTATCTTTTCGCCAGATTTTCAGAGCCAATGAAGCTGGTTGATCTCGCTGTGATCGGTGCTGGACTCGCCGGATGCAGCGTGCTGGCACGTCTCAATCAGCTGGGATTTCACGGCTCGCAGGCACTGGTGGAAGCTGGACGCGGCCCCGGGGGACGGACGGCGACTCGCCGAAGGCGAGGCCATCAAACCTGGAGGCTCGACCATGGAGCACCAGGATTCAATCTCTCCACCCCAGGCAATCCATCCCTGACATCGGTGCTGGCTCCGCTGCGATCCAGCGGAATTCTGAGGCGCGAGTGGGGTGTCTTCGTGGGCCTCGACCATCGGGGCCAATTCGTCGAGGTGCCCAATGAAGAGCAGCTGGGAGGAGAATGGCTGCGCGGCCACCCCGCCATGGCCAGTGTCTGCGAGGGACTGCTGCAGCAAGCCGCTCCGCACCTTCAGCAGGTCTATGGATGTCGCATCCGCTGGCTGGGAAAAACCAGCGAGGGCTGGGAACTCAAAGACGAGGAGGGCGCCGTTGTGCTGAAGACAAAGCGGCTGGTCCTGAGCGGGACCCTGCTCGCCCACCCCCGGTCCCTGGCGATGTTGGCCTGGCCGGACATACCGCTGAGAGAAGCCGTTCCGGCAGGCGTCGATCCCCTGTTTGACGAGGTTTTGAGCGTGCTGAGCAACAGCACTGCATCCGTTCGCTGGAACCTGATGCTGGAGATCAAAAGCCAGGGCAAAGAGGATTTTCCACGTCAGATCTGGCTGACAGCCAAAGCCAGGGAGCGCTGGGGGATTGAACGTCTTGCGTTCCAGAAGCAAGCAGCCTCAGGCTGGGGTCTTGTGATCCACGGACTGGATGACGGACAGGCGATCACACCTGAACGCCAGCCAGGATTAATCGATGCTCAGGAGAAGCGACTTCGCCTGCTGTTGCCGGAACTGATCCAAGCCATTCCTGGACTCCAATCGATGTCCAGCGATGTCAACCGACCTGAGCCCCTGGGAATGATGCGCTGGGGAGCCGCTCAGCCGTTGAATTGGCCGTTACCAAGGAGACTTCAATGGTGCCCTGCCAGCAACATTGGTTTCTGCGGGGATTGGATTGAAGGGCCTGGCTTTGGTCGGGCAGAAGGGGCCCTGGACAGTGGCGTCCAACTTGCCGAACAACTGATCGGCGAATGCCGGACCTGACGATTTCAGGGGAGGGCGGTAGCCCAACGAACTATCGGCAGTAGCGACGAAAGGCGATGGCATTCATCGAATCTTCCGTGATGACGTACCACTGGTCACCCCCACTCCAACCAACCAATCCCTTGGCGCAATCAAACCAACCTTGCAATTCATCGCCGTATTTGCCTTCCTTGTGAACAATGGTGAGGTGACCATCGGAGTCGATTATTCCTTTTTGGTAGTAGTGATTGACACCCTCAAAGTCTATACCCATATCATCCCACCCGTAGTTTTTTCATAAGCGAATGCTGATGATTGCAGCATGCCGGATGAGATCAAAACGAAGAATGCAAACAGAAGTTTCATCGTCGTCAGCAATCACAAAAATTCAGAACTCAGACCGATCGGACAAGCAGATTCTCCGAGGAGCAGCTATCCGATCATCCATCGAATTTAACCCAAGGTTTATGCCTCAGGAGCCGATCTCTTAACAGCGGCATTCAAAACAAGGAAAAACGAACATCCGTATCGATACCTACAAAAAACAAACCACAACAACGCCCACGGACTCAGACGTCTCATCACCTTGGTGCGATAGAGACCCAGGGATTTCTGACGCAAGTGCTTGATCAACCGGGCTGGGAGGTCAACAGCACCTCGAAACCCTGTCATTCGAAATCGCACGAAACGATTCAGCGTTGGTTGGAAACAAAAGCACGTGGTGCTCACGCAGCACACAGAACACAGCCATCACCGTGCGTCTTGAGCCCTCAATCAGAAAAACTGACAGGCATTTTTTGGCGTCTTCCACCCAGGCCCCTGCTTTGATCGGCGTCCTAGGGCTCCATGCATTCCTGAAAGAAGGCGGAAGCGTGATTGATATTGTCTGCACTGAAACTGATTCTCGAAGGCTTTTACATCCCAGGGATTCCAATCAAAATCGGTTATTACCCAATCATTTTTTTTAGCGAAACATCCTTTTGCATGTTCTTTTTGATTCGACAATAAGTCAGTATTTCGGCATCAAAACCAGCAAAAAGCAACCCGGATTCAAGTGTGGTGCTGTCACCCATTCTCCATGGTGATCTGCAAGCAACCTTGAAGGAGTTATCAACCCTTTCATGACAAAAGACAGGCGCCATCAAGGACCGATCAGACGGTGCAATGGCCATCTCGGTTTGCTCATTGATCAACGTTTGTAAGTGCTTTGCGGTCGAGCCAGAATCGCCATCGGAGCAAGGCGGGGCATCGGTTCCGGTCACAACGCATGAGAACCCTTCCATTTGCAGTTAAGGCCGTCCAAGCCAGTCAACGACTGGGCAAAGCACGAGATTGAGTCGGAATCAATGGCAAAGCTGGGGTTTGGCCAGACCACCGTGAAGACCTACTATGAGGTTGCGTCGGGGAGTGGCGCAGTTTGGTAGCGCGCTTGCTTTGGGAGCAAGATGCCGCAGGTTCGAATCCTGTCTCCCCGATGTGCAAGAACCCTATCCCAGAGGGCAATCTCAGCCGCCTGCAGAGGCGGCTTTTTATTGCTCTCGCGCGAGTGTGTTGTCAGCGTGTGGTGATCGACCACTGGGGGGCGGTTATTGCTGCTGCTGGGCTTGCTGCAATGACCTGCGCACCGCTTCACGCACGAAGCGCGTGCCGTCCTTGCCCATGGCTTGCAGCGCTTCTTCAGGTACTGCCGCTGTTGCAGCTGCTTCTGTATGAGCTTTCACCTCACCATCGTGTGGAAGTGCGTGTCTAGCTGGTCAAGGTCATGGGTCATGGGTCAGACCTGACTTTCTGAAGTGTTCCCCGCTGTCGCTGTAACTGGAATCTCGGTTCCGCCAAAACAGACCGGCCATGAGCTTCGGTCCAGCCGAAAACATGCTTCGTGGCTTTGACAATTTCCAGGCCTGCCCGTTTTGTTACAGCCGTACCCATTGGCATGCTCTTAATGCACAGCTCCACTATCTCAGGCGACTTATTGCCATCAGCGCTGTTAAGCAAAAATTGCGCTGGGTGTTGTTGTAGTCGATCGTGCGCAGCACCAGTTTTCGCATCCAAACCGCATCGCAACATTCTCAGGAGCGTCCCGTCCACGTGTTCATCACCTCCGCGATCATCTCCTTCGATCGGTCGATACTTAATACACACTTGCCGCCCAGTCTCAACAGGTGCAAGGTGATGCAATCCATCTTGCTTCGATTGCTGTTGTGCTGCTGCACCGTCGCCAAATGTTGCAGCTGCTGCTTGGAACCGGCCTCGGTGCTGCAGCCATGCCAGCGCTCGCCAAACCGCAGGCTCCACTGCGTATCGGACTGATCAGCGACCTCAACAGCGGCTATGGATCAACGAGCTATATCCCCGCCGTCCATCAGGGGTTGCATCAGCTCATCGCTCTTCAACCAAACCTCGTTGTCTGTGCCGGAGACATGGTTGCTGGCCAGAAACACGGCCTCACACGTCAACAGCTTGATGCGATGTGGAGCAGCTTCGAAGCCACTGTGCTTCACCCGCTGCGAATTGCTGGCATCCCTTTGCTTCCCACCATCGGCAATCACGATGGCTCACCGGGATTCAAGGCTGATCGGGACGCTGTACGTCGATTTTGGATGCCAATCCGCTCACAAATAGGCCTTGACTTCATTGATGCCTCCCAATTCCCATTTCATTACACCGTGTCACAACAAGGGCTGTTTTGGCTGATCTGGGATGCCAGCTCCGCCCACATCCCAGACAACCAGTTGATCTGGGCAAAACATCAATTGGCCTCGTCGGCATCAACACGTGCTGCGGCACGTTTTGTCGTGGGCCATTTGCCATTGGTCGGCGTTGGGCAAAACAAAGATCGTGCTGGTGAAATCTTGAACCAAGAGCACGTTCTCCAGAACCTGATGGAGACCGCCAACGTAAACGCGTACATAAGTGGTCATCACCACGCCTGGTTTTCAGGACGCCGTGGCCAACTCGATCTCATTCAACTTGGAGCGCTTGGTAGTGGACCTCGGCGTTTACTGCAAGGAGGCTCTGCACCACAACAAACGTTCACGCTGCTCGAAATCAACGGACCCGGCAACAGAATCACTGAGACCACCTACTCGGTGGCCACAGGACGGCCTCTGCCATGGTCGTCACTTCCATCAACTCTCAAGACACGTCGAGGACGGCTCCTGCGCAACCGTTCTCAGAGGCCATTGAACGGTTGATTTTGATTGTGAGCAAATCCACCCACCCAAATTCAGCATCAACAAAGCCAAGTACCAGATCCCGTTGGTTGTGACGGGGGACGCCCTGAAAGAGTCGAAATCAGACAGCGTCAGATGTCAGCACTGATTTCTAATCAATTGAGCAGCATCTTCATCCCCAAGCTCTGCTGCTTTTCTCCAATCGGTGCAAGCACCTTTGAGATCACCTAATTCTCTCTTTGAATTGCCACGATTGTAGTAGTAGTTTGCATCATTGGGGTCAATCTTAATTGACTTTGTATGGTCAGAAATTGCTCCCTGATAATCCTTTAAACTATGTTTAGAATTACCGCGATTGTTATAGGCCCTAACATAATTGGGGTTGATTTTAATTGCTTTTGTGTAATCGACAATGGCGCCCTTGAAATCGCCTAATTTATCTCTCGCAAGCCCACGATTGTAATAGGCAAGGGCATATTTAGGATAGATCTCGATTGCCTTAGTCCAATCCGCAATAGCTCCTTTTAGATTTCCACTTTTTGCTTTATCAAGCCCTGAATTCAACAGATCGGTAGCATTCTGTGCATAAGCTGTTTGCGTTGACAGCAACCCTGCTCCAATTCCAACAGCAGAAGTAAGCCCTACCAGTAACGGGCGTCCTCTTGGCAAGAACAGAGCAAAGGCAGCAGCAAAGGCAGTTGTAACGCGAGGTATCTTAAGAGCTGCATGGCTAGACCATCTCTAGCCCTTATTGACGATCCCTGTCTGTATCTGATCTGCAAATACAGAAACCCCGCCATTGCTGACGGGGTGATGTGTGTGAGGTTTTATCGGGAGATCGATCAGCACAATCAAACTGCCCTGTCTTTCCCAACGATTGGTTTTGTATGGCTTTCAGTTTTGAGAGGAGATCTTTTTCTCAAACATCAGGCTCCCCAGCAGCATGGTCAGGCAATCACCTCACCTTGAACAGTGAGATCTGCAGCATCCACGCCATAGACAACAGCAACCCTATTATGGCCGTTGTTGTTGAAAATATGCGCATTTCCATTAGCACCAGGGCGCACAATGACGTTGTCGAAACCGTCGATGGCCCTGATTTCGATCTTGTCTTCTCCATCATGGAAATCCATAATGTGGTCAATACCGTGTCCAGTGCTGAGACGGAACGTATCAGCTCCTATGCCTCCACGAAGCCGGTCATAGCCTTCTCCACCAATTAACAAATCATCATTCAAACCAGCGTCGATGTAATCGTCTCCGGCTCCTCCTGAGAGGGTGTCATCGCCACCTTTGCCGCGTATCGTGTCGTTACCTCCCATGGCTTGAACATAATCATCGCCTGTGCCAGGTTGGATCTGGTTGGAAACTTCAGTGCCTGTAATATTCATTTCCGCGTCCGAATGTCTTGCAGAAAAGTCCTCCATTCCATTGATTCGCATGTAGTTTTTCCTCCTATTTGCAACCTCAAGAAAGCGGCCTGTCAGCATATTGAAGCTGTAGGAATCAGCCTCAATTGGATTGTCATGTTGGATGGTTAAAGAGTCTTTCAGCGGAGTCGTTCTGTAGTTGCGATTGAGACCATCATTTGTGCGGATATCATCAGCATCGTATGCAGGATTCCTGTTACCAAACATGCGTTGCAGGAGAAGTGAGAATTTCACCTGTTTCAGAGAGTGTGAGTAAGTCATTGTTTTTGATTGAGATGTTGATGTCGTTGGGGTCGTTCCCCTCCGATGCACACACCATCTCCGGAATCACCGGACCAGTTGATGACCTACGTCAGATCTGCCTGTGAGGTTGGTCACAGGGGGCCAGAAGCACTGCGATACCAGGGATTCAGAGGCTCACGCCCAAGTGCCAAGCAATCAGCCTGTCCTTCTCGTCTAGTCAGAAATGGGGCAAGCCAGTCCAGAAGCAGCTCCTTCACCGCAGGCTTACCTAAGTCCTGCACCCCGCCACAAAGGCACCGCTTGAAGCTGTCAGGGCCATTGGCTCTGAGTGCTGAGACGAGTTCATTCAGCAGGAACAGAGCAATGTGGGTTCCGAGGGTCATGGTTCAGGCGTGACTGCCTTGAGTGTTTCCTGCTGGTTAGGTCTTTTGGAATCTCAGTTCCGTTAATTCAGACAGTGGCGAGTCCTCGCCGCAGAGTGGTGCGGTTGATACCCAGGTGGTCGGCAGCCTTTACTTTGGTCCGGACCAGAGTGATTGCAGCAGCGGATCATTTGGTTGATGCAATCGATGCATCCGAACGGCACTGAACGCCTGATAGATGTGATGTTGTCTATGGAGGGTCCCCAGACACCTCCATCCAATGGCTTCTTTTGTGAACATTGGGCGCTGGGAGATCACTGGCTCTCTCTTGAGAAGCATGGGAGTCAGCCCAGCGTTATATGAAGCTTTTCAGTGCGCGGTTTGTCCATCTCTAGCCTTCATCTTTGAGCCCTGTCTATGCCTGGTCTGCAAACAGAAAAACCCCGCCATTGCTGACGGGGGAATGCCTTGAAAGAGTTGAAATCAGTCAGCTTCAGATCTCAGCTCAGCGATCAAATGCGGCCATTGACAGGATTTAGCAGGTAGTGGAAGCCGTACGTATAAATACTCATCAGCCTGGTTAGACCGTTGTCATGAGAACGACGATGCCCTGGCCTGGTGAGCTGGGGCTTTTCTCTGGTCGGGGATTCGCAACTGTTGAAGGACGGCCAGATCCAGCTCGCAGGAAGAGGGATCCTCAAGCTTCGTCATCAGGTATCCGATCAGCTTCATCCGCCAGGCGTAGCTGACGTTTTTGTCAGCGGCGATTTCGACAGCGCGCTGCTGGAAACGCTCGCAGCTCATGTGCCACCCGTAAGGATCAGAGTCGTTGTGATGGACGAAGCTGAAAGGGACAAGCGCAAGGCTCGCCAGTGTTGTCAGGAGAACCATGAGTCCGATCGGCTAGCTGGCGAAGGGTTCCCAAGTACGGCCCCCTCTCCATTGTCCAATGGCGCTGTTGCGCTGTCGGCCATGCCTGTACTAGTACTGGTGTACTTGTCAGATAGCCGTGGAGGAGTGGGACTTTGTTGACGATCGCGAGCTGGAGGGGTGGAAGGGTGCCTGCATCTGCATGACGTGCCAGCACTTCAGTTACGGCGTAGACCGCCACTGCCACACGCTTCTTGGCTGCAACCTCAGGCAGAAGCAATTGGCGCAAGGCGATCACCTCACTAAGAAGTGCAAGCTCTGGGCTCCTACCTGGCAGAAGGAGATGGGTTGGGCTGCTGAAGCTGGGTAATCACACTCATCAATAACCAACCGCTGCAATCGCATGTAGAAGCACCTAAGAACTGCCAACGCTGCTCATTGAGACAACTGCTCTCGGATCAAGACAGCTAAGACTGATGAGTAGACGCCCCTGCTGTCTTTCCTGCTCAATTTTCTAGTGATGCAGAGCATGTACCAGACCTGACTTTCAAGCTTGTTAAAGACCAACGGCTTGACCAGTTCATGTGGCAGCGGGTGGCTTGGCTTCTAATGGAAGACAAAGAGGAGGAAGCCGACGCTTTACTTCATGAGATTGAATTAACGCTCCCTTGGGAAGACTCACTGAGTTGATCACAGTCATCTCCTGCGTCTTCGCTGGCTTTGTTGGCGCAACCGGCTAAGCATTACCAGGTCGAAATGAGCTGGAGCCAGAATTTGGATGTGAGACGTAGCTCACATCGAAAGCCCAGATCGCCCTCTCACCTGAAGCACTAGAGACTCACCCCCCAAGTGCCAACCAATCAGCCTGTCCCTCTCATCTTTAGTCAAGAAAGGGGCTAGCCAGTCCCAAAGCAACTCTTCCACTGCAGGCTTTCCGAGGTCCTCTAGCCCGCCACGTAGCCACCCTTTGAAGGGGTCAGGGTCATCAGCCATTATCGCTGAGACGAGTTCATTCAGTAGGAACAGGACAATGCGGGATTCGAGGGGATTTGAACGACGGGAGTCGATGGGTGAGTGGTTGGTATGGATACCCCACCCGACTTGGTGGTCTGCGTATCGAGAACTTCGACTACGTGACTTGCCGCGTTCCCGAGTGGCGAGGGCTTTGGAAGAGCCTAAGGATTTGAAGAAATCTCTAGAGATTCCAGACAACGCTCAATGGAAGCTGATCCCGGTGGATTAGATGCCATCTTTAGCATCTGCAGGCTTGCTCTTAAGAAACTCCTTACACTCATCGGTGCACTCTTACTTTCAACAGCACTAGTTCAGGTTTTTAAAAACTTCTGAGGAGTTAGATAAAGTTTGTGATGATACAAGATATTGAACATTCGCATCAGCCAATTGGTCGGCCTAAGCCGATACAGGGATTTTCGCATCTAGGGCCCATCCAGCATGCGTAAAAGACTCTGAGCGGGGATACCATCCTGCATTGGTTAACTGGTCAGTAGGCTGATCGCTGTTTTTACGATTCAAGAGCGCAAGCCGCCACTCCAACTCATGCTTAAGACTGTTTGAAAGTTCAGCAAGTTGGACTTGCCCCCGCAATCGAAAGTATTCAGAACGTAATTCCTCCCACTTGATTGCATACTCAAAATCATGGGGTGTTGAAAGCTTTGGTCGTTTCATATTTTGTTGAGATAGACACTAACAAATTAGAGACGCCAAGAAAGACCAAATTGATTGCAGTAACTTTCCTTTATCGTAATTACCGTACCTGCACTTTGCTTAATATTTTGCTTAAATTGTATATTTGCACAAGCATTGATATGGACAGTTAGTGAAATGAAAGTATCCAATCAATTGTCAATGCCTTTCTGGGACTATGGGACAACACATTCCATCTCCATGCTGCTTGAAGCTTACGCTCGCAGGCGAATCTCTTGATCAGCGCGTCGGTTCACAGTCCTCAGGGAAGAGACGCGAAACATCGGGATATTGCGCCCAAAGCCCCCTGAGATTCCCTCCCCTTCCAATCCTGTAAGACACAATCCCATGTTGATTAGGACCAGGGGACCAACTCGAGGCCAAAACATTGCCAGTTCGAATCGCAATGCCATGGTGAACTGCGCCGCCGATCGTCCAAGTCAACCGATACCCTTCGCCTGAACGTTCAATAACGATGCTCGCCTGATATTGGCCGCTGTTGGGATTGCTACCGACGCAACGGTACCGACCGACAAGGTTTGCAGCTTCTGCTGGAGCAGTCATGAGTGCGGTCATGGCTATCAGCCTTATTAAGAACAAACGATTCAAACATCGCAGCATCGCAGTCATCTTCGTAAGAGCAAAAGCTCAACTTAACGTGATGCCTTCAGATCACATCATCCTTGCGGGTGGTCATGCTTGATGTTCATTCATTCAAGCGAGTATCGATTCATTCCTATGTGGGGAACCCCTAAATATGCCATCAGAGATGGCTGGCCAGACTTCATAAAACACCTGCTTAGTGAAGTGTGGTCTCTGTTCAGCTCAGCGAGGGAAGTTAGGGGAGATCAAGCGATTCCAATCATCGGAGCAAGCCATTCAGCATGAAGCGTTGAAAGCACTGACATGTCAAACGTGTGTACGGCTGGATTGGTTTTATCAGCAATCCACAAGAGCCCAAAGGGAGCATTGAGCGCAAGCTGCAGACGCCAGCGCCATGTAGCGAGTCTCCAAATCTTTTGGATTAGAGGATGCTTGATCAAGACTGAGATTCTTTTTTTTGATCAGTCGTTTCAGCTGCTTTGTCCTGGCTGTACTGGCATCCACCGGAGCCTGCGAAGGCTGGAGCAGAGAGCAGGATAGTGGCACAAAGGGCTGCTGAAATACGAAGCATGGTGTGTCTAAGGTTTGTTCGATTATGGCGGGAATTTCACCTGACCGTGAAAACCTTACGCTCAAACCGAAAATGCTCATATGCGGGATCGGCTTATTTTCTTTTTATCAGCTGTTTGGAGCGGGACGAAAGCACAACCACGCTGGGCTGACTCCCTAGAGCAGAGAGAGTCAGGTGCATCCCAACGCCCGAGGACACCCACTGTCCATCGGAGCAAAGAGGCACCCGTCAAGAAAGCCCCTCTTGGAACACCATGGCTCTTTGGCAGAAAATGACAGTAGACCAATGACACCAAGCAGCGCATCATTTCACCTGAGGCGACTCATCAACTGACTCAAGAGCACGAGCAACTCCTGCAACCGAAGCTGAACAGGATCACCAAGAGAAGCAACCTCGGGATTCCGCTTCAGTACTTCAGGTAGGTCAGCGGCACATTCAGGCTTTTCTGCCACGACAGCGGACAAACAGCACCTTCTTAGCGGTCATCGACTCGCGAGAAGGGGGCTACAGGACCGCGAAAAGAACTGCGTTCTTCCCGAGCGATGCGATCTCTGTATATGCACGTTTGCCGCGATACAGAAATCCTTGGCAAACGCACCAAATTTCTACTGATTTGTTGTCACAGAACACTGTCTCCCGCGATCGCTCACGCAGGAAACAGGGGTTCTGCCAGCCATCGGGTCGCTCTCCCGAAGCCGTCGCGTGTGGAAGAACTCCCCATATCCGCGTGGATCAAATATGGGTCGATGCACGGCGATCCGCAACGGATCATTTGGTCATTTGATGAATCCCAGAAAACTCTCGTAACGCCTTATGACTTTGGTAAGAAAGCGCACTGACAGCATGGACAGTGCCAACCAGTTCGCAGTCCACAACTGTCTTCTGGAGCCCTCAGATCACGGCAGCACCTCTCTGCGCTGCACCATCAAATCCGCCAATGAAGGGCGTTGTCTACCCAGTGATCGTCGTGCCATTTCTGCAGCTGCCTGTTGTCGCTTTGCAGTCGATCAACCGGCATCACGATCCGAGGCTTCAGCTCTTCAAGACGCGGGCGCGGCAGGGAGGCCACCATCTCCTCCAGCAGCTCATCCCATCGAGTTCTGACGGCACTTGCATCTCCTCCCAGCCCTCCAACCGCATATAGCTGACGCGCTCGTCGGCCTCGAAATCACGCTGGTCACATCGCCACGACGCCGCTGCAGAGACGTTCCCGCGGATTTCGCAGCGTTGGGCCAGGACTCCCAGACTGCGATTCCTTTCCCGTGGGAAGCCCACTTGTGATGACTGAACCACTGTTGCTGATTCATCCAGTTGGCGTTGGTTTGTCGTCGAGGTTTTGGGAGCGCTTCCGCCGGAGCTGGCGGGACCGAGACGAATCCCGGCTGCTGCTGGCCCCCGACCTGCTTGGTTGTGGCGAAGCGCCGATGCAAAAACGGGCGATTACTGTCGAGGACTGGGTTGCTCCACTGGAACAGCAGCTGCGGGCGCTAGATGACGGACCGGTGGTACTCGTGAGCCAGGGCGCCTCACTGCCGATCGCCCTGTCGCTGATCGAGCGGGCACCGGATCTTGTGAGCCGGTTGGTGACGATCAGTCCCCCCGGCTGGAGGGTACTCAGCGAGCCGTTTTCTCTGCAGCGGGCCCAGCAGCTCTGGGGCGTGCTGTTCAGCGGGCCGATCGGTAGCCTGTTCTATCGCTACGCCAGGCGACGAGCGTTTCTGCGTTCCTTCTCTGAGAAAAACCTGTTCGCTGAACCAGAGTCCGTCGATGAGGAATGGCTGTCCACCTTGGAGCAGGGATCGGCACCCATGGCCAGCCGCTGGGCAGTGTTCTCCTTCCTGGCGGGGTTCTGGCGAGGCAACTGGGAGCCCCAGCTGTGCAGCCTGTCGATTCCTGTGCTGGTGGTGTTTGGGCGAGATGCCACCGGCATCGGTCGTTCCAGGCGTTGGGATGACGCGGACGAGCGGATCGCCACGTTCAAAAGCAAACTGCCGCGGGCTGAGATCCGAACGATCTCCGGCCGCAATGTACTCCCGTTCGAATCAGCTGAAGCCTGTGTGGAGACTTTGCAGAGCTGGCTTTGTTAAGTATCCAGTGTGAACCGTTGTCGAGGCCGTTGTTGCTTTGGCAGGTTGAAGTCATGAAACACCGCTCTTTTCTGCAGCGCTTCGGTTCCTACATCTTCGGCCTAGTGGATATCTACTGGGCCATTCGCAGACCTTGGCAGTACGGCATGAATCAGCCGCAGTGCGCTCTGAGCTGTGATGGCAATCACTGCGAGCCGGTGGACTGACCCGCGGGGTTTTGTCCACTGCCCGACCTAGTTAACGGGACACTGCTATGTACTTAATTGCTTAGGCGCTGATCGTTCGGGTGCAGGGAATCCCTAACGATGGCCTTCGAGATGGCTGGCCAGATTTCACCGATGCCCCGGTACCGACCCGATCCCAACGATCAACCTGTGAGTGCAGGTGGTGAGGGTTGGCTTGTGAACGCCGATCAGCACAAGGTTGTTCAGTTCAAACCCGATTCGCCTTCGACTCGTGCGGAGTGGGTGATCCTGCGGACGTTTCACTGGCGGCCACCCGACTACCCAATCCCGCAGACCCGGCGACGGATGCTGCGCCACAACGCCATCGAAGCCTGGGAGACGATGCTGAAAACAGGTTGGGAGCGATGCCATCCACCAATCCGCTGACCCCAAACGTATGGGGCGCAGAGCACCCAGCAACAAATACCCTGCTATTGCTGACGTCAATTTCTCATAGGTATTGTTATTAGATATCCTTAAAAGAGGAAACTCCTGACTACTAACGCACCTAAACAATGCGATGGGAGCCATGATCATGATCAGAGTCATCATGATGATCTGAATGATCATGTCCTGAATGGTCCTCTTCAATGTCACTCCCCGCTGGAATCGTCATGTCTGCCATGTTACTACAAACCATCCAAGCGTCTCCATGTTTATGAGCACCCTTACAGCCAAAATCTTTTGCTGCCGCTTTAGCAGCCGACTTGCTTGAAAACATTGTTTGCATGGATGTCTCATCAACATCATGATCATGGTCCCCAGACAGCGGATCGGCCGAGAAGGATTCCAGTCCCTCAAATTGGTCTGCGGTTAACTCAGGTTTACTTTTAAATGTGGCAATCAAACCACCAAATTTTTTCTTACCCCAGCCATTCTCCTCACCGTTGGCATTCATATACAGCTTCCCTCTCTTCTCGTTGTAAATCACATCAGCATCGGACTTCATCAACTTCTTAAGTTGCTTTTTGCCCGAGGCAATCGCGAAGGTTCCCTCTTCGAGGCCATCCACATGGATCTGGGCGTCATCGTCCAGGAATTTCACCTTGGCAGCTTTCTTCGGTGATAACTCCAGAACCTCTTCGTCATGTCCATGACCATGGTCGTGACCGTGGTCGTGGTCGTGGTCGTGGTCGTGGTCGTGGTCGTGGTCGTGGTCGCTAGGCATCGCAAATACCGAGGATGGAAATCATTCTTAGCAACGGCATGAGCACTTAGCCGTCCGACCAGGCACATCTTCATTTGGGACAAGACGGCGGATGCTGCGCCACAACGACATCGAAGCCTGGCAGGCGATGCTCAAGACGGGTTGGGAATGCTGTTCACCGCCTGTGCGCTGAAGCCTCTAAAGACGGCCCATGAAATTGGCTGCCTCCCTAGGCAGCACCTTCCTTGCGGTCTGACGACTCGCGAGAAGGGGGCTACAGGACCGCGAGAAGAACGCTGTTCTTCCCGAGCGATGCGGCCCTGTAGTTGCACGTTTGCCGCGATACAGAAATCCTCGCCAAACACACCAAATTTCTACTGATTTGTTGTCACAGAACACTGTCTCCCGCGATCGCTCACGCAGGAGACAGGGGTTCTGCCAGCCATCGGGTCGCTCTCCCGAAGCCGTCGCGTGTGGAAGAACTCCCCATATCCGCGTGGATTAAATATGGGTCGATGAACGGCGATCCGCAACGGATCATTTGGTCATTTGATGAATCCCAGAAAACTCTCGTAACGCCTTATGACTTTGGTAGAAAAACGCACTGACAGCATGGACAGTGCCAATCAGTTCGCAGTCCACAACTGACTTCTGGAGCCCTCAGATCACGGCAGCACCTCTCTGCGCTGCACCATCAAATCCGCCAATGAAGGGTGTTGTCTACCCAGTGATCGTCGTGCCATTTCTGCAGCTGCCTGTTGTCGCTTTGCAGTCGATCAACCAGCATCACGATCCGAGGCTTCAGCTTGTCCCGACGAGTGCGCGGCAGGTCGGCCACGCCGAGCGATGACCTAAACGGAGATAATGAACAGCGGGATGCAGCGTTAGTGATGTCTAAAAAAGCTAAAGAAGAAGGTTGTCTTTGGTTTATAAGGCGGTCGATACTTATTTTCATTGTTGCTCCTGGGATCACCTTGGCTGTTGTAATTCCAATTGCTGAGTATGTAGAAGACAAATGGGGCCAATGTGTAAATGTGCGAATTGCTGCATGGATGAATAGCGTGACTGTGGCAAGGAGGGGTGGGGAAGAATGGCCAGTTAGCGAGGAATGTAAAAATGCGGTTATGCCGTGGGAGTAAGACTCGTTCGCGGCTCGGGACAGCTCTGCATCGCCGAGGCGAAGCATCGCCTCATGCAGTTGGTGGCGGCGTAATGCCGCTCCTCTCTGCCTGCAACGGACGCTGATCGCTGTTGCTGCTGCGCCAGGTCAACGCAGGAGGGTGCTCACAAGGTCGCCGAATCGCGCTGATCGTAGAGAGCGCTTGCTATGCGAGCAAGATGCCGCAGGTTCGAATCCTGTCTCCCCGACTGCGATCTCGGCAAATCCCCAAATCGCCTGTGAGTAAAACGTGCGTAAGAACAGGATTCACCTCTTGTTTTTACGCACGACTTCCTGAGCTCTTCAAAGCCGTTGACAGGTTTACGCGTCAGTAACAGCATTGAACGACCGAGGGATGCACGCTTAAAGAACTGCTCCGGCAATTCCACCAATGTGCACCAGCAGGATTCCCTGTTCCCTGCCTCATCACCAACCATGTGATCGGCGCGTTGGAGGTGACGCGGACTTCGCTTTAGGAGTTGCTCAAGCAGACAGGGCGCCATGCGTGTGTCGAAGTTCATAGATCAGACGTGACTGTCTCAAGTGTTCCCCGCTGTTGTGCTGTTGAGCCACGGACAACAAAAACCCCGCCATTGCTGACGAGGACTGCATTGAAAAAGTTGAAATCAGACAGCCTCAGATGTCAGCACTGGTTTCTTACCCATTCAATCGGCAAGGTATCCCCTAGTGCTTCTGCTGTTTTCCAGTCCTTACAGGCACCTTTGAGATCACCTACTATTTCTAAAACAATTCCACGGTTGGTGTAAGCCTGGTAGTAATTAGGATTAAGTTCAATTGCTTTTGAATAATCAGAAATAGCCCCTTCATAATCATCTAAGTGTCTTTTCGCTTTCCCACGATTGTAATAAGCAAATGCATATTGAGGATACATATCGATTGCCTTGGTCCAATCAGCAATAGCACCTTTGAGGTTTCCGCTTTCTGCTTTGTGAAACCCTGAATTTAACAAATCGGTAGCAGTTTGTGCATAAGCTGCCTGCGTCGTCAGCAACCCTGCACCAATTCCAATGGCAGGCGTCAGCCCAACCAGCAACGGGCGTCCTACTGGCATGAACAGGGCCAAGGCCGCAGCAAAGGCAGTTGTGACACGAGGCATCCTTGCAGCGCATAGCTAGTCCATCTTTAGCCCTGATTAACCAGCCCTGTCTGTATCTGATGTTCAAACACATAAACCCCGCCATTTGCTGACGAGGAGGTGTGTGTGGTTCTGTCGGGAGATCGATAGCGACAATCACAACGCCCCGGCCAGACACACGGCCAGACCTTGTCAGTGGTTCACTGCCTTTGCATCGTTTTTCCTTCAAATTCGCAATAGAACTGGCTATCAATACGGGCGCCGAACCCCTTGACTGCTGATCTCGTTTTTGAGTCAGCGAAGGGATGGATTTCGAACTGAGCTTCTAATCAGAATTTGTTTGCCCTTAACCAACCAATTGCACCTTCTTGGGCATTGCCAGATGCTTTTTGAGTAGATTGATTGTGCACGATACGTACCTCATACCAAAGACCTTGTTGCCCTGAAAGAGTTCGGTTAACTCCCTGTAGAACAGTGACTGTTGATCCGATGCCAACCAAGCCTTGCTGCACATTCAGGCAATCTGAATTGATTGAGGCAACTGATGCCGGCGTTTGCCCAGCGCAGTCGCGAAGAAAACCCACTGAGCGTGTTGTTTGATGCAAATGGGGTTCATCGCATGCATAAGCAGTACCCAGGGCAGTCGCGACCAAGCAACCGATTGCTCCAAGACGAAGGCCTTGCTTTAAAACAAACTTTGCAGCGATCAATGGACGTTTATGTGCATACATGCCATCACGGCTCTGCACTTGGCTTTCAGTGTTTTGGGAGTCAGTCATGACGTCTGGTGCGTGTGGTAAGGGACATCAGGAGCGTCCGCTCCGATGCACCCACCATCTCCACAATCAACGACCCGTGTGATGACCCTAGTCATCTGCAGCTGTGATCTTGGTCACACGTCCAAATAGGCAACGAAAAACCCCGCCAGTGCTGACGGGGTCAATCTGCATCACAGCAACGACATTGGAGGCTTCACATGACGTCCATCAAATGACCAACCTCGAGACCAGGAGCGCTCCCAGGCAATACAACACTAAGGAAGTCAACTTTTTCAGAGCCACTCGGGTTAATGGACAGCAGATTGAATGGCATTCGCCGACATGGAGTGCAATCGTCGTAATCCCATTGGATCTTGCCTGACGATTCTTCAAGTCGATCGTGAAGACCATCCCCTTCAACCGATCCTTTAAAAATCAGTTCATCTTTGGAGAAACGACCGTTACCATCTAGATCGGAAAAAAGCTTGGCAATCACTGCGTCCCCACCTTTTCTACTTTTTAGGCGAAGCTTCCCAGCACTGCTTTTGTAGGGTTCATCGCCACGCTTAAAGACAAATTCTCCATCGTCGTATGTACCTCGTCCCTTTTTATTTAGGTCGAGATCGAAATTCAATTCGGGTAGAGTCTGCCCAGAATGTTCAGCCATGGGTGCGTTAAAGATTGGGGAAATTAAATGTCAACATTTCAATACTGACTTGCCTGCTGATATGGCCCTGTGATTCAGATCACAGAGCATGATGATGATGGACAAGCCCTGTCAGGGCAAACAGAAAGCTGCCATTGTCATCGCTCTGTGATGTGTATGGAGGTTTGGTCGGGAGATCGATCAGCACAATCAAACTGCCCTGTCTTTCCCTTGCGGGTTTTGTATAACTTTCAGCCGCCGGAGTCTGCAGCATCAGGCGTCCCGACCTGGTATCAGTAACGGACGCATCCGCTGCGACCGTAGTAACCGCGCGCGCAGGCTCCATTAGGACCTGCAACAGCACCTCGTCCTCCGTAGTGGCGAGCCCGAACGTTGTAATAACCAGGACGAGGGTCGTAGTAGTAACCACGATTGACAACGATGCCACCGCCATTGTTGTTCCAGTAAAGAGTCCCAGCTTCTGCCTTGGGGCTGGTGGTCACAGCGACGCCCAGAGCAGCGATGGTTCCGAGGATGCCTGCAAAGAATGGTTTTGTGAGGTTTTTCATGATGATTTTTATTGTTTGGTTGATGGGCTCTTGCCGTGAACTCACCATCACTGTTCCGCCTTCAGATCACATCACCCAAGCGAGGGATCTTGCTCGATTCGGTCTGACCCAGTTTGGGACGCGGTCCGTTGTTCAATCACACTGGTGATCGTGCAAGGTGAAGAACAATGGATGCTCACATTGAACCTGGCGCTGAAAGCTTTCTCAGATTGATGAATGCCATGACGTCACCGGAAACACAATCATTCATCCAAAAATATTGTTGCTTGACATCTGATCATCCTGTGAGTTCTTAAAAGCCACGAATTTCCACGTCAGGTGAACGTTGGTTCGCTGCTCCAGATCGCCATGTCAGTAGCGCCTGTGACCATCGGATGCAGTGATCAACCTGATAGTCATCAAGGTTGCTGATCGGCTCGAATGCATGGCGAGCTGGTGGGACACGTCAAACGTCTCTGGCGTTACCCGATCAAGTCGATGCTTGGAGAGAGTCCAGGCCGATTGACCATTGGGCCGAGCGGCGTCGTGGGAGACCGCGGATACGCACTCTGGGATCGATCAACAGCTCGCGTTGCAAGTGCCAAGAACCCCAGGTTCTGGAAGCAGCTTCTGGCGTTTACCGCTGAATACACCTGCGAACCTGTCGACGGACACCCCTTGCCCACCGTTGCCGTGACGGGCCCGTTGGCGGGTGTGGATGAACCAGCGCAGACACGATGCAGTGATGATCCATCGTTGGTGGCTCTGCTGTCGAAGACATTTGGCCGGGACATCAGTCTTCTGGATTTCGCTCCCCCGGGAGCCAGCCTGGACCAGTACTGGCCCGATGTACCCGAGCGGGATTTTCAGAACGTGACCACTGAGCTGAAGATGCCGGAGGGCACGTTCTTCGATGCCTGCTCGATCCATGCGATCAGCACCGCAACCCTTGAAGCCCTGAAGCAGCGAGAACCGGATCTTGATTTTGCGGTGGAGCGCTTCCGCCCCAACCTGTTGATTGAACCGACTCCGGGAAAGGAGGGGTTTGTCGAGGAAGGATGGGTGGGAGGGCTGCTCACAATTGGAGAGCAACTACAGCTGCGTGTTGACGGGGGCTGCCCTCGCTGTGTGGTCACAACTCTTGCTCAGGGAAAATTTCCGGAGGAGATGGGAATCCTCCGGGCCACAGCTCGCCACAACAAGGTCACGGCAGGCATCCGTCTCAGTGTGGTGACGTCTGGACCCATGGCGATTGATGATCCGGTGCGCCTGAGTATCAATCAGTGATGCAATACATGACTGCACAGGCGTCACTCGTTGTTCAAGTGGCAGCCAATCAACTGACACCGAATACATCCATCAGGTTTGAATGCTGAGTCAACAATCAGTGCAACTGAGTTGACTGTTCATCAAACACAAACAAGCCAAGACACCGTGTCTGTGCCTTGGGTCCGACGCATCCACGCGTGAGACATGTCATCTTCAGACTTGAACTGCCATCCCGGTAAGACATGCGTGCACTCATTGCTGGTCTGCTCTCAGTGGCAGCACTCGTGATTGTGCTGACAACAGCAGTCAACAGCTCAAACAGCTACACAACACACATCGGCTCAAGAATTCCCCCTGTCGATGCAGGCTGCATCAAAGACGGCGAGTTCAGAACGGATGAGGGCAAGCTGCTCAGGATCTTTCGCTGTCCTGTCTGACGATGTCCGCCGGTCTTGATTCGCCTGATGGGGTCGTCGAGAACCAGCCCAGCGGATGCAGCAACACTGCCAGCGCCCCGTGATAAGACCTGCCGTTGGCTGAGATGATGTCTCTCCTGTACGCCTTGACGCATCATGTCCAACGTGATTCATCCCCTCAGAAAACAATCGATGACGTTCTGGGCATCCTTCCTGTTGTGATCAATCAGGTCTCCCAGACAACCTCTGATCTGCCGTTGTTGCCTCTGTAGAGATCTCAATGGTGACCACCTGCATCCTGTTGAAAACGTCGTCAACTCAGCATCCAGCTACATCATGATTACCGGACAGATGGATTCATCAGATTCAATACATTGGGCGCACTGAACATCGCATAACAAACCATCAGCAGAGCAAGAATCGAGCCGCTTCCAGCCAGATTCAAGCGCTGTGATTGTGTTACCAGCCATCCCCTGTAGACCCTGGCCAGTCGCGGAACGAAAAGCCACCCCGTTAAGGCCACGGTGATTGCAGTACTTGCCAACACGTTCAGGGCCGACGGCAACCTTCCCAAGCTGTCAACGCTGATTAAGCTGAGCAGCATCACCGACGGGTAAAGCGCCAGCCAAACCAACAGATTCATTTTCCAGATTGGTGGTGGATCTGGTAGTTGCGACGTCAACCAGAGGTCAAACGAAGGTTCGTGAATTCCGGATCGGAACTGAAGAACAAACCTGGATTCCGCTTGATGAAGATAACGTCTACGAATGGGACTATCAATCCATGCGAGGCATGATTGAATATCACTAAACCGTAGTCTCACATTATACTCAATGAAACCATCTTCAAGCTGCCGATAGAATGTTTCCTGACCCAGATAACCTTTTGAATGCAAAGCAGCTTGTTGGAGAGAATCCTGCAATCTTTTGCACGCAATAAGATCAGCTTGACGTACTTGAGCCTGAATCAAGTAATCAAATTGTTCGGATGGTTGGCTGCCAGTCATTCACCTGCCGCAACCGCCAAATCATGCCCTCTTGCCCTTGTCTTTGCAGAACAGCTTGTCGTTGAAGAACGGTTTGTCACTGCGGAATAGCCACGTCTGGGCGTCGCTCAACGGACACCTCAAAACTGGGTGGCTGATCAGCCTGGTCTTGCCTGGAGCCCACTGACCCATGGCTGTGAGGCTCAGACCTTTCGGAAGCTGGTTGCGTAAGGAAACCGGTATCCATGCTCCATCTCCTCCAGTTGCTCTTCAGCCAGGTAAAGGCTGCGGGCAGAGGAGCACACGTTCTCGCTGTCGCACACCACAAATTTTCCATCGTCAAGTCTTTGGATGGTTGAACCTCGCGGTGTCTGAACGATCAGGCCTTCTGTAGCCATTGCATGTGCTGAGAAATCTCTCTTGTCATGGCTGTGGTCGTCGAAACAGGGGCGTTACAAAGCTCACACTTTGAGGATTACCCCGCCTCGGGAGCCCAACCCACTTGCTTCTGCCAGGTCGGCGCCCAGAGCTTGCAGCTCTTGGTGAGGTGATCGCCTTGCACGAGTTGCCTCTGGCGCATGTTGCATGCCAAGAAGTGTGTGGCAGTGCTGGTCAACGCCGTAGCTGAAGTGCTCACACGTCACGCAGCTGCAGGCTCCTTTCCGGCTCTGCAGCCCGCGATCATCCATGAAGTCCCAATCGCCAACAACGCTCCTTAGCGAATACATGCGTACTAATGCAAGCAGGGGGCCGGGCGCAATGGGTGATCCCGCTCAACTCAGACTGCAGAACAGCATTGTTCCGAAACATCAGCGGATCAGTGGATAACAAATCGTTCAGGGTTTTAGACATAGACATCATCAATAATCCAGACTATTGTCGTGAAGGATGTTATTAAAATTGGTGATCTAAGTCAGAACGAGATAAGCAGAATGGAAGCCATTTCTGCTGGCAGCCTCTACATTGCGATGAGCACTTGATGACGGTGTTATGAGACTGCTTGTGCGTTACCTGATGGGCGTCGCCGTGGGACTCCTTCTCAGCCTGGCAACTGTTGTTGATGTTCACCCAGGTGAGATGCCTGTTGTCCTCAACGCACCAAACGAGAACGTCACGATTGCTCTGGAGGAGCAACCCTTTTACGACGATCTCCTGATCTATTCGGCAAACTGGGATCAGTCCTATCTGGGTAAGGTCACCGGATTGACACCACAACAAACGTTATTGCGTTTTTATGCCGTGATGGCTCGGGTTGGCGAGATCATTCGGGATGTCAGTCAGCAAACGGACCAACATCCAGGCCTGATCTGGGGTCAAGAGGCTCAGGACGAGATCCGAGAGGCAGAGGTTCTTTTCAGAACGGCCAAGCGCACCCTGGACGACTCCTCCATTCCTGAAAGTATTCGCAAGGACACGCAGGAAGAATCGGTTCTGAAACTGAAGGAAATCCTCGACTACGCATTTGCCAATTCACGCGAACCCATCGAGATTCCCAACGACAAGGAAAAGACGGATTGGACGATGCCCGGCACGGCAATTACCCTGACCCGTTCGGTTAAAAATGATTCGGGTAATCAAGACTATTTTTTCTCTCAGGAGACCCTCGAAAATATCAATCGGATGTACGGCTTCGTCCGGGACACATACGGTCGATCAACCACTGAGGAGATCATTGCCAACAATCCACTGGCATCTCCAAGGATTTTTGAAGACTTTTCATACTCGCCAGGATATCTAGTACCGCCGAAATGGTATGTGAGCCTGCCAGAAAGTGCCAAACGTTATCTACAGACTCCTTTTGGCGAGCAGAGCCTCCTCCAGTATCTGATGACAGCGCTGCTGCTACTGATCTATATCCCTGTGGTGTTGGTTTGCGCGGTCAAGTTGCTCAACACTTATCGCTATAATCGTGATCGCTCAGGGCGACTCCTGAATCGCTTTGCCAAACGTCAAGTCGACATATCCTGGCGCCGTTTCTTTCTGGCTTTACCAATTGCTCCACTTTCTGTAATTGCCAAAATCTCAATCGCTAATCGCATCAATTTTACAGGCGAGGCCTTAAAAAATTCGAATTCCTTCTTTGATATTGTCGCGTATATATCATTAGGCGTCACAATTGTTTTATTTTTTGAGGCCATCGCCAATTCCAGTGCTGTTTGGATCCTGAAATTCAGAGGCAGCCAATCCGAATTGGAGAAGCGTCGCCTCCGGAATCTGATCCTTCCCTTTTCAAGGTTTTTAGGTGCGATTGGAGCCGTGATCTTGATCTACCAACTGATGCTGCGACTGGGAATGCCGCCCAATGCCGTCATCGCATTTTCAGCGGTTCCCGGACTTGCCGTAGGCCTTGGAGGATCCCGTCTGCTCGGCAATCTGTTTGCAGGAATCGCCATCCAATCCGATCGGCCGGTGCGTGTCGGTGAGTTCTGCAAAATCGGCAGCGAAATGGGTTTTGTCTCCAGGATTGGACTGCGTTCCATTGATATGATCACATTATCGGGACGAATCACAATCCCCAATAACAAAGTCGAAGACGAAATTATTAAAAATTACTCCGACCGTCAGCACCAGTTGGGGCAACCGGAAAATAGCTTGAGCCAGGGGATTGAATTGGTGATGGATCTCCCTGCAAATTTGGGTGTTGGACAGCTCAATGGCATTGTTGAGCGCATCACAGCGTATATCGAGGAGAACGATCAGCTTGACTCACCTGTGGTCAGTTTCAGTGAGGATGGTTCCAGTGGCGAGCTTCTGACTGTTTTCGCCAAAGCATGCTCAGACAATTGGAAGGATTATCTGCAACTCAAACAGGATCTGAGCGCAGAATCCAAAACTGTCATTGCAATCGTCAATAATCTAAAGCACTCAATAAGTATTGCCTACGACACGCCGAGTCATAAACGCCAGCATATTCCTTCAATTATTCGCGATGTTGTTGAATCCGATAAGCAGCTGAAACTTGGACCATGTCGCCTGTCAGCCTTGTCTGATTACAGCCTGGATTTTACCTTCTTTATCGAATCGACGTACGATGATACAGGTGCATTTTTCGATGCCATTGCAAGGATCAAAGAAGGACTATTGCAGGCGTTCGAAGCCAACGAGATTGAAATTCCATTACCGACTTCGATTGAAATTCACAAATCAGTCCCGATACTCTCTCCGCCGGGGAGTTGAGTCGACTTTGCAATGCTGGTGTGGAGGCGTCCTTTCAGGCGTCCGAAAGAGTGATGACAACGATTTCGGTGATCGGCAGCGATTCCCTCGTTTTGATCCCAGGCCTGAATCAGGAGCTCAGCCCGCCTCAGCCCGAATCTCACCAGCATGCCTCATGACCAGCACACTGACCTCTTGAAAGCGGATCACGGTCGTTTGAGCGCCTGACATACGGACATAAAAAATGAAGGGCTGAAGAGTGCAGAACGCCCCCCCTTTTTCATCAAGACCGTCATGCCCAGTGTTTAACGTGCCTTACATTCATCAACACGGATACATATTGGCTGATGGCACAGAGTCATTTAAGAATCGATGTTGCGAGCGAGGCTAAATTGATCGTATCAATTCATCTGAAATGACATTCAAGCGTTTCCACTCCATCGGAATCGGTACTTGGTCTTTTTTATTTGGCACGGCAATCCTGCATTCACCTTCATCTGCCTATGCCAAGCAAAAAATTGTTGTACGGGATTCATTTTTATACAACTGTCAGGAAAAGTTATGGAGCAGCCAATTATTGCGAGCAAATATATATCCAGGCGACTGGATGACTCTGGGAGAACTGGAAGCAAGATCAGGCAATATTAATGCAGAATTAAAACGTGATATCAAATCTTCGTGCTCAAGCAACAGGAATGTTCGCTATGTAGGTGGAGGGCTTCTATCAAAACGACTGTTCAATCAAGACTGCCAGGACACCAGCCATCAAGCCAACAAACCATTCCCATGGAAGCTTGATTACCTGAGCGAATTCAAAACGAAAAAGAAAAACTTTCTATTATTTACAATACGAGCAAACGATGGCAGTCGGGTACTCTGCCTGGCCGATGAACAATTGACCTATACCCCCGTGCAGATTCCTGAAAGTGGATATATTCGCAATATTGAAAGGCTTTATACAGATCATCCGGTCTGGCAATATGAATCCCACCCCGGGAACGGATGGGGATACACCGTCACCAAGTATCAACTGAATATGAAAAATTCCAAACAGCCCCGCTTCAGTATTGTCGACACCTGGACCCAGCAGCAATGAACACGTTGCTCATTCCCCATGAGCACCGATGACAATCCAACATGGGAGATGCACCGCACCCCCTGAAGACGGCCTCTGCAAGGCAAGAGTGTGCTGGATGAAGGCTACAGAATTGTAGCCGTGACAAAATTGCATCAGGAATCATACAATCCTGATTCATTGAGCCAACATCATCGCTGACAGGAACTCAATGATAGTACGATTAATCTGCATTGTTTCAGTAGCGATCATGGCTGTCTTGGCCAATGCTGATGTAGCTTCTGCCAACAATGGTGCAGGAAGTTGTTGTGAGTACAACGACAAACGAATTGCGGACTGCCATTTTCACATGTCTAAGAATGAATTAATGATTGAATGGTCAGACGGTGTGAGTGAGTCCTACAAATTGATATCTGAAGAACGCCATGGAACCCAAAAGACTTATGTTGATAAGCGTGGAGGAATCTGGGAATTCATCCTTTATCCTCAGGGAAATGTTTCATTGACCAATGTGAAAAATGGAAACCGAATTTTCAAGCCCCTGAGAGGATGTAACGCGATCTGATCCTTCATGGGCATCCAAAAAGACAACCGGCCTTTCACCATGCAAACAGCAACGTCATTGATTGGTTGTTCGCTTTCTGGATGAAAACACCATCACAGGTGGCCGTGAACGATCAACTATCGGCATCCACGACTGAGTGTCTGTTGCAGCCGACAAGGAACCCAATAACAGTTTCAGCATCTCGACCGCCTCATGGCTTGCTCTCCTTGATGCCAGCCCAACGTCAATGCCGGGAAAACCTTGCCTGTTGAGCCCATCACGAAGCTCCAGTGATCCGTGAGTCAGAGTGTCAACCAGCAAAAACTGGAATCGCCAGGGCGCCATGCCGGAACCTTCCATTTCTCTTTGTTTTTCAGGAAATCTTTAGCCCATAAATGTTGAGTTCGGCTAGCCGCGTTCATGGTGAGCGTCTTCAATGGATCAAACATCAGAAGGTCTTTTTCTTGGACCAGTCTCCTCGTCAACGTTTGAATTCTCTCATCGCAAAGCGATGGAGCGATATCGGGGAACCATCGCTGCTGCATCAACATAAATATGCTGTTCTGCTTCGATCAATCCGCAGAGAAAAACAACTGGTTGCTGTTCAGCTTATTGACCTGATGCTTCAGGATGCGTCGTCAAAACTCATCGCTTCAGCACCTCTGGGTCAGTAACCGAGCGCTTTATTCGGAAGAGGGCATCCATCAAAGTAACCGATTTCAAACAATTCCGATTCAGACGCCTCCAAATAAGCAGCCATTGCTTTTGGCCCTGCTTCCAACAGATTCATCAATGTTAAAAAGGTTCGCTGCCCTTCAGGATTCTGCTGATCCGTCGCCAAGTCTTGATAGAGAACTCTGTAGGCCTCAGGCAATTGGTTTTCAGAGATCAGGCCCTTCTTATACAGAGCACAGGCTGAATCCAGCCTTGGCAACCAAACCATCGAAGCAAACGCGACACCCAGCTTGTCCAGAGCCTCCTGGTCAGGAGTGGGCTCCGCCAACGCTCGTGGAGAACATGTCCAGAGCGCAGACACAGCAAGAACCCCTGACAGGGCAGACGCAACAGAAAACGGTTTGATCATGCGATTTGGATTGTTGATTTGTGCAGATGGTAATTGCCTGCCATTCTAGAAATCTTAATCAGACACTGAGGCAGATCAACACTCAACATCATTCCACCCAGGAATATGGACCGGTGTTAGTGCGGCAACAATCTCAGACTCAGAAAATCCACGCATGGAGACCAATCAAACCATGAATGTAATCCGACATGATTCGCCCTGATGTCTAAATCGAGCAATTAAAGATTGTCGGAATCGCGGTGGCGATTAAAGAGAGATCATCCATCCAACAATCAACACAGTCGCCATCAACCATGGGATGAGATGGATGGGCGGTTTCAAGGGTTCTGAAATGCCGACCGATCAGTCACTGATTCAGCATGCTGATGCTGAAACCGGCATGGCATCCACCGACTCCCAGCACATCGTGCATTCGTGATCCCACAAAGGCTCAAGAGGCATCGAATGTCACAACACCGGCAGCGTCGTGCGCCAGAGATGAACCAAACAAATCGGAGCGAGCTGTCTGGTTGCAACAGATTTGACATTGATCGTCTAATATTCGACAACGTTGAGCTCGGGTTCCGAGCTGCAGTCAGAAATCAGTCAGGCAACGGGGACTGATTCGCTGTAGAGGATCGCCATGTCCCCTCTCGTCCAAGTCCAGCGCGCTCTTCAAAAGCAACAACGGCTCCAGGCTGCGCGCTTTCTGATGGCCCGATCGGAAGGCTCTGTTGATCGCAGGTTCAGCAATTCCCTTCCTGCTTTGGCTGCACGTCATGACGTTTCACACCAAGCGATGCGAGACAACTGGCTGTAGCTAGCGGCAACCGGATCGGTTCCATACAGGAACTACGACGCCTTTCTGTTCTGCAGAAGGGCTTTTTGATGTGATCTCAATCGCCGAAGGTTGACCGAGACCGCCCCTGGTCGCATTGAGGGTTCTGCCCCTGATCAGACGTCGCGAATTCCGACCTCGCGTTCGCGGATGTACTCCTCTGCTTCCCAGAGCCCTGATATCTCTCGGCAGTTCTTGTCCCGGTCACAAACCCAGTAGTGACCGTTGTCCATCACATCAATTGTGTGACCCAGCGGCGTGTGAGCAATCCTTGAAGTCATGGTTGTCACTCCTAATCATCATTGAAGTGTCCGAAAGATTGCGAACCTGCTTCTGAGGCTTTTAATACCCTCTAAGAAATAAAATTCCGCAGCTCTGCAATCACCCTTTTCACCCTAAAGGAGAGGCACTTGATTCAGAGCGGTCAGGCACCCCTGGCACGGTGTTCATGGAGCGATCACCCCTTCTATGGGACGTCCGGTGTGATCAGGTTTGGCGCCAGCAGGACATTGGTCCGCAGGTCTGGTGTCAGCAGATGGGCAGCCACCAGGTCTGGTGTTGACCAAAACATGCAGAATGGAGATGTCCCCATCACCAGGCCCTGTGCACCGCACGGGGTTTTTTTGTGCCCCAGATATGGAGTGGACAGATCAATCGGCGACACCCCAGAGCCTTGGTCGACGATTGACTCACCTGTCTGCCCTGTCTACGGTTCAACGACTTTCCAGCGCAAGATGCGTTCGTTCCTGGCTGCCCTGCTTCTGCTGGGACAAGCCTCCGACCCGGTAGCCGCAGCCATCTTCACCGTTCAACCCGGCACCATCTTCTATTCGGAACCAAAACAATCAGAGCAGTTCCAGCTCAAGCTGCCTGAAGTGAGGGTGGAGGTACCACCGATGCGGGATGCCATGGGGTTCTGCCGCTTCAAGCTGGTTTACAAGATCGCTGATCGAGACAATCCGGAGCTTCCGAAAACCGCATGGGCCCGCTGCGTTGCGACCGACCGCTTTATTTCGAAATGAAACGCTGTCCCGTGATGATTGGCTTGCTGATCAGCGTCGCGATGCAGACCTGCCTCGCCGTTGAAAGCCGAGCCGAGGACACCACCACCTGCCTGTTCAATGGCCAGGAGCGGCGTTGCCTGGCGGAGATATCCGGCGACGATCTCACCTTGCGCCTAGAGGACAACCGCACGATCGATGTTCAACGACGTGGACGCTGCACGGACAGGCAGCAGGAGGGCGTCACAACGCGAAGCTGCAATGTTCGCATTGGATTACCCGATGATTTCGTTTACGGACTGGTCGTCCGCAGCAGTCAGGACGGCACAACGATCAGCTCGCCCCGACTAGAGATCAAGCTGCCCCAACTCAAGTTGTGATCCGCACTGGTCACAAATAGACACGGTCTTTCGAAACCTGGACACCCTGGCAGGCCGATGACAAGTCAGAATGAACGCAGGGGCTTGAGACACCCCTCACACACGGACGTAAGGCTCTCGACCCTGTCGGGGGCCTTTTTTCTGCCTGTCCCACAGAGTGGGAGCGACGGACGAGACCCACCGTGAGATAGTTAATCAATTCTTAAGCGCCGTGATGGGGCCTTTGAAAACCTCCCTTGATCAGCAACAGATCCAGCACGGTTATTCCCTGCTGAAACTGATGGAACACCTCGACCATGAGATGGCTGTTCTGAATCAGCAACGGCTCAAGGAAGGACTGGAAGAACAGGAGCGCAACAGGCTGACACGTGTCAAGCGCAGTCACCTCAGAAAGATTCAGGACTGCATCTCCGAGCTGGAGACCAGCGGCTTTAACCAATGGCTGTTGGAGCGGCGTCTCGCCTGAGCAACACCTGATCAGCCCTCGTCCTTGGGAAAACGTTTATCCCAAACGACAAGAAGCGTCAGGAACACGGCGCCAAACACAAGAAATGGAGCGCCAATCGTGAGGATGGATTGTGTATCCATTCGTTAACTAATAACGATTGACATTACAGTCGAATGGCAAAAATATTCTGAGCCAATCAACAAAATTTAACGAATAATATTGGCCTTGAAAAAACCAGTTCCCAGACCGAAAGAAGACTGCTGATCACAATGCAATGTGATGGAGACATCAAAATCCATCAACTGAAACTGTTCAATTTCCTCGCGCGTGAATCTCGGCTGCTCTCCATCCAGGTAGCGAGCCATGATTCCTTCCTTGTTGCTTTGTAAATAAGCAACGACTTCCTGCAACAGGAAATCACGCCAGGCCTCTTTATTTTTTTGATTGAATGATTGACTTCCCACAAAATCCCTCGAACGATCGGTGACTCCAGTGTCGCAGATCTGTTCCGATTCTGCGGGCCGCGAAAAGTCGTTGGGGAGCGATCCTTGACCACAACAGAGAAGCAAGACCTGATTCTGAACGTCAAAGCGACCTAGGAATCAATCACATCTGGAGAATCACCATGCAATTGATTGAACATGACAGAGCGACTCCAGTCAAGTCGAGGACGTTTTCATACAAGGAAAAAAGCTTGAGCGCCAGAACATACCCAGGATGCCAATCTGAACGATCGACTACGGAAGACAAACAACAAGCCTGAAATTGGTTATGTCAGATCTGTGACGGTGGCCATTTAAAAAGTCATACTTTTAAACGTCTCAATTTCTCCTTGGCTGATTTTAAGGGCCTAATACAAACCTGAGTAATCGAAGCGGTACTCATTCCAACGCGTCTCGTCGATCATCTTCAGTGGACGAACAGGACGGGGCTTGAGCTTAGGTACTGGCTTGGGCTCAGCTGGAGCCGATTCGACCAGCGATGGCTGCTTGATTTGACGCGGTAAATCGAGCTGAAGGGACATCGATCTTCTGCATATCATGCTTTTTTATCGTCTGCGGCCGGGAACAACTGAAACCAACACTACGGTTTGGACAAGATGAGTAATCATGCCGAGTCGTGAGGACGACGCCTGGGCGTCAAGAATGAGATTCAAATTTGTTGATTTTCATCGCGTCATCCCACATCGACCGAAGAATTGTGACCATGAATGTCGACCCGATACAAACCGTCAGCACAAGCTTGATTACCTCGTGGGTCATCCCATCAGACGCATTCGCTGGTTCATCTCAAACTGAGTCATCGGGATTTGCTGTTGTGTTGGTCACGTTCTTCAGCACCCGGTCACGCGGTTTCGGGGGAACAGGTTCCTAACGTCCTGATTCCATCGCCGATGCTCCTGTGTTCTCAGGACGCCGGAATCAGTTGCACCGTGTCGATCCCGGTCGTCTATCACCCGCTCTACTCCGCTCCACTGCCGTCCAGTCATCGTTTTCCGATGGCCAAATTCCGTTTGTTGCAGCAACTGTTGCTGAGCAGGGACCTGATCAGGGAACACCAAATTCATCAACCACTGAGTGTGTCCCGGCGGGATCTTGAACGCATTCACCGACGTGATTACCACCAGGCCTTCAGCTCAGACCAACTCACACGTCCGGAGCAGCGACGGATCGGTCTTCCCGCAACCAAACCGCTGGTTCAGCGCACCTGGCTCGCCGTTGGCGGAACGTTGCTCACAACACGACTGGCCCTGCAACACGGGCTTGCGTCCCACCTGGCCGGAGGAACCCACCACGCTCATCCGGGATTTGGCAGTGGATTCTGCATCTTCAACGATTGCGCTGTCGCCGCCAGAGTGCTGCTGGACGAGGGCGATGTGAAGCAACTGATGCTGGTGGACCTGGATGTTCATCAAGGCGATGGCTCTGCCGCCTGCTTTGCGGATGAACCCAGGGTCTTCACCCTGTCGGTGCACGCCGCCAGCAACTTTCCCCTCCGCAAAGTGAGCAGCGACGTGGACATCCCCCTCGCGGACGGAACAAGCGACGAGGACTATCTCCAAACCATCGGCGACCGACTGCCAGAGCTTCTCGACACCATTCAGCCTGGTTTGGTGATCTACAACGCCGGTGTTGACCCCCATCGCGACGATCGACTCGGACGCTTGTCGCTCACTGATCAGGGTTTGCTGATGCGTGATCACCTCGTTCTTGATGCCTGTCTTAGACGGAACATCCCGGTTGCAACAGTGATTGGTGGTGGATACGACGAACTGTCACCCCTGGTGATGCGACACGCTCTGATTGTGAGAGCCGCCTTGGAACAAGCTCGATTACACGGTCTCTAGAGTTGTTCTGAACGGCGAATTAACCACATGCGCTTCGCCCCATTGATGATCCTCGGAGGATGCCTCATCGCACTTTTGCTGAAGCCGATTCTGATCGGCGTTGAAGAATCGCTGCGTGAGAGCACGATTCAATCAGGATCAGGATCGACCAACTTCAAACGCGACTGATTGCACTCAGACCTGGCAGGTGAGATTCAGACAAGCGGTGAGCTGCTGATTGCGATGGTCCATCAAAGTTGCCAGCCAACGAGCTGCCTCCACCGGTGCGATCGTGCGATCACGCAGGGCTTCACAGATGACGCGGTGAAGAGGTTTGTCGCGGTGATCGACGGCCATTCGTTCATCAAGTGCAACGAGATCGGCGCGGCTGCGGCAGGCCCGCAAATCATCAATCACGCGATCTTTGAGTTCGACAGCCATAACTCGGTGATGTCGTCATGGGTCCCATGCTGACAGTCCGTATTTTCCTACGGCCATGACAATTCCAGCCTGGCGACAGCTCCTGCGGGGCGCACGCCAACGGGAGGGACGTTCAGCTTCCGCCCGGTGGGTTCAACTGGCGACGGTCTCTGCGGGTGGAGAACCGCGCGTGCGAACCCTTGTTTTTCGCGGTTGGGCTGGAGATGAAAAACTCGACCTGTACAGCGACAGCCGCAGCAGCAAAGCCGACGAGCTGAACGTTCAGCCGAGTGTTGAAGTCTGCTGGTTACTGCCGAAAGCACGTCACCAATACCGGCTCCGAGGCGTCATTGAAACGCTTTCGGTGGATGAGGCTCCCGAGCAGACCCGGCACGCCTGGAACTCACTCACAGACACAGGTCGCTGCCTGTGGCACTGGCCACATCCTGGCCAGCCCTTCGAAGCGGACGCCCCTTTTCCCCAGACGGTTGATGGGGCGCAGCCGCCACCGCCCCACTTTCTTGTGTTGCGCCTAAACCTTCACCGCGTGGAGTTGCTGGATCTCAGCCACCACCCTCATCGTCGAACCCTCTGGTGCCGCGAGGACGCATGGCGATCTCAACGCCTCAATCCGTGATCACCACCAACGGTCCACGCGTCCCACCGAGGGGCGCCCCGGTTCGGAAGGAACGGTGACCACCGAAAGACGCTGTTGGTTGCGCTGGTAATCGAAACGGCAGTAACCGACTCCCGTCCCGGCACAGGACGAGAGGCTTGGCAGCGACACGGAAGCCCACTGACGCTCCTGTACCGAAGGAGTTTGCTGAGGAGCGGGAATCCAACCGTCTGCGAGCAGGTGTCGGTCGGCTTCCAGAATCGTTTGGCGCGGTGTCAACTGCAGCTGTTCGCCGGCATGAACGGCGGCAACCACCATAGTGAGCAATGGAGCAGCAGCCATTGCAGCAACAAGATGTCCCATAACTGGACTTGGCTATCTCAGCCTTAGCCACGAACCCGGGTTCAGGCCACGCTCAGCTCAGCTGATCCGTCCCTGGGCGGCATGGGCATCGACGTGACGCAGAAGATCCTCGGCGTAACTGATCGTGAAGCCCATCTGACCATCCCAGGCAACGGCATAACACCAATGCCCCTCACTCTGCTCACCGGAGGCGAGGCAAGAGGGCGGAACCCAACGCGGCGGTTGATCACTGATCAGGCCGCAACGCGTCCCGCTGTTGTTCATCACACTGTCGCCTTCACGAAAGCTGGGTTCCGGCCGTGTCCTGTTGCTCGAGGTCATGGTCGACGCGGTGTTCGAGGCCTGCGTCTCAGCTCCGCCGTCGACCTGATCGGAGATCAGCTGGAGGCTGGTCGTCTCCTCATGATCAGAACCGCCTGCTGAACCGTTGCCAGCCAGGAGATCCGGGCTGGTGGGCAGCCAACTCGGATCAGGCAGGGCGCCTTTCAGCAGGTGACCAATCGCCCGCCCACGTCCGATTCCGTAGAAGGCGCAGTAGGCATCAAGGCGTTGCAGCACATCTGGCTTGAGCCAAACCTGCACAGGTCTGGCCTTGGGGTCTCCACTGGAAAGGAAACGACCACCCGCGTCACGGGGATGAGGAGTTGAACTGGACAGCGTTGAAACAGAACGTCAGATCGTTCGCCGGAGTGAAGCAGGGCGGCCAGATCAGCTTACTCAAGCCTTGAACGAAGACTATCTCCTCGTTTGTGAGGCCGGGCGGTTCAGCTGGCGACGAGCAGGGGCTGAATGCCAAGGGCGATGAGCAAACTCACCACAACACCGATGAACGCCTTCCAGAGATCCGTGCCGATCACCTTTCCGAGGCTTCCGCTCTCACGGTTTGTGAACACGTATTCAAATTCCTGCTCCTTGATCCGCAGGGCAATCTCACGGCCACCCAGCAATCCCAGAAACACCCACGTCGTGCTGAGCGGGAACGTGGAGAGAAACGCCTTGTAAAGCAGACAAAGACCGAAAAAGAAATCGATCACCGTGGCCGAGCGCAGATCGGCGGTGTTGGTCTTGGAACGCAGCACCGCCTGAATCGGACCACCACCGCTGGCGACGAGGAAGCAGAGCCCGATACAAAGCACCAGAGTGCAGATCGCCATCGGAAAGACATCCAGCTGACGGGGCAGGAACACAAAGATGTTGGCCAGGTCCTGCACCAGCCACATGCTCCAGAGGAAACCGGTGGAGAACCACTGCAGGCCGTACCAGACCTTGTTGAAGTCCTTGCCGTCCTGGGTGCTGCGGAACACCCAGCGCTCCAACAGCCACATTCCCAGGCCGTACCCGGCCAATCCAAGGACAAAGGCAAGGAAATAGCCGCTCAGGGAGCTACCCAGAAGCTTGCCGATGTTGGCGGGCTTGAACGATGAGAGCACCAGGAAGGAGGTGCTCACCGGAGCCCCCCACTGGGTGAGGGCCAGCACCGCGATCGGCGGGATGACGTAAACCCAGCCAAAGGGCTCCGGCAGCTCGAACGTCTCCAGACGGCCCCAGGCGGGGTCACCGTCATTGAGGAGGAAACCCAGCATCAGCACAACAATGGTGATGGTGCAGATGAACACCATCTGCACCACCTTCGGGGTGCGGGTTTTGTTCGATGAGATGTATGTGCCCAACGTCTGCAGCGAGTCGTTGGCCACCACGGAGAACGCCGCCAGCAGAAAGCCGGCGATCATCCAGATATTCACATCTCCCATGAAGCCGACGTCGATGGTGGACCCGCCTTGTTTTAGGAATGGTTTTTAATCCTGCCGGTCATCCGGAGCACCGCGGACAAGTCCAAAGCGTCTCAGTTCACAACCAAGAGGGTCTGAAGATTGGCCTGACGCACCCAGGCCGCCAACGCATCAATCTCGGCACGGCTGGGGATGCAGATGCAGCCGGTGCCGGGATAGCAGTGATGGATGCCCAAAGCACTGCGGCTGGTTTCAAAGCGGGGCTGCAGATCTAACCAGAGATCCTCTCCCCAGGGCTCCGGCTGCCCCAGGCTGTAGCGCCCGGCTGGCAATGGGGCCGCATTGCCAGGGCTCCAGAGACGATCCGCATCCTGCCGCTGGGCGATGCCGCTCACCGCCATCCAACGGGCCAGAAGCCTGGTGCCGCTATGCAGCTCCACCGACCACTGTCGATTGCCATCGGGCAAGATCCGCTCGGTACGACGGGTCGTCAGACGCAGGTCCCCCGCTTCAAGCAACTCGGATGTCGGACCGTCCTGTCCGGGCAACCGAGGCTGTGGCAAGGCTGAAGCGGATGTCGCAACGGTCTGGACCGTCCCCTGGGATGGCCCCTGCTCCTGACGCTCAGTCTGGGTCTGGTTCAGGTTCTGAACCGAAGCAGACACTGCAGCATCCAAACCAAACCGCGGTTGCTCAAGCCCACAACCGCTGAGCAGCAGGATCAATCCGAGCCAGGTTGTCCGTGTCATGGCTGATCGCAGCGGACGACAGCATCACTCTGGCGCTGGCACGATGCTTTGCAGCCCTGGCATGGACGCTTGGAAGTCCTCGACCTCTTTCCCCGATCAATCCTGAAAGGCGAACTGCCAGCTGAACTGCTGAGCAAGCTGCTTCAGCTCTCTGAAACGGTGTTGCACGACCCAAACCAGCACCCTGATGCCTCGGCCAAACTCGCCGGCCAGCTGAGTCAGCAGCGGGAACTGCTGCCCCATCAACCCGGCGTGCAGGAGCTCTGCTCAGGCCACCTCATCCCGGCCTGTGAGCGCTGGATCCGTCACGTTGTGGACCGACAGCCACCGCAGGGCCGGGGCCCCTGGGTCCCCGGTCGCTATCGCCTCCAGATGATCGATCTCTGGCTCAACTGCCAACGAGCTGGCGATTACAACCCGATGCACACTCACGGGGGCAGTTTTTCAGGCGTGATCTTCCTCAGGGTTCCTCCGCAGATCACCGCAGCAAGCTTCGATGGTCAGCTCTGCTTCCACGGACCTGAGGAATGGCAGATGCAATCGTTCCGAACCGGCATGGCGGAGTACGTGCTGCCGGTTCCCGGACAATTTTTCGTGTTCCCGGCCTGGCAACCCCATTCCGTGATGCCGTTCCGGGGTGATGGTGAACGCTGGTCGCTGGCCTTCAATGTGGTGGCCGTGCCCGGCCAGCCAAAGGCCACCAGCCCTGTGCAACCGGGAACGCTGCAAGTGGGCGCCGGCCAGGCCGGTGTGGCGCCATCCGGGAACGTCTCCCTTTCCTCGCAACGAAAGACGGCGAAAGGGTTTTAGGCGCCGCGACCGGATTGGCCTGGCAGAGTTGACCCTGCCAGCACCCTGCTCAGCTGATGGATCCCAGCGATCTCCTTCAACAGGCCAGCGGCATCGCGGCAGCGATCGAACGGGCCTCCGACCAACTCACCCCTGAGGTGATCCGGGCGGCACGCAGGACGGAGGCGGGACGACGGGACCTGGATCGGATGGAATACGCCCTCGGAACCATCGGCAAGGCTCTCATCCTGACCGATTACACCATCGATGAGGAGAAGGATATGGACAAGCTGAAAGCGTTCCGGGAATCCCAAGCCAAGGAGCGCTGAACTCAGGGGTTGGACCAGCGCAGCACCCGCTGCTCAAGGGCTCCAAGGGCGTTGATCTCCAGCAAACGCCCGCCTGGATCCGTTGCCCGCTTGATCGGACAGGGCTGCACGTGTTGCATGCTTTTCAGGGTGGAGGGGCAGCCGAGCAGAGGAAGATTCGGTCGATCCGGCCAATGGCCCTGCCAGTGCTGGTGGATATGGCCGAACACCACGGCTTTCAAAGGCTGGACAGGGGTCAACACGGTGCGCAAGGTCTCGTGATCAACAAGGCTCATCGTGTCGAGCACGGGATGCCCGATCGCCATCGGCGGGTGATGCAGTGCAACCACCAGTGGCGTTGGATCTGCAGCGATGGCCTGCAGGCGCTGCTGCAGCCAGGCCAGCTGATGCGGCCCCAGCCGGCCGGCGGAATGCCCACACCAGTGGCTGTTCAGAATGATCAGCCGCCCGTCCCTCAGCATCAGTTCGCCCGGTGCCGTGACATGGCGACGGCCAAGAACAGCCTCGAGCAGGCAAGGGCGGTCATGGTTTCCCGGCAACAGGGCCACGGGACACCGCACGTGGCGGTCCAGGGAATCCCGAAGACGCTTGTAAGCACCCCAGCTTTCGTCCTGGGCGAGATCGCCGGTGATCACGAGAGCATAGGGTTCGAGCAGTGCCGCCTGCTCGAGGGCGCGGTTCCAGAGCGCGAGGGCTGGCCGCTCACGCACGAGGGCCGCATCCGAGGCCACGAGGTGCGGATCACTCAGCTGCAGCAGACGCATCGCTCTCCGGAATCTGTTGCCAGCCGCTCTCCCACAGTGACGCGTTGTTGAGCTCGGTCCAGGCCACACGCCTGCGCCGCCCCGGCGCCAGAACAGGTGCCAGCTCCACCCATCGCTCAGCACCGCGTCCGCCTTGCATCACCAGCTGGAAATGTCGATATCCATCCACTGACCTGCGGCTGGTCCAGGCATTGGCAGGGCGCCAGGTCATCAAGACAGCCTCAACTTGACGGGATCAGCTGGCCGCCATGGCGAATGGCCATGATCGCTGCCTGGGTGCGGTCGCGAACGCCGAGCTTGCCAATGATGGCGCTGACATGACTTTTGACGGTTTCCGAGGACACAACCAGGTGTTCGGCGATTTCACGGTTGGACAGGCCGGTCGTCAACGCTTTGAGCACGTCCAGTTCTCGTTCTGAAAGATCCTGCAGCAGCTTCTGCGTTGCGGCGTCCTGCGGGCTGCTCTCCCGGGCCATCTCCCTCACCACCTCGGGGTAATAGACACCGCCATCGCGGGTGCACTCCAGGGCCTTGAGAAAGTCACCGCGCGCCTGTCCGATCGAGGAGACGAACATCACCCCATCCGCTCCGGCCTCGAGAGCCTCGTTCACCACCAGAGGGTTCTCACGTCTCAGAAAGATCAGGGTTCGCGTGGGGGGATGGAGGCGCTCCACCGCCTGGACCAGGGCGATGCCGTAACCCTGCTCGAGATCTTCCGTTGCAATCAGAAGATCGGGGTTGTGCTCGCGCACCCGCTCCAAAGCCTCCTCGGCGGTGGTGACGGCGGCCCGCAGATGGCTCCAGATCGGAACGGCCATGCCGAAACTGGCGAGGGTGAGTCGATCCCCCATGCAGGCAACGATCGAGGAACCTGCCAACAACGCCTCCACCTCCTTGAGACGGCCACGATCTCCACGGGGTTGAAGGTTGAGATCCAAGGTCGGAAGGGTTGTTGATCGGATGGTATCGACAGTGGCGATGAACGCTGTGCACAGCTCTCATTAGTGGGTACTGTTGAGAAGATTGGTTTTCAACCGGTGACGCTCCCTCCCGCCACAGTCACCGAGAACGGTGTCCTTCAGAAGGGTCTTCATCAGGACGGACGTCGTCTGACGCCTCAGCGCAAGCGAGTTCTCGAATTGTTCGAGCGACTGGGCACCGGCAATCACCTCAGCGCTGAAGACGTGCATCAGCAGCTGGCACAACTGCAGATGAAGGTGTCGCTGGCCACGGTGTACCGAACATTGCGGCTGCTGGCAGACATGGGGTTTCTGCAGGAGCTGGAGCTCAGTGAGGGAGGTCGACGCTTTGAACTGGCGGCTGACGACCACAGGGACCATCACCATGTGGTGTGCATCCGCTGCGGCCGTACCGAAGAGTTCGAAAGCGAACCGGTGCTGGCCGCCGGTGAGATGGCTGCCAGAGGTTTCGGGTTCAAGCTGATCGAATCCACCTTGAACGTCCGGGCCATCTGCCCTGATTGCCAGGGCTGAGACGAAACCAGCTCACTGCGGGTGTTCCTTGCATGGCATCCAGTAGGTCTCACCCATGCGGTGCACACCACTGCAGCCAATCTTCTCGGCCTGCTCCTCCGCCTGCTCCTTTGAGGGGTATGCGAGATAGCGGGGATTGGTGGTGGAACGGATCTGGATCAGGCCCATGCTCATCGGGCCGGCCGTGATCACACCCATCGTGTTGACGCCGACAGCCAGGAGCCCCATGCCGACGATGGCGATGTTGATCACACCCATCGCCACGACGCCAATCGACACCACGCCCATCGGCACCACACCGATGCAGATCACGCCCATCGGCACAATCCCGATCGAAATCGTGGCCAGAGGAGCCACACCAATTGCAATGCGCTTCGGCTTGCTGCCGCAGTGTCCGCCGGATTCACCCATTCTCAGTGCTGTCCATGGTCTGTTTTGGAATCACCGTGCTGCTCGCAGACCATCCACATTTCCCCCATTTTGTGTGCGCCCTCGCAGCCGAAGCCCTCGGCTGCCGCCTCAGCCTCCTCACGGGTTGAAAACATGGCCTGCTTGGGCTGTGGTTCGCCTGTTCCAGAACCAGCGTTGGAGCACGTCGCCGACAGTCCGATCAGAACCAACGCCGCGATAGCCGTGCGCTTGACCATTCCGGATGACGCAAATCCCTCCATCATGGCCACATGGAAAGCATGCTCCAGGACGGCTGGCACGACGTGATCGTGTTCACCCCTCAGCGCTTTGATGAGGCGTTCGAGGTCGTTCTGGCAGTGCGTGAGCAGCAAACCGTGCTGCTGAATCTCACGCGCATGCCACCCGATCTGGCCCAGCGAACCGCCGATTTTGTCTGTGGAGGTGTGCACGCCCTCGATGGGCAGCAGCAGCGAGTGGGCGAGAACGTTCTGCTGTTTGCACCGGCCACCGTGCGACTTCAACGGCTGCAGCCGGACGACGACAGCAGCGGCAGTCAGGCCTGAAGGGCGCCACCACAACTGGACCCAGCGCCTGCCGTACATCCGAAACAGTGCCTGTCAGTTCGGATGGGCAGACCCTCCGGACTGGGCTGACCCGTGGCCAGATCCTGGAGATGGCGCAGCGGACCCTGCAACGCCATCCCCAGCTGTTGATTGAAATCGCAGTCGTAGAGATAGCCCTGCCAGTCCACGCTGATCAGATCCCGGCACATCACGGCAGACAGATTGTCGGGATTGTGTGCCGCCTCCAGCAGCGCCTCGTAGCGATCCAGCTCACCCTGCCGCTCGAGCTCTCTGGCAAAGCGCTGAATCGGCATGTTGGCCAGGGTCAGCAAACTGCTGAAGCGAAGCCCCAGCTTGGCCAGCTCCCTTCTGTAATCCGCCTCTAATTCCATCTGAGGCGGAGGAAGCACCGCACGTTGCGGGTTGTAAACGAGATGCAACAGCAGCGGCTCAGCGCCATAGCCGAGAGCGTTGAGCTGACGCAGGCCATCCACGCTGCGTGTGAACACGCCATCGCCTCTCTGACGATCCACATTCTCAGCGCTGTAGCAAGGCAACGAGGCGATCACCGTGACACCCTCACCGGCCAGGAAATCGGCCAGATCCTCCTGGCCGGGTTCCGACAAGATCGTGAGGTTGCAGCGATCAATCACCTCAACGTCGAGACGTCTGAGCGCTCGGACGAGGTCACGAAAACCGGAATGCAGCTCTGGAGCCCCGCCGGTGAGGTCCACGCAGCTGATGCCGTGGCGCTGAACCACGGTGGGAATCAGTGCCAGCAACGACTCATCCATCCGCTCCGTCCGACCTGGCCCGGCATTGACGTGGCAGTGGGAGCAGCTCTGATTGCAGCGATAGCCAAGATTCAGCTGCAAGGTACGCAGGCGCTTGCGCTGCAAGGGCGGAAATGCAACAGCAGAAACCACCAAAGCGATGGGTGAGGCAGGAGATCCCGATTTTTTCAGATCGAGTCCTCACATCCAAGGTTGGTTGATACCAAATCTGCGAACACCAACAATCAGCCAGGCCGTAACCACGAACCCATGCAATTGATCAATCTCAAACATCATTCTTTTGATGACATCCAACGATCAAAGTAGGAAAGAAGCTGGTCCGATCTGGACGTCCAATGGTCAGAGACACCTCGACCAAGAATTCAAAAATGAAGGATCTTTTGCATTGGCAATGTTTCTGCCAATTCGCCCAAGCAGAGAATGGCTGAGACTTTCTGAGGCAGCGATTGCCACAACGAAAGACTCTCTGGCTCAGGCTTTATGGAGCCTTATCCCCCTGAAAGACGCCATCAGATCAGCACCCTGAATGTGGCCTATCGAACAGACAATTGCAGGGATTTGATCTCCAGGCCAGCGAAATCCTGGAGTTGCTTTGATTCTCTTAACGATTCAGACTGACGCTGTTCGACGGTTCAGCCTCCACCCCCTCGTGCGTCCCCTGCCCCTGGTGTTGCTGTGCTGCGCCTCAGGGTTGCTTGGCATCCTGGCTGCTGCTCTGCAGCATCCCCAGGGAGGTCTCGATCAAGGGGTCCCGCCGGTGATCAGCGAGTTGCTCCCGGAACCGGAACCCCCACCGCCACCACCGCCGACACGGGACGAACTGGTGGTCTTCAAGGAAAATCAGACCCTGGAGCTGCTGCGCACAGACGGAACGACGGTTGATATCGGTTATCACAGCGCCGTGGTCGATCCGCAATGGATCTCGATCGACTTCTTCGGTGGCTGGAACCGGGAAATGGAAGCCAATGAGGATGCGCAGGCACTGCTGTTCACCTCAGGACCCACCTTCGCGCGCGGGCAGGGGAACGGCGAGCTTGGAATGGTTCTGCATGGCGACCTGATGCTGGGCAATGGAACGTGGCGTGCCGGCAACCTCACGGCCGCACGCGAACGGGCCTGGATGGGCATCACCAAGGATGGAAGGCTGGAATTCGGCTACGGCCCCCTCACTCCCAGGCTTGAGGAGGAGCTTCAGGTCTTCATCGGCGGGCTGCATGCCTTCAGCAACAGCACACGTGAACCTCCTGCCTCCTACGAGGGCGTTTATGGCGAGATGAAGCTGGCCGATGTTCGCATCATCTATGGCCTGCGTCCGGATGGAAAGCTGGAGCTGGTGGAAACGGCAGATGGGGTCTACTTCCCAGACCTTGAGCAGTTTGTGAAACAGAAGGGTTTCCTGGCGGCTTATCTGCCAGACCACGCCTCAAAATCACGACTGATCATTCCAGGCACGCGTCTCTGGAGCGACGAACAAGCGGTCTGGGTGAGTGGCGGCAAACCATCCATCACCCAGATGCCGTTCCTGCTGCGCGTGACGCCATCTCCGGAGTGGATCATGCAGCAACCTTTTCAGACCGACGTTCCGCCAGATGCCGGAACCAATTGATGTAGCCCTCCGGGCCAGCAGGCATCAGCAGATCAAGATGCAGTGGGTCCTCCGGGTCGCTGATCCCCTTCAGTGATCCGTCCGCCAGCCCTGGTCGGTCCACCTCGCCATGGCTGCTGTCCACAAGAATCACGCGATTCTCCTGACCGCACCAGCGTCCGAGATCCTTCAGCAGTGTGAGGAAGCCGCGGTCGCTGCCCCCGCGAAGCCATCCCTGTCCGTCGGGGGCGGGTGTGGACGTCACCGTGTCACCCACCCCCACCAGACGAGGCATCCACTCAGGCCGAATGGTACTGCAGGCCAGTTCCATCAGCCCCTGATGGGTGCGTGGCGCTGTTCGCACATTGAAATCGTCGCCTAGAGGTGCCTCGCCCCAGCGCGCTGCGATGTGGCGATTGATCAGCACAAGCAACCCGGCTTCCTTGAGGGAGCCTGTGAGCATGAACTGGATATCCGTGGTGCCGACATCACCGGCCACCGATGGTTTGATCCGCTCGCGACCAGTGGCGTCCCAGCCGAGATTCGGGGCCGCGTGCAGGAAGAATGAACCCTGCAAACCTTGCTGGTCCGCCTCCTGAAGCAACTGCTCCATCAGATCGTCCAGCAACAACTGAAGTTGTTGCTGACGCTCGAGATCATTGGGGATCAGCCCGAACAAACCGTTGAGATTCACCGTCGGAGACACCTGGGTGTCCAGCACGGCCTGATGCGCCAACTGGGTCAGTCGTGCTCGATCCACTTCAGGCAGCAGAGCGGGCAACCGTTCGAGCAGAAGGTCCTCCATGCGCCTGGGAGCTGCAGCGAGGAAATCCATTTCGGCAGGACTCACGCCGGGATGACTCAGACGTCCGAAACGATCCTGGTACTGAACACCTCCTGCCGCCAGTCCTGGAAGGTACAGACCCTTTTTTGCAGGACGATCCTCGCTTCCCAGGGCCGTTTCCACCAATCGATTGACCCCTCGGCGCCGCTCATGTTCTCCATTGGTGAGCACCATGAAGCTGCCCCGTAAGCGAGCGGCCGCTTCGACGTACCTGGGGTTCATTCGCCGAGTCAATGGATCCTTGACCAGCTGCATGCAGACGCCGTCGAGATCCTGCACGATCAGAAGGTCTTCAACATCAACCAATTCGCTGAGCAGCTGCTCTGGAGAGAGTCTTTCCATTGAGATAATATAACCAACGTCCAATAAAGTATTAAAAATATTCTGTCAACATCGCTTCATGGCGAAGCACACAAACAAACGATATTGCTTCTATCGAATCAGATCAGGTGTCTCCCAGAGGGCATGACTGCATCTGATCAATCCGAACAGACGCAAGATCAATCACACCATCAGAAGCAAGGCCAGAAGCAAGGTCTGAATTATGCTCGGATCTGAAATCATCGGCATCGAAAGCAACCTCGATCGTCATCCGATCGTCATCAAAGGATGTCCTCTTTAACCGCCCATCAAGGATCAAAAAACGTTCGTCTTCAGCTGGCCCTCTCAACTCAAAACTGAACAAGGCCGAAGGACCGGTACCGCCATCAGAAACCAGATCTCGAGCTGACCAAGCTTTGGATGACGACAGCCCCGTAAGACGATCCTGTACGCCAGCATCAAACTGACCCGCGTCACGATCATTCAAATCAAAGCTCAAAGCAGCTCTGCCTTTTTCACCCACCTCAAGCGTCGCCCGCTTCACAAAAAGATGGGACAAACAAACCTCAGGCTCCCCTGAATCATGATCATGGGCCTTGTGGCCAGGCAATTCTTTTTTCGATGGCGAAATGGTCGCATCTGGCAACGTGTTGTAGACAAATCCCACAAACTGACGGCCCGTGATTAAATCACCTTGCCCCCACTTCTTATCGTATTTTTTCGTTAAATTGAGATCCCTAATCGATTCAAGATCAAGCCCAAGATTTTTGTGATATTGAACATCATCGGTGACATTCACCAGCATGTTCTGGTATTGAACAAGCTCCTTTCGACCTGCCAGGTCCCCATGCCCAGGAATGATGACCGTGTCTCGATCCGAACGTCGAACCAATCTGTTGACCGACCTGATCAGACCCAATATCGTTCCGCCGCTGTTGCTATCAATCAAAGGATAATCTCTGCTCATAAAAACATCTCCGGTATGAAGAAGATTCATTTCCGGAACCCACACTGCTAAATCGCCATCGGTATGACCTGGTGCAAGGCTGAGCAAACGCATGCGCTGCTTACCTGCGTAGAGCGTCATACGGCGCCTGAATGTGAGGATGGGTAAACCAGACTCCCCTGGCAAGCCATAGCGCACCATGTGCTGACGAGCATTGCGGTGCGCCAAAACCATGGCACCCTCTCCAGCCATTTCAACATTGGCGCCTGTGTGATCGGGATGCGCATGGGTATTCACCAGAAAAAACGGTGCGTAATCCTTATTGGCAACCTTTTTAACCAGCTTTTCATAATTTCTTGCACAACCACTATCAATCAGGACAATCTTCTTCCCACGCTTGAGAATTGCAATATTCCCAGCCTGAAACCTCTCAGGATTCATAAGAATCAGCTTCCATTTTCCAAATTGGTCCAGTTCAACAACATCCTCATTCCATTGCACAGAATCATTCAGAAGGACACAGGGAAAGCCTTTCGGCAAGGCATCAGGATTCCCAACGGCTGCATGATCATCTGGATGCTCATTGTTAACTGAATGCGAATGAATAGCAGACACTAAAATTAATTATCTTTTCAATCATCATAATCTCCTGTCAAGATTAGTTTTTCAGTGCGCCCAGGTTTTTTGCTGGTGACGGATAGCAGGGAACACTGGGGCCTTCAACGTCATTTCGTTTGAAGCATCTGTGTTCCCAGACCCAGACCGCCTCTCATCGAAGCGCGGCGGCCGATGACGGAATACACGCCTGGGAAGACATCTGAATTCAGCCAATGGCAGGGACAGGCTCAAGTCGATCCATCGGACATTTCGCGATCATGGCCCTCACCCTTTTGAGGACGTCATGCATCCCACCTGGACCGAGCAGTGGTGGCCCGTGTCCTACCTGCAGGATCTCGATCCAGCACAACCGAGTCGCTTCACCTTGCTGGATCGAGATCTCGTGATCTGGTGGGACGCTCCTGGAGAGAGCTGGAGGGTGTTTCCTGATGTCTGCCCGCATCGGCTGGTGCCACTCAGCGAAGGCCGGATCAACGCCGAAGGACAACTGGAATGTCCTTATCACGGCTGGAGTTTTGACGGCGAAGGGCATTGCAAAACCATTCCTCAAGCGGAGGAGGGAACCAAATCAGAGGGCCGTCGATCACGCTGCGCCAGTTTGCCGTCCGCGTGCGGACAGGGATTGTTGTTTGTTTGGATGGGGGCGCCGGATGCGGCCGATCCAACGGCGTTGCCATTGGTGCCGGTTCTCGACGAACGTCCGGAGAGCTGGACGGTCCAGGACACCTTTCGGGATCTCCCGATGGATGCCGTGACCCTGTTGGAAAACGTTCTGGATGTGAGCCACGTCCCCTTCACGCACCACAAAACCGTTGGGAAACGCGAGAACGCAGCTCCTGTTCTGGCCGCGATCACCCGTGAGGATGAGCATGGATTCGAGGCTTTCTGGGACGAGGGGCCGCGTCGCGGAACACTCGGTTCACAAGCCACCCAGTTCATGGCACCCCAGCTGATGTGGCATGACCTCACGGCCAAGGGGTTCGCTCGCATTCTCACCGTTGTCTATGCCGTCCCGATCCGCCGCGGTGAGTGTCGTCTGTTTGCGCGTTTCCCGTTTCAGTTTCAGGCCGCCGCTCCGAAATTACTGATCAGCCTGCGTCCCCGCTGGCTGCAGCACATCGGAAACCACAAGGTTCTGGAGGACGACCAGGTTTTCCTGCATTGGCAGGAGCGTGTTCTTGAGCGGAATGGTGGCAGTGCAGCCAGCGAACGCGCCTTCTTTCTGCCCACAAGTGCCGACGTCTACGTCGCCGCTCTGCATCGCTGGATCAACGGCAATGGTGGAGAGCCATTCGCAGGTCAGCCTCTGCCTCCACGTCAGGCCACGGAAGCCCTGATGGATCGCTACCACAGTCACACGGTGAACTGCCGCAGCTGTTCCACCGCCCTGCGACGAATCCAAGCGATCCGACCATGGCTGTGGGGAGGCTTGTGGACGTCTGCAGCGCTGATCAGCTGGGATGGTTGGCTCTGGCCAGCACTGGCCATGGCGGCACTGATGGCTGTTCTGCTGAGGCAAACAGCCCGATGGCAGAAAGGTCTCACCGTCGGTGATGGTCAGGCACCGAGGAACAAAACGACGTAAGCCATCAGAATCCGATCCGGGTCCCTACCTTGCCGTCGATTCCCACAGCGCCGGACACGTCAACGTCTCCGTTGACGTCCACCGCTCCGTCAACGACGACAGGTTCTTCAACCGTGACGCCTCCTTTCACCTGCAGGGGCTCTTCAGTTGTGACGGCAACGGGTGACTTGAGTCCGATCGGGCTTTCAATCGAGCCGACGTTGGTCTGCACCGTGCCCTTCAGGCTCGCTCCGACATCGCCTTGGATGGCCACAGGAGCGGCGATCCGCTCAACACGCACAGGCCCGGTGATCTTGATGGGCTGATCACCATCCCGTCGGCTGTCGCCATCGACCGTGACACCGGCATTCACCGGTAGGGGACCATCCGTCCGAATCGTGACGGTGGATGGCATCACGAGCCGATCAACATTGAGTCCACCACCGTCGATGCGGATCGGAATGGGCTGACTGAGAATCCGCAGCAGCGCACCAGCCAGGATCAAACTGGAGATCACCACAGCCAGTGGCCAGCGATACGCGAACAACCACTGCGACCGGGTGGAGGGTCGATAAGCGATCACAGGACCAGGGCTCTGTTGCTGCTGCTTCGAACCGGTCATCACATCTGCGGCAGAAGACTCTTATTTTTCCTTGATTCCAAGGCTGAGACGCCCGAGATGGGACGGTCAGTCCTTTGTCGGTCAAGGAAAAAGCTTGGGGCGCACTTCAGCGCCGACCTTGCCTTTGATCTGAACAACACCGTCCACCGAGACATCACCCTCAACCTTCAGTGGGTCAGGACTGGAGACCTGCACGGGACCGTCAACGCTCGCCTTGGCCCTCACCTGCAGCGGGGTCTGGATCTCGCGCACCGTGACAGAACCACCGATTGCCAGGGGGGCATCATCGGCGATGCGAACCTCATCGTTGACGTCCACCACGCCCACCACCGGTAAGGGCTGTTTCGCCTCAATCGTGAGGCTGGCCGGCATCACAAGTCGATCGACATCCAAACCGCCCTCGATCCGAATCGGAATCGGTTGACTGAGAAACCGCATCGCCAGCCATGCGATGAACAAAGCAGCACTCGCCAGAACGATGCTGGAGGCAAGCAACGCCGCGGGCCAGCGGTAGGCCATCAGCAACTCTGAGCGATCGCGAGTCATCGAATCGATGCGTTGACCGCATTACACCGCGCCCGTCAGGCCATGCCCATCACCTTGCGATAGGCGGGGCGTTGGCGGGTCTGATCGATCCGCTGCTGAATCGCGGGGTAAGGAGAGAGATCCTCCTGCGGGAAGAAGATCGGCAGGTAGGCGAGGTAGGCCGTCACAGCACAGTCCGCAGCACCCCAGGACGCACCCACCAGCGGCCTGCCGGATGCCAGCTGACAGTTGAGTTCCTGCATGAGGCGGGGAAATTCCCGTTCCCGATTGCTGGGAACAAACAAAGCAATGGCCAGGGTGGCATTGGCAAACAGCAGCCATTGGGTTGTGAGCGATCGCTCCACGGCAGACCTCGGCTCGCCGCTGTAATGATCCTCAAGATGCTGGAGGATCGCTCCTGATTCGAACAGCGAGAGCGGCTGACCATCGGCCCCTGCCATACCGGAATCAACCAGGGCGGGCAGCTTGCCGAAGGGATTGATCGCCAGATAGTCCGGCTGACGGTGTTCTTGTCCTGCAAGATCCAGCATCACCAGCTCGTAGGGGATGCCCTTCTCCTCCAGATACCAGCGCGGCATCGACACCCTGGTCTGCGGGGCGCCGTAAAGGGTGAGGGTCATCGTGAAACGGGAGCGCTGGACCAGTCTCTCCAACAGGGCCCTCGTAGGCTCCCCGAATGCGGAATTCCTTCTTCGATCGCAGCCTGGACGCCCGTTCGATTCGGGAACGGGTCCTGGAATTGGACAACGCGAAGGTGGGTTTCTACAGCGTTGGGCTCTACCCGGCGTCCTTGGCTTACAACTGCGCCATGCAGAACGAGGCCGGAAGACTGCTTCTGGCGGTGAGACCAGGGCGAGAACTGCTGGGAGCCTTTTCCCAGGACGCCACCGACAGCATGGATTCTGGCCATGTCGAGACGATGCTCGACATGGGGAGCCATCGCGTCAACGGCCAACGCACCCCCAACACGTTGGCGGACCTGATTCAGCGCTGCGACCTGGTGGTGCTGAGCGCGAACAGCAGCTACGTCGAAGAAGACCTGCTGGAGGCCTGTCGGCTGCGGGAGGAATTGGGACGCGAGCAGGTTGTTCTGGCCTGCCTGGCAGGATCCTTCAACCACGATCCGATCAGCAACAGCGCCTATGTGCTGTGTGAGAAACAGCCCAACCTGGCTTTTTTCTCAGGGTTCCACCGGCATGGAGCCCTGCGGAATCCCTTCGACAGCTTCACGGCCAACTTCTGCCACCCCAATGCCCTGACCGCGATGCTCGGGGCGCAGCTGCTGGACCGCCTCTCCCCCAATATCCAGGTTTCTCCTGGAGTGCACAACGTTGAAGGGCAGTACATCAAAGCAGCCAAGAACATGGCTTCGGTGTTCGCAGGATTTGGATATGGGTTTCATCAGGACAATCCAGGTGTGCTGCCAACGCTGCTCACCCTGTTGCTGGATCAATGCCTCGACCAGGCCGCCACGGTGTCGATGGCACGAAGCGATCGGCAACGGCTCTATCACCGGCAGCCGATCCCGCTCACGGAACTCGGATACGCCGTGCCACGCATCGAGGCAACCCTGGTGCGCGACGGGGATTTCGAGAAAGTGCGCGACCACACCTTCACCCAGCTGACAGCGATGGTGGCCGATGTGCGCGGCAGCATGATGCTGCCGGTATCCGGCCAACCCACCCGGAATTTCCAGGCGGGGCAGATCATGGCCCAGCAGATGCGGGAACAGGGGCGCTGTCCTGCCTCGATGGAGGAGCTGGAGAGTTGGTGTGAGGCTGCCGGGCTGCGTCGAGGCGCACTCGAAGGACTGAAGTCGTTGCGCTTCTGGCCTCAGATCGCCCGTCGTTATGCCATCCCCGTCAACGACTGCTCCATGGTGAACCTGCTGTACATGGCGATCTACGGACGCCCTGTTGTCAAGGAAACGGCCTTTCAGGTGATGACGGAAAGCCGCGAGCTCTCGAACTATTGCCAGGAATCAGTACGACCGATTCACAGCCGTCGTTATGCGGAAGCCCTGCAGAACCTGGAGGTTCCTGAAGCTCTTGATCTTGTGGTGAATGCCGTAATTGCCGACAATGCCCGAAGTGCGATGCGACGAGATGTGGATCTTGATGACGCCGACAACACGGGAATCCCCGCGTATCTCAAATTGATGGATGTGATCGAAAGTCAATTAGATCAGTAGTAGCAATAGGTTTGACTGCCTAGGTTGCCTTTAGTCCAAGGGTCTATCTAAGTTCTGGGTGTCTTGTGGATCCACTCCATTCCTGTGCTCATACATTGCAGCGCATGAGTTGATGAAATGCTGGAACATCTGCTGATGCTCTGGGATCCTATGACCCTTTTCAGAACACATGATCCTTGCGAAATCATCCCCAGCACACTCAATCAGTTCGTGCAGGACTTCCTCTTTGAAATACTTAGAAACGGTTGTATTTGAGAAGCCGCCTATGGTCTTAGCCAAAGCTACTGCCTTCTTTACCCTCTCTCGTCCAGCCTTGGCGCAGTCGCCTTCATGCTGTTCCTGCAGGTGGGCTAAAGCCTCAAGGACATAATCACTTTTCATTCGCTCTATGAGTTCACAAAATTGTCGGACATAATTAATCACTTAGGGTTTATATCTGAATAGAAAAGGTCCGCTCAGAGGCGGAGTCGTTTCTTTTATGCGTCCAGGAGTTGCTGGTGGGAAGAGATAGAAGCGCCCACAGATGCAGGCTCTGATTCGTCCGGTAAACGTCAGCCGGTTATCAAAAATTCAGTCTTCGCCTGGGAAGTCGGCGGTTCATTCATTGCCCCGGAGGGCAACGGCTCAGTCATTGCCCGGAGGCAACGGATAGGAAGCGCACTAACAAGCCTGCGGCGCAAATGCGGCCATTGACAGGATTTAGCAGGTAGGGGAAGCCGTACGTATAAATACTCATCAGCCTGGTTAGACCGTTGTCATGAGAACGACGATGCCCTGGCCTGGTGAGCTGGGGCTTTTCTCTGGTCGGGGATTCGCAACTGTTGAAGGACGGCCAGATCCAGCTCGCAGGAAGAGGGATCCTCAAGCTTCGTCATCAGGTATCCGATCAGCTTCATCCGCCAGGCGTAGCTGACGTTTTTGTCAGCGGCGATTTCGACAGCGCGCTGCTGGAAACGCTCGCAGCTCATGTGCCACCCGTAAGGATCAGAGTCGTTGTGATGGACGAAGCTGAAAGGGACAAGCGCAAGGCTCGCCAGTGTTGTCAGGAGAACCATGAGTCCGATCGGCTAGCTGGCGAAGGGTTCCCAAGTACGGCCCCCTCTCCATTGTCCAATGGCGCTGTTGCGCTGTCGGCCATGCCTGTACTAGTACTGGTGTACTTGTCAGATAGCCGTGGAGGAGTGGGACTTTGTTGACGATCGCGAGCTGGAGGGGTGGAAGGGTGCCTGCATCTGCATGACGTGCCAGCACTTCAGTTACGGCGTAGACCGCCACTGCCACACGCTTCTTGGCTGCAACCTCAGGCAGAAGCAATTGGCGCAAGGCGATCACCTCACTAAGAAGTGCAAGCTCTGGGCTCCTACCTGGCAGAAAACAATGGGGTGGGCACCGGAAGCTGGTTAACGACGTAACCGTTGAATGTTCTGCTCAAGCTCAATCAGGATCAGAGACCCTTTACCTGAGAACACAAGCAAGCAGGCACCTCCTGCAAGACAAATGAAAGCAATGACCCCAAGCGCTATCCCGGCTGTTCCGATGTAAAGGTCCCGCTGGCATGCTTCAAAGTCTGGGCATGGCTCGCAGGTAGGCAAAACAGCCTTTGGTCCCTCCTGTGCTCCAGGACCAGCACCTCCGTAAGCCATCAGTCAGTCTCAGCGAGCTTCAGTCAGTGGTTGTCACCACCTAAAGAAATTGTGCAAGCTCTGGGCCCCCACCTGGCAGAAGCAGATGGGGTGGGCTCCTGAGGCTGGTTGAAGCCAGACTGTTGGCATGGCTAAAGACCAGATCCAAGTCACCATTGCTGTCTCTGACTACTCAAAGCTGAGAGCAGCCCTTTGCAGGGTCTGTTGCGGGAATGCACCTGACAAGGAAGAGGCAGCTTTGTTGCATGAACTGGTGAAAAAGTTAGATGTCAGTCGTGGACAGCTTCTAAGTGGAAGCCTCATGGATGAGCTGGGCTCCTGAAGTGGATGATCACAATCATCAATAACCAACCCGCTGCAATCGCATGTAAAAGCACTAAAGGCTCATCCCCAGGTTCCAAGCAATCAGCCTGTCCTTTTCCGCTTCAGTCATAAATGGGGCAAGCCAGTCAATAAGCAGCTCTTCCACTGCAGGCTTTCCAAGGTCCTCTACCCCGCCACGTAGCCAACGCTTGAAGGGGTCAGGGTCATGGGTCAGACGTGACTGCCTGAAGTGTTCCCTTCTCTGCTCGGGCAAAGAAAAACCTCGCCATAACTAGCGGGGACGTGAGAATAAGGAACTGAAGCAAATAGCTACGGCAAGAGAGGCGATGGACCCAGAGGACAAGCCGGGTGTAGATCCTTCCCGAGCTTCCCGGCGAAGTCCCAACCCCAGTTGAAGGCTTTTTTCATCGACGAAATATCATTTGAATTTATAGATTTAAAGCTTTCAAGGTTGACACGAATAACAAGATCGGCAGCCTTCTCAGCTTGCTCAGGGGTAATGATCTTCTCAGCAATCATTTGACACAGCAGTCCGTGCTGCCCTATAGCAGTCGAAACCGCTAATCGCTCTTGAAGCGTTGGCTCGGCATTGGCAGGGTTTGGAAAAGAACAACTAATCCAAGAAATTGTCAACGGCAGGAGAAGCAAAAATCGATTCATAGTCATTTACATATATACCGATACTAAACGATAAAAACCTGAATGACTTCCTCCGAACTGACAACACATTAATATAAGGATTAATTGTGGCCGAGGTCAGCTTCAAGTGATGTTCGATTCGAAACACTCCGCTTTGAAACAAAGACCCCGCAATTGCTGACGACATTGATCACTCAGAAATGTATTCTAAAATATTCGTCCATTGCCATTGATTTAAGACGGCATACTACGATCTCTTGATTTCATTTGCTAAGATCGTTGATGGCACGAATAAATTTCTTGGAGGGCTTGAAATAAATAGAAAGACCACAAATATCGTTAGCCCTAGCATCCTTTAATCCCATATTTACAAATTTGTTTGACCTCAACCACCATCCATCGATAACTATGCTTCCATAATAAATGCCGTTGTCGTCTTTCTCGACATTTCTACTTTTAACCGTCGTTATAAAAGACTTCCTGGATTCATTGTCCTTATATTGTGGATGAAAAATGAGTGCTTGATTGGGATTATCGGAAAGCTTGCATTGAATACGCTTTCTGATTTCAATGTCTTCACTTGCAATAAGGTACGAAAGGGAGATCACACTAGCGTCCTCAGATAGATAAGCAAAACAGGCGTATAAATCAAGGCCATCAATTAAAGGACCACTGATCTTGCAATTCTGCTGCTTAAAATCAACAATAGTATATTTACCGTTGTCATCTTCCTTGTGAGTCACCAAACCTTTTTCAGGCCAGGCCTGTGCCGGTGCAGGGCTGACGATGATAGACATAAGAGTTGCAGAGGCAACAAACCATTTTGTTCGCCATGCAGACTGGAAATCAAACTCGTTAGCAACCTGCTTTTGAACGCATAATGCTGCTAATTTGACCTTGCAATTCACATAATTTTTAATGATTCCCCATATTTGACTCCATGATTTAAGTTTTTTCAGAGGACTGATTGACGGCGGTTTTGAATTCAAGTCAACTAAGAACATCTTCTGTGCCTAAAGAACCTCTTCATTCTTAAGCGGAAATCCAGGTGTTGTCTACATTGACAAGCAAATCAGCTCAAACTGACGACAAATTGACATTTGGATAAAAATCGCCATGGATGGGTTGATCGGTTTGAATTCAGGGTACTCAATACTCCAGATTGGCTCGAGGATCAGCCCAGGTGCCATTCCACAAGCCTGTCCCGCTCTTTTTCAGTTAGAAATGAGGCAAGCCAATTCAGAAGCAGCTCTTCCACTGCAGGCGTTCCTAGGTCTTCTACCCCGCCACAAAGCCAACGCTTGAAGGTGTCAGGGTCGTTAGCCCTTAGTGCTGAGACGAGTTCATTCAGCAGGAACAGAGCAAGAAGGGATTCTTCTGTCAAGAATTATTGTCATTAGATCACCCCATCCGCAAGCGTGAAGCGAAAGTGGATCTTTTGGTATCTTACCCAACAGATTTGAAACAACTCGTCGAGGAAGGGAATTCCTTCACGGGGGCTAGAATTTAAACCCACTCTTGAATTCTGTGCCAAGAATCTTCTATCAATTCAATGGATTATTTCTCATTTTAGGTTGTTTTGGAATCCAGCTAGGCCACCACGTCCAAGCTGCACCAAAAAGGGGCACTACAGTGGTAGAATGTGTGTTTGTTGATGGTTTTTTCAAGGGCAATGGCTACATCTACGAAATAAATAAAAGCCAAACAAAAGTTCGGTTATTGAAAGCATTTGAAACATCAGAAAGTGGCATCAGAAGCGGCTTCGATGAAAACGCGGATATGTTCTTAGTGTCCAGCGAAAGTGGGGTGCTCACTTTTGTCGATACACGCCTTGAGGATGAGCAAGGTATCGTCTATGAGGAGACACTTGATTTAAATGCGTTGACATCAACTACGCTGACCATCGAAATGGTTGAGGGTTCAGGTAAAATCGTTGAAACGCATTCATCGAAATGTAGAAATATATAATCGTGACTAGTCGAATTGATTGGTTTCAGGGGCGTGATCATAAATGCTGTCTATAGCCGATTAGGCGGCTCATTTAGCAATAGCTAAACACTTAGTTGAAGGTCATTGTTTATACGCGACTGTCTGAAGCGTTCCCCTATTTGCTTAGGTAAAGAGAAACCCCGCCAATGCTGACGGGGTGGTGTGTGAGGTTTTGTAGGGAGATCGATCAGCACAATCAAACTGCCCTGTCTTTCCCTTGCGGGTTTTGTATGACTTTCAGTCCAGTGATTGAACGTCAGGCTCCCCGACAATTGCATCAAATTAGTTGCCCACCCCCTGTGCTTGTTCCACCGTGGGATCCAAGGAATCCTGAAAAGTCGAGCTGATCCAACCGAAGAGATCCTTGTTCCTGGAATGCGCCAGTACTTGTGCCGCCATGGAAAAATCCCATGCTTTGAATAACCCCAACGTCCTCAATTATTCTTTGGTACCCATTGCCAGCATTCTCTTCGCTGGGATCCTTAGTGGGGTTATAATTTTTGAGAACCTCCATTCTCAGGTCATAGTCACGATTTCCTTCTAGAAAATTCTCTCCGGTAAGATGTTCATTCAATGGATTCTCGGTGTAAAAACCATTTGATTTGTGTTGCGAAATCGCGCTAGAGGAGTCTTCAGCTTGTGGGTTATATTTTGAGTATGTTTTAACAATGACGTTAGCAGACTCAAGTCTCTTGCTTTCTAGACCCCTGCCTGCACGGCAACCCTCTTCAATCGCAATGCTTCCCACCGTGTAGAGAGTGTTCATGGTTGCTGGGCCACCAGGCATGCCCAAAACACCACCAAATAATCCGCCTGCGATGCCGCCCAACTTACATGTAGCGCCCTCCTTGTCTCCTGTAATTACATCCGCTATGAGACTCCCTACATCAGTGAATATCTTCCCGAATAGAGCCTTGGCGAGCACATCATTTTTGTTAGAATCTTCCGCACCATTTCGTGCATGATTTTCAAGGTAACTGCCATGTGGAGCCTCTTCAACAAGTCCAAATTCCTTCTCTACATTTATGGGCCCTGATGCAACTCCATCAAGAAGGTTTTGCATTCCTCGGGCTCCTAATTGCTCTAGCTCTCCTTGGATAAGAGTGTGCCCAACACTCACAAGATCCTCACGAGTCGATGCCGTTGCGGCTGCCTGTGCCAAAACTGCAAGTCTCTCGGGTGACACTCCAATCAATTCGTCGTTGTTATCAATAAATTGCGCTCTTGTAGCTTCTTGCAGTGCCTCTTGATCAATAACTGGTCGTGACGCAAAAGTGAAGGTCATTTTTCTGTTAAGTGTGTGGTTTGTCTCTTTGGGGTGTCCCCCGCCGATGCACACACCATCTCCGGAATCGCCGGACCACTTGTTGACCTGAGTCAGCCCTGCCTGTGAGGTTGGTCACTGGGGGCCAGAAGCACTGCGATACCTGGGATTCAGAGGCTCACCCCCAGGTGCCAAGCAATCAGCCTGTCATTCTCTGCTTCGCTCAAGAACGGGGCATGCCAGTCCCAAAGCAGCTCTTCCACTGCAGGCTTCCCAAGGTCTTGCACGCCAGCAATTAGCCAGCGTTTGAAGAGGTCAGGGTCGTTGGCCCTGAGTGCTGCGGCCGATGCCACCACTACGGACCAAAGCCTGCTGGAGAAGGGTGGAAACAGGATCCACGAACGGTGGACGCCATAAGCAATCAAGTCCAAGTATCAGACGTTGAACTGGCTGATCTGCAGCGCCAGCGGACGGCGGCGGCTGAAGGTGAACCCACGGTGTCAAGACCTGATTCGAAATCTGCGGTTCATGGTTTATGAGGAGGGCACCGACCAGCCGGAGAAAAGCGATCCGGAGCGGAGCCACCACAGCGACGCGCTTGGTTACTGCGCAATCGGGGCCATGCGGTCGCTGCTGCCCTGGAAGCTGAAGGTGCGATCCATCAGGACGGTCTCTGTCTGGTGAATGTCCCCATTAGTGGGGACATTCACCAGACAGAATATAAATACTGATGTTTATGTCGCCTTAGCGGGAGGGAAGCCTTTTATGCACTTGAAATTTTCGTGGTTGGTCCCGCTGGTGCTTTTGGTGGCCGCAGCGTACTTTTACATCACTGATAAAGGAAAATTTCCAACAAGTGAGCCGAGTATTACGCCAGAAACCAATCGTTTTGACGCCAGCTTTCCAAAGCCTTCAAGCACTCAGGGCAAGAAGCTAGATCAGGATTGTCTGCAACGTTCGACAGCGATCTACGACGAGGAGATCACCGCATATGAAGCAATCGAGAGGAAGGTAGGATACGGAAGATTGCGAGATGATGGTTATGGAAAGGGCCTCAACACGATTACAAAAGAAAAATTAGTCCGAGAGAGTCAATGCTCGTGATGAAATTTGATCTCACGACCCCTGCAAGAACAGCTCCCAAGTCGAGCACCATCTAGCTCCGTTGATGTCCCCGGTAGTGGGGACATCAACGTGGATTCAGGAACTTCGGTGGTTTACGGGATACTCCTTCTGACAATAAAAAACCCCGCCATTGATGATGGGGGAATGCTTTGAAAGGAATTGAAATCAGACAGCGTCAGATGTCAGCACCTTGCTTCAACCCAATTAGCTGCTTCCTCATCCCCAAGTTCTGCCGCTTTTCTCCAATCAGAACAAGCGCCTTCCAAATCCCCGATTACATATTTTCTAGCAAGGCCACGAGTGAAAATAGCCATGGCATACTTCGGGTTGATTTCAATTGCCTTTGTATAATCTTCAATGGCTCCTTGGTAATTCTTTAATTCATACTTAGCTTTAGCGCGAACTAAGTAAATGGCAGCATAATTAGGGTCAATTTCAATTGCCTTTGTGTAATCAGCAATCGCACCTTGAAGATCATCATTAATGTATTTTAGATTCCCAGAAACAATCCAATCCTCCGCTGTCATGGCATAAGCTTGCTGCGTTGACAGCAACCCTGCTCCAATTCCAACAGCAGGTGTCAGCCCAACCAGCAACGGGCGTCCTATTGGCAAGAACAGGGCTAAGGCAGCAGCAAAGGCAGTTGTAACGCGAGTCATCCTTATGGCTGCATGGTTGATCCATCTCTAGCTCTCATTAATGAGTCCTGTCCATGTCTGATCTGCAAACACAGAAACCCCGCCATACAAATTTGAGACCTGCCAATCAAAGCCTGAGACTAAAAAGGGGGATAGGTGGTTGCATTCCCATTATTTGATTCGATATATGCCCCTCTCCCACTACCTGAATAATTTCCATGAGACACCCTGCCGTTGTCTTCAATGATTTTGACCTTACATCTAGTTGATCCGAAAGGTTCATAACAATTATAATACTGATAAGTAACAACCTTGTTGTCTGAAAGCCACCGAATAACAGTTGTATCGTTGTTTGGTCTTGACAGATAACAGCTCTCACTTATGCCATTGAATGTACATTGATGTGGATTCGCCTCAGCAGAAGGGGCGGCGATCAGTGAATTACCAAATACGGCAGCGGCGGAAGCAACAGCAATGAGTAGTTTCATTTGATTGGTGGAAGTCTCCAGGATGAGTCTTCAGAATTCATAACTTAGTCACTTGAAACAGCCGCCAGAAACCTTCCTTGGAATTTCATCGTATTGCAATATTCAGCAAATGATCTGAAATAGGTTTTCTTCGGGCCAAATACACATGGACGTGAAGGATCGGGAACATAGCTGGTCATAGATGCCGCCCTTTGTTCCGAGTCATAGTGCCTCGGCTCTTCCATGGCTTGTGAAGAACCACTCATGAGGGAGAGGATTGCAAACAAGAGAGCCACCGAACACCTCTTTTATCGGTAACAATAATATTTCTGCCTACGGTGCATACCTCCCGCAAGCCATCTTTCCAGGTAATTTTCAAGAATCCCATGCTACTACCAACTGTGCAAGGCTTGCGAATTTCATTATTGAAATTACAACTTGCTTGATATGTTCTTGCTTCGGCAGGGCTAACGGAAACAAATGATGTCCCGATAACCGCAGCAGCGTCAGCGATTGAAGTAAACAGTTTCGTTTGAAAGTTGTGAATTGTGAGAGTCATCCCCTCGGACACATTCACCATCGCCGGTCTGCCTTCAGATCACATCACCCGATTGGGTGATCTTGATTGCTGATCATTCACCTGAAAGAGGGATCGATTCATTCAGGTGCAGGAAACCCCTACCGATGCCATCCGAGATGGCTGGCCAGACTTCACCGATGCCTCGGTTCCGCCCCGATCACAACGATCAACCTGTGAGGTCAGGTGGCGAGGGTTGGCTTGTGAACGCTGATCAGCACAAGGTTGTTCAGTTCAAATCCGATACGCCAACGGCTCATGCGGAGTGGTTGATCTTGCGGACGTTTCAATGGCGACCACCGGACTACCCAATCCCGCAGACCCGGCGACGGATGCTGAGCCACAACGCCATCGAGGCCTGGGAGACGATGGCAGTTCAACTCTTCCTTATTTACAAACAAAAAATAGTGCGGCAGGGGTCCGCTCGGCATCTAGAAAATGCCCACTACTCGTATAAGTTTTTCTAGCAGTATTAAATACAAAAAAGTTCATCGCATTCGTCGAATCTTTGTACGCAAAGATAAATTCATTTTGTTTTCCTATTATGTTTAAATTCTCGTTGACATTGAAAATTTTTCCTCTGCCGGGAATGTACGATGAAACGTGGTACACAGATGCTTTGGGCAGCGTCTTTACTCGCCAAACAGTCGTGAAGTTGTTATTGGATTCATTAACGCAGGCCCATTCTTGACTCCAAGCGGGAGAGGCTGAAGTAGCTATTGACGCCGTACTCGCTAATGCAAATAAAAGTGGCCTAATTTTCATTAGAAAGCTTGTCAGTCGTTGCACATTACAATAGCGACGAATAGGGACACCTCAAATAATTCTGTCCTGAGTTCATAAAATCAAAACTAGGTGAGCAATACTTCCGTCACCTGACTTCTGGGGCTCTCAGAACAAGGCAGCAACTTCTCACACCAGTTCATAGCTGGAAGTCTGCAGTATCACAGCTTCTGCAACAACATAGCTACCCTAACTACAAAGCTCTCAAGCCTTGGCTCCAATCAATCCATATAGGACTAAGAGGTTGATGGTGAACTTGCCTTTGGAAGTGGCAGAGGCAGTCAAAAAGCTGGCTGAGAAAGACAGAAGGCCAATGAGCAATTGGATCTTGCTGGCTGTTGAAGAAAAGCTCCACAGGGACAGCAATAGCTGAAAGTCCAATTCCTGTCCAAGGGCTTGTCTAAGCCCTTGGACAGTCCCAGACCCCAGACACTGGCCATACTCCTGCATGCGATCGAGAGCCAGTTGAACGCCTAAATCCGTTGCAGCCTCTGAGTCGGCTGCTGTTGTGCACACCAAACCCTGGTCGCCCCCTGGAATAACGCGATGGTTGCTTGTTGAGACCATTGCGACCAAGGATGACCGAGGCCCTGGAAGCCATTGCCGACCGCTTCCATCCGCGCGAACGGATCACTGAGATTCGCGCCCTTGGCTCCGGCAATGTGAACGAAACCTTCCTGGTGACCTATGAGGGTTCTTATCAGGGTGGGCAGAACGGCGCTTTCGTGATGCAACGCCTGAACACCAACGTGTTCGAGCGGCCGGACCTGGTGATGCGCAACCTGGTGGCTCTCGGCGAGCACGTCCAGAGGCGACTGGCAGCACCGCCTCCGGAATTGCAGGGACGACGCTGGGAGGTTCCCAGGGTCGTGCCCTGTCGCCAGCAGTCCCACTGGGTGGAACACAACGGTCAGTTCTGGCGTTCGATTTCCTACATCGGCGCGGCCACCACCACCGATGTGATCCGAGGCTGTGATCACGCCCATGAAGTCGGCTATGGCCTTGGCATGTTCCACAGCCTGATCAGCGACCTCCCGGCGAGCAATCTGGCCGACACTCTTGCGAACTTTCATGTAACGCCAGCGTATCTGGAGCGTTACGATTTCGTGCTGACCTCACAGCGCATCAACCCAGGCAACGCGTTGTTAAATCAGGCCTGCTCCTTCATCGAAGCCCGTCGACTCGGAATTGACGTTCTGGAAAGCGCGCTGGCCCGCGGTGAACTGCAGCATCGACCGATTCATGGAGACCCGAAGATCAACAACGTGATGATCGATGAATCCACCGGTCAGGCTGTGGGCTTGATCGATCTGGATACGGTGAAGCCAGGCCTTGTTCACTACGACATCGGAGATTGTCTGCGCTCCTGTTGCAATCCAGTGGGAGAAGAGGCGGACAACCCAGAGGATGCACGTTTCGACCTCTCTCTCTGTGAGGCGATCCTGGCGGGATATCTCAGCGTGGCTCGAGGTTTTCTCAGCGATTGGGATCTGCACTATCTGCCGGACTGCATCCGTCTGATTCCCCTCGAGCTGGGTATGCGTTTTCTCACCGATCACCTGGAGGGTGACGTCTACTTTCATACCGACTACCCGGGTCACAACCTTCACAGAGCCGCCGTGCAATTTCAGCTCACCGAAAGCATCGAAACCCAGCTACCAGCGATCCGCAGCCTGGTGAACAAGCTGGCAAAGCCTGAAGCCGGTCCTCTCTGAGATGGCCCGACCAGCCGTGATGCTGCGCCAAGCGTCAAGCCTCGTGGCTTTTGAAGAGCAGCTGCCCGAGGGCGTGCGCCTCAGCGCTGAACTGATCTGGAGCTCCGATGGATGGCTTGAGCTCAGCTACGGCATTCTGATGCCTGGCTCAGGAGGCATCAGCGACCTCGTCCTACCCGAAGGCCTGATTGACGGTGAGCAGTCTGCGGGGCAGCGACGGGATCATCTCTGGGAGTCCACCTGCTGCGAAGCCTTTCTGGCGATTCCTGGAGAAGAGCGTTACTGGGAGATCAACCTCTCTCCCAATGGCGACTGGGCTGTCTATCGCTTCGATCGCTATCGAGATGGACAACACAATCAAGCGCTCAACAGTCCACCTGTGATCCGACTGAAGCGCCGTCACCATCAACTCAGACTCGATGCCCGGCTGCCCTTGAGCTCCTGGTGGTCGCCTGGTGTGTGCCCGGAGTTATCCCTCACCACTGTTCTTGAGGACAAGACCATGGGGCTGAGCCACTGGGCGCTGCGGCACGACGAGGGCAAAGCAGATTTCCATCGCCGCAGCACCTTTCTTAAGCCCTGAGCCGCTTTAAGTTCAGACGTCGTGCAGCAGCTGCCATGCGGATCCGTCCGATCGTGCTGATCCCAGGCCTCGTCACCGTTCTGGGGATTTCGCTGGGTGTGCTGCACAGCCAGCAGCGGAGCGCCACAGCAATCGAGTCCCTGGGCGCTGCTCCGACCGGGTCGGCCTCTCCCTCCCCGCCAGCTCAACCGGTTCAAGCCGATCCGGAACAACGGCGTTACCCCGCTGTTCCCGCTGACCCGATCGCCACGGCAACCCTGCTGGCGGAGGTCGAAACGGCTTTACGCGATCCGACCACTCGACCGCAGCAACTTCCGGACCTTGGCCACCAACAACAGGTCATCTATCGGGTGCTGTCCGCCGATGTCCCGCGCTCACAGCAGGTCCTTGCTGCACTGCCCCAGCGCTGGCGCAGTGTTGCTGAACGGCACCTGGCGGCACGTCGAGAGTTCCTGCGCATGAGCCGGGGACGCCGACCCTCGATGCTGCCGGCCTGGCGAATCATCCAACCGGAACCCGCCGAACAGCTGATCGCGTATTACAAGAAAGCGGAAGCTGCCACCGGCATCGAGTGGGAAGTGCTGGCTGCGGTGAATCTCGTGGAAACAGGCATGGGACGGATCGATGGTGTCTCGGTGGCGAATGCCCAGGGGCCCATGCAGTTCCTGCCCACCACCTGGGCTGAAGCCGGTATCGGGAAGGGGGACATCCGTGATCCCCACGATGCAATCCAGGCAGCTGCCCGTTATCTGGTGCGACGCGGTGGACTTCAGGACATCCGCCGCGGCCTCTGGGGGTACAACAACAGCGACTACTACGGCAAAGCAGTGATGCTCTACGCCTCACTGATCAAGGAGGATCCGAGCGCCTACACCGGTTTGTATCACTGGGAGATTCACTTCAATGCCGATGCTGGTGATCTCTGGCTACCTGTTGGATACGTCCAACGTGCACCGATCAGCGTGCAGGAGTACCTCCGCCGTAACCCATCCAGCAGGGCCCCGGAGTGAGACCACCGAGTGAGCTCACCGTATGAGCGTCTCTTGTGAGCTCCAGAAGGCTGCCTTCTACGCTGAGACCTGGCGTGATTGATCCAACGGGTGCCGAAGGAAACCTCCCATCGCGGTGATGAGCTGAAAGCCCTCGGTTGGGGCGAGCCGGATGTGAACCGCTACGTCGAACTCTGGGAGTACCGGCAGCGCTGGGGTGCCATGAACCTCGAAAGGGAGGATCGTCTGTTTCTGCGCAAGGCTGAAAACGCACTGCCTGCGATCGTCAAGGGACGGGGCTCCACCAAGAAGTCGACCCAGGACAAGACCTATTACCGATGGCTGGTCTTTCACCTTGAAGCCATGCAGGCCGCCGAGGCAGCGATGGAAACAGCTGAGGGAGAGCAGGGAGCCTGGCCGATTCTGCTGAGCGTGGAGCTTCAGTTGCTGGATCACTATCAACCGGTGCTCGGCCTTCCTGACACCCTGAAGGCCAAGGCCCTGAGCCCGGTGCGCGAAACCCTGGCCAGTCGGGCAGCCGCACTGGGATCCACACGCACCTACGACTTTCAGGCCGCACTCAATGCCTTGAAAGAACAAGAATCGAGCCGTTGGCGCCATCTGCGTGACGACGAGGGGAGCGATCAGGTCTACCCGCTGCTGACCGCCGCCGCAGCAGCAGATTTCCGCGCCAACGCCCTGCGCGACATTCAGGCTGTGATGCGCAGCCAGTTCCCGTCTCTTGCAGAGACGGACAAGGAGGAACTCACTGAGGTCTAGAGACCTCGTCGACGTTTAGAACGGAGAGAGAAGCCATCGTCACGGCCTGATGTCCCCGCGTTTCGAAACTCTTCAACTCCACGCCGGCCAATCCCCTGATCCCGCCACCAATTCCCGGGCGGTTCCGATCTACCAAACCAGCTCCTATGTGTTCAACAACGCTGAACACGGAGCCAATCTGTTTGGCCTGAAGGAGTTCGGGAACATCTACACCCGCCTGATGAACCCGACGACCGATGTCTTCGAGAAACGGGTCGCCGCCCTGGAGGGCGGCATGGCGGCGGTGGCGACGGCCTCCGGACAATCGGCGCAGTTCCTGGCGATCACCAACTGCATGCAGGCTGGCGACAACTTTGTTTCCACCTCATTTCTCTACGGCGGCACCTACAACCAGTTCAAGGTGCAGTTTCCGCGCCTCGGCATCGACGTTCGCTTCGCCGATGGCGATGAGGTGGAGAGCTTTGCCGACAAGATCGACGACAACACCAAGGGGATCTACGTCGAGGCGATGGGCAACCCCCGTTTCAACATCCCTGATTTCGAAGGCCTCTCGTCACTGGCGATGGAGCGAGGCATCCCGCTGATCGTGGACAACACCCTGGGGGCCTGCGGCGCCCTGATGAAGCCGATTGACCACGGCGCCGATGTGGTGGTGGAGAGTGCCACAAAATGGATCGGGGGTCATGGAACCAGCCTGGGCGGTGTGATCGTCGATGCCGGCACCTTCAATTGGGGCAACGGCAAATTTCCGCTGATGAGCCAGCCGAGTCCGGCTTATCACGGGCTTGTCCACTGGGATGCCTTCGGATTCGGCAGCGAGATCTGCAAGATGCTGGGCGTTCCCGACAACCGCAACGTCGCCTTCGCTCTGCGTGCTCGCGTGGAGAGTCTTCGGGACTGGGGCCCGGCCCTGAGTCCGTTCAACAGCTTTTTGCTGCTTCAGGGACTGGAGACGTTGAGTCTTCGGGTGGAACGTCACACTGAGAACGCCATGGCCCTTGCAAGCTGGCTGCAGGAGCATCCGAAGGTGGGCCATGTCAGCTACCCGGGGCTGCCGGACGATCCCTACAACGGACGCGCCAGGCAGTACCTCACCGGACGTGGCATGGGCTGCATGCTGATGTTCTCCCTCACCGGTGGCTATGACGATGCCGTGCGGTTCATTGACAGTCTTGAGCTGGCGAGCCATCTGGCCAATGTTGGCGATGCCAAAACCCTTGTGATCCATCCCGCCTCCACCACCCACCAACAGCTCAGTGAGGAGGAGCAGGCCTCGGCAGGGGTGACTCCGACGATGGTGAGGGTGTCCGTGGGACTGGAGCACATCGACGACATCAAGGCCGATTTCGAGCAAGCCCTCGCTGTTCTGACCTAACGCCAAGCCAGCCGTCATGGCGCTGATCCTCCCCCGCAGTTACCACAAGATCGAGTCGGTTGAACGCAACCGCATCTCCTGGATTGAGCCTGCACAGGCGGAACGCCAGGACATCCGGGCGCTGCGGATCGGCATCCTCAACATCATGCCCCTGGGCAAGCAGTACGAATTCAATCTGCTGCACCCCCTCGGCCTGTCGGTGCTTCAGATCGAACCGATCTGGATCCGCCTCAGTTCCCATGCCTATAAAAGCTGGGATCAGGGCCATCTCGCTGAGCTCTACATCAGCTGGGAGGAGGCGATGGCCCGCGGCCCGCTGGATGGCTTGATCATCACAGGGGCTCCTGTGGAACATCTCCCCTTTGAACAGGTGAGCTACTGGCGGGAGCTGGTGGAACTGATCGAGGAAGCCCGCCGCAGTTGCGCAAGCACCCTGGGGCTTTGCTGGGCTGGATTTGCCCTTGCCTATCTGGCTGGTGTGGACAAGATTCCGTTCGATCGCAAGCTGTTTGGGGTGTATCCCCTGCGCAGCCTGGTGCCCGGCCATTCCCTGATGGGGACCCAGGACGACCACTTCCTCTGCCCGCAGAGCCGTCACGCCGGTCTTGAGGACGCCGCCATGGAATCGGCGCAGCGTCAGGGACGCCTGCGCTTGCTTGCCCATGGCGAGCGGGTTGGATACACCATCTTCGAGACCCCGGACCAGCGGCAACTGATGCATCTCGGGCACCCCGAGTACAACGTCGGGCGGCTGCTGAATGAAATGGAGCGTGACAAGGCACGGGGTGACGTGCCACCTCCCGAGAACTTCAACCCGGATCAAGCTCAGACGCTGTGGCGATCACACAGGAATCTGCTGTTCCAGCAATGGCTCTGGTTCTGCTACCAGCGAGTGAGTCTGAGTGGCTGACGGCGAGGAGCCAGTGACCACGCCGCGATCGACGGACTTGCGGTTGAGTTCGCGCTCCAGTGAGGCGATGCGACGCTCTCGCAGGCAATGGCGACAGCCGCCGAGCGTTTGCAGATGCTTTTCAGGAGTGATCGAGATCACCTGCACTGGGTGGTTCCGACATCGAATCTTCACCGGGCTTTTGAAACTGCGCCAGCGAATGGCGGAGTAGTCGTACTGATCGCCGAAGCGTTGCTTCGCGCGCTTGAGAAACTCAGCTTTTGTGATTCGTGCGCCCATTGCAGAACTCTATGAGGCTTCTCACCGCAACCCACCACACGCTTCACTGGTCGTCATGGAGCGTTGGTGATTCATGCATCGAATCCAAAGCTCTGCAACTGCTCAGCGGCAAGTGGAACGGCAAGTGTCGCGAATCGCTTGCTTGTGCGACTGTTCGGATGCTCATCATCCAAAAAAACGGGATTGTCCAACTGCGTCCAAAGGGAGCGGCCATCGAGCAAGGCCACGTCCGGGCGTGAATCAAAGGCTTTGCCGAGCCGTCGTTGAAGATCAAGACTGATGGCGTCGAGCAGTTCAAGAACATCCTCCTGTCGTGCGCCTTTCACTTTTGAAGCACGTCTGCGGGCCCGCGGTGTCTCGCTGATTGGCAGCGTACCAATCACAACCATCTCATCAACGAGTCCTGTGATGTCATCAACGGCACGGATGATGTTGCGGCTGATGGGACGACTAATGGAACGCATGAAACGTCTGTCGTCATTGTTTTTCTCTGTTGATAAAACCCGTTCAAAAGGTTTCAGGTCACCAAGGGTGTTGAGGAGATCATTGCCGCCGGCGGAGATCAAAACATCCACATCATCATGCGATTGATAGAAGTCAGCACGTTGCTGCATGGACTGAACTTGAGCGGTCAAACCAATCCCCACACGGAGACCAAACAACGATTGACTGGGTTCTCCATCAGACTGAGCTCCACCATGGGCGTAGTTGTGAACATCGACGGATTGCGCAGGCTCAATCGAGAGCACATCAAACAGCTGACGATTCATCGGGTCGCCACCCATACGCCGCACGACATGCTCACCCAGCACAGGGCCGTCGGAGGCGCGAACGTTTCCCCCTTTGTCATAGATCGAGTCAACAAAAGGCTCGCGTCCGATCACGGGGGCCAGACCAGCAATATTGCCGGCATCCATAAGGCTCGCCCCAAGAATCACGAGAGTGGACGTCACAGCAGATCGATTGCGTCGTGACACAGTCTGCTCAATCAGGGGGTCAACCATGGACCCTTCAGATGTCGTGGTTGCCAGCCGATGAAGCCAGATGGTGGCGGATCCGATTGATGGAACAGATCGACTGGCAGCAACCGATCGTGACGCTGTACGGGCGACGACACCCAGTCCCGCGAATGACATCGTTCCTGGCGGCCGATGGACTGAGCTACCGCTACAGCGGCACGGTGCATCAGGGCACGGGTTGGCCAGAGTGGTTCATCCCTCTGCTGTTGAAGGTGAGCGCAGCCAGCGGGACCAGGTTCAACGGATGCCTTCTCAACCTGTATCGCAGCGGTGACGACCGCATGGGTTGGCATGCCGACGACGAGCCCGAGATCAACCAGGCGGAACCGATCGCCTCACTTTCACTTGGCGCCAGCAGGGATTTTTGCCTACGCCTCAAACAAGAAGCAAAAGAAAAACACACGTTGCCTTTGAACGATGGTGATCTTCTGATCATGCATCCAGGGTGTCAGCAGGCCTGGATGCATGGCGTACCGACCCGTCGAAAAATTTCAACATCACGCATCAACCTCACCTTCAGACGTTTTCTGATAAACGCAAGCAATGCCGGAAATAAATGATCAACTCATCAGCCCATAGGTCAGAATACAGAATATTTGGGTAATTTAATTATTGGCGGCATGCGCGGGAATAAGATTGTTGCCTGGGCAACGGAACCAACAAATTGCACTATTGTAGCGTCAAAAAATGTTCCACAATTCGAATCCCATCAATTATTTGCTTGCTAGACAACGCTGTGAGCCTCAAAAATGAAGAAGTCGGTTTCACCGTCAGCGGTCAAATTCATCTCAGAACCATATAAATTATTTCAACCGCATACCTGTCGAAGCTTCGGGCAGTCTCCCCAAGCTGATGTTGTTGTACAGGACTGATCTTGATAACATTAACGAACAACAGATGAACCAGAAATGACTAAGCATTTTACAAATATTGAGATGATTCATTCCAAGACGGCCCACCAGTGTGCAGGCCTTCTATCACCGCTACTACGCAATTATCTGGACCAACTTGCCCCAGGGCCGACATACACCGAAGGGGATGTGATCGGCTGGTCTCTCAATCTTCAAAGAAAAGGTAACCAAAGGACTTCGAGCGATGGCGGAGTACTACTTGCAAAAATAATCACATCCTGGAGCCCTGAAGGAAAAAAAAGAACTCTTCTTAGTATTTTATGCATCTCGATTAGCAGTGAATACAATAAATATGAAATTGGTTTGATTTTTTTGAAACATATAACCAATTTCAGCAAAACCATGTCATGGGATGGTTTTCATATTGGGTGTCCAAATTCAGGTTCGTATAGTCAATTCATTCGTTTGCTAACAGGAAATACAGGTCATTGGATGAAGTACCCCGGGAAAATTGTTGTTACGCTTTCAAACCTCAAGAGAGTAGGCCCTCTGTTAAAAAGACTGGAAAGATCTACAGAACGAATGCTTCAGCCAGTGAAATGGACAATCGAACCTTACAGCATGAACGAATTTGATCAATGGGAAGAACGAATTAAATATTCTAAGCAGAACGATTACGGTATACCGTGGAATCCAGCAGACGATTCTATAAATTGGAAACCGTCTATAAAATACAGCAGAGTTCTAAAATCAAATGGGCAAATTGTTGGATGGTTAATATGCCACTACATATCAAAGGATATGCTGCGCTACGGAAAACTATGGGTTGACCCTGGCTGGGAATCAACGGGCGCACCATTAGCGCTTCTTTGTGATGTAATGCGGTCAGCTCACTTTAAACACTATGACGAATCATCCAACATCCATCAAACTGGTTCACCAGTAAAAGCAGGTTGCTTCATCTCTCATCCCACAAATCAACGTCTACATCGTTTGATGACCCAAAAATTCAAGCCAGTTTGCGATAGTTGGATTGAATTGGAGAATTACTTCCAGTATTTTGATCAAGTTTGATCCAAGGGCTGCAACTAAACGCATTAGTAATTGGACAACATTGGCGAACAAGGTGATTATCGTGCTAAAAAGAGTATCTCTCTTTTAGTTGCTGCACCTCATGCCTGACTTCAACGCCAAGAAGGTCAGCAAGGTCAAAGCCGTTGATCCTGATGCCAGCTACAGCGTTGAGGGCACCGAGGGCGGCAGCTTTGCCATCGCATCAAGCAAGAAAGATCTCAAAGCATTGATGAAGTCTGATGCGGATGTGGTCTATGACGAGAAGAAAGGCAAGCTTTACCTCAACGAGAACGGCACGGCTAAAGGCTGGGGTGCCAAGAAGATTGGTGGCTTGATCGCCAAGTTCAAAGGCAAGCCCGAACTCAGCGTTGATTTCTTCGATGGGCTTTCAGCTCACGGCGATGCCGTCACTAGTGGCGGTGGAAACAAAGGCCAAGGGGACACCAAGGATCAGATTGCTTCCTACAGGGAAACACTGAGCGATTCAGAAGAAGCAGCCCTTTTGGTGGACTTCACACTGGAGCCCAGCAAAACACTCAAGCGTGTGATCAAGGATGGCAAGAAAGAAGGTTATGTTTTTGATCGCGACGAACTCGCAGAAGAGTTGGACGAGATGAATAAAGGCGGAGCATTTGATGATATTGAATTAGATTCTGTAGCGATGCAATCGTTGTTCTCCCAAGGTGGGAAGATGCAAGGTGGTGGAACCTACGCAGGAGGCGACAGCTGATGTCCTTGTGGGATCTTTCGACCTAACCTAACCCCAAACAACCTAACCACCCAAGGCCCCTCGCAGCAGGAGGGTTTTATTTCTTTAATCTGGCCAACAATCCCCCAAATCAGCTTTCAATACCTGGCACCACTGCCAACAAAATAGGCATAGCTGTCACCCGCTCAGTCGCCTAATCCATCCACAAAAAAGCAAGGCAGAGCAAATAAAGCCTCCGCATTCTTTAACCCTACATCGACTCATATCTCCTCAACGCAACTGCCAAATACCTCGTTCTCTATCACCATCACGGATACCATTCGCACGTCTAAATCTCACCGCAACTTGATGCCACTCCTCTGGGATTTGATTGAGCCGAACATCAAATGCAAAAGGTAATTTCTGCTGACCTGGTGATATTCGATTTCTCTTATTTCTGCTGCTACTACTGCTCTGAACCAATCGCTTCAGCATCCTTGAGCCCCAATGGCACCTAGAGCCACCTTTACTTTTATGCCGGTAGTGCTGGCAAAACCGTGCATATCGCCTGGAACATCCCTTCAGGCTTGATGCCAGTTGCAGAAAGCTTGGGTGCCACTCACTGATGCCATCACACTCCAATCTTCCGTAATGCCCGTAATTGGAGTAGGGATCATAAAAACCTTTTCTGATTCCAGCTGCTTTGGGATTGGCGTGGATGTAGCGCAACGTATTCAGCACGCGCCTGTGGTCTTTAGGCGCAATCGCAGTGGCGTAATACCTAGTAGCCTCCCAGAAGTGCCCGCAACGACCAGAAAGGCGATTCAAAGCCATCGCTGAATACCAGCCAATCCAATGCATCAGCTTTGGCAATTCACTTGCATCATCAGGACGTAGAAGCAAATGCAGGTGATTTGCCATCAAGCACACGGCATATAACCTATGGGGCACCTTGGCTTGTGCCTTGGCGAGCACTGCTAGCAGCACATCCCGCCTCAATCCCTTGGCAATCAAAAACTGACGGCTATTGCACCTCAAGGTGATGTGAAACGAATAGCCCTGCGGAAGCTGGCGTGGTGAGCGTGACATTGCGGCTGCTCAGGCTGACACTTTCAACTTGATGCTCTGCCCTTAGCGGTCTTAGCGTTTCACTAACCTGCAACCCACTAATTCAGGTCCCACCACCGCCGCTGGATGGCAGAAGAAAGAGTGAGGCAGGGCTGGGGAATGCTTGGTGATGGACTTGGTGGCTGTGAAAGTGGCTCAACAACAGAACTTGCTGACTGGTGTTACGGCAGGAACATCACCTGACGACTGATATTGCTACTTACAGCATATACACCCTCCATCAACATTGACAGAAGAACAACCACAAGCCTTTCTAGAGAAGGTCAAAGATGACACTGAATTACAGGAGAAATTCAATGGCGCAGCAGATACCGATGCAGTTCTTGCAATTACGAAAGAGGCTGAGTTTAGTATCTCCACTGCCGACTTTGAGAAGGCTCAATCAAAACTTTGGTTTAGTATCTCTACTGCCGACTTGGAGTGTGGAACGAATTTGTTGAAAACTCCTGGCGTTGACCCTAAACGCTACAAATCAAATCAAATACTGGAATTCCTGGCGAACCTAGAACGCGGTTGGTAATCATGTATGCCGTGACTGAAATATCATAACAAAGGCTGAATATAATATTAGAAACCTGAATCCCCTGCCACCACAGTGGATTCTTATTGCTTAAATAGCCTGACTAATCCCACAAATTAGCCTTCAATACCCGGCACTATTTTGCATTCAGACTCGCTCTTTAGGCGGGTTTTTTGATGCGCTGATCAACGAGAAACAGCAAAAGCGTCACTGTCTTCAGGCTGGATCACTGAAACTCAGCTAGAAAAACTCACCGCGCATTGATCGTCATGGCTAACGGGCACGACCACGACCATGGCGAAGTGGTTGTTGAGTTCTCGGCCAAGAGACCGGCCAAACTCAAAACCCTCGATGCTGATGCCCTGATCCTTGTCGATGGCGTCGAGGACGGATCCTTCGCAGTTGCTTCCAGCAAGAAGGAACTGAAGCAGCTGATGAAGAGCGATGCGGATGTGGTCTACGACGAGAAGAAAGGCAAGCTCTACCTCAATGCCAACGGTGAGGAGAAGGGCTGGGGCAAGAAAAAGGTGGGTGGCTTGATCGCCCGGTTCAAAGGCAAGCCTGAATTGAGTGCTGAGCAGTTTGAGGGGATGGAGGCATTTGATGCTGTTAAGGCGACCATGATCATGAGCACGGCCATGATCACGAGCACGGTGTTGACACCAAAGAGCAGATTGTTGCTTATCACAAAACACTGACGGAATCAGAGGAAGCTGATCTGTTGTTTGACTTCACATTGGAGCCCAGCAAAACCCTCAAGCGTGTGATCAAGGATGGCAAAAAAGAAGGTTATGTTTTTGATCGCGACGAATTAGCAGAAGAGTTGGACGAGATGAACAACGGTGGGGCATTTGATGATATTGAATTGGATGCTGTAGCGATGCAATCGTTGTTCTCCCAAGGTGGGAAGATGGAGTGCGATCCCAGGGCAGGCGACCAGTGCAGCTGATGCCCTTGTGGGATCTTTCGACCTAACCTAACCCCTAACAACCTAACCACCCAAGGCCCTTGCAGCAGGGGGGTTTTATTTCTTTAATCTGGCCAATAATCCTCCAAATCAGCTTTCAATACCTGGCACCACTGCCAACAAAATAGGCATAACTGTCACCCGCTCAGTCGCCTAATCCATCCACAAAAAAAGCAAGGCAGAGCAAATAAAGCCTCCGCATTCTTTAACCCTACACCGACTCATATCTCCTCAAAGCAACTGCCAAATACCTCGTTCTCTATCACCATCACGGATACCATTCGCACGTCTAAATCTCACCGCAACTTGATGCCACTCCTCTGGGATTTGATTGAGCCGAACATCAAATGCAAAAGGTAATTTCTGCTGACCTGGTGATATTCGATTTCTCTTATTTCTGCTGCTACTACTGCTCTGAACCAATCGCTTCAGCATCCTTGAGCCCCAATGGCACTTAGCTCCTCGCTTGGCGTAATGGCAATACTTCTGGCAAAACCGCTCATATCGCCTGGAGCATCCCTTCAAGTTTGATGCCAATTTCAGAAAGCTTGGGTGCCACTCACTGATGCCATCACATTCCAACCTTCCGTAATGCCCGGAATTGGAATAGGGGTCATAAAACCCTTTCCTGATTCCTGCTGCCTTTGGATTGGCGTGGATGTAGCGCAACGTATTCAGCACGCGCCTGTGGTCTTTAGGCGAAATCGCAGTGGCGAAATACCGAGCCTCCCAGAAGTGCCCGCAACGACCAGAAAGGCGATTCAAAGCCATCGCTGAATACCAGCCAATCCAATGCATCAGCTTTGGCAATTCACTTGCATCATCAGGACGTAGAAGCAAATGCAGGTGATTTGCCATCAAGCACACGGCATACAACCTATGGGGCACCTTGGCTTGTGCCTTGGCGAGCACTGCTAGCAGCACATCCCGCCTCAATCCTTTGGCAATCAAAAACTGACGGCTATTGCACCTCAAGGTGATGTGAAACGAATAGCCCTGCGGAAGCTGGCGTGGTGAGCGTGACATTGCGGCTGCTCAGGCTGACACTTTCAACTTGATGCTCTGCCCTTAGCGGTCTTAGCGTTTCACTAACCTGCAACCCACTAATTCAGGTCCCACCACCGCCGCTGGATGGCAGAAGAAAGAGTGAGGCAGGGCTGGGGAATGCTTGGTGATGGACTTGGTGGCTGTGAAAGTGGCTCAACAACAGAACTTGCTGACTGGTGTTATGGCAGGAACATCACCTGACGACTGATATTGCTACTTACAGCATATACACCCTCCATCAACATTGACAGATGAACAACTACAAGCCTTTCTAGAGAAGGTCAAAGATGACACTGAATTACAGGAGAAATTCAATGGCGCAGCAGATACCGATGCAGTTCTTGCAATTACGAAAGAGGCTGGGTTTAGTATCTCCACTGCCGACTTTGAGAAGGCTCAATCAAAACTTTGGTTTAGTATCTCTACTGCCGACTTGGAGTGTGGAACGAATTTGTTGAAAACTCCTGGCGTTGACCCTAAACGCTACAAATCAAATCAAATACTGGAATTCCTGGCGATGATCCTAGAACGCGGTTGGTAATCATGTATGCCGTGACTGAAATATCATAACAAAGGCTGAATATAATATTAGAAACCTGAATCCCCTGCCGCCACAGTGGATTCTTATTGCTTAAATAGCCTGACTAATCCCACAAATTAGCCTTCAATACCCGGCACTATTTTGCATTCAGACTCGCTCTTTAGGCGGGTTTTTTGATGCGCTGATCAACGAGAAACAGCAAAAGCGTCACTGTCTTCAGGCTGGATCACTGAAACTCAGCTAGAAAAACTCACCGCGCATTGATCGTCATGACTAACGGGCACGACCACGACCATGGCGAAGTGGTTGTTGAGTTCTCGGCCAAGAGACCGGCCAAACTCAAAACCCTCGATGCTGATGCCCTGATCCTTGTCGATGGCGTCGAGGACGGATCCTTCGCAGTTGCTTCCAGCAAGAAGGAACTGAAGCAGCTGATGAAGAGCGATGCGGATGTGGTCTACGACGAGAAGAAAGGCAAGCTCTACCTCAATGCCAACGGTGAGGAGAAGGGCTGGGGCAAGAAAAAGGTGGGTGGCTTGATCGCCCGGTTCAAAGGCAAGCCTGAATTGAGTGCTGAGCAGTTTGAGGGGATGGAGGCATTTGATGCTGTTAAGGCGACCATGATCACGAGCACGGTGTTGACACCAAAGAGCAGATTGTTGCTTATCACAAAACACTGACGGAATCAGAGGAAGCTGATCTGTTGTTTGACTTCACATTGGAGCCCAGCAAAACCCTCAAGCGTGTGATCAGGTCCGATTCGGCATCGTCTACGACGAAAGCAAAGGCAAGCTGCATCTGAATGGCCACGGCGCAGCCAAGGGCTGGATTACCAAGATGATGAGCGGCTTGTTCACCAAGTTATAAAGGCAAGCCTGAGTTGAGTATTGAGTACCTTGAAGTGGGTTCAGAGCACAACAATGCAGCCTCTACTGATGGCAGCAAAGGAGATGACATCAAGGATCAGATTGCATCCTTGCGCGAGGGCTTGAGTGGTGCGAAGTTCTCAGAACTATGTGGCGAGACATTGATTGCCCCCAAGAAGGGGCTCAAGAGCATCGCTAAGGCTGAAAAACAAGAGGGCAAAAAGTTTGATAAAGTTTAACTGGGTGCTGCAGTTGATGAGATGAATGATGCGACCGATTGCTTCGTTATAGACTTGCACGATTCAGCCTTAAAATCTCCGATGGAATTGGTGGAGTTGTTGGACAAGCTGGTGGTGGCTCTTGAATTCAGTGCACTTCTCTCAGCTCTCCGACTCTAGTCTTAGTCTCTGATCCACATTGTTGTCTTCTCGTCATATCCGCTCGTTTTTGGCTTTTAGTATTTTGATTCGATCGACCACGCTTCTCTTGCGGCATATTCGATCTTACTGTGGTATTGATCATGCGAGATATAATCGTAAACAAGGTTTTCCATATTTCTTTTGTAGGCATTATCAAAAAGACTTTTTACTGAATTTGAATGATTAGCAATTTTTAAGCGTGCTGCAAAAGATCGCATATTCTGCAGTAGAAGTGAATATAGATAATTTGTATTTAGATGGCTGTCAGCATGCTGCCATCGAGTAGCGATCCCTACGGATGTGCTCGATAAATTTTCCACAGAGTGGTACCACCATTGTGGGACCAAAAGCACGTCTCCAGGGCCTAACGTTGCTGAATATCGTGGGCAATGAAATGCAAGCGGAAACTGTTCATAGTGCTCATCAGCAAGAGGAAATGGCACTGCACTGCCTTGGAATTCATTCATACTTGTTAGGGCAGGGTAGACAAGATGTGTGTAATTGGGATGAATTAGGGTCCATCTCTTTTCCCCTTCGATCTGGTAAAAAACATTGCATGATGGTGCGCAATGCAAGGGTGAACCACTGCCCTGAAATGCCCCTAGAAAAAGATTAAAAACTTCTCTGCATCTCCAGGATTCTAGAGTGTCTTTCATTAAAGCGAGATTTAATCCAGTTTCGAAGTCTTCATGGTGCAATATTCTAGCGCAGTTGTGGACGTATAAGTTTAATCTTTCGCTTCTGATTCTACCCAGTAGGCTCAAAGGAGCTTTAAAATTTTCACCGGAAGAATCTGTAAAGATTATTTTACGATCTCCATGTAACTTGATGAAGTAATCGAGATTCCATTGCGAGGCTGCGTGAGGAAAGTTTTTAATTATTACAGGCCTCTCTTTGCAAAGAAAATTATCTCTCAACTCCTTGATTGTACTAGAATTATAATCCCATTGTGGCAACGGCTCGGGGTTTTTCCTCGAGAAATTTTCCAGGGTATAGACAGTTAGCCGATTCAAGCTCTTTGCCGCTAGAGATCGCAAAAGTTTATTATTGTGCGTGATTCCCCTGACCAGCAGTATAAAATTAAGGGACCTTATCGAGCTTGCTGGAAGGCTGATCTCAAATGGACTTGCAGGAAAATCACTAAGATGTGTTTTTAGTACAACGTTTAGTCCGAAGCAGCTTTTGAGCCAGGTACAGGCAAATTTCTTTGTGATGTAATAAGAGCTTATAAATTTGAATATTTTTATTGCGAACCAAGCTTTAATTCTCTTCATGCTTGATTTTTCAGATTTTATCCAGCAGTTTACTCGAAAAAGCATGGTCAAGCAAATGGGTTACATAATTGCTAGTGCGTGTTGTCTTTTCGGAGCTTTCTAGTTTTGTGGTGGGCTGGTTTATGGATCATGGCTGCTAATACTTTAAATATAAGCGTGTGTTGTGCGATATGTCGTCATCGAATTCAAGTTCTTTGGATACATCGGTTCGCTTTGGTCAAGGGAAGATGAATTAGTTGGATTTGGCTTTAAAAAGAACCAGTTCACGATGGTCTCGACCAATTAGTAGTGAGCATTATCTAACTCCTCCGTTATAGATGTTATGCCCCATTGTAAAGCGGTGTTTTTACAGGATCACTTAACCTGAGCTTCTGGCACTGGAGACAATCAAGAATCGAATCATATATCGGCATTGCCTTATACCGCCAGCGATGAGATTGCAGCTAGAAAGAATTCTCTTGCATTGATCGTCATGGCAAACGAGCACGAACACGACCATCACGGACATGACCACGGAAACGACCATGCTGAGGAGGTGCTGGAGTTCTCAGCCAAGAGACCGGCCAAACTCAAAACCCTCGATGCTGATGCCCTGATCCTTGTCGATGGCGTCGAGGACGGATCCTTCGCAGTTGCTTCCAGCAAGAAGGAACTGAAGCAGCTGATGAAGAGCGATGCGGATGTGGTCTACGACGAGAAGAAAGGCAAGCTCTACCTCAATGCCAACGGTGAGGAGAAGGGCTGGGGCAAGAAAAAGGTGGGTGGCTTGATCGCCCGGTTCAAAGGCAAGCCTGAATTGAGTGCTGAGCAGTTTGAGGGGATGGAGGCATTTGATGCTGTTAAGGCGACCATGATCATGAGCACGGCCATGATCACGAGCACGGTGTTGACACCAAAGAGCAGATTGTTGCTTATCACAAAACACTGACGGAATCAGAGGAAGCTGATCTGTTGTTTGACTTCACATTGGAGCCCAGCAAAACCCTCAAGCGTGTGATCAAGGATGGCAAAAAAGAAGGTTATGTTTTTGATCGCGACGAATTAGCAGAAGAGTTGGACGAGATGAACAACGGTGGGGCATTTGATGATATTGAATTGGATGCTGTAGCGATGCAATCGCTGTTCTCCCAAGGTGGTGAGCAAGAATCAAGACGACAGGGTGATTGTTGCCAGGAGGAGGCACATGACGAGCCATGGGGACGTTGCCCAGGAATGAGACCAATGCGTAAATGGTTGTTTAGCAATCACAACCAAAATGGATAAGCTGAAACAGTTTAAATTACTTTCAACACAGCTGTCGAAAAGCCAAAAAATTAAACTCTATAAACAATTCGTTGAAAGTCCAGAGGTTGGCATGGAAAGTATCGTGCAACTTGCATCTAAATATGGCCTTGTAATATCAAAACAAGAGATATCTGATTTCATCAGAATAATAGATCTTGAAGCCTTAGGCAGTTGATGTCAAATAAATCAGCCGCTTGATCAGTCCCGTAAGCAATGGCGGTTTTTTTATGCTGATTAATAGCGAGCGTTACGATGAACAGTTCACTGGACATAGTGAATCAACTAACTCGACTGCACCTGAAGACGCAGCTGATAGGTTCGTGCTCTAAGCCGATGTAACTTTGAAGTTGGTTGCATGATTAAGTGAGTTCAAGAGTCCCCATGTTTTTATTAGCTGACTAATAGGTATATTAGTTGAGAATCGATCAAGTCTTGATGTATTTATAGCAGGGATCTGAGCTAACAAACACCGAGAAAGACCAACACCTAGACCAACGGTTACTAACAGCCCTCATCTCAAAACAGATGGCAAGAGACCTTCCCAACCATTCTGGGACGGGAATATTGCGCCTTCAAAGCTACGATCAGAAGTAGAAAGCGGGATACGTAAGTCGTATCTTGCTGATATGTAGAGTGAGCTCAAACATCCTTTTGGTTTTACTAGGACATATGCATAGACTGATGAGCCTATCCATTAGAACGCTATCTAGGGCCTCTGTAAGCCTCTACAGAAAGCCCTAATGTGTTGTAGTTGCCTGGCATGGATGACTGCAAAAGTCCCTCCCATAGTTTCTGACGAAGGAAAGAATGGAAGGAGAGCCTAGAGTGGACAAAATATCAAATCAAAGAATAGTTGCCTGCGAAAAACCACTACTTGTCATCGCAGCAGTCGCTGGATTTAGTGGAGTTGGGGGAGCCACATAGAAATTCATATAGCACGCGGATGTAACAAAAGGGCTATCTTTAGTTTGCCAAGCATTTTTCAATTCAATTCCATCGAATTACCAAAGATTTGAAATTACAAACAGCTGTAGATTTAGGAGACGGTACTGAAAGCCTAAGCGATGCATCAACTCTATGGTCATTCAGCACAAACTCGTCCCAAGGGCGATGCAGACCTCGATTACCTTAAAGAACAAGACAGCCAAGGCTTATTAGTCAAGTCACCCGACTCCAAAGCAACCTTCGATCTATCCTTGGCGGACGACCTGGACTATTACTATCTTGATGATAATATATTAAAAATTTTTATCGATAAAAAAGCTACAATAGGTACCAAGAAAATCAACAAGAAAGAGCTTAAGCACATTAATAAGCAATTAAAATCTCTCGAAGATTTAGTTGAATTCGATATCAAAGTTGTCAAGACCCCTGCCAAGGCTGATATCGGTATGGCCAAGTTCAATAACATGCTCGATGATCTCGGTGAAGACAGTGTTGGGGCCTGGGATCCTGCTGACAACTTCGATCTCGGCCTTCCATCGATCTGTTGGGAAAACACCATTATCAAAAATGATAAGAAGCTCGCCAAGTTCGATACCAAGTCCACAATCTCTCACGAAATTGGACACATATTTGGACTTGAACACCCCTTGACCGACTTCTTCGACGATCATCCAAATACGATTATGGGTGGCGACGAACTCATTGAACAGGACGGACCCTTCTTGACGAAGCAAGATCTCAATCTGATTGCCCAAGGCTGGGATGTCTACGAATCGAATCCCAACATCTATGGCTGATGTTGACTTTCAAATCAGTCGTTTACCCCGAAGACATGGCGTTTTTAAGGATAGATGACCTTAGCTTGTGGCCCTGGAGAAGTGATTAGCAGGCGATAGAACTGGTACCTTCTTTGCCCTCACGAATCAATAGAGGTTAGAAGAATGGAGGCATTTGCTGCTCTTACACGGGACCATGATCACTAGCACGGCGGCGACACCAAAAAGCAGATTGCTACTTATCGAGAAACACTGTCTGATTCAGAAGAAGCTGACGTGTTGGTGGACATCACGCTGAAGCCCAGCAAAGCACTCAAGCGTGTGATCAGTGATGGCAAAAGGGCGGTTATGGTTTCGATCGCATTGAACGAGCAGACGAGCTGGACGAGATGAACAACGGTAGGGCATTCACAGATATTGAACTAGATGAAGCAGCGTTGGAAGTATTGTTCGTCCAGGGTGGTGAACAGGAGTAAAGGGGAAGGCGAGTTGCTGATTCTGCGCTACATATCTTATTCAGAGAAAGACACTCCAGGCATGATTTATAGCATCAAAATCACTGCTTGTTATGCCAAAGTTGTCCGCAATCTCGTTTGATAGTGGCCAAGCTGCGATTGAATCCTCAAATGAATAAATACCTTTTGACTTCTCTGGCAAATAAGATACTCCTAGTGCCGTAGCAATTTCAAGGGCCGCATTGTAATGATTACGTAGTTTATCTATTGGCTTAGAGCTAAAATCAAAACCCACGGAAAGACCCCAGGACATCTCATTAATGCCAACAAATTGAGATTTTTTACTGGCTCCAATCACAAGATCTGCCTTAGCATGTGATGAACCATCAAACTTCAAAATTGTATTTTGATCCAACAACTTTAATGTGCTGTCAATATATTCAAGCAGGCCGCGATCCATAGACGCATTATTTTCATGCAATCCTTTGTGATCAACAAAATAGTTTATCTTAAAATCTCTACCTGATTTATTGAATAAATACTTTGCAAAATTTGTATCACCGACATGCTGATCCAATGGTATCGTTCGATTAGGGCTCGAGCTGATAGAACTGCTCTTTCTACTAGTTACCAACGAAATCATACTTTCACTCAGATTTGGTTTATCTACAATATTCACCAATAAGCTACTCTCTTTACTGCTATCAGTCCAACCTTTGCCTTCTTTATTTTGATTATAGTAAAGATTACCCGTACTTCGATCGTAAACAAAGTCAGAGTCTGTCTCAGACTGTTTTTGAAGACTTTTCTTGTTATTAGCCAGATCAAACGAGAAAGTATCCGAAGTGAAGCCTGGCAATATTTTTCGATGAATTAATATTTTATCGCCATGATTAGAGTTGAATTGGATTAAAGACGGAAAATCACCTGATTCGGAATAATTATGTTTATTCACTTCAAACAGATCTCCGGTGGCGGTGCCGTAGAGAAAGTTATATCTAAATTGCTGATTATCTGTAGTAGAACTATCTTTCATTTTAGAATTATATTTGCCTGCAATTTTGACTGCCAGGTCAACTGCTAAATACCCAGATGATTTAACAAATCTCTTGAGCGACTGATCCTTCGTAGAAGTTTCATCCAAAATCCATAAGATATCTTCGGGGAGTAGTTTTTTGTTCTTCTCTAACATTAGTGCTACTGCTCCAGACACAATTGGAGCTGCCATACTTGTTCCCGGCATTCCGCCATATAAACCTTTATCGCGTGGCAAGGTACTGATTATCTTTGTCTTATTGCTAATGGAGGATCCTCCAGGGGCAGCAACTGAAACTTGACTGCCAAAATTAGAATAATCTGCAATGCTTCCTTCATCAGTTATCGCCGCAACAGATATAAAACCAGGTACCTCCGTTGCAAAAGCCGCTGGCAAGCTTAAACTATTGAGATCATCAGAATTATCATTGCCAGCTGAAGTTATCAGAGTAACCCCACGATCAACAGCATAATTCAATGCATCAATATATCCTCGATACAAATCAGGAGACAGTTGCTTGAATCTCTCAAGAGTAGCAAATGGAACCGTATATCCAATTGACATATTGATAACATCTGCACTATTGTCTACCGCATAATGAATCGCATCAAAAAGATCTTCACTGTCATATTTGGTTTTATCCCCAAAAATATCAAGTGACATCATATTGACATCCCAAGTAAGACCAGAGACGCCAATATTATTGTTTCCTTCTGCACCAATAATACCTGCCACATGCGTACCATGTTCGCTTGGAATGACTGAAGGAGTATTCTCCACAAAATTCCAGCCATTTATATCATCTATAAATCCATTCTTATCGTCATCAATCCCGTTTTCAGGAATTTCATTTTGGTTTGACCAGATATTGTTAACCAAATCCGGGTGCTCCACATCTATGCCGCCATCAATCACTGCTACTGTGATATTCGGGCTAGCTGATTGTCTTTTCCAAGCCTCAGGCGCACGAATATCAAGATCTAATAAGCCTAAGCTTTGACCGGTGTTTAGTAGGTGCCATTGAGAATCAAATAGTGGATCATTTGGAAGTTTCATTGTTTTAGCTATATATTTTGCGTCAAAACTCACTTTGTATTTTGAAGGCAGCTCTTCTCTGATGAATGAATTTTTGTACTTAAGCTCCAGCAAATACTCGCCTGAAGGCAATAAAGCAAAGATATATTCATCCGTATTTCCACTATTTACAGACTCAGAAATATAGCTCCAGTTATTTTTTTTATTGTTGAATTTCCATAGGCTTATGTCGATATTGTCCTGCATGTTCCATACATCAAAGGCAATAGGCACCCGAGCGCCATCCTTTATACTAAAAATATATTCGTGTATCTTGTTCGGGGACAGCGTGTCCTTGAATTGGATATATTCTCCCGACGGTATTAGCTTGAGATTTTTTGTGAGAGAAGTAGAAATTTCTTTTGCCAATCTTTTAATGCGATTTTCTATGCTTAGTGTAGCCAGTCATCGTCTGCATGCAAACTCAGCATCGGATACATTTTGGCCTCTTATTCGCTTCCGAGATAATATACACTCATATGCAAGATGTAATTCTTCAACTGTTCTAGATGCAGCACAAAAACCTTAAGCAATAGAGTTGCCCACATTATTGCCCATTTCGGAATCAACGTGATACTTATTTGCCTCAAATGAACACTCCAACTCAGGATTTTTGGGTAAAACCAAACTAGATTACTTGACACTCAATATCTATGAATGAGAACTCTAGCCTGTCATTAAGGGGGCTGGATAATCAGAATGGTGCTTGAGTCGTCGTTGCTTGTTCTCCTCTAGAGACGCTTGTCGGCATGCGTCGCTGTTTACTTTATCTCTGAAGTTGTGCCTATTAAGCCAACTTGCCGGCTACTATGACCACTTGGCGACTGAAGGGACTTTACTCATAAGGGGCCTTGACTGCTAATCATCTGACAACAGAAGTAATTGATTCAAGCAACGGCACACATACCCTTTAAGAGTTTCTCAATGATCGAATGCTTATTCCAATATGTACCAACCGCTTACGAATGAATGTCTTACTCGATCCACCTGCAACATGTCCGGACAATGGTGTAAATCCGGGCGCCGTTCTTGTATAGACATAAAGCACAAAGACAAAGCCATATGCAATAATTAAAACTGAAGACTAAATCCTCAACCAGAACTTATCCCACTTGTAGGCCAACTGCAACACCTGCTGAATGCAAAAGAGCAGCGCATAAAGGGTGATCGAGAGCTCGGCAGCAACTTTGAGCCTCACCAACGTCAAAGCATTAATGACAAAATTTGCAATCGCTGCATATGCAATGATAGAACCTATTTGGAAAAGAACTGATATGAGTCGTTGACGCCTGAACTCTTTCTTGGCATCCTAATCTGATAGATCAAGACCGTTCATGTAATTTAGCAAGTTATTCAAAGCCTAGCGCTTAAAACACAAATTTCTAACAACTGCTGACAGCCCCTGTAGAGATGAAGCCTGAGTACACAGAAGATCTATACATGGAACAAGTGCGCCACCAAGACAATCAAATTGGCAACCCAACAAATCTCATTGATTCGTTGAAGAAATGTATCGAGTTCAGTGACATTAAAACTGAAAAGATGCAGAGAATGAGTCCGGTGATGTTGAACCACGTCGGTAGAACAACCCTGAACAAGGCCATCAAGCGGTTAAAACGACTCAAACACTTGATCAAGACCGGAGAAGGCTGACTTATCGACAAGATCAAAGGAATGCTTGGCCGGAATGCTCGTCCTGCAGTGTTGAGGCAACGAATGGCAGTCTGTTCGTGAGCTTCGAGAGGCAATCGATTCTATGCTCTGAACACTTCGAGAGCATCAAGGCATTTCCAAAAACTCTAATTTAAGCAGACATTAAACTTGCGCCGTACTCATTCCAGACGGTACCGAACAGCATGCCTAGTGGTTACATCAACCAGAATCACAAAATCTCTTCAGTAGTAAAGCAACAACGGCAACTGGAAAACCCACGTTATTGATGACGATGAGCTGTCAAAACATCGATGAGAGAAACAATGGCTCCCTAAATCTCAGCGATTTACTGGAGAAGTTCGAACTTCTTGAAACAGAGCCGACCATCACAACACTGCTAAATCACATGATTGATTCGATATCCCAGAACAGTCAATGCCGAAATCAACAACAACAGCCCTAAAGAACCAGCTACATCGACCTGTCCCATGGTCACCTCCCTTTACATATCTCCAATGTAACGACAGCTGAATCAGCGTTACAAGGCGGAATCCCGACCGATCTAAGGCTTCTTAATAAAAGTTATTCAGTTAATTCATTGTTGGATCATTGGCTGAGCGCTGGTGATGATCAGACCACATCATTTAGCCCCCCTGGAACAACACAACCAAGCCATATCCCCACAAGGGTGAACTCAAGAGGGCCAACAGCGTGCTCCACAGCACGAGGCCGGCTGCAATCGCCTGGTCGCGACCAACAGCTTCCGCGATCAACAGCACTGAAATGGCTGTCGGTGCCGCTCCCTGAAGCGTGATCGCCTGAATCATCACCGGATCCAGCCCGAGCACGAGCCCGACCAACAGCAACAACAGCGGGAAGAGAACGAGTTTCCCCACAAGGGCAGGCAGGAGCAAAGGGAGTCGGGTGTCGGACTGGTTCGTGGACAGCGAGAGCGATCCAAGCCGCATGCCCACAACGATGAGGGCAAGAAGAATGACCGCGCGAGATGGCCACCACAACACGGTTGCGACCCGGTCAACCCATGGCGTGAGCTGCACCAGCAAGGCACCAATCAAGCCAGGCACAGCCGGGCTACCTCGCAGCGCCTTCAGCAATCGGCTCCATAGACCGCTGCCATCACTGCTCTCCCCGGCAATCAGCAAAGGGCCAACGGACCAGGCCAGCAACGTGGCGCCGAGGTCGTAGCCGATGGTGATTGGCAGCGCAGACGCTGGGAGCAGCGCCAAGGCCGCAGGGACACCGAAGTAAGCCGTGTTGCCGACGCAGCAGCCGAGCTGTCCGCAGGGACCATGCAGGAGATGGCGGAGCGGGGCGATCCATCGAGCGAGCAGGAGAACGCTGCCGATCACACCCGCCGCAAGGACAGCGGCCAGCAGAACGCGAGGCCCCAGCCCCCCCTTGAGAAGCAGCCCCATCACACTGAGCGGCACCCCATAACGCACAAGCGGGGTTGCCAGGACGCCGGAACGTCCCGGGTAGCGCCTCCCAAGCCAGAAGCCGATCAGTAGACAAGGCAGAAGGTCCTTGAGGAATTCGAGCAAAGGCGCGCAGACGACGAGAGCTGTGTGCCAGGCTTGTTACCGTCCATGGCAATCAACTGGATGTTGGCACGCTCCGTTCAAGGTCTGCTTTCTCTGCAACGTCGTCGCGGATTGCTGGAACGGCTTGAGCAATTGCAGGTCCTTCTCTCGGAACAAGTTCAAAGCCTCCCCGATGGCAACGAAAGCTGGCTTGATACCGAACGGGAGCTCATGGCTGTGGAACAGGCTCTTGAGCGCATCCCCGCCATTGAGGCCTGATCACAAGCCCACAAGGCAGGCCAGCTTCCGGCTGCAACGGGACGATGGCGGCGAGGACGCGATGACGCGACGGCGCTTCAGCAGCTACGACGAGGCCTATGATGCGCTTGAGCAGTACTGCGGGGCGTTCTGCTGTTCTGACGACGATCAGATCGAGTACTCAATCAAAGCCAACGAAACCAACCCTGAGCCCTCCGCTAACTGAGCAGCATTTTGGTTTTTGATTGCGAGAGCTCAGCTCAAATCACACCTCGTTCACAGGAATGATTGCGGCGTCAGCAGGATCAGGGGACGACTCTGTTGATGGCGTGGAATCCACTCCAGCATCAATAAGTTCGTCAATCGACTCAGCTTTTTCGTCAAGGTAGGAAAAATCATCTTCTTCAAGCTCTGGCTTTCCTTGCAGCTTGAGAATCTGTCCGCCAGCATTACCAAATCCTTTCTTGTCGCCATTGGCATCATAAAATAATTTACCTTTTCCTTGATCATAAATAATTGAGGCGTCGTCTTTGGCGGCGCTCTTCAACTCTTTCTTTGAATCAGTAACCGCAACTTCAATGTCATCTCCGATCGCATCATAGGCTTGATCATCCAAAACAATTTGATCACCACCCCTGAAGTCCTTAATCACATCAATGCTTTTCTTTTTGACATCTTCATCTACAGATCCGACAACAAAATAATCATCTCCGCGACCTCCAATCAACGTATCTTTACCAGGACCTGCAGCAATAATATCGTCGCGAGATGTTCCTTCGACAACGTCCGACCTACGACCCGGCTCGTAAATCGCCTTATTCATATTAAGGTTGATGGTCCCGATCGTAAAAGTAATATACGTATTTCCTTGATTAATATCTCCCGTCGTTATATTGCCAGAACCTGTATTTGTGTTGTTAACGATATTGATAGTAATCGGCTGATTTCCAGAATCACCGATGGAACCCAGCTGATCCAACAGCCCCTGCACGTCACTCGTATCAGGCTTATTGGGCGAGGACGTCGACGTGTTTCCTGATCCTGGAGTCAGGCCAACAGAGGTTCCAGGAGTCTCGTCGCTGTTCAATCCTTTACGTCCAGTCGAGCCGTCTCCATTGATATCAAACTCATGCAATTCTTCTAAACGGCTTAACCCAGAGGAATTGAGCGGCTCTGGAAACCCAATTGCTCTCGATGGCCCATGGAAGTCGTCTCCATAGAATTCAAATGTCTGCAACCAATATTGATCACCATATCCATTTCTATCTCCGTTTGAATAAACGACCCTGAATCCTTCGGCTGAATCATATCCATTCGTGCCCTTTCGCCAGCCCGCCAAAGCAATCCAATAATCAGTTAAAAACTCAGGCTCATAATCGCTACTAACCTCGCCCAAAATCTGAAGATCCTGATCAGCGAGGCTCACTCCCGGCCGCGCCGCGGCCAACAAAACTGTATTGTCAGTTAATTTATAAAGTCCAAGGTAATCACTCCTACTCCAGCCCCAATCAGAATCCTGGCCGTAGTAGAGAATTTCATCAAGGCTGACTTCTCCGACCGTCCCTGAATCATCAAGACTACTCAGAAAATCGTCGTACCCAGACATAATGAAAGCACCTGAGTGTTCATCATCGACTGGGCCCATACAAATGTCAATTCTGTAGCCGTCAATACAAGATTACTTTCTTGCGTTCAAAGCTCCTGGCAAGGCTCAGATCGCTGATTCACGCGCTCATCTGACTCAGAAAACGACGACTGCGCTCTTCACGGGCGTTGCTGAAAAACGTCGCCGGATCCGACGTCTCAACCACCCGGCCCTGGTCCATGAACATCACCCGATCCGCCACCTCACGAGCAAAACCGAGCTCATGGGTGACCACAACCATCGTCATGCCACCCCTGGCCAGCTGACGCATGGCGTCGAGCACCTCCTTCACCCGTTCCGGATCCAGAGCGCTGGTGGGTTCATCGAAGAGCATCACCTCAGGATCAAGGGCCAGGGCCCTGGCAATCGCGACCCGCTGCTGCTGGCCGCCGCTCAACTGGCCTGGAAACTTCCTCGCCTGGTCGCTGATTCCCATTTGATCCAACAACTCAATCGCCCGCTCTTCGGCCTCCAACACGCTGCGTTGTTGCACCTTCACTGGCGCAAGAGTGATGTTCTCCACCACGGAGAGATGGGGGAAGAGATTGAACTGTTGAAACACCATGCCAACGCGTCGGCGGATCTCTCTTACCTGCCGTGGATCGTGGCTGGCATCCAAGGGAATGCCCAGCACATCCAGCTGCCCGCCGTTCAGGCTTTCCAAGCCATTGAAGGTTCGAATCAGGGTGCTCTTACCGGAGCCCGATGGCCCCATCACCACCAGCACCTCCCCCGCCCTCACCTCCAGGCACACACCATCGAGAGCGCGCTGGCCTGGTGAAAAGCTCTTCACCAGATCGGTGGCACGAATCGCAACGGTCATCAATCAGCGAGAAGAGCGAACAGGGTCGAGCTGGAGCTCAAGATGGCGTGCCAGCAGTGCCATGGCGGTGCAGACCAGCCAGTACACCCCGGCAAGCCACACATACACCTCCAGATAACGGCCAATGAAGGCGGGATTGGCCAGCAGGCTGCGACTGATGCCAAGCAGCTCCACAAGACCAAGAATCGCCAGCAGGCTTGTGTTCTGCAGCAGACCCACCGCCTGATTGGTAAGGGCCGGCAACGCAATTCTCAGTGCCTGGGGCAGCACAACCAGCTGCATGCTCTGCCGTGGCGACAGGCCGAGCACCGCAGCCGCCTCGACCTGGGTTGCTGGAATCGCCTGCAGACCGCCGCGCACATCCTCCGCGATGTAAGCCGCTGCAAACACCGCAAAGGCAATCACAGCCCGCAGCACCCGGTTGAGCTCCAGCCCAACGGGCAGGAACAACGGGATCAGCAGCTGCCCAAAAAACAACACGGCAATCAGGGGCACAGCCCGCATCGTTTCGATGTACGCCGCACTGGCATAACGCAGGACCGGCAGGGTGCTTTGCCGCCCAAGCGCCAGCATCACCCCGAATGGCAGCGCCAGAACACCGCTTCCAACCGTGAGCAGCAGGGTCAGGCCGAGGCCCCCCCAATCCCTCGATGGCACGGGCAGCAGCCCCAAACCACCCGCCAGCAGAACGACCCCAAGAGGCACCATCGCCATCCACGAAGCGGGCAGTGCGCGTCGCAGCAAGCCGGAACGGGGCCCCAGCAGGGTGAGCAGCGTCAACAGCAGCAAGAGCACCATCCACAGCAGCGGCCGCCAGCGCTCGTTCTCCGGATAACTGCCCACGGCATACAACGGCAGGTTGGTGCTCACCACAGCCCAGGCCGCTCCAGTGGCCAGCCAATGAAGAAGCGATGCACCAGCCCAGCCGACCAGAGCGAGCACGACAACACTGATCAGGCGATCCAGCCAGCGATTCATCAGCGACCTCTCCTCACACGACCCAGGACGACGGAATTCAGAGCGGCCATCCCAACGCTGATCAGCAAGTTGAACAGCAGGAAGCTGATCAACAGCAGAAGAAAGCCTTCGATCGCACGGCCTGTCTGCGTGATCGAGGTGTCGCTCACCGCATAAAGGTCGGCATAACCCACAGCGATCGCCAGGGTGCTGTTCTTGGCAAGATTTAAATACTGACTGGTCAGCGCGGGAAGAATCGCCGGAAGAGCCTGGGGAAGAACGATGCGGCGCATGCCGAGACCATCGCTCAATCCGAGACTGCGGTAGGCCTCCCATTGACCTCTCGGCACGGAGTTGATCCCACCGCGCACCACCTCCGCGATCGAGGCGCCCGTGAACACGGTCAGGCCCGTCAGCACAGCGCAGAACTCCACACTCAGCATCAGGCCAAGCAACTGGATGCCCTGGTTGGACCATTCGATCAGGACGCCCACCGGGTTTTCAGGCAACCCGAGGAAGGCCACGAAATACCAGAACAACAGCTGCAGCATCAGTGGAACCTGACGAATCAAAGCCACATAACCGGATGCGAGCTGGCGCAACAGCCTGTTGCTGCTGCTGCGGGCCGCTCCGGCCAACACGCCCAGGAACGTGGCCAGCACCAGCCCTGACAGGATCACCTTAAGGCTGTTGAACCAGCCCACCGTGAGTGCCCAGGCGTAGGAATCGGAGGGGCTGTAGGGGAGCGCACTCTCCCCCAGTGCAAAGCCCGCCGGCCGTGACAACCAGCTGAAACTGAGCCCCAGCCCCGTTCGAATCAGGTTGACGGTGAGATTGTTCACCAGCAGGGCCAGCACGGCGAACAGAACAAGCACCAGGAGCAACTGGATCCAGAGTCCCCGTCTGCTGAAGAACAGCCGCATCAGGTGAAGGGTGGCGAAACCATCAGGCCACCGTCCTCCGCAAGACGATTGCTTCCGCGTGGAATCACCACCGCACTGTCAGCCCCGAGATGGCGCTCATAGATCTCGCCGTAATTACCTGTGGAGCGAATGATCTGGACCACGAAATCATCGGGAAGACCAAGTTTGCTGCCCAGCCCGCCATCCACGCCCAGAAAACGCCGAAGCGCGGCCTGGGTGGGATCAGCCTCAGCCTCGGCCAGAACCTTGTCGAGATTCTCCTGGGTGATGCCCCGTTCCTCCGCTTCAATCAGGGCATACACCACCCAGCGCATGGCATCGGCCATGGACTGATCGCCCCCCACGACAGCCGGGGCCAGAGGCTCCTTGCTGAGACTGTCTTCGAGGATGACATGTTGGTCAGGATCCGGCAGCCCCGAACGCGCCGAAGCCAGCTGGGAACGATCCGAGGTCATAGCAGCACAACGCCCCTGGGCATACCCCCCCACCACCTGGTTGAGATCCTGATATTTGATGGGGGTGTAGGGCAGCTTGCGTGCCTCGAAGGCGTCGTTGAGATTCTGCTCTGTGGTCGTGCCTGAACCGACACAGATCGCCTGACCACTGAGGTCGTCCAGAGAGTTGAACCCACTTCCCTTCTTCACCATCAGGGCCTGACCGTCGTGGAAGACGACGGGGCCGAAGCTGACACCGTTGCCACCGACAGAATCGCGACTCAGGTTTTGGGTGGTGTTGCGGGACAGCAGGTCGATCTCGCCGGAGCGAAGCGCCGTGAAGCGTTCCGGAGCTGTGAGGGGACGGTACTGAACCTTGTCGGCATCACCCAGGAATGCAGCCGCCATAGCCCTGCAGACATCGACATCAAGACCCTCGTAGCCACCATCGGTTTTCAGGAAGCTGAACCCTGGAATCTTGCCGCTGACACCGCAAATCAATTCACCACGCTGTTTGACGAGATCAAGCCTGGAACGATCACCAGCATCGAGGCTGGCGCAGCCAGCAACCAGTGAACTCAGCGCTGCGACGGCACCGACCAGGGCGATTGGTCCTCGACAGTTCATGAAACTGGTACGGATCGGATGGGATTTTCCCAGATGCCGTGGCTTGTGCGACAACTGCATCTACCTTTGCGCCATGTTGAAGCCACGCCGATGAAACCAGCCGCATGGCTTGCGGGACTTGTCGTGGCTTTGTCCCCGTTGGAGCCTGCGATGGCCTGGCAGGAAGGTGATCGACAGGCATACAACAACAAGATGGCGCTGCTCAAGGTGCTGGTTGACGGTGCGAAAGACCGCGCCACAGGCAGTGGCGATCTCGAAACGCTGTGCCTCCTGATGAGTATCGGCAACGACGTCACGCTTCGCTACGTGCAGCTCAATCCCAAGGACGATCAGATCCGGAAGCGATTGGTGGGCATGAGGGATGACCTGACGGTCTGTCTCGCTTTGCTTTACAACTCCCAGGCCAGGCGCTGAATCGCCATGATTCCGTTGTGAACGACGGCGCTCATGGACAGTGATCTCCTCCTTCCTTTGATCGCCGGAGGCTTTCTGATTCTCGTGATCGTGGCCGGAACGGTTGTGATCGTCCTGCGTCCGAGCGACACCCCAGGCCCCTGACCTCAGGCATGGGCGGATTCCTGACCTCCAATCCGCTCAAACAAATCCTGACTCTCCTCATTGAGGCCGACGAGATTCACCTCCGAGCCGCCGATCCGGAACTTGCGCATCACCTGGTCGAGGGCCGCCACACCGCTCTGATCCCAGATGTGGGCTGAAGCCATGTCGATGGTGATTCGCTGGGGATGGTCGTGCAGGTCGAAGCCCTGGATGAAATAAATCTTGCTGACGAAAAACAGCTGCCCCTTCACCTTGTACAGCCTCTCCTCGTCGTTGAGATCAATGGCCTCCACCTGAATCACCTTGGCCACTTTGCGGCTGAAGAGGATGCCGGCCAGGGCAACACCTGCGACCACGCCGAGAGCCAGATTGTGGGGTGTTGTGAGCATGGTGACGGCGAAGGTCATCAACATCACCGACGTGTCGCTCTTGGGGATACGGCGAAGATTCCGCAACCCATTGAGATCGGCGGTGCTCACTGCAATGCTGATCATCACAGCCACCAGGGCCGCCATCGGGATCTGCTTGAGCCAGGCGCCGGCCAGCAAAATCATGGCCAGCAGACTGACCCCTGAAAACAAGGTCGACAGCCTGGTGCGCCCACCGTTGTCGACATTCATCACGGATTGCCCAACCAAGGCGCAGCCAGCCATCCCGCCGAACAAGGACGCCACGATGTTGGCCACACCCTGTCCACGGGCCTCGACATTTTTGTCGGTGGTGATGTCGGTCTTGTCATCGAGGATGTCCTGGGTGAGGAACGTCTCCATCAGACCCACCAGAGAAATCGCCAGGGCGGTGGGGAGGACCAGGCCAAGCGTCTCGAGATTGAACGGAACCCCACCTTCACCGAAGGGAATCGAAAAGGACGGCAGCCCTTCGGGCAGCTTGCCCAGGCTTTCAACGCTGGGAAGATCCAAATTCAGGCCAACGCTGATGAGGGTGAGCACCACGATGGCCACCAGCTGGGACGGTATGACGCGGGTGAGTCGAGGCAAGCCGTAAATGATCAGAAGTCCGAGAGCCACGAGGCCCCAGACCACAGGAATCTGGCCACCGTGAGGCAGTGCGGCGGACGCGTCGCTGTGATGCAGGTCCAATCCCAGCTGCGGCAACTGGGCCTGGAAAATCAGCAGCGCCAGAGCGTTGACAAAACCGCTCAGCACCCCCTGAGGCACAAAACGCATCTGATAGGCCAACCTCAAATAGCCCCAAAGGATCTGCAGCAGTCCTGTCACCAGACCAGCCACCATCAGGTACTGAACACCGAGTCCTGGGCCGATTGCATTGCCCGAGCTCACCAGGCCCGTCATGAGAAGGGCGGTTGAGCCCGTTGCGGAGGTGATCATTGCCCGGCGTCCGCCGACAACGGCAATGGTCAGAGAGAGGCAAAAAGCCCCGAACAAACCAACCTGAGGGTCAACGCCGGCAATTCCGGAAAAAGCAATCGCCTCAGGAATCATGGCGAAAGCGACCACCAGGCCCGACAGCAGGTCCTTGCTGGGGTTATCGAACCATTCACTCACCAGCGTGGAACTGGATCGTTGAACCATGACGGCGCGCCGAAGGCAGCGGCGACCGTAGATCAGAGAGCCGGAAGATTGCCATTCGGATCGAGGCGGGCCTTCAGATCACGCAACTCCTCGAGTCGATCGCCGAAGGCCAGCCTCAGCTCCCTGCGATGCCAGAGAAGGTGGTGATGCAGCTGGGCTAGATGCACGCCGGGGCAGATCGGTTCCAGCACAGCCCAGAGCTGTTCAAGCCAGGCCAGGCTTCGCTTCCGAAGAATGGCATCGCCGGCGGGCCACATGGCCGTGATCCATGGTTTCCAGACGGCATCTCGATGCACAAACGCGGTCGCCTGGGGTGGCACGCGTGCCGTAGCACCGCCGAGTTGCTGAGCCGACAACGTGCAGCCGGGGTGAGGGCGGAGGCGCATCAGTCGCGTCAGGGTCGGCATCACCTCACTCCAGGCCGTCGCTGCAGCGGGACCAAGCAAACCGATCACCTCACCATGCAACCTGCCGCTGCCTGAGAAAGCCCCAGCCAGTGATGGCAACTGATGCAGGCCCTCAATCCGCACGGCGGACGACGAGGGTTGCTGGGCCACAGCAAGCCACCGCACCTGCTCATCGTCTGCCCAGTGCCACTGCAACGACTCAGCTTCAGGAGCGCGCTCTGCCAAGGCCATCCGCTGCGGCAGATCAGCGGCTGGCATCAAGCCCTGATCAATCCAGAGCGGACACAGCGGTGACGTCGCCAGGCTGACCTCGGTCACAACCGCCAGAAACGGGGCGGCACCGCACAAGGCTCGCCAGCAGCGGTCATCGGATCGCTCGAGAACAAAGGGATCGCCACTGCCCCAGACGCCGCGAATCTGGAGCAACCGATCCACGGCAAGCCCCTGGGTCCGCGCCAAAGGTCCAATCCCTCCGGTGAGGACGTAGCCAAGTCCAGGCCAACCTGAGAGGCCTCCTGGAACTGTGAGCCGATGGGAGGCGAGGTGATCCAACACCTCACCCATCCGACAGCCCGCCCCGATCCGAATCGAGGACATCGCCGGGTCCACCGTCTTCGCGTCGAACCCGGGTCTGAGGTCGAGGGTCCAAAGCCCCGTTGCTGCACAACGGGATGTGGTGCCTCCACCGCAGACCAGCAGAGGCTTCTCACCCCCCCAGCCGCGAAGCAGCTTGGAGAGGTCCTCGGGACCGGGTGACAGGACACCGGCCACCGATGCGTCAGCTGCCTGGTGATTGAACAGATCAGCCATCAACGTCCCCCTCAGGGCTTGCCGAATAGGGTCATTCCATTCGATCAGCGGACGCGACGCCTTGGCTGAATCCAGCACCGAACGATCCCAGGACCGCCTCGGTGTTCTGATCTGCGGCCATGGGAGCCGCAACAGGCTCGCCGTCGAGGAGTTCGCAGACATGGTGGCCGCCCTGCGTCCAGGCCTGGCGCCGATGCCGGTGGAACACGGCTACCTGGAATTTGCCAGGCCGATCCTGAGAGATGGGCTCGAATCCCTCAGGGAGAAGGGTGTCACAAGGATCCTGGCGATCCCGGCGATGCTGTTTGCCGCAGGGCATGCCAAGAACGACATTCCATCCGTTCTCAACACCTACAGCGCGGAAACAGGGCTACCGGTCGATTACGGCCGGGAACTGGGCGTTGACCGACTGATGATTGCCGCAGCCGGGGCCAGGGTCCGGCAAACACTCGAGGCCGCTTCGGATCAGGTCCCTCTCTCGGAAACGCTGCTGGTGGTCGTGGGGAGGGGGTCCTCCGATCCGGATGCCAACTCAAACGTCGCCAAAGTGACGCGAATGTTGGTGGAAGGCTTCGGATTCGGATGGGGAGAAACCGTCTATTCAGGCGTCACCTTCCCGTTGGTGGAACCCGGACTGCGCCACGTCGTGAAACTGGGATTTCGACGGATCATCGTGGCTCCCTACTTCCTGTTCTCCGGCGTTCTGGTGAGCCGGATCCGACAGCACACCGAACGGGTTGCCCTGGACCATCCCGAGGTGGAATTTCTGTCCTCCGGCTACCTGGGAGATCACCCTCTCGTTGTGGACACCTTCCGCGAACGCGTGGATGAAGTGCTGCGCGGGGATACGTCGATGAATTGCTCACTCTGCAAGTACCGCGCCCAGGTTCTGGGCTTTGAGCAAGACGTCGGGCGAGCCCAGGAGAGTCATCACCACCACGTGGAGGGAATTGAAGAAAGCTGCACCCTCTGCGAGCGCGAGTGCACCGGAGCCTGCCAACCGGATGGACATCCGATTCCTCCCAGCCATTCGCATCACCACAGCCACTCCCAAGACGACAGCCACTCGCATGAGCACAGCCATACGCATCCGCGCTATCCCCATGCGGACCATCCCCTGGGGCCGACGACCCTGAGATCTACCGATTCGTCACAGAACCCTTAAGAGAAGCAGGTGGTCCCGGGACAGCTCCGACAGGGTTCTCGCAAGGGACGACTTGGACATTTTCTCGAATAAAAAAATCTAATCAATCGGACAAGCCCCCGGTTTTCCAGGAGTTCTCCACAGGCTCTGGGAGCTATTCCACAGGCCATCCCTCTGCAGCGGCCTGAGGCGGCGATCTTGTGAAGATCGGAGCAGGTTCCACCAGTCGCTTGACAGGGCCTGATCAAGCCTTATGCCGCAGAACACAAAGCCAGTTGCGTTACTGAGAATGGCTGCGGCGCAAGCTGTCTCAGTCTGTCTCAGGCCCCTGTGTTCGGTCTGAACCTGTTTTGACGAGAGGCCACCTTCTATGGCTTCCTTGGTCCTGATGACACGAGCGAGTCAGAGCTGAATGGATCGAAATCACCTGGAGCGCTGCCACGACATGGGGGCAGCGATGAATGCAACGCAGACGTCATCGGCCTATGTGAGTTTGGAAGCTGAAATACCGGAAGTGCTGTACCTCGGCATGAAGCAGTTCATTGGTGCCCATCCAAGCTGGGACCAGTACCGCGTGATGAGCTCCGCTCTGGCCCATTTCCTGTTCCAGAACGGCTGTGAAGAACGCTCTGTGATTGAGCGCTATCTCGACGATCTCTTCACTCGCCCCGAGAACTGAGAGCCAGCAGACAGGCGCGGCGGCTCAAAGCCATCATTGTCAACGTTGGACTCTGCCAGGCGGAGGACGGCCAACAGGCACCATCGACGACCAGCACGTTGGGAACTCGCCACAGCCGGTTTCTGGGGTCCAGCACACTCAGGCGCTGATCCGATCCCATCGGTGCTCCTCCCACTTCGTGGATGTAATACCCGGGAGGCGTTGCTCGATCTGAGGCCGCAACGGCGTTACGCAACTGGGGCTCGATCAGCGGCAGGCGGAACAGATCAGTGATGGGGAGCGCCTGACCGCCGCCAGCCTCGATGCAGTGCGCCATGGTCCTCCGCATGTGAGCCACCATCGCCATCTCGTTGTCACCCCATTGACAGTCGATGAACGGCACCGGGACTCCCCAGCGATCAGTCTGGTGACTGAGGCGAATCTGATTGTCGGCCCTTGGAAGCACTTCGCCATGTCCGATCAGGAAACCCGTTGTGGTGCGCGGATTCCGCATCAGCCAGCGCGGCGGATCAAAGCGACCGATCCCTCCCCACAGTCCGTAGCCTCCCTGGAAGTCGGCATCCTGCAGGTCGCGGCCGAAGGGAAGAAAAAAACTGCCAGCACCGCTCAGGGCAGGTTGAGGCCCCCGGCTGAAACCGGGAAAACTGAAGAACTGGCTTGTGGACACATGGTCCATCAGACGGGTGCCCAGCCGCCCGGAAGGATCGGCAAACCCGCCGGACACCTGCTGCTCATGGGAGCGAAGCAGCAGCGAGACCGTCTGAATCGTGGACGCAGCCAGCACGATCAAATCAGCCTGAAAGCGATGGCGTTGGCCGTTGCGCTGCTCGATGGCGACCACAGCCGTCGCCTTGGAACCCTCAGGACTGAACACCAGTCGCTCCACCATGTGATCAGCGAGCAAGCGCACCCGTCCAGTTGCCACAGCTCGCGGCAAACTGCTGCCGCGACTGCTTGAGCGTGGCCAGCCCTCCTCGAGATCCTCAGCCGGCGGGCCGAAACCGCGCGAGTGGATGACGGCATGGCCGCATCGTTGGCGCACGGCCTCCGCAAAACCCTGCTCAGCCGCTGTGAACGGCAGAGGCGACATCAGCTCTCCATCGGGCAATCCAGGAATTGCATCCCGCGAGCCATGCACGTTCAACCAACGCTCGAGGTAGCCGTAGTGCTCGGAGAGATCCGACGTACGGAGAGGCCAGCTGATGCGCTCACCGTCCACATCGACGCCAACCAGGTCACGATCCGAGAGCCTCAGAGTGATCCCGCCCCAGGTGAGACTGCGGCCACCCACCTGCAAGCCACGGGTCCATAGGAACGGGCGATCCGGCGGAACGTCGTACGGATGCAGACGTTCATCGGCATAGAGGGCTGGGTTGGCCTTCCAGTAACCAGGGTGCTGGCTCTGGGCGCGATGACGACCACTGCTGATGCCTGCGACACGTCGCGCTGCGTTGCTGAGGGCACTGCCGAACGCAACCCTTGCACTGAGATCCGGGCCGGCATCGATCACCAACACACGGACTCCCCCTTCCGCCAGCGTCATGGCAGCCACACCACCACTCGCACCGGAGCCAACGACAATCGCGTCCCAGGCTCCATCAAGAGGCTCAGATGCGCTGCTCATGAAGGGGACATCAGTCGGAATGAATCACAAACCTTGCACGATGGAAATCAAGTATCAATTCAACAAGGGACAACATCGTGGTGAATTTGATGACTTAACAACAACGATCAGGACTGCATGCCTAATTTCAATCGGGCATAGGATTTGGCCTTCATGATGCCATGTCGTGCGGCAAGAACGGCAAGCAACCAATTCAAGAGCAGCAACACGAATCCAAAGGCAACAATCAACCATGGGTTGACCGCCGAGAGCGCACTATCGGGCAGCCATCCTCCGAGCAATCCAACCAGCAGGTAAACCAACCCATTCGATAACACCACAACAATCACTCGAATGATGATGTCCCACAGAAAAGGGGTGATCGTCCGCCGTGTGAAGGCGTAGTAAAAACTCACTAGCGGCAGGGTTGCATGCAGCACCGCCCAAAGCCAGACACGATCCTGCACGCGCAATGTCATCGCAGAGGTGCGTGAACCGCCTGTCTCTGAACGATGCGCAGATGCAAACTGGCGGTTTTGTTCGAGGTCGTTGAAGGATGACTTTGAGGTTTCAGCAATGACACCAGCACCGAGAAGAAAAACCCCAAATTGAAGAATTGGGTCCAGTCTCCAACCTTGAAAAAACAAGATTCCGGCCGCGAATGGCAAACAGAACGCCCTGCCGCAGAACGTCACCGCAAAAACGACCCATTCAGTCGCCTTTTGTGTGCGTTCAACCTCACGCCTTGCCAACCAATCAACATGGATCAGAGAAATCAAATACGAAGGAATCCAAAACAGAATCAAACCCAATCCCAAGATTGAAGACCAATTCAGAGACGCATTCACCATTAAGCTTTCAGATCTGACTCAAACCTGTCAGAACACTACCACCATCTCTAAACACACCGAAGACAACCACTCCCTTAAAAGCCTTTGTATCGCTCGACATTCATGAACTAACCATCACACAGGACTCGGCAATATTTTTGCGAATCAATTGACGTTGAAAAATAGTCGCGAAAGATCAGCAATCACAACTCATTCACCATCGTCTTCAGCGTGCTGAATTGACAAAAAAAGACCAACATTACGTTGGTCTTTTGAAACAAAGATTTGGTGGCGGGGGGGAGATTTGAACTCCCGACCTTCGGGTTATGAGCCCGACGAGCTACCAGACTGCTCTACCCCGCGTCGTCCTTCAAAATCATACACATCGGTGTCGCGTGACACCAAAAACTTCAGCTTTCCTGAAAACGAAGCGCACCGCTCACCTCGAGGTTCACCCCCGGATTGATGACGAGGACCTGCTCCTCCAACTCCTGCAAGCCCATCGGGGTGAGCCACTCCAGCTGCCGCAGCAGATGCAACGCCACGGCCTGCTTCGCCCGTTTCGAGCCGTCCTCCACTTTGATGGCAACCCCCAACCCTTCTCCGATCCGACTCAGACACTGGATCCCCTCAGCCCCTCCCTTGCTGAGCACCTGGCCGTGACTGCGTCGCATCAGTTCCGTGTCGAACCGACCATCCCCTGCCACCAGCTCCGGGTGCGCCAGCATGGCCCTTGAGATCTGTTCAAACTCGGCCTGCCGCGATGCACCGAGGTGGGCATAAAGAAGAGCCATCTGGGCAAGCTGAAGCCGGAGCGTCGGCGCGCCGCAGTCGTCTCTTGCCGCCACCAGTTCCTCAGCCGGCAATCCGAGCAATTCAGCGACCCGCCGGTTCACCTCCACCTGCAGTGGATGGTCGCTCTGGAGATAGTTCTCCAGTGGCCAGGACATTTTTCGGCTTGTAGCCAGAAAGGCCGCATGCTTGCCCGAACAATTGTGCTGGAGAGGACTATCCGCACCGGCTGGAATCGGACACTGAAGTTGCGAGGCCTCCAGATCCGCTTTCCAGAGCAGCTTGAACGCCTCGCGGGCATGGGTATTGGTGCCGGCATGGGAGGCACAACTGATCGCGACGCCACGATCGCCCACCTCCATCTGCTCAACGGCTCCGCTGCTGAGAAAGGGGAGGGCCTGGAAAGGCTTCAAGGCGGAGCGGATGAACGTCTCGAAGCCCGGATCCCCCGCGCACATCAGCACCCGGCCACGGCCATCGCAAACCACAGCGTGAACACGGTGCTGCGATTCACTGATGCACCCCCGTCTCAGCGTGACCTCCAGAGGAGGGGTTCCCGAACGCTTTCCAGCGCTGAACCCTGGGGTGAGGGGCATGCTCAACAGCGACCTTGCTTCAGAGAGCCTGACAGAGGCTTGCACCACCAAGTATCAAGCCCGTGGCAAGGGCCATGGCACGACTGAGACGGCCCAGAATCGGTCGAACCTCGTAACGGGCGACCAGAAGATCCCGTTCTCTCCAGGACAGAGGTTTCTCCCAGATCTGACCGTCGTACCAGCCGGACTCCTCGTAATCGACCGTTTCAGCAAGCAGGCGTTTCATCACATAGGTCCACCCCAGCCACTGACGCATCAACAGGAGCAAGGGAAGCACCAGGGCCGCGACGGCACCGGCTGCAACGAGCCGGGCAGGGTCGTTTCTCAGCGTCCAGCTGCCACTGGCCACCAACGTGCTGAGGGGCAGAAGCATCAGCCAGCTGATCAGCAGAGCGCGCCGCAGATGAGGGAACTCACCGGCAGGCCAGGAAAAAAACCAGGATCGACTGAGTTGTTCAAATTCCTCGAGAGGTCTCTGCTCAGGAGGGACTGGGCAGGCGACGGCTTCAGCCATTCAGGAACCGTGATTATTTCGAACTTAGAAACGTTCGGGTTTCCCCGTGACTCCAGAACGATTCGAGGTCGTAATAACCACGCTCGCCCGGCTGCAACACATGAACGATCAACTCGCCGTAATCGAGCAGGGCCCAGCGCCCCTCGCTGATGCCCTCCTTACGGAGCGGGAGGCGTTCCGCCTCCGCTTCGAGGCGATCTTCAACGGAGCCCGCAATCGCTCGAACCTGCACATCGGACTGACCACCGGCAATCACCATCCAATCCGCCAAGCTCGAGACCTCATCAACGCGGATCAAACGGATATCAGTGGCTTTTCGATCGTCACAGGCATCGGCAGCGAGTTCGGCCAGCTGGACACTATCCATAGACATTTTCGCTGGTGACGGAGCTCCGGGACCCTTCCTGTTGCGCCATCTCAGCCCGAGCCTTGCTGGCACTCTTGCGCAGGGCCTCGAGGCGGTCCTCGTAGAAGCCGCGCCTGCGCTTTTTGCGGGTCTGTTCCACCAGCTCCTTGAGAGCACCGCCAAGGCTGCGATAGGCGTTGGGGACGCTGTATCCGAAACGACAGGCCAGATCGATGGCGCGTTCATCAGCGCTAATCGCATCCTGAAGGCGTTTCTCAGAATTGTTCTTTAGATAGAGCCGGTATCCGGCAAAACCGGAGAGCCCAAGGGCCATCAGCAACAACAGGCCGTCCTGCACCCAGAGCTCTCCGATGGCTCCGCCCAGTCCAATGGCCAGCGCCGCCATTTCCCAGCCGTCACGCGGGATCGTGTCGTTCTGGATTCGGCCCACTTCATGCCAGAACAGCAGATTGCGGTGGTCGAGAGCCAACTTGTCCCAGGGTTCCAGATCAACCTGAATTTCCACCTCGTCGCGACCGATCTCCTCGAGGGTGATCAGGGGCGGATCAACCGCAGCTGCGGTCTCCACGAACACCCAGCTCTGCATCTCTGGGGGCAGCAGCCCCTTGAGGCGCTGGAGCTCACTCATCGTGATCGTGATCTCAACGTCCCTTCAAAGGTAGCGAGGCTCCGGCGTCAAAACGCCCCGACCCGGCTGCCCGCGCTGCTGCGTGGGAAGCTGAATGGGTTAGGCCGTTCCTCCAAGCCCATGCCCCGGCGGACCGATCTGCGTCGCATTCTTCTGCTGGGATCAGGTCCGATCGTGATCGGCCAGGCCTGCGAATTCGACTATTCAGGGACCCAGGCCTGCAAGGCCCTGAGATCCGAAGGGTTCGAAGTGATTCTCGTCAACTCGAATCCGGCGTCGATCATGACCGACCCCGGCATGGCCGACCGCACCTACATCGAACCGCTCACACCCGATGTGGTCACTCGGGTGATCGAGATCGAGCGACCCGATGCCCTGTTGCCCACGATGGGTGGTCAGACCGCCCTGAACCTGGCGGTGACACTGGCGGAGAACGGCACTCTGGAACGCTTCGGTGTGGAGCTGATCGGAGCCGATCTGCAGGCGATTCGGAAGGCGGAGGATCGCCTGCTGTTCAAGCAGGCGATGGAACGGATCGGGGTTCGGGTCTGCCCGTCCGGAATCGCTTCAACCCTCGAAGAAGCAGAGGCGGTCGGCGCCGCGATCGGCAGCTTTCCCCGCATCATTCGCCCGGCCTTCACCCTCGGCGGCAGCGGCGGTGGCATCGCCTACAACCCGGAGGAGTATGCCGCCATCTGCAAGAGCGGCCTTGAGGCGAGTCCGGTCTCGCAGATTCTGATCGAGCAGTCCCTTCTGGGCTGGAAGGAATTTGAGCTGGAGGTGATGCGCGATCTCGCAGACAACGTGGTGATCGTCTGCAGCATTGAAAACCTGGACCCGATGGGAGTGCACACGGGTGACTCGATTACCGTGGCACCGGCTCAGACGCTCACCGATCGCGAATATCAGCGCCTGCGTGATCAGTCGATCGCGATCATCCGTGAAATCGGCGTCGCCACTGGCGGCAGCAACATTCAGTTCGCCATCAACCCAGCGGACGGCGACGTGGTGGTGATCGAAATGAACCCGAGGGTGAGTCGATCATCCGCTCTCGCCAGCAAGGCCACCGGCTTCCCCATCGCCAAGATCGCCGCCCGTCTCGCCGTCGGCTACACCCTCGACGAAATCATCAACGACATCACAGGCAAGACACCGGCATGCTTCGAGCCGACCATCGATTACGTGGTCACGAAGATTCCACGCTTCGCCTTCGAGAAGTTCCGCGGAAGTCCAGCGGTCCTCACCACCTCCATGAAATCCGTGGGGGAGGCGATGGCCATCGGTCGTTGCTTCGAGGAGTCATTCCAGAAAGCTCTGCGTTCCCTCGAGACCGGCCTCTCAGGCTGGGGAGCGGATCGGCAGGAACCTGATTTCAGCGACAGCGAGATCGATCGACGCCTGCGCACCGCTTCACCGGAGCGCATCCTTACCGTGCGGACAGCGATGGTGCGTGGCCGAAGCGACAGCACCATCCACCATCTGAGCGGTATCGACCCCTGGTTCCTGGCCAAACTGCGAGGGTTGATCACTGTTGAACAGGATCTGCTGCACAACAGCAGCCTTGAGGATCTCGACGTCGAGGCACTCTTCACCCTCAAACAGCTTGGTTACTCCGATCGCCAGATCGGCTGGGCCACTAACAGCGATGAACTCGATGTGCGGCGTCACCGGCACGGACTCGGCGTCCGAGCGGTGTTCAAAACCGTTGACACCTGTGCGGCCGAATTCGCCTCGACAACGCCCTATCACTACTCAACCTACGAACGTCCGCTGCAGCGCCTCGACGCTAATGGAGGTCTCATCGACCTTGCTCTCTCCAACGAGGTCGCACCCCCCCAGGAGGGACAGAAGATGATGATCCTCGGAGGCGGCCCGAATCGCATCGGTCAGGGCATCGAGTTCGATTACTGCTGCTGCCATGCATCCTTCGCAGCGCAGGAGCAGGGCATCACCACGGTGATGGTGAACAGCAATCCCGAAACGGTCTCCACCGACTACGACACCAGCGACACCCTTTACTTCGAACCGCTCACCCTTGAGGACGTTCTCAACGTCGTGGAAGCGGAGCAACCGGATGGTCTCCTGGTGCAGTTCGGCGGGCAGACACCCCTGAAACTCGCCATCCCGCTGATGCGCTGGCTGGACAGTGAAGATGGCAAAGCCACCGGAAGCAGCATCTGGGGAACCTCTCCGGAATCCATCGATCGCGCCGAGGACCGCGAACAGTTCGAAGCCATTCTCAGCGAACTCGACATCCGTCAGCCCCGCCATGGACTGGCCCGAAGCGAAGAGGAAGCTCGCCGGGTCGCCGAAGGCGTGGGCTATCCGGTGGTGGTGCGCCCCTCCTACGTCCTGGGAGGTCGGGCCATGGAAGTGGTTTTTGATCAGGACGAGCTAAATCGCTACATGCAGGAAGCGGTTCAGGTGGAGCCTGATCACCCGGTGTTGATCGACCAGTACCTGGAGAACGCCACGGAAGTGGATGTCGATGCTCTCTGTGATGTCAACGGTGAGGTCGTGATCGGCGGATTGATGGAGCACATCGAGCCTGCCGGCATTCATTCGGGAGACTCGGCCTGTTGTCTTCCCTCTGTCTCCCTTGGGGAGGAGGCCCTCAGCACAATCCGCAGCTGGAGCCGGGGTCTCGCCCTGGCACTCCAGGTGAGGGGACTGATCAACTTGCAGTTCGCCGTTCAACGGGATGGCGAAGGCAAGGAGGTTGTTTACATCATCGAAGCGAATCCCCGCGCTTCCCGTACCGTTCCCTTTGTTGCCAAGGCGACCGGTCGACCGCTGGCGCGGATCGCCACTCGCCTGATGGCAGGAGAGACCCTCAGCGAGGTCGGCCTCACCGAGGAGCCAAAGCCTCCCTGGCAGACCATCAAAGAAGCTGTTCTGCCCTTCCGGCGCTTTCCGGGATCAGACACGGTGCTGGGGCCCGAGATGCGCTCCACAGGCGAAGTGATGGGTTCGGCCAGCAGTTTCGGGATGGCCTATGCCAAAGCGGAACTGGGGGCTGGAGAGGCCCTGCCCACGGAGGGCACGGTGTTCCTCTCCACCCATGACCGCGACAAACAGGCCCTGGTGCCGGTCGCTGCACGGCTGATCGAGCTGGGCTTCAAGCTGATCGCCACCAGTGGAACGTCCCAGGCGCTCCATCAGGCGGGGCTGGCTGTTCAGCCAGTGCTCAAAGTCCATGAAGGGCGCCCCAACATCGAAGATATGATCCGCTCCAACCAGGTGCAGCTGGTGATCAACACACCCATCGGCCGACAGGCAGCCCACGACGACAAGTACCTGCGACGGGCCGCTCTTGATTACGCGGTCCCGACCGTGACCACCCTGGCTGGCGCGCGGGCAGCTGTCGAAGCCATCACGGCACTGCAGGATCAACCAAGCCTCAGCATCAACGCCCTCCAGGACATTCATGCCGCATCCAGGTAACAGCTGACTCGACTGAATCTGTAGTGTGATTCTTTCGGCCGGAACCTAGTGACCGTCTCCGCTTCCGCTCCAGTCACCCCCGGCAGTGACTGCCGCGATTCCTTCCGCAGGGCCTACGAGAACCGCTACACCTGGGCACCGGGTTTCGGTGGCTACCGCGGGCGCTGCATCTGGGAGCAGGGGGACCGCCGCGAAGAGGGAACGTTCCAGGTCGGAGCGGATCTGAAGGCGTCGGTTGAGGGCATTGACGATGCAGAGGTTCTCAAAGCGATGAACTCCCAGCTTTGGGAGGTCGCGATTCATCGTGTTCGCCGCAGCTTCGAGCAGACCCACGGTGAGAACACGTTCATTGCCGGCGATACGGATTCGGTGGGTACCGAAATCATTGTTGGCGGCAAGGGAGAGGGGGACCGCTACCGCATCAAGGATGACGTGGTGACCATGGTCCACCGTCACATCCATGGCACGGTCGTGACGATTTACACCACCGATGTCACCGACACGGGCGCGGGCTACCTCAGCCACACCTACACAAGTCAATACGCCGACCCCGCGACGGGCGACGCCCGGGGTGGCCGCAACAGCTTCAGGGACACCTTCGCTCCTCTGCCTGGGGATGGTCCCTGGGTGCTGAGCGAGCGGGTCGTGACCACCGAAGCCCACGGCCACACCCCCGCCGGCAGCCAAACCTTCCGCTTCGAAAATCTCGAAGCCCTTTGATTTGGATTGCCCTTGATCGATGCCTGTGACACCATCTCCAAACGTTTTTGATTTTGGGGATGGAGGGCTTCGACAGCGCGGTCAGTGAGATCAACGGGCCGATCAACAGCCTGGTGTGGGGGTGGCCCACGGTCGGCCTGATCGCCATCACGGGCGTGGTTCTGATGCTTGGGCTGCGTTTCATGCCGATTCAACGGCTGCCGTACGGCGTGCGGATGCTGCTGGAGCCAACGGATGGCCGCAACGAGGGCGAGATCTCTCCGTTCCAGGCCCTGATGACATCACTGTCAGCGACCATCGGCACCGGCAACATCGCCGGTGTTGCCGGTGCGATCGCTGTCGGCGGCCCCGGTGCCGTGTTCTGGATGTGGGTGATCGCCATTTTCGGCATCGCCACCAAATACGCCGAAGCTCTGCTGGCTGTTCATTTCCGCGAAACCGACGACCAGGGCAACCATGTGGGAGGCCCGATGTATTACATCCGGAACGGTCTCGGTCAGGGCTGGAGCTGGCTGGCTGGTCTGTTCGCCGTTTTCGGCATGCTCGCGGGCTTTGGCATCGGCAACGGCGTTCAGGTGTTTGAAGTGTCCTCAGCCCTCGAGACCGCCGGTGTTCCAAGGGTGATCACAGGCGTGGTTCTCGGCGTTCTGGTCTTCGCCGTCATCATCGGCGGCATCAAGCGGATTGCCCTGGCCGCCTCCGCGATCGTGCCGTTGATGTCGCTGCTCTACGTGGCGGCATGCATCGTGGTGCTTCTCATCAACATCACCAGCGTTCCGGACGCCATCGGAATGATCTTCGGCAATGCCTTCAGTGGGGAAGCCGCAGCGGGTGGAGCGTTCGGTCAGGTGGTGCTGATGGGGTTCAAACGGGGCATCTTCTCCAATGAGGCCGGCCTGGGCAGCGCGCCCATCGCCCACGCTGCCGCCAACACCCACGATCCCGTTCGTCAGGGCACCGTGGCGATGCTGGGCACCTTCATCGACACCCTGATCATCTGCACGATGACCGCCCTGGTGATCATCACCACCACGGGCGATGCCCTGATCAACGGCACTAATGAGCTGAGCGGCTCAAACCTCTCGATAGCAGCCTTCAACAGCGGCCTTCCAGGCAGTGGAATCGTGGTGACGATCGGCCTCGTGGTCTTCGCCTTCACAACCGTTCTCGGCTGGAGTTTCTACGGAGAACGCTGCACCGCCTACCTGTTCGGCACCGGGGCCATCCTGCCGTTCCGGCTCCTCTGGGTCGCCATGGTGGTCTTCGCATCGATCGCCGGAACCAGTGGCTCTGTCTGGGGAGTGGCTGACACCCTCAATGGTCTGATGGCCCTTCCGAATCTGGTGGCCTTGCTGCTCCTTTCAGGAACGGTGTTCCGCCTCTCCAGGGAGTACCGCTTCAAGAGCGCAGGAGAGGCGGACCCGAATTAGTTCAATCAGGCCTGGCCGTCTGGAATCGGAGCCACGGACTGCAGCTTTTCGTTCAGCTGCATCGCCATGCTCTGACGACCGACGGCCAGCACCTTGAGAGTGTCCTCATGCATGCGCAGCTGAGCATCAGCCACCTGCATGCCACGCACCAACTCCTTGAGCTCATCGGGGAGCGTGTTGAGGTCGTACCGCTTGCCTTCGAAGGTCAACACGGGATTTGGATTGTTGGCTGCGGAGTCAGTCATCGTTCGTCGCCGGGGATGGATCGAGACCGGCGCGCTGATCGTAGTGGCGCTCAGCGATTCTGCAGATCCCTGATGAATTGCCTTTCGCAAAGCTCCCTGTAGCGGCCGCCGCGTTGCATCAAGGCGTCATGACTGCCTCGATCCACAATGGCCCCCTTTTCGAGAACCACAATCTGATCGGCTTCCTGAACGGTGGCCAGACGATGGGCGATCACGAGCACGGTGCGTCCTGACATGGCCTGCCTGAGGCCGAGCTGCACCGCAGCCTCGGCCTCAGCATCGAGAGCACTGGTGGCTTCATCGAGCAGTAGCAGCGCCGGGTTACCGAGGACCGCCCTGGCAATGGCGATTCGCTGGAGTTGCCCTCCGGAGACGTTGCTTCCCCGTTCTTCCAAGAGGGTGTCGTAGCCGCGGGGGAGGCTCTGAATGAACCCATCAGCATTGGCCAAGCGGGCCGCCTCCATCACATCGGCGTCGCTGGCGCGACGACCGAAACGGATGGCCTCAGCGATGCTGCCGGAAAAGACTGTGGTGCGCTGGGGCACAAGAGCCACCTTTCGGCGCAGATCCCGTGCCCGCAGGACGCTCAGATCGTTTCCATCGAGGAGGATCCGACCCTGCTGAGCGGTGTTGAAGCGCAACAGCAGCGAAAAAAGGGTGCTCTTACCGGCACCGGATGGACCGACCAATGCCAGAACCTGACCGGCTTTCACCTCGAGATTGAGATGTTGCAGCACGGGTTGCGCGGGGTCATAGCCGAAGCAGACATCCTCGAGAACCAAATCACCTCGTACGACGCCGAGCGCAACGGCATCAGCTGGATCAGCAGGTTCCTGGGGCTCCCGTTCGATCTGGCGGAGCCGTTTCAGGGACGCTTGTCCCTGCTGGAACTCGTTGAAGTTGTTGGTCACATGGGCAATGGGATCGATCAACACCACCAGACCGGTGAGGTAACTGCTCAGACCGGCAATGGACAGATCACCGCTCTCGATCCGCCAGGCCGCCAGCGCCAGCACCGAGAACAGTCCAACCACTTCGATCATCCCGACGACAGGATGCTGAAGAGCAACCAGGTTGTAGGTGCGGTGTCGCGCCTGACGGTGCTGATCGATTTCCCGTTCGAACCGATGCTGGAGCCAGGGCTCTGCCGCGAAGGCCCGCACGAGAGGGAGACCTTCGATCGCCTCACCGAGAAGTCCGGCGAGCTCGCTCACCTTTTTCTGACTTCGCTCCGTGGCCGCCATGACACGGGCCCCGAACAGACCGACCAGCCAGACGATCAGGGGGGCGAGAAGCACGATGCTCGCCGTGAGCTTCCAGTCAAGCCAGAGCATGTAACCCAGCACAGCGAGAAGCTGCAGGGCGCTCGGCACCGTGTCGTGAATGCTCTTGTACAGCACTTCGCTGACACGGTCGGCATCCTCGGTCAGTCGATAGGTGAGATCTCCAGCGGAGAGTTTTTCCAACGCCCCGAGTTCTACGGTCTGAAGCGTGCGGAAAAGATCACTGCGCAGCGTCTGACTCACCTGCAGAGCCGGTCCGGCCAGAAGTGAATCCTGGCCGAACTGGGCCAGCTTCTGAACTGCGAAGATCACGACCCCCTGACCGATCAGTAGCAACACCCTGGGCAGGTCCCTGGACGACAGGGACGGGAACAGCTCACCGGCCAGATTGAGCAGAAGCAGGAAGCTGCCGACATACAGCAACATGCAGGCCAGGCCTGCGATCAGCTGTCGCAGATGGGGACGCAACAGCGGCAGCAGACGCCGGAAGCCAGCCTGTGAGGGAGAAAGCATCCCGGCACAGTATCAATGGGATCCCGGTGCTCCACAGCGATGAAGCTCGATCAATTCCTCAAATGGTTGGGCTGGGTCGCCACCGGCGGCGAAGCCAAACACCACATTCAGTCCGGGGCCGTCAGCGTCAATGGCGTTGTCGAGACACGCCGCGGCCGACAGCTCCAGCCCGGCGATCGGGTCAACCTCGCCGGGGAGGAAGCGATCGTCGAGGACGGCACTTCGGCAACCCCTTAAGTTGGCCGGCAGTTCTGCTGAGGTTTGAGGCGTGCGCAGACGGGTGATCGCCGGCAACTGGAAGATGCACATGACCTGCTCCCAGGCCAGGGACTACATGTCTGCGTTCCTACCTCTGGTCGCCGACACACCGGACGATCGGGAGATCGTTCTGGCGCCTCCCTTCACCGCCATCTCGACGATGGCGGATCTGGCGTCTGGCAGTTCGGTGGAACTCTCCAGTCAGAACGTCCATTGGCAGGATCACGGAGCCTTCACGGCGGAGATCTCAGCCGAGATGCTGCTGGAGCACAAGGTCAAGTACACGATTGTTGGGCACAGCGAACCTCGCAAATACTTTTCAGAGAGCGACGAACAGATCAACCACCGTGCCAGAGCTGCCCAGTCCCATGGCCTGATTCCGATCGTCTGCGTTGGGGAAAGCGATGAACAGCGCGAACGCGGCGAGGCCGAACGGGTGATCCGGCGTCAGATCGAACAGGGTCTGGAGGGTCTGGATCCCAACAAACTGGTCGTTGCCTATGAACCGATCTGGGCCATCGGCACCGGCAAAACATGTGAATCACCTGAAGCCAATCGCATCTGTGGTTTGGTCCGCAGTTGGGTGGGTGCCACCGATCTGGTGATCCAGTACGGCGGCTCCGTGAAACCGGGGAACATCGATGAACTGATGTCGATGAGTGACATCGATGGGGTGCTTGTGGGAGGGGCATCGCTCAAGCCGGACGGCTTTGCCCGCATTGCCAACTATCAGGAGGTCTGACGCGATGCGCTGGCCAGAGGGCTGGCGTCAGCGCACCGCCGTGATGGGTGTGATCAACATCACGCCGGACTCCTTCAGCGATGGTGGTCGCTTCCTGCGGCGAGATCGCGCCGTCGCGGAGGCCGCCTTGCAGCTTCAGCTCGGCGCCGATGTTCTCGATCTGGGAGCCCAGAGCACCAGACCCGGTGCAGACGAGGTGGGAGCCGAGGAGGAGTTGAAGCGACTCATGCCTCCACTTCGTGAGATCCGGAGTCGGTTTCCAGCAGCGTTGATCTCCGTCGACACCTTCCTCGCCCCGGTGGCGGAGGCCGCTCTCGCCGCCGGGGCCGACTGGGTGAACGATGTCAGTGGCGGACGTCGTGACCCAGCCATGCTCCCGTTGGTGGCCTCAGCCGGATGTCCTGTCGTGCTGATGCACAGCCGTGGCAACAGCCGCACCATGGATCAGCTCACGGATTACGACGATGTCGTTGAGCAGGTGCGCCATGGCCTGATGGAACGCACGGAGGTGGCTCTGGCAGCAGGGGTTCCAGCCAAAGCCATCATCTGGGATCCAGGCCTGGGCTTCGCCAAGACCCATGAGCAGAACCTGGCCTTGTTGAAAGGTCTTGAGCAGCTCAACCAGGAGGGATTCCCTCTGCTGATCGGCCCATCCCGGAAGCGCTTCATCGGTGCTGTCCTTGATGAACCAAGACCACGCGCCAGGGTCTGGGGGACCGCCGCGGTGGCCTGTCGTTGTGCCCAGGCGGGAGCAGCTGTGCTGCGGGTTCACGATGTCGGGCCGATCCGCCAGACCCTCTCCATGGCAGCTGTTCTGTGGTGAGGCCGTCGATCTTCATTCAGATCGCGGCCTATCGCGATCCGGATCTACCGGCAACGCTCGAGAATCTGCTCACGATGGCGAAGGATCCCGATCGGCTGAATATCGGCCTTTGCCTGCAACTGGACGACACGGATCCCCCGCACTGGGATCCGTCGGCCTTCCCCGATCATCAGCAGCTTTCAATGGTCCGCTTCGCGGCCCAGGAGAGCCAGGGGGCCTGCTGGGCCCGACACCAGGCTCAGCAGTTCTTCGCGAATGAAACCTTTCTGCTCCAGATCGACAGTCATATGCGCGCGGTTCGCAACTGGGACGAGCTGTTGATCCAAACCTGGAGGGAATGCCAGGACCCGATGGCCGTGCTCAGCGTGTACCCGAACGGGTTCCAACCACCGTGCACGCTGCACTGCGAGAGCCTTCCGGTGATGGCTGCCCAACAGTTTGATGACTACGGCATCCTCAAATTTCAGGGCATCAGCCGTTACCGCCTGCCTCAACAGCAACCTGAACAACCCATCCCCAATGCCTTTGTGGCTGGAGGCTTTTTGTTTGGGCCTGGGGGAATCGTCAACCTGGTGCCCTACGACCCCAAACTTTATTTCTACGGTGAAGAGATTTCACTGTCGGCGCGGCTCTGGACCCACGGCTTCAACATCTACTGTCCCCATCGCCTTCTCCTGTTTCACCTCTACAAATCAAACAGTGGAGACGGTGATCGATCAGCGCAACACTGGGCAGACAACGACGGCTGGTTCAAGCTGAACCGTCGGTCCCTCGTGCGGGTGCATGCTCTGCTCGGCAGCATTGATCAGTCACCCCTGGATCGACTCAATCCCTCCATGGAAGACGTGGACGATCTGCATCACTACTGGCTTGGTGCAGAACGAAGTCTGGACGAGTACCAGCAATGGGCCGGGGTGAATTTCAAAGACCGAACGATCAGCGATCACGCCCTGGACGGCCGGTTCTGACCCATCAGCCGGTGGTGACCCCCTCAATGCGATCTTCCACCTCCTGATAGAGCTCCTGGAGTTGCTGGATGTTGTCGTCTGACGTTTCCCAATAACCCCGTCCGTTGACCTCAAGAAGCGTGCCGACGATGCGCCGGAAGCTGTGGGGGTTGAGATCCATCAGACGCTTGCGCATCTCAGGGTCGTTGATGAACGTCTCGTTCGCCTCCTCATAGACGAAGTTGTCGACGGCACCACTGGTGGCGCTCCAACCGAGGGTGAAGTTGAGGCGTTTGGCAACCTCTCTCACACCCTCATAGCCGGAATCCAGCATGCCTTCGTACCACTTGGGATTCAACAGCTTGGTGCGGGAATCGAGGCGAATGGTTTCACTCAGAGAGCGAACCTGGGCATTGGCCGTTGTGGTGTCCGCAATGAAGCTGGTGGGTTCCTTGCCGTCATCACGAAGACCCTTGATCAACTTAGTGGGATCGGAGTCGAAGTAATGACTGACATCCGTAAGTGAAATCTCGGCGGAATCGAGATTCTGGAAGGTGACATCTGCCGTTTTCATGACATTTTCGAACACCTCCCGCTTTTGATTCATCTCGCCGGGATTGTCAGCATTGAAGGCGAAGGTCTTCCGTGAGAGATACATCTCCTGAAGTTCTCCTTCCTCCTCCCAACTGCTGTTTTCCACCGCAAGATTCACATTTGAGCTGTAGCTGCCGCTGGCATTGGAAAACACCCGGCAGGCGGCGTCCCGCAGATTGGTGCCCTCTTTTGCTGCCTGTTCGAGCGCATGTCGGCGCACGAAGTTCTCCTCGAGTGGCTCTTCGGCCTCGGCCGCCATCTTCACAGCCTGGTCAATCAGTGCCATCTGATTGATGAACAGATCACGGAAGACTCCCGAACAGTTCACCACCACATCGATCCGGGGACGCCCAAGCTCCTCAAGAGGAATCAGCTCGAGCTTGTTCACGCGGCCGACGGAATCCGGCATGGGTTTCACACCCACAAACCAGAGAATCTGCGCCAGGGATTCACCGTAGGTTTTGATGTTGTCGGTACCCCAGAGAACGCAGGCGATGGTTTCAGGCCAGGTGCCCTGTTCCTCACGCTGACGTTCGATCAGTTTGTCCACCACGCCCTTGGCCGCGGCCACGGCAGCGCGGGTCGGAATCGCCTGCGGGTCAAGGGCATGTATGTTCTTTCCGCTGGGTAAGACGCCGGGATTGCGAATCGGATCGCCACCCGGGCCCGGCAGCACGTATTCACCATCGAGAGCTCTCAACAGGCTCTCCATCTCCATGTCTGCGCAGACCTGCTCGAGACAGAAGCGCAGATAGACGAACAATTTATCGAGCTCAACGGAGTCGATCTGGGTAAAGCCTGCAGAGCAGCAGGCGCGCAACCAAGGGGAAGGCAGCTGCAGGCCGAAGCGGCTCAGCAGGTCGTAGAGCCAGCCAAAACTGTTGCGGAGAGTGACTCTTCCGTCGCGTCCCGTCAAAGAGCGCACCATGGCTCCGATGGCTGCACGGGATGTCTCTGTGATGGTGCGATTCAGCTCCACATCGGCAAGAACACCTGAGTCGTTGCCCTGGTAAACATCGTCGATGGTGCGACCCATCGCCTCGGCCAACAGTCCAGGAAGGGAGCGCAATCCATCCTCGTCTCTTTCGAGAGCGGCGATGCTCACAAGGGTGGCGATGGCTTCTTCAGCCGTCGGCGGCTTGCCGATCGTGTGAAGACCGCAGGGGAGAAGACGGCTTTCGATCTCCATCAACTGGCGGTACACCGCGCCAACGAGGGCATCACGACCGTCAAGGTCCATGCCTGCGGCGTCCTGCTCCGGCAGATTCACGTCTTTGTCGAGATTGCACTGTCGCGCGGTTTCCACAATCGAGTTGACGATCTGCACGCCCCTGCCGCCTTCGCGTAGCTGCTGGTAGGAGCCCACCAACTCACCGAGTTCCTTCAGACCCTTGTAGAGACCGGAATTTTCTGCTGGTGGGGTGAGGTAGCTGATGGTGGAGGCGTAGCCACGACGTTTGGCGATGGTGGCTTCGGAAGGGTTATTGGCGGCGTAGTAGTAGAGGTTGGGAAGACCACCAATCAGGCTGTCGGGGTAGCAGGTCTCGCTCATGCCCATCTGCTTGCCAGGCATGAATTCCAACGAGCCATGGGTGCCGAAGTGGAGCACCGCATCGGCACCCCAGATCTTCTCGAGGTAGGTGTAATAGGCCGCAAAACCATGATGGGGACTGGCGCTGCGGGAGTACAGCAGACGCATCGGATCACCTTCGTAGCCGAAGGTGGGCTGAACACCAACAAACAGGTTGCCGAAGTGACGGCCAAAGACGAGAAGATTCTGACCATCGCTATTAAGGTTGCCCGGAGGCTTGCCCCAGTTCTCCTCGAGTCGTACGGAATAAGGGGTCAGACGCTCATATTCTTCAACGCTCATGCGATGGGCGATTGAGAGTTCCGGGGCACCCTGAAGTGCTTCGGGATCATTGATCACCGCATCCATCAGAGCCTTTGGCGTGCTGGGCAGATCCCTGATGTCGTAACCCTTGGCCTTCATCTCCTCCATCACTCGATGGATGGAGCCGAAGACATCGAGATAGGCAGCCGTTCCGACATTGCCTTTGTCCGGCGGAAAGCTGAACACCGTGATCGCCAGCTTTTTCTCCGCGCGGGGCTTGATTCGCAGCGACGACCAGCGGATGGCACGTTCAGCGATCGCATCCACCCGGTCCTGCAGGGTGTGAGCTTTTCCAGTGGCATCGTCGCGTCCGGAAAGAACGATCGGCTCGATCGCCCCATCCAGCTCGGGAATGGCAATCTGCAGGGCCACCTGGACGGGATGCAGACCCAGGTCGCTGTCCTCCCATTCCTGGGTGGTCTGAAACACCAGGGGCAGCGCCACCATGTAGGGGCGGTTGAGTTTCTTGAGGGACTCAATCGCCTTGGGGTGATCCTGGCGAGCGGGTCCTCCCACCAGGGCAAACCCGGTGAGGGAAACAATTCCATCGACCAGGGGCTGCTCGGGATTGATGGGGTCGTAGAAAAATGCATTCACCGGCTTGGAGAAATCCAGGCCGCCACAGAAAACGGGAATCACCCGCGCACCGCGGAACTCCAGTTCCTGAATCGTTGCCACGTAGTGGGCGTCATCGCCGGTCACGATGTGGCTGCGCTGCAGCACCAGCCCGATGACAGGGCCGCTGAGAGCCTTCTCGCTCAAATCGTGTCGACTGGCGGTCCAGTTCAGGTACTCCTTGAGGTCCTCGAACATCGATGGAGCCAGGGGGTGCCAGATCCCGAGATCCGGAAACACCTCAGGATCCGCCACATCCAGTGCCGGGCGCGCTGAACCCTCGGCAGCTGGGAAGACGTATTTGTCCGCCAGCATCAGCAGGAAGTTGCGGAGGTTATCCGGCGTGCCTCCCAGCCAGTACTGGAAGCTGAGCATGAAGCTGCGAGCATCCTGCGCCTTCTCCACGGGCAGATACTTGAGAACCGTCGGCAGCGTGTTCAGGAGCTTGAGCATGGCGTCCTGGAAGCCAGCCCCACCCGCCTCCTTTCGCTTCTTCATGAAGCCGGCGATCGCGCTCTTGCTCTGACCCAACTGGGCCATCGAAAAACTGCCGAGCTTGTTGAGGCGCATCACCTCCGGCATGGACGGGAAGACCACGGCGGCTTTGAGCTGATCGCGATGCGGCGCAACGGCATCCACGACCTTCTGAGCCAGATCTTCGATGAAGATCAACGAAGCAACGAAGACATCAGCCTGAGCGACATCCGCGCAGAAATCGGCGTAATTGCTGTCGTCGCGAAGTTCCTCGATCAAGTACCCGCTCAGCTCGATCCCGAGATCGCCACCGGCAGCGTTGAGAGCGGTAGCCGCCTGGGTCAACGCGTTTTGGTACTGCGGCTCAAGAACCACGTAAACCGCTTTCATCACGGAACGATGGTTTTGACCCTCAGCAGGAGCAACTCGGCGATCGGCGGAGCGGACCTGCGTGAACATCGGCGCGTTTTGAGCAATGTGAAGAACCATACGGTCAGGTCAGGACCCTGGCGACGATTTCCATACGGGCGTTACACGAACAGCCCCATAGGCTTTGGGGCGTTCGCGGCACTTCAATGAGCTCTTCCGTTCCTGTCGTCGTGGCTGGTGCCCTCGGCCGAATGGGTGCTGAAGTGATAAAGGCGGTGATCGGTGCCGACGACTGCACCCTGGCGGGAGCGATCGACAACACCCCCGGCAAAGAAGGGTCTGATGTGGGCCTGGAGCTGGGTTTAGGTGAGCTTGAGATCGCCGTCACCGCAGACTTTGAAGGCTGTCTCTGCGCCGTCAGCCAGTCTGTGCGGGACAACGATGGCGGGGCGGTCCTGGTGGATTTCACCCACCCTTCGGTGGTCTATGACCACACCCGGGCGGCCATCGCCTATGGCATCCATCCGGTGATCGGAACCACGGGCCTCACACCGGCCCAGATCAACGACCTGCAGGAATTTTCGGCCAAGGCTTCGATTGGCGGCGCTGTCATTCCCAATTTCTCCGTCGGGATGGTGTTGCTCCAGCAGGCTGCAGCGGCGGCAGCACGGTTCTATGACCATGCCGAACTGACGGAGCTTCACCACAACCGCAAAGCGGATGCCCCCAGCGGCACCTGCATCAAGACGGCTGAACTGATGGAGGAGCTGGGCAAAGGCTTCAATCCTCCCGAGTTGGAAGAGCATGAGTCCCTGCCTGGCTGCCGGGGCGGACTCAGAGAGAGCGGTCTGCGCCTTCACTCGATTCGGCTGCCGGGTTTGGTGGCGCACCAGGAAGTGATGTTCGGGGCACCGGGAGAGAGCTACACCCTCCGACACGACACGATCGATCGCTCCGCCTACATGCCCGGGGTCCTGCTCACGGTTCGAAAGGTGCGCTCTCTTTCAGCCCTGGTTTACGGCCTTGAGCGACTGATCTGAGGGTTGTTTCTGTGCTTATCCCCCTGCGACCAGGAGAACTGCAACGGCTGATTCCTGCCGTGGCCACCGGCAATCAGTTCCGGGTGTCCCTGGGCTCCCCGCGGGACATTCTTCAGCGCGTGATGATTGCAGCGATCGGTGGCGTGATCACGCTGCTGATCAGTCAGAGCCAGATGACCAGTCGCTGGGGTCCGTTCTGGCTTGTGACAGGCGTGGTGTTTCTGCTTTATGTGCTCTGGGGACCGATCCTGCAGGCCAGTCAGCGCAACACCGGTCTGCGCCGCTACCCATCGGCTGCGCTGTTTGAAGGAGAAGTCGCTGACGTGAGCACACGTGAGCGTGTTGAGGGAAGCCGGGAGCAAGCCAACCAGCGTGGCGAGCTGGAGCTTGTGGAGAACCGTCGCACCTGGATGCTGCTGGAGCTGGTGGATGAGGATGGCTACCTGGGTCGCTTGGCATTCCCGATGGAAAAGCGCCATCAGGTGATTCGGGAAGGCAGCGTCATCCGTTGCCTGGTGCTCAGCGAGCGCAAGGATTTCTCCAGGATTGGAGCTCTCAGTGATGCCTGGTTACCGGGATTGCGGATCTGGGTTGGCGACTATCCGTACCTGTTGCGTCCAGCCTTTGAAGAGCTCTGCCAGCTGCGCCTGGCCCGACGCTGACCACTCAGGACACATTTCTTAATCCTGGTTTACAGTTCTTTGTAAACCAATCGAGTCCGCGTCATGACCCAATCGTCCTCAGCTCCTGTGATCCGCGGCGCCACAGTCACCACAGAAGATGGTGGACGGCTGAACGCCTTCGCCGCGGAACCTCGCATGGAAGTCGTTGAAGCGGAACGCGGCTGGGGTTTCCACGACCGTGCCGAAAAGCTCAATGGCCGTATGGCGATGCTTGGCTTCATCGCTCTGCTGGCCACCGAATTCGCAATGGGTGGTGAAGCCTTCACCCATGGCCTGCTCGGCCTGGGCTGACATCGCACTCAGGGCTGGAGGTCCGTCACACTCCGTGCATGGCCTCCAGCATTCCATCCAGTTTTCACATTCTTGGTGCCGGCCCCAGCGGAGCCTTGATGGCGCTGGCGCTCTCCCAGCTTGGGCACTCTGTTGATCTTGCAGATCCCAAATCTGATGCAGAGCTGAAAGCTCGGAGCCGGGCCTATGCCATCACCCATTCGAGTAGGCGGTTGCTCGAGAAGCTCAACGTCTGGACTGAACTTCTCCCTGCCCTTGTTCCGTTTCGGGAGCTCGATCTCAGTGACGCAGCCGTCGAGCGTCGTGTTCTGTTCTCTCTTCAGGATCTTGATCCGTCCTCTCGGGCCCACGGTGCCATCGGCTGGATCCTTGACCACCGCCCGCTGATGGAGGTCTTGCTCCACCGCCTGCGCTCTGAGCGCAAGGTTCAGCTCCATCTGGGTTCGCCGCCCCCAGGCCCTGATGACAATGCCCTTGTCATCGCTGCAGATGGTCCTGCATCCCCGGCACGACAGGCCTGGGGGATCAGGACATGGCTGCACCGATACCGGCAAGGCTGCCTCACCGCCAAGGTCGCACTTCGCGGTGTCGCCTCAGGGAAGGCCTATGAGCTGTTTCGTCCGGAGGGACCACTTGCCGTCCTGCCACTCTCGAATGGCTGTTTTCAGGTGGTTTGGAGCGCACCCATGGAGCTTTGTCAGCAGCGTGCCGCTTTGTCAAATGCTGCCTTTCTGGACCAGCTCGCAGGGGTGTTGCCGGATGGCATCGAACCAGACCTGCTGCTTGATCAACCCGCAGCCTTTCCGCAGCAACTCATGCTGGCTCGCCGCCTGTCATCGGGACGGGGTGTGTTGCTAGGAGAAGCTGCTCACCGCTGCCACCCGGTCGGTGGACAGGGGCTCAACCTCTGTTGGCGAGACGTTGAAACGCTTGCAGCGCTGGCGAGACAATCGGAGTCCGCCCGGAGCAAGGCCCGTCGTTATGCCAGCCGGCGTCTGGTTGATGTCGTTCTCGTCAGCCTGGCAACGGATCTGCTGGTGAGGCTGTTCTCAAACCGCCAACCGACGTTGTTGCCACTTCGTAGCGCAGCCCTGCTGCTGCTGGAGAAACTGGCGCTGTTCAGGCGGCTGAGCCTTCGGGCAATGACCAACGGGCCACTGCGGATTCTCAGTCCGTTGCCAAACTGATCATGACCACAGCCGGGATCGATGGTCGTTTGCAGTCATCCCCAGCCCATGCCCTCGGAGGCGCTGCAGCAGTTTCTGCAGCGACGTCTCGGCCTGAGCACGAATGCCCTGAATCTGGGGATGCGACAGGCTGAACTCGAACAGGCACCTCTACCGATCGTGCTCTGGAGTTTCGGACTGCTCAGCCTTGAGCAACTCCAACAGGTCCTCGACTGGCAAAACACTCAGGAATAGCCAAACAGCGCCTGACAGGGCACATCGGCGGGAAGCGCCTTGCGCCCCTGCAGACCAGTCAATTCGATCAGAAAAGAAAATCCAGCCAGCCGTCCTCCAGCACGCTTCACCAGTTCACCTGTCGCTGCTGCGGTGCCACCAGTGGCGAGGAGGTCGTCAACGATCAGAACCGAGGGTTGCTCAGCCAATGCGTCGTTCTGGATTTCGAGGCGATCCGATCCGTACTCAAGGGCGTAATCGATTCCGATCACGTCGCCTGGAAGTTTGCCGGGTTTTCGCACGGGTACGAATCCCAGACCTTGCGCCTGGGCAAGAGCAGCTCCGACCAGAAAGCCTCGCGCCTCAATTCCCACGATCAGATCCGGCTGCAGGTCAGTGCAGATCGCCCCGAGTCGACGCAGGGCCTCGGCAAACGCGTCCGGAGACTTGAGCAGGGGTGAAATGTCACGGAACAGGATTCCCGGCTTGGGAAAATCAGGAATCGCTCGGATATGAGACTCGAGGTCCAAAGCTTGATGACGCAGATGCACGACCCCTGGCATCATCGCAGCCATGACTGAAGCTCCATCGCAAAGCGGCTCCCGGCTCAGCCGCCGGGGGGTTGAGCGCCTCGACCTGCTCCTGCTGACCATCGAAGCCCTTGATCTCAATGGCGGGGAGGCCATGCTCTGGACCAGCCAGCAGATGGGGTTGAAGGAACGATTCCCGAACCGCGTTGAATTGTGGAAGCGGCGTTGTCACAACCCTCTGAGACGCTCTACCCGCCGGGAACCGATGGATCCAATCGACGCTGAGTCGTTGATCTGTCTGGTCTGTGCTATGGCAGAAAGGCTTTACCCGATGCTGCATCAGCTGCTCTCGGCACGGGAACCGGAACAGCTCACACAACAGCGTTGGGCCCTGCTGGATGAACGTCTGAGGGATCTGATCGAGGAACGGATGAACCCTCGCCGAGGGGCTGTGGTTCGCTTGCTGGATCCACTGCAGAGCGGGGCTCTCCAGCGGCAGATGGTCAACACCCTGGCCCTGGTCGCTGGGCCTGGGGGGATCGATCGTCTACGGGCAACCCTGCTGGATCCGACACCCTGAACCCGAGACCATGTTGAAGAACTCCTACCGATACGAACAGACTGCAGCCCGCCTGGTGGTTGAGGGTTATCCCGATCTGTCAGCCGATCAGGGCAACGACAGCATCGGCATCCTGTCCGGATGGCAGCTTCAGCTCGTTGCAGCTCCGGAACTGGAAGGCACACGCGAGCATCTTGAAGCCCTGATGGCGGTTGTGATGCCCTACGCCCGTCATCAGCTGTCCGGCGTCGGCCGTCGCTTCGAAACCGATCAGGGCTTCGTCGTCATCTCTCCGGAAGGAGACCGTCATCAACTGGAGCTGCGCAGCAGCCGCGATGGCGTGGAGCCGTTGAAACTGAGAATCGACGATGCCGAACTCAGCGACCTTGTGCGTGTTCTGGATCGGCTCAGGCTTGATCAACGGGTTCAACTGGCCTGGCAGCTACCAGCCGATCAACCGCTGGCCCGCCACGAGCTGGTCGAGCGGATTCCCCTGCAGCGACGTTTCGGAGCCCCTCTTCTCGGCGGTCTTGCCCTGGCCGTCAGTGCACTGGTTGCCATGGTGATCCCCTTGCCGACCATCGAGACTCCTCAGCCTGCGGTTGAATCAGCTGCAGACTCAACCGAAACCAGATCGGAATCGACGGGCAGCAGCGACTCGAACGGCAAAAACGACTGAACGAGCGTCAGCCAGGAGAAGAGCAGCAGCCAGGCGTTGACTCTGCAGACGTGTTGACCAGAATGAAGGTTCCGGGCACACGCGGAACTCAGCTTCATGGTGGCCACCTGGTCTGATCTAAGACGACGGGTTGCCAGGATTGGAGCCTCACTCGATGTTGTCGTCCGCAGCGATCCTGAAGTCTGTGGACTCAGCGGCTCCGGGTATCACCTGACCCTGCATCACAGTGGCTACGGCGACTGCACCGTCGGCCAGCTCACCCTGATCGACTGCCCAAATGAGCTGGTGCTGATCGAATTTGAACGCTGGATGCGTGGCGCTGGCCACCAGTTTGTGCCATGACCTCAATGAGGCGCCCAAACCATCCCGTTCCGAAGCCGCGACGGGTCTTCCAAAGACGCCGCAGAGTCCCAGCGGGTGTGGTGTTCCGGCAGCTGTCGGCGGTGGTGCTGATGCTGGCCGGGAGCTGCGGCATCATCATCGGGCTGCAACGACTACCCGAGCAGGTCGACGTTGTTTTGCTGGTGAGCGAAGCGGTTGCCGATCTCATCCGGGGGGTGCAGCAACTGCTGGAGGCATTTCTGGGACTTGCCGCCGTTGTTCTGATCGCGGCACTCGTGATCCTGGCCACGGTTCTGATGCTGGGCGGACTCTGGCGGTTGCTGCGATTGATCCTGATGCTCACAGGACGGCCGTCTCAGGGTCGACGCTGAGGAGGAGCCAAGGAGCGCTGGCTGTCCCAGAGTTCCTGCAGCGTGATGCTGCCATCACCGTTTCGGTCAAACCCATTGAACTGACGGGCCAGCCAGGGAATCGAGCTGGCTTCACGGCGACTCAGTTTCTGATCATTGTTTTGGTCGGCCTTGCGGAAACGGCGTTTCAAACGGCGGCCACTGGGAGCGTCCGGGGTTGGCCCGAAATCATCGATCACGAGATAGCTGCGGTTCTTCTGACGCTTCAACCGGCGCTTGAGGGCGCGATGACCGTCCAGTTCACCGGCGTCGAGACGACCGTCTCGATTGACATCGAGTCGGATAAACATCTCTTCCATCCTGTTGTTGTACACACGCATGACCTGTCCGCTCGGACCAGCCAGGGCTGGACCTGACAAGACCAGGATGAGGAACAGCCATCGAACCCCGGATCGCTTCAGAACAGTCATGGCCACAGCCTATGGACGCTGCCAAGGGCTGACGATGACTGAACCATGACCGTCGGCCTGCAGCTGTGACAGGGTCCGTCTGGTCCGCGACAGCGATGCGGGCACTGCATACGATCGGCAGACCACCGTTCTGACTCGTCAGCATGTCCCGAACATCGATGGTCTGGGTCGTTGACGATGACCCGGAACTCCGAAAGATGGTCGGGACTTACCTGCTTGACCAGGGTTATGACGTGCGCTGCCTCTGTGACGTCAAGCAGCTCGAGGCTCGCCTTGAGATTCAACGCCCGGATCTGCTTGTCCTCGATCTGATGATGCCGGGTGACGATGGACTCACAGCCCTCCGGCGACTGAGGGATGCCGGTGATGACCTTCCGGTGGTGATGCTGACGGCTCGGGGCGAGGCCGTTGACCGGATCATCGGCCTTGAACAAGGTGCCGACGACTACCTGGGCAAGCCATTTCTGCCGAGGGAACTCACGGCCCGTATTGAAGCCGTGCTGCGACGTCGCAGCGCCATGCCCGCAGGCACTCCGGTGGCAGAGGGCGGCCAGGTGAACTTCGGAGAGAACGTGCTCGATTTGTCGGCACGCACGTTGTTCAAGGATGGCGTGCCGGTGGTGATCACCAGTGGCGAATTCAGTCTGCTCGCCTCATTCGTGCAACACCCCCATCGGCCGCTCTCCCGGGACCGGCTGATCGAACTTGCCCGCGGCCCAGGCTGCGACACCGACAGCCGCAGCATGGACGTGCAGATATCGCGGGTACGCAAGCTCGTGGAACCGGATCCGACGCGCCCTCGCTACATCCAGACGGTTTGGGGGTACGGCTACGTCTTTGTGCCTGATGGCGAGCCTCGTTCCAGAAAGTAAGTCTGAGACGGGGCTGGTTGCTGGGTCTGACCACAGAACCAGCCCCAGTGCAACCAGAACCAGACGTTGAGAATGGCCCCTGCCCTCGAACTTCGGCGGAGGTATTGGCGTCAGGGACGATGGCGTCGATGCGGAATCCACGCAGACTCAAGAACTCATTCAGCAGCCAAGCAGGATGAAGAAGCCAGGGACTCCCGCCGGCAACGCAACTGCCTCAGCATTTTGCTGTTGAGATGGCAGGAACAAGGCTGATCCCTCAGCTTGTCGCAGGATGGTGATTGATGACAGCTGTGAAAAGCCTCGGCATCGTTCCGGGTGAAACGAGCGCGTTTCCTGCGCGAATCGTCAGGGCTATCAAACCAATGCCAATGCTTTTAAAGGACATACAAATGGATCATTTTACGCCGCAAACCTGATCAATTGCGCTTCATGATCTTGTTATCGCGGCAGACTGAAAATAAATGGCTCTATCAAATGATTGATCCGCAGATTTTGACGGCCAGATCGATGGCAAAGCTCATAACATCAAAAAGATTCACATCAATTTGTTTTGCTTTTCTGGCAACAAGTGCCTTGCTGCAGTCTTTCATCAACAGCGACGATCCCACAAGCGCTTTTGTTGCAGTCCTACCAGCACTCGCCGTCATCAGCATGGCCTGGTTGACAGCCATTCGCCTTGTTCTCCCGAAGCCTGACAATGCTTGAAAACAATCATGACCTTCCCAAAGGATTCAGAGCACTCGGCTTTATGTTTTTCATGTGTGGAGGATTCTTTCATTGCATCGATTTTCTGGGAGTCGAAAAAACCCTGGAATGGGGGACAGGGATGGGATTCCTACTGACATTGGCTCTCACGATTTATTTTTGGGGTAGCTACATCGCAAGAAACAAATCCTGGAGATCGATCTTCTGAAACAACCAACGCAGTGCAGGAGCCTAACGCACGACAACACATGATGAGAATTCCTTACTTTTAGCAGAACAAAGGATTATCGCAATTATGAAGCCGAAACAAGACTGTTTCAATCTCGAATACACGTTTTTAGAGACAAACTTCCGAAGCTTTACAGCCGGAAAAGCAAAATCCCGGGCCACGCATGAAGGCCATTCTGATGCGCGACAACTTTTGGTTCAGACATTGAAAAGCATTCCCTTACGGGGGAACAAACCTAACCTTGGTTGAATCAAAACAGAGGATCAACTTCACCTGCCAAAACAATTATTCCGTTGAATCAATCAGCTTTACGAAGACAATCAGTCGGTAATCCGCCACAGATCGAAACGATCAATGGCGTGACCACCATGGCGACAACCAACAATCCCGTCGGCTGAGGAATTGACTGTCGCGACGAAAGCACTAAAACTCCTGCGCAAATCATGATATAGATGATTAAAAAAAACATAGACCTGAAGGAAACTTTCATCTGTCACTCGTGTTTTTCTTGAAATCAAGCAGGGCTAGCTGAATCTGTCCCAATGCTGCACGACCGATATTGTAACCAGCCCAGGAGAGTGCCAGAAGTATTGGGAAAACGACAGCGATAATTCGAAAATCCATACACGAAATGGAAAGCCAAAAAGGTTTAATCAGCTTATAAAATTTAAATCAGACCGATGAACGAGCAGTGTCAATTAGAACAAAAACGCTGTAAAGTTAATTCAGCAGCGGTTATCATTTTATAGCCACATATTTAACTGGCTCAAATAAGTCCGCTTACTTGATATTGTAAAATCCGATTTGCTCGCCAAAAATCATTACTAGACTACCAAGAGATCTTGAACATCTGACAAGATGATCGAGCCCAATTGGGATTATTTCTGCAACGCACCTTTGGATCAAGGCGTCATTCGTTTTGAAACCAAAACCGAAAGAGCCCTTCATGCCAAAGTCGTGGCAACTGAAGCCAACTGGATGGAATATCAGAGCCATGAACGCCTCACGAAATTGTGGGAAGCCAAAAAGGATTTAGAGGCTTTTCAACAAGGCCGTGGAGTCAGGCGAAACATGGGCAAGACTTGAACAATCACAGATCAATATCTAAATCAACATACAAAGCGGCGATTGCACCAATTGCAATTCCTGTATAAACAATATAACACCAAAAATTGATCCATATCAATAGATCACGAAACACTCCTCGAGAAAGCCATGATTGAACCTCAATTGACTCATTAATCTCTTATTCGCAATGACTTGGATGCAACAATGCTGCAGCCAAGCAGTTACAAGTGGACGAATAATTTGAACCATCCAACAAGATAAAATTGAAACAATAGTATATAGCAACCAGATATAAAGTATAGAAAATTTCAATGACGTGAACCAAGATTATACTGCTATCGCACTTCTTCTCCTAACTGCGATACCTCTCGCAGCTGTTGCCATTACGGCTTTTTTCTATGTGCGTACCAACAGTCGTAAAACTCCACTCAGAAGAGAAGATTTCTACCGCTAATTGTACTGATATAGTCATCTCATGCTCAAGACGATTTGCCGGAGCATGGTGTCGGTTGACTGTTGAAAGCTCAGGAAGTTGACGGTCTGTAGCTTCAGACATGATTCCCAAGAGGACGTGCTCAATGGACATTGCCGGGACATTGCTCGACACGCCATCGAAGCCTGAGAAACGATGCAGACATCAGGGCATTCCAAACTGTGCCCTCCGGATTGGCGACGTTGACTCGTACGGGGGGATCAAAAAAACCAAAACCAGAGCCAGTCAATGGCAACGAACAGGTCTGCAGACACCGCGCAAAAGCCTGTTCGCGTCCATTCGGTTCAGCGCATGAAGCGAGAGGAGATCAAGGTCTGCGAAGTCAAGCATTTGGAAGATTCTGCAGATCTGCTGCGAACCACACTCGAAATTCGACTCAACTCGCATTTAACGGCCAAGACGTTCAACAGGCTTTATGGGCTTGGGCGCGCTCGGTCACCAGATCAACCACTGCAGACTATTCAACGTCAATGAGATCAAGAAACGTCAACACTGAGACCGTTTCACTTCTGCCCGTACAACCTCATGAATCGCTCTCTTTGTTTTTGGTGAAAGAGCTTCTCAGGATCCAGCACATGACAATGCTGCAGTAGCTTCACTTGCCTGAACATTCTTGACAACTCATAACTTGCGCCAAACTCTCTCATTCGCGAAACAGATTCAAAGCACTATTGTAGCAACAAAGTGGCGTATCGCGTTCGTGCCTTGTTACTTGAGGAACTCATTTCTGGCCCCCTAAGCTTTTGAGTGAAGAACAATAATGGTGATGAATTCTGTTCAAGGTGATTTCCACGTAGAATAGAAACAGAGCAAAGAATCGAAGCAAAATCAATACCTACATGTTTTATCGAAATGTGAATTGTAGGGCTATTTTTAATTTATAGATCTCTCAAACCTGAGACGTGATTTGGGCAACCCATTGCGAGAGTCTTCCTTCTGTTTTTTCAGATTCATTATCTTCATCAATTGGCAGACCGCAGAACAATCCATCGATATTACTCTTTGAAAAATCAAAAATATAATCATCGATTGGGACCTGTCCAATCATTGTTGCCCCGGCCTTCACAAAGGCTGTGTACAACTCTTCCATTGCATCGCAGAAGTACTTGCCGAACGCAGCTGAATCGCCAAGTCCAACAATGGCTACAACAGTGTTTGAAAAATCAAGGCCTCGAATATTCTCCAGATGTTGATCCCAGGAAGTACCTGATCTTTTTTCAAGAGCACCGGTATTCCAGGTGGGAATGCAGCAGATCAATGCTTCGGCTGCTGTTAAATTCTTTGTTTGGTCGATATAGTCAAGATCTTTTAATTCAGAGCATGGAATAAGTTGATGCAATCTTTCAGCGATATTTTCACTGTGGCCAGTGGCCGTGGCATAGACAATCGTGAAATTCATTCTGGTGAGATGTTTGTGGTATAAAAATAAAAATCCAACCGAGGCTATTGAATAGACTCCTGCGGAGAAAGTCTGCGATTAACCTTTAATTCAGTAAAGCTGATCTTCTACATCACTCTCGATCACCAAATCCGAGCTTGGATAACAAACACACAACAGAGCAAATCCAGCTTCGAGTTGGTCGTCATCCAGGAAACTCTGATCACTTTGATCAACTGTGCCTTCGAGTATTCTTCCTACACATGTAGAGCAGGCACCCGCTCTGCATGAATATGGAAGATCGATACCACTCTCCTCTGCAGCATCGAGAATGTATTGATCTTCAGAACACTTAAACGATTGACTCTTGTCATCAAGCTTGATGGTGATTTGATGCATCAACATTTCGCGAATCAGAAGTCACAATTTAATTGTGATCATATTTTCAATAAATGGCCAGGGAGCAAGCTCAATATTTTGAATCTGTCATTAACATTGATATGTTTCAAATGTACATGACAACGCCTTGGCGATTGAATAAATTTATTATTTATTACACGTTTATTGTTGATCGAATGTGCTTTTAATTACATTACCCAGTAAAAAATATCTTACAGTATTACGGCTACGAACATATCCAGACGAGCATTCAAGCGTCATGACTGGATGATTACAATTTTTGCCTGAAATTAAAATAATAGTTACAAATTTCCCCCGTGAATGAGGGGAGGATGTGGTTATTGCTCGTTGGATTGTTAAATTTGCAACATCAGGTTATCACCATTTCTTTTTCGTGCTGCTGTCAGCGTTGTTAAGTATAAAGATGCAGCCAAATAACATTGGAAACAAAATCTAGCTACAGGATTCTTGAATCTGGAGTGATTGTTCTGGTTCGATTATCGATATCAACCTTGATGATCCATCACGGGCTTGAAAAACTATCCGATCCCCAAGGATTCACAACATTTATAATAGATAAGTATTTTGACTATCTCCCATTAAATCATCTGTACTGGACATATTTAGCCGCCTACACACAATTAATAGCGTCAGGACTAGTCATCTTTGGATTTTTTTTCAGGCCCGCACTAATTAGCTTGTCAATTACAATGGTATTTGCTCTTGTTTTTCATTTTCTTGATAGCGGTTTGCAAGGTGCTCCATTTGCAATCGTAGAAGCCCACAACTATGAGTATGAGACATCTTCTTTATATCTGATTGCGTATCTTACTTTAATGGTTTCAGATGCAGGGCAATTTAGTGTCAAGCATTCGCTTTCCAGGTACATTCCAGAAAACATTAGGTGGTTGGCATAGCATTAATTATGTCAAATAAAAACTGCCTTTACTTGTTTCTTTACTTGTATGTCTTCACGAGTTCACTAATATCTGTATTCATTTTTGATCAAATGAAAATTATGATGATGCCATCTTGATAGACACATTTAATTCCAAGCCATATTTTATCACTATTTCGTGTAAAAAAAGTTATGGCTCAAAATCTAGTATGAAAAGCCCAGTGTGGCAAATGTTCCCTTGCCTAAAATAATCAGGACTGCCGTAGATGTGAATATAGTGAGGCTGACATTGACCAAATCAAAAATAACTGGACTTTTAACGCTCGGGATGTCCAAGTCTTCAGATTGATTGATCTCATCCCAGTAACCAAAGACAAAGCCCTTCTTTAATTTAAGATTTCTGGAACCTGAGATTGCGCTGTATCCATATTTTTGAATCATTATATTCTGGTTTTTGATTTTCGATGATTCCTGGAGAAATACTCGCTGGGTCCATTCTGCATGGGTCACGATTCCGATGGCGACCCAAAGGATGGAAGAAAGCCCAATAATCGCGCTGAGGTAAGTCATTTTTATTTTATTTTATCCACGCTTGATTCTCATGCAGAACTTATTATCATCACGAGTGATACATAATTACCATACAGGCATATCATTTATTATCCGCGCAAGTTAATTACGATTAAAACATGGGCTGTCTTTGTCAGTATTGGAATTAAAATATTTCTTGAGCAGGAACTTTTGTTACGCGTTTCTAGATCAAAAGTTCTCTTGAACAATCAGGTTTTTGTCATAAATGGATCAGGGGTAAACCTTCGAAAATAATGAACAACAATCCAAGACTCCCAAAAAGTCTTGTCCAGCCGGTTCAGGACCCATGCGTCGGTGATCTTGTTACACCAGTGAACAGCAGCTTTCTGATCAAGTCTCTGATCAATCAGTTGCCGGTGTACCGACAAGGCCTTTCGCCTTTCACAAGAGGGGCCCAGCTGGGTGCATCCTTCGGCTACATCCTGTATGGGCCCTTCACACTCCTGGGACCAATGCGATCAAGTGAATTTGGAACACTGATCGGTCTGTTTTCTACGGTTGGTGCCATTCACATTCTCACTGCCTTGTTTTTTCTCTACGGCCAAGCCGGTGGGTCATTTTATAGCCCTCTTCCCGGCCCAACTGTTACCCAACCACCCCTTGAACTGTTCAATCGATCAAGCTGGGGGAAATTCACGAACGGTTTTTGGTTAGGAGGCTGTGGCGGAGCAGTATTCGCTTGGTTCGTTTACACCAACGCTTTTGTTCGAGAGATCTACAGCGTCTTCTTTGAATGACATCCTTTAACTCATTGTAATTTCAAACAACCATTTCCAATAAAGCTTTATCCATAAAATTGAATCGTTAGTAATCGAGAAACGAATCATGCCAGATCCCCCACCGCTATTAATAAACCATCTGTTTATTCATTTATTTTGGTGAAACAAAATCTCAGCTCAAACGGGAAAATTTCAGATCGATCATCAAGATTATAAGTTTTTAAGTTCAAATTCTCTCTTTGTTATGTGCTGGAACTCCAAGTTACAAAAATCAGAAAACCCCTGTACTGAATGACCTCATTAAAGTATGCTAAGCACACAAATAAATTATGACCCTCCTGAGATCAATGACTGATTTCGCATTCAGCTACGGCAATCTCGAGATGAGCAATCTCAGTGCTTTTGCAATTGCTTTGACAGGAGTGGTTTCTATTATTTTTTTCGTGGTGGCTACGCTCAACACAGATACTCAGGGTCTGATCGAATCAGCCGTTGAAAAGCTTGATAATCAGTAAAAAATTTCAATCACCTTTTGATTAAGTTATTAAATTGGAAAAGTTTTTATGGTTTTTGAATCAGAGCTGGTGGACCATCATTGAGTAGACGGACGCAGAGTACATCTGACTTTCTTGCGAGTGCCTTAGGCCATTTAATCCAATTTGAACTGTTATAGCAGCTAATCGTGATGCCCTATCCATTTCTATATACGTTTCAATCAATCACAAAAATAAATTCTGATTTTTGGAGTTCAGAAAACTTTTCGCAAATAATTTGTGAATGACAGAATCACAACCAAGAGGAATAATATTAATGTTTTACGTTATGAGACTTTTTTTACGAGATCATGCAGTTTGCGAATAAGACAACCTTTTTCAATCTTCAGCTGAATCCATCTAGATGGTCAATTCAATTGAAGATTCCAAATACCTGTTGAATAATTCCCTGGCCTGTAATCCATTCAGTGATTAACCCAATGGACAGCCCAAGCATTGCGAGTCTGCCATTCAGTTTTTCGTTGAAGACCTTGGTCGGATCGGGTGTGGGTGCCATAAAAGACCTAGAGAGCAACGCAATTGTAAAGAGATGTAAACCGGTCTTGGTGTGACATTTTTTACAGGCTCTGAATCACATTTCGGCCTCCGCTAGTTCAACTCAGCGCGCAAGGCCAGCGGGCACCTGTGGATTGAATCAAAAAAAATAACGTCGTTTTCCAGCTGTCTTTGGATTTTTTGTACGGATCCAGGACCTCGTTGCGGCAACTTATGAGTAACGCGCTCACGGATGATTGGCTTTCCAGTTCTTTAGACCGGGCGCACGCTTCTCTCCCGCTGACCATTGAAATGAACCGGGCCATCCCCTGGTGGCGGCTGATCCTCAGGCTCAGCCTCTGGAGCGGATTGCTGCTGGGCAGCTGGATGCTGTGCCTGCTGCTGCTGCAGGCGCTGTTCGGCCGTCAACTTGAACGACTTCAGACCGTTCAACTCGGTCGGGAGCTGGCCTTGAGCATCCGCCTCACTGAGCTGACTCTCGAGCGTTACCCGCCGATCCTGATCAATGAACTGACTGGTCTTCAGCTGGCGGTGATCATCCGACCGCCTCGGCCGACAAGGACCCGAGGGGAACGCGATTCGCGAATCACCGGCTTGCAACGAGAACTGTGCGCCCGCCTGTCCCACTGCCCATTGCTGGTGCCAGCACGCCGATCAGGTACGAGCGACCAGGTGTGGATCGAATTGATCTCACCACTGGAGCCGGTCTGGCTTCGGGCTGAACTGCCCACGGTGCGCGCCTGGCCACCTGAACCGACCTTGCTGATGGTTGGGCTGGCCGGTGCCGTGATCATCACCGGCGTTGTTTACCTGCTTGTGGAAGTGGAGCGGCCGCTGCGAGGTCTTGAACGAGCCCTGTCTCGCGTGGGCGAGGGCTCCGATCCACCCGCTGTTCCCGCACGTGGAGCCCCTGAGGTGCAGCGGATCACCTCCCGCTTCAATGCCATGGTGGTGCGTCTGGCCGCCAATCGCCGCGAACGGGCCACGATGCTGGCGGGCATTGCCCACGACCTCAGGGCACCGATCACCAGGCTGCAGTTCCGGCTTTCGATGCCGTCTCTTGATGCCAGCGAAAAGGAACGTTGCAGCAGAGATCTTGACGCTCTGGAAAGGATTACGGACCAGTTTTTGTTGTATGCCGAAGGGGGAGAAAACGAAGCACTGGTCACCTGTCCACTCGATCAATGGCTGGCGGAGGTGGTGGCCGGCTACTCCCCCGACCAACTTGAGCTCAACCTGGAGCCGGTCAACGCACCCGTCCGGCCGGTCGCGCTTGGCCGCGCCGTATCAAACCTGATCAACAACGCTTTCACTTACGGCACGCCACCCATCGTTGTTCGCCTGAGGAAGGACGGGGTGCAGCTTCGGATTGAGGTCTGGGATCAAGGCAAGGGCATGTCTGCCGATCAGTGGGACCGGGCCCTTCAACCCTTTCAGCGACTCGATGAAGCCCGTGGCGAACAGGGTCACTGCGGCCTGGGACTGGCCATCGTCAACCATGTGGTCGAGCGCCATGGCGGCACGCTCCAATTCCAACAAGCCGACGGATCGGTGGGGCCATCCCCCGGTCGCTTTTGTGCTGCTTTATGCATTCCCCTCGACAGTTCGGGACGGGGAATGTTCAAAAAATCTAAGCATCAATGACTTCTTAACCTATCGCTGGCATGAAGGGGGCGGATTTCACCTCTTCCTTGATGAGCAAGCACAAGCACCACAAAAAGGATATGGACGCCGTGCTCGATGCTTTGGATCACAGCGATAATGACGTTGACCACCCGCAGGAACTGCTTGTGGAGCTCCAAGAAGGTTTCTCCAGCGACCACAAGCGCCTAGAGAAGAAAAAATACGAAAAAGACCTGGCCAAGCTTCAATCGGAGCTGGTCAAGATGCAGTACTGGGTCAGAGCGACCGGCTACCGCATGATCATCCTGTTCGAGGGACGGGATGCAGCTGGGAAAGGTGGTGCGATCAAACGCCTGACTGAACCGATGAATCCCCGAGGTTGCAGGGTGGTTGCACTGGGAACGCCATCGGATCAACAAAAAACCCAGTGGTATTTCCAGCGCTACGTGGAACATTTTCCAAGCGCAGGTGAGATCGTGATCTTTGATCGCAGCTGGTACAACAGGGCGGGCGTTGAACGCGTCATGGGCTTCGCCACCCCGGAACAGGTGGAGCAGTTCTATGTCACCTGTCCTCAATTCGAACGCATGATCGTTCAGGACGGAATCCTGCTCCTGAAGTACTGGTTTTCAGTCAACGACGAGGAACAGGAAAAACGCTTCAAAGCACGTATTGAGAATGAGGAAACCCGCTGGAAACTCAGCCCCATGGATATTGAATCCCGCAATCGCTGGGTTGAGTACTCCAGGGCGAAAGACGTGATGTTCTCCAAAACACATATCCCAGAAGCCCCATGGTTCACCGTGGAGGCCAACGACAAGCGTCGTGCACGTCTGAACTGTCTCAGCCATGTTCTGAACAAAGTGCCCTACGAGGACATGACCCCGGAACCGATCGAGATGCCTGAACGTCCTCCCCAGGGCGACTACATACGCCCCCCATTCAACGAGCAGTTCTTCGTTCCGAACAACTACCCGTACAAGGACTGACGTTCTGGGTCAGAGTGGCTCAATCCAGTCCACTCTGACCTGGGCGTGCTCGATCGCTCGAGCGGGGATGCGGCACCCAAGATTGACCTGACCTTCATCCATCAAACGACCGAGGCGCAGGGCCGTGGCAACTTCAGCACGGCTGAAATCATCCTGATGGGATGCCATCCAGTCCACTTCACCTGGGGTGATGACACCGCTGTTGAGCGATTCAAGGAACACCTCACCAACTGTCATGAGAAGTTTGTAACGAATTCGTTACATTATGCCGAAGATGCCCCTTGAGCTGTGGCTCCATCACCCTTAAGGTGCTGACCTTTCTCTACCAGGAGAATTTGAGCGGGTCGTGGCAGGTCTTGATGCGATGCGTGGCCAGTGGGTTGTTCCTGCTGGCTCATGGCCTGCTGGTGCTTGAACACATCGCTGTCGGCACCGCTCTGCATGGGGTCGCCGAACTCTTTCTCGCCCCCTGGGCCGTTCGACACCGTGCCTGGGATCTGATCGTGATTGGGTTGATTTTCTGCGTTTTCGACCTTTGGGGAACCGTCCGTCTGACAGGTCTTGGATTGGCCTGACTCAGCCGCCGAGACGCTCAAACCAAAATCCCGCCAGCTGCCAGGTCGACCAGAGGAACATCACCAGGAACAGCCAGTTCAGCCAGCCGGGACGTCGGTCGTTTTCGAACACCAGTCGGAAGAGCGGAAGGACACGCCGGCGCCGCCAGCACGCTTGAGATCATGCATCCCTTCCAGCTGGTTGTACACCGAGAGCAACTGGCGACGGATGTGATCGGTGTGGGGCAGACCGTCCAGCACCCGCAGCACATCTTCTAATGATCGCTTCGCCTCGATCACCAGTCGGCAATCAGGGCTCCCGGGTTCGTCAATCATTGATCGGTGAGCAGCCCTTCCATTCACGCCATGCCGACGAAAGTGAGCTGTATGCATCCATACCACGACGGCAAGTTTCAGACTCCACTCAGGAACTCAGGCCGCTGAAGCGGCGGCAACCGCAAACTGCTGATCCAGGCCAGCAGCACCAGCAGCGATGAACACCACAGACAGGCCTGCATTCCCACGGCCGCTGTCTGCCCCAGCATGAAAACAGCACCGGACAGCAGGGTCCCGATCAGGCGGCCTGCAGCATTGGCCATGTAATAGAAGCCCACATTGAGGCTGACTCTCTCGGCATCGGTGTAGGCCAGCACCAGGTACGAATGAATGGAGGAGTTCATTGCAAACACGACACCGAAGGCTGCAAGCCCTGCCGTGATCGCCACAGCCACATCGGCCTCCCTCCAGAGAGAGACGCCGATCAACGCTGGGATCGCTGTCAAAACAGCACTCCAGAATTGGACAGCTGACGCTCCAGGCGTGCCTGTTTGCCCCCAGAGACGACGCAGACCTGGGGCCGTGCCCTGCACAATCCCGTAACCGATCACCCAGATGCCCATAAAGGCACCAACCTGCTTGAACCCCAAGCCCAGGGACATCTCCAAAAAAACAGGGAGGGCCACCACAAACCACACAACCCTGGCTCCAAAGAGAAAGAAGCGAGCCAGCGACAGCACATTGATGCCTTCGGATTTCGAGAAGATCGCCGTGAACGATGGCTTTGTTGTCATCCTGCCGAGATCCCGAGGAAGCACCAGCGTGATGAGAAAAGCCATGGCCAGCCCGGTGGCCATCCAGGCAACAGCAGCGTTGAACCCAAGCACGCTGAGCAGAACGGCGCTGAGAAAAAAGCCCAGGCCCTTCAGGGCGTTCTTGGAGCCCGTGAGAATCGCGACCCACCTGAACAACTGCTTCTGAGCCAGCTGCTCATTGTCCGGAGTGTCCGGCATTACCGTCTTGATGGCGCTCTTGGCGCTCATCTTGTTGAGGTCCTTGGCGATGCCGCTGATGGCCTGAGCCACCATCACGTAGAAGACGCTGATCAGCCTGGGCCAGGTGGCGGCCACTGGAATCAACATCACCAACGAGAGAATCTGCAGGAGAGTGCCCACCCAGAGGGTGAGCCGCAACCCGTATCTGGCACCGATCCAACCGCCGTAGAGGTTGGTGATGACGCCGAACAATTCGTAGAAGAGGAACAGAAAGCAGAAAGGCGATCTCGAGCGTGCTGTAGCCCAGCTGGTGGAAATGGAAGACCACCAGCATCCGCAATGCGCCGTCTGTGAGTGTGAAGGCCCAGTAATTCAGCGTGACAATGCCGTATTGCTGCAGTGCTGTGAGCGTCACACATCCAGCTCCACCACACGGCAGGTGAGGTCCGCCATTCGAGAGCTGTAACCCCATTCGTTGTCGTACCAGGCGAACACTTTCACCTGGGTGCCATTGACCACCATTGTCGAGAGGGCATCAACGATCGCGCTGCGTGAGTCGTTGGTGTAATCGCAGGACACGAGCGCGCGCTCCTCGTATCCCAGGATTCCCCGGAGAGATCCGTTCGCTGCATCCTTGAAAGCAGCATTGATCTGCTCACTGGTCACAGGCTGATCAAGCTCGAACACCGCATCCGTGAGCGAACCATTCAGCAGAGGCACTCGCACCGCATGGCCATTGAGCTTGCCCTTCAACTCAGGGAAGATCATTGAAATCGCCTTGGCGGAGCTGGTCGTCGTTGGAATCAACGAGGTGAGACCTCAGCGAGCCCGACGCAGATCACTCTTGAAGGAATCGATCGGGACCTGGGTGTTGGTGATGTCGTGAATCGTGGTGATCATTCCGTGTCGAATGCCGAAGCCTTCATGCACCACCTTCACGACGGGCGCCAGGCAATTGGTGGTGCAGGACGCGGCCGTCAACAAGCGATAACGACCAGGGTCATAGAGGTGATCATTGATGCCGTACACGATGTTGAGGGCTTGTTCACCAGCCACTTCACCCTTGACCGGGCAACCCACGATCACCCGCCTCAACCCAACGTCGTCGTAGTACGGGGTGAGGGCCTCTGGGGTCTTGATCACCCCGCTGGCTTCAAGAACCATCTCCACACCGCAGGCCTTCCAGGGCACAGCCGTGATGTCTTGCTGCCGAGACCAAGACAGCATGGAACCATTCACCGAGAAGCCATTGGAGCTGGCGCTGATGTCGCCCCCCCCAGCGACCATGAACCGAATCGAATTCGAGCAGATGTGCTGCGGTGGCGGCATCTCCGCCAGGATCATTCACGTGCACAAGCTCGATCCCCGCTCGTCCCCACAAGGCACGAAAGACGAGCCTTCCGATGCGACCAAACCCGTTGATTCCAATTCGCACCGGACTGCTCGGACACGTGGGGCAGTCCTACCAATCAATTTATTTTGATGCAACAACCAACGGCGATTCCTGCCTCCTCTGGGCCGCTACAAAATCAGCAGGCGACCTTGCTGCTCAAGGCCTTGGCGGATCCACACCGGCAGCGCATCCTGCTCTGTCTCGCCTCCGGCGAACGTTGCGTCTGCGAACTGACCGGTGCCCTGAACCTTGCCCAGTCGAAGTTGTCCTTTCACCTCAGGGTGCTGAAAGAGTCCGGCCTCCTGGCCGATCGTCAAAGCGGGCGATGGATTTATTACCGGCTCCAACCCGATGCCATCGAGGCTCTGCAGCACTGGCTGGGCGAGCTCCGTGAACAGTGCGGTACAGCGGCCAAGCCCTGCCAGGACTGATCAGATGGTCGACGATGACGCGCGCCTTGTTTTCCCCGCCACGGCTCGCAACCGTGAACCGATCGCCAACGTTCTCTCTGACTGGCTCCCGGCATCCGGGGCCGTGCTGGAAATCGCGAGCGGCAGCGGCGAACATGCCATCGCGTTTCAGACGCGCTTTCCAGGAATCCGCTGGCAAGCCAGCGACCCGGATCCGCAGCACCGGCGCAGCATCGATGCCTGGATCGCATCGTCTGGGCTGAGCGCCCGGATGCCGACCGCGCTGGATCTCGATGTGCTGAAACAACCCTGGGACCTTCCCGAGTCAGTCGTGACTGATCTGGCAGCTCTGGTCTGCATCAATCTTCTCCACATCAGTCCTGCCGACTGCACACGTTCCTTGCTCGAACAGGCGGAACGACTCCTGCCTCAGGCAGCACCTCTGATCATCTACGGCCCCTTCAAACGAGGGGGATGCCACACCAGCGAAAGCAACGCCGACTTTGACCAATCCCTGAAAGAGCGCAATCCGTGCTGGGGCGTGCGTGACCTGGAATGGGTCCTTGAGCTGGCAACCGAACAGAACGCGTTTGAACTCGAAGCATGCATCAGCATGCCGGCCAACAACCTGTCCATCGTGCTGAGTCGCAACCAATCATTGCCCTGAAGGCATTTTCACAGCATGATGATTAACAGATCACGAATCTAAAGGAGCATGATTAAAATTGGAATAGACCTATTAATAGGCGTCGGAATTACATTTGCAGCCTCACTGATTTTCAGTCAGGTACTGCCTCGACTCACAAAGAGAACAAAAACCAGTTTCGACGATTTCATTGTCAGTTCACTGGGGCAATCAATCATACCGCTGGGCATTGTTCTGACCTTATATTTAATCAAGGCAGACCTTGGACTCAGCGCAGAATTCCAGCAGGGTTACGAGATTGTTCTCAGGGTGATGCTGACCCTGGTGTTCGTCCGATTTGCCAATCGCTTTACGGCCAGATTCCTGAAAGGCCTGGCCAGACGAACAGGCGACGACGAATTGACGCTCCTGGCAGAGGCATTAATGCCCCTGATCCAAGCCATCATTTGGGGAGTCGGACTTCTCATCTTTCTCCAGAGCTTGGGCGTCAGCATGGGAGTCATCTGGGGCCTGCTGAGTGCAGGCGGCATCGGAATCGGCCTCGCCCTGAAGGAACCAGCCCAGGAATTGTTCGCCTATCTGATGATCCTTTTGGACAAACCTTTCACCGTTGGACAGTTCATCAATATCGGCGATGTTTGGGCTTCGATTGAACATATTGGAGTTCGATCAACTCGGCTGCGCAATTTGCGCGGAGAAATCATTGTGATGAACAACTCAACACTGATCAGCGGCATCATTTACAACTTCGCCGACATGGCCCAGCGCAGGATGATTTACAAAATCGGAGTGGCCTACGACACGTCGCCCGATCTCATGGAAAAAATACCAACCCTAATTGAGGGCATCGTAACCGCCGTTGAACATACGGATTTCAACCGTTGTCACTTCACTGAATTTGCCGATTCAAGTCTCAACTTCGAACTCGTCTATTACATCGATACACGGGATTACACGATTGCGCTCAACGCTCAGCAGCAGATCAACCTCGACATCCTCAAAGCGTTTGCAGAGCGTGGGATTGAAATTGCATTCCCAACCCAAACGATTTACTTGGAAGGAGACGCTGTTCTCGGCAAAGCGTCCTGATCGTTCGGCGGCCCGGCAAGGTCCCTGCGAATCCACAGTCCAACAACAATCAACGCCACGCTCACGACGACCACCATCAGGGGGATCCAACGCCGCCGCTCTCCCGCCACACCGAGTTGATCGGATGAGGCGATTCCATCCGCACGGGATTCCCGGAAGTTCGCTTGACGGCAGGCGGAGCACAATGTGGTGCTGATCCCCGTGTTCTTGAGCTTGAAGCCGTAACGACCGGGAATCTCAACGGGAGCACCGCAGTCGCGGCAGGTCAGCGCGAACACAGCCATTCCGTCAGGACTCGGTCCACACTGGCAGAGACCCGTGTTTCGCTCCAAACAGGCTCAATCCAGTGGGATTGGCCCTCGAGCACAGACTGATCCCCAGCAGAGATTGCGCCCGCTGGTCCAGCGGGGTTCCACAACGACCCAGGACGCATCGTCGCCTATGCGCATGCGGACCCGACCGCTGCCATCGTGGCGGAACTCAATGCGCTCCCTGTTCATCTCAAGGAACCAGTGTTCCCCTGGAGACGGCTGACGCATGCGACAGGCGGTCCACTGTTGATCGCCATGGCGGCACTGCAGGTCATCCGCAGCGGCATGAACGGCTTCGGCAATGCTGCTGACAGCGAGGCTGCTGACAGCGAGCATCACAAGCCCAAGCAGCCTGCGGACCAGGCGTGGATCTGGAGAGACGTGGAACACGGAAGGGCGACACCGCCATCGTCAACATGCGTCCATGAAGCCGAGCAGAACCAGCGAGCCGATGAATGTTTTAAAGGTTCGGTGTCTGTCAGGATTCCTCCAGCACCCTTGAACCCCGTGCCGCGTTTCAAAGCTCGCGTTCTGGTGCACCTGCGGCCCTCCGTGCTGGACCCCGCTGGAGAAGCCACGCGCTCTGCAGCCGCCAGACTGGGAATCGAAGGACTGCAACGCCTTCGCATTGGTAAGGCCGTCGAGATGGAACTCGAAGCGCCTGATGAGCAGGAAGCCCGCCGACGCCTGGAGCTGCTGAGCGACCGCCTGCTGGCGAATCCTGTGATCGAGGACTGGTCCCTCGAGCTGGACAAACCATGAGCATCGGCATCGTTGTCTTCCCAGGGTCCAACTGCGATCGGGATGTGCGCTGGGCAGTGGAAGGCTGTCTCGGCATGTCCAGCCGTCGCCTCTGGCATGAGGAAACGGATCTGGCTGGACTGGATGCCGTGGTGTTGCCGGGAGGATTCAGTTATGGCGACTACCTGCGCTGCGGAGCGATCGCCCGATTCGCGCCGGTTCTGCAATCGCTTGTGGACTTTGCTGCAAAGGGTGGCCGCGTCCTCGGCATCTGCAACGGCTTTCAGGTGCTCACCGAGCTGGGATTGCTCCCAGGAGCTCTGACTCGCAACCAGGAGCTGCATTTCATCTGCGAGAACGCACCCCTCGAAATCATGAGTGCGCGCAGTCCCTGGTTGCAGTCATACAACAAGCGCGATCGCCTGGTTCTTCCAATCGCCCATGGTGAAGGGCGCTTCCAGTGCAGTGAAGAAACCCTCAAACAACTGCAGGATAAAGATGCCATCGCTCTCCGCTATCTGAACAACCCCAATGGATCGGTTGCCGATATCGCTGGAATTACCAATTCGGCCGGCAATGTTCTGGGGCTGATGCCCCACCCCGAACGTGCCTGTGATCCAGCCACCGGCGGCCTCGACGGACGCGCCTTGCTGCAGGCCCTGTTGAGCTGATGTTCGGCCGCCGCCGGCTCCTGATCTCGGGGATGACCGCAATCACGGCGTCCCTGCTGTCCCGTCCCGGGGCCAGCATCACCCGGTTCCAGGGTCATCGAAAAGCACCGCCGCCACTGCGACGGGGATCAAAACTTCGGGCGGTGAATCCAGGCACATGGATGGATCCTGAGACGGACTTCTCCGCCCTGCAGCAGCGCTGTGAAGCACGTGGCTGGCAGCTGGAGATTCCAGAGGCCGTCCGCCAGCAGTGGCGCTATTTCTCCGGAACCGATGCAGACCGCGTTCGGGAGCTGGAGGCGGCCTGGAATGATCCCTCGATTGAGGGGGTGCTCTACGTCGGCGGAGGCTGGGGTGGGGCCCGGGTTCTGGAGGCGGGTTTCCGCTTTCCTCAACGCGCCATCTGGACTGTGGGATTCTCCGACTCCAGTTCCCTGCTGCTGGCCCAGTGGGCCGCGGGGTTGGCAGGCGCGATCCACGGATCCAGTGGTGGACCGGACGAACGTTGGCAGCGCACTGCAGCGTTGCTCGGCGGAGAACCGGTTCCGGCGCTGATCGGGAGCCCGGTGCGCTCAGGAGTGGGCATCGGACCGCTCATCGTGACCAATCTCACCGTGGCGACCCATCTGATCGGAACGCCTTGGTTACCCAAGCTCACAGGGGCCATTCTGGTTCTGGAGGATGTAGGCGAAGCTCCCTATCGCGTTGACCGCATGCTCACGCACTGGCGCAGCGCCGGTCTGCTGCGCGATCTGGCGGGAGTGGCCTGTGGACGCTTCAGCTGGAAAAAAGACGACATCCTGCCCGGAGATTTCACGATGGATGAAATCCTTGAACAGCGGCTCGGGGACCTTGGCATACCCCTGGTGATGAATCTCCCCCTCGGTCATGGACGCCCCAACATGGCCTTGCCGATTGGGCAGGAAGCACGTCTTGATGGGGGGCGGGGAGAACTGAACCTGCTGAACTGACATCAAAAAAGGGGCCTGACGGCCCCTTCTGGTTCATCTCTCGAACGAAGTGATTAGGCGGCAACAGCAGCCTTGGGATCGAGAGCGCCCTTGGCATAGAGACCGGCGTAGTAGGTGATGCTCTGCTGCTGGATCTTGCTGGCGTTGCCGGCAGCCCAGAACTGCTGATAACGATCCAGACACACCTGCTTCATGTATTTGCGAGCTGGCTTGTTGAAGTGGCGTGGGTCGAAGTTGGCTGGATCAGCCATGGCCGCTTCGCGCACTGCAGCGGTGAAAGCCAGACGGTTGTCAGTGTCGATGTTGACCTTGCGAACACCGTTGCGGATACCTTCCTGAATCTCCTCGACAGGAACGCCATAGGTTTCCGGGATGGCGCCACCGTGCTTGTTGATCATCTCCAGCCATTCCTGGGGAACAGAGGAGGAACCATGCATCACCAGGTGGGTGTTGGGGATGGCCTTGTGGATTTCAGCGATACGGCTGATGGCCAGCACTTCACCGGTGGGCTTGCGGGTGAACTTGTAAGCGCCGTGGCTGGTGCCGATGGCGATGGCCAGAGCATCGCACTTGGTCTTGGCGACGAAGTCAGCAGCTTCCGCAGGATCGGTCAGCAGCATGTCCTTGGACAGCTCACCCTCAAATCCATGGCCGTCCTCGGCCTCACCCTTGCCTGTCTCCAGTGAGCCGAGGCAACCAAGCTCGCCTTCGACGCTCACGCCGACGGCATGGGCGAAGTCGACGACCTTCTTGGTCACATCAACGTTGTACTCGTAGCTGGCTGGAGTCTTGGCGTCAGCCTCAAGAGAACCGTCCATCATCACGGAGGTGAAGCCGTTGATGGCAGCTGAGTAGCAGGTGTCAGGGGCGTTGCCGTGGTCCTGATGCATCACCACGGGAATGTGGGGATAGGTCTCGGTGGCGGCCAGGATCAGGTGACGCAGGAAGATTTCTCCGGCATAGCTGCGTGCACCACGCGACGCCTGCAGGATCACGGGGCTGTCGGTCTCATCAGCCGCTTCCATGATGGACTGCACCTGCTCAAGATTGTTCACATTGAACGCAGGAATGCCGTAGCCGTTTTCGGCGGCGTGATCAAGCAGAAGCCGAAGCGGAACGAGCGCCATAAAGAATGTCCAATGAAGAGCCTTAGCGGACGCAAAGTCCGTAGGGCAGCGACTTTACCCATGAGACCTTCAAAATGTCACGTTGAAGAGTCTCTTAATCCGCATCGGCTTCTCACCTGAGAGACGTCAGTAGGTGTAACCGGCAACAAACAACTGCTCATCCGATGACGGCTGAGAACCCGCCACGTAGCGACCGAGGGACGCCTCCGAGTTGGCCTGGGCCCGTGCAAGCAATGCTTTCTGACCCGCTTCAACATTCGAGCCCGCCCAGCTTTTGAGGCAGGAATGCTGCAGGGCTCGCCCGTAGGAGAAACCAAGGTTCCACTTGGCCTTGCGCTCAATGGTGTTCATGGAGTTGAGATAGACCGAGGCAGCTTCCTCGCTGAGTCCCCCTGAGAGGAAAACGATGCCAGGGACACTGGCGGGAACGCTTCGCTCCAGCGTGCGAACGGTGGTGGCAGCAACCTGGGCGGGATCGGCTTTTTGCGTGCAATCGGCACCCTGCACCGTCATCGAGGGCTTCAGCAGGGATCCTTCCAGAAGCACACCATTGGCGTGGCAGGCGTGATACACCTCCTGAATCACGTGCTCCTGGATGCGTGCCGTGGTTTCAATCGTGTGTTGCCCATCCATCAGGATTTCCGGCTCGACGATGGGAACCAGGCCCGACTCCTGAACTGAACGTGCGTACCGGGCCAGGCCCCAGGCGTTTTCTCTGACAGAGAGGGCGGATGGGCAGCCATCTGCCGTGATCTGAAGTACCGCACGCCATTTGGCGAAACGGGCTCCCTGGGCGTAGTAATCGGCAGCACGTTCAACCAGGCCATCCAAACCCGTACACAGGGTTTCGACAGATCCGGCCCCGGCCAGGGGCCTCAGGCCCTTGTCAACCTTGATGCCCGGGATGATGCCGAGCTGATTGAGCTTTCTGACCATCGATTCACCATCGGCATGGTTCTGAAAAAGGGTCTCTTCGTAAAGAATGGCGCCGCTGATGAACTCTCCAAGACCTGATGTTGTGAACAACATCCCCCGGTAAGCCTGACGGTTGGCTTCAGTGTTTTCGACACCGATTGAACCCAGTCGTTTACCAATCGTCTTGGTGGATTCATCGACAGCAAGGATTCCTTTGCCGGGACTCGCAAGCGACTGAGCCGTTGCGATGAGCTCCGACTGATAATCAGACAATGCCATTTGAAAATTTTGCAGAGGAAAATTTTCGTGGCTGCTTGAAGCTCCCTCCATTCCGTCTTTACCAATGCATGTGCGATTTGCTGCACAACAAATGCATCAATTGTCCGTTCCGCTCAAACGTTCAACACGTTGCAATCCAGCAACTCAATGCCAGGACGTTGATAGGGATCACGCAAGAGCGCGGTCGCAAACCTGTTGGCTGACCAGTCCCTCGGCAAGACCCGGCACCATTGGATGGCCACTGATGATGCTGTCGGCCCACCAGCTCTGCAGGCGCGCCACAGGAGCCACACGCCCGTCGCTCCAGGTGGTGGGAAAACGAAGATCATCATCGGCCTGAATGCTGCGCGCTGACTCACCATCGCGATGCAAGGTGAGTGAAAAGCCATGGACGTAATCCTTCTGGTTCCCACTGCCGAGGACCAGGCTTCCTTCTGATCCGTAGATCTCAAGCCAGCAGCCTCTCCCGTGGCGTGCCACCGATGCCAGCGCGATCTGAGCTGACACCAACACGCCCTGATCGGTGGCGAGCTCTGCGTTGATCAAGGCGATGTCGTCGGCGTCAACGGGCTGCTGTCGACCATCAGCACCAGGACGTTCCGCGATCGCCGTCCGAGTCATGGACTGAAGCTGTTGAACAGGGCCCACAAGCCAGGCCAGGGTGTCGAAGGCGTGGGTCCCCAGCGCTCCAATGACGCCACCACCTTGATCCGCCTGTGAATACCAGCTCCAGGCTCGATTCGGGTTGGCGCGGCTGCTCATCAGCCAGTCCATCTTCACCAGCCAGAGATCTCCCACAGCCCGGCTCTGCAGAAGGCGAGCAGCCTGTTGAAAAAGAGGAACAGCCCTGTATTCGAAATCGACCGCCACGCTGAGACGTCGACTGATGGCCTCCCGTTGCAGGTTCGCCACCTGCTGGGCATCGAGAGCAACGGGCTTCTCCAGCAGCAGATGCTTGCCGGCCTGAAGCGCCCGCAGAGCCAGGTTATGGCGTGGCGCCGGAGGGGTCGCGATGATCACCGCATCCACCGACTCATCGGCCAGAAGAGCATCCCAGTCCGTGTATCCCTTCAGTCCTGACTCGGAACTGACCTGATCCAGACGTTCCTGACGTGGATGCCACAGAGCGACAGCCTCAAGACCGGAATTGGCGGCGAGGGCAGGTCGATGAACCGCATCCCCGAAACCCAACCCGGCAATCGCCACTCCGATCGGACGCGTCGCTGTCATCTCAGCTCGATAAGGGGACATCACAGACAGCATTGATCACCGAAACGATCAGGTCGTCGGATCCTGCCGCCTGCCAATCCGCCCGAAAACGCGGAATGCCGTTGACCTGTTTGTCGCGATACAGCTGCTGAGCACAATCGATCTGCATCACATACAGCGAGCCCTGACGGGCTGACTCCCCGTCCACAACCGCCGGGGTGAAACGACTCAACACAGTGCGCATCCCCGTACCGTCGGCCCGCACACTGCCGCGATCCCACCATTGCTGGCCGGCCTCACTGGGCGGAACCTCAACCCACTCAACGGGTCCCGCCCATACGGGTCCCGCCCAGGCAAGGACCAGGGCAGCGAACAGGACGATCAAGCGGCGTGTCATGCGCTGGCCAGCTCCAGGGCCCGGCAACCATGCAATCGCAACAGTCGAGCCAGAGTGCTGCGCAGCTGGACGCGCGGCACAATCGCGTCAACAAAACCGTGATCCTGGAGATATTCAGCCGTCTGGAAATTGTCGGGAAGTTTCTCGCGCAGGGTCTGCTCAATCACACGACGCCCGGCGAAACCGATCAACGCCTTCGGCTCAGCCAGGATCAAATCTCCGAGCATGGCGAAACTCGCCGTCACACCGCCCGTTGTCGGATGGGTGAGCAAGGGCATGTACAGGAGTTCTGCCTCTCTGTGACGCTCGAGTGCCCCAGAAATCTTGGCCATCTGCATCAGGCTGAGCATGCCCTCCTGCATGCGGGCACCTCCGGAGGCGCAAACGATCAAGAGGGGAAGGTGACGCTCGGTGGCCTGTTCCACCAGGCGTGTGATCTTCTCCCCCACCACGGATCCCATGGAGCCACCCATGAAGCGAAAATCCATCACCGCCAGTGCCATGGCGATACCCTCAACCCGACAAAGCCCTGTGACGACGGCATCGTTCAGCCCCGTTCCCGCCTGGCTTTCGCGCAACCTATCGGCATAGGCACGCCGGTCTTTGAACAACAGCGGATCGGTGGGAATCAGTTCTTCGTTGAGCGCCTCAAAACTTCCCGGATCGGCAATCACCGCGATGCGCTCCTGACTGTCAATGCGGTGGTGGTACCCACAGTTGGTGCAAACGCTGGCGTTGGCCTTGAGATCCTTCATGTAGACCACCTGGCCACACTCAGGACATTTGCTCCAAAGCCCATCCCCCTCGTCGGACTCCTGATTCACCTTGCCGACGAACTGACCTTTGCGGCGATCCGCAAACCAGTCGAAGAGTGACATCAGCTCAAGCTCCCTTGGTAACGACTGGGATGTGGTCAGAACCGGGCGTTGCTAACCAGCCCTGACAGCAGGAACAGAGCCATCTCTGGATCTGATCCTTCAACAGAAGACAGCTCGACAACGCTGGAAAGGCCGTCGCCAATGGTACCTGGCGTTACGCAGTCCCAGAGCCCATGAAACACAGACCAATGCACGCAAGTTGGCCGACTGAAACCGTGCTTTGAATCATCAACCGTGCTTTGGATCATCAATTCACGGGGAGAGTGAAGTCAGTTCGCACACTTGAGGTGAAACCGAATTTTGCCAATCCCAATCGCAAGCCCAATACTGATCCAGTCCGAAGCGTTATTTCAGGCAGGGATTGAAACACATACGAACCATCATGGACAACAAACAGAAAACACAAAATGCACCACCAAAACCATCAAAGAAGCCATTTCACCTCATCCAGCCCATCAGAAGCACAGCAGCACGAGATATGGATTCGCAAACTAATTCAAATTGAACTGCATTGATCGATCAAGGACTTGAGCTACAGGCAAAATCGATAAACCACAGAACAGTGATCAAACAGAGTCGCCTGATTCAGTCAACAATGCGAACCAAATAACATCAAAATCTCGAAATACTCACCCCCCCTTACTAGAAGAATTGCGCCTGAACCAGTCGAACTCGATTGAACGGCGCGACTGGTCCGACAACAATTGATCAGAATGTGAAGGTCGTCTTGACCAGACCGCCCAATTGCTGAAAGGTCTTGTCAGACGGCGTGTTTTCTCCGAGAGGACGTGAAAGGTAAAAAAGTGCAGGAGTAATGCTGATGTTGTCTGTCACCTGGAACTGATACCACCACTCCCAGATGAACTGCCCATCAGCAGCGCTACCACCCCCACGCAAGCTGGTGGCAAAAACCGGTTGGCCAACGGCCATGCCAGCGTTGTTTCCCAGCAAGAAAACATCATTCCATTCAAGGCCAACACTCCAGGACTGACTGGTTTCCGCCTGTCCACGTTTGTCGGTGTTCATGCTGTTGTAGCCCCAACCTGCGGACACGGAGGGAATCCAGCCGCTGTCTTCAGGGGACCATGAACCAGCCAGGCCAAAGGCACTGGTTGTTCCCTTCCCGTAAGAATGATCATCAACAAAAGGAGTGATGTAAGGGATCAGATCATGACCGTTTTGAATTTTTGAATAGATCGCGGCAATATTCCAGTTCTCAGCCTCCCAACCCAGCTGAACAGTCGCGGAGCTTCCAGACTGATCGGTGGCGATACCACCTTCATCACTGTTACCTAATGCTCCATTTGCGGAAACATAATTTGCCGACATTCTGAAACCATTCTCAAGCTCCCAGCTGATCCCCGCACCTGCACCAAGATTTTCGTTGTAAGCAGCAGGGGCACCATTCATCGTCATCACTTCAAGAATCGGATCAGTGGGGTAAGTGCTCGGCCACAATGCGAGCATGTCCTCCTGACCGACAAGTGGACCGACAGTGAGTGTGAGGGAATCACCGATTGGAAAGGAGTAATAAATTTTTTCAATCGCCACTCGGTTGGGTTCATCTCCTTCCTGGAAGGCTGTTTCCAGGGTTGCGAGTCCTGAGGGGCCACCACTCCCAAAAGGACTGCCGTCTTCATCAAAATTTCCTGAGCGCAGCACGGTTGTCAACATGTCCTTACCGGTGAAGGAAGTCTCGAGATTGAGCTGCAGGTCATAGTTGAAAACGGTGGCGCCGTATCTGCCGTTGTTCTCATCTCCAAGCCGACCAGCAGACCCTTTAAAGCGATTCGCACCCACCACAAATGTGGCCAGTCCATCCAGTTTCGTGGTGGTGGTGAACTGGGTTGCTTTCAGTTCGCCGACGCGGGCCTCGAGGCCATCGACGCGGCCGCGGATGATGGCGAGTTCTTTTTCGAATTCCTTGATCAGACGACGCAGTTCGTCGGTGACCTCAGTGATGCGGTCGAGACAGGCGTTGAGAAGGGCAGCTGCCTCGTAACGGGTCATGGCCCGGTTGCCGCGGAAGGTGCCGTTTGGGTAACCGGCGATACAGCCGTAGCGCTCGATCAAGCTGGCGAGAGCCTGGTAAGCCCAGTCGGTCGGGTAGACGTCAGAGAACTGGGTGATGCTGGTGACCTGGTCTCGAGCCGATGCCTTGCCAGAAACATAACGATTGACCGACTCAAGATCGACAATTTCAGCGGATACTGGCTGACTCAATCCGCAGGTTCCTGCAACAGCAAGCGCCATCCCCCCAAACAAAGACGTGCAACACTTGAAACTTCGGGAACCAGGATGCAGCTGAGGCTGATTGATATCGGAAAAAGAGTTTAAGAAAGGGCGCATAAGGCAGGTGCGCGAAAAGACATAACGAAATAACTGTAGTGACGACAACAAAAACAACTCGCACACGACCGCACGAATTGCTCAAAATCTCGACCGTGAACAGGTTTCCACGGAGACTTTTTCGCCAAAAGCCTTACAACGAAAGAGATCTCGAAGACGATACAGATCGCAGTAAAAAATAAAAAAAGACCTACCTTTCGAGGGAATAAAAAACAGAGGACAGAAAAGCACTCTTTGAAATATCAAATTTTACAGCAGGAGTGATTTTATTGCCGCCTTAACATTTAATTTGGAATGATTTTCACTGCCCATGCCTATAAAAAGATTGGATATACCGAAAAATGACGTCACACACAGCTGCGATCAACGATCATCTAGCTCTTGAATTTCAAGCTAGTCATGCATATCTGGCCATGTCAATCTGGCTTCGCGAGAAAGATCTAATCGGGTTCTCTGATTATATGCTTGAAAAGAGTATTGAAGAACGTGGACATGCCTCAAGGATGATTGCTTATCTCGTCGACAGTGAGCGCAAAGTACAACTACCAACCATTCAATCTCCAGAGCGAGAGTTTCAAACAGTTAAGCATCTATTTGAAACAGTTTATACAATGGAGAAACAAGTCACGGAATCAATTAACAACATTTATACATTGTCAGAGCAAGAAGGTGATCGTGCCGCAACCGCAATGCTCGACTGGTTCATTGAGGAGCAGGTAAAAGAGGAATCTGAAGCACGTTTTGTATTAAAAAGATTACGACTAGCTGACTCTAATACGGCAGCACTAATACTGCTTGATCAACAATTTTTAGATGGAACATTGCTTGCCAATGTCAAAGCTGGTGGAGCATTTAGTGCAGGATCCACAGCAACTGGCAATGGGACTGGGGCGGCTTGAAATCTAAAAGTATGCAACACAATCTTTATCCACAATGAAATCAAGATCATGGTTCTTAGACATTTCTCATCAGTTCCGGAAGATTTCAGAGTCGTCGAATTCGACCTGGACAGCAATAGTTCACCACTGACTCTGGACAAGCTTCAGATCGGTGAAATCGGTATCATTCACCAAATTTCAAGCAATAATTCAACGGTCGAAGATGGCCTGCGAACACGACTGATTGCAATGGGACTCATTGAAAATAAAACAATCCTTGTCATGAAAAAGGCATTCATGGGCGGCCCCATTGCAATCAGAGTTGGTAGCACCACAGAGCTAGCCATCAGACGTTCAGAAGCAAAAAATGTAATCTTGAAACCACAAATTTATTCACAAGCAAACTAAAGCATCTAATTTTTTGGTCATTTTCAGAAATGCTCTATGACAATTACAGCTCCGCCGAATCAATTCCAAAACGATAGTCCACGAGAACCGAAAAACAAACCAAAACGCGTTGCTTTCATCGGTCAACCAAACACGGGAAAATCAACTCTTTTCAACAAAATCACAAAGGCCGGCGCAGGTGTAGCGAATTGGCCTGGTCTGACGGTTGATTTGATGCGAGCCGAATTAAATCTGAATGATCAAGTAGTTGAGTTCGTTGATCTTCCTGGCATCTATGATCTTGATGGATTTACAGACGATGAAAAAGTTGTCCAAACATTCTTAGAAACCAATTCTGTCGACCTCGTGGTGGTGGTTTTAAACGCTGTTCAGGTTGATCGACAGATCAGGATCCCCCTTCAACTAAAAGCATTGGGATTGCCGATCATCGTCATTCTGAATATGGCCGATGAGGCTAAGAGATTCAATGTGGGAATTGATCTTGTTAAACTTCAAAAAAATCTAAACGTTCCTACGCACGCAATAAGCGCAAAATATGGAACTGGCTGCGATAAGGCTTATGAATCAATTTTATCTTCTCTTGAGACAGTTGATCAAAGCGTCACCATTGACAGCGTCGTTGAATATTTCAAGGAACATCCAACCCAGCAGGCCGAGCTTGATCAGGTGATCGAGGGATCGATCAACATGCCCGCCGTCAACATCACGACGTTGACCAATCGTATTGATCGATGGCTGCTGCATCCTGGTTTTGGGTTGCCGATCTTTTTTGCAACCATGTTCCTCGTGTTTTGGTTCATCTGGTCCATCGGTATTCCAACAGCCGATCCTGTCGACGAACTAACTGGATGGTTTCAGGAATCTCTGCTCGAACCAGCCTTAAGCCCCTTCCCCTCAATTGTTCAGGACTTCGTTGTGGAGGGACCCTTTTCAGGGATTGCAACCGTTTTTTCATTTGTACCGCTTGTTGCTCTTTTCTTTGTTGTGATGACGGCTTTGGAAGACAGTGGATATCTGTCCAGAGCTGCCTACTTGATTGATGTTCTGATGGAAAAATGCGGGCTGGATGGAAGAGCATTTGTTCTGCAATTAATGGGTTTTGGCTGCAATGTTCCTGCCGTCATGGGAACACGTGTGATGCGATCCAGAGCAATGAGACTGCTTTCGATGTTAATAATTCCCTTCTCATTATGTTCAGCAAGGCTACAAGTTTTTGTCTTTATTTTAGCTGTTATCTTGCCTGGCCCTTCAGGCGCGATGGCCTTGTTCGGTCTTTACATAATGAGCTTTGTCGTTGCTTATCTGATCGCGACAATCTTCAACTTTACAGGCCAATTCAAGAATGAAGAGCCCTTTGTGGTTGAGTTACCACCTTACAGAATACCGACGGCAAAACAGGTTTTTTTCAATGTCTGGAATGAAATGAAATCATTCATGACCAAAGTCATGATGTTCATGATTCTGGGTACAACCATAACTTGGTTTCTGACAAATTTCCCTGAAGGTTCAGCAGAAGGTATTGACTCTTACGCCGGTCAACTCGGAAGTTTCTTCGCGCCGGTGATGAATCCAATTGGAATCAGTCCTTTCCTGACCGTTTCACTGATCATCGGTTTTGTTGCCAAGGAAGTCCAGCTTGCAGCTCTTGCGACTGTCTATGGGTTGTCGAATGATGCACTTCAAGCCCAGCTGGCAATGGATCTCACACTCGCTCAAGGATTCAGCTATCTCCTATTCAGCCTTCTTTATATTCCCTGCCTTACAACTCTTGGAACAATCTTTGGGGAATCAAAATCGATCAAGTTTACAGTGTTCTCAGCCACACTCTCCTTGTGCGTTGCTTGGGTCATAAGTTTCTCATTTTACAACATTTTTAACCTCATTTTTTAATCCTCATGAACTTCAAAACCAGCAAAACGTTCATCGGCCTGGGGTTCATCGCACTTGCTGTTTGTGGATTCACCTGGCAGCAACATGCCAGCCACAACAACCATTCAGGCCATATCTTCCGCCACGATCCATCAGAGAAGTACTTGAAACTCAAAGAGCTTCTCGAAAACAACCAATGGAAAGATGCCAACACCGCCATCGCAGAGATTGCTCTGGATGTCACGGGTCGCAACAACGAAGGGTGGATTGATGCCAATGCAGCTTCGCGTTTTCCCTGCCCGGATTTGCATTATATCGATAATCTGATGATGGTGCATTCAAATGGTCAATTTGGCCTGTCTGCGCAGCGGGAGGTTTATCAGCAACTACAGGAAGCAACGACGGAAACAGATCAATCCGTCAGATTTCAGGATTTTGCAGAACGGGTTGGCTGGTTCAGGAATGGGCAGTTTGTTGCTTATCAAAATCTGGTATTTGAGCCCCGGCTTGCCCCAAGGGGACAATTGCCGGTGAAGATTCCGGATTCCGCTGTCCGCATACCTTTCAAGTCCAGAGACAGTACGCCGGATCGCCCCCGCAGCTTTGATGCTCTGATTCAACGTCTGGATCAATGCACGCCGAAGCGAACTTGAACAACAGGTTCCTTTGTTCAGAACCTGAACATCGCCAGCCACTGATCCCACCACCAGATCGGCCCGGCAAGCCAGACAAGCCAGATGCCGAGCGCGATGAAGGGGCCGAAGGGAAAAGCCTGCCTTGCCTGTAACCGCCCCGTCAGTCTGGCGATGCTGCCGATGACGGCCCCGGTGATCACCGCAACGGCCATGGCAGCAGCAATACCGGGGAGCCCCAGCCAGGCACCACCCAGCGCAGCAAGCTTGGCATCACCGAGGCCGAGGGCTGGTTGGCCCAGAAGTCGCTCCCCCAGTGCGCTGAGTCCCTCCAGTGACAGCAGCGCCAGCGAGGCAGCGATGAGATGGTCTGCCAACAGGGGCACCCCCGCTGCCGAACTGAACATAAGCCCGATCACCAAACCCCAGCGGCAGAGGGGCTCGGGCAACCACAGATGATCCAGATCGATCAGGACGAGGGGGAGCAGCAACGCCACCAGCACAACCCCAGCCCATGGCTGGAGCCAGATCGGCAGACCCCCTCCCGCTGCAGGACCCACCAGCAATGAGCTGAGCCAGAGCAAGGCACTCAGGGCTTCAACCGCCGGATAGCGCCAACTGATCGGGGTCCGGCAGTCGCGGCAGCGACCCGCGAGGAACAGCCATCCCAGCACCGGGAGATTGTCATGCCAGCGAATGGCGTGACCACAGCGGGGACAGTGGCTGCCTGGGTGGACCACGGATTCATCCCGGGGCAGGCGCCAGGCCACCACATTGGTGAAACTGCCCACACAGGCTCCGGTCAAGCCCAGCCAGAGCGGCAGCATCAGCCCTTGCATCGGCTCCTGTGGCGGGAGCTTCGCTGGCGAATCAGATCAAAACCGATGTAGTCCTCGTTCGGCAGCAGAACAGGGGACTCGAAGACAACGCGGCCATCGGCGCGGCCCTGGTCAACCACAACACCGATCGGGTCAGGGGCAGATGGTGTGTTCGAGAGATAGTTGAAATACACCGACCGAGCCAGTTGAATCAGCTCCCGACTGTTCACACGATCCCAACGTGGTGCGTTGGACGGAGCACCTGCACCGTTGATCACAAAGGAGGGCAAAGGAACAGAAATAAACCCACCTGATCACTCAGATGGGTGAATTGTAGAGACGAATTGAAGCCTTGATCCAACTCAACCGATGTTTTTCTTCTCTTCAATCATGCGGTGAATGATTGGCGTGAGAATCAGTTCCATCGCAAAGCCCATTTTTCCGCCGTTGACCACAATGCTGGTAGGGCTGGACATGAATGAATCGTGAATCATGCTCAGCAGATAACCAAAATCAATGCCCCACTTCTCACGAGCTCCCTTGCGGAAGTGAATGATCACGAAGCTTTCGTCAGGCGAGGGAATGTTGCGACAGATGAAAGGATTGGACGTATCAACGGTGGGAACCCGTTGGAAATTGATATCCGTTTCACTGAATTGAGGACAGATGTGGTTGATGTAATCAGGCATGCGTCGCAGGATCGTGTCCACGATGGCCTCAGCGGAGTAGCCCCGTTCGGCATTGTCACGGTGGATCTTCTGAATCCACTCCAGGTTTGTGATCGGCACGACACCCACCAGCAGGTCGGCGAGGGCCGCCACGTCATAGCCATCGCTTTTGACGCCGCCGTGCAACCCCTCATAGAAGAGAAGGTCTGTTCCTGACGGAATGTCCTCCCAAGGGGTGAACTGACCAGGCCCCAGATCAACTCCCAGGCGAGCGTTGTGCTCCTTCGCCTCCTCAGGGCTGTGGAGGTAGTAACGCTTCTGCCCGCCACCGGTTTCGCCGTAGGTGCGGAACAGTTCCTCCAGTTTGTTGAAGAGGTTGGCTTCCGGTCCGAAGTGGGAGAAGTTCTCGCCGCGGGCCAGGGCATCCGCCATGGCCTCCTTCATCGGTGTCCGCTCGTAACGGTGGTAGCTATCGCCTTCAACGACAGCCGGCGTGATGCCTTCCCTGGCAAAGATGTGCTCGAAGGCGCGCTTGACGGTGCTGGTCCCAGCTCCGGAAGAACCCGTAACAGCAACAACCGGGTGACGCTTCGACATCGACACTGGGAAACAAGGTTCGGCGAGTTTGCCAGATCAGGGCCCTAAATCACCAATGCCGGTCTCAAAGCGCCTTGAGCAGGTGATCGCCCATGGCGCTGCAGCCCACAGCCGTACACCCCTCAGAGAGCAGGTCACCCGTGCGGTATCCCTCTGCGAGCACTCGATCCACGGCCTGCTCCAACGCCTCAGCCGCCTCAGCCTGCTTAAGACCGATGCGCAGCATCATCGCTGCAGACAAGACCATCGCCATGGGATTCGCCTTGTCCTGTCCAGCGATATCCGGCGCTGAGCCGTGCACCGGCTCAAACAACCCCGGCCCATCGCTGCCCAGAGATGCCGATGGGAGCATGCCGATCGAACCAGTCAGCATCGCAGCCTCATCGCTGAGGATGTCACCGAAGAGATTGCCGGTGAGTAGGACATCGAACTGACGGGGATCGCGCACCAGCTGCATCGCCGCGTTGTCCACATACATGTGGCTCACATCGACACTGGCGTAAGCGAGGGCCATGGCATCCACACGGTCACGCCAGAGCTGGCTCACGTCGAGAACGTTCGCTTTGTCCACCGAGCACAACCGTCCACGCCGCTCCTGGGCGATCTCGAAGGCCACCTTGGCGATGCGATCCACTTCGCTGCCTGAATAGGTCATGGTGTTGAAGCCACGGATATCACCATCCGCTTCGATCCGGCCCTTGGGCTGCCCGAAATAAATCCCTCCCGTCAGTTCACGCACCACCATCAGATCGACACCCTCGATCACCTCAGGCCGAAGCGTGCTGGCCTCCATCAGGGCAGGAACGATCTTGACGGGACGCAGATTGGCGAACAGCTTCAGCCCTGAGCGCAGGGCCAGCAGACCGGATTCAGGACGTTTGCCCCGCGGGAGGCTGTCGAATCGAGGGCTGCCGATCGCCGCCAGCAACACGGCATCGGCAGCTCGACATGCCTCGAGAGTGGTAGCGGGCAATGGTTCCCCGGTGCCATCGATGGCAGCACCACCGATCAGCTGCTCATCAAACGTGAGGCTGAAACCATGCCGTTCGCTCACGGCCTCGAGAAGCCTGCGGGCAACAGCCGTGATCTCAGGGCCGATGCCATCACCAGACAGGAGAACGACACGGTGTTGAACCATGGAGAGGACCAACCGGACAGCCGCTGAGGCTACTGAGCGGTGCTGCGCTTCAACTCCCGAAGCAGCTTCGCCATCTCCGGAAGCTTGCTGAAGGCCGCTGAACAACGCAACCAGAGCCGATTGGGAATCGCTGGATAACCGCTGACGACCTCTCCAGCAGCGACTTCGCCATGGATCCCACTCTTGGAGCTGGCAATCGCACGATCACCGATCACCGCCCGATTGGCGACGCCAACCTGCCCCGCAAGGATCACTCCATGACCAAGCCTGGCCCCTCCGGCGATGCCCACCTGGGAGGCGAGGGCGCATCCACGGCCCATGGTCACGCCATGGCCAACCTGCACAAGATTGTCGATCTTGCTGCCGGCACCAATTCTGGTTTCCCCGACTGAAGGACGGTCGATGGTGCTGCCACAGCCCACCTCAACACCGTCTTCAAGAACCACCAGACCGGTCTGCGGCATCTTTCGCCAACCCTGGGCGGTTGGCACGAACCCGAATCCTTCCGACCCGACGACCGCATTGGAATGAACCACGCAGGCTCTGCCAAGCCTCGAGCCAGGGTGCAGAACAGCGTTGGCATGCAGTTCACAGTTCTCACCGACGATCACATCGTCGTAAATCACCACGCCGGGGTGGAGCACGCTGCCGGCGCCGATCCGACTGTCAGCCCCGACGCAGACACGAGGGCCAATGGACACCCCAGGCTCGATCACCGCGCGCTCATCCAGCACGGCACTGGCGTGAACCCCGGCCTGGGGACGACGACGTGGGTGCAACAGCTCCAGCGACTCGGCAAAAGCGAGACGGGGATCGGCAAGAACCGCGAAAGCCTGACCACGCTCCAGGGCGATGGCAATCAGGTCCTCCTGATCCGGCAACAACACGGCACCGACCGAACTGTTGCCGAGAGCAACGGTGAGAGCGTTGCCTTTCTCCAGAAAGCTGAGCTGATCAGAGCAGGCCTGATCGAGAGCAGCAGCGCTTGCGAGCCATGGATCTCCGGCCGCTTCAGCACGTTTGAGACCAGCCTGGCCCTGCTGCAGAGCCGTGATCAGTGTGCTGAAACGCATGGGATGGCGGAGTGGCGGCCGGATCGTAGAGGCGATGCAGGATCACGACCGATACTGATCACTCAGGACGAGTACATCGCGATGCACCACGACGGGTGACGCACCGTCCCTGACGGAAGCCTGCAGGGCCTGCTGCAGCTCATGGCTGGTCCGGGAGCAGAGGCCACGACCCAGCTCATTGCCCTCCGGATCACGAAGCGTGACCGGCTGGTTCGCTTCGAACTCCCCCCGGATACCGGTCAGGCCCACCTGCAGCAACGAGGCGCCCCGGTCACGGATCGCCCGGCAGGCTCCGTCATCAAGATGCAGTTCACCCACGGGCTGCAGCACATGGGCCAACCAGCTGCGCCGATTGCCAAGGGGGTGGCCGCTGGGATGGAAGACAGTGCCACCCCGCCCACCTTTGAGCAGCTGATCAAGACGTGACGCGTCACGTCCATCGGCCAAATGCACCGTGATTCCGCTCGCCGTGGCGATTCGTGCAGCCGCCAACTTGGTGGTCATCCCTCCGGTTCCCCAACGCCCCCCTTCGCCGGCAACAGCCTCAAGCTCCTGCAGTTCCCGGGGATGGCGAACATCCGGAATCGGTTGTGCGTGGGCATCCGTCCGAGGATCCGCCGAGTACAGACGATCCACATCGGTCAGCAGGATCAGCTGATCAGCGGTCACGGCTGCGGCCACCAGAGCCGAAAGGGTGTCGTTGTCCCCGAAGCGGAGTTCCGCCGGTGACAGCGCATCGTTCTCGTTGATGACGGGCATCACCCCCCACTCGAGCAACTGCATAAGCGTGCTTGACGCATTGGTGTAGCGGCGACGATCGGCAAGATCGGAACGGGTCAGCAACACCTGGGCCACGGAGATGCCGTGGCGGGCCATCGCCTGGTCGTAAAGGGCCATCAGGTGCCCCTGACCGATCGCTGCGGCTGCCTGCAGAGCAACCACCCGATCAGGACGCTGATCCAGCTGCAATTGCTGACAACCGAGACCGACGGCCCCACTGGTCACCAGGACAACCCGATCACCACGTTCGATGGCCGACGCAATGCAGTCGCAGTAGCCCTCAATAGCGGATGCAGCATCTCCCCGCAGCAGGCTTGTCCCCAGCTTCAACACCCACAGCGTCATGCCGCAGGCGCCCCCATCCAGCGGGCGAGCCGTCGTTCCAACCGCTGCACACCATCGTGATGGCACGGCGAGCCATCCTCACTGACGGGGCGCACCAGCACGGTGTAGAGACCAAGTCGATTGCCACACAGGACATCCGTGAACAATCGATCACCCACCATCGCCACCTGACGTGGATCCAGCGCAAGCTCAGCCATCACCCGGCGAAGGGCTCCCCGTCGGGGCTTGCCCGCACCACAGGTGAAGCTGAGCCCCAGCTGGTCAGCCACCGCTGAGATCCGGGCCCTTGATGGGTTGTTGCTGAACAGGTGCAGCGCCAGGCTGCTGCCGGCGTGCTGCATCCAGGCTCGAACACTGTCGGGGAGCCTCACATCACGACCGGGCAACAGGGTTCGATCGACGTCCACGACAGCAGCGCGGATGTCGCAGCCGATCAGATGCGACAACGGCAGATGGGCGATCGTGAGCCCCGGTTCCCAATCGGGATGCAGCCAGTGCTGGGGACTCAATCCGGCCATTCGCGTTCATCCAGTTCCGCCTCGATGCGGGGCTGAATCCGATCAAAATCCTCACCCTCCACCAGCTCCGCCTGTCCATCGACCATGCGAGCCACAACGAAGAAGGGATCGAGAGGGATGTAAAGACCGTATTCCCCCTTCTCCACCATGAAACTCACCAGCAACTCGTAGGTCTCCGATTCCTCGTCCGCCTCATCCTCTTCCTCATCCTCCAGATCCTCCGGATCGGGTTCATCCAGCTCTCCGCTCACCGTCAGCGTCACCGCCGAACGCACCAGGGTGAGGTCATGTTCCTGCAGCACCACATCCGCCACCGAAAGGATCGGTTCACTGCTGGTGATGGTGGTGATCGGTTCCGGCTCATCACCATCCTTGAGGCGGAACAGGGACACCGGCGTGTCCACGGGGGTCAGCAGGGCGTAGTCGCTGCCATCGAGAGGAATGAGCTGCTCAAGGAAACAGAGCAGATCACGGCCTTCCGCATCACGGACCAGCACGGTCGGAACGTCGCCACTGCCACTGGGCCCTGAATCGCGCATGGGACCAAATCCTCGGTCGCTTCAGGATCCACCATGATCGAATTCCACGCCCGGGGTAGGGGCCGCCGAATCGACCGGTTTGAGGGAAGGGCCTTCGCGTAGCCACTGTTCCAGCAGAAGGGCGGCAGCAGCACTGTCGAGGCGGCCGCTGCGATCACCTGACAATCCATGGCGTTCCCCTGCTGCCCAGGTGCTGCTGTGCTCGTTCACCCAGGCCAGGGGCAGCTTCAACGCTGCAGCGAGCCGAAGTCCATAACGGCGACAGTGAACGGCCTGAGCCGTCGGAGCTCCAGCGGCATCAAGGGGAAGCCCAACCACCAGACCCCGCACCAGTCGGTTCGTGCAATGGGCCACCAGCACTTCAAAATCCTCCTGGAAGCGGCCGCGATGCAACGGCGGCAACGGCGTCACCGTGATTCCAAGCGGATCGCATCCGGCCAAGCCAATCCTGCGACGGCCAACATCGAGGCTGAGAACGGAACAAGGAGCCTGCAAAGCCGTCAGCGCCGACCCAGGCTTGGGGTCGGGAGGGGAGCCTGCCCAGGGCGAAGCCGGCTGAACACCTGACCGAGCGGCCGTACAAGCTGCAGATTGCGGGGACTGGTCTGCCGCCTCCACATGCTGCGGCCCAGAAGCAACTGCTCGTCGCCTCGTTGCCAGCCCTCGGCCAGCAGCACGTCGGAGAGAGGCTCGTCCTCCAGTGCAGTGATCAACATCGAGGGGCTGGCGTCCCGCTGAATACGTTTCAGCAAGGCGGGAAGCGCCTCTTCCAAACGCGGATCCCAGGCCAGGTCGCGCAACAGCTCGAGTTGATCCCCACGACCGCCCTCTCCCAGCTGCAGGCAGCCGGCCAGAACAGCATCCTCAGCCAGAAGCACCCCACAACCTGGGCCGGTGCGATCGAGCAGATCAAGCCAGTGACGATCAGTGATCTGACGAAGGTGACTGAAACTGCCCCCCAGCTCGATCGGCCAGAGCAACTGGGCCGTGCGGCGGTTGATCGCCTGCCAACTCAGACCCTCGGGCAGGTCGGGATCCGCAACGGCTGCTGAGCAGGAATCGGGGGGATGCCAGGCCTGAAGGGAACGCAGCGGCTGAAATCCGAGTTCGCGCATCAATGCAACGCGATCGGCATCGGCGACAGGGCAACGGACAACCCAGCTGCGCACGAGCGGGCTTCCCAGCTGAAGAGCCTGCTGAAGCAGGTTGAGCTGGATGTTACGAACACTGCAGGTCGTTGACGAGGACAGGACTTCCGGCACCTGCACCGACCAGCAGCTACCGCGCCGGTTGTAGGGCCGCACCACGACAGCGGCGACCAGATGCATGTCCTCGAGAGCGACAAGACAGCGAGGTGAGCGACTGGGCAACAGATCCGGAAAACGCTGTTCAATCCGAGCAAGCCAATCGCCCAGCAGCGCCGCCTGCAGCCGTGACAGCTGACCGGCCTCGGACGACATCTGCAGTTGCTGCAGGTGACGAATCGCAAGCGGTTCGATTTTCAGGGTCGGAGGAGCGTTCAGATCCAGATCACCCTCCATCGCAATGGGTTCAATGTATCGCTCAGGCAATGCCGGGGCGGACGAGCACAAGAGGGGTTCGTTCATTGGCATTGCCGGCTGGATTCGGACGCAGTGCACGCTGCAGAAGCTCCTCATCGCAACCGCGGCTGGAGGCCAGCACCTTGACGCGACCGAGATCGTTGACGTCAACAATCGCAACGGCAACCCCAAGCTCCATCGCCGCTCTGTAACAGAGAGCCTCCGGCTCATCCGGGCCGAGAACGATCGTCTGGTCGTAGGGAGGCGTGGTGCCGGTGATGTCGTCGATGAGACGGGCCTGATCTCCCGCCAGCCGGTAGAAGCCCCCGGGAATCCCCACCAACTTGAGCAACAGGCCAGCGATCCAGGCAACGAGAACGCGGGTGGGGCCAACAAGGTCGATCAGGGTTTGCAAGCCGCAGGCCGTGGCGAGGCTGCTGGTGGGATGAAACACCCGACAGAGAAGGCGCGCCACCATTCCCGGCTGCACTTCGCTCGGGTGGCGGTAACGGCTCTGAATCACAGCCACCGGCGTCTCACCGATCGTGAGGACATCTCCAGGCTGGAGAAGATCGGAGGCGTAGGTCCGAAGAACGTCGATCGGATCATCAAGGGAGCCGAGCAGATGGGTACGCAGGGGCAGAACCCGACATCCGTCACCGACGCGGAACTCGGCGTTTGCGGCTGACAGCGGCTGCGGCCGTTTGAGCGAAACGAGAAGCCCCTGACGACGCGCGAGACGTCCGAACGGCCCGTAATTGATCCAGTGCACATCAGCCCAGAGGCTGTCGAATCGATCCAGTGGATTCGTCCCAGATGGATCACGAAGGGTGATGGTGACTCTGGCGCGGGTCGACTTGCGACCTTTCACGATGTAGGCAGCCCAGTAACCATCTGCCCTGCTGTCCTCATCGGGGTGGTCTGCCTCGATGGATGTCGTCACCTGAAGCTGGCTTGGAGCCGCCTTGCCCAACAAAACAGGATCCACCCGCAGTTCCGGCACGAACACCTCCATACGGCGATGGGGATTGCTGATCTCCAGCACACCCAAGACGCGCACCTCGCTGCCGAGGGGCACCACCGTCCAGTCGAACGCGCGCATGGTGAGGGGCGAAGCGGGCCGCAGGCGATGGCGCAGCTCAATCCAGGCCACGGCAAGGCCGAGCAGGAGCAGGAGGATCAGCACAACCACAGGAGCGTTCGGCCAACAGCCGTCAAAACCGGCGGCAGCGTAGGCGGCTCAGCCAGGGACCACCTCCACCTCAATGTTCACTTCGTTGAAGTTGCCACCTGGATTGACAGCTTGCAGCTCTGGGGCAGGCAACCCTGTGGCTTGGCTGATGGCCTCATTGATGACGTCGAGAGGCACCTGCCCAGCCCGGTCGAGCAGGACGTATCCATCCGGTCCGATCACCACCACCTGCGGAATTTCTCCCTTCCAATAGGTGGCGGGATCCTGCGGGCCATTCGGGCGACGCCCCTGTAGGGGGTCAATCGTCAAAGGCAACAACTCGATGTTGCGGAGCCACAGCCGCTGCAACTCAGACACCACTGGGGCAAAGCGTTTGCAGTCGGCACTGTCATCCAGATAAAACACCAGCACACTGGTCCGTCCGGCCTCGAGTGCATCAGCGAGGGTCCCAGCCGGTGGAACCAGCGATCCATTGCCCGCGTACAACGCGTAGATATTGCCGTCGTAACTGTTGCTGTCCCGAGCAGCGCCAACCGGAGAGGCCAGCAGCAACAGGGACAGACAAACACTGATCAGTGCAGAGACCAGAAAGGCCATGGGAGGTTGCTGCAAGCGACCATCCTGACTGCTGGCAGTTCAGCCGCGTCCCAGGCTGCGTCCCATTCCTTGGGCGATTCCACGGCCGATCAGACCGATGGCTCGGCCGACCACCTGCGTCAGCAGCACCACCATTAGATCGCCGAAACGCCTGACCAAGGCCTGAACCTGGGGCGCGAGGGCATCGCGGGTCTCCACGAGCAACGCCACCTGTCGCGGCCACCAGCCCAGTTGATTCAGTTCCTGATCACGGGGCTCCGTGAGTTGCAATGGCTCGATCTGTCCATGCCGGAGCTGGAACAAGGTGCGACGGCTTTCGTAGAGCTGAATCGGCCGCTCGATCCAATCAGCAATGCGTAGCTGGGTGTTCAGCCTGTTCCGCAGTCGCTCCAGCTCCCTGGTGGACACCAGGGCATCCCGCAACATGTAACGACGCAACTCCGGCCAGTTTCCGCAGGCATCAAGGAGCTCAGCGCCGATCAATTCAGCGGTTCTCACCAGCCAGTTGCTCACCAGGGTTTCCAGCTGCAGCAGTGCCCGGGGGTCATCAGCGGGCAGGAGCTGGCCATTGACGAGCACCGGCTGATTCACCAGCAAAGGCGTCAACATGCTGCTGGCATCAGGCAGTTCATCGTCTGTTCCGTTGAGATCGGCCTGTGCGAGCAGCTGATCGGCGACCGGCAACAGCTCATCACCCTGGGGCAGCTGCACGTAGCGACCGGCCACACATGTCAGGGCCTGACGACGAAGTTCCGGCTGCAGGGAGATCCAGGCCTGAGCAAACAACCGTGAGTCGTCGCCACAGCGGAGTTCGTCGAGCACCTGATCGAGTTGCTGCAGAAGAGCCAACAGAAGATCGCGACGACGCTCCGGGTTGAGCCCGTCGATGGCCAGCAAGCGGCCGGTGGCATTGGTCAGGCCGCTCTGAACGGACGTATCCAAACGCTCCCGGATGGCGGTCCAGACAGCCACTGCGCTGCGTTCCTGCAAGGTGATCGCTGTCGAATCGTCGACACCATCGGCGGGGTCGGGCACGGACTGCAGCGACACGGGATCGTCGAATCCCAGCTGAAGCGGCCCCCACAGCCAGAGCAGAAACGATCGGGCGCAGCGAAGCTCGCGGCAACGACCTTCCAGCATCAGCCGCAACAGCGGATGCTCCGGCGGGGGCGTCAGCATGCTGGTCATGACCCGCAGATCGTCGCTGATCTGTTGCAGGCCGTTGATCAGCAGCCACTGGCCGAACCCCATGGCCGCGGGCGTCTCGGTGCGTCCGGTTTCTCCCGAGTGAATCTCCACAACGCGGCCACCACCGATCAGGGTTTTGATCGCCGCTTGAAGCGTGGCCACCGAGCTGTTCTGCAGAAGGCCTGACGCCGGCACGGTCAGGAGATCATCACGACTGACTGGAACCTTGGGAGGCAACAGCAACAGAAGCGGAGAGGGAGTCCAGCGCTCCTGAAGCAGTAACGCTTCGCGTCGGATGGCACTGAAACTCGCGATTGCATCGATCGACCAGATCACAAGGGCTGGATGTCCCCTGAGTTGATCGGCCTGCAGAAACACCTCGAGCTCCTCATCGGCTGCAGTGAGCTGCAACGCAAGCGATTCACCCAGTAGGACCGGTGCCAGAAGAAGAATCCTCACCGGTTTGGAGGCAGCCAAGGGGCAGTCCGAGCAGGTCAGACCGTCAAGGTAACGAGCCTCTGCTCAATCCTCCAGGGTGTTACGTCTCCAGAGTGCGGCGTCCGTTGAGTTGAAGGGTGTAGGACTCGATATGAAAACCGGTGCGTCGTTCGATCTGCTCCAGGAGATCCGGCGGCAACTCCACATCGATGTCTTCGATCAAGCCACTGTCCAGACAGGTGAGATGACTGTGGGGGTCGCTGCGGTAGCCGTAGAGCCGTCCATTGGCGCGATCGAGACACTCGATCACTCCTGCGGACTGGAGCGCTTCAAGGTTCTGGTAGACGGAGGTGTGTCCAATGCTGCGGCCACGGGCGTTCAGTTTTTCGAAAATGTCGCGTGCGCTCAGATGACTACGTTCACTCCAGAGCAGATCAAGCACCATGCGGCGCTGACGACTCAATCGCATTCCAAGGGTTCGGCAACGCTCGAACACCTCCATCAACCCCTGATTGAGAGCTGCCGATGCTGATGTTGAGGTCTGACGCGATACCACAGAGGGGATCTCGATGACATCACCTTAAAACGTTTCGCCAATGGAAGCTTCAGGCCAGGTCAGCCCACTGGCCCGTGACATCCTGCAGGCGATCCTCGGCGAGGGCACGAATCGCCTCGGACAGATCGACGCGACCGTCATACAGCGCTCGTCCGACGATCACTCCGGACACCCCAAGGGGCTCGAGGGCCAGAAGCGACAGCAGATCGGCCATGCAGCCGATCCCACCCGAAGCGATCACAGGAACATGGCTGGCTTCGGCCATCTCGCGAAGGGCCGTCAGATTCGGACCCGCAAGGGTGCCATCGGTGGCGATGTCCGTGCTGACGATCGCAGCCAGGTTTTCACTGCTGAACAGGCGAGCCAGATCGGTAGCCAACACATCGCTTTGCTCAAGCCAGCCGCGGGTCGCGACCCGACCATTGTTGGCATCGATCCCGACCACAATCCTGCCTGGATGGAGCGCTGACAACTCACGCACCAAATCGGGCTGTTCAATGGCCACGGTGCCGAGAATCACGCGATCGAGGCCGCAGGCAAGCAACTCCTGAGCTCGCTGCCGTGAACGCACGCCTCCGCCGAGCTGCACGGGGATGTCGAGAGCCGCTGTGATGGCGCGAACGGCTGCATCGTTCACAGGCTCACCCCGCTTGGCACCGTCGAGATCAACCAGGTGAAGTCGCGAGGCACCCTGCTGCTGCCATCGCATGGCCTGGTCGACGGGATCATCACTGAAGCGAGTCACCTGCTCGTAATCCCCCTGATGAAGGCGGACACAAGCACCATCGAGCAGGTCGATGGCAGGGATGATCTCCATAACCGGCTTACAGGAGAGCATCCATCCTGCAGGGCCATGCTTCAAGCGACCGGATTGGCTTCGGTCGAGCATGACGAACACGGTGAGGGGAACCAAGGCAGCCAGGCCATGCGTTTCATTCAACTGAGCAGATCAATGGCAATCAGCAGGTCAAGATCAAGACTGTTCCTTCGGGATTAAGCGTGTTGGACAGAGGCAACTAAGTCACCGTTATCTGTCAGCGGAGAAACCGTCAGTTGAAAATCCGTCGTAAGACAATCCGTTCGGGATGGTTCATGTAATCTAGTTGCAGGCAGCACGTGACGAACAAAAAAGATCCATGAACGATGTCATCAAAACAACATTTCTCTTATCGCTTGGAGTAGTGACGTTCAGTCATTGCATGATCAATCCACATCGTGCTTTGGCTTACCCAGGCGATCGCCCCCTTGACGGTTCAGTCGACGCACTATGTCAATACGGAGGGGAGCGTCCAAACTATTGCAAAGTCAAAGTCGATCGACAAAGCAATGCCTTTCATCTCTGGTCGCCACCAGGCGTAGAGGGGGCCTTGCTACGCACATTTACGACAACCTGTTTTCGCAAAGGCTGTTCAATCGTCGGACCAGACTTTGGATATGTTCAAGGCCCGGAAAAATACCGTATCCTTGAGTTTAATGACCGAAAAATAAGGTTCATTTCGAATGGTAATGGGCAAAATCCTCCGATTGAGCAAGACATCAAAATTCTTGACCGATGACAATCTAATTGATCGCCTCAACACGCAATCCATCCAGACACAGGCCGATCGTTTCACGAAAGATCCACAATCAGACCATCACTGTGGTCATGATGAATATCACTCCTTCCATCGTGACCTTGCAATCTGATCGATCCATGACGGACCATGCGCTCAACCAGTTGCTGCAAGTGCTGGCGCCAGGCCAGGCTCAACAAACCGCTGCCATGGCCGGCGATCCTGGCGCACGACTGACCCGGTGTATGGAGCTGTTGAAAGCGCATGTATCAGAAGCAGCCTCGTTGATCGCAGATTGCGTGCCGCATGGTCGACAAATGCTGACCGAGTCGCAAAACAAACTGGAATGCCTCGAAAGCCTGAAGCAATTGGAGATTGCTGTGCTGACTTCGCAGAGCACGGCAGACAAGCTGCTTGAAAATACCTAGATTGTTTTCACCATAATGTTCACCATCGCCGAACCTGTTAAGAGCCAACCGAACAAACTCTAATCGATAGACTAAATCAATAGATTACAAGACAGACCAGATAGATGAGAAGCGACACACCGAAGACAGAAATTCCGACGGACGTTTTTATTCTCATCCATTTTTTATCCCATTTATAAGGAGCCATCACCAGGATGGAAAAGAGTGTTGACGCTGCATACAACACCAAGGTGTGTTTCGGTTGCTCCCTTGCCATCAAAAGAACAATGCCATGCCATAAAAATATCAACATCGATGTGTACGAAGAGATGGCACCAATGTTGTAAAGCAGTTCTTTCCTTTTTATCAGCTGCTTGGACAGAGTCTCAGAGATCGCCACCCTGGGTACAGCGTTGATTAATGCATCATACTCAGAAAACCGCGATTATCAATGATCTGAACAGCTAACGGACTGTTTCGTGACATGTTTCCAAGAGATAACAGCAGAATCAGAATGATGACTCCGTCGATTGGTTTGCAACAAAGCTATGCCCATTGAGGACCCTGACCATCTTGAGGTCGAGGTCGAGACTCTCAAACGCAAGCACTGTCACTCCGCTGCAACTGCAACAGCTGCATGAACGCACTCCACTCACCGAACGCTGGAGGTGGTTCTTGATCGACAAGCTTCACCGGGGAAGCCAACGCTGAAGACCAATCACGTCCAACCAACCCAGCAGTTACTTCTGTCCCCAGTCAAAACCAAAACGTTTTGCCGCGGAAGCTTCCATCTCCTTGCGAATCTGCTGCATTGCCTCACGAGCAAATGCTTTCTCATTCTCCTGAGCGGTAATAATCTGCTTTGTGAGCGCTCGTAGTTTTTCAATATCCTCGCAGTAATCAATCTCCCTGAATGCAGCTTCCAGATGGAAGCGTTGTTCCATTGACAAACGATGCTTGGTCATCAGTTAAAAGGGATAGAAAACAGCCCAGGAATTAGACCTGGGCTAATGATTGTGCAACGATCAGGCTGCGGAAATACTGAACGGTGCAGCGGGGAAACTTGTCGGCATTGGATCAGCTTCCCCTGAAGCAAGGGCTTTGGCGCGACGATACATGTCACTGTTGGTTGCACCCTGTGCTTCCATCGCCGCAGCGACGACAGCCCAATTGCGGATCTCAGTTGTCATGCGCTTATGAAGAAATGACTGTTTAACTTTCGCGAGACCAACGGCTGACTGCGAGGTGGGAAGCCGCCCGCAAACCGAACAACAATTGCAATCAAAGACTGGTAAAGCTACCTGATGGCCAACTATCACAGGCCCGACGGCGCCTGTGATGGCAAAGGTTGTCTTGATTGATGATCTGTGCCTCGCGGATGGATACCGCCGTGACTACAGAGGTCGATGATTTTAGACGTTATTCAATTGATGCCTTTAAAAGCGGCAGAAGATCAGCAAGGATTCGATCTTGCCACCGACAGGAAAACTCAGGCAACGGTGGATGCGGATTGTTCGTCGCGATTGCAAGTGAAGTGGAACAAGTGATGATGGATAGCCCCCAAAACCTTTACTCGCTGTTCCTTGATTCTTCAATCAAGGATCACAAGGCCATCCTTTCACCAGCACATCTCCATTCCCAGCGGGGAGCTTGGCAACAGTTGTTGAACAAAGGGCAACAGGGCGTCCTGTCGATCCGTCAGACAATCGTTCATGAATGGCTTTCAGCCAGCGAACTGCATCCCCAAGGAGGGTGGAAAGGCCGGGTGCCCAAGGAATCGAAGGCGTTGTGAGAGAGATCACAGTCCGGGGTGAGAGAGATCGAGCCCCTCTCAACTGACTTCAGCGACCGTTGAAATCAGTTGATCGTGATCCCCATGACCATTCGACCTCTCGCTTTCCTAGCCGTGTTCTGCTCCACCACCCTGGTGTCAGGCTGTGTGGGATCCATGGCTTACGAAGACAATCACGTGCTGCCCTGCGACGGCGAATCCGTCCAGACGGTGAGCCAGTGCGTGGGCGCAATCTCAGCCTTGAAATATTCCACAGAGAGGTACCGGACCATCGCCAAATGACGGCCGCTCCAACTCAGTTCAGCACGAGCTGCCAATGCCCTGGCAGCTTCAAGCCCTGGATCTACAGGATCATGCCAAAACGGCAGGTGGTGTGTTCACGGGAGAGATCCAAAAGCTCCCCCGGAGTCGACGGCTGCTCTCATCGAACACTCAGGAAACACTTGCCTGGTGCCAGTGCTTGCAAATCGACAACGTGTGATCGTTGGATCGCGGTGCGAGAGCCTCACAATCCACGCACACGATGGACACTCGTTCCACAAAGAGGAAACATTTTAAAAAGTCCGATTTCTCACAAATGAAGGCAGACATCAAGAAGCCTTCGATCCCTATCAGTCATCAATCGGTTCGGGAAGCCTGATGCCTAAAACACAAGGCTGAAAGCAATACAAGACCCTACGGGGAAAAGCAGGGGGCGTTGATTGTCGCTGTCCATCTCCCGACAAAACCTCACACACACGACCCCGCCAGCTATGGCGGGGCTTTTCATGCAATTCAGATGTTTCTCCCTCAATGCAGGTTCCGCGGGAGATCATGCACGCCATTGAGTGATGCCATTCCTCGAGTCACTCAATTGACTTTGTGATCGACATGATTCACTCAGATCTCAGGCAGATGTCACCCATCTCGAGAGGCAAGACTGTGAATGTCTGGCGAGACTGGTCCTATGACATACCAACAAATCAGCACCCATAAACGAGTGCTTTTCTTTGATCAGATCAAGGCGTTTATGGTCGCGCTCGTCATCATCGTGCATGTCCCAGCAGCATTCAGCGGGATGGGCTGGCATGGTGTCCGTATCCCGATTGAGTCTGCAGATCCATTCTTTCCAGTTGCAGGTGGTTTGTTGTTCAGTTTCTGCAACTCGTTCTTCATGTGTATGTTATTTCTGCTCTCGGGATATTTCGTCCCGCGTTCAGTCCATAACAAGGGCATCAAGCGTTACCTCAAAGCTCGCATCCTGCGTTTAGGCGTTCCCTTCATCATTGGCCTGCTGCTGATCAACAACACCTCGGTGCTGTTTGGAAGCCTTTCCCCTGAAAGCCCTCTGGCGCCATTGCCCTGGGACGACATCCCATTCAATCGGGTGGGGGTGCTGTGGTTTCTGGTTGTTCTTTTTAGCTTCGATTTGCTCTATTGCGCATGGATTGCTCTGCGAGGGAATCACTTCTCTGTCGACACAACTGTGCCCACTCCCCAGCTGCGCTCATGGCTGGCCAGCGCCATCGTCCTCGGGATTCTTGAGGTCTTGATGGCGACGCAGACTGAGCTCTGGGCTGCTCTGATCCGTTCGCCGCTTAATGGCCTTGGCTACCAGGGCATACACATTTTCTCTTATACCTTCTTGTTCTTTCTGGGGTGCAAGGCATCACATCATCACTGGCTGGAGCAACTCAACGCCCATTTGGTTGTTCGGTGGTTTCGGTTCTCCGTCGCATTGGTTTTATGCATGGCAACCATCACGTTGGTGCTGATCTTCAACGGCAGCATCGCCACTGAGGGCAACAAACTCTATGGCCTAACCGCACTGCTGTACCCCACAGTCGGTTGGGGAATGATCAGCTATCTGTTGTTATGGTTCCAGCGGAATGAACATCGCTGCGGCCGGTGGTTAGCCACCGCAGGAGTCGACAGCTACGGGGCCTACATCATTCATCCACTGGTGCTCGTGATGGTGCTCTGGGCCATTGGTTTCTTTGGCCTCAATCACTGGCTGGTTGCACTGGCAACATCAGCACTGGGAGTCATCATCTCATTCGGAATCACCAATCAGACCAGGCGAATTCCAACGGTCGCCAGGATCCTCTAGGTCACAAATCGGCTGCCTTCCGCCCATCATTTGCAGACAATCAACGTGAATCCACCAACGCTGATGTCATGGCCGGCTTGGCCTTGTTGGACATTTTGATGGTGATGCCCCTGCCTGGATGAATTTCCCGCATGGCGTTTCGACCACCAAAAGGAATCATGAATTCAACATGTTGACTGCGATCAGAGGCTTCAGATACTCCTTTATGGATCTGCTCTGAGCAAGAATCATAACAGGACTGGGAGGACTTGGTGGGTGGATTGTGGCCGAAAGAAATCCTGTCGCATGCCCAGAATCTCTCACACGCGCGCGTCTTCAATCGAACGCATTTGCCAAACAAGACGGTCATCTGAAGATGCCAAGAATTGGACGCAAGGTTCTTGAACTTTTCAGTCCGCCATCGATCCATCTAGACATCAACCTCATACACCTTTCAAAATGAAGGTCCATTCAAAACATGGGCTGCAATCCGGTATTGATGACAGACATTATGTCCGGCTATTGCATTTTGCATGGCTTGCAAAGGTGTCAATGAAAGCCATGAAAAGTACTCAGCCAATATGTTCAAATGCAACGTTGATCACGGTGCAATCAATTCGAGATTGTCATCGCTCTGGCGATCAATGCATTATCCGGGTCGGCAGACGATGAGCCAACCTGGCCCTGCTGTCGCTGCACCTGCGCAGGTCGTTCTCGAGGCTTGATTCATGAAGATTCTGGTGATGGGCGGAACCCGTTTTGTGGGCAAGCCCCTGGTGGCGCGTCTGCAGGCTCAGGGCCATCAGCTCACCCTGTTCACCCGCGGAACAAACGCCGTCCCGGAGGGTGTGGAGCACCTCTGCGGTGACCGCAGCAGCGATGACGATCTGGCAGCACTGCAGGGACAGCGTTACGACGTCATCGTCGACAGTTCCGGGCGCAAACTCGACGACAGTCGCCGCGTGCTGGCGATCACCGGCGCACCCAACCACCGTTTCGTCTACGTGAGCTCCGCTGGGGTCTACGCCACCTCAGAGCTCTGGCCCCTGACGGAAGCCAGCCCCACCGACCCCCAGAGCCGCCATGCCGGCAAGGCGGAAACGGAAACCTGGCTTCGCTCCGAAGGGATTCCCTTCACGAGCTTCCGTCCCACCTACATCTTTGGACCTGGGAATTACAACCCGATCGAGCGCTGGTTTTTCGATCGAATCGTGAACGACCGACCTGTTCCACTGCCGGGAGATGGCAGCACCATCACCCAGCTCGGTCATGTGGAGGATCTTGCGGAAGCCATGGCCCGCTGCCTCGATGTCGAGACGTCGGCCAATCGCATCTACAACTGCTCCGGGAGCCAGGGCGTCAGCTTCAAAGGGCTGATCCAAGCGGCAGCCGTGGCCTGTGGCAAACATCCGGATGCGATTCAAATGCGGTCGTTCGACCCCTCTGACCTTGATCCGAAGGCTCGCAAGGCGTTTCCGCTGCGTCTCAGCCATTTCCTCACCGACATCACCCGCGTCCAACGCGAACTGGCCTGGCAGCCCAGCTTTGATCTGGCGTCAGGGTTGGCGGACAGCTACCGGAATGATTACGCCCTCAACCCAACCAAAGACCCTGATTTCAGTTCGGACGCGAAGCTGATCGGGGCTTGAGGTAAGCCACGGCTGAGGTCATCGCCAACAGCAGCGATGGCCAGAACAACCACCAGCCCACGGTCACGAGCACGGCGTGCCCAATCCAGAGCGGAGGCCAGAGCAGCAGCAGCAAGGACACGAACTGCAGAATCGTCTTGGCCTTCCCAACGAGTGAGGCAGGAGCACCGTCCTTGGCCTGGGAACGCCATCCGGAGATCAGAAGTTCGCGTGCCAGCAGCAACCAGATCGCCCAGAGCGGCAAGGCTCCTGTTGAAGCCAGCCACACGAGGGGCGCCGCAATCAGCACCTTGTCCGTGAGTGGGTCAAGACGAGCTCCCCAGCTGGAGCCTCCACCGGCTCGGCGCGCCAGCCAGCCATCGGCGGCATCGCTCATGCCAGCCAGCAACAGCAGCCACCAGGCCAATCCAGACCAGCCCGCCTGGAACGCCAGGATCAATGGCAAGCCGACCAACGCCCTCGCCACGGTGAGGCCATTGGCTGTCGAGCGAAGCAGGGATGCCAACAGCGCAGAATGCGGAAAGACGTATCCAGATCATGGTCCTGCAGCTGACGGTCGCTGATGTGATGACTCAGCCGGTGCTCAGCGTTCAAGCAGAGACCTCACTGCAGGATGCTGTGCAGCTGATCAGCGATCACCACATCAGTGGTCTGCCTGTTGTGGATGGCAGTGGAGCCTTGATCGGGGAGCTGACCGAACAGGACCTGATGGTGCGGGAGAGCAGCGTGGATGCTGGTCCCTACGTAATGCTGCTGGACAGCGTGATCTACCTGCGCAATCCCCTGAACTGGGACCGCCAGGTCCACCAGGTCCTTGGGACCAGCGTGGCAGATCTGATGCGCCGTGACACCCACAGCTGTCTTGGCAGCATGCCTCTCCCGAAAGCTGCATCACAGCTGCACGACAAGAGCACGCAGCGCCTGTTCGTGTTGGATGAGGAACGCCGACCGGTCGGGGTGCTGACCAGGGGCGATGTGGTTCGCGCACTGGCCTCGCACAAGGAGTGAGGCGTCAGCCGCCTTTGCGGATGGCAATCGCGATAGGTTTGATCATGCGGAACTCCACGTAATCCCCAACAGTCAAAGTTGTCGTTGGATCACCTTTGATCCCATCGCGAACATCAAGATTGTGAACACCACCGAACGGACCTCGAAGACTCACCTCATGGTCGGAGGCTGAGACTTTCACCACTTCAGCCGTCCCGGTCGCCATGGCGACCCTGGCGCCTTGCCGCACGGGTCCGAAGTCCTCGGAAAGAATCATATCCTGACGTTGAAAGCTCAGGCGTTTGACAGGACTGCGACGCATGTCCACCACCAGACCATCCAGCAGATCGATCGTCACGGTGTCACCAATCCTGAGACCAGAGGATGAAAGATCCACCCCACTGGTGATCAGCATGGAGTGGCCGTAAGGACTCTGGATTTCCAGCACGCGATCAGCCGGCGAAAGACGCATCACCTTCCCTTTCACCTTGGTGATTTCGAATGACTGGAGCAGTTCGGCCTTGAGCGTTGCATCGCTGTTGACGATCCGTGCCACCAATGGCTGCACATCGGTCGTGCCTGGGATTCCATCGGCAACAGCGATGCGATCAACACCGACGGCCACGGGCTGGATCAGACGGAAGTCCACCAGATCGCCGATCGTCAACGTCGGGAAGAGATCGTCACTGGCATCAGCGACAACATCCAGGTTGTGAATGCCGCCGAGGGGGCCCATCAGGCTGATGCTGCGATCCGTGCCAGAGAGCTTGACCACCCGTGCGGTGCCTGAGGCAAGGGCCACCCTCATGCCCTGTTTCAGCGGACCCATATCGGTCGGCATGATGATGTCTTCACGGTTGAAGCTCAGCTCATCGGAGGAGCTTCGCGTGAGATCCACCACCAGGCCGTCGAGAACAGAAACGTCGACTCCGTCACCCGCTTCAATTGCCAGCGGAGCCATGTCGATGCCGACGGTGATGATCTCCTTGTGGCCTTCGGGATCCACAATTTCCAGAACCTTCTGATCCGGAAGCACGGTTGTGACGGTGCCGCGGATATGCGTCACCTCGAAACCGGCCAGCTGCTCTGGCGAAAACCCCGCCCGTGCCGGCGCACCTGCAACCAGAGCAGACAAGACGGCCACGCCGCTGGCGAGCAAAGCGCGACGGAATCCGGAAGACAGGACCATGGGTCGGAGACAGTCATTTCGACGGCCTGACGCTAGCTCCTTTCAAATAGGTCAAAATGCTGACGGTTGACCGTCGCAGACGTCCATGAGCATCCGTCCGATTCTGCTGGCCTCCCTGCTCAGCTCAGCCGTCGGTGTTGCCGCAGCGGCTCCGGCTCAGGCGGAGACGTCCGTCCAGATCAGCCTGAAAAACCGCTATCTCACCCTTCTCGATGACGGCAAGGTGATCGGAAAGTATCCGATCGCCATCGGTGCGCCGGAATCGCCGACACCCCCCGGCAGTTATGCGATCACAAAGATGGACCCTGCCCCGACATACCACAAAAAGGGAAAGATCATCGCCCCGGGGCCGAAGAACCCGGTCGGTGTTCGTTACATGGCCTATGTGCAGATTGGGACCGGTGAGTATGCAATCCATGGCACCGCCTGGCCCAACTGGGTCAAACTTCGCTCTGCAGTGAGCCTTGGCTGCATCCGCATGCTTAACAACGACGTGATTCAGGTCTTCAATCGCGTCAAGGTCGGCACACCGGTGGTCGTCACCACGAACTGAATTCTCCTTGCATCCCAAAACCATGTTCCGTGCCCTGCTGATCGCCCTCGTGACCGCCGCGGTTCCGATTGCGACGCTCGCCAGCCCCACCCAGGAAACCAAGGAGAATGATTTTCTGGATCTGGTGGACGGTGAGGGAAACGTTCTTGTTCAGGGGATGGGGATTGACGGTGTGAATGCCAAAGCGCGTGCCCAGGGTCTTCAATTTCCCGCTCTTGGCTACTGGTCCCCTGAAGGCCATTGCTTCCAGAAACCCGCTGCAGGGGAATGCAACGGTGTCTTCAAGAAATAGTCTCAGCAACGGCCATCTCAGACATCGAATGGACGTTCGGTTCGAGTGAGTCCTGAGAATCCCTGATCCAACACCCGACGACCTGAGACCCGGGTTCACCTAAACAACGCTGGTCAGTCAAGGGGAGCTGGCGTCAGCGGCATGGGATTCACCGGCGGCAGAGGCGGTAACTCCGGAGGGGGTGGTGCTCCGATGAGCTCGTCCTCAACAGATGCCTGCGTGTCGTCCGGTTGTTGCTGAGTTTCCTGAACAGGAGGTTTTTCGTTGACCGACTCCTCAAGGGGTTCAGGCGGTTGAGGCTGATCCAGAGCGTCTTCGAGCAGAATCGGAGGAGGAAGATCCGGTGGCAGGGGAAGACTGTCATCTCCAGCATCCCAATCGTCATCCATCACAGCGGGCTGATCACGCAGCACCAGGGGATCGGCCGTGATCGGAGGTTCCCGCAACGGTGAGCGGTCGGGATCCTGCTGAGGCTGATCCTTCTGGTCCTCCCGTGGCTTGGGAGTCGGTGAAGGAGCCCAGATCATGCGGGCCAGGGGCTCGACCCCTTGCTCCATCACCCGATTCAGCCCGGCCAGAGCGCGATCGGTGAGGTGGGCCCCAAAAGCCTGAACGCAATCGAGTGGCCCCTCACACTGGTTTTCTCCAGGCAATTTGGGCGTCAAACCATCCAACAAACTGCCCCGCAACGGTGTCGTTCGGCGACTCATCCGCAGCATGTAGGGCACGTGGACAAAGCTGGTGGCCCCGCCACTGATCCAGTTGGCATCCTCCTCGGTGAATCCCTTCATCCCGGGAATGATGAAGCGGCTCTTGGAGGCATGGTCAGGCATGTAGGACGCGAGATAACCACGCCTGCGGGACAGGTCCTTGGTTTGCTCTAGGGTGAGTCCGTCCCGACTCATCAACACCTCAAGCTTTCCATCATCGCGGAGACCCATGACCATGCGGATCCGCGGCAGGTAGTAGCGGATCCTCTGCCCCATGCTCTTGCTGTAGGCACCCTGGTAGGACGCCGGAGGCTCTTCAAGATCGTTGTAAAGACTGTGCAGCCCACCGATGAAGGTGTCATAGGTCTGACTGCGCTCCTCTGTGAGCTCTCCATACCCGAAATCAACACTGCCGTCGTGGCGGATTCCGACAAAGGCACGCTGCCTGGACGCCGTGCGATTACGCCCTTTCCAGACCCTGGCACCGAACTTCAGATCACCGAGAGGAACGGTGATTTCCTGGCCGGCGCTATCGATGTGGCGCTCGTACATGGGCCCTGAGACATAAGCCAGGGCGGCGAGATCTTCGTAGGCGTCCTGTTCCCGATCCCAACCCTCAAGCAGATCAAAACGAACCTTGCGAGGATCCAGCTCAAGGGCGTAAACCTCGTCGTCAGGGATGTAGTCGAAGGGCTCTCCACGATCGGGACGCGTCGCGGATGACTCCGTGGACTCACCGTCCCGGCGTTCCGGAGTCCCAGGGGCCAATGCCACCAGTCCGGCAAAGACAACCAAGGGCAAGGTCAGCACAAGCCAACGCTTCCGCAAGCGACGCCGCCGCGGTCGACGGGGTTGCGGTGGGGGGTTGGGTCGGGATGTCACGCCGACCGTCGCCCTTGTGTTTGGGGTTGGGGACTGAACCAAGGAACGATGGCCTCATCAGCCACCAGCCATTGGCGGTAACGCTCGCCGCAGTCATGGCCTCCCGTCAACTCTCCAAAGGCGGGAATCACTAGACGAGGACCATTCGGGTCGAAGGCGAAACATGGAAGCCTGAGCCGATCCGCACTCCCATGGAGCCTCGTCATGGGGTGCAGATGACCGCAGACATTGAGCTGATCAGGTTGTGGCGACGTCTCTGGAGCATGACTGAGCCAGAGCTGGCCCAGGGCCAATGAGGGTTGCTGAGGCAGGCCTTCGAACCAGCTGTGGCGGTCATGATTCCCTCCGATCAGGGTGACCTCGGCCCCACTGAGATCCGGCAGGGCACGCAAGGTATCCCGCAGCCTGGGCGTCAGACCGACACGGGCGTGAATCAGATCACCGAGCACAAGAACCCGACGTGGTTGCCAACGATGGCAAAGCTCCAGCAGCGGATTCAGAGTGCCACTGTCGGCATCGCTTGGGATTGGAATGCCATGAGCCTGAAAGGCTTCTGCCTTGCCCAGATGCAGATCTGCAAGCAGCAACTCGCGTCCCTGAGGACGCCAGATGGCCCGTTGCGGCAGGAATACAAGCTCCTCTGAGCACCACGTCCAGACCAGTTCTCCCATCAACCGGCCCCGGCAGCAGGATCCAACGCTGACTGAATCGGAAGGCAAGCTCCGTCCATCAAGCTCAACCGCTGTCGGGAGCCACAGTTTGACGTGCTCCCTGGATCCGAACCACCGTTCAAGTGAAACGCAGCAGTTGCGGGTGGACGATGGCAACCTGGACCAATCAGCGACCCTCTGATCCGTTCATGACCGTTGCCCTCCTGATCGCCCTGGCTGGCTCCCTGGCGGCGATGGCCGTGATTGTCCGGCGCCTCGAGAAACGATGAGCCGGTCCTCGAGTCGCCCTCCGCTCCGGCCAGGGATCCAGGCTGATCAAGGCACCTTTTTGTCGCCTGGAATGTATGGCACTGTTCGCTGAGAGTCCGACGCGCGGATGATCCGGCCCAGGCATCTGATCAGCGGTTTCTCGGCCGTGATTGTGGTGTTGATCGGGAGTGGGACACCTCTGCTGGCCAAACCGCTGAGGGTTGGCGTCACAGGAACGCCACCGTTCGTCACCCAAGCTGAGTCGGGATTCAGCGGGATCAGCGTTGATGTCTGGCGCGCGGTCGCAGAGGAAAACAAGCTCAACTACGAGCTGATTCCGCAGGAGTCACCGGATGAGGGCATTGAGGCGGTCGACCGTGAAACCATTGATCTGCTGATTGGCCCGATCAGCATCACGCCAAGGCGTCTGGCCATGCCGGACGTCAATTTCACACAGCCATACTTCTTCGCCAAAGCAGGGGTCCTGGTTCCGATCAGTCCGCCAACGCTGTTCAGCCGCATCAAGGTGTTTTTCGGCACAGCCGTGATCTCATCGGTCTTCGTCCTGATCGGTGTTCTCGCCGTCGTCGGAACCCTGGTCTGGCTTGCTGAACGGCACCGCAATGAGGACGCATTCCCGAAGCCCGCCCTGGCGGGAATCAGCAGTGGGATGTGGTTTGCCCTGGTCACACTGACCACGGTTGGCTACGGCGATAAGGCTCCAGTGACACGCCTGGGACGCACGATCACGTCTGTCTGGATGGTGATGTCGTTGATCGCTGTCTCATCTCTCACCGCCAGCCTTGCATCGGCTTTCACCCTCTTCCTCTCCGGTGCCGCAGACAATCCGATCACCTCAGCCAAGGATCTGGCCCAACGGCGGGTCGCTGTGATCCAGGGCACCAGCGGCATCAGGCTCGCCGAAAGCGGCAACATGGAACAGGTCATGGCAAGGGATCTGGAGTCCGCCGTCAGGCTGGTGAACGAGGGAGACGTGGACGCCATGATTTTCGATCGGCCGGCGATCCGTTATTACCTGAAAAAGAATCCTGAGTTGAAGGTCAAGCTCGCTCCCTTCACCCTGGCCGAGGAAACCTACGGCTTTGCGTTCAAGACGGGCAGCAAGCTGAACATGCCACTGGATGTTTCGATCCTGAAACTGCAGCGGAACGGGACCGTCGAGACGCTCACGAATCAGGAACTCGACTGATCAGTGCATGGCGGCGCAGACCGTCTTCGATCAGGAAGGACGCCAAATTGCCACAGCTTCGTCCCTCATGCAGGGCATGACGCTTGAGATCATCCATGACCCCGCGCGGCAGGGTGACGTTGATCCGCTCGGAGCTGGCGGCATCCGCCACCTCTCCCGTGCTGAGGGGGGGAGTTCCCTGCTCGAACCGCTGCTGCAGCTCAAGCCCCAGCTGCTGGAGAAGTGACACCATAACGTGCAGATTATTGCCTCATTCAGTAACGATATCGTGCCATCATTGGCCTTACCTGGTTTTCATGGTCCTGCGCGTAATCTTGCCAGTCATTTCTTCGATGCCATGCTTTCATTGCCGCTGAATCTGGCTCCCGGCAGTGATCTGCGCCTCAGCATCGAACAACTGGCCGCAGAACAGCAGATCTCAGGCTTCGTGCTCGGCGTCGTCGGAAACCTCTCCCAGGCCTCGTTTCAGTGCCCTGGCCAGGCAGAGCCAAGAGTTCTCAAAGGTGATCTTGAGGTCATCACTCTGAACGGCAACTTCTCGCCCAAGGGGGTTCATCTCCACCTCAGCCTCTCGGACGGGGCTTGTCAGGTTTGGGGGGGACATCTCGAGCCAGGAACCCTTGTCCAGAAAGGGGTTGATCTGCTGCTGGGCATCACGGATCAGAGCGAATCCCAACCGCCCAAGGCCCCTGATGCCATGACGAACCCACGGCTGGAGATCGCTGTCTTGCCCGGCTGCCCATGGTGTGCCCGCGCCCTGCGGCTGCTGAGAACCCTGGACCTCCCTCATCAGGTGGACACCGTGAATGGAGATGCCGATTTCAAGCGTTGGCAGAGCCGCAGCGGCATGAGCACCTTCCCCCAGGTGTTTGTGGATGGACAGCTGATCGGTGGCTACGACGACCTCACGACCCTGCATGCATCCGGTGAGCTCGAAGCCCTCCGTTGAGTCGACGACAACAGAGCAACCCCGCTTCTGGTCGATGAAGCCCTGGTGGTGTCAGCCCTGGAGCATTCTGCTCACCGGCATTGCAGTGGTGAGCGGCTCATGGTGGTGGCCGCAACGCATCTGGATCACGCTGCCGCTCGGGCTCGCCGTTGTCGCCTGGTGGACGCTGTTTCTGGTGCTGGTGCCGGCGGCCTATCGCCATGGGAACCTCCCCGAGGCCGAATGACCAAACCCCAGCCACTGCAGCGCCTGGATCAGGGTCTCTTCGATCGCGTTGCGCAACGGCACTACAAGCATCCAGGCTGCGCATGAACCACAACCTGCACCAGGCCGAGGATCTCGTTCAGCTCTTCATCAATATGCTGCAACCCGGAACCTATGTGCGTCCCCACCGTCATGTACGCAGCGGCAAGGGGAGTGGATTCGAATGCTTCGTGGTGCTCCAGGGAGCCGTGGGACTTCTGTTGATGAACCAGGAGGGCGAGATCACCCAGAAGGAATGCCTCGATGCAGGCGGCCCACTGCGGGGTATCGAACTGGCCGAGAACCAGGTTCACACCCTGGTAGCTCTGGAGGATGACACCGTCATTTTCGAGCTGAAGCAGGGCCCTTATCAACCAGCCAGCGATAAGGATTTTTTGCCAGGTTTCCCTGTTGAACTCACACCCGAGGCCCGGGACCAGGAACGACGCTGGCGTGATCTGTTTCGGCCCTCAGGAGACAACTGAACGGGACGCCTCCCTGTACCGGTGTTTCTCATCCAACAGCTCGTTTTCGAGCTGTTCGATCAATCGGGACACCAGAGCCTGAAATTCCGGTTGACAACCGCGGAAGGCAGCCTTGTGGCGAATCGGTTCGTTGCGCGTGCGCAGATCGGTGAGCATCAGCTCAAGAGCATCAATCTTGGCGTTGCTGTTCATGCCTGGCAGGCGACCGGAAGGGAGGATATGACACAACTCATGGTCCAACACACCGTGCCGTGCATTGACCTTCAGGGTCGAGCAATGAAATCAACACGACCTCTGATCAAGGGACCTTGTCCCAAGGCAGCACGAATCTGATCCATCAAGCGACGTTTGGGGCAGATCGTCAGATCCCGAGGTCGCGCAACAGTTCAGCCTGAGCCTGACGGCCGAGAATGGCGTGGGCAGCCAACGCTCCGCTCGCTGCGACAGGTGGAATGCCAATTCCGGGGAAGGTGCTGGCTCCACACATCCAGAAGCGTGACAACGGCGTTGTCACGCCGGGGAACAGCCCCTTTGCCGCCGACAGGGCAGGTCCGTAACTTCCCTGATCGACATTCAAAAAATGACCGTGACTGAGGGGCGACCCTTCCATCACCACCTGGCAGCGATCGCGAATGTCTGGAATCTGCTGTTCCAGCACCCTCCAGAACACCTGACAACGGTCACGCTTCAGAGCGTTGTAGGCCTTCGTGCCTCGCTTCAGATCTCGCCAGAGCTGCCATGGCTCGTTGGCCGGTGTGTACCCATGCAGCACATGCTGACCTGACGGTGCCATGCCGGGGTCCAGCACCGATGGGACGGACAGAACCACGGCATTGCGTTCTGCCGTGATCCCACGCTGCCAATCGCCAACCCAGACGGTGTGAATCGGAAGATCCTCGAGGCCATCGGCGGCAAAACCGAGATGCAGATGCAGAAAGGACTGACAGTGCGGTGTGCCTGCTCTCTGGCGCTGCCAGCTTCTGGCGACATCCTCCGGCAACAGGGAGAGCGTGCTCCAGATGTCAGCGTTGCTGACCACAGCATCAGCCTGGATCAGCTCACCGCTGCTCAGGGTCACGCCAGTGACGCGATCAGCATCGACCTGAAGCGCAGCGACGCGGCTGCCGCAGCGCAGGGCCCCTCCATGCCGCTCGAGACCTTCAACGAGAGCCGCTGCGACCGCAGCACTTCCACCGACGGGGTAATCCAGATGGGCATCAGGCTGAAACCACTCTCCGAACAAGGTGGCCATCGCAGCGGCATTGGTATCCGCCGTCGGCATGCCGCTGATCAAAAAGCAGAGGAGGTCCACCCAGTTGCGCAGAAACGGATCCTGGAGATGGCGATCCACCAGTGGACCAAAACTTCCTGCCAGATGACGCATGGCAGGGAGATGGGGCAGCAACTGACGGCCCCTGCTCCACATCTGCTGCAACACCTCAGCGCCGGGACGAAGGGTGAGCAGGGGCAGAGCGGAAGCAGCAGCGGCAATCGGCTGAAGCACCTCACCAAACGTCCTCCACTCGTCGACGGCCTCCGGTCCACGGAGATCTCGGACCACGGCCTCGAAGTCGTGGCTGCCAACACCGACCCGTAGCTGTCCCTCAGGAAGCAGAACATCCCAGTCGCTGTAACGAATCACAGGCAGGGGCTGATCCAGAGCTCTGAGGATCTGTGCCAGTGGATTTGTGGTGGGCCAGCCACTGAGACCACTCCAGAGCGACGGGCCGGACTCGAACTGGTATCCATTGCGCTCAAAACCATGGGCTGCGCCGCCGGGCTGGCTGTGGGCCTCCAGCACCAGAACCTCTTTGCCGGCACGGGCACAGAGGCCGGCACAGCAGAGACCTCCGATGCCACTGCCGATCACCACCACGTCGACTTTGCCGCTCACCCGCCGACCAGTGCTTTCGTCATCATTGTGTCGATTGCCTCGCGATGGTGCCGTCACGTTTCTGGTTACCAGTGGTTCTGCTAGGCCTGGCCTGGTGCCAGGAACTTATCGATCAACTCCTGTTCGCTGGCCAATGGAACCTGCCGATGGGACCTGGGCTGCCGATCTGGGGCGTTGTCACGGCTCCCTTCAGCCATTCCGGCTTCGCCCATCTGATCTCCAACAGTGTTGTTTTCCTGCCCCTGAGCTGGCTGGTGCTGACCCGTGGGATCAGGGACTACCTGGCGGTCTGGGCGGCGGTGATCACCGTCAGCATTCCCGTCGCCCTGGCCTGGCCCTCAGCCAGTCATGGGCTGTCTGGAGTGGTCTATGGACTGCTCGGCTATCTGCTGTTGATCGGCTGGCTTGAACGGAAGATCCTTCCAATCCTGTTGGGTGGGCTGGCGTTCTGGCTGTACGGCTCCGCCTTGATTGCCCTGATTCCTGGGGTCTCACCAGCCGGAGTGAGCTGGATCGGCCACGCAGCTGGGTTCATCGGAGGCGTGCTGGCTGCTCTGGCGACCTATCGGGATCCGGGTATGACGGGATCCATGAATGACGACTCCCTGCACTGAGCATCCGATGCCGGACTCAAGCCGCGTCGGCTAAACCGCATTGACGATGTCAGCTGGATTCATCTCTTCTGCGGAGCGGTACGCATATCCCCCGTAGCTAGTTTCGTTGGATGGCGTTTGTGCGGTTTGTTGCACTCCAGATTCTTCAGTTGGCGAAATGGATGTCGAGTCAGTTCCAGCTTTCGACGAATCAGAGCTTGATGATTGAACACGGCCGGATTTGATCAGGAAGTCGCCAAACATGGATTCATGGGATGTGCAGTAAAACACCAATTTTCCCGAATCTGCAAAATCCGAACGGTATTTCTTACGGATACTGAGCTGGAATGATTCTTCACCCGTAATGCCATCATTGAACGAACCATCACCTTTTAGTTGGATAGCTTTGGTACTTTTTTGATTGAATCCCTTATCGCTGACGAAGAAGGGATGAGACTCAGCCATCTTCTCGCGGCTGAAGACATATGTTTTCTTGGGATTGATTTTCAGATTCTTGATGGTCTTTCCCTTGGAATTTTTAAAGATGTAAAAGGGTTCTTGATCCAAGGTTCCGGCACTGACTGAAATCTCAATCGGCAGTTTTTTGGCCGAACGCTTGGACGCTGAAAAGGTATCGATCGTTTCCAGAGAACAGCCGGCCATGGTGTTTTAAAGAATCAGCGATAAGTTAGCGATCAGGTCTGAACGCCCACGACGATCCTTGTCTCCAGCTGTCTGCCAGAACTGCGGCAGCCGCTCCTTCCGGGCCGATCGCTCTCTGGGCGGTCGGCTGATCTGCCAGACCTGCGGGACTCCCGCCGGATCACGCCCGGCACGTTCAGCGCGAGCGAGACCAAGCCGGACTGACCGACATCGGCGACGGCTCTGGCTGGTGCTGTTGGCAATCGTCCTTGTGATGGTGGTAGTGCTGTCGGCTCTCTGACCCTGAGGTCAGGCCAGCAACATGCTCACAACCTCGCGGGTGTTCGTTGAGAGCTCGAAAGACGCCAGAGCTTCGATCGCTGCCTGCATCTCCTGCTGCCGCTGCTGGCCGTAGCTGCGCCAGCGGCTGAACACTTTGGCCATTCGCGAAGCCGTCACCGGATTGCGCTGATCCACAGCTGCGATCTGCTCGGCCATGAAGCGATAGCCCTCGCCTCCTTCGGCATGGAAGACCAGAACGTTGGCGGCAAATCCACCAAGGACTGCCCGCAATGAGTTTGGAGCGAGCGGGTCGAAACGCGGGTGCTGCATCAGAGCTTGCACCCTGTCCAGGCCATCGGGTCTCGGCATCGAAGCTTCCTGGGCGAACCATGAATCGAGAATCACCGGCTTGTTCTGCCAGCGATTGAAGAAGACAGCCGATGCCTGGTCACGTTCGTGGCAGGCGATCGGGTGCAACGCCCTGAGAGCAGCACGGGCGAGTGTCATCGACGAACCGGACACCGCCTCCAATGCCTGCTGGCGCGCCTCCTGATGGCCAGCGGCCACGAGCCAACTCCAGGCCACCGCCGTGAGCTGACGTTCACCCTGTCCGTCTGGCCAGGAACGATCCCAGCCTGATCGGCAGCGCTTGAGCAGAGCCTGCATCGGTTCCTGGAGACGGGCGCCCAGGGCAGCGCGAAGATCAAGTGATGCTTGAAACAGTGCTGGAGGGTCGACCGGGGACTGAAGTGCCTCCAATTCCGCCAGGCCGGGCAGGCTGAGCAGCGTTGCCAGCTCGGACCCTTCAGACAGATCCGGGTTCATGAGTCGTTGGTTGATCGACGTCGTGAGTGCCTCTTCAACCTCGGACTCGATTGATCCGGTGGACCGAGCCAACAGAACCTGACGGAAGAGTCGCTGGCCGGCATCCCAGCGGCTGAAGGGGTCGTCATCCGCCGCAAGGATCTGCAGAGTTTCCGCCAGTGGCATCTCCATGGTGAGATTCACCGGCGCTGAAAAGCCACGCAGCACTGACAGCGCCGGAGGCTGCGGCTGGGGTGGCGCCTGGATGGAAAGGCTGGCTTCCTCTGTTTCCATCACGAACAGCTGCTCCTCAGTCAAAGGTCCGTCAGGACCGATCAGCGCCAGAACCAGAGGCAGAACAAGAGGTTGTTTTTGCTTCTGGCCAGGAGTCGCAGGCGTGGTCTGGCGGAAATGCAGTGTCAGCTGTCCAGCGTCGGAATCCCATCGACGCTCAACCTGGAGCACCGGTGTTCCAGCCTGGTGATACCAACGACGAAACCGCTCAGGGTCGAAACCCAGAGGCTTGCCATCCTCACAGGCACCATCGATGACCGCCGTCGCAAAATCCTCTGTGGTGGCAGCTGTCCCGTCGAATCGACTCACATAGGTCGCCATTCCCCTCATGAATCGCTCCTCGCCAAGCAGTGTGCGCAACATGCGGATCAGCTCCGCACCCTTTTCGTAGATCGTCGTTGTGTAGAAATTGTCGATTGCCTGGTACTCGCTCGGCTTCACCGGATGAGCGGTCGGGCCGGCATCCTCCCGGAACTGAGTGTTGCGAAGCATCGAGACATCCTCGATCCGTTTCACGGCCGGGGAATGAAGATCAGCGGTGAAGCACTGATCGCGGTACACAGTGAGCCCCTCCTTCAGAGAGAGCTGGAACCAGTCTCGACAGGTGATGCGATTGCCGGTCCAGTTGTGGAAGTATTCGTGGGCGATCACGCTTTCGATTCGCTCAAGCTCTCCGTCCGTGGCGGTTTCGGAATCAGCCAGCACCAGCTTTGAATTGAAGATGTTGAGGCTTTTGTTCTCCATCGCGCCCATGTTGAAGTGGCGTACGGCGACGATGTTGTACTCATCGAGGTCGTACGCCAGTCCGTAGACCTTTTCATCCCATGCCATCGCCCGCTTCAGGGAAGCCATCGCATGGGCTGTGTAGGGCTCATCACCCCGCTCAACATGCAAACGGAGCGTGACCTGGCGCCCCTCGGATGTGACGTAGTGATCGCGGATCTCCTCAAGATCTCCGGCAACGAGAGCGAACAGATACGAGGGTTTGGGATGGGGGTCCTCCCAGATCACGGCGTGACGATTGCCTGGAAGATCCTCCGTTTCGGCCGCATCGCCGTTGCTGAGCAACACCGGAAAACCGGCGCGATCCGCTTCGATCCGAACCTTCCAGCGACTCAGGACGTCGGGCCGATCCGGGTGGTAGGTGATCCGACGGAACCCCTCAGCCTCACACTGACTGGTGAGCATGCCGCCACTGGCGTAAAGGCCTTCCAGTGACGTGTTGCGATACGGATCGATACGGCAGCGAAGGTTGAGAACGAACGGCAGCGCTGGCGGTTCAGGGATGGTGAGACGGTCATCTGTCTGTTGCCAGCACTGACTCTCCAGAGCCTCTCCATCGATTGCAATCGACTCGATCAACAGCTCCATGCCATGGAGCTCCAGAGGTGCTCCTGCCTGCAGTGGCTCCAACAGCAGGCGACTGGTCACAAGCACATGATCGGACCTGAGATCCACATCGAGGTGGATCTCAGGGAGTGCGAAGGGCCAGGGGGTGTAATCCACCAGGCGGATCGGAGCAGCAACGTCCATCGCGACGCCTGAACGCAAAGTGGTTTGATCCTGGCGGATCAATCACCACGGCAGAGGTCCGCGACCGGCACCGGTATTACAACCCATCTGGGAACCGAGCAAAGCACCAAGCGGAACAGCCCAGCTCCGTCCGTCATCTCGGGACGCTGCGTAACCAAGACTGCCTCCGATGATGCCTCCGATGAGTCGACCGCGGTTGCAACGCCGCTGAGCCTCCTGGTAAGGATCTGGATAGGCCGTATTGGCGTAGGGATTCCCGGAATAGGGCGTGGCGTAAGGCCTCGGCACTGCTGGGGCCACCGGATAGATCTGAACGGGAGCTGCAGCGGACCAAGGCTGAGCCCTGGCAGGGTGAGCCGCGGCCAACAACGCTCCACCAATGGCGAGGGCCATGAAGGGGACGAACCTGTTCATTGATCAATCGTCTGAGGGCTGTGAGCCCGGACCATGTCCGGACCACTCAACAAAAGCTCGTCCCAACGACTGAGATGCGTCCAGACCTTCAGACAACTGCTTCAGAATGCAACTGCTCGTCCCAGGCGAGGCTCTTGGTTTGAGTTCATCAATTCAGATAGCAGTCCCATTCAACGCTTCAGACAAATCCAGAGACCCCAAACAAACTCCGGCCAATGGTGACAGATGCAAATGCAAAGACATAATCATTGAATGTCAACCTCACTTCTACAGATCAATTCCATCCATCAACCACCAACCTTGAACGGGCATTAACAACGTAGAAACCTGAATAGAGACCGAAAAAACGGCAGCCGATAAGCACAACAACTTGATTTGTCTACAAAATCCCAGCAATCGACCTGGCAGACGATCAAGAATCAGAGCCACCTGAAGGCCATTACGAAAGCCTCAAGCCGGCCAAGAAGACACTGAGGGATTGCAATCGAGCCAGTGCGAGACGCTCGATGCGTAACCAATGAATCGAAACATCCGGTGAAGAAGGTCTCAGCCTCCAGACTTCTTCGCCTCTTCAAGGAATTTATTGAACTCCTCTTTCTGCTTCGCCGGAACCTGCTTTGGACATCCTCTCAGGGCTCCACTGACGACGTTCAAGGCGGTGTTACTTGCAAATTGCTGCTCAGTGAGGGGCTTTGGATTGCCAGCAACGACCCCGCCATGCTTGGAGAAAATGACATTTCCAACGCCAGCGAGTGCAACTTGCATTGATTTTCGAAAATCCAAACCGCTCGTGCGGGCAACGCAGAAGGTGACAGCCGATATCTGCAAATACGTATTCAATTCTACATTGGTCGCCGGTTTGGTTTTAGCAGGCTGGGCCTGGGCATTGACCACTGGCTGAGACATTCCAGCAAAGAGCAATGAAAATGCGGCGCAAGTCAGTGACTTTTTGATGGAACCGAACATGACGGCTTAATATTTCCAATACATTAACCCAACCGAACTGATTGACTTCGAGGATGGGCTCGCTTTTTAAACTGGGCTATGGCTTAGGAGCTCAATGAAATTGATACTGAAACAAGAAATCCGTTGGCGTACAACTAGAGAAACCATTGATCAGCCATATTTAATTGATCAAGGGCAAATCTGATTCCATACGAATTTCGTGATGATGTTCAACGACGGCTAATTCCCCATTTTCCCAACTGTAAATCGCTCTATAGCGATAACGGTCCTGGTCAACCAGTCGGATGTGTTCAAGGATGTCCCATTGCTGGTAATGAGACTCAAGAATGGTCTCATGCTCATCCACCTGACGGAGTCGGGTTCGGACGGGATCAGCGTTCAGGTAGCCACGACTGCGTTGCAGCTGATGCCCCCAGAGGGTGGCTTCCATCACCCCTTCGCGTTCGTACCAGGGCTTACGCGCAAAGAATTCATCCGACTGGCCAGCCTCGGGCCACCAGCTGAATCTGTAGCGGGTCTCTCCCGCCTGCGGCTCTGCAAAAGCCTCCATTTTCAGATTCATGTCCAGGTGCATCACCTGGTCGTCACTGAACAGGTACTGACGACGTGAACGCCAGACGCCGAGATTGCGTGCGAACCACCGTCGCAAATTGCTGTCCACCTGAATCGATGGAGAATCCGTGACATGGCCTGAGGCCGTGAGTGACACCCGGTTGTTCGCAGAGAAAAGCGACATGGCCGGCGCTCAATACGCACTGAAACCTTCCTAGTTGTCTTAGCCCAGATGCCGTCTGAGTCAAAAACCCATAAGGTGAGCCTCCGATTTCCAGACCGGATACCGCGTGAATGAGGCCGGTCCCAAGGGTCGCCAGCAGCTTCAGCTGCTGCTGGTGGCAGCGCGCCATCATCTCTCTGGAAATAATCTGCGCTCCCTGGTTCACTATCTGGAACGGGAGGACGTTGGTTTCGAAGTCACGCTGCAGCTGGCTGATCCAATGCAACAGCCTGAGTTGCTCGAACTGCACCGATTGGTGGTGACACCGGCTTTGATCAAGCTCTCCCCATCCCCAAAACAGGTCTTCGCTGGCAGCAACATCCTTCAGCAACTGAAGGGCTGGGTCCCACGTTGGCAGCAGGACGGCGTCGTCAGCGGCTTGGGATTGAGCCTTCGACCGACTGAACTCGACGGCAGCAGAACCCAGAAGGAACTGCAGCTGGAAGATCAGTTGTTGGTCCTGCGTCAGGAAAACGAAACCCTGATCGATCGCATCCACGCCCAGGAACGGCTGCTGCGCATGGTGGCCCACGAACTTCGCACTCCTCTGACAGCCGCTGCATTGGCTTTGCAGAGTCAACGGCTGGGTCAGATCGACATGGATCGTTTCCAGGATGTGATCACCCGGCGGCTGGAGGAGATGGAGGCCCTCTCCAAGGATCTGCTCGAGGTTGGAACCACACGCTGGGAAACGCTGTTCAACCCCCAGCGACTGGATCTCGCCAGCGTGTCTGCCGAAGTGATCCTTGAACTGGAGAAGCTGTGGCTTGGCCGCAATGTGGAGATCCGCACGGATATTCCCATTGATTTACCCAAGGTGTTCGCCGATCAACGGCGGATGCGGCAGGTGCTGCTCAACCTGCTTGAAAATGCTCTGAAATACACCGGAAACGGTGGCCACATCACACTGACGATGCTTCATCGCACCAGCCAGTGGGTTGAAGTGAGCGTCTGTGACAGCGGACCCGGCATTCCCTCGGAAGAGCAGCAAAGAATTTTTCTGGATCGGGTTCGGCTTCCCCAGACGTCCAACCGCACCACCGGCTTCGGCGTCGGACTGTCGGTCTGCCGCCGGATCGTGGAAGTTCACGGCGGACGCATCTGGGTGGTGTCGGAACCGGATGAAGGAGCCTGCTTCTACTTCACGGTTCCGATCTGGCAGGGCCAGGGGCAGGAATGGGGGCAGGCTGTCTTGACGGAGGGTGAGGCGGACCCGTAGCTTTTGGACGTGATAAGGAACACAGAAGGTTCACGGATCACGGCCTCGCCCCCATCGTCTAGAGGCCTAGGACACCTCCCTTTCACGGAGGCGACAGGGGTTCGAATCCCCTTGGGGGTATGACTTCAGTCGCCCTGACAGCGGCGGTAGCCTTCGCGCTCGACCGCTGACAGATTGCTGGAAAGATCGTCCTGAAGGCGTTCTTCAATCAGACCGATCGGCATGCCGAGACATCCCTGAACGGTGAGTTCGTACACCAGTGACGAACCTCCGGGAAGACTGCGAACTCTCCATGATCCCTCAAAACGTCTGAAATCACCCTTGAGCATCCGGAATTGGAGCAAGCCTTCGGGCCTGTATTCGGTGAGCTCGAGCAGAACCTGGGCAGAGAAGCGCAGGCCGATGAATTGCTGACTGCCGACCTGCTGCAGTCGCACGGTTTGACCATCCTTGTAGACAAGTCGACTGCTGACCAGGTTGGGAATGAACGTCTCGAGCCGTTCATAGTCCGTGAGAACCTCCCAGAGCACATCCACCGGGATCGACGTGCGCAGCTGAACAGCAAGACGCCGGACCCCTTGCGGCATCCGCTCCATCGTCTGCTGAATGCTGTCCTCCCTTGGACCGGAGGCATCCCTGAGGGTGTTGCGGAAGAGTGCCTGGTGGGGGACCAATGCTGAAGTTGCCTAGATGAGACGATTCACCTACCGATCTTAAGGAAGTCAACCGAAAAATATTGCAGAAGATCCGGAAACAATCCAAACAGTGATGAATCCGAGGCCATGCCTATAGTCTCGCCACTCAAGTTCAGAACTGACATGCAGGTGCCGAATGCCACGGCTGGTGGGACGTCGACGTCTCTTTTCACCATTGTTGCCAGCGGCATCCAGGCCGGTTCAGGAAGCTCGGTGACGCGGACGTATCGCGTTGCTATGGAAAATCTCAACACCCTTTACAAGCGTCTGAGTGCTTCCGGCGCCAAAATCCTAAGTGTGTCGCCTGCTGTTGAGGACATTCCCACAGCGCCGGCGGCCGCCTCCAGTGCACCTGCCCCGAAAGCCGTGACAACGACGCCTGCCTCCGCACCGGCTCCGAAAAAGCCGCATGCCAACGTTCCCGTCAACACCTACAAACCGAAAACGCCCTTCATGGGCACAGTCACCGAGAACTACGCCTTAGTGAAGGACGGTGGAATTGGCCGTGTCCAGCACATCACCTTTGACCTCTCCGGCGGTGACCCTCAGCTGGAGTATGTCGAGGGTCAGAGCATCGGCATCATTCCTGAGGGCGAAGACGCCAAGGGCAAGCCGCACAAACTGCGCCTGTACTCGATTGCCAGCACTCGCCATGGCGACGATCTCAAGGACAACACCGTGTCTCTCTGCGTTCGCCAGCTGGAGTACAAAAACGAGGATGGTGAAAAGATCTACGGGGTCTGCTCCACGTACCTCTGCGACATCGAACCTGGCACCAAGGTGAAGATCACCGGCCCGGTCGGCAAGGAAATGCTTCTACCCGAGGACGAGGACGCCAACATCATCATGTTGGCCACCGGTACCGGGATTGCTCCGATGCGCACCTACCTGCGTCGCATGTTCGAAACTCGCGAGCGGGACGCCAATGGCTGGACATTCCGCGGCAAGGCGTGGTTGTTCATGGGCGCACCCAAAACCCCGAACCTGCTTTACGACGCCGACTTCGAGCATTACGAGCGCGAATTCCCTGACAACTTCCGCTACACAAAAGCCATCAGCCGGGAACAACAGAACACCAAGGGTGGTCGGATGTACATCCAGGACAGGGTTCTCGAGCATGCCGATGAGATCTTCTCAATGATCGAAAACCCCAAGACCCACGTCTACATGTGCGGTCTCAGGGGCATGGAGCCCGGAATCGATGAAGCGATGACCGCAGCCGCCGCCGCCAAGGGGCTCGACTGGTCAGAACTTCGGCCACAACTGAAAAAGGCTGATCGCTGGCACGTGGAGACGTACTGAATCCAGCCACACGGTCTCGGGATCAACGATGAGCCCGATGTCCATGCGCCCACCCTCCCGGGTGGGCTTTTTTTTGGGGTTGGACACAAAAAAACGTCAATTCATGGCGGGATGTCATGGAGCACTGTGCATTTCCGCTTCCGTGCCTAAACCGACGGCAGAAGCCGATGCTCCATGACCGCCACGATCACCAATCCGTTGCGGGTTGGACTTCGTCAGGAACGCGTCATCTCGCCGCAGTGTCTGGTGATCTTTGGAGCAAGCGGTGACCTGACGCATCGAAAACTTGTTCCAGCCCTGTTTGAACTGTTCAAACAACGGCGCCTGCCCAGTGAATTCGCCCTGCTCGGCTGTGCTCGTCGCCCCTGGAGTGATGAGGAGTTCAGAGGCAAGATGACAGAAGCTCTGGCCTCAAAAATTGAGGAGAATCCCAAGGCCTGGGAACAATTTTCCGCGAAGCTTTTCTACGAACCCGTAGATCTGCAGCAGCCGCAGGATGTGGTTCGCCTGGGTGGTCGCCTCGAGACAATCGACCAGCAGTGCGCCACGCGCGGAAACCGAACCTTCTATCTCTCGGTGTCACCAAAGTTCTACGGAAGTGGCTGCCGGGCCCTCGCCGACGCCGGCCTGCTGAAGGATCCCAAGCGAAGCCGGGTGGTGATTGAGAAACCCTTCGGTCGTGATTACGGCAGCGCCCAGGCCCTCAACCAGGTGGTTCAGAGCTGCGGCCAGGAAAATCAGATTTTCAGGATCGACCACTACCTCGGCAAGGAAACAGTCCAGAACATCCTGGTGCTGCGATTCGCCAACACGATTTTCGAGCCGATCTGGAACCGCAATTACATCTCAAGTGTCCAGATCACCGCCGCAGAAACGGTGGGAGTTGAGGAACGCGCCGGCTACTACGAATCATCGGGTGCCCTCAGAGACATGGTGCAGAACCACCTCACCCAGATGCTGGCCATCACGGCCATGGAAGCTCCGGGACGGTTCGATCAGGAGGCGATCCGCAATGAAAAAGCCAAGGTCCTTCAGGCGGCTCGCCTGGCCGATGAGCTGGAGCCTTGGAATTGCTGCATCCGCGGTCAGTACGGCCCCGGCGGCACCCAAAATTCCCCTCTGGCCGGTTACCGCCAGGAACCGGGTGTTGATCACAACAGCACGACGGAGACTTACGTCGCTCTGAAACTGTTCATCGATAACTGGCGTTGGCAGGGTGTTCCCTTCTATGTCCGAACCGGCAAACGCCTAGCCAAGCGTCTCAGCGAAGTCGTGCTCACCTTCCGTGAGGCTCCGGTGCATCTTTTTGATGCCGCAACCGGTGGGCCAACGGCCAATCAGCTGATCCTGAGGATTCAGCCCGATGAAGGAGCCGAATTCCGCTTCGAGGTGAAATCTCCGGGGTCAGGCATGCGCAGTCGCCCGATAGACATGGAATTCTCCTACGACGAATCCTTCGGCGAACCCTCCGATGAGGGCTATGTGCGCCTGCTGGCCGACGCGATGCTCAGCGATCCGACCCTGTTCACTCGGAGTGACGAAGTGGAGGCGGCCTGGCGGCTCTACACGCCGCTGCTGGAACTGATTGAAGACAGCCCCTGGCAGCTGCCGATCTATCCCTATGAATCACGCACCTGGGGACCAGCCGCCGCCGATGCCCTGATGGCCCGTGACGGACTGCTCTGGCGCCGTCCCTGAGATCACCTGACACCCGACCAACTCTGCGCCCGCACCCTCAGCCATGTCCCCCCAGCTCACCCTTCAGACCCCTCTGGAACTCGCCCCTGCCGAGGTTCCCACCTACCTCGAGCAGCTTTGGTCCCCTGAGCAGCAAGGCAGCACAGGAACGGGGGCCAACACGTTCTGCCTGCTGATCTGGCAACCCGCCTGGGCCGAGCAGCAGCTTGTGAGAAGTGGCCGTCTCAAAGGGCCGATCACTGGGCAGCAGTCCAAGCAGTTGATCGCGGCAGGCCGGCAGGCCATTGCCGATGCCGATCTGCCTCTGAGCACCCCGCCCCTGGACATCGCTGTGATCAGGGCATGCGCCGCGTTCGAGGGGAGTGAAGCCAGCGACGACCTGCGGGGGCAGTACATCGATCCAGCTCTCAGTGCCCTGCAACCGCGACGTCTAATCACGCTGGCACCCACCATCGACGACGGCAAGCCACTGGAAACCCTCGTGGCGGCCTACTGCCCACTGCCGGAAGAAGGTGGCGGCACCGCAGCCTGTGGCGATGTTGTGGTGCTGCGAGGCGGCCATGACGCGCTCCAGGACGGGATGAACATCCTTCAACCTCTGCTTCCGCCATCCATGCCGTCCTGGGTGTGGTGGAACGGTTTCCTCGATGAAGCGTCAGGGCTCCTGGAGCAGCTGGCCAGCTCTCCAAGACGCCTCATCATCGACACCGCCAACGGCACTCCCCGCCATTGCCTTGACCTGCTGCGCGATCGAGTGGAGTCAGGACAGGCTGTCAACGATCTGAACTGGCTGCGACTGCGCAGCTGGCACGAGACGCTGGCGATGGTCTTTGACCCTCCCCATCGTCGTGATGCCCTCAGCCATATCGTGCAGTTCGACATCGATGTCGAAGGCCACCATCCAGCCCAGGGGCTCCTGCTGGCAGGCTGGGTTGCCGATCGACTGGGCTGGCAGCTGGAGCACACCGAAGCCACGGAGGACGGCATCGCTTCCCGCTTCAGACGCGGCGACGGGGTTGAGGTGAACTTCCATCTGATGTCCGTGCCCATGGGCCAGCCCAGTGTCCATGCAGGACAGATGGTCGGCCTGCGTCTCGTCAGCCAGCCGGACAATGCCAAAGGGGTCTGCGTGATTCTTTGCGCCGAATCCGGTGGCTGCATGCGTTTGGAAGGTGGCGGCATGGCCAGCATGGAACTGTTGGAGGAGCTGGTTCCCACCCAGCACGCCTCTCCGGAGATGGATGTCGCCCGTCTGCTCAGTGGTGGGCACGACACCACCAATCCCCTGCTGGCCGCCGCGGCACCCCTGGCTGCCAGGCTGCTGGCCTAGCAACCACTCCACCCCATGGCCGTTGTCATCGCGGCGCCAGCCAGCGGCAGCGGCAAGACCCTTCTCAGCCTGGCTCTCCTGAGCTGGGCGCGATCCACTGGGCGCGTTATTCAGCCTTACAAGGTTGGGCCGGACTACCTCGATCCCCAGCTTCTGAGCACGGCTGCCGGGCGCTCCTGCCGCAACCTCGACAGCAACCTCTGTGGTGAGAGCTGGGTTGTGAGGGCTTTTCACGGCTACAGCCGCTCAGCCCAGCTTGCTCTTGTCGAGGGCGTCATGGGGTTGTTCGACGGCCTGGGCAGCAGTGAGCAAGGCAGCACTGCTGCAACGGCAAAGCTGCTCAATCTGCCGGTGGTGCTCGTTGTGGACGCCGGCGGGCAGGCCGCTTCGCTTAGAGCCCTGGTCCGTGGTTTTCGTGATCACGACCCGACGCTGCAGCTGGCCGGTGTTGTGTTGAACCGTGTCAGCAGTGCACGGCACCGGGACCTCCTGGCGGATGTGCTGACCGGCATCGACGTGCCGCTGCTGGGCTGCCTGCCGCGAACCGACGATCTGGCACTCCCCTGCAGGCATCTCGGTCTTGCCCCTGCCCATGAACTGGACAACCGCAATCAACGCCTGAAGCGCTGGGCATACCTGGCAAAGACCCATCTCAACCTCCAACGGCTCGAGCCACTTCTGGCCGCCCCAAGGGTTGGAGACGATCCAGTGGCCAACCTCCCGCAGCCGACAGGCGAGTCGTTGCCGGTGGCCGTGGCCTCCGATGAGGCCTTTCACTTCCGATACCAGGAAACAGGAGAGCTTCTTGAACACATGGCAATGCCGCTCCTGCCCTGGAGTCCCCTGGCCGATGAACCACTGCCTGCCCAAGCACGCGGACTGATCCTGCCCGGCGGGTTCCCGGAGCAGCATGCCGAGCAGCTCAGCCACTGCAAGCGCAGTCTCAGCAGTCTGCGCCAGGCTTCAGGGCGGCTGCCGATCTACGCCGAATGCGGCGGCATGCTGCTGCTGGGACGAACCCTGACCGATCTTGACGGCACCGGACGGGCCATGGCGGGACTCCTTCCGTTTGCAGCCAGCAGGGGACGACTTCAGGTTGGATATCGCACCCTTCGACCCAGGCGCAATGGTCTCCTGACGCGTCAGAACGAGCAGCTGCAGGGGCATGAGTTCCATCGCTGGTCCCTCGACACGCGCCCGTCCGACATGGCGCTGTGGGAAATTGAGGGGTGGCGTCTTGAACAGGTGAGGGAAGGATGGGGAGATCAAAGACTTCACGCCAGCTGGGTTCACCTGCACTGGGCCAGCTCTACGACGATCTGTTCCCGGTGGCGCGACGCTCTCGCAGCCGCGCCGAATCTCTGGAGCGACGCTTTGTAAGTCGCGCACAAGCACGTCTGCATCCCTTCCTCGAGCGTTGGCAACTGCTGATCCACGGTCGCGTGCAGGGGGTTGGGTTCCGCAGCAGCTGCTGCCGACGCGCTCAGGACCTCGGCATCACTGGCTGGGTCCGCAACCGGCATGACGGCAGCGTGGAAGTGCAGGCTGAAGGTTCACCCCATGCCATTGCCGAACTGAGGGCCTGGTGCGAACAGGGACCGCCTGGAGCCAGGGTGCTGCAGGTGCTGCCTGTGAGGCTGCCTGCCACAGGGGAGGACTGGTTTGAAGTGCGCTACTGAATCAGCCCAATCAGATCAGTCCCATAAAGAGATTGGGAACAGGGCGGCCCTGACACGTTCTCCATGGCTAGGTCGACGTCATGGGTGTGCCCAGGCCAGACCATGTTCCGTTTCAGCATCATTTTCACCATCACCGTGGTGCACTTGATCGGAATGGATGTGGTGAGTGCCAAGCGCCAACCTGCCCAGCGGATGTACGCCAGCACGGAGGACGCGCAGCTCGCCTGTCATCGCTGGAGGCAAGGTGAGGGGACCTTCAAGGTGCGCATTCCAGAGGCGCGCTTGGGCGGCGGTTCCGCAACGGTTGACACCTTCATCCGCGGCTGCGAAGCCGACCTGGATCAGCCTGTCGTGCTCGGATATCGCTACAGCGTGGTCGCTGATGCGCACTACGACGCCTCGCTTTCAACGCTGCACCACAAGGTGTTTCGACGCTTCCCCTTTCCGGCACCTCCTGCCGAGACTGAGCCGACCATCAGCGTCGTTCCATGAATCAGGACTTTTTCAATCCACGCAGCACGGCCTTCTGGCGCGCGCTGCTCGGCATTGTGAGTTTGGTTGTGGGGATCGGACTGGGAGCTCTGATCCTGACCATGTGACGGATCGATCCAGCCCTGGTCATCCTGAACAGGTTGCCCCTGCCTGAGCATTCCATGTCCGACTCGCAACGTCAGCTCTGGCTTCTGCGCCATGGAGCCACGGAATGGGCCTTGAACGGCCGGCATACCGGCAGCACCGACCTTCCACTGCTGCCCGAGGGAGAACAGGAGGCGGCAGCCCTGGCCCCCATTCTTGCGAAGCAGGCCTTCGCCGCCGTGTTCAGCTCACCGCTGCAACGTGCCCGCAGAACCTGCGAACTGGCTGGACTCGGAGCTCAGATGCAACTGCAGAGGGACATCCTTGAGTGGGACTACGGCGATTACGAAGGGATCACAACGCCGCAGATCCGCGAGACCATCGCTGACTGGACGGTCTGGACCCATGGCTGCCCCAACGGCGAAAACGCTGAGCAGGTTCAGGCTCGATGCGAAACAGCGATTGGAAAAGCTCTGGCGGCTCCAGGAGAGGGGGATGTTGCTCTGTTCGCCCACGGTCACATCCTCAGGGCGCTCACGGGCACCTGGCTGGGGCTTGGCGCCTCCGGTGGCAGTTTGTTCAAACTCGGCACAGCATCGGTGAGCGTTCTCGGCTGGGAACGCGGCAAGAGAGCGATCTCTCGCTGGAATGCTCCAACGCAACCGCTTGAACGCTTCTGAACCGAACAGCAAAGGCTGGTCGGCGACCGCTCTGACATGCCTCGAGCACGGTCGCTAACATCAAGACGTGATCGATTACATCTAATCGACTACATCTGATCGGCTACATCTGATCGACTACATGTGCTGGACGACGTCTGGACGTGTGATGAACGACAGCCATGGTTCGACGACAGCCATGCTTTGACGAAGCCATGCTTCGACACTCTTCAGGGTGATTCACTCGGGGGCGAGGGCGGGCCTGCCCCTTTCAAGCGACCAACCCGAACGCGACGATCAGAACAGAGATTGCCAGGACGAACGTCCCCCGGACTGAACGGGCAGGACAAGGCCAATCGCTGCAGACCCTCGACTGAGGAACCTGATCAGTGACAGGTCCCATGCCTGTCGTCTGCGAACGGTCCTGCAGCGAAGGATGCCGCTGGGTTGGCATTCTGAGAGCGGGTGAAAGTCCCCGGAACCGCTAGCGAAAGCCCAACGCCATGACTGGAGTTTCTCTCTGGAGTGATCTGACCGCTTTCGGCATCGGCTTGGCGATCTCTCCACTGCACATCGCCGTTCTCCTACTTCTGCTGCTCGGTCCTTCGCCCCTACGACGCGGTGGCCTGTTTCTGGCGGCCTGGGTTGTCACCAGCTTGCTGACCTTGGTCGCTTTGCTGACCCTCGGACATGGTCTGGTCCTCGACATGACGCACGGCTCCCATCCAAGGACCGGGCTGGATCTGATCGGTGGCGGCGCCCTGCTCACGCTTGGTGGCAGAGAGTGCCTGAATGCCATCACCAACAGTGATGGACCGCCGGGCTGGACCCGCACGGTGGATCGCCTCACAGCGATGCCCATGCCTTTGCTGATCGCTCTCAGCTCTCTGGTTCAGGTGATCACGCCAGACGACTTGCTGCTGTTCGCCAAGTCGGCCTCCGTAATCCTGGCCGCAGGACTACCACTTGATAAGGAGCTGGTCGGCGGTGTCCTGTTCACCCTTGCGGCCAGCATTCTGATGCTGTTGCCGTTTGCAGCGGTGTTGATCAGGCGAGAACGGGTCCTCCCGGTTCTGCAGCATTGCAAGCAACTTCTGTTCGCCCACGGAGAGTTGGTTGTGGCTGGCGTCAGTCTTGTCCTGGGTGGCTATCTGGGCTGGCAGGGACTGTCGGGGCTGACTCGGATCTGAGCCGATCCAGCCAGATGGCACGCTCCTCGGCAGCGTCTCCCTGACCCACAAGCCAGACACCGGTTCGAGCCCGACTGACCGCCACGTAGACCAACTGACGACGCAGGGTCAGGTCCTGCGGCCAGAACACGTCAGGGGCAACGAACACGTCTCCGAAGGTGCTCCCCTGACTGCGATGGACCGTTAAGACCGCTGCCGGTCCGAGGGATGCAAACGCATCTCTGATCAGGAAGTAACGGCGCCAGAAGGGCCGTCCTCCTTTTTTGCCAGCGTCCCTTGCCTGCTGTCGCAGCCGCTGCATGGCTTCATCCAGCAACGAGCGCGCGGCGGACCCCGCCGGAGGCTGAAGGCGAAGGGTCAGGTCCAACTCGCCGGCACGAACGGTTGCAGAGAGTGTCTTGATCACCGGCACCGGACCATCGCTGGGGGAACAGCCAAAGTCCGCCAGATCACAGGCTTCAGGGGCCACATCAAGGACCAGCACCTCTCGATTGGAGCCCAGCACCATGTCCGGCTCCTCCCCGGCTTCCGCACCATCACGGGAGGCCGGCGCCATCACAGCCGAGCGGCTGATCAGCACCTCGCCGGGCAGAACCGGCATCTGATCAGCCATCTCTCCATGAATCGCCCGTCTGGCATGGGGAACCAGCCTCTCAAGGGTGCGATTCGTGTAGCAGAGAACCCTTGCAGCATCGGGATTGTCCTGGAGCGATGCCTGGCGCAGGGCTGTGCGGGCCTGGTCAAGCCAGCTCTGTTTGTCGGTGCAGATCACCTGGCCACGGGCATCGTGGATGGCCGGCAGCAACGGAGGATTGCGACAGGGGAGGCCTCCATCGCGCAGCCGGCTTGCCAGCTGCAGCACCGGGCCCTGATGCCGCACCACCTCGCTGAGTGAGGCGCAGCAGGCACGGCGCATTGCGAAAACAGGACTCTCGGGCTCGCCAACCGGCGGAAGCTGGGCTGGATCACCGACGAACACCAGTCGCGTCTTGAAGGGATGAGCGCACTGCAGCGCGATGCCCAGGAGTGTGCTGTCGACCATCGAGGCCTCGTCCACCAGCACGAGCCCGAGGTGCTCGAGGGCCATCGCCGTCTGCTCTGTGGGTTCACAGGCTTCCGCATCTCCCTGCCGCTTGAGCTTGAGACGCAACAACCGATGAATCGTGGAGGGATACCAGGTGGGGGACAGCCCCTCCAGATCAAGCGCTTGTCGCAACACTCCGACGGCCTTGTGCGTCGGCGCCACAACGGTCCAGCACAGTCCACTGTCTTCAACCTGACGCAGCAGACGCATCGACAGGAAGGTCTTGCCGCTGCCGGCGTATCCGCTCAGGACGAATGGCAGGCCATCCGCGGGCCGATTCAGCCACTCCAAAAAGGCTTCCGACGCTCGCTTCTGATCAGCAGTGAGCTCCGCTGCAGGTCTCACCCCGACCCCGCTCCGATGATGCTGATCAGATGCAGTGGCGAACCAAGAAAGACCAAACCTGGCAAGGCGACAGCAGGACCGATCAGACTGCCGATAAGCACTTGCAGACGGCTGTGACCAAGACTTTCCTTGAGGGGTTTCTCGAGGGTCTCAGGCCAGAGTTCATCGGGCAGAGCATTGACCCGTTCCGCTGTGAACCCTGCTGCACGCCGAATCCCGCTGGCGTCGTACATCACGATGAACGCAACGGTGGCCGCCAAGGCGAAGAGAGGATGGTCAAAGCCCATCGTCCAGCCCAGACCGGCAGCTGTACCTGTCACCAGAGCCGAATGGCTTGACGGCATGCCTCCGGTTTCGACCAGGACAGCGGGCCGCCAGCGTCGGTGAAGAACGAGTTCGATGAACAACTTGGAAAGCTGGGCCAGGCCGCAGGCCGCCAATCCCCAGGCGAGTGAGGCGTTATCGATCAGCTCATGCACCACGGCATGGGTTGGGGCCGTCTCGATCATCGGTCGCGGCTGGTGATGAAATCTGCCAGGGCCAGTAACGGCATCGCGCGTTGCTGCCATGGCCCGAGAACATCCTTGGCCTCCCCGACCAGGGCATCTGCTCGCCGGCGGGACTCTTCAAGTCCCAGCAGCTTCGGGTAGGTGGTTTTGTCGGCGACCAGATCCTTGCCAGCTGTCTTGCCCAACACCTCGCTGCTGGCCGTGATGTCCAGAATGTCATCGATGATCTGAAACGCGAGCCCGATGCCACGGGCATACACACGCAGTGCGGAGATCAGTGCTTCATCGGCACCGCCGACTATGGCTCCGGTGATCACGCAGGCGCTGAGCAGGGCGCCCGTCTTGTGGAGATGGATGTATTCCAGGGTGTCGAGATCAACGTCCTTGCCTTCGCTCTCAAGATCCACCACCTGGCCACCGACAAGCCCGGGAGCACCGGCGACAAGCGAAAGCTCTCCCACCACTTTGAGCAGACGATCCGGCGGCACGCCTGGACTGCGGAGCGACACCATTTCAAACGCTCGTGTGAGCAGGGCATCGCCGGCCAGGATCGCCACGGCCTCCCCGTACACCTTGTGATTGGTCGGCCTTCCACGACGAAGGTCATCGTCATCCATAGCTGGCAGATCGTCGTGGATCAACGACATGGTGTGGATCATCTCCAGGGCCACAGCTGTCGGCATCGCCAGCTCAGCCTCGCCACCAGCGAGTTCACAGGCCGCCAGGCAGAGAATGGGTCGCAGTCTCTTGCCGCCGGCCAGAAGCGAGTAACGCATCGCTTCTCGCAGGGACTCAGGCCGCTCAGGAGCCAGAGAACCATCAAGGGCAGCCTCCACCCGTTCCCTGGCCTGGTTCAGATAGGCCTTGAAATCAAAGCCGTCGGTCATGGAGAGGCCTGAACTGGCGGGATTCTCTCAGGCAGAGCGATTGCGGTGACACTGGACCTCCTGTTCAACCCTGGAGGTCAGGTGCTCGCCCCTATTGAGAACCCTGCGAAGCGACGGGATCGCATCGAAGAGGCCTGCTCAGGAGTTGTTCCCGATCACTGGATCAGCCTTCGTCACGGTCCAACGCAGTTGCCGACGGTCCATCTGGACCAGGAGCTTCTCGTCTACCGCGTCGACAACGGCCGCCTGCTGGCTGCTCTGCAGGAACAGTTCTCGCAGCATCCCGCCGAACTGAATCGCTTGTATCAGCAAGAGGCCAAAGCGGACACGCAGGTGCTCCTGCATCGTCTGCTGCTGGAGAAGGCCGCCGATGAGCGGGGGCCGATTCTGCGGGAGTTGCGGCGACTGAAGGTCCAGACCGAGCCATTGCTTGTCGATGCAACGGGTGTGGTGATCAACGGCAACCGCCGTTTGTCAGCCATGCGGCAACTCCTCAGCGAAAACCCAGAGATCTACCAGCGATTCAGTCAGCCCCTCGTCGCCGTTCTGCCGGCCAGTGTGTCTCGCAGCGAGGTTGAGTACATCGAAACCGCCCTGCAGCTTGCACCGGAAACCAAGCTGCCCTACGGCTGGGTCGATCGCCGCCTCAAACTCCGACAGCAGATCGAGGTCCTCGGGCTCGATCCGGACTGGGTGAAAGAGGCGTATCAACTGGATTCCAGAGAGACGCTTGACCAGGAGCTCGAACAACTCTCGCTGGTCGAGACCTACCTCGGCAGCCTCTGCAAGGCGCCGCATCAGTACTCGCTGGTGTCAGCCTGCGAACCGTTGTTCCAGAAGCTGCAGCAACAGCTGCAAGCACTCTCGGATGATCTCCGTGAACCCTGGCAGGCCATCGGGTTGCTGCTGATCCAGCAGCGCCGTGATCTCGCACCCACCTTCGATCGACAGTTCCCGTTTGAAGCACCGATCCACCGCTCAATGCCAGCACTGGTCCTGCAACGTCTGATCGAGGAGGGACATCTGCAGCCAAGCCTGCGAAACAAGTCAACACGGCTGAAACGTCGCCATCGCCGCAGACTCGTCGCAGAGGTTCTTGAGAATCAGGACCCGAAACGACTGGCGCGAGCCATTGAATCGGCGGTGGACGAGACCCGTCAGCAGCTTCGACAGGAACGGGTTCCCAGTCGGGTTTTGCATCATCTGCAGGCCTCCAAACGCCTGCTTGAAAAGCTGACCCCCGAAACACTCAATTCACGTGAGCGCTTTGAATTGCAAGCTGAAGCCGAGGCCATTCGAGGGCGTCTGAGATTGCTGCTGGCGGACAACCGGTCGGCATCCGGCACCTCCATGGCTCAGAGGTTGTGGCGACTGCAACGACGATTGCAGCGACTGTTGTCCCGGCCTAAGAACTGAACATCGTCAGAGGCACCCAGTCCATCGGATGGGGCATCCGCATCTCCTTGCCTTGCCCTGAGGCTGTCGTAATCGCCAGGTCGTAGGACACGGAGTAACGAGGACTCTGCCCTTCATATGGCATCACTCGGTGTCGCAAATCGGACGGGAACAGCAACAGGCGGTTGGGCTCGGGAGAAAACATGCCTCCTGAAACAGCAGCATCGCGATAGGGAATCGCCATGACATGGCTGAAGTAGTCGTCAGGTGCCTGAAACTCGATCTCGCCGCTGCTGTTGCCGGCTTCCGTACGCACGTAAAAAACCGCGCTCAGCTGCGCATTGCGATGGGTGTGCAGCTCGATTGAGCCCCCGTCCTGGGAACAAACCACGGGCCAGGCCTTCTGAATATGGACTTCAAGGCCATGCTTGGGCCCCAGAAGTCCCTCCAGATAGAGGCTGGTCTGCTCCGCGAGGCGCTGATTGAGCCATTGAAAAGCATCCATGCGATGCAACTGATCCAGGCCGGCATGACCGAGAAGATCACCGGTCAGGTTGTTGCGATCACTGAACTCAGGGTGGAGGAAGACGTTGCGATCAAACGACTCCATTTCAACGTTCATGGCCGCAACGGTCTCGGCATCAGGCTCAAGGTCAACCTGAAGCACCGGTGTGGGGAAGAGCCATTGAAGCGACATTGATGAATTCAGCTGATCAGGTCATCCAGGCCATGAGCAATCCCGTGTCGATGGCACCAAGCCAGAACTGTATTCACGAGCAGCATCGTGACCGTCATGGGCCCCACACCCCCGGGGACGGGAGTAAGGGCAGCGGCAACACCGGCCACCTCATCGGCGCGTACATCTCCGCAGAGTCCACCTTCCGGTTTGCGATGGATGCCGACATCCACCACAACCGCACCGGGGCTGACCTGTTCAGCACCGATCATCCCCGGTCGGCCGGCGGCCACCACAAGAATCTCTGCTGCCTTGGTCAGAGTGGCGAGATCACTTGTGCGTGAGTGAGCCACACTCACCGTGGCGTTGGCCGACTGAAGCATCAGAGCCATCGGCTGACCGACCAGGATGCTCCGGCCGACCACGACAGCTCGCTTGCCGGCCGGATCAATGCCATTGCTGCGCAGGAGTGCCATCACACCGGCCGGAGTGCAACTGCGTGGTCCTGGTTCGCCTTTGAGCAGCCGTCCAAGATTCAGCGTGTGGAGACCATCGGCGTCCTTGTCGGGATCGATCGCCGTCAACAAGGGACCCTCATCCAGGCCATCCGGCAGAGGAAGCTGCAACAGAATTCCATCAACAAGTGGGTCCCTGTTGAAGCGCTGAAGTTCATGGAGCACGTCACCAGCCGCGCTCTCTGCGCTGAGATGCACCCCTGTACTCGTCACCCCAACCCGGGCACAGGCTTTCTCCTTGTTGGCCACGTAAACGCCACTGGCCGGATCATCCCCAACGCGCAGAAGAGCCAGTCCAGGGGGCCGACCGGCCTGGTCGTGATGATCGGCGATCAGCGCACTCAGACGCTGTTCCAGATGTGCGGACAAAGCTTTGCCATCAAGCCGCAGGGCCATGTGATCAAGCTTCCATTCCACACCCAGCATGCCCTGACAGGAGAGCTAGCGTGATCATGTCAACCCGAACCTCCTGGTTCGCCTCCCTGGTGTGAGCATGCTTCGGGCGAGCCTTCTTTGGCGGGGCTGGCTGCAACATCAGGCCCCCAGCCGCAGATTGCTGCGCTGGACCCGTCTTCAGACAGTGGTGTTGCTGCTGGTTTGTATCGCAGTGGCTCTTCTCTCCAGTATTCCCTGGCTGCTGAAGCCCGATCTGCAACCCGGTTCCCTGGCACCGTTCGACGCCGTTGCCCCCAAAGATGCCCTGGTGAAGGACAGCACGGCCCTTGAGCAACGACGCTCGAGCCTCGTTGCCCGTTCGGTTGTTCAGGTCATCGACGACGACGAGACCCTTCAGCTCAGGCAGCGGCTGAACCAACAGCTCGATCAGCTGCAGCAGGTGACGGACAGCGGTTCCGCCGCTCGGATTGGCCCGGTGAATCTTTCGCCCCAGGAACAGCGTTGGCTCAAGAAGCGCAGCGAAGCCGAGCACCTCGCCTGGGACAACGCCGTGCGCCGCGCTGCTGATCGAATGCTCAGCCAGGGGCTTGTGAGCAGCCTTGCGACGGAGGAGCTGCGTCGCGCAGCTGGTATCCAGATGCGGGATCTGCCGCTGGAGGTCGACGATCCGGCAGCACGAACCCTGGCCAGCAAGCTGCTGGTGAGCACGCTCCAGGGAAGCAGCAACCTCCGCACGGACCCGACGCTCAGCAAACAGCTCATTGAGGAGCAGCTCACCAAACAGGGAATCCCAACAATTGAGGTCCGCAAGGGAGACCTGATCACACGCAAAGGTGAATCGATCAGCCCCCAGGCCTACGACGTCCTCGACTACTTCGGGAAGGTTCGGCGCGAGCCTCAGCCGGTGATCTGGCTGGGACGCTTCATTGAGGCCCTGGCGGGCTGCGGCGTGATGCTGCTGGTGATGCGCCGTGAACGCCCCACCCTCGAGGTGCGTCATGCCTTGCTGGCCCTTGGATTTCTGCTGTTGGTCCAGGCGGCGAAGCTCTGGTTCGGGGCGAATGTGATTCCTCTGGCGCTGCTGGTGCCGCCCACATTGGTGCTGACCGAGGGGCTGGGTCCCGGCTGCGGACTGGCGTGGCTGGCGATCGCGAGCCTGCTCTGGCCGGAACAGGTGAACGGCCTGGGTGATGGACGACTGCTGATGGCGGCCTCGGTCGCCGCGGCGGGGGCTCTCCTGGCTGGTCGTCAACGGAGTCGAGGGCAGCTGCTTCAGATGGCGGTGATGCTTCCGCTCGGCGCTTTTCTCGGTCAGTGGCTTCTGCTCCAGCTCCAGCCCTACACAGGCTGGCGCCCCTGGGTGAGTGTCTCCGGCGGACTGGATGAGCTGGCGACAGAGGCCTTGGTGCTGGGCTTGCTGCTGATGACGGCTCTTCTGCTGATCCCGATCCTGGAGGGATCATTCGGCCTGCTGACACGCGCTCGGATGCTGGAGCTGGCGGATCAGGAGCGACCCCTGCTGCGACGTCTCTCCTCCGAAGCCCCTGGCACCTTCGAGCACACGCTGATGATCTGCGGTCTGGCCGAGGAAGGGGCCCGAGCCATCGGAGCGGATGTGGACCTGATCCGAACAGGTTCCCTTTATCACGACGTCGGCAAGCTGCATGCACCCGACTGGTTCATCGAGAATCAGAAGAGCGGTCCGAATCCCCACGACGAACTGGACGATCCTTTCGCCAGCGCTGCCGTCCTGCAGGCCCATGTGGATGAGGGGCTGAAACTGGCACGCCGTCACCGACTGCCGCGGCCAGTCGCCGATTTCATCCCTGAACACCAGGGCACTTTGAAGATGGGGTACTTCCTCCACAAGGCAAGGGAGCAAAATCCCGCGGTGGATGAAGAGCGCTTTCGTTACAACGGTCCGGCCCCCCGGTCCCGGGAAACGGCCGTGTTGATGCTGGCGGACGGTTGTGAAGCAGCGCTGCGTTCCCTGCCTCCTGACACCTCCGAGCGACAGGCGGTCGAGACAGTGCGTTCGATCGTGGAGGCCCGACTTCGCGATGGCCAGCTCCGCAAGAGCTCCCTGAGTCGTGCAGAGATGGAACTGGTGGTGAAGGCCTTTGTACGGGTATGGCGGAGGATGCGCCATCGCCGGATCCCATACCCGATTCCTGCCCGTCAGAGTTTCCGCGGCTGATCCGCCAGCTTGCGCTGCAGGACAACAGCTGCAGGCAGCAAGGTAATCACATTGGCAGCGATCACTGGACCATCACCGGCCATCACGCCATAGATGGTCCACAAGGTCACACCACAGGTGAAAAGGGTGTACATGCCAAGGGAAATCGCCCGGGTGTCCCCGCTTCGCAGGGTCTTGACGGCCTGGGGGAAGAAGCTCGCCGTCGTTAACGCCGCAGCGCCGTAGCCGATCAGTTCTGCTGGAATGGACATGGCATCTGATTCCTGGAAAGAACTCGAAATCTCTGGGCTGTGAAGGGATGTCGGAAGGCAAGTGCGACGGCATGAAGATACAGACGAGACGAGCCTCCATCGCCGTAGATCGGATCCCCCACGATCGGGTGTCCGCGCTCAGCCAGATGGGAGCGCAGCTGATGGGAACGACCGGTGAACGGGACCAGCCACAAACGGGTTGAATTCCATTGTGGCCGCCGCACCCTCCAGCGCGTCCGGGCAGAACGCCCCGCCGGATGAGCCGTAACGAGGCGGATGGCGCTGCAGCCGTGCCAATGGCGCATGAATCACTCCGCTGCCCCGCATGACTCCCATCACATCCGCAACGTACAGCTTGTGAACATCCCGTCTGGCGAACAGGGCATTGCAGCGTCGTAAGGCGTCCTGGCCACGGGCCAGGAGCAACACTCCCGACGTATCGCGATCAAGTCGATGGGCAAGCTGCAGATCAGGGTCGTTCCGCTGCAGGCGGGTGATCACCGAATCCTGCTGATGCATCCCAAGCCCTGGCTGACTCAGCAGCCCAGCGGGCTTCTCCACCGCCAAGAGCCAGTCATCGCGATGCAGTTCCGCAAGGCCTTCAGCGCTCAAGCCGATTGCCGCAATGGCGATAGAACAAGGCCTCCACCTCGTCTGGAGGCAACGCCTGCACCAGACGCGCCTCGACTTCCACATGGTGCTGACTCACGTGGTAAAGCCTCAACTCATGGAAGGCGTCGGGGCTTGTCCGACGGGCTCGATCCATCTCCTGGGTGAGCAAGGCGGCAGGCATCAACGGACCACCGTTGCAAAACTGCATGACATGGGCGGATTCATGGGCAAGCACCATCCAGACATATTCAGGGTCATCCGGAAGGTTGTTGCCGCACATCAGCAGCACCTGCCGTCCCTCATGAAAGGCTCCGAGCAGGCCCTCTGGACAATCCTTCGCCACCAAGGACTCAACACCAGCGCGCCGCATCAGGCGGACATACCCACCGATTCGCTCCCAGGTGGCAGCCCGAGCGGGAGCTGCTGCACCAAGACCGGCGAACAGAAGCAACAGCAGAGCGAATGGCAAGCGGCGGCGACGCACAGATGCGACTCAAAGCTGTACTCATTGGTCTCAACTTTTGACTCGAGGGAGTCGTTTCCCCCATAACTTCTCAAGATTCTCAGACCTTGAGACAGCGTTCCACCGCGTTCACCTTGTCCTCGAAAGACTGTTCACGATCGGTGCGTGTGTTGATCTTCAGCGTTGTGTAGATCCTTGGCGCCCCCATTCGATGCAGTTCCTGATGGCAGGCATGGACGCAGGCCATCACCTCATCCCAGGGGCCTTCAATGGCCGTGCCGTTCGGGCCCAACTGAGACTTGAGTCCAGATTGAGCGATCTGCCGTTGACATGCCGCGATGAACGGAGACAACGAGACGCCGACGCCGATCGGAACGACACAGAGATCAATGCTGACCCACGTCATCAGCCAGGATTCTGCGACGGCGTAATAAGACAGCTCCTGGGGTAATCGATGGTTCTCCAGGAGCCAGTCCCGGTACGAACCTGGACAGCAATGCCCCGTTGTGCCGGAGCGCATGAGGCACCCTGACCTGAACACCAGTTCTGCGCTTCCGTCAAAGCGGATTCCAGACTGTCGTAGGTGGTGTCCAACACAGGGTGGGGCTGACCATCAAGTCCAGCCAGACGATATCGGGAGCGATGCGACCTCATCACTGGACAGTCCCGTCATTGTCTTCATCATTCCATGCAGGATGTTCCGACCATGCTCGGCATGACGCAGACGCTGCAAAATGCTTACAACGCCTTGATGGCCAGGGCCCCTGGAGCCGCCTTTCCAAAGGCCAGACGGCTTTATCTGAACAAATACCAGCTCCCTCAATCGGACGACAGCGCAGGGCTGCGCCTGTTCGTCAGCGAGGAATCACTCGATGAATCCCAGCAACCAGCGGAGGATGGTGAGCCCCATCACCGCATCGTGACGCTGACATCAACACCCCGTCAGCTGGCGGTTGTTCATTGGCAGCAGCCGCAAGCACCAGACCGGGACAGCCTGCATCGCTGGCTGAAAACCGCGTGGAACCTGGAGGCCGGTGAATTGACCCTGACACCGTGGCCTGAACCATGGTTTCGGGATGGTGGCCATCAGTTGCGATTCCAGGCACCGACTGGTCTGATCTGGCAACAACGGAGCCGATTAACGCTGCTGGAATAAAACAGGAGAGATTCCGCACAATGAGTCTCAGCTGTCTCAATATCGCTATGGGTTCAGTGAAAGCCTTCAAGGGCCATGTTCTCCAACTACGCCGAGCGCTATGTGCTGCGGTCCCTTCCAGCGGGCCGCTATCTAGGTGTGAACTCCCAGAGCCAGGTGATTGAGACGCTGGAATCGCCTGCCGATGCCTGGATCTTCCATACCCACGACGGTGCCGTCCGGCATGCCCGCTGGATCGGTGAAGTGCATGGAGCGACCCCTGATGTCGTTCGTCTTGAGGACTGAGCCAACGTCTGCCGCGTTGGAGGGTTGGGGCTCCTCAGCGCTCTCCAAACAAATCACTCCAGCTGAGGAACGCTGAGTCCTCCGCTGGTGCAAGCGCAGAAGGTTCCCGACGCCGACGGGGTTTCAAATCCTTTGAATTGAGATCTCCAGGAGTCCAATACGGTCGTGTCTGGCTCTCCTGTTGCGCGGACATCGATCATTCAATCCAGCCCTCACGTTCCCTCAAAGCCCGGGCTTTGTCGGTGATCCGTGGCACGTGAACGTGTGCTGGACACGCCACGGCGAGCTATCCCTGGATGAACGTTCGCAAGCGGCGAGACTCATCGGCCTGCTGGCGTTGCAGTTCCTCGGCGGAGCGCTGCGAGTCTTCCCGCTGCTGAGCTGCAAAGACATCGGCTTCGGTCACGGAGCAACCGAATTCAGACGCCAGCGCCAGAAATGCCTCGAGATCAAGTGGCTGACGCAGACGGGCAGCCAAGGCTGGATCCTGCTGACGCAAGGCCATCAGACGGTCGAGATCCTGAAGCGACACAATCATGAGCAGCGGAGGTCTTGTTCTAAGTCAGCCCTTCACGGCATCACCACTGGCGCTGGGAAGAATGAAGCGCTGTAGCAACACGAACAGGATGAGCACGGGGAGAATCGAGACGACAGATCCAGCTGCCACGATCCGCCAGTCGAGGCCGAAGCTGCTGGAGAGCTGCTGCAGACCCAGGGGCAAGGTGTAGAGACTGGGATCATCAAGTATGACGAGGGGCCAGAGGAAATCACTCCAGGTGCCGATGAAGACGAACATCGCCAGGGTGATCAGGTCGGCGCGGGCGGCAGGAATCATCACGTTCCACCATTCACCCAGCCTGCTGCAGCCATCAATGCGAGCCGCCTCCTCGAGTTCAACGGGAACACCAAGGAAGCTCTGACGAAGGAGATACAGACCGAACGCTGTTGCCGCTTGCGGAATCACCAGTGCCACCAGAGTGTTGCGTAACCCCAGCTGCACCATCAGGAGGTACAGGGGGATCATCACCACCTGGAAGGGAATCAGGATCGTGGCGACAACAAGCCCAAGGACCAGGCCGCGGCCGGCGAACCGCATCCTGGCCAATGGGTAAGCCGCCATCGAGCAGAACAGAAGATTCGCGATCACGGCCAGAGCACTGACCACGGTGCTGTTGAACATATAGGTGGTGAGGGGGTTGTCCTGAAACAGCCGCACGTAAGCCTGAAGACTGGGCGCCGACGGCAGAAAGGCAGGAGGACTGCTGAAGATGTCCTCGGTCGGTCCCTTCAGAGAAGTGCTGACCAGCCAAAGCAGCGGCACGAGCACCAGCAAGGCCAGCAACAGCAGCACCAGCAGCTGCAGCACCGAAACAAGAACTCGGCGACTCATCCCCGATCAGAGGCTCGGCCGGGGTTCCGCGACCACCACATCCTTCTGGGGATGAAGCGGCGGTTTCTCCATTCCAGCGACCAGACGGTTCAAGGCATTGATGAACGCCTGCGCAGCAGCAACGACCACATCGGTATCGGCGGAATGACCGGAAAACAGGGATCCGTCCCGTCTCAGCCGGATGGTGACTTCACCCATGGCATCAATCCCTTCGGTGACGGACTTGACCGAGAACTCCACCAGCTCGTTGGGAACCCCGGCCAGATCATTCAGAGCTCGACACACCGCGTCCACCGGTCCGGTCCCAACGGCTGATCCGGTGCGTTCGCCTCCCTCTTCGTCCGCAAGTGTGACCGTGGCTGTTGGTCGCAGACTGCTGCCGCAACTCACCTGGACCAGCCCCAGCACGAAGCGTGCATCCGGTTGCTGAACCTGTTCGCTGACTATCGCCTCGAGATCCCTGTCGGTGATTTCCCGTTTGCGATCCGCCAGGTCCTTGAAGCGGGCGAACGCTTCATCGAGATCCTCACGGGTGAGGTCGTATCCCAGTTCCTCGAGTCGTGCCCGAACCGCACTGCGGCCACTGAGTTTGCCCAGTGAAATCCTGTTGTCACTCAGGCCAACGGTCCGGGCATCGATGATCTCGTAGGTGAGGCGGTTTTTCAGGACCCCGTCCTGGTGAATGCCCGATTCATGGGCGAAAGCATTGGCGCCCACAATGGCCTTGTTGGGCTGGACCACCATGCCGGTGAGGTTGGACACCAGACGAGACGTCTTGGTGATTTCTTCCGTGCGCACACCGGTCAGTGGAGTCGGACTGTCAGCCTCTCGCCCGAAGTAGGGGTTGTAGTAACGACGTCGCACATGCAGTGCCATCACTAGCTCCTCAAGGGAGGCATTACCGGCACGTTCCCCGATGCCGTTGATCGTGCACTCAAGCTGTCGGGCACCGTTCTTGACGGCCTCAAGAAAATTCGCGACGGCCAATCCCAGATCGTTGTGGCCATGCACGGAAATGATGGCCTCCTCGATGTTCGGGACATGGTCGTTGATGCCTTCGATCAATGACCCGAATTCCGTTGGTGTGGTGTAACCGACGGTGTCAGGAATGTTGATCGTGGTGGCACCGGCTGCGATCGCAGCCTCGATCACCTGATAAAGGAACTCCGGATCGCTGCGGCCGGCATCTTCACAGGAAAACTCAACGTCCTCAACCAACGACCGGGCATAGGCCACCATCTCCGGGACGATCTGCAGCACGTCAGCGCGGCTCTTGCGCAGCTTGTGCTCGAGATGAATGTCGCTGGTGGCGATGAACGTGTGGATGCGCCGGCATGGAGCCGGTGCCACGGCGCCGGCACAGGCCTTGATGTCGGCTTTGGATGCCCGGGCGAGGCCGCAGATGACAGGGCCCTGTTCGCCTCCCACCTGCTGGGCGATCCTCTGCACCGCCGAGAAATCTCCGGCACTGGCAAACGGGAACCCTGCTTCGATCACATCCACCCCAAGCCGCGCCAGTTGCTGGGCGATCGCCAGCTTTTCCTCAAGATTGAGACTGGCTCCAGGGGATTGCTCACCATCCCGAAGGGTGGTGTCAAAAATCAGAACGCGACCAGGATCCTTGGCCATGGCGACTCTCCAGGAGCAGGCATTAGTCGGAATGACTATGAGTTACGTGACTTTAGGGGAGACCCTCAACCCGTTCTAAATTCGACCACCTTTCTGGTGGTTCCGTGACCAAAGGCGCTCTCGCCCTGGTTCTTCACGCCCACTTGCCGTACGTCCGTTCCACTGAGCCTGGCTCGCTCGAAGAGGATTGGTTTTTCCAGGCTTTGATCGAGTGTTACCTCCCCCTTCTGGAGGTTCTTGAGCAGGCCGTCCAGAACCCGGAGGCCCAGCCCAGAATCACCATCGGCCTGTCTCCAACACTGCTCTCGCTCCTCAGCGATGGAGAACTGAAGCAGCGCTTTGCGCAATGGCTGGATGACAGGCTCAGGCTGTTGCCTCGGGCCGCCGACGCCCTCAGGCCGGCAGCGCAGCATCTTGCGGCCACCATCAAGCGCCACCGGCAGGGCTGGCTGGACTGCGACGGAGACCTGATCGGACGCTTCGCGAGCCTCCAGAAGCAGGGCATTGCTGACCTGCTCACCTGCGGAGCCACCCATGGATATCTCCCCTTGCTCCGCCAGAACCCTGAAGCGATCAGAGGTCAGCTGCGGACAGCGGTACGGGAGCACCAACGACTGATCGGAGAGCGTCCCCTCGGGATCTGGCTGCCCGAATGCGCTTATTACGAGGGTCTTGATCTCTGGATGCGCGATGCCGGGCTGCGCTACGCCGTTCTTGACGGTCATGGCCTGCTGCATGGCAAACCCCGACCCCGTTTCGGTGTTTATGCCCCGATCTGCAGCCGCAGTGGCGTTGCATTCTTCGGCCGGGACAGTGAAGCCACTTTGCCGGTCTGGTCAGCCAAAGACGGTTACCCCGGAGATCCCCACTACCGGGAGTTCCATCGCGACCTGGGATGGGATCTTCCCATCGAGGCACTCTCTTCTCTGGGCCTGGATCAACCGCGTCCCCTCGGCCTCAAGCTGCACAGGGTGACCGATCATCAGCTGCCGCTGGACCAGAAACAGCCCTATCAGCCGGCAATCGCCGAGCAGCAGGTTCGCCAACACGCCCGTCATTACCTGCAAGGACGCCGACGGCAACTGGATCGACTCAGCCACTCGATGGACATCAGCCCTCTTCTGGTCGCTCCATTTGACGCTGAACTGTTCGGACACTGGTGGTTCGAGGGTCCCCACTTCCTCTCGGAACTGTTCCGTCAGGGTCCCAGCGAGGGCGTGGTGTTCACCCGCCTGAGAGATGTGCTGAGCGCAGCAGGTCAGCTGCAGTTGTGCGACCCCTGTCCGTCGAGTTGGGGACAGGGTGGTTACCACAACTACTGGCTCAATGACACGAACGCCTGGGTCGTGGCCGAGTGGGGGCGTGCCGGTGATGCCATGGTGCGTCGCTGCAGCCGCGGAGTGGCACGGGAAACCGATCTGCTTCTGCTGCAACAGGCCGCGCGGGAACTGCTGCTGGCCCAGTCATCCGACTGGAGCTTCATCCTGAGAGCCGGGACCACAACAGGGCTGGCGAAGGAACGGATCCAACGACACCTGGACCGCTTCTGGACCCTGATGAGCGCCATGGACGGGCAGGAACCGCTTCCGGATGGCTGGTTCGAAGCTGTTCGTTCAGACGATCGTCTGTTCCCTCTGATTCAGCCACTGGACTGGGCAAACGTGGGGCTCTGAGGCCCGGGAGCTCCCAGCACCAAGCCGCGACGAAGCTCCCATGGAGCCATCGCGAACAGTTGCAGCATCACGGTCATCAGTCGTGGCAGCGGCAACGTGTTGGTGAGAAATCCAAACCACTCCTCACGCGGCAGCGAAAAGAACGTGGCGAAGTGGGTGCGCAGCAACCCTTCGTTGAAGCCCATCAACCGACTCAGCCCAAATTGATACAGCTGATGGCGCAGCACCAATTCGATCGGCCAGAGCGCCTGCCAGCCCCGTTTTGCCAAGGCCACTGATCCCATGGCTGGATTGGAGAGGGCATCGGCAATCGCCAGAGCCAGATCAGGTCCCCGCCGCAGCAATGACCCCACCATGTAGCCCGAGGCTGGATGCACCATGCTCGCCGCACCACCGAAGGCCAGCACCGGCTGACGGCGATCCGGCAACGGCAGGTTCATGGGGAAGAGGCAGAACTCCTCATCGATCACTTCGGTGATCTCCACATCCCGCTGATCCAGGCGCTGCTGCAAGCGCTGCTTGAGCACGTCGTAGGGAACGCCCGGTGCCAGGGCGAGCGAGGTTTCCTCCACGAAGAACACCCCATCGCCCAGATCCATCGCATACAGGAACGTTGGAGGTTCCTCGCGCTGCGCTCCGCTGAGGTGATCACAGCGGTAGTCCATCAACACAAAGCGACCCGGCTCAATCGGCGGTTGGGAGAAGCGCCCCACCACGCCGTAGGCCGCCTGGCCCGCCACCGGACCCTGATCAGGGCGGCGAATGTGGGGTGTGCGCGAGCCGGAGGCATCGATCACAAGGCGAGCCTGCAACGTGGTTCCTGATGCACAGCTGACACTGGTGGTTGAACCGTTCACCGCCACCCGTTCGGCCGTGTCCTGATGCCAAACCACGCCGTCGGCCCGCTCCAGCCACCACCGCTGCAGGGCAGCCCGATCGAATAAGCCGTAGTCGATCCCATGGGCATGACACCGATCCTGAGCCGTTGATCCGCCTTCACCGAAATAACTGACGGTGTCGCTCCAGCGGTGCTCAAGCAACGGCTCGAGCCCCACCATTTTCAGTTCATCGGCCCAGATGCCGTAGGTGTTCGGCCAGGGAGCATCAACCGGATCGGGGGCAACGCCAGCAACACGCACGCCCCGTTGGTTCAGCTCCGAAGCGATGCAGAGAGCAGCAGGACCGCCCCCCAGCACCAGCACATCCACCGGCTCAGCCAAGGTCAGCTGTCCTGCTCGTCTGTTGCGGTGTCGTCTGAAGAGGTGTCGTCAGCGGAGTCGTCTTCGGCCTCCGGCGGCACAAGCACCACCTTGAGCAGCCGATCGCCCTTGTCAAGCTTCTGCAGACGCACCCCCGTGGCAGCACGGGATTGCTGGGGAATCGCATCGGCGCTGGTGCGCACGATCACCCCCTTCTCGCTCACCAGCAGCAATTCCTCACCGGCACCGAGCACACTCAGCCCCACCAGCTCATCGGCTTCGGTGCGGAACTTCATCGCCCGCAGGCCCATGCCGGCCCGCTTCTGCAATCGGAATTGCGTCACCGGTACGCGCTTGCCCAGGCCCGAGGCCGAAGCCACAAGCACCCAGGGACCTTCACTCACGGCATCCTCTTCGTCGTCTGCGCTGGCGGCCACCTGATCGGCCAGTTCCACCGGAAGCACATCCATACTCACCAAGGCATCGCCATCGCGCAGGTTCATCGAACGGACGCCTCGGGCGGTGCGTCCCAGGGGCCTCAACTCCTCATCACTGAGCCGGAAGTGGATGGTCATTCCGGCTTTGGAGCCGATCAAGACGCTGTCGCCTGGGACCGCGAGGCGCACCCAGGTGAGGGCATCGCCTTCCTCCAGATTGATGGCGATCAGGCCATTGGAGCGGATGTTGCTGAAGGCCGAGAGGCGGGTGCGCTTGATGAAGCCCCCTGTGGTGAGCATCAGCAAATCAGTGTCGTCGTTGAACTCCGAGACCGGAATCAACGAAGTGATCGCCTCCTCCCTGGGAATCGGCAGCAACTGAACCACGGGCGTGCCCTTGGCCGCACGGCTGCACTGGGGTACACGGTAGGCAGGCAGGGCATAGGACACCCCGCGGTCGCTGAACAACACCAACGTGTCGTGGTCGTTGCAGCTGATGAACAGCTTCACCGCATCTTCACCCTGGCTGCGGGTTCCGGCTTTGCCGCGCGTCCCGCGGCTGGTCGCTTCGAACTCACTGACAGGCATCCGCTTGAGATAGCCGGTCTCGGTCAGCAGAACCACCGAGCGTTCATTGGCGATCAGGTCGATATCGGAGAGCCCGCCACCGAGATCAAGGATTTCGGTGCGGCGAGGCGTCGGGTAACGATCACGCAGTTGCCCAAGCTCAGCCTGGATGATTCCGAAGACCCGTTCACGCCGGCCAAGAATGTCCTTGTAGTCAGCGATCTTGGTGACCAGATCCTCATGTTCAAGTCGAATCTTGTCGGCCTCTAAAGCGGTCAGACGTCGCAACTGCATCTGCAGAATCGCGTCCGCCTGAACATCTGTTAGCCCGTGGCGCTCTTGGAGTTGAGCCCGGGCAGTTGCTGTATCGGACGCTGCGCGGATCAGGGCAATGATCGGATCGAGCTGGTCAAGGGCCAGCAGCAGGCCCAGCAGGATGTGATCCCGTTCCTCAGCCTTGCGCAGCAGGTAGCGGGTACGCCGCTCGATCGTCTCGACTCGGAAGTCGAGGAAGACCTCCAGCATGCGGCGCAAGGTGAGAAGGATCGGCTCCCCTTTCACCAGCGCCAGCATGTAGGCGCTGAAATTGCTTTGCAGCGGTGTGAGTTTGAACAGATTGTTCAACACGACCTGCGGGTAGGCATCCCTGCGCAGTTCAACGACGATCCGCATGCCATCGCGATCGCTTTCATCGCGGATGTCGGAGATGCCCTCCAGCTTCTTGTCATTGACCAATTCGGCGATCCGTTCGATCAACGCGGCTTTGTTGGTCTGGTAGGGAAGCTCCGTGATGATCACCGCATCACGGTCTGGGCGCCCGGGCGCTTCAATCGTTTCGATGCCGGCCACCCCGCGCATCGTCACCGATCCGCGGCCACCGAGATAGGTCTCACGGATGCCGTCACGGCCGAGGATCTGGCCTCCGGTTGGGAAATCCGGCCCTGGAATCAGGCGGATCAGATCCTGATCCGAGATTTCGGGATTCTCAATCAGGGCCAGCAGACCATCAATGAGTTCATTCAGGTTGTGCGGCGGGATGTTGGTCGCCATCCCAACGGCAATGCCGGCTGAACCGTTGAGGAGCAACTGTGGAATCCGGGCCGGCAATACCGTCGGCTCCTGTTGAGACCCATCGAAGTTGTCAGCGAAATCAACCGTCTCGGCCTCGATGTCCTCCAGCAGGCTGTCGGTGGTGAGTGCCTGCAGCCGCGATTCGGTGTATCGCATCGCAGCTGGTGGATCGTTGTCCACCGAACCGAAATTGCCGTGCCCATCAATCAGGGGCATCGACATCGAAAAATCCTGGGCCATGCGCACCAGGGCGTCATAGACCGCCGTGTCTCCATGGGGGTGGTACTTACCAAGGACCTCACCCACCACACGGGCGCACTTTCGATACGGCCGGTCGCTGGTGAGCCCTAGCTCGTACATCGCGTAGAGAATCCGCCGATGCACCGGCTTGAGTCCGTCGCGGGCATCGGGCAGCGCCCGTCCCACGATCACACTCATCGCGTATTCCAAATATGACCGCGACATTTCGTTGCGCAGATCCGTCTGGATGATCCGGTCATCGGAATCACCGGGACCGCCACCGCCGGGCCCCACAGAATCCGCCATACAAGGGTCAATCCGCCGCCCTTCAGTCTATCTCCAGACGGCATCCGAACTGGAAAGCTCGGATAAAATCTCAGTTAGCTCGCAAAGCTTGTATGGGGTCGACCGAGGAGACGCAACAGCCAGGACCGACACCAACCCCTTCCCCGGAGTCAACGCCTCTGTCAACTCCAGTGCCGAGTCCAGTTCCATCTTCAGCACAGACCCCGGAGCCCAAGCCTGCCGCAACACTCGATCCCACCTTCTCCAGCAGCGTTGAGATTCCTGCGCAAGAGGGCGCGGAAGGTGGTGAATGGGATCTGCTGAAGGACAAGCTTCGCCAGTGGTTCAACGGCCAGGACCTCGAGGGTCTCTGGAAACAATGGAGCACGCCGATCAAGCTCGGCCTCGGCCTGATCGTTTTGATCATCGTGCTGAACATCTACAGCGGGATTGTCAGCACGATCGACAACCTGCCACTGATCTCCGGACTTCTCGAACTCACAGGCCTGATCTGGCTGATCAATTTTCTTCTGCGCAACATGATTCGCAGCGCCGACCGCAAGAACGTGATCAGTGACCTGCGATCCCGCTGGTCGAGCATCACAGGCCGCTGAGGCCGGCTGACAGGCTGCTGGTTGGTAACTTGTCCGGATCTGAACAAATCCTGCGGTGGACATTCAGCTCGGACGCTCAAAGGTCGTTCGCCGCGCCTACGGAATTGATGAGATCGCACTCGTCCCTGGAGGGCGCACAGTCGATCCGGAAGTCACAGATACGACCTGGACGCTCGGTGGCATCGAACGATCGATCCCGATCATTGCCAGTGCCATGGACGGCGTGGTCGATGTGGACATGGCGGTTCGACTGTCCCAGCTGGGCGCCCTCGGTGTTCTGAATCTGGAGGGGGTTCAAACCCGTTACGAGGACCCCAATCCTGTTCTCGATCGCATTGCAGCGGTCGGCAAGGATGCGTTTGTGCCCCTGATGCAGGAGCTCTACAGCCAACCCGTTCAGGAACAGCTGATCCGGCAGCGCATCAAGCAGATCAAGCAGAACGGGGGAATTGCGGCCGTCAGCGGCACCCCGGTTGCAGCCCTGAAGTACAAAAACGCCATCGCTGAAGCCGGTGCGGACCTCTTCTTTGTTCAGGCCACTGTGGTGTCCACGGAACACATCGGGCCTGAAGGGCGGGACAAGCTCGATCTGGAATCGCTCTGTCGAGACATGGGTGTGCCTGTCGTCATCGGGAACTGCGTCACCTACGACGTGGCCATGCAGCTCATGCGCGCCGGCGCGGCAGGGGTCCTCGTCGGAATCGGACCCGGAGCCGCCTGCACCTCCCGGGGCGTTCTTGGCGTCGGCATCCCCCAGGCCACTGCAGTCGCGGATTGTTCTGCCGCTCGTCACGACTATCTGCAGGAGTCGGGCCGATACGTTCCCATCGTTGCGGATGGAGGCATCGTCACCGGAGGGGACATCTGCAAGTGCATCGCCTGCGGAGCTGACGCCGTCATGATCGGGTCCCCCATCGCCCGCGCTGAAGAGGCCCCTGGACGAGGTTTCCACTGGGGCATGGCGACCCCCAGCCCGGTACTCCCCCGGGGAACGAGGATCAATGTGGGCAGCACGGGCAGCCTGGAACGGATTCTGCGAGGTCCTGCACTCCTGGACGACGGAACCCACAATTTGCTTGGCGCACTGAAAACCTCGATGGGCACCCTCGGTGCCAGAACCCTTGCGGAGATGCAGCAGGTTGAGGTTGTAGTGGCACCGTCACTGCTGACTGAGGGCAAGGTGTACCAGAAAGCTCAACAACTGGGGATGGGCAAGTAAGCCAGGGCTAGTGTGAGATGTGTGCGAGCTGACGCTCTCACACTCCTCACACCCCCCGGCCCGGCGCGTTCGGGCTTTCACTCTTCCTCCTGTTCACCATCACAGTTCCCTGCATGCAACGTCAGACCAGGAATCTGGTTCTGGACTGTTGCTAAGTTCTGGGCACTTTCTTCAGGACATATGTCCAGCGCCGCAGCTGTTACCGACGCCTCCTTCGAACAGGACGTGTTGCAGAGTGACGTGCCGGTGCTGGTGGACTTCTGGGCCCCCTGGTGTGGTCCCTGCCGGATGGTGGCCCCGATCGTTGAGGAGATCGCCAAGGAATTCGACGGTCAGATCAAGGTGTTCAAGCTCAACACCGACGAGAACCCCAACGTCGCCAGCCAGTACGGAATCCGCAGCATTCCGACTCTGATGGTGTTCAAAGGCGGCCAGAAAGTTGACACCGTCGTCGGTGCCGTTCCCAAGGCAACGCTCAGCGGCACCATCTCGAAATACCTCTGAAACCATACGGGTTGGGGCGTCAAACTCTGACGATCGGTTTGATCGATTACGGAATGGGGAACCTCCATTCCGTCAGACGATCTCTGGAACGGCTGGGATGTGGCGTGATGGAAATCCGCTCCGAAGCAGATCTGACGTCTCCGAACGCCCTGATTCTTCCGGGAGTCGGAGCCTTCGACCCTGCGATGGACAACCTGGAATCCACCGGGCTGGTTCCCCATCTGAAGACCTGGGTTAGGGATGGCGGACCCCTTCTTGGAATCTGCCTTGGGCTTCAACTGCTGTTCGAAAGCAGCGAGGAAGGTGTCCGTCAGGGATTGGGGTTGCTGCCAGGTCGCGTTGAGCGTCTTCCGGATGATCCACGCGAGCGCATTCCCCACATGGGCTGGGCCCCTCTCAATCCCGTCATGGATTGCCCTCTGCTACGACGGGGGGATCCAACGGCCTGGGTGTATTTCGTGCATTCCTACGCCGCTGTTCCCAGCGCCGACGAGGACATCCTGGCTGCCACTGCTCCCTTCGGAGACAGGTCAGTCACTGCCATGGTCTGGCACAACCGTGTGGGAGCCTGTCAATTCCATCCCGAGAAATCGGCGGACTGTGGCTCTCTGATGCTGAAACGCTGGCTGAGCTGGCTCAGGACGATTCAGCCTGAAGGAAGCACCCGAGATCAGCCCTGAAATGCAGGGGCAGCTCCGGCTGACGGGTGGCCGCAAACTTCTGAGTCCCCGCGGTTCCGGGACACGGCCAACCACATCGAGGGTTCGGGAAGCTGTCATGAACATCCTTTCGCCGCGTTTGTTTGGCTGCCGTTGGCTTGACCTCTGCAGCGGCAGTGGAGTGATGGGCTGCGAGGCACTCCAACGCGGAGCTGTGATGGTGGTTGCCGTGGAATCAAACCCAAAAACAGCCCGCATCTGCGAGCAGAATCTCGTCTCAACACAGCAGGGGGCTTCAAACGGATCGAGTATGAATGTGATCCGCAGCGACGTGATCAGCTGGCTCAGCCATGACTGGGACAAGCCCGGTTTTGATCTGGTCTATCTCGATCCGCCCTACGAAAAGGGCCTTTACCAGCCCGTTCTCAGCAAGCTACGAAGCGGCTCATGGCTGAATCCCGACAGTCTCGTGGTCTGTGAACATTCCGCTGACCATCCGCTCAACGCAGGTGATGACTGGTCGGTGATCGACCGACGTCGCTACGGGAGCACAGGATTGTTGATGCTCAGCCCCCGAGAGCACTGTCGCCCCGTCGATACTGATTCCAGGCCGCCACAAACAGACCCATCAGTGTGACAGGGATCAATCCCAGAACAATTCCACACAGAAGAGGTTCGATCATCGATCACACAATGGCGCAGGATTGACCACAATTCTTTCACGTACTTCCATCGCCGTGTCGGAGCCGACATCAACTGCTGTAAGTCAGGACGATGACGCCCAAGTCGACGGTGGTCGTGGATTGATCGCCGCCCTGGTCGTTCTTGCAGCTGCAGCCTGCGTGGTGCTGCTTCTTTGGGTGCTGGGCAATGCCCGTCAGGATCCCTACCTGAGGGCCACCCTTGAACTTCAGGGTTCCGTCGACCATGGCGGCCAGCTGTTCCGGATCAACTGCGCTGGCTGCCATGGCCTGGCAGGGCAGGGATTGCTTGGTCCAAGCCTGGTGGGGATCAGTCAACGAAGCTCGGATCCGCGAGTGGTTCACCAGATCGTGAGTGGAGAAACACCGCCCATGCCGAGCTTTCAGATGGAGCCGTCATCGATGGCTGATCTACTCGCCTATCTGCGAACGCTGCGTTGACATCGTCAGCTCCGCATCCTCCACGGGTGGTCGTTCTGGTTGAGCCGGCCGGTCCACTCAACGTGGGGAGTGTGGCCAGACTCTGCGCCAACTTCGGCGTGCAGTCCCTGCGGCTTGTGAATCCTCAATGTGATCATCAGAGCGAAGACGCCCGACGCATGGCCGTTCACGGTTGCGACTTGCTGGATCACGCAACAGTCCATCACTCACTGCTGAATGCCTTGTCGGGCTGCCGCAGGGCGGTGGCCACCTGCGGACGGATCGACCATGGAGAGATCCCCCTGCTGACATCTGATCAAGCCCTGGCCTGGTTGCTCAGCAGCGGAGATGGTCCGACCGGTGAAACCCAGCCGGTCGCCGTCGTCTTCGGCCGTGAAGACCGTGGACTGAGCAACAGTGAACTGCGGCTGTGCCAGAGAGTTCTCAGCCTGCACAGCGATGCGACGTATCCATCGCTGAACCTGTCCCATGCCGTGGCTGTGGTGCTTCATGAGATGAATCGGCTGCAGCGCCACTCGATGGTCAGCCAACCGGAAGGACCGGATCCTGCTCCGGCAGCTGTGATGAGCGACTTCCTCAAGGATGCCGAAAGCCTTCTGCTGGAGGTGGGGTATCTCCTGCCTCACACCGCCTCGGCACGCATGGCGAAAGTGAATGATCTGCTGCAGCGAGCCACGACAGGCCGTGAGGAGGTTGCTTTGCTGCGAGGGATGGTTCGTCAGCTGCGATGGGCCGTTCGGGCCAGACGCCCCTAACCTCAGCCGATAACGGAACGCACCCGGGTTGACGACTAGCCGACCATCCAAGCGAGCCGCGGGATGGGGACGACCCATGCGGCTGGTTCTGCGTCTGATCCTGATGGGCATCGGGCTGGGGGTGCTGACGGGCTCTGCCCTGAAAGTGCTGGCGCCACAGGTCCGCAATCAGCAGATATCACTGCCCGAATGGATCAGTTCTCAGGCCTGGTTGTCCGGGTTGACGCCTGACGAGGACAATCCCGGAACCTCATCTGCAGAACCCCTTCGCAGCCGCGATGGTGACGCGGGACTGCCTCTTGGACGCTTCGAGCCGAAACAGGAAATCACAGCCCTTTCGGAGAAATGGAAACAGCTGGCGGCTCAGCAGAAGGATCTCAAGACCAGCGCTTACATGCTGATCCTGGATGATGGTCGGTTTGCCCAACTCGAGGCTGAGCGGCCGATGCCGGCGGCAAGTTCGATCAAGACCCCGATTCTGCTGGCATCCCTTGAACTGGTTGACAGCGGCGATCTGCAGTGGAATGAACCGTTGACCCTGACCAAGGAACTGATTGGTGGTGGGGCCGGTTGGATGGCCTCAAAGCCGGTCGGAAGCCGCTTTCCAACATTTGAGGTGGCGACGGAAATGATTCGTGTCAGTGATAACTCCGCCACGAATCTGTTGATTGAACGGGTGGGGGGTCAAGCGGCCATCAACGCCCGCTTCCAGGCCCTCGGACTGCCTGCGACAGAGGTCAACAACTGGCTGCCAGACCTCGATGGCACCAATACCACCAGCGCCCGCGATCTCAGTCGCTCCATCGCGCTGGTGGACAGCGGCGAAACCCTCAGCCCCAGGAGCCGGGATCTCTTTCGCGAAGTGATGTCGACGTCGGTGACGGACACGCTCCTACCCACAGGCCTGCTGCAGGGGGTTGGTGGCGCCCAGGGTTCGCCGAATGAAAGCCTGGCTCGCAAGGGCTATCACGTTTACAACAAAACCGGTGACATCGGGATTGCCTACGCCGACGCAGGGCTGATCGAACTACCGGACGGACGCCGTGCCGTTGCAGGCTTCCTGGTCCAGGGGCCCTTCAACGACCCACGTTCCACCAACATGATTCGCGCACTGGCTAAAGCCATGGCTCCTCATCTCAAACCCCTGCCGGCACCCCCCCGTCCGACCCCCGAAACCTCGCCATGAGACTGCCAGCCCTGCTTTCGGCAACATTGATCTGTCTGTCTGGAGGGTTGACGGAAGCATCCTTCGCAGCCGACGACACACTGCGCCGCCAGGAGGTGAGGCCATTACCAGGACGGCTGGATTCGGTCCTGATGGTCAATGACAACAACCCCGAGCTGATCAAGGACGATGGCATTCTTCTCTCCACCTTTCCAAGCACCGATGGGGCAGGTCTGGATGTTGAACTGAATGGACGATTTGACCTGTTCAGCCATCACGTCTACGCAGGCGATGACGACAGCCTGGAATCAACGTTGTGGCTGGCGGTTCTGGCAGCCCCACTCGGTGAACATCCCGTCGATCTGAAACTGCTTGAGGGCAGCACCTCTCTTTCCCAGGCAACGCAACCAGGTCAGACCGCTGCCCCTTTTCTGCCTCTGCCAACCCTGATCCGGGAGACCAGCGACGTGATCGCCGCCGGACCAGGCAGTCGGGTTGCCGGTGACCTCCTGAAGCGTCGCCGGGCAACCGAGCTCTCCACGGGCAGCTGGCGGCTCCAGCCCGGGGCACCAACAACATTGCTGGTTCTCCCAATTCCAGTCGCAGGACTGGACCCGCTGCTCAATGGCCGCAACCTTCAGCTGCGCCTGCACAGCTCAGGGCCTGTCGCTCTGGCCACCCTGGCCGCCAGGGGACCCAACAAGACTCCCCCACCGGCGGAGCGCTGGACTGAATTGCTGAGCAGCGGACGGCTCAGCCCCAAGGAACACAGCCCGACAGAGCGTGGAGCCAAGGGCAAGATGATTTATTCCAGAGTCAGCGGCGTTCAGATTGGCAGCGGCTGGCGCAGCAGGATCACAGACCCTGGCAGCCCTCTTCTGGAGGTTCCCTCAGAGCCACTGTCATGGCCGATCAGCAGCCTTGAGCGAGGGTCTCTGGGAACCCAGCAGGTGCAGACGGCCGAGCTCAAAGGTCTTTACCCGCAAACAGCATGGGCTGCTCACGGGAACTACGGCGTCGACTACGACCTGACACTCCCCCTGAAAAACACCCAGAACCGAGCAGTGACGCTTGAAATCGCTCTGGAATCTCCGCTCAAGACCGATCGCCCTGTCGGTGGCCTGACGTTTCGCAAGACCAACAGCGGACCGGTCATGTTTCGCGGACCACTCGAAGTGTCGGGGCTTCACGACCGTGATGGACAGTCCCTGGGAGTGCAGACCATCCACCTCGTTCTGCGTCAGGGTCAGCAAGGGCCTGCCCTGGGACGCATCACCTTGGGGCCTGGTGAACAACGGGACGTCAGCGTGCGACTCATTTATCCCGCTGACGCCACTCCGCCTCAGGTGCTCACCATCCAGCCTGTGAAACAATCCACTTCGTCTTCAGTTCAGATCCCGTGAGTGCACCCCGGAAGCGCAGGGTCTTCCCTTTCACGGCCGTGATCGGTCAGGAGGAGATGAAACTGGCGCTTCTCCTCAACGTGATCGATCCGCGCATCGGCGGCGTGATGATCATGGGTGACCGGGGTACCGGGAAGTCAACCACCATCCGTGCTTTGGCAGATCTGTTGCCTGATATTGATGTCGTGGCTGGTGATCCCTACAACAGCTCTCCCAGCGATCCGGATCTGCAGAGCAGCGAAATCCGTCAACAACTGCAGGAGGGGCAAACCCTGTCAACGGAACCGCGCCAGGTTCCAATGGTGGATCTCCCGCTTGGGGCAACGGAAGATCGACTCTGCGGAACGATTGATATCGAAAAGGCGCTCAGTGAAGGAGTGCGTGCCTTCGAGCCGGGATTGCTGGCCAAAGCCAACCGAGGTTTGCTGTACGTCGACGAAGTGAACCTTCTCGACGACCATCTGGTCGACGTTCTCCTGGATTCGGCAGCATCAGGTTGGAACACGGTCGAACGTGAAGGCGTTTCGGTGCGACACCCCGCCCGTTTTGTGCTGATCGGCTCCGGGAACCCCGAAGAGGGTGAACTGCGTCCTCAGCTGCTCGACCGTTTCGGCATGAGCGTTGAAGTCCGCACAGTCCGCGATCCCGAACTGCGCGTTCAGGTGGTGGATCAACGCACCGCTTTTGATCGTGATCCCGACGGCTTCAACTCCGCAGTGGAAGGGAATCAGAAAGCTCTTCAGGATCGTGTGGTGGAGGCCCAGCAGCGGCTCGACACCGTGACCATTGATGAGGATCTGCGCTTGCGAATCTCAGCGGTCTGCGGCGAGCTGAATGTTGATGGCTTGCGAGGGGACATCGTGACCAATCGAGCCGCCAGGGCCCTGGCGGCCTTTGAAGGTCGCGTTGAGGTGAGTGAAGACGATGTGGCACGGGTCGCCTCCTGCTGTCTTCGCCATCGCTTGCGAAAGGATCCCCTGGAACAGGTGGATTCAGGTGAGCGGGTTGTGAAGGTGTTCTGCAAGGTGTTCGAGCGCAGTGAAAGCAGCGATCGCGCCGACTTTGAACTGGCCATCGCCGCCTGATCCATCTTGCGAATCCTGGGCATCGACCCCGGTCTGGCCCGGGTGGGCTACGGGGTCATCGACGTGACGGAGAGTCGGCGACAGATGCTCGACTGCGGAATCATCCGAACCGAACCGGGATGTTCGGATGGGGAAAGGATGGTGGAAATCGCCCGTGATCTGCGTGTGCTGATCCGCCGTTGGGGGCCGCAACAAGCTGCTGTCGAAAAATTCTTTTTCTACCGCTCAAGCAACACCATCAATGTGGTGCAGGCGAGAGGAGTGATCATGATGACCCTGGCACGATTCAAGCTGCCGGTTGTTGAATTCCCACCGATGCAGATCAAGTTGGCCCTGGCCGGCTTCGGACATGCTGATAAAGACGAAGTGCTCGACGCAGTGATGCGAGAACTCAACCTGTCGGAACCTCCACGACCCGATGATGCCGCCGATGCCCTGGCGGTGGCACTCACCGGTTGGTTTCAGCGGTAAAGCGATTGACTTGCAGCATGAGGATCCAGTCGTTGACTTTGGTTCGAGCGAATTAAGGCTGACGACGCCCATTGGTCCGTTCCGTTTTTGGGCCCTCTGTTAGGCCTGGATCCTGACACCAAACGCTGAACACGCCAGCACGTCTGCCACCTCCGCTTAGCCCTGAGCGGGTCTGGTCAGCTTGTAGAGATTCAGAGCAAAGAGGGCCATTCCAAAGCTGCCGAACAGAACGAGGAGGTCTTGGGTGGTGAAGGCCATGGCTCCCGTTACAGAACTTTGTTGAGTAATGTAACGGCGGCACAGCGATGCGTCATCAATGCGTTCCTAGGGGAATGTTCCCGGGGGCTGCATGAGCCCTCTTTTTTTATGACCTACCCCTTCGGTGCCACGAAAACAGATCTTGAGAAAACTTTCCGCCTTCCAGACACCCTGGTCATTGCGGAATCTCAGGAGCAGGAATGCATTGAGCTGACTGAGTCAGACCTTGCGACTGTGATGCTTGAGCACCCTGGCATCTGATCCATGACTCCACAACACTGCTCCATGCGCGCTGAACAGCCGCCTGCAGCCACGCGTCATTTGTTGACCCATAGCTGCTTTTAATGCAAGACGTACGGATACAAGAATGAATGGCACGATCAATACGAAAATCTATTAAATATGCTTTTAAGCCGTACCTTTCTATCCATTACTTATATTGCAGCAAAGATTATCCTTTCAAGATCTTTTGTCTTCGCCGCAGAATTCAAACGCCAATGCTCGCAAGTGTTCAGTCTCCGCCTTTAAACCCTTTCTCTTTTTCGCGTTACAGACGTAGAAATCCTCAAAAGTAACTTGTCTACAGTCGACTTCCCTTCCCCTGTAGGCCAATACCTAAATCCATTGTTTGACACGACATTGTCGTCAACGGCAATCAGGAACGACAAAGTGATTTGTCCTGTTTTCACATCAGCAACTCGCCAGGTAAGTCGCGCTCCGCTCTCCATCATCCCCCAGCCGGAATTCCAAGTGGTGCCCTTACCCTCTTCCACTGCCTCTTCAACCGCAAGCGACGGCGAGGCCAGCAGCAGCAATGAGGCCAATCCAGAGAGCAGACACTTCATCGGGGCACGACGCGCTTCCCTCGGTAAAGACAAAAAATATGCGCTTGCATCCTGAGACTTATACACTCACTGAATGCAAGCGATAAGAGCAGTGATTGACATCCGTCATTAAATTGTTAGCCTCTTCTTATCTCCTCGTAACACGTTCACAATGGACTTTCCAAAGTGGTTCGCAAACATCCTGAACCGAAATGCTCGTCCAGATCAAGAGACCCAGACGGACATCATTCCTGAACCACCGGCTTTGAAAATCGTTCAGGAAGCTACAGCCATGACGATTGATACTTCCACGGTCTTCACTGGCCCAAAGGGAGGCAAGTACCGACTCAATTCAAAAGGGAAGAAGGTTTACTTGAGCGCCTAAGACTAGCACTCAATGAACTGCAAGATGCAAAGACTTGAAATAAAAATGAAGCGTCTTCCTGATAGCTATTCAGTGCAAGGCATCCAAGATTGACGAATTCATTAGCAAGAAAGCCCGCCCACCCAAGAGACGGACATTGTGGCGATTACGGCAATGGTGTTTTTACGTGGAGTTGTCCCTTGAATTCGCAACTTGCAGATCAAACACTCAGCTGTGCCTCAGGGTGGATCTAACGAGTGGCTTTTAACTTTCACGGCACAGGCCATCAACAACTGACCCCGGAAGCAATGTCCTCCTCGCCTGGGTTTTTAATGACCTGAGAACATCCGGGAACACGTCCTGCTCGTCCAAAGATGGGCGTCGAGTTCGTGTAACCCAAGAAATCACTGGTGTGATTGCTTGGAGGAACGAGCGTCAGCGCCCCGAACTGCTGATTCTTGAGCAGCGTTCATTGCCTGACGGCATCGTCGAGGCGCTTGGCGATGAAGACTTCGGCATAAACGACGACGGCAATGCCAAATTCCCGCTGAAGGTTTATCGCCGAGGTACTGGGCTTGAAACCAGCTAGAGCATGCTTCCCAAAGACTCGTCACCGAGCTTGGTTTAAGTGGCTGACGTCGATACAGGAGTCATCCGCTGGGTCAACGCCGACTGCATCGAGCAAATCCTTATGCCCATCACAAGTGAGTTTGCACGCGTATGACCAAAAGAATAGTTTATTGATTAGATATCAAGGTTATTATGGAGCACTATCGCAATCATCCCTGATGCTTGTTGAAGCGATTGCTGTCGTGCCTATTGTGACAGCCCTGAGCTGAGATATTCGGTCGGATAAATTATTTTTAGACAACTCTGATCAGACCTTCCTTCCGGCACCCGATGAAGTTAATTTGGTAGCGCAAAAGATTAGCGATGAGATTCATAATCGTTGTGTAAACGCCAAGGACTATTCGGGTTGCATTCAGTTAAATAGCCCCGAATCATCTGATTCCTCAAAAAAAGCTTTCGGCTCTGGAGACAATTCAGACGGCGAGAAATGTTATTCAGATGGTTTCTGTGTGGCGAAAGCTGGGGTGGATCAGCTCGGGCTTCCAAAAGTAGTTGGCTGGGTATATAAGTATTATGCAACAAGTAATGAGGTTTTGTATATGCTCCCCCAAATGTTTCGTGTTCCCCATCAAGGGCAGCCTGATCGATACGCGGCCAGGGAGCATGTTATTCATTATTATCAACAGCCTGTAGCAGGCACATCAGGCTATTACAGAGACGCGACTCCTGCAAAAACAATATGTAGACCGAATACAACCTATACGGGTCCTGGCCCTGCGTTCAAGTGGGTCGATGGAGTACTTCATCAAAGAACAGATGGAGGTCAAACATGTACGACGACTAATCCAACAAAAGAGTTTGTGCCCGGCACCCCGGCAACTCCTGGAGGTCCACGTAAAGCTGTAGCGATTCAGGTCGTTGACTGCAAAGACAAAACCTATGCGTGGTATAAAAATGGCAAGGCAACTGATAAATGGAAAAAATGGATAGGAGAAACTAAAATCATCTGTGACGGCAGATCAGATTATAAAGTTTTGAACATACCTTTATAGACATTTTCTATACATATTTGATTTTGATTGCTTCAGTTACGTTTCATGTTAACGCAGTGATTCTACGGTCTAAGGTTAATTTCGCAATAGATTGTGAATGGTAAATCCCAATCCAAACAGTCTCGGTGGGCTTCATAGACATCAAATAACGCATGGTAGATAATGTGATTCTCTTATTCTTTGGCGAGAAGCTTCCCATCCCAGTCATCTCTCGGTTCATTGTGCCTGTACAAATATTCAGCTCCTTCAGATATACCTTTTGGCGTCAGCCAGCCGTTAGATTTTTCCTTGCAGTACTGTTCAAATTCGTACCAAATCTGAGATTTAATATTTATATACCGAACTAATGCCTCACACACTTGCTCATTGGACCAACAATGTTCCTCAAGAGCTTCCCGAGTAATCTCAGCCTTAGTAGGTTCAGCTAAAACCATGACTTGAGTCACTGAAACGAGTAGCGAACCGATCAGTGGTAGGAGTTTCATAAGAGACAACCTGCAGGGTCTAATAATCACATCTCAATCCACTGGAAACAATTTCCATTAAGCATCCTCTGGAATCTCTGGAGATTTCTTCAAATCCTTAGGTTAATTCAAGAAACAGTTTTAATTGGGCAATATTTGATGATATACTTCATCAACTTCACTCAATTCTGTAATGATTAAAAGGTATTTGCTTCTTTCACTTATTTCGGCTGGTTTGCCATTCGCTCCTGCAATCTCGCACCCTGTTACAAGCCAGGAGTACAAGTATGAAATTAATTTCGCTGAAGCCAAGACAGCGATGAGCACAATTTGCATGTATCAATTACTCGGATTTCATCATGCTGAGCGATCACAGGAATTCACAACACCATACCTAACAAATAGAGTGAACTATGGAGACCTGAAGCCAGGTGATCCTCTTCGTATCTATCAGTGGCTCAACACCCCTGACGAAACCGGACACCGGAAGCTGCCAGGTTGCCCTGGCGTTATCGATGTAGGTATTCTTGAGAAACTTTAATCACATCTCAATCCACTGGAAACAGCTTCCATTGAGCATCCTCTGGAATCTCTGGACCTGCCTTCAAATCTGCAGTGATTGCCATCGAACGACACTCACCAACGATACGCAGAGCATTGGCTGAAGTCTTCTGTCGGCAGATCATCTTTGATATCAGGATCACCATTCATGTAGGCCTTACAAATTTCATAAGGTGTGTAGTTGTCGTAAGGATCTCCGTCATCGAAAGGACTGCCTGCATGGACTGGTGCTGTTGAAAGAAGGAGTGCACCGATGATTGGGAGGAATTTCATTGTCTCAAAGCCTCGTCAAACACTGAAGCATCAATTTCTTCGCAAGAACCCTCCTCATAGCTGTAATTCCGGGTTACATTCTTGGATTTTAATATTATAGTTTCACTGCCAGACCAAGAATATGGTGGCATCAACTCTATTTTGTCTACACCGTTCAATATCGTTTCGTCATCGTCAATCCTCTATATAATAGTCATCGTTTTATTTTGAAGCGTATAGCCAAGGCTTCAGAGCGAGAATCAAGAACTGTTTTCTGCTTAAAACCAATTTTAAGGAGTGCAATATCATCAATCGTTCTATCATCTAATATTTTCTACGATTTTGATTCGGTAGTCACAATATCAGCTGAACACTTACACCTCAAATATAGATAGTCACCAGCGGCGGCCGGGGACGCCGAAAGGAGCAGTGCACCGATGAGTGAAAGGAGTTACATAAGAAACAGCCTGCGGGAACTAATGATGTCATCTCAATCCACTGGAAACAGCTTCCATTGAGCATCCTCTGGAATCTCTGGACCTGCCTTCAAATCTTCAGGCTCTTTCCAAGCCACTCGCCATTCGGGAACCCGGCAAGCCACATAGTCAAAGTGCTCGATACGAACTCCGCCGAGTCTGGCGGGGCTTCCATACCAACCACTTACCCAGCGGCTGCCGTCATTTAGACCCCCTCGAAACCAAACCCAACACGTCTCTTTACCGACCAAAGGGAGCCTTCACATGAGCACTCAGTCTGGGAGGTCCCTGCGAAAAAAGCAGGGTCACTCCCACAACGAGATTCCTTAGATCACTCCTCTCCGTCGTCTGAAGCACCACCCTCAGGAATCAGACGGATGGCTTTTTTGCCAAGCTTGATCTCAAAGTTGTCGCCTGGCTTGAGGTCCAGCATCGCCGTGTAGGCCTTGCCGATCAGCAGATTTCCATTGCCCTGAACGGTCGCCACATAGCTGAGCTTGCGACCACCTTTACCAATACCAGCAGTGCCACCTGTCGCCAGACTCACACCCTTTGCTTCCAGGAGAGCCTCATAGAAGGCTGTGAAATTCAAGCGCTCACCGCCGTCCTTCTTTGTAGAGACATAGCCACAGGCTTTAACAAGGTCAGACTTGGGGACATCACCTAAGTCTTTGACTTTGGCAAGAAGTTCGGAACCTGTAAGCATGAAAAGTAGGTAGGTCTCCTTTAATCGTGCCATACAAATTTGAAACCTGCCAATCGAAGCCTGAAACTACAGGAAAGGGGGATAGGTGGTTACATTCCCATCATTTGATTTGATATACGCCCCTTGCCCACCACTTTCGTAATGACCATAAGACACCATACCGTTGTCTTCGGTGATTTTGAAATCACAGACAGCACTGCCAGGATTGTGTTGGCAGTTAGATTTTTGATAACTGAAATTTTATGATCTGAATGCAACCTCATAACGGTTGTATCATTTTTAGGACGTTTTAGGTAACAACTCTTACTAATCTCATCTAAACATTCGTATCCAGCTCCTGCATGGCCTGACTGCAGATCGATCCGTACTGAATCCATCTGCCCATCCAGGACAATGCGTAGGTTCTGTGATGACCTGGTTTCAGCGGTGAAGAACCTCTTGAACAATCTGCTGCAGTTCAGTCTTCCAGCACGATTGTCCTGCACCCCAAATGCTGTTGAATTCACCAAACTCTCAGGCCGATCACAAGATCATCACACCCATCGAAGCATCTGGTCCAGTATTGATTAGAAGCAAAGACTGCAATCACGAAAGCAACCAGTGAAAGCAACTATCACCAAGAAGGCAGAAGACTTTGTTGCCATTGAAGGCATCAGCATGCGAATAGAGACTTTTTTATCGCACATGTGGAACTTAGGCTTTGACCCCTTGGTGGCTCAGAAAAATCTTGCACTGTTAAATACAGGGGGACAGTGGGAACTCCGCATCAATGATAAGCAGCTTAAATATCTATATCAAATGCTTAAACCCACAGGTTGGTGACAGGTCCACAGACCTTAAACCAGCCAAAAAGCGCCAAAGAGATCAAGGATTTGCCTGAACAATACGCAAAGCTCTCGGCTAGACCAATGCGTTGATTGAATCAACAAAGCCAAGACAGTTTTTCCAACAGACAAGCTGATCCGGAGCCCTCTGATGTTGATGAGCTGATCATTCACAGGGATTTCGTTGCCAATCTTTCTGCAGGATCACAACAAACCTGACTGATGAGGACGCTCGCTGAATCCTGAATCAAACCAAAGAACTTGGCATCAGAATTTTGACAAGATGGCGCACTCAGTCTTTTGACCCAGGCTTGAGCAAAGGCTTGACGTCTTCAGATCTGGCGGCCGAGGCCTCATTCATGGGGCCGAAGCGGCTGTCGAGCCAGCGGGAGAAGATATAAATAGCGACAAACATCGGTGTATAGATCAACCACATATTGCCGTATTCAAGCCCACTGTTGTTAACCAGAACCAGCGCAAGATAACTTAGAATTACATAAATCAGGATACGTCGTGCTGCCGGAATTTTTTTGAACATCACATTCTGAATCTCACCATTAAATTAGCACGACTTTTGATCATGGCATTGCAACCAGTCACCATCCGGCTTGATTCGTCTGAAGAGACGCCTGATCAAACAATCCGGTTTTTCAATCCTGATGACACACGTTCAATGTGATTTGCTTGATTGTCATTGCATCAAGAAGCTCACGACAGCAACACCTCGACAGACGTCACCACGATCTTGACCACAGGCTGCAGTAGCTGAACGGGCGAAGATGAGCAGCAATGAGATGTTTCAACCACGATGCACGGTCAGATTGATCAGAGGATCAGTTTCAACTGATTCATACGATTCAGGCTTGGCTCCTTCAATGAGTTTGTCGTTGTGTCGGGCAAACAGCCTGCATCCAGCCTGATGCGTCATCGTCCCTGGTCGTCAGTCGGCAGACGATGGTCTACCGCGGGGATGCCCTCCATGGGCTGCGGATCCTCCCTGTGAAGTCGCACCTGATGCTTCATTCCGCTCCACGTCTGGGCGTCTCGATCTTCAAACCAGAGCCTGAGGCATTGTCTTTGCGACTGTGCTGCCTCAAACGGGAGTCAAGAATTTAAACTGTTGACCTGAGTGAACATTCGAGGGCCATGAATTACCCACTGCTCATCACAAGTCTGATCATTCAATCTGTACTTGTCATCGCTTCTCCACGAGCCGTACATTCACAATCGTATTGCATTGATGAAGCAAACGAACGAATGAAGTGCACAATTACACCGATTACTGATGCTATCTTTGCAGTTACATACCCAGATCGTGAGAACCAAAATCACTACGCAGAAATCATCAACGAGGCGCCGGATGGAAGCTGCAACGTCACCTTTATCGACAATGAAACTTATGAGAGCTTCCATTATCAAACAGACCAAATGAAGTGCTCAAGAAAGGGGAGTCAATACATCACGGATATCGACGGCGTACGATTCATCTACGTTTTCCGATAACCACCGTTTCCAATCCTGTAGAACAGGAGTTTCCCTCAATCGATCTTCAAACCATCTCTCAGAAACACCTTCCCAGGAACCCTCAGCCCCGTAGAGGCTTGTTTGGCGGGCATGCACTGTCGACAGCATCTCAACGTTCGCAATCAGCTGACTCGACAACATCCAGTAAAAAGGGTTGAACATCAATCGTCTAACGAATCAATCACTGCAGCGATAAGCAGCTGAAACCTCGACCACTGCTATCGATCCATTGTCTTCTCCATTAACCGAACAGATGTGCTAGCCGATCATTCAACTAGGTGCTTACAGTGAAGAAAATCATTCGGCTTCGGCTGGGATCGTCTGGTTTCAGTGATGAGCGGCAGACCTCGCCACGGTTGGTTCGAGGCTGTCGCGGATTCATATCGAAGCTGCCGCCCTGGCTATCCCCGTGCCCTGTTCCGTTGGCTGGCGGATCAGGCTCCAGGCCGTAAGTGCTGCTGGGACGCAGCCTGTGGAAGCGGCCAGGCAAGCGTTGGCCTCGCCGCTGAATTTGACCGGGTGGTGGCAACCGACCTCAGTCCAGCCCAGATCGCTGCGGCACCTGCCCACAGCCGCATTCACTACCGGGTGGCACCCGCTGAACACAGTGGCCTCCAGACCTCGAGTCTTGAAGCCGTGGTGGTGGCTGCGGCAATCCACTGGATCGATGTTCCGCGCTTCAACAAGGAGGTGATCCGGGTGCTGAAGCCTGGCGGAGTGCTGGCATGGCTGGGCTACGACCCGCTGCAGGGGGCACCCGAGCCTTTGCAGCACTGGCTGGATGCGCTGTATTACGAGCGTCTGCAGGGGTTATGGCCAGCCGAACGCGTCCACGTGGACAAGCGTTATGCCGATCTGCCCTTTCCAGGGTCAAGCCAAAAGGTTCCCGATGACCTGCGCATTGAGCTGAACTGGACAGCGAAACAACTGCTGGGTTTCATCAGGACCTGGTCGGCTCTGCGCAGCAACGACCATCAATGCCAGGACCTGATGGCCACTTTCCAGCAGGAGCTCGAAGCGCTCTGGCCACCGGATCAGAAGCAGCTGCCGCTGCATCTGCCTTTGATGGGGCGCTGGGGCCTGCTGGAGTGAACGAAGACCCTTTCCAGAAACGGATCCTGCGGCGCCATTTCCGCACTCTCCGCCAGCAGCGGAATGACGAGACCATTCGCGCGGAGCTGCTGAATTGGCTGCTTCCATCCAGGGGCAACGGACGATTACGCACGGGAGCTGGCCTTCTTGGTCTCTACTGGCCGCTGCCCGGCGAACCGGATCTGATACCCCTCCTGCCGAAACTGCGGGCATTGGACTTGGCGTTGCCCTGCAGCGATGGACAGGGGGGACTGAGCTATCGCCCCTGGGACGGCAGGCCACTGGAGGGGCGCGACGGTTGCGGCATCCCTGCACCTGTCGACGAACCCCCACTGAAGCCCGAACAACTTCAACTGCTGATCGTTCCAGCCCTGGCTGTGGACAAGACTGGGATTCGCCTCGGCTATGGCGGTGGCTACTACGACCGCCTGCGCTCCAGACAGGACTGGACGAATGTGCCGGCCTGGGTCGTCTTGCCCAAAACCTGCGTCAGCCAGGAGCTGCTGCCGCGGGACCCATGGGATATCCCGTTCAACGGCTGGATCAGCGAACAGGGGCCTGGCCTGATCGGGTCTTCATCCGCATCATGAGCCTCCAGGCCTCCAACTGATGCGTCTCTTCCTTGCCGCGGTTCTGCTCACGGTCGCTGCAGCACCACCGCTTCGGGCCCATCAGATCGAAAGCGCACTCCACTATCTCGATGGTGATCTTGAACTGAGCAGCCGGTTTTCCAACGGAGAGCCTGCGGCCGGGGCTGTCATTCGTCTTCTGCAAGCGGACGGGACACCTGGTGAGGAGCTCGGCAGAACCGATGCGGCCGGTCAGATCAGGCTTGATCTCGATGGCGTGAAAGATGGTCGCTACGACCTTCAGGTGGATGGCGGCCCTGGCCATCGCGACTACCTCGAGGTCCCGATCCAGGCCGGCAGGGTGAACCTGGATGAGGTTGTCCAGAGTCCTCTTGTGCTGGTCCTCGTCGGGCTGCTGGTTAGCGTGCAGCGCCGAAGGAACCACCCCAAGGCATGACCCCCGGCACCGGCAGTGAGGCCCTCGATCGCATGGTGGAGCGTCTCGGCGGAACGGCGGATCCCAAACGCCGCTACGAGTACGTCCTCTGGCTCGCCAAGAAACTCGATCCGCTGCCGCAGGATCAACAGACCGACGACATCAAGGTGCGTGGCTGTGTCTCACAGGTGTTTGTGCGGGGAGATCTGAGCAACGGCGTGATGCATTGGAAAGGTGATTCCGATGCCCTGATCACCAAGGGACTCCTGGCTCTTTTGATCCAGGGGCTCAACGGGCTGACACCCCGAGAGGTGCAGGCGATTGATCCTGCCTTCATCGCAGCAACCGGGCTTCAGGCCAGCCTCACCCCCTCTCGTGCCAATGGCTTTCTGAACATCCTGAAAACCATGCAGAACCAGGCCAGAACGCTGGAGGCCGAACCAACGGCCGATTCATAGAGTCGGACGGTTGTTGTGTGTTGACGGAACTGCAGGAATGGGTTCGAGGATCGGCGTAGGGCTGCTTGGCCTGGGCACGGTGGGTGGTGGCGTGGCATCGATCCTGCTGTCCCCCGCTGAACGGCATCCGCTGGTCTCAGACCTCGATCTGGTTCGCGTGGCCGTCCGCGACCTCGAGCGACCAAGGCCGGTTGACCTGCCAGCAGATCTGCTCACGACAGATCCTCAGGCCGTCGTGAATGATCCCAGTGTGGATGTGGTCGTGGAGGTCATCGGAGGGATCGAACCGGCGCGCAGCCTGATCCTGCAAGCCATCGGCAACGGCAAATCCATCGTCACGGCCAACAAGGCGGTGATCGCACGTCACGGTCGCGAAATTGCCGATGCCGCAGCAGCTGCCGGCGTGTATGTGCTGATTGAGGCCGCTGTCGGGGGCGGCATCCCGATCATCGAACCGTTGAAACAGTCCCTTGGGGGGAACCGGATCAACCGCGTCAGCGGAATCATCAACGGCACCACCAACTACATCCTCACGCGGATGGCCAATGAGGGTGTGGCCTATGCCGAGGTGCTGGCTGAGGCTCAGCGTCTCGGTTACGCCGAAGCCGATCCTGCAGCCGATGTGGACGGTCTTGATGCTGCCGACAAGATCGCGATCCTGGCTGCTCTGGCCTTTGGGGGCGCCATCGATCGAAGTGGCGTTCCCACCGAGGGAATCAGCCGGCTGCAGGGTCGCGATGTGGAGTACGCCTCCAAATTGGGATATGGCGTCAAGCTCCTGGCAGTGGCGGAACGGATGTCCGGCGATGACGCCTCCGACGTCCTGCCCCTGTCCCTTCGGGTTCAACCCACCCTGGTGCCAACCGACCATCCTCTGGCTGGAGTCAATGGTGTGAACAACGCCATCCTTGTGGAAGGGGACCCCATCGGTCGTGTGATGTTCTATGGCCCGGGTGCGGGGACAGGTCCGACCGCGTCCGCCGTGGTGGCGGACATCCTCAACATTGCTGGGGTTCGCCAAGCCAGTGAATCCGCTGGCCGCCTGGACCCGCTGCTGGCCGCAGACAGCTGGCGTCAATGCAGGCTTGTCGATCCTGGAGAGGTGCGTCAGAAGCACTATGTCCGATTCCACACAAGCGATACTCCCGGTGTCATCGGAAGGATCGGCAGCTGCTTCGGTGACCGCGTTGTTTCAATTCAATCAATCATTCAGTTCAACGCGACCGAAGCAGGCGCGGAAATCGTGGTGATCACTCATGAGGTGAGCCAGAAACAAATGGACGATGCCTTGCAGGAAATTCAATCCATGCCTGAAATTTCCGGCCTTGCGGCCCATCTGGGCTGCCTCTGAACAGCGAAAACAAGCCAATCAACACCTGCAGGGGCTGGCAAACACCCCAGTGGATGCTTCAGAGTGTCAAGATCTTCCTCAAATTCAGAACGGTTTTTCCGTTCTGTGCTCGGAACGTTCATGTCGAACGCCATCACAACCGAAGCCAGCCAAGGCTGCAGTCTTTCGGACCATCCGCACACCATGACTGTGAACCAGGGTGACCGTGTCAACCTGCTGGGTGATGATCAGAAGAGCGTGGACAACGACACTTACCAGGTGATCGGCGTCGATGAAGAGCACGATCGCTGCTGGGTGCGTCGCTGGCCGCTGGAGGCGAAGGGATCACCCGTGTTTGAGATCTCCTTCAACCAGATCTCGACGATCGGCTGTTAAATAGCTGCCGAGCGGATCGGACGACTGGCGTGCTGCATCGGACCGGGATCCACCTCCTGACCGTCATTGGCCTCTGCATCAGCCAGGCCGCCTGCATGGCCCCGCGCTGGGACAGCCGCCTGACTGTTGCGTCCGCCGGCCGCATCAGCTCACTCGATCCATCCCAGGCCAACGGCGGCAGCACCATCCAGTTGCTCAGCGCTCTGGGTGATCCTCTCTACGCACTGGATTCCAACGGTCAACTTGAACCACGACTGGCGTCGACATTGCCCCGGATCAGTGCTGATGGACGCACCGTCACGATTCCGCTGCGCCGGGACGTTCTGTTCCACGACGGCACCCGTTTCAATGCAGAGGCGATGGCCTTCAGCCTGCGCCGATTCCTGAGCATTGGAACCCTCAGCTATGTCGTTGGCGACAGGATCGCTTCGATCGAGGTGGAGGATCCCTACACCCTGCGCCTCAACCTCAACCGACGCTCCACGTCCCTGGAAGGTCTGCTGACCTCACTGAACCTGACGCCGATTTCACCGACGGCTTACAGCGAGCATCAGGACCGATTCCTGCATGACCGGTTCGTCGGCACCGGTCCATACCGCCTCACCAGTTTCAGTGAACACCAGCAACGGCTGGAACCCTTTGATCGCTACTGGGGACAGCCTCCGAGCAACGACGGACTCGACCTGATCACGCTGAGTAACTCCACAGCCCTCTATGGAGCCCTGCGCAGTGGCGAGGTGGATGTTCTTCTGTCCGCCTCGATTGACGAAGACCAGCGTCACGCCCTCCATGAAATGGCTAAGACCGGTGCCTTGCATGAGGGGATCGGCCCTGCCACCGGCATCGGCTACATCACCCTGCTCAGCAACGCCGAGCCCTTGAAGGACCAACGCCTGCGCCGCGCTCTGGCCCTCAGCCTCAACCGGGAGGAAATCAGCACACGCGTGAGTTACGGACTGAGAACACCACTAAGGTCCCTCGTTCCCCCAGGCCTGCCTGGCGGCGATCAGCCCAGCTGGCCAAGCCACGATCCACAAGCTGCCAGACGGCTGCTGAGCCAGGCGGGATACTGCGGCGACAAGTTGCTCACGATCCCGCTGACCTTCCGCTCCAACGTTCCCGCCGACAAACTTCTGGCTCTGACATGGCAGGCCCAGGTCCAGCGCGACCTCGACGACTGTCTCGTGCTCAACCTTGATGGGGTGGAATCAACCACCATCTACCGACAGCTCGACAAAGGTGCCTACAAGTCGGTCATCCTCGACTGGAGCGGCCAGTATCCCGACCCTGAGGCCTATCTCACACCGTTGCTGAGCTGCGTCTCCTCGGAAGGGAACATCTGTCAGGACGGCGAAGCCGCCATCAGTGGCAGCTTCTGGTCGGCGCCAGGGCTGGAACAGTCACTGAAGGCCAGCGATGCCTTGCGGGGTCCGGCACGCCTGGAACCGTTGCAAACGGTGGAGGAGATGACGGCAAAAGGATCTGCCTACATCCCGGTCTGGCTTGAAGCACCACGAGCGTGGGGGCAAACCAACCTGAGCACGCCTGAATTTGATGGCAGCGGCAGAGTTCTTCTGCACCAGCTCAGAAGAGACGGCTGATGGGACGCGCTCGCGAGCTTCTCCGCTACAGCGCCACGCGGCTCGGGCTCGCTCCCGTGATGCTCTGGCTGATCGCCACGCTGGTGTTTCTGCTTCTGAGAGTGGCCCCGGGTGATCCCGTGGATGCCGTGCTGGGCAGCCGGGCTCCGGCAGCGGCCAAGGCTGCCATGCGGGCCCGACTGGGCCTGGATCAGTCTTTGCTGGATCAGTACCTCGGCTATCTCCGGGGTCTCCTCCATGGAGATCTTGGCCAGGCTCTGATCAACCAAGAGCCGGTGCAAACAATCATCGGGCGCACCTTGCCAGCCAGCCTGGAACTGAGTGTGATCGCGTTGATCGCAGCCGCAGTGATCGGCCTGAGCATCGGCTTCAGCGGAATCGCCCGCCCGGAAGGGAAGCTGGATCTCTCAGGCCGCCTATACGGACTCGGAACCTACGCCTTGCCACCGTTCTGGGTTGCCATGCTGGTTCAGCTCCTGTTCGCAGTCAGCCTTGGATGGTTGCCGGTGGGAGGTCGATTCCCTCCCAGCCTGTTACCACCGGAAGGAAGCGGGTTCTATCTCTTCGACAGCATCCGCAGCGCCGACTGGCTGGCCCTGCGAGGCGCCATTCGCCATCTGATCCTTCCGGCCGGAACACTCGCCCTGCTGCTGAGTGGAACCTTCACCACGGCTCTGCGACTGAACCTGCGACGAACCCTGAGGAGTGACTACGTCGAGGCAGCACGCAGCCGTGGCCTGAGCGAGCGACTGGTGGTGCTCCGTCACGGTCTTCCCAATGCCTTGCTGCCGGTCCTCACCATCGCTGGCATCACAGTGGCGTCTTTGATTGGCGGCGCCCTGCTGATCGAAGTGACCTTCTCCTGGCCGGGCATTGCCCTGCGCCTGCAGGAAGCGATCAACCAGCGTGACTACCCCGTTGTTCAGGGGATCGTCGTGGTGATCGCAGCGCTGGTGGTGCTGGTCAGCGTTGCTGTGGATCTGCTGGTGGCCGCACTCGATCCAAGAATCCGCTACTGACTCTGCTGAACAAACCCCCTGGCGTCGTCGCGGTTCAGGCGATGCCATCGAATTGAATCGGCCTGGAGATGCTCTGACGCTCCCATGGGTTCAGACCTCTCCACCTGCCTGAGGAAGGTGATCAGTTCCCTGATCATCAACTGCTGAACCAGCAGGGGCTGGACGCCGACCAGTTCCTCACTCAGCTTGAACAGGTCATTGGCGTTGGCCGCCCCTTGTTGTCCCTCCACCCGTATGGGAGAGAAGTGACTGGCGCCCTCCACAATCACGGCCCGACTGGCTGGATGAGATCCCAGTGCATCCAGAAGGTCGAGCTGCTCATTGAGCGGCGGCGTGATGAGATCGAGCGTGCCGCCGATCAGAAGCAACGGCTGCCTCATGGAGATCGCGCGAGATGACGGCCAGATCAGGCTGCCGAAACTGTTGAGGCCCACGATCGCCTGCACGGATGGGATCGGAGGCGGGGGCTTCAAGACGCCTGCTGCCGCCAACTCACACTGCAGCAGCAACGAGAGGTTGGTCAGCGGCAGGTCCCCCAGCGCCTCGCTGCAGCGGTCGGACAACCCATCCGCTGGGGAAATCCCTGTGGCCAGAAGCGCCGTGAGTGCGCCCAGGGAATGACCGATCAAGACCACCCTTTGACCGGGGATGGCCAAAGCACCGGAGCGCTGAGAGCGGATCACCACGTTCATGTCCTGCACTCTCTGACGGAGCGCCTCGGCCCCCCTGAACGGTTGACGTCCCTCCAGAAGCGCTTGAACTGCGGCGGCATCACTACCGGGATGCTCCAGGACAGCCACAGGCCAGCCCTGCTCAACAAGGGCTCTGGCCAACCAGTGAAAATGCTCGGGGTCCCCTCCCAGGCCAGGCATCAGCAGCACCCAGACACCATCGGATGTTTCAGGGCGTTTCGTGGGCATCAAGCGCTGAACCCTGAGTCCCCCGGGCCGGTGGGCAGCAGGCAACCGCAGGGTGCTCATGGTGCTTCCGGAGGCCGTCTCGGTCTCCCGATCAAGCGGCCACTTGATCGACGACGAGCTCGCCAGATTGGAGGTCAGTCGCTGATGTCGCTCCATCTGCCGGCGCCAGCGGGAAGCCGCCAACACCAGAGCGTCGAGATCCAGCCGCAACCGTTCACTGGGCAGGGCCTCAAGCAGATCCAACGTTGAAACAATCTTCTGGCGACGCAGCAACGCCTCGAGCGTGGCCAGCACTTCTTCACTGCTGACCGGGCGGCTCCCCTCCACGCGAATCAACTCACGCAAAGCATCGAGCAATGGCCCAGCGGCCCAGCTGCGGAGGATCTGCTGACCAAGACTGCGTTGGGTGAGAACCGGTGCCTCCAGAAGGCGCATCAGACCAGCCCTGCTGTCCTCATCCAGCAGCTTCAGCCAGGTGTTCAACTCGGACCGGCTTCTCCCTCCAGATCGAACCCAGGCGCCAAGCTCGCTCACCTTCACAGGAAGCACCACAGCATCGATCTCAACTTCCAGGCGCTCAGCTGCCCTGGACGGCCACGATCCTGCGTTCAGGACCAGCAGACTGCTCAGCAGCCCCATTGCCAGTTGTCGTCCTGCTGAGCGTCCGCGCAAGAATTCCCGAGCCTCTGCGGTGGTGGAACCAGTTTCCACCAGGCCTGAGGAATGTGACACGGCTCCGGTTGCTGGCCTCAATCGGTGCCGGAGGCGTGGTGTTCATGACGCCCATGGTCTTCCACGCCATCGACTTCTCTGCCAGCCAGGTCGGCAGTGGCCTGGCTCTCTCCGCCCTTGTCGGCACGGTTGTGCGGCTGCTGAGCGGAGCCCTTCTCGATCGCGGCTTGTCCTGTTCCTGGCCGATCAGATTCACGACCATCCTGGCCGTGCTGGCCGACATCACCCTCTTCAGGGCTGACAGTTACGGCGGTTTTGTCGCTGGTGAGATTCTGCTGGGATCAGCAGCCGGTCTGTACTGGCCCGCGATTGAACTGGCGGTGCCGCTCAGCTGTGGGGCGGTGCCATCCGGAAGGGGATACGCCCTGGTGAGAAGTTCTGATGCTCTCGGTTTCGGGATTGGCGCCCTGATCGGCTCACTCTGCGCCTGGCTGGGAACGCTGCGACTGATCTACGGGGTCGAAGCGATCTGCATGATTGCAGTCCTGGTGTTGATCAGCCTGAACCCTCTGCTGGATGAGCGCAGCAGCACTGCGGAAGCGCGACAGAGACAGACCCCGGAACCGCGCCTCAAGCCAACGTGGTTGCTGCCACTTCTTCCGGTGCTTGCGATCAGCATCATGGCGACTGGAATCCTCTCCCTCGAACAGAGCGCCTTACCGATCGATCTTGTGCGTGGCGGACTCGAACGACCTGGCCTGAGTGAAACGTCCAGCGGCGGGCTCATCGCCCTCCAGCTGTCATTGCTGGTGATCCTGCAGTGGCCAGTCGGACGCTGGCTGGCAGAGCGCAGCGTCGGTTTCGGCCTCGGCCTCAGCCTGTCCAGCTTCAGTCTGGCCTGCCTCTTGCTTGGTGTCTCGGCGCTGACGTCCTCTGGAACCACCTTGGTCGTGCTGGCCTTGCTGCCGATGGCTCTTGCTCAGGCCGCTTTTCTGCCGACAGCGACGGAAGCGGTGATCGAGGAAACCCCTCCCCAGCATCGAGGCTTTGCCATGGCGTTGTTTTCCCAGTGCTTCGCCATCAGCGCCGTGGTTGCTCCCCTGCTGGGCGGAGCACTTCTGGACCAACAGGGTCACGGCCTCCTGCTCTGGCTGGGCATGGCGGTGGCCTGTCTGGCCATGCTCCCAACGGCGTACCAACTCAGGCCGCGCTTTGACAGTTCAGGGAGCCGGGAACATCTTGTCGATGCTGTGGCAGGGAATCCAGGCCCGCTCGGGGGATAGAGGCTTGCCCTGACGATCGAACAGGTTGTAGAGGCAGAACGTGTCCTTTTGCTCGAGAGCCGGGCCCTCCACGATCGTCTCGATCGCTTCAATCGAGAGACGATCGGCCGCCTTGTAGCTGGGCTTGCTGGCAAACACCGTTCCGGGACGGACCGTGAACATCAGAGCCTCGGCAACGGGAGGCAGAAGCAAGCCCATCGATACTGAACCGATGGCGCACCAGATCACCTGATTCCAGCGAACCATCTCTGTTCGACCCATCGATCGGCCGACCTTACCTGTGACGCCACCAGTGCGAGCAAAACAACAGTGAGCAGAAGGACAGCCTCCGGGACGAACTGAATGAGAAGCACCGAGGCAGCGTGCTAAACAAATCGCTTCAACAAACCAGACCAGCACCGGATTGATGGCAGCGAGACTCGTCATTCACGCCGGCACGCATAAAACAGCCTCCACGTATATCCAGGATCGTCTTTTTCAGAATCAAACCAAACTCAACGAGCAAGGGTTTATCTATGACTATCCAAAGGGGTCAAAGACGTTCAAAGTGCTCGCCCGTGACCTTTGCAATGGCAACTGGAATCCGCTTAAAGTACACCTCAATTCACACAAAGATAAAGGCAAGAATTTACTGATCAGCGCCGAGCAATTTGCGGTTCCCTTAAACGATCCGAAGACACTCAAAACCCTTCAGCGACTTGCTCAAAAGAAGGGCTTCGAACTCGAGATTGTCATTTTCATTCGCACACAACTTGATTACATCAACTCAAGATACACATACTCACTCAGACGTTTTTATCACAGCCAGACATTTGAAGATTTTCTGGAAGCAGCCATCATCGGACGCCTGCCAGGAGAAAGCCATGAGCGCGGAGAGATTGAGAAACGAGGTGATTTATTCGATTTCTGGAGCCATTTCCAACCACTTCTGAATGCCAGAAAAAAGGGGTTGAAGCTTCAATTCATTCCCTTCAGGCAGAACAATCAGGATCCTTTTGATCAATTTCTAGAGGAACTCGGCCTCCCCACCAACAAATCCTGGAAACGTGGGAGCCAACGCTCTTACAACCGCAGCCCGGGAATTCGCGGCGTCTGGCTGTCGCGCTTGCTGAGCCAAAAGCTCCAGGGGCAGGGCATCAGTCACCGCCGTATCGAAGGCTCCTCCAAGATCATCCTCAAGGAGGAAGCCTGGAGAGGCTGGAGCGATCCCTCGTTCTGGGGATTTAACCGACCGCTGGCCCGCTCCACCTATGCGCACTTCCAGGCCCACAACCAGCGCTTCGCCAAGGAGGTCTGGGGGTGCCGCTGGGACAAGGCCTTCCCAAACGACAAGCAGCTCCTGGAACGCAAGCGATGCCGCTACCGACCGACGTCCCTGAACGAAGAACTCAGGATGCACGCCATCGCCGATCATCTCGTTCGCATGATTGAGCATCGTTGCCACCCTCAGCCCTGGCATCTGATCAGCGACTCCGTCGAAAGGATGCTGTCAAGAATTCAGCCGACACTGGTTGGCTGAAGGACATTCATGCCCATCCCCCGGCTAGACGTTGAACAGGAACTCCATCACATCCCCCTCTTCGACGAGGTAGTCCTTCCCTTCGCTGCGCAACCAGCCCTTGTTTCGAGCCTCTGAAAGTGAGCCGGCATTGAGGAGTTTCTCCCAGCCGATGGTTTGGGCACGTATGAAGCCCCGTTCGAAATCGGTGTGAATCACCCCGGCGGCCTGGGGTGCCGTCATGCCGGCCTTGAAGGTCCAGGCACGGGTCTCCTTCTCACCGGTCGTGAAATAGGTGCGCAGACCAAGCAAGCGATACGTCGCCTGGATCAGGCTCTGCAGCCCGCCTTCACTGACTCCGAGACCTTCGAGGTAATCGCTGCGCTCGTCGTCCCCCAGCTCAATCAGCTCCGCTTCCACCTGCGCTGAGATCCGCACTGTCTCAGCCGCTTCCTTGGCTGCCAGATCGCTCACCTCCTCGCAGTAGCCGTTGCCCTCGGCGAGCTCTTCCTCGCTGACATTGGTGGCGTAAATGATCGGCTTGGCCGTCAACAACCCGAGGGGGCGAAGCATCGCTGCCTCCTCGGGGCTGAGATCAACGCTGCGCGCAGCTCCGCCCTGCTCGAGGACCTGCAGAATCCTCTCAAGAGCTGCATCTTCTACCTGGGCCTCCTTGCTGGTGCGCATCTGTTTCTTCAGCCGCTCCCGTCGTTTTTCGATCTGGGCCAGATCAGCCAGGCCCAGCTCAAGATTGATCACCTCGGCATCGCGGGTCGGGCCGATGGAGCCTGAGACATGGATCACATCGTCATCATCGAAACAACGAATCACATGGACGATGGCGTCCACCTCACGGATGTTGGCGAGAAACTTGTTGCCAAGGCCTTCCCCCTGGCTCGCACCCTTCACAAGGCCTGCGATATCCACGAACTCCATCCGCGTGGGAATCGTGTTCTGACTGTTGCTGAGCCTGGTGAGCTGATCGAGGCGCTCATCCGGTACCGCCACCGTCCCCACGTTGGGTTCAATCGTGCAAAAGGGGAAATTTGCAGCCTGCGCCTGGGCATTGGCGACAAGCGCGTTGAACAAGGTGGACTTGCCGACGTTGGGCAGCCCGACAATTCCAGCTTTGAGCATGGGCCGGAATCTACCGGCAGGGCGCAACAATGTTGTGAACTTTTGTGGCCCAATGGTGCGGATCGAGCAACGACCCACGTCTCCGCCCATGGAGGAGCCCCTGCTGGGATTGCCCCAGCCCAGTGCCAAACGCAGCAACCGTCGCGCGGGACTGATTGTTCTGCTTGTGGCGGTGCTCGCCGGTGGTGGCCTGTTCTGGCGGTTCGGCCCCTTACGCAACCGCTCCCGCGATCTGACCCCTTTCACCGTGGAAGCCACACGTGGGTCGCTCTCGGGGGTGGTGACTGCAAGCGGAGAGCTGAGAGCCATCCGACGCGTCAATGTGAGTCCTCGCAATCGCGGGTTGCTGGACCAGCTGCTGGTGGATGAGGGGGATGAGGTTGCAGCCGATCAGGTTCTCGCGGTCATGGATGGCGCAGACATCGTCGACCGCCTCGATGAACGACGGGCTCTGCTGCGCCAGGCTGACGCCAATTTCCGTGCCAAGCAGGACGACTTCAAACGCCGGGAGTCCCTCTTTCGCGACGGGGTTCTGAGTGCTGATGACTTCAACACCGTCCGCAGCGACATGATTGCCGCTGAAGCCCAGGTGATCGCAGCCCGGGAGCGGGTCGAGCAACTCGAAGAGGAAAGCCGTCAGCTTCTGATCCGGGCTCCGTTCCCTGGAAAGATCACGGCGCGCTACGCCGATCCAGGGGCGTTCGTCACGCCGACCACCACGGCATCCACCAACGCTGGAGCCACCAGTTCCTCCGTTGTGGAACTGTCCCAGGGGCTTGAAGCCGTGGCCCGGGTACCTGAAAGCGACATCGGACGCATCGTGATCGGGCAGGAGGCCGAGGTTCGCGTTGAAGCCTTCCCGGATGAACGTTTCAGAGCCCGCGTCTTGGAAATCGCTCCACGGGCTCAGAAGCAGGACAACGTCACGTCGTTTGAAGTCGATCTCGAGCTGATCGATCCACCCACAAAGCTCCTGATCGGGATGACCGCCGACGTCGATTTCCAGACCGGTCGCAGCCCGGCACGCACCCTGGTGCCAACCGTGGCCATCGTGACTGAGAACGGCACTCCCGGTGTGCTGCTGGTCGGAGACGACCAGCAGCCACGTTTCCAGAGCGTGGACCTGGGCAGCAGCAGTGGTGATCAGACCGCCATTCTGAAAGGCTTGCAACCCGGCACCCGCGTGTTCATCGACCTGCCCCCCTGGGCAAAGCAAGACCGCGACTGAGCCCCACCGCCTAGACCTGAAACATGCCCGAGGCGTCCCCCAAGCCCCTGCTGCTGCTCGTTGATGGCCATTCACTGGCCTTCCGCAGTTTCTATGCCTTCAGCAAGGGTGGAGAAGGGGGGCTCGCCACCAAGGACGGACGACCCACCAGCGTCACCTACGGCTTTCTCAAGTCATTGCTGGATACGGGCAAGAGTCTCAACCCCCAGGGGGTGTGCATCGCCTTCGACACCGCGGAACCCACCTTCCGCCATGAGGCCGATGCGAACTACAAGGCCCACCGGGATGTGGCCCCGGAGGTGTTCTTCCAGGACCTCGACCAACTGCAGCTGATTCTGCGGGAGCAACTGCAGTTACCCCTCTGCATGGCCCCGGGTTACGAGGCTGACGACGTGCTGGGGACGCTTGCACAGCGCGGTGCGACGGAAGGCTGGAGCGTGCGGATCCTCTCCGGGGATCGCGACCTGTTCCAGCTGGTGGACGACAAGCGCGACATCGCCGTCCTCTACATGGGTGGTGGTCCCTATGCCAAAAACAGTGGCCCGACCCTGATCGACGAGAAGGGGGTACTGGGCAAGCTTGGGGTGATGCCTGAGAAGGTTGTTGACCTCAAGGCCCTCACCGGAGACAGCTCCGACAACATCCCCGGTGTGCGGGGGGTGGGTCCCAAAACGGCGATCAATCTGCTCAAGGAAAACGGCGATCTCGATGCCGTTTACGTGGCGCTCTCCGAGGTGGAGGCAGAGGGTCCCAAAGCCAGCCGCGGCGCGATCAAAGGCGCCCTGAAGGGCAAGCTGCGCAACGATCACGACAACGCCTATCTCTCCCGAAAGCTGGCGGAAATTCTGGTGGACATTCCCCTGCCGGACGATCCACACCTGGGCCTGGCTGCGGTGGACGCCAATGCCCTCAGCACGAGCCTGAAGGATCTGGAACTCAACAGCCTGCTGCGGCAGGTGGAGGGATTCGTTGCCGCGTTCTCTGTGGGTGGATACTCCGCCAACCACAAGCCAGCGGCAACCCAGGACACAACCGCCGGTCCTGCTGTGACCGCCGAAGAGCCTGCTGAAACCAGTTCAACGCCGGCACTGCAGCCGCAGCTGATCACAACAGCGGCAGCCCTTGCCGAACTGGTGAAGCGGCTGATGGCCTGCACCGAAGCCAGCGCGCCAGTGGCCCTCGACACGGAAACCACAGACCTCAATCCCTTCAAGGCAGAGCTTGTGGGAATCGGCCTGTGCTGGGGAGATGCCCTCGACGCAATGGCATACATCCCCATTGGTCATCAGCCTTCAGGCGATCTCACAACAGAGCAGCCCCAGCAGTTGCCGCTCGAGAGCGTGCTCACCGCCATCGCTCCCTGGCTGGCCAGCCCGGACCATCCCAAAGCGCTCCAGAACGCCAAATACGACCGCCTGATCCTGCTGCGCCATGGCCTGGCTCTTGAAGGCGTGGTGATGGACACGCTGCTGGCGGACTACCTGCGCGATGCCGCGGCGAAGCATGGTCTGGAGGTGATGGCGGAGCGGGAGTTCGGTTTTTCACCGACCGCTTACGGCGATCTCGTCGGCAAGAAGCAGACCTTCGCCGATGTAGCCATCGGTCCAGCCAGCCTGTATTGCGGGATGGACGTGCATGTGACCCGTCGACTCGCCCTGCTGCTGCGTCAGCAACTGGAAGCGATGGGTGCGCCGCTGATCCAGTTGCTTGAGCAGGTGGAGCAGCCCCTCGAGCCGGTGTTGGCCCTGATGGAATCCACCGGCATCCGGATTGATGTGCCCTACCTGAAGGACCTTTCCGAGGAAATGGGCAGCACCCTGCAGCGGCTGGAGAGCGAAGCCAAGGAAGCCGCAGGGGTGGACTTCAACCTGGCCTCCCCGAAGCAGCTCGGCGAATTGCTGTTCGACACCCTGGGGCTGGACCGGAAAAAATCGCGACGCACCAAAACGGGCTACAGCACGGACGCCACGGTGCTCGAGAAGCTCGGCAACGATCACCCTGTCGTGCCGCTGGTTCTTGAGCACCGGGTGCTCAGCAAACTCAAGAGCACATACGTCGATGCCCTGCCGCAGCTGGTGGAGGCGGAAACCGGACGGGTGCACACCGATTTCAACCAGGCGGTGACGGCGACCGGGCGGCTCAGCAGCAGCAACCCGAACCTTCAAAACATTCCTGTCCGCACCGAGTACAGCCGCCGGATCCGCAAGGCGTTCCTGCCCCAGGAGGGCTGGACCCTGCTCAGCGCGGACTACTCCCAGATCGAGCTGCGCATCCTCACCCACCTCTCCGGCGAAGAGGTTCTGCAGGAGGCCTATCGCAGTGGCGACGACGTGCACGCCCTGACGGCGCGCCTGTTGCTGGACAAGGACGAGGTGAGCGCTGATGAACGACGCCTTGGCAAGACCATCAACTTCGGTGTGATCTACGGCATGGGAGCCCAGCGCTTCGCGCGGGAGACCGGCGTCAGCCAGATGGACGCCAAGGAGTTCCTGGCCAAATACAAACAGCGCTACCCGAAGGTGTTCGCCTTCCTTGAACTGCAGGAACGACTGGCGTTGAGCCGCGGCTACGTGGAAACCATCCTCGGCCGCCGGCGCCCGTTCCATTTCGACCGCAACGGCCTGGGGCGTCTGCTGGGCAAGGACCCGCTGGAGATCGAGCTGGATGTGGCCCGCCGCGGCGGCATGGAGGCCCAACAGCTTCGGGCCGCTGCCAACGCTCCCATTCAGGGATCGAGCGCTGACATCATCAAAGTGGCGATGGTGCAGCTGCAGGCAGCCCTGCAGAGCCAAGGACTTCCGGCCCAACTGCTGCTCCAGGTGCACGATGAACTGGTGCTGGAAGTGGCACCGGATGCCTTCGAGACCACCCGAGAGCTTGTGGTGCAAACGATGGAGAGCGCCATCCAGCTCAGTGTTCCTCTGGTGGCAGAAACGGGAGCCGGAGCGAACTGGATGGAAGCGAAATAGGGCTTTTCCACATCAAAAAAGGAGCCCTGCAGGACTCCCTTCTGTTGATTCAAGAGGGGTAGTTAACTGTATAACCAAACCACCATCATCTTCCCTTGGAGAAGATGATGTCTCCAGTATCACAAATTCTCCAAGCCATTAAGCTGGGAGGCAGAAAGATCATCTTCAAGAAGATTGAAAATCCCTCTCGGCATTGCGTCTAGACATTCTGGTTTAATCGACTGAATTTGATCACGATCAAAATTACTAGCCACAACTTTATTCATCTTTTCAGCCTGCTCAGGGGTCATTCCCTTGATCGCCTTGGGCCGGAAAGACTCGATTAAACTCCCATCCATCTTTTTAAAGAGAGCTGGCTTGAAAGAAGACAACTGGTCTGGACTGATCGTTCCAATCAATTCATCAGGGAGCGCATTGATCTTCCCAGGCGAGAACCCAGAAAAAGCATCAGGATTGATTTCTGAAAACAAGTCAGAATCCATTCCAGCCAACAGCTTTGTTTTGATTTTCTTGATCTGACTGGACTGGAAACCAGCAAAGGCATCCGGGGAAAGACTGTCGAACTGGCCAGCGGTCATCGACTTCATCACCTTGGCAGACAGTTCAGAGAACTGACCTGCATCGAATGCACCCAATGCCTCTGAGGACAACGCCGAAAATGCTTTCGCTTTCAAACCAGAAATCGCATCAGCTGGCAATTCAGCAAACATGTCTGCCGTCATCTCCTGGACAAGATCCATGGGAAGGCTCTTGAGCTGATTGGCCTGAAAACCGCCAAAAGCGTCTGGCGAAAGAGCCATAAATTGATCAACATCCATCGATTTCATCACGCCATTCGCAAGCTCTGAGAATTGTTCTGCACTGATTGATTTGATCAGCTTTGAAGACAATTCCCCGAACTGCCCGGGATCAAACTCAGCAAATACGTCTGTGGGCAGAGAAGCGAAGGCCTTGGCTTTAAAACCTGCAATGGCATCTTCAGGCAACTCTGCAAACATCTCAGGAGTGAATTCCCCGGCCAACTTCGCAGGCAGGCTGCTGAGCTGATCGGCCTGAAAGCCAGCGAAAGCACTGGGATCCAATGCAGTGAATTGATTCGGGTCAAAACCCTTGATCAAATCCGGTGACAGCTCTGCAAACTGATCAGGGCTGAAATCACCGATCATGTCAGGCGTGAAATCAGCAAATTGCTCCGGATTCAGTTCACCGATCTGACTGGGCAAATAACTTGAAAGATCAGGCGGCATACCTGACGGATCAGGCTGACCTGACGGATCAGGAATGGAACCACCACTGCCACTGATTAAATCAGAAAGGCCCGGAATATCAGTATTAATATTAGGAATTGGACCGGCATCTAGGCCAGCTGGGATACCTTCTGGAATGGACGTATCTGGAATGCCGGACGTAGACGTATCTGGAATGCCGGACGTAGACGTATCTGGAATGCCGGACGTAGACGTATCTGGAATGCCGGACGTAGACGTATCTGGAATGCCGGACGTATCGGGAATGCTGGACGTATCGGGAACTGAGTCTGGGATCCCTGCTGGTGGGCCATAAAACTGGACCGACGACCCACTCACAAGGCCTTCCAACAAAGCTTTGGCGGTAAAGATCATGATGTAAAGACTCTTTCAATTCAAGATAGCAGCTGCATTCATCAATGCATTAAAGAAACGTCCTGCCCAGAAAAACAATCAGCAAGTGGGCCGCTGCTTGACTAGCAACGACCCTCAAGAGGGGCCAGAAGATTCATAAAACGCAAAGCCAAAATATGTGCTGATTTGCCCCCCTGTCCGATGGCACCCAAACAATCCGCAACAACCAACGAAAACCCTTCAAACATTCATCACTTCGCAGACAACCGCGACAACGCTGCCTGATCAGGCTTGGGCTCGCTTGCAGGGACAAGGCCGCTGATCCTGATCTCATGCACGCCGTAACCTCAGCCTGTTCTGCCGATCTGCCGTGCCCCTGCGCTTCACCAACAGCCTGACGAGCCGTACGGAAGCGTTCGAGCCCCTCGAAGCCGGCAAAGCAACGATTTACTGCTGCGGTGTCACGGTCTATGACCTCTGCCACCTTGGCCATGCCCGCAGCTACATCAACTGGGATGTGCTGCGCCGTTATCTGATCTGGAGCGGCTACGACGTCACCTACGTCCAGAACTACACCGACATCGACGACAAGATTCTCAACCGGGCCAATGAAGAAGGCAGCTCGATGCAAGCGGTGAGCGAACGCAACATCGAAGCCTTTGAAATCGATATGGGCCGCCTGAACATCCTGCCGGCCGATCGCATGCCGCGGGCCACGTGCTGCATCGATGGCATCCAGCAACTCATTCGCGAACTCGAAGCCAAAGGCGCGGCCTACAGCGCTGATGGCGATGTTTACTTCGCCGTTGCCAAGGCCAACAACTACGGCAAGCTCAGCGGCCGCGATCCCAATGAGCAGCAACAGGGAGCGAGCGGTCGCACCGCTGATGGGGAGGAGAGCCGTAAACGCCACCCCTTCGACTTCGCGCTTTGGAAAGGAGCTAAAGCAGGTGAACCCAGCTGGGAGTCTCCGTGGGGACCAGGTCGTCCGGGCTGGCACATCGAATGCTCCGCCATGGTGCGTCAGGAACTCGGCCTCACGATCGACATCCATCTCGGCGGTGGCGATTTGGTGTTCCCGCACCATGAAAACGAAATCGCCCAATCCGAAACCGCCAACGGCACGACCCTGGCGAAGTTGTGGATGCACAACGGCATGGTCAACGTCGGCGGCACCAAAATGTCGAAATCGCTGGGCAACTTCACCACGATCCGGGCACTGCTCGACAGCGGTGTCTCGCCAATGACGCTGCGCCTGTTTGTGCTGCAGGCCCATTACCGCAAGCCACTCGACTTCACCGCTGAAGCCCTCGACGCCGCGGCGGCGGGATGGAAGGGATTGAATGCAGCCCTCGGCCTTGGCGACCGTCATGGCATTCCACTGGGCTGGGGAGAAGCCCCTGCTCTCGCAGAAGGGGCGATCCAGGGCCAGGTCAGTCCTGATGGAGATGGACTTCTGGCGATGCACGGGCGCTTCATCGCCGCCATGGATGACGACCTCAACACCTCAGGAGCGCTGGCTGTTCTCTTTGATCTGGCCAAACCACTGCGCGCCTTGGCCAACCGCCTGGATCGCGGCGACAACAGTGATCTTCCGGCTGAAGAACTACAGGACCTGCGTCCTCGCTGGCATCTGTTACGCGAACTGGCCGCCGCTCTGGGCCTGCGATGGGAGCAGGAACCGATCCGGTCTGACGCCGATGACGATGCCGAGATTGAGACTGCCGTTGAAGCGCGGCGGGCAGCCAAGGCCTCGAAAAACTATTCCGAAGCGGACCGCATTCGCAACGAACTGATTGCCCGGGGCATTGAACTGATTGATCGTCCCGGTGGCGTCACCGACTGGATTCGACGTTGATCAGGAACCCGGACCTTTGTTGAAGAAGAGAGGATGCTGTGGGTTGAAATCCGACGACGGATACACCGTGGTGGAGGGGAAAGCAAAATCGGCTCCAGCCATGCGCACGATCTCGGCAATGCGTAAAAACACATCCTGCTGAACATCAAGCCACTCGGCCCAGACAGTCGTTTTTGTGAAGGCATAAATCAACACGTTGATGGATGAATCTCCCCATTGGTTGAAATTCACAAGGATTGTCTGCTCCTGATCAATGGCCGGATGCTGCTGCAGCATGGTTTTCACCTCCCGAACAACATCTGCGATCTGGCCGATGTCTTCATAGCGCAGACCGATCTCTTCTTTGATTCGGCGGTTGTACATTCGACCAGGATTCTCGATGGGCGTGGTCGCAAATAATGAATTCGGAATAAACAATGGCCTGCGATCAAAGGTTCGAATCTGTGTGTGATACCAGCCAATGCGTTCAACCGTTCCTTCGAATGTTGAGACATTGATCCAATCGCCCTCCGCAAATGGACGATTGAAAAACAACATCAGGCCCGACAGGAAATTCTGAGAAATCTGCTGCGTCCCAAAACCGATGCCAATTCCAGCACCTCCCAGAACGGCACCAACGGCCGTTGGGGAAATACCGAAGGCGATCATAATAGCACCAAATGTTATAAAGAAAACCAAAATCGTATACACGCGATCCAGTAAAGAAATCATCATGTCTCGCTCTCGCTGCTCCTCGATTTCACGGTTCAGCCAACGATTGAAAACCTTGGAATGCAGAAATTTAAGACCAGCAACATTCACAGCTCGACCAAACACAAGCAGGACGATCGAGGTCGTCAATTGAGCAACATTTCGATCACTCAAGATCTCTACATTCTTTGCCAGCAAGCCAAACAGCCATCCTGTGTAAAGAGCGACACCGAAACCAAACACAAGAGGACGGCGTACCGAACGGGTGACGACGGCCCAGGAGGGTTTCTGCACCGCCTCCAACACCCTCAGCAACACCCAGAAGAGCAACAGCACCAAGGTGCCAATCAGCAATCCCTCAGGTGTCTGAAAAAACTGAGCATCCTTGAACAGATCAGAGCGGTTGATGGCAAACATCCGCAATTAGGGTCCGAGCATGACGTCTGCTTAGGACAGATGACGACTCAGGACAAACGTCGGCGCAGAGCCAGTTCTGATTGCTCCCGATCGTCGAAATGCACCTTCTCCGTCCCGAGAATCTGATAGTCCTCATGCCCTTTACCGGCGACCAGCACGAGATCCCGGGGAGAAGCCTCTGCAATGGCAGCCGCAATGGCCAGAGCCCGATTGCCCTCAACGATGTGGTCGGTGCCCTCAGGCAGCCCGGCCTGAACGTCAGCAAGAATCCGCTGGGGGTCCTCCGTTCTCGGGTTGTCGGAGGTGATCACCACCCGATCGGCGAGGCGTGCAGCGATCGCAGCCATTTGAGGACGCTTGCCACGGTCGCGATCCCCACCACAGCCGAAGACACACACCAAACGACCGTCTGTGAAGGGTCTGGACGCCGTCAGAGCACTATCAAGTCCGTCGGGAGTGTGGGCGTAATCCACCAGCACCGTTGGCAATGAGGCAGCATCCACCCCCGGCACCAGCACACGCTCCATGCGCCCTGGAACGCCGCCGAAGCTGCTGATCGCCTCCAGCAGCGCGTCCAGGGGCAGATTTTGCTGAAGCAAAGCACCCACCGCCTGAAGCAGATTCATCAGGTTGAATCGGCCCAGCAGAGGTGAGCGGAACCGCCCCTCACCGCCAGGACTGATGAGGCGTCCTTCAACGCCGCGGCCGGTCATCTCCAGATCCACCATGGCCAGCTCAGCGGACGAATCGATGAGCGAACTGCGCCAGCAACGACCAGCCAATCGTTCCGCCAGCCGAACGCCCCAGGGGTCATCAACATTCACAACGGCTCTCGGGACATCGGTGTCGAGCAGCGGAGGAGCAAACAGGCTTGCCTTCGCTTCGAAATAGGCATCCATCGACGTGTGGTAGTCGAGATGGTCCTGGGTGAGGTTCGTGAACACGGCGCCGGCGAAACGACATCCGGCCACACGCTGTTGAGCCAGAGCGTGGGAGCTCACCTCCATGGCGGCCAGCCTGCAACCCGCGGCCACAGCTTTCGCCAGCTGCGACTGCAGACGGTCTGCAAATGCCGTGGTGTGCTGGGCCGTGACGCTGTGCCCCGGCCAACGATTCACCAACGTGCCGAACAAACCCGTGGGTTGTCCCACCACCCCGGCGAGGTGTTCGATCAGGTGCGTTGTGGTGGTCTTGCCGTTGGTCCCGGTCACGCCGATCAGGGCCATCTGACGGCTCGGCTGGTTCCAGAAGGCTGCTGAAACCTCTCCAATCAACGGCGCCACAGGCTCGGGAACCACCAGAACCGGATCGCCATCGCCGGGCGGGGCGGCTTCTGCGGCTGCGGGGCTGATCAGAGCAGCAGCCGCTCCTGCATCGAGGGCCTGGCTCCAGAAGCGACCACCATCGACCCGTTCGCCTGGCAGGCCGAGGAAAAGACTTCCCGTCCGGACGCTCCTGGAATCGCTGGTGATGTCCGTCAGCGTTGGATTGATCAACCCTCTGGGAATGGTCAGACCGACCTCCTGCAGCACGGTGTGCAGCGCCTGGCTCATCCCGCGTTCCTCGCGTCAGGTATGTCGGCTTGTTTTAAGTCGCTCCTGAGCCCTTGGACAGCGCACGATGCAACCAGTTGAACAGGCCCTCCCCGCCCAGGCGAGGTGAAACCCGTGGCAGGTCCCGCCCGTCAAAGCTGAGCACCGGCACCTCGAGGTCGTAACGCGCTTTCAGGGCAGTGGACGTCTCCTCGGCATCGATATCAATCACCGTGAGTTCAAGGCCCAGAGCCCTGAGATTCAACTGTCTCAGGCGGCCTTCCAGCCCTTCACAGAGACAACACCCCCTGCGGCTGTAAAGCGTCAGCTCAACACCTGGCTGATCAGCCATGGCTCAATCAGGCACTGGATCGCACCCACACGGTGTGAGAGGAGTGCAACGCAGCAATCGCCTGAACGTGAGCCAGCTGCCGCGCCAGGGACCATGCCTTTGGATCGCCTCGAGGCCATAGGCACTGCAGGTTGGGATAAAACGACAGCGCGGACCGATCAAAGGCGAGATGAAGCGGCGGTAGAAACCGATCAAAGCCAGCAACACCTGAGCCAAAGCAGCATTCAGGACTCTGGCCGTTCTGGCGAGAAGGCTTGCAGATACAGTGGTTGATTCGTGCATGGAGAGATGCGCGGAACCTTCTCTGGTTCCAGCATGCCTGCCATCTGGCACGAATGGTCCCAACAACTTCCTTTTTATGTCTCGATACCGCGGCCCTCGCCTGAGGATCACGCGGCGCTTGGGAGATCTACCTGGTCTCACCCGGAAGGCCGCAAAGCGGTCCTATCCCCCCGGTCAGCACGGCCAAGCCCGTCGCAAGCGCTCGGAATACGCGATCCGACTCGAAGAAAAACAGAAACTGCGCTTCAACTACGGAATTTCTGAGCGTCAGCTTGTTCGCTACGTGAAGAAAGCCCGTGCACAGGATGGTTCGACTGGAACGAACCTGCTCAAACTTCTTGAAAACAGACTCGACAATGTCTGTTTCCGGATGGGCTTCGGCCCCACGGTCCCGGGTGCCCGTCAACTGGTGAACCACGGTCACGTGACCGTGAATGGCCGGGTCACCGACATTGCCAGCTACCAGTGCAAGGTGGGTGATGTGATCGCCATCCGGGAACGCAAAGCCAGCAAGAGGCTGGCCGAAGGCAACCTGGAATTTCCAGGTCTGGCCAACATCCCGCCCCATCTGGATCTGGACAAGACCAAATTGTCCGCCAAGGTCACCGGCCGTTGCGAACGCGAATGGGTCGCCCTTGAAATCAACGAACTGCTGGTGGTGGAGTACTACTCCAGAAAAGTCTGATCCGACCGTTCAGTTCAACCCCCGATGCGCAGCACTGGACTCAGGGCTGCGCTTTTGATTGGATCCAACCAAGCAGTGGACTGTCGGGCGCCACATGGCCGGGCGCCGCTCAGTTCTCGGTGTACAGACCACTGCGTGCCAGCAACTCCTCCGCCGGACTGAAATGGGGCGGCTCGAGCTCGAGTGATGGGTTGTAGCGGTAGTTGTCGTGCAGGAAACGCGATTCCAGAACCGCCTCTTCAACCCCGCCAATGGCGCTGACCGCGCGGCTGCGAATGGTCTGCTGCTGTTGCAGATCATCGGCATGGAGCGATTCCTGGAGCTCATCCCGCAGAACCGACAGATGGGCAGCGCTCTTCACAACCCCGTAGATCCGCTGCACCCGATCGCGTGCGATCAGGTCCACACCGAGGGTGTGGGCTCGCTCCAGCTCCGAATCCAGGCTGGGCCAGTAACGCGAGGTGTAATAGGCACCGGAATCCTTGTGATACCAGGCCTCACTCCTGGCAATCGACGACGACACCGTGTTGTGCAGCTTCCAGAGGAACAGACGAAGGGAGTCGCCATCATTGACCCGCTCAAGCTTGTCCTGAAGGGACACTTCAAGGGTGCTGCTGGCCTTGTCTGATCCCAGAAAGAGATATTCGATCGGGTACATCGACACCTCACGGTTGCGAACCACGTAGCGATTGAGGTGGAAGCGGCAGTAAGGGCACGGATACATCGTGGCCAAGGCCGCAAAGAAGGTCTTGAAAGCCTCCACTGAGCGCGGCTGTTGCGGCGCTGGCTGATCTGCAATCAGCTCCGCGCTGGTGTGCATGAAACGCCAGGTTGCCGGACCGACGTAGTAAGGGAAACTGACCCGCATCTGGCTGGCTTCCACATCGTGGCGGCCGACATGGAGATCGAGGAAGGCGACGTACTGGCAAAGAAAGCCGTCCTCGCGGCCGAACTCTTCCCGCTCACGGCGCTTCTGCACCCCGTTGAGGTAGTGACGGGTCAGCTCCCAGGCACGCCGCAGCTCCTTCTTGACCGTGAGTGGACGGGATTGGAAGGCTTCTTCCGTGGCATGCCCGTACATCCGGAATTCACCTTTGGCATGCCGTTCTGAGAACCAGGCATTCAGATCCGCGTCGTCGGCGTCATCCCAAGCGCGGATATCAGCCTGCGTCAGCACTGAACTTGCCCGCAACAGCAGGGGCATGAACTCGTCATACCAATAGGCGGTTGGCATGATCGACCCCGCATAGCGCTGGTCGTCAGGGTCAACGATCACCCGTTGCCAGGTGTCGTGATACGGCCGCTGGGCTTCGGGCTTGTCCGGATCCAGCTCAGCGGTCACCTCATGATGGTCATCGAGCTGGCGCAAACGATTCAGCTCATGGCGCTGCAGATCCTCATGGGTGACCGTTTGCGGATCATGTCCGTGCAGGGCTGCGGTCAACAGCACTTCCAGCACCACCGCAACGATCTGGTGGTGATGATCCAACTCCTGCAGCTCCTGCTCGAGGCGTCCCTCCGCGTCCAGCATCGCGTCGGTCTTGGGAATCGAATCCCAGTCGGCCATCCGCTCGCGTAGGGCTGCCTCAGCGCCGTTGACTGAGGCCTTCAGGCTCTCAAAGGGTTCCTCGGCTCCTGGCTCGACAATGCCCAGGGAGAGGTAGAGGTCCACCGCCGCGTTCACGAAACGCACGAAATCAGGGATGGTGTAAGGCAGGTCGTAGGCGCGCAGATGCGTTTCGGAATTGGCGGAATAGCTCTCACGAAAGCTGCGGTAAGCGGCTCCCTGAATGAGACGAAACCAGCCAATCTGCATCTGCAGAGGTGACGTTCCCTGATGGGAGGCCGAATCCTGCTTCGGCTGATCGGCAGTGCGATTCAGATCTCGGCTCACAGCACTGCTGATGGTCTCGGCCGAGCGGTGCCCACCTCTGTAGGCGCGGGGATGGGCCGTGAAATGCTCGGGCAGGAACGCCAACAACCGCTCGAGATCGATGGACTCGGAGCCATCGCGAGCCATTTCAATGGTGATGGCTTCGGCGGTGTCCTCTGACACCTCAAACAACCGAATCAGGCGCTTCAGCGCCGCAAGATCCACCTGTCCATCGTTGTCCTGATCGAGCAGCTGGAAGGCTTCCTTCGCCTTCACCCGCGCATCACCAACCTGAAGTGCGAGCAGCTGACGCCAGCCAGCCAGGACCACGTCGTCGGCGTTGAGTCGGTGCGTTCTGAGGGACGTCTCGAAATCCTCCAGCGCCACATCAGCACCGGCGGCCCTGGCACGATCAGCCAGAAGTTGCGTGGTGATCGACACATCCGAGGGGAGGTCAAACACCCGTTCAAAGGAGGCCGTTGAAAGGAGGGGCACTGTCGCTGCTTTTCTATGCCCTGACCGTAGAAACAACTCGGCCGTCTGCCCGTCTGAGCCCGTTGAACCACGTTCCGAAACCAGGCATGGCCATTGCTCACCTCATCCGAGCGGTTCAACCCTGTTCGGCACCGAACATGTCTGCAGCTGCCATCGCCTGAACCTCAAGACCATCCGATTGTCGAACGCCCGCTTGATGCAGCGCCGCCAGGGCACGCCGCTGAAACTCCCGTTCAGTGGCCCACTGTTCGCCGGTTTGGGTGAACAGCAGCACCTGCATGTGGACACCCAGAGCTGTGGAACGTTTAACGCCACGCAGCATCGGTTTTCGGATCAAACGATCCCTCCAAAGGGGATCAACCGAAAACCCTGCAATCACCTCGGAGAGAACCTCAAAAACCAACTCGAGATTGCGTTGCTGATGTGAAATCAGAAAGGTCACCAGGCTGCCGGAGCGCAGCTTCGTGTGGTTGCGCAACTGCAGGATCTGGGAATTGTCGATGATGTTCATCCGTTGATCCAGACATCGGATCTGGGTACTGAAAAGACCGACGTCCACCACTTCACCGGCGATCCCATTCACTTCAATCCAGTCGCCGATGACATATCGATCTTCAAGCAGCATCACCAGCCCCGCGAAAAAATCACGCAGAAAAGCCTGGAAGACCAGGGCCAATGCGCCGAGCAAAGCACCACCGGCCAGGATCAGTGAGGTGGACGCCGATCGAACACCTGGGATATCCAGCAGCACCCAGATGCCAACAAGGGCCAGACCACCCACGTCAATCAGGCGATGGGTCACCCGTTCCAGGCTCCGATACCGCTGCTGACGCCGCTCCAATTCCTGTTCGGACACGCCGAGATCAACAGCCCACTGGCTGAGCAGAAACGTGGTGAGACTGCGCAGCAGAAACGTCAGCAGCGTTACCAGAAGGAATTTCACAATGGCGAAAAGGGGCTGCAGCAGCAGCTCGATTCCGAGCGACACCAACCCCGGCAGGACCATCACGCCGATGCCGAACATCAGCACAACGATCGAGAAAATCAGCAGGAGGGCCATGATCGTGGCCGTTTGTTCGGCATAGAGCCGAATCTCAACCCGTCGGCCCCGGCGAGCACGCTTCTGGCGCTGCTCCCGCTCCAGCCGGGTGGTGCGCTGACGCAGACGGTTCCAGAGCAGCACTGATCCAGCCAGCAGCCCGGACAGCAGCAACTCAATGACCAGAATCAGACGGGCCCGTCTCGCCATTTGCGGCGGCGAGTACACCTGACGCGCATGGTTCACCCGTTTCTCCAACCTCTCGCGCCACATCTGAGCCAGAGCCAGTGTTTTGGCTCCGTTGATCTCGGCATCAGCTCGCGTTACCGTAAGCGTAAAGGGTTTTCCCGTCCCGGCAGGCGCGCCGCGATTTCGTAGGAACCATTCCCCTCTCGTCGCACCAGGAGTCTGATCGGATTGCCACTGCGGCTGAGTCCATAGCGTTGCCCGGACGAGCAGACCGCAGCATCGAGATCCAGCAACTGATCTGAAAACCATTCGCTGACGCGTTCACTGAAGCTGCAGATCTGATTTGGGTCGTACAGGGCTCGCAGGTTTCCTTCAATCACCTGGGCCCGGACAGACGCCCCAATCACCTCGGACGACGACTCATCAATCGGGCTGGCAACCGTGATCGCCGGCACTCCAAGAACCTTGACCTTGGCCAGCTTGCAACTCCCCTCAAGGGTGAAGTCGCTGCCCTGATCAAGGAGCCCCTGGGGCGAGGCGGGCGTGAGTTGTCGAGAACCTGGGACGAAATCAAGCCAGCCGACGGCGCCAACAGGGAGCGAGCCTCCGCTTAATCCTGCAATCAGCAGAGCGATCAAGAGCGAGGGAACCAGCAGGGCGCGCAACCGTCGCGTCAGGGCTGACAACGCTCCAATCACCTGCAGAGACCTCACTTTGCTTGCATCCGCGGCAAACGTCAGCACTCAAAGCCAGGACAATTGCCGGCGCAGCCAGGGAAGACTCAAGCCGATGACATTGGAATAACAACCCTCCAAGGACTCGATGCAGAGGCCGCCCCGCCCCTCCAGTGCAAAGCCCCCCGCACAATTCAGAGGTTCCCCTGTGGCGACATAGGCCTGGATTTCAGCATCGCTCAGTGCCGCAAAGCGGATCGTGGTGCTCACGCAGGCGAGTCGAATCTCCGGAACGGCGTCCTGAGCGGCAGGCCCACGCACCAGCGCATGCCCACTGAGGAGAACACCCGTGCCTGAGGCCATGCGGCGCCAGCGCGTGATCGCCTCCTCCGCATCAAGGGGCTTGCCGAAGACCTCACCTTCAAACACAAACAGGGAATCGCACCCCAGAACCGCCCTGATATCAACGTCGTGCTCCAGGTCCAACACGGCCTTCACGGCATCAGCCTTGGCATGGGCCAGGCGCTGCACCAGTTGCTCAGGATCGGAATCCCGAATCAACGTCTCATCGACTCCGCTCACCTGCACACGGTGCGGAATCGCCGCCTGCTCCAGCAAGCGGCGGCGGGCAGGTGACGCCGAAGCGAGCAACAACACGACAGCCAACCATCAGGGACTGGTCCGTAGGCTGCCACTGCCGACAAGGGCTGCCATCACCGATCCCCTGTTCACCAGCGACCTGCTCAGTCAACGCAGCCTGGATCGGGCCATTCGCTCGATGCGCTGCTTGCCGTTTTCAGACTCCCTCTATCGGGATCTGCAACAACAGGGACTGGATGCCGCCAACCTCTGGCACAACCAAGACCGGTATCGGCGCAACCAGCGCTGGCCCCGCAATCCGGAAGCCCTGGAGAACGATCTCCGCTGGTTGATCACGGTGGGGGTGCTGCGACGGGAAGTGGATGGGCAGGGACTAACCAGCCGCTTCCGACTGACGCCTCTGGGGCGCGCCCTGCTCGATGGGGATCCTGACCTTCTGAACAAGTCGGTGGGATTCCACCAAACCGTTCTGCATCAATTGAGGCGGCTGATCAGTTAATCCGGCGAGTGATCATGATCACAGCTTGATTTGTCGCAGGTCATGGGAGTTTCAGTCGCACTGAATAAACCTATGGATGTCGAAAGAAAATCTTCTTTCACCCACAACATCCTACGCAATTCAAGACAATGTCTAAATTCATGTCGATCATGGGTGAGCTGAAAGCAGTTCAATCCGCCACCGACCTGCGCATCAATGCCTTCAACAAAAAAGGCAAGAAACTTGATTCTTTCACCTTCATCGAGGGCGATGATTTCGAGCTTGACTTCAAAACGAACAAAGCTCTCAAGAGAGCAAAAAGAGGCAAAGTAAGGCTTCAGGTTGAGGATCTCAACGGCGACGAAAGCAACTTCACACTCGAGAGCGGCGAACAGGCCGACTTCGAGCCAGACTCCTTCATCAAAACGTTCAAAATCAAGCGGAAAAAGCCATTCCTGAACAAGGACCTGCGCTTGCCCTACACAGTGATAGAAAACCAGGGTTCAGAGGAACAAGGCAACAATCCAGAGCCGAAGCCAAATCCTGACCCCAAACCAACACCTGACGATGACAATTCTGACGCAGGTGATGATCCATCACCGTCTGATAACGAGCCTCAAGGCCCGAACAACCTCAGGCTGACAGACCGAACCAACATCTTCACCAGTACACTTGCCCAGGAGATCTTGGCCAACAACACTCGCGACACCATTGGTAACCCACTGAGCGAGAGACAGGACATCCTCAAGGCTGATGCAGGAAGTCTGGGCCAGAACGACGCGATTCGTGATGATCATTCTGGAGACAGCGATGAACTGCACCTGAGCACCAACTCGTCCCAATCAACCAGCCTGCAAGAAGCCTTGTCGTCCATGCAAGCGCTTGAGGGAATCGAGTCGATGACCGTGAAAATGAACAATGACGACGGGGGCAACTTCGTCAACGACGAAGTTTGGTTCGACCGCGTTAAAGGAATGGAATCCCTTGTTGTGGAGGGGACTTCAAAGGTCGACATTGTTCTTCGAGATCACTTGGACGCAGGAATTCGGATGTTTGACTTCCGAAATCTGACATTTGAAGACAACTCACAACAAGGTGTTGTTTTCAACAACGATGCCGGGGCTCAGAACAACAAGGTGAGCAACGCGGAGCATGCCAACACCACAGACACGATCGTCTTCTACGGGTCCAAGGGCTACGACAGCGTTGAAGCAACAGGCGGCACAATGGTTGCCAAGCTTGGCAGCGGCGACGATGAGATCGTTGGCGGCTTCAACACCAAACTGGATGTCACCGGTGGACGAGGATACGATTACATTGGTCTGGTCCAAAATAACGAGCAGGACATTGTTCGTTTCAGGAATATTACGAATGGATCTGATTACGAGGAGATCACACAATTTGAAACAGCGCTCTTCAGACAGCCAGGCCAGTATGACATCCTCAGTTTCGAGGATGACACCTACACCAACTATGAAGAAGGGCGGAATGTCAAATTCGTGACAGCTGAATCGGCCTCGCTTCAAACAGGAGCACAGCTGAAGAATTCCATCCTGGTGGATGAAATCAATAACATCGAAACCATTAACACCAAGACCAACAAAGGCACCTTGGCAATTGATGCTGACGATGGCTACATCCTTTACAGCCCGGATGGAAACTTCCAGGATTCCTATGAGGAGATTGGACAAGTCAACAATGGGGACATCCTGGGATTGACAGCAGCCAACATTCAGATTCACTGACTGCCAGTTCAATGGGCGAACCAACCCATTGGCGAGAATCTGCATCAACCCTCCTGGCCTTGCGGCAAGGAGGGTTTTTTCACGCCGCGGCCTGATCAGGAATCAGGATCTGAACCTCTTAGCGATCTGAACCTGTCAACAATTTTGCGGTATGTCTTGATCTACATTTTTTGAAAAGTTTGCCCTGATGATTGCTTTGTGGACATCGCCGCACCGCCGATGAGGCGGTTGCCATCTCTCATGGTGCTGGGCACCTCCAGTGGTGCTGGGAAATCACTGATGAATGCGGCCTTGTGCCGTGCCCTGCAGCGAAGGGGAGAACAGCCCTTGCCCTTCAAGGGGCAGAACATGAGCAACAACGCCTGGGTCGATCTCGACGGCCGGGAAATGGCCTACTCCCAGGCCATGCAGGCCTGGGCCGCCAAGCTTGATCCCTGTTGTGCGATGAATCCGGTGCTGCTCAAACCACGGGGTGACAGCACCAGTGAGGTGATTCATCTCGGTGAAAGCGTCGGCACAGCACGCGCCGAGCATTACTACCGCGATTGGTTCCGGCCCGGCTGGCGGGCGATCCGCCGCGGCCTCGAAAACCTGACCCTCCAGCGGCCAGAGGGTCGCTTGGTACTCGAAGGCGCCGGCAGCCCCGTGGAGGTGAACCTGCAGCGGCGTGATCTCACCAATCTGCGTCTGGCCCAGTTTCTGCGTGCCCGCTGCCTGCTTGTCGCGGACATCGAACGTGGAGGGGTGTTCGCCCAGGTGGTTGGAACCCTGGCCTTGCTCAGGCCGATTGAACGTCCGTTGATCCGCGGGATTTTGATCAATCGCTTCCGCGGTCGCCGCGAGTTGTTCGATGAGGGCCGCGCCTGGCTGGAGCGTGAAACAGGGATTCCGGTGGTCGGGGTGATGCCCTGGCTCAACGAACTGTTCCCTCCGGAGGACTCTCTCGATCTGCTGGAACGCCGCCCCTCCAGAGGTCCGGTGGATCTGGAGATCGCGGTCCTGCGGCTTCCGTCCCTCAGCAATTTCTCAGACCTTGACCCGCTGGAAGCTGAAGCCAGCGTTCGGCTGCGCTGGGTCTCCCCCGGCGAGCGTCTGGGACACCCCGATGCCGTCATCCTGCCCGGCAGCAAACAGACCCTGAACGACCTTGCTCTGCTGAGAGAGGGAGGTCTGGCCGAGCAACTCAGGCTGTATGCCCACTCAGGCGGAAATCTTCTCGGTCTGTGTGGAGGGCTGCAGATGCTGGGCCAAGAGCTGCATGATCCTGAACAGCTTGAGGGTGGACCCAGCAGCTGCGAGGGACTCGGACTGCTGCCGATCCAGACCCGTTTCAGCCGGGAGAAAACCCTGCGACAACGGGATCTGATCAGTCGATGGCCCGCTGCCACCGAGGTGCGGGGCTTTGAACTGCACCACGGCCGCACCATGGCTGAGGCCGATCTAATGCCACGGGGTCTGATGCCACTGATGGAGGAGCCCAACCTGGGTTGGTGGACGAAAGGAGTCGATGGAGGCGTCATCGCCGGGAGTTATCTCCATGGCCTGCTCGACAACGGTCCCTGGCGCCGACACTGGCTCAATCACCTCCGCAGCGGGAAGGGAATGTCCGCTCTGTCCATCGATCGCCCTCATCACGCCTCGCACCGTGATCAGTTGCTGGATCGGCTCGCCGATGCCTTCGAGCAGCATGTGGATGTCTCACCGTTGCTGGGGACATGACACAGATCTCCGTTCGCTGGCCTGATGGCCACACCAGTTCCGAGACCGTCGGAAGCGACTGGTTGGCTTGTGCCGCACGCGCTGGATTTCGGATTCCAACCGGCTGCCTGGGAGGCAGCTGCGGAGCCTGTGAGATCGAGGTTAACGGCCGAGTGGTCCGGGCCTGCATCAGCACGGTTCCTGCTTCAAAATCAGGCCAGCTCATCGTGGATCAAGCCTGCGATCCGCACTGGTGACATCGTGACAACGCGACCGCACATCCAGGTCTCTCCTGAGATACGTCTAGGCCTGATGGCGCTGGTAACCGGTGCCTTGAGCGGTGCCTTCTCCGCAGTGATGCTCGGTCTGATCGGCGGCATCGGAAAACAATTCTGGGGGGAGACGACCGAAGAAGGGCTGATCAAATCCATTCCTTTGCTGTGGTCCCTCACGGTCTGTGGCGGCGTCGGCGTCATCCTGGCGCTGGTGGAGCGTGGAGACGATCGCAACCTTCTCCCGGAACTACCTGAAACACTTGAGGATCTGCGGGATCCAGACCATGCACCGCAACGCCATGAATTTCGCTCGATCCTGGCGGCCGCCCTGGCGCAGATCGGTGGTGCTCCTGTTGGACCGGAGGCTCTGCTCACCCGGTTGGTGACCGTTGCAAGCCGGGCCATCTGGCGCGGTCGCGACAACACGCTGTCCCATGCCGCCATTGCCGGAAGCATGGGACTGTTCGAAGCGCCTCTGCTGGGAGGCGTTGTGGTCAACCAGCATCGCGTCAACCTTCAAAGCCGCTGGATTCCAGGCACCATCGGCGGTCTTGCCGGCTTCGCCGTCTTCGGTGGAATTCTGGAGTTGAGCGGCGGAAGCATGGCCCGGGTCCCTTACATCTGGCCCACTACATTTCGCGAAGATCTGGGCAGCGTCAGCGTGGGCCTGCTGGCTGGCCTGGTTGGCAGCGCGCTTGGTTTTGGATTGCGTCAGTGGCGTTCTGCACTGCAACGTCGCCAACTTCTGAAGCACTGGCGTTGGTGGCCGGTTCTCACCGGCCTGCTCCTGGGCGTGCTGCTGCACTGGGTCCCGATGGTGGGCTTCGCAGGAGAGCACCAGGTGATCCCACTCCTGGATGGGGCCAACAAGGACAGCGTTCCTCTTCTTCTGAGCGTTGGGGCGCTGAAACTCCTGATGCTGGGCCTGTGCCTTGAGACGGGATGGCGCGGAGGGATCTTCTTCCCGGGTTTCATTCTGTCCTGTGCCTTCGGCGGCGGCCTGCATGAGCTGTTGCCGCAACTGGGGAGCCTCAGCAGTTGGTGCGCCGGAATCACCAGCGGCTTTTTCGTGCTGATGCTTGGCCGCCCCCTGGTGGTGTTAGTGCTGTCCATTTGCCTGATGCAGGGCCATGGCACCGCCAGTGGCCTGATCGGGGTCGGTGTTGCTGTACTGATCAGCCGACGTCTTGATGGCGGGAATGATGTCCCTCCACCTCGCCCTGAAACACACGGCTCGCCCGAATGTCCTGAGCCTCAAGCGTGATCAGATCCTCACGGTTCAAGCGGTCACCCATGCGATCAAACAAACGATTCGCCTGACGCAGTCGGGCACGATCCAGTGCATTACGGATCGAGCGGGCATTGGCGAAGAAGGGGAGCTGGCGGCGTCGGGAGATGTATTCGCTGAAGGCCTGAACGGCCTCGCCACTGAATCGATAGTGCTGTTCCTCAAGCAGTAACGCTGCGATCTGCATAAGTTCCTCATTGCTGTAATCGGGAAACTCGAGATGGTGGGCGACGCGCGACGACAGACCTGGATTGGAGCGGTAGAACGCTTCCATGCGGTCTCCATAGCCAGCGAAGATCACCACAAAATCCTTGCGCTGGCGTTCCATCTCCTGCAACAGGATCTCAATCGCCTCGGCCCCGTAATCGCGTTCGTTGCCCGGTTTGTAGAGGTAATAGGCCTCGTCAATGAACAGCACGCCGCCCTGCGCCCGCTTGATCATCTCCTTGGTTTTCGGAGCGGTATGGCCGACGTACTGGCCAACGAGATCGTCGCGGGTCACCGTGACCACATGACCTTTGCGGAGGTAGCCCAGACGGTGGAGGATCTGCGACATCCTCTCCGCCACGGTTGTTTTGCCGGTGCCAGGCCGACCGGTGAACGACATATGCAGGCTGGGAGCCGTACTGGGCAACTGCAACTGCTGGCGGGCCTGATCCACCAGAAGAAGAGCTGCGATCTCACGGATGCGCGTTTTGACTGGCATCAGACCAATCAGCTCGCGATCCAGCTGTTCGAGCACGTCGGCCACACCCGAGTCGGCATAAGCCGAAGCGAGATCAACCGAGGAGTCCATCAATCTCATCAGCGAAGCGCCGATCGGCCGCACTGAGTGCGGGGGCATCGCCGTCCTGCTCCGGCCGCAGCGTGATGTTTACATAAGTGCGTCCGAAACTGATGTCGGGAAATCGCTGGGTCGCTTCACTGTGCTCCCCGAGTCGATCGAGGAAATCCCTGGTTGAGCTGTAACTGTCGAACTCAAACCGTTTCTCCAGACAGACCGGTCGCTTGCGTTCCTGCCACTGATCCATAACCGGCTGAGCACTTCAAGGAAGGTAAGTGAGCAGGTAAGCAACGAGCCAGGCAGGTGGGCTGGGAGGACCGGCTCGCGTGCATGACATCGTCACTGAAACACATACCTGACGACCTATCTCTTGACCGTGGCAGGGGACTCAGAAAGCAACTGACAACGTCATGAGCCCTGGCTAGACATTTCTCAAGTGAGACCGCTGAACACACAATGAAGTTCACTGCAAAACTGAAAGGCTTTGAGAGCTACACCGACCTCGAAGCGAAGCGCACCAACTGAAAAGGCAAAAAAATAATCGGTTCAGTTTCAGAAGAGGAAGAATGCAACGGCAATTTTGTCTTTGAATTTGACAAGGAAGATCTTCCAGGCAAGAAGAAAAAAAGCCGGCTCAAGTTAATCATCGAAAGCCTTAACACGGCCAAAGAGACCAATCTCATCTCTGAAGATATTGATTTCACATTTGCCCCAACCAAGCAATCTGAAAAGTTCAAGATCTCTAGGAGCAAGAGAAAATCATACAAGTCCATCGCAGTGACAGGGAATGTGATTACTGAGCCAATCGATCCCGACACCACTCCGCCTGCTTTCACATCTCCTAGCAAGGTTGATTCCGTCAAGGAAGGCTCACCTCAAGGAACGGTGATCTATACCGCTACCTCAACAGACGATTCTCCGCCAGTCACCTACTCCCTGTCGGGCAGTGACGCCAATGCCTTTTCGATTGACTCCGAAACTGGGGTTGTCACAACAAAATCCGACCTGAATCACTCAGCAAAAAGCGGCTACAACTTCGATGTTGTGGCGACAGACAGAGTTGGCAATTCCAAGTCTCTGAGTCTCGAGCTGGCGATCCTCCCTGGAGGCGTTTCTGCACAAAAAGTCAACGGAATAGACCTGCTCCCTGGAAATCCACTGAAAGATTTTAACGACACAATCGGTTGCTCTATTGGAAGCTTAACCAGCCAAAGCATCATTCAAGACGGAAGCACAAAGGACAACGACGTTGTCATCATCAACAGTGACATCAGAGCGAGCTTACGACATAATATGCAGCTCACATTATTCACCAATATTGAGGAGTTCAGGATCAACGCCAATTCAGACGAAAGTACAGAAATCTCCCTGCGATCCATTGTCAATGCAGACTCTTTGAAATTCGTAGAAGGAAGTACATTTTTAGCCGCTGCAAAATTCACCAATTGGCATGAATCTGGCATCACTGATTTCGACTTTTCAGGAATAACCAGCAAATTCGGGATCGATCTTCTGAATGCCGATTCTGGTGCACCTGATAGCAAATCAACCCTACGCCTTGTTGGATCTGACGGAGGAGACACCATTGAAGGCCTCGCTGGGGATGTTCAGATTTTCGGCAACCTCGGAGTTGACATCCTCACGGGTTCAACTGGAGGAAAATCAACCATCACAGGCTGAGCAGGTCTGGACATCATCAGTTTCCCTAAAACCAATGTTCAGAACACAATCAATCTCACGCGTCAGACCACATCAGACAGCCTGGACACTGTGACCGGATTCATCGGCGCGAATAACGTCACAAAGGCCAACGGCACATTCGATGTGATTCAGGTGAACGATGGCAGCTTCCCGAATTATGAAGCAGGGGCTCTTATCAAACAGAAAACTGTGACCGAAGCAGGAGCCATGACAAGCCTGGAAAATACGGTCATCGTGGACACTGAGGCCAACATCAAGGCTCAGATCTTCCCCAACGAAACCGAAGGTCTCCTTGCTTTTGCCACAGACACCAGAACTCTGCAATTCGCACCGACAGGAAACTTCCCTGCCAACACTCAAGATCTTCTTCAAATCGATACGAACGTCTTCTCAGCCAGCGATCGAATTCAAGTGATCAGCGATAATGCCGCTTGAGTCTGACGAGCGCAACATCGACGCTGTTACAGAAGAGCTTCACGACGACAACCCATCAGGCGACCAGCCCATGATTCCGCATAGGCACGGTTGGCCGCCTGCTCACCTGGATCATTAGTGTCCAAGGGATGCGGCATCGTTCCTGCGATGGCCCCGTTGGTGACACAGAACATCGACTTCTGGAAGCTGACGCAGATCTGAACATGAACATCAACCTGCCCGCGGGCATGATCGTCGTACCAACGGTTGAGTTCATCCGGCAGATGCCGGTACATATCCTGCATGCAGAGACTGGGCGGAATCCCAGCTCCCATGCTTGGAATTGGATCGGCGTACAGCGCTCCGTATTTGAAATCACTGATGTCCGGTGAGATCTGACGGGCCTGGGCGTTGTACGACACCGTGCCGAGGAAGGGCATACCGCGAAAAAACACCGCTTCCACATACGGCACAGCGACATCAACCAGAAAGGTGAGGCCAGCGTCCGGTGGAAGAACCCAGATCTCTTCCCCAGCAATCACAACCTTGTAGGTGATCGGACTGCCGGCAGCCGCAACAAGACCGTCGCGGATGTGATGCACCACATCCTTCACGCAGGCCACCTCGCCGATGCGATAGCGACGAGCCAGATCAACAAACAAATCGCTCATCACGCGCCAGAACAGGCCCAGGCAGTAAATCGTGGTGAGCGAACGAATCGATTCCGGTGCGAAACCTGGATACAAACGGTTGGTGATGCCGATCAACGGATCCCGCGATGCCTTGCGACTGATTATGCGCTGACAGGCCTCCTGAAACTCAGCACTGTCGAGATAGGCATCCAGTCCGCCCGTTCCATGCCAGAACATGGCCTTCTGGCAGTACTCGGCGTATTCGAAATTGATGCGGTCCCCCAGCAGATGATCCCAGAGGCGCTTGGGCGTGATCCCCTCATGGAAGAAGCGCATCACAGGGAACGGGTTCAGCAGCTGCTTCTCCCCTTGATCCACCAGATTTTTGCTGTATGCGTCCAGAACGATTCCATAGCTTTCCAGCACATTCACCACCTGGAGGAGGTGATCCGGGGTGTCCTTCAGCAGTGGGGTGTCGCTGAGCAGACGCCGGACCAGCTCCTCCTGGTCCGGCAGAACAGGGGCCTGGAGGGGGCGGGTGGTGGTTGCCGTCATGACAGGGCCTCACTCAACTGGCTCAAGCCGGTGGTGGCTGATTCACTGAGTCCGGACAGCAGTTCAGGCACCAATCCAAGCGCCAGTACGCCAAGGGTGAGTGCGATGGCCGGCACCTGCTCCCGAAGTGGAACGTTCTGAAGAATACGGGGATTCACCACGTCGCCGGCGGCAATCGCCAGCCGCCCGAAGAAGGCACGGTTCACCATCAGAAGGAAATACACCGCTGTGAGTCCAGAGCCCACCATGGAGAGCAAGGTGGCCAGGGGGAACGGCTGCAGACTGCCGCGGAAAATCAGAAACTCGGAGATGAAGCCAGCCATCCCGGGAATGCCGGCACTGGCCATCACACCGATGATCATCAACGACCCCGTGAGAGGAAGTCCGCGCTGGGGATTGAGCAGTCCACGCAGAACATTGAGATCTCTTGTGCCGGTGCGGGCATACACCACTCCCACAACGAGGAACAGCACCCCTGAGATCAGGCCATGGCTGACCATCTGGAAGAGAGCCCCCATCAGCCCGAGCGGAGTGGCAGCAGCAGCGGCCAGCAGCACATAGCCCATGTGGCCCACGGAGCTGTAGGCCACCATCCGCTTCATATCCGTCTGAGCGATGGCAGCGAGAGACCCGTACAGCACAGAGATCGCCGCCCACCCGGCCAGCCATGGTGAGGCGAGATGCCACGCCTCTGGGAACAGGCCCAGGCAGAAACGCAGCAATCCGTAGGTGCCCAGCTTGAGGAGAACACCTGCCAGCAGGACCGACACGGGCGTGGAAGCCTCGGTGTGGGCATCGGGCAGCCAGGTGTGAAAAGGAAACAGCGGGATCTTGATGCCGAAGCCAATCAGCAGAGCCCCCATCAGGATCAACTGGGCCGTCATTCCCAGTTCACCGGCAAGGATCGGCCGCAGACTGAAATCCATCGTTCCAGTCACGAAGGCCAGGCCGAGGAAGGCGGCAAGGATCAAGACCCCCGAAACCGCTGTCACGATCAGAAACTTGGTGGCCGCATAGGCCCTGTTGCTGCCGCCCCAGACCGCAATCAGCAGCCAGAGAGGAATCAGCTCAAGCTCATAGAACAGGAAGAACAGCAGCAGGTTCTGCGCCAGGAATGCACCATTCACAGAACCACTGATCACCAACAACAGGGCGTAATAGATGCGAGGACGGTTCTCGATCGAACGGGACGCGATCGCTGCCACCAGACAGAGAACCCCGTTCATCAGAACCAAAGGCAGGGACAATCCATCCACGGCAAGTGCGTAATCAAGACCGATGGAATGGACCCAACGGGCCTGTTCGATCAATTGCAGCCCTGACTCCGCCGGATCAAAACAGAACAGCAACGCAAAGCTGGCCAGGCACTGAATCGCCAGAATCACAATTGCGCCAAGTCGCAAACGGCAATGGGTCATCTCGCCGGGCCAGAGGATTAACGCCAGGGCGCCGGCAAAGGGAATCAGAAGCAGGAGAGAGAGCAGCATCAGATCGGTCAGGTGAGGAACCAGCTCACTGATGTGAGAAAGATGACGATGGCCATAAGAACCGTGAGCACATAGGACTGGCTCTGACCACTCACGCTGAGCTTGAGGCTGTCGGCACTGGAGAGTGAAAAGCGGGCCACACCGTGGAGCACGCCATCGACGACGTTGCGATCAAACCAGGACGCCAGTCTCGAAAACCCTGCCACCACATTGACGATGGTGATCCGGTAGAAACGCTCGGTGTAGAAGTCGTAGGCCAGGAGATCCTGAACAGCGCGCAGCAGAGGATTGAGAGAGCGCGACCAGGCTTTGCTGAGGGGCACAAGGGCTCCGGCCATCAGTCCGCCCAGACCGCTGCCGACAACCAGACCGGCCGCCCAGAGGGGAAAGGCCAGAAGGCCATCGAGGGATTCCAGACGCACGAGCAGGACTGGGGTGAGCAGCACCACCACGCTGAGGGCGACCATGGGCAGCGCCATCTGCCAGTTCACCTCTGCAGCACGTCTCGATTTGATCAGAGAATCTCCCATGAACACATGGCGGAAGACTCGGACCAGATTGAGGGCCGTGAGGGCATTGGTGATCAGAAACACCGCCATGAAAGGAATCGAGCGAACGCTGAGCAGCTCGATGCCCTGGGCCATGGCAAGAAATCCGCCCAGAGGAAGAAAGCCCACCAAACCAGCTGCACCAACCAGATAGGACGTGGTGGTGGCGGGCATGCGGCTGCCCAGTCCGCCGAGCTCAGTGATGTCCTGGCAGTTGGTGGAGGCGATGACCCCGCCAACGCTCATTGAGAGAAGCGCTTTGGAGACGGCATGGGTGTAAAGCAGCAGCAGGGCCAGAACAGGGATCTGCAGAGCGATGGCGATGAAGACCAGCCCGAGGTGGGCCGTCGTTGAATACGACAGGGTTCGCTTGATGTCGACCTGGGCGATCGCCACCAGCGAACCACCAATGGCACTGATGGTTCCGATCACCAAAAGCACCACCAAGGTCACCGGTGAGTACTGAAGGATCGGCATCACCTTCAGCAGCACGATGGCTCCACAGGTGACCACCACGGAATTACGAAGGATCGAGGCGGGATTGGGGCCCTCCATGGCCTCATCAAGCCAGAGGTGCATCGGAAACTGAGCACACTTGCCGGTTGGGCCCGCAATCAGGCCAAGTCCCAGCAAGGTGGCAGCCAACGGCGTGAGGGAGTCTCGAGCCGCCCAGGCATAAAGATCGGTGAATCCCATCACACCTGAAAAGCTGCACAGGGCCACAACACCCATCAGCAGCAGAACGTCGCCGACGCGCTTGGTGAGGAAGGCATCCCTTGCAGCGGTGACAACCAGGGGTTGGGCGTACCAGAAACCAACCAGCAGGTACGTCGAGAGGGTGAGCATCTCGAGCAGGAAGTAGCTCTGAAACAACGAATCACTCAGAACCACTCCAGACATCGCTCCTTCAAAGAAGCCAAGCAAGGCAAAAAATCGCGCCAGAGCCCACTCCTTATCCATGTATCCCAGGGAATACACCTGAGAGAACAGACTCAGACCCGTGATCAACTCAAGAGCCACCAGGTTGTTCAAGGTGAGGCTGAAACTGATATCGAGCTCAAGATCAGCAACCGTGAGCCATGGAAAGGCCAGATCGACCGGACCGCTCTGAAAGACCACCTGCAGGATCAAACTGCCGTGGATGAAAGCCAGCAGGGTCAGAAGAATGTTCAGATACGCGGCCGTCCGGTGGGCTTGGCGGCGGAACCATCCGGAAGCCCAGGGCAGTGAAACGACCATGCCGGCGAACCCGTAGATCGGGATCAACCAGGCGGTCTGAAGCGGCAGTGAAAGCTCCGAGATCAAAACGGCGAGCGGGATCTGGATCGGGCTGGTCGTTGACTGGGCGGCGAATCTAAGCGCCAGTCATGGGATTGGGGGGTCTTTGTGAACGTCCGTCAGGAACGGCGTTGACGATCAGCTGCGCCGCAGAGCGCCGCTGCCACTCAGAGCCGGTTCCACCTCCTGATGAGGGCGGGCAATGATGTGGGCCGCCACGAGTCCATCACCGACCCGTTCACAGGCATCAGCACCGGCACGCACAGCAGCATTCACAGCACCGGTTTCACCGCGAACCATCACCGTCACGTAACCGCCACCGACATATTCACGGCAAACCAGAGTGACCTCCGCCGCCTTGGTCATGGCATCTGCCGCTTCGATGGCCGGGACCATGCCACGGGTTTCAATCATGCCGAGGGCGATTCCCTGCACCGCAGCGGAGCCGGAGGAACCGGCCGGGGTTGGCTGACTGACAGCTCCACCGCCACCTGAAACGCTGGATCCACTCCCGCGAGTCGTTGTTGAAGAGCGACTGGATGTCGGCGAGGGGGAGGGAGTGGTAGACCGGCGAGACGACGACGTTGCACTGGCCTTGGAGGTGCTGCTCACGGGCGTCACATCAACCGTTTTGGACGCAGCCGTTGATCGTGTGGTGCGGCGGCGAGGAGACGGGGAAGGAGTAGCCATGGAAAAGATGAAGTGGAAGCGGAGCGGAAGCGGAGGACTGCAGGGAGACGTCCCTATCCGTCCGGAGTCCAGTGGTCGATGATGCCGCCGATGGTGAGATCGGTCTGAATCTGAGGATCAGGACAGGCGAACCGGGCAGCGGAGCCGCTGGCGGTGAACACCCAGTTGCCTTCGCGAGCTCCGACAGGGTCCACGGCAACCATTCGCTTGCCTTTGGAATTGCGAAGCACGCGCAGGTGCATATGGCTCAGTCCTGCCACCCGGTAGGTGCACACCATGGTTCCCATCACCTGCATGATCTCCATCAGGCCTTGGCACCCCCGGGCGGTTTGATCGAAGGTCCTGCGGCGGCGGTGTTCGGAGTGGCTGACGTCGTTTTTGGAGGATCCGGCTCCCAGTGGTCGATGATCCCCACAATGGTGAGATCGCTGGGGTAGGACTTGCTTCCAGCCGCTTCACGGGCCGCGGAACTGCTGACACAGATCACCCAGTCCCCAGGCTTGGCTCCGACGGCATCCACAGCCACCTTTTTGGTGCTGCCGTCAAGCACCACCTGGAGGTGCTTGTGCTCAAAGTCCGGAATCCTGTTGGTGGAGACGAGCGGTTTGATGACCTTGACGATGAGCATGATTCAGTGAGCCTCCGGAAGTTGCGGGTCAAGCGTGGAACCGACGACCTCGGCCGGAGCCGTCTGGTTGCGGTCGCGAATGGTGAGACAAGTGTGGAGCAGCCCCTCCTTGACCAGATCGTCGTAACGAACGGCGATGGCCTGATCCACCCGTTGGCAATCGGCGATGGCCCGTTCACGGGCACCGGGCACACGACCTGAATAGTCGAAACGCACCACGATCGGGATCGGCAGATCCCGGGCCACGTTGAGGCCCGTGAAAATCTTGATGCCGACATCAAGGTCAGGGGCCCCCTCTTCAACGGTGTCGAGATGGGCGAAGTAGGTGAGGTTGCGCAGATGCACCTCCTTGAAGCCGATGCCAACGCCGATGAAACGCTCCGCATGGCCTGCATCGGGATAGGGACCGGCGTGCTGGTCCTGGACGTAGTCGATCTGGGAGATGTTGTTGGCGATCAACCGGGTCAAAAAGGCAACCATTCCAGCGTCCATGGGAGCTGGCGCGGAGCTTTCAACCGCTTCGGCGATCTGGGCCATCGCCTGATCGGCTGTCATGGATGCCGTGGCTGCATGCAATTCCCTGGCGCAGAGCCAGCGGTCGAGCACCATCTCGCTGTCACGGCCCGGGGGATGCACACGGATCGCATCGGTATCGGTGTCGAGGCCGATCAAAAGAAGATCAACGGAAGCGCCGCAACAGAAGCTGTTTTCAACCGACTCGCGGAAATCCAGAAGACGTTGGTGTCCCGCCGCAGCAGCCAGTTCATCGTTGCTGCCGTGGGCGGCACAACCCTGATGGGAAGGATCGAGGGAGCTGAAGTGGTAGGTGACCACCTTCAGATAACGCGTGGGGTCCGTGGAGGGATTCGGAGTCCCTTCGCGGTAGCGGCGATGCTCTGTTTTGATCCAGCGGTTGACCGTGTTCTCCACATCGAACATCGCCCCGGCGTGGGAACGGCGACGCACAGCGCTGAAGGGAATGCGCAGGGCATAGGCCACGGTGTGCGCAAGGCGGCCGTCAGCACAGGGGGTCAGATCGAGCAGATGGATCCCGCAATCGAGCAGGAACTGCTCGAACTCCCTTGACGCCGCACTGCCGGAGGCTGCCTCTAGGGGGTCGTCCTGAAAGAAGCGATCGCTGAACAGACGATGACTCTCAAACACACACCAGGCGAACAGGGCGCGCATGTCAAGGGGACGTACCCAGGCCCGCTGGAGGATGTGATCCGGCAGGTCGAAGCCAAGTTCCGTCCGGCATAGCCGTTGGGCCTGCGGGATGAAATCGGTTTCATGCTGAAGGGAGGAAACCCGCTGAAGCAAGGGAACGATCCGATCAAAACGGCCCTTGATCTCCTGCTCGTAGGACTGGAGACGCCCGTTCGCCGCTGCATCCGTGAGCGGATGTCGCCGGTGGGTGATCGGCAGCGAGGTGCGACTCAGATTGAAGGGAACGGCCCGGGTGGCAGCTTTCTCACGACGCACCCAGCCGGGCTGGGACGGGGCAGGGCGCTGGGCATCGCTGCTGGAGCGAATCCGACCACCAGCAACGGAGCCGCGATCAAGCTGCGCCGCCTTGCCCGACGTCGTCAAAGCACGACGCCGCTCGAGTGCCGCACTCCGCGTTGACGTCTCCTGATCCGACGTCGTCTGTGCGTGATCGGCGCTGTTGGCGAGCTGCTGAAGCTGGCGACGGGTTGGCGCCGAGGGGGCCTGAGGTCGCCCGCCGCGGAGAGGCTTGGAGCGAACCATCAATCGATTAACCCCTAGCGCCGCCAGAGACGGTGATCAGGGAACCCTTCTCGGTGTTGCCGCTGGAACCGGTGACCCTGCTGACTGGCCAGTCGTCCTCCTCGTTGCGTTTGCGCTCGAAGGGAGACATCGCGCTCATCGGGCCCGGGCGGCTGGGGTTGCGACGGCGTGCCGAGGCGCCCTCGGTGCCGGTGACGTGCTCACCACGATCCCAGTCGTCACCTGTGATCTTGGCGGAAGAACCCTCACCGGTCACGCGGGAGGCAGGCTTGTCAGCCGGCTCACTCATGACGGCCACGGTGGGCTGAAACTGGCGGCGTTGGAAGTCGCGGTTGTCGAAGCGAAATTGCTCGGTCCCGGTGACCTTGCCGCCGGCCATGTCGAAGGGACCGGTGATGCGGTTGCCCTGTTCATAGGCGGTGCCGGTGACCGCACCCTGGGAATCTCGCTGCTGCTGGGCTGCACGTGCAGGAGACATCACGCTGAAGCGTGTCCAGGGTGCGCCCTCCTGGGCCTGGCCATGGCTGTCGCTGCCGACCGGGGCATCACTGCCGCAGGCGGCAGTCAATTGATCGGCTCCGACATAGGGAGTACCGGTCACAGGTTCACAGGCTCCTCGCTCAGCACCGGTCATCAACCCGTTGATGCCGGGCTGCAGGCCGGTCATCGGCGCTGCGGGCGTACCGGGACGAACGGGAGTGCGCTGACGAATGGCCTGCACTGCCGATGTACCGCAGTTGTTTCCGGCATCTTCCAGACCCGCATAGGGAGTTCCAGTCACGGCCTTGCATGTTCCAGGCTCATCGCCGGTGACCTTGTCGGAGCGCCCCGTGCGCGTGCCACTCACCACCTGATTGCGGTTGGTGACGCTGAAGCCGACCTTGGCGGCCTCAGGATCGGGCTTGCTGCTGCAGAAGGCATTCACCTGCTCAGCGCTGATGTATTGATCACCGGTGACCCGATGGCAGGACCCGAATTCATTGCCGGTGACCTGGGACGAGCGACCCACCATGGTGCCGGTCAAGCCAGTGCCTGAGAGGGTTGCTGACTGACCGACCTTGCCGGCTGGACGTCCGTCGGGGAGGGGATCGGAGCCGAGGTACTGATCACCGGTGAGACTGCGGTTGGCGCCGGCTTCATCACCGGTGACGCTGGCGGAGCGACCCACCATGACGCCGCTGACAGGACGTCCCTGCAGGGTGAGGCTGTGGCCCACTTTGCGAGGGGATGCGCCGCCACCACCGCAATAGGACGCCGCCTGGTTGGCGGAGATGTACTCCGTACCGGTCACGCTTTTGCAGGTACCGGGCTCATCGCCGGTGACTTTGTCGGAACGGCCGACTTCATTACCGGTGACGCGGTTGCCGTGGCTGGTGGCTGTGACGCGAACCTTGGCTGGCGTGGTGGGCTCGGGAGCGGTCTGACAGAAGGTCTGGAAGACTTCAGCTCCGAGATATTCAGTTCCTGTGATCGAGCGGCAGGTGCTGGCCTCGTTCCCTGTTGTCTTGACGGAACGATTGGCCTGGGTGCCTGTGACCGTTTGTCCGGAGCTTGTGGTGCTCTGGCCGACTTTCCAGTGAGCATCCGCTGCCGCAGCCTGCTTGGCACCATTGCGATTGGGGCCGGTTGGTCGGGTCACTCCTGCGCCTTGCTTGTTGCGGGCGCCGGCCTTGGCGCGCAGCTCGCGCACCTGCTGTGCCAGCTCGCGACTGGTGAGATCAGGATTGGCCTGGCGGGCAACGGCCGCAGCACTCGTGGGTTGCTTGCCTGCTGTTTTGCCATGTTTCGACATGGCTTCGCGGCGCGCCAAGACGAGAGCGCGGCTGGGATTCTCAATCGCGCGACGCTTCGGCACTGTTGGACGACGAACGTGTCTGGAGCTCAGTCGCGGAGCAGGTGTCGGTGCAGTGGCGACCACTGGGGTCTCGAAGACGGCCGGGGCTGCTGCAACGACCGGCTTGCTGTGGCGCGCGACGTCAGCACGATTGCGATCTTTGCTGGTATCCGCCTTCTTGCCACGGCGTGAGAGGGCATCCCGGCGAGCCAGGACGAGATCACGGCTGGGATTGCGCTGGGGTTTCACCTGCGCGCGGGGCGCTGCAGAGGCAGTGAAACGCGATGTCGCTGCAGACGCTGCAGGACTTGCAACCGCCACCACTGGCGCTGCAGCGACAGGATCAGAGGCATTGGCCAGGGTCCGGGTCTGGCGGGCATCCGACGCGGTCCGCACTCGGTTGTCACTGGAACCGGCGACGACGGACGCCTTCTTGCCGGCTGTTGTCAGCGCCTTGCGGCGCTCGAGTGCAAGTTCACGACTGGAAAGTCTGGCCATGTCCGCCCGAAGGTGTGGTCGATGAATGGAGGGGGCAATCCCCCGAAAAATGCTTGAGCCCTGATGAGGTCAGGGCTCGGAACCGTTCAGAGAGAGGGATCAGCGCCCTTCGAAGACCACGAAGCAGGCACCCTGGCTTTGGGTGTAAGCGTCGTAACCAACGATGCGGACGTGGTGGTCGGGGTAAGCGCGATGGCAGGCCTCGAGCTCACTGACAATCAGGTTGAGGTCCTTCTCACCGAAGAAGGGCAGCTTCCAATAGGACCAGTAGGAGGCCATGGAATTGCTGGGGTGGACGTGCTCGATGAGCGGGCTCCAGCCCTGGGCAATGATGTAGGCGATCTGGTCGTAGATCTCTTCCTGGGTCATCGGCGGGAGGAAGCCGAAAGTCTCCAGGGTGGCGACTGTTTGGTAGTCACCCACGGTGCTCTGGAAAGGCATGGGGATCCTGGGTTGAAGAAATGGATAGGGCCGGCTGAGTTAGCAACCGGCCGGGGTGTCGATCACTGCTGAACGTCGAGCTTGTCGACGGTGTCGAATTCGAACTTGATTTCCTTCCAGGTCTCGAGAGCAATCGCCAGCTCGGGGCTGTGCTTCGCGGCCTCGGTGAGGATGTCGCGGCTCTCTTTCTCGAGATGGCGACCGGCGTTGCGTGCCTTGACGCAGGCCTCGAGGGCCACACGGTTGGCAGCAGCACCTGCAGCTGAGCCCCAGGGGTGACCGTGGGTACCACCACCGAACTGAAGAACGGAGTCGTCGCCGAAGATCGTGACCAGGGCCGGCATGTGCCAGACGTGAATACCGCCGGATGCAACGGCGAACACACCAGGCATGGAACCCCAGTCCTGATCGAAGAAGTTGCCGCGGCTGCGATCTTCGGGAACGAAGGATTCACGCAGTTGATCGATATAACCGAGGGTGGTCTGACGATCACCTTCCAGTTTTCCGACCACAGTGCCGGTGTGAAGCTGGTCACCGCCGGAGAGACGCAGACACTTGGCGAGGACGCGGAAGTGGATGCCGTGCTTGGGGTGACGGTCGATCACCGCGTGCATGGCGCGGTGGATGTGCAGCAGCATGCCGTTCTTGCGGCACCACCTCGACAGACCGGTGTTGGCCGTGAAGCCACCGGTAATGAAGTCGTGCATGATGATCGGCATTCCGAGTTCCTTGGCGAACTCAGCGCGCTCATACATCTCTTCAGGCGTGTTGGCGGTCACGTTGAGATAGTGACCCTTCTTCTCGCCTGTTTCCTGCTCTGAAAGCTTGATGGCTTCCGCGACGAATTCGAAGCGGTTCTGCCAACGCTGGAAGGGCTGGGAGTTGATGTTCTCGTCGTCCTTGGTGAAGTCGAGACCACCACGCAGGCACTCATAGACAACACGGCCGTAGTTCTTACCGCTCAGGCCGAGCTTCGGCTTGATGGTGCAACCCAGCAGTGGACGTCCGTACTTGTTCATCCGGTCACGCTCGACCTGGATGCCATTCGGCGGGCCATAGCAGGTCTTGATGAAGGCGAGCGGGAAGCGCAGGTCTTCGAGGCGTAGGTGGCGCAGGGCCTTGAAGCCGAAGACGTTGCCGACCAAGGAGGTCAGAACGTTGGTGATCGAACCCTCTTCGAACAGATCGAGGGGGTAGGCGATGAAGGCGTAGAAGGACTCCTTGTCGCCAGGAACATCTTCGATGCGGTAGCAACGGCCCTTGTAGAAGTCGAGGTCGGTGAGGAGCTCGGACCAGACAGTGGACCAGGTACCGGTGGAGGATTCAGCAGCCACAGCAGCGGCAACCTCTTCTTTGGGAACACCTTCCTGGCCGGTGCACTTGAAGCAGGCCAGCAGGTCGGTGTCGAGGGGGACGTAATCAGGAGTCCAGTAGGTATCCCTGTACTCCTTGACCCCAGCGTCGTACTTCTTGCTCATGGGAAAACTCCGTTAGGTCGTTAGGGGGGGTGAGACGTTCGTGTGCCTCGTCAGAGGCTCAGCGGAAGATCTCAGTCCTTCTGACCGAGGAAGTTGCCGTTACCCAGGGCAGGTTCCACTTCGCGGTGAGGGCGGGCAATGATGTGAGCAGCAACAAGGCCGTCACCGACGCGCTCGCAAGCATCAGCGCCAGCACGCACAGCGGCGTTGACGGCACCTGTTTCGCCGCGAACCAGAACGGTGACGTAACCGCCGCCGACGAACTCACGACCGATCAGGCGCACTTCTGCAGCCTTGGTCATCGCATCAGCTGCCTCAATGGCGGGGACCAGGCCGCGGGTCTCGATCATGCCGAGAGCGATGCCCATGGTTTCGTTAGCCATGCCTACCGGGAGAATGGGTGGATTGTTCGCCCGAGAGACTGCTCTGCTGACAGCACTCCCGTCAAGCAATTCGGTGGCATACCGCAATCACTGTCCATAGTGAACGAAATAAGCCGGGCTTATCACCCTGTCCCTGACTGTTCCGAACTGCTGTGGGAATTCCTGTGCTGGCCTGCAGACAGAAGGTTGTCGACCTGGCCTGAGCTGAATATTTTCTTGCCGTGAAACGGTCCCAAGGCTCTGCTGAGGGGTGGAATGTTCAACCCGTACCGTTTCACTCAACCCGCCGTTGTCAGATCCCTACCCCTAATCCACGTCAGGCCAGCACAATGGTGACCGATTTGCGGTCTCCCTTGAAGCCCAGGCTGATCCTTGCGACCAGCAATCCAACCAAGATTGCTGAAATCGAAGCCATGCTTGCGCCGCTGGATCTCGTTGTTGATCGCCAACCAAGCGATTTGGACGTTGAGGAGACAGGACACACGTATCGCGAAAATGCCGCACTGAAGGCGTCGGCAGCGGCCAGGCGCACTGGGCACTGGTCCCTCGCTGATGATTCAGGCCTTGAGGTTGATGCTCTCTCCGGTGCTCCGGGCCTGTTTTCAGCCCGTTACGCCGAAACGGATGCCTTGAAGCTTGAGAAATTGCTCAGTGCTGTCGGTCCGACCCCTTATCGGAGTGCCTGCTTTCGAAGCACCATGGTGATCAGCGATCCAACAGGAACCTGCGTCGCTGCCGCCGAGGGGATCTGCTGGGGTGAACTGCTCAGCGCTCCTGCCTATCCAGGTGGTTGCTACGAGTCGTTGCTCTGGATCCGTGAGGCCCGCTGCACCTATGGCGAACTCAATCACGCCCAGCTGATCCGACTCGGCAGTCGCGGCAAAGCTGCACGAGCTCTTGCACCGGATTTACGTCAACTGCTTCAGCTCAGCTGAGTGCAGCGATCAGTGCAATCGCAATCAGCGAAGCCGTGAATTGCTGTTGACATGGTCGATGGCACGCATCGCCGCTGCCGCCGCTTCCTCGACATCACCCTCTCGCCCTGCCAGGGTTAAACGTCCGAAGGCGCCCACCGCCTTCACATCCACCAGGGTGATGTTGGACGCTTTTTCGGCTTCGTTGGCGGCGATCAGCACATATCCCGCCGGCTCCGTCTCAAGAATGAACATGCTCATGCCGGCTTCAATCATCGAGCCGCGTCGGTTCTGACGGTTGATCAACACGGCATGGTCCGGGGTGATCGCTCGGATGACTTCGGTCCAGCTCACATCCGCAGGAGACCGCTGATCGATGGTGCTGCCGATCGCTTCCAGCACCACATCCCCGGAATGGAGAACCGTGCTCTGATCGCGGTGGTACAAGGCCATCGAACCGAACGCCCGTTCCACGACCATCTGGCCGAGACGAACATTGCTGGCCTTGAGAGCAATATCGGTCACGCGGTGAACCGCCATTCCCGGCGACACCTCCATCCAAAGGCAGGCGTCTCCGGGAATGGGCAGAAATCCCTGGCTCACCGATCCCATGTAGGCCGCCAGTTGCGGCTGCAGCGAGTCGATGAACACGTGGGTACGCAATTCGATCGACTGCACATGGCTGTTCTGACGAAGCAGCCGGGGCGACTCTGAATCCGTTGTCACAACACAGCTCGCGCCCCCCTGCTGGGGGGTCACCTCAGTGCCGGTGACGAGAGCACTACCGCCGCGTCGCCGCTCCCGAGCATCGAAGCTGGCAAAACGGGTCATGGCCGGGAGTGTAACGGACGCTTTCGGTCCTGTTGGTGCCTCATTAGGCCAGTGATTGACACTCTTGCGTCCTGAAGCGGAGCCGATACCGTCCGCGAAACACCCCTGAAGACCATGGCGCTTCCGGATCAGTCCCAGTCACCCATGCCGATGAATGCCGATCAGGCACTCGGCATGGTGAGCTTTGGATTGATGCAGCGCCTAGCCCAGGATGGCCAGGTTGAGTTGCCCTGGCTGGAAACCGACAGCAGCGATGCCGAAAGGATCCGGCAGCTGCGTCAGCGACTGGAGCTCACAGCTCTGGCAATCGATACCGGAGCACCGCTCACAACATCTGAGGTGAGCTTCCTGATGGGTGCCAAACCAGGCGGCGAACGGGTAGAACGTGGCGGTCTTGTGGCCAGGAAAGTCAGCCGCAATGTTTGGCGGATCAGCCGAGTGGAGTCCAACGATCACAATTTCCGAAATGATGGATTCCGCCGACGCCTTTGAATGATTTAAAAGTTGTAGAGGCTCGATTCAAACTAAACGCTTGATTTGCTCGCTCAATTAAGACTTTAGCCATAAATATAAGCCTTTTCAAGATTGTGACGGCCATTGAATTCGGCTATGTCATTTCCACTCTTTCGATCGTAAATATAGGTTTTATTGCCATCATATTCCCAATCCCAATTCCAATATGTTTTGTTGCCGTTCACAATCCAGAACTCGTCTTCTCTCAATTTGAAGTCATTAATTGTCTGATATCCCTTTAAGTCAATAACGAACCGATCCTGCCCAGAACCTCCCCGGAGCCAATTGTTACCGAGACCACCGTCGAGAATATCATCACCGTTTCCCCCATAAAGATCATCATTTCCGGCATCACCAAAAAGGATATCGTCACCTGAACGGCCTTGAAGCTCGTCATTTCCACCGTAGCCAAAAACATCATCATCTCCGTTCTTTGCAGTGATATCGTCGCTTCGCCTGGTACCAAAAAATTCCTTGATTTTGCCACCAGATTGTTTGTCCTGATCACTTGGCTTCACAGACCCATCGCGGGATCCTCAGATCATTTCAAGCGCTTGGAGATCGGAAGTAGAAAATTTTGTATCCCAACCATTTGGCCCGTCGTTGTAAGACATCACCGTGTCGGATGAGTCCCACTTCTTGCTATGTGGCTTCTCCTTCGGGTGAGAGAGGCCTAATGCATGGCCGATTTCATGGATGATTGTAAACAAATCACTATCATTTTGCGATCTTTTTCCATCCGTATCGCGCCACAAAACATCCCACCATGATCCAGCGCGACGCTTGTGCTCCTGATCAGCGACTTCACCTAAATCATCTTTTCCCAATCACTGGAATCAATCACGCTGTAAATATCGATATCGGATCCTTTTGTTGTTGGGGATCGTTCAAAATCGATGGCCAACAAGGTGTCCAGCCCATCAAAGATCCCCTCAATGAAGCGGACCTCTTCAGTCGTGTGAGGCAGGGTTGTGATGGTTCGACCATCCGCCAGAGATTGGGTTCCATCGGAGTCGTCGATGTAATAAGTCAGAACAACATCGTCATCGAGGTCAAGCGCTGCTTTGGTATGCCTCGAAAAATCCTTGCTGATCAGAAATTTTGGATTGACGCCAGCCATAGCTCTTCATTGAACTGCTGTTGACGTTTGACTTAGCAAGGCTTTGCATCGACGACACGAACACATCCCCGTTCTGGACATGTCTTGATTCCTGTACTGATCCCAAAGAGTTTGCGCAGGCTCTGGCGTGTGGGGCCCGTGATCTTGCAAGTTGAAGGGAGATCCTCTATCCGGAGCGGCCGATGGCCGGGCCCACCCTGTTGAAGGAGAGCGGACCGCGTGAGGTGTTCTGCGGTCTCACCTCCATCGTCTGGCTGCATCGGCGCATGCCAGATGCCTTTTTCCTGGTGGTGGGGTCTCGCACCTGCGCCCATCTAATTCAGAGCGCTGCCGGAGTGATGATCTTTGCCGAGCCGCGCTTCGGCACAGCCATCCTCGGCGAGCGAGACCTGGCAGGCCTCGCGGATGCCCATGACGAACTTGACCGGGTCTGCCGCGAACTTCTGCAGCGGCGCCCTGAAATCCGAACCTTGTTTCTGGTGGGCTCCTGCCCCAGCGAGGTGATCAAGCTGGATCTGGCCCGTGCTGCGGAACGTCTGAACGACGACATGCAAGGCCGAGTTCGGGTGGTGAATTATTCCGGCAGCGGCATCGAAACCACTTTCACCCAGGGAGAAGACGGTGCCCTGGCCGCCCTCGTTCCGATGCTGCCACGCAGCGACGAGCGCCAGCTGTTGCTGGTAGGCACCCTGGCTGACGCTGTCGAGGATCGACTGATCCACCTCTTCGGACGCCTTGGGATCTCAACCATCCGCAGCCTGCCGCCGCGTCAATCGACGGAGCTTCCTCCCGTGGGCGCCGGCACAACGGTGTTGCTGACCCAACCGTTCCTGACGGAGACAGCCCGGTTGTTGAAGGATCGTGGCGCCACGGTGCTCACCGCTCCCTTTCCACTTGGTTCGGAAGGCAGCCGCCGTTGGATGGAAGCGGCGGCTCAAGACTTCGACATCCCCGCTGAGCGCGTAGCCGGCGTCCTGGATCCTCTGGTCGAGCGGGCGAGCAAGGCCCTCGAACCCCACCGGCAGATTCTCCAGGGCAAGCGCATTTTTCTGTTGCCGGAATCCCAGTTGGAGCTGCCGTTGGCCCGATTCCTGCAACGGGAGTGCGGCATGGAGCTGATCGAAGTCGGCACGCCTTATCTGAATCGGGAGCAGATGGCCGAAGAGCTGGCCCTCCTTCCCGAGGGAACCCCAGTCATGGAGGGCCAACACGTCGAGCAACAGCTGGATCGTGTGCGCAACAGCTCCCCCGATCTGGTGGTCTGCGGAATGGGACTGGCCAATCCCCTGGAAGCCGAGGGAATCGCCACCAAATGGTCGATTGAACTGGTGTTCAGTCCAATTCACGGCATCGACCAGGCCGGTGATCTCGCGGAGCTGTTCTCCAGGCCGCTGCGCCGTCGCCAGCTGATCCATCCAGGACTTCAACCGATGAACGCTGACCACCCTGTGCACGCCTGAACCATGCAACTGACGCTCTGGACCTACGAAGGACCTCCCCACGTGGGCGCCATGCGCATCGCGGCATCGATGCAAGGCTTGCACTACGTGCTCCACGCTCCACAGGGGGACACCTACGCCGATCTGCTGTTCACGATGATCGAGCGGCGGGGCCAGCGGCCACCCGTCACCTACACAACGTTCCAGGCCCGCGACCTGGGTGGCGACACCGCCGAGCTGGTCAAACGACATGTGCGTGAGGCCGTCGACCGTTTCCAGCCCGATGCCCTGTTGGTCGGTGAGAGCTGCACCGCTGAACTGATCCAGGATCAACCCGGGGCCCTCGCTCAGGGGATGGGCCTCGACATGCCTGTCGTGACCTTGGAGTTGCCCGCTTACAGCAAGAAGGAGAACTGGGGAGCCGCGGAAACCTTCTATCAGCTGGTGCGCAGCCTGCTGAAAGCGCAGGTGCCAACGCAGCCCAACCACAGTCCACTGGCCTGGCAGCAGGAGGGACGGCGACCGCGGGTCAACCTGCTTGGCCCCTCATTGCTCGGGTTCCGCTGCCGCGATGATGTTCTCGAAGTGCAACGACTGCTCACACTCCATGGCATCGATGTGGGTGTCGTGGCTCCCCTGGGTGCCGGCGTCAACGATGTGCAGCGTTTGCCCCAGGCCGATCTCAACGTCTGCCTGTACCCCGAGGTCGCTGAATCGACCTGCAGCTGGCTGGAGCGCAACTTCGGCATTCCCTTTTCCCGCACCGTTCCGATCGGGATCGGTGCCACCCACGATTTCCTCTGTGAAGTGCACGGGCTGCTGGGCATGGATCCCCCAGACCGCCGTGAGGCACATCAGCGATCACGCCTGCCCTGGTATTCCGAGTCGGTGGACTCCACCTACCTCACGGGGAAGAGGGTGTTCATCTTCGGAGACGGCACCCATGCACTGGCAGCGGCCAGGATCTGCGGGGAGGAACTGGGCTTCAAGGTTGTCGGCCTCGGGACCTACAGCCGCGAGATGGCCAGACCTGTCAGGGCAGCTGCCAAAGCCATGGGCCTGGAGGCGCTGATCTGTGACGACTACCTCGCCGTCGAGGCGGCCATGGCTGAAGCAGCTCCGGAACTGGTGCTCGGCACGCAGATGGAACGTCACAGCGCCAAGCGACTGGGGATCCCATGCGCCGTGATCAGCACACCCATGCATGTGCAGGACGTTCCTGCCAGGACAAGCCCGCAGATGGGCTGGGAAGGGGCGAATGTGATTTTCGACGACTGGGTGCACCCATTGATGATGGGTCTGGAGGAACACCTGATCGGCATGTTCCGCCACGACTTTGAATTTGTGGACGGACATCAGAGCCACCTCGGTCATGCCGGCGGTTCCGGTGCTGCGTCCGATTCAACAGAACCCAGTGATGTTCCAGACCTGGACGATGACGCTCTGATCTGGACCTTCGATGGTGAAGCGGAGCTCAGGAAGATCCCCTTCTTTGTTCGTGGCAAGGTCCGGCGCAATGCTGAGGCCTACGCCCGGGAGGTGGGCTGCCGGGAGATCAGCAGCGAAACGCTGTACGACGCCAAAGCCCATTACAAGGCCTGATCACATGGGGGCAGATGTTGTCCTCAATCAGAGATGGATTGATCAGGCAACACTCTGGAATCGATCCAGAGTCGTTCCGGAACAAGCCTGAGACGTCGAAGAGGTCTGCCAATCCCTCCGCACCCTTTCGGCTCAACAACAACCTGAATCGGGCACGCTGCGGCACCAGGCGGCGATGCATCCTGCGCTGCAGAGACGACAGCTCTGGCTAAAAAGACGACAAGTCATCTCGCCCGCGGTGTCCCTTTCACGTCGTGAACTCATGGCCGGCGCCGGACTGGCGGGGCTCAGCAGCCTGGCTCTTCAACGCACTGGCCAGGCATCCCAGACAACGCCACCTGCCGAGGTTGATGTGGTCGTCGTCGGCGCAGGCTTGTCGGGCCTGGTTGCCGCTCGCCAACTGCGAAAGCAGGGGCTGCGTGTTCAGATCCTGGAAGCACGCAACCGTACGGGTGGGCGGATGATCCGTCAGACCACCCGCACGGGAGCCGTCATCGATCTGGGCGGCCAATGGGGCGGTGACACCCATCACCGATTTGAGGGCCTGGTGAATGAGCTCGGGATCGAACGATTCCCCAGCTACCACGACGGTTAGGGTGTCTTTATGTGGGATGGCCGAAGGGTTGTGGCCGATCTCGCCAAAACACCATCCAACAGCGTGCTGTTGTTCGACGGGGATCAAATCCAGCAACCACCAGAGGAGGTGGCGAAGGCCAAAGCGGCCCTGAAGGTTTTCGTTCCCTCGCCGCATCCGTTGATTCGGCCAAGCCATGGACAGCACCGAATGCCAGCGAACTCGATCGCACCTCGATACGTGCCTGGTGCGAGAACAACAGCCGCTCAAGGCTCAGCGACTTCGAGCTGGAGTGGCTGTCGGTCGTCGGCGGTTCCGGAGGCTTTGACCCCTGGGACGCCTCCATCCTTCACCTGGCCTGGACGCAATCGGTCGCCCCTCAGGACGAAGCACCCGAATCCTGGTTGCTGAAAGGGGCGGCCGGTCAGGTGGCCGAGCGGCTCAATGCTGAACTCAATTCCTTCATCAGCCTGAATTCACCGGTCCATGCCATCGAACAACAGGGCAATGGCGTTGCCCTCGGGTTCGGAACAGGCCAACGGATCAAGGCGAAAAGTGCCATCGTCGCCATTCCACCACCGTTGCGTCAGCGCATCACCTTCAGCCCCGACCTGCCGGCAGAGACCCGCTCATTCCTGCAGCGGAGCCCGATGGGATCCATGATCAAGGTGTTCGCGATCTACACGTCGGCCTTCTGGCGCGACAAGGGGCTCAACGGCTTCGGCGTTGGCAATCTCAAGACTCTGGAACTCACAGCAGACAGTTCCTTGCCGAGCGGCACACCGGGAATCCTTGCCAGTTTTGTGACAGCCAGTGCCGCTGTTGATTTCCAGAGAATGAGCGGACAACAACAACGTCGCGCTGTTCTGGATGACCTGATCGCTTACTGGGGGCCTGAAGCAGGTGAACCACAGGAATTGATTCTGCAGAACTGGAATCAGGAGGACTGGTCCTCAGGAGCCTTCACAAGCTTTGTGACCCCCGGAGCTTGGACCACTTATGGCCAGGGCTGGCAGCAATCCCATGGACGAGTGCATTGGGCCGGGACCGAAGCCTCCAGCCGCTGGCCCGGGTACTTCGAAGGCGCCATTGAAGCCGGCATTCAGTCATCGATCAAAGCGATGGCACAGGCATGACCCTGAATGATGTCAATCAGGCTGAAATCATGACGAGACATTCACCCATACCGCTCTTAAAGAAGGAACCATGAAAGCAATGCCGAAGATTTTTATGATCAATGCCCACGAACCAGAATTCGGCTCATATTCTCCTGGCAAACTGAACCAATCTCTCTTTGAAATCGCAGCAAGCCAATTCCTGAGCAGAGGTTTCGAAATCAAACAAACCTGGACCGCTCGAGCCTGGGATGTTGAAACGGAAGTCAACAATCATCTTTGGTGTGACTATCTGATTGTGCAGTCACCGGTGAATTGGATGAGCTTTCCCTGGAGCTTCAAGAAATACATCGACCAGATCTACACAACGCCCGGCCATGGGAAACTCTGGCTTGGAACCGGGCGTTCGCGCCAGGCGCCGGAAAAGAACTACGGCACCAAAGGTGGTTTAACAGGTAAAAAATATATGTTCTCTCTAACATTCGACGCCCCTCTTGGAGCCTTCACTGATCCAAACGAATATTTGATGCAGGGCAGAAGTGTTGACGATTTATTTTTCCCTATGCACGTGAATTACAGATATCTTGCCATGACGCAGTTGCCTACGTTCTCAATGCACGACGTCATTGTCAACCCAAACATTGATGCTGACTTTGCTCGGTTCAAAGACCACATCAACCAGCACATCGATTAACAACCAATGAGGCTGTGGTGACTCGAACGGCTCCATCACGCCAGAACGGCATTCAGGCGCTTGACCGCGGCAAGTCCAGCCTCAATCGCACCCTCGAAATAGCCAGGCCAACGTGTTGATTGTTCCGTTCCAGCCCAGAACACCTTTCCGTGGTCATCCTGCCAACCTGATCCGAATGCAGTCCAGGCGCCGGTGCTTCGCGTAACGCCATAACCACCCCCGATCCAGGCATCTTCGGTCCAACGCACGATCACCAATTCGATCGGCTCTTTGGCCTGCGGTCCCCAGTAGGCAGCGAGATCTTTCAGAACAAGGGCCCTCTGCTCCTGATGACTCAGCTGGCTGAAACCGCCGATTTTGTTCCCAGAAACGAAACTGGCGATGATGCCTGGGTTTCCCTCAGGTGGGCAGGCATCAGCGGTCTGCTCAAGAACGTCCAAATTCCCTGAGCCAGCCGCGCAGTAACCCTGATCTCGCCAAAAGGCTGTGGGGTAAACAGCAAGCACCTTCCATTTCGACGGCATGGGGGTGCGCCGCATCAACTGCACAAACCGAGGAGGAAGTGGCGGATTGAATTGAATGTTGAGCCGCAATGGTGGCGGGATAGCAACGACGGCCGTTTTGGCTCTGACTGTTTTGCAATCACCGTAAATAACAGTTAAACCACTTGAATCCTGGTCAATTTTGAACACAGGCGCATTCAGGATGATGCGACTTCCCAGCTCATTCGCAATGATTTTGGCAACTTCACCTGCACCTTTGTAGAACAGCCAATCTTCAGCCGTTTCATTCGGTGGTGCCACTGCCATACTCCAGGCCAGATGGAGCATCGAAGATTCATAGGGTTCAAACACCTGAGCACCATTACCTCGACAGATCCAGCCGAACATCCACTGTGCCAAGGGAGCAGCATTACGTTCTAAAAGCCACTGAGAGACAGGAGTCGCGTCCAACACCTGCGCATTTGGAGAGGTCCAGGGCTGTTCAACCGATATGGATTTAGAGATCTCAAACAACTCGTTCCAAAGCTGCAGTGCAGCTTCTTTTTCCTTCTCTGGAAGATCAATATCATCCGGGTTCGAAAATCCAATTGACCGCCAAAAATCATTGAACAAGTCAGTTGTGTATGACTTGCCATTCCAAATAAAGACACCCTTTCCTTCGTAATAAGACGGGTAACGCTTCAGTTTCAATTCCTCAGAGAGGGCCTCGAGCCGGTAATGGGTTTTTCCTCCCCATTGGCCGCCAAGGTCAATCACCCCACCACCGGCCACTTTTTGATTGACCATGCGGCCTCCGATCGTGCTTTTGGCTTCCAGCAATGTCACGGTTTTCCCTTGTTTCACCAGTTCACGGGCAGCAATCAAACCCGACAGTCCTCCTCCAATCACCACGGCATCAACAGCAGCACCCGATCGAGCTCCCTCGGCCTTAGCGCTGCGTCCAACGACGGCAGCACCAGCCAGTCCGGCGGTGCCGGTGAGGAGAGACCGTCGAGACAGACGCATCGCTTGTCGAGAGAAGGAGCGAGATCATGATGGAAAGCTCGACGCTCGAGTGCAAGGCAGTGGGCGGAACCGTTTAGGAGCAGATACAAAGACCCGCTTCAGAAATGAAGAGGACTGCATGTCAGAAACCTGCTCAAAAAACCTGAGTAACTTCACTCATTTTCAGCCCCTCAGCATTGCAAAAGGGGCCTCCAGACCACTCCTCTGAGCCCAGATCTTTCATTTCTTGGTGAAACCCAGCCAGCGCACATGTGCTGCTGTTGAATGAAACCAACTCCTCTAGTGAAGGTCGCTGCATGACCACGACCCTGACGCGGCCGGCAGACGGTGAAGGCAGTGTGCAGGTCCATCAGGACCCAGCCCTGAACATCCAGGAGGAAACCCTGGTGATCGCCGTCTATGGCAAGGGTGGGATCGGCAAATCCACCACATCGTCCAACCTGTCTGCCGCCTTTTCGAAACTGGGCAAGCGGGTGCTCCAGATCGGCTGCGATCCCAAACACGACAGCACCTTCACCCTCACCCACAAGATGGTGCCGACCGTGATCGACATACTGGAGGAGGTTGACTTCCACAGCGAAGAGCTGCGTCCGGAGGATTTCGTGTTCACCGGTTTCAACGGTGTGCAGTGCGTTGAAAGTGGCGGCCCACCAGCTGGAACAGGCTGTGGGGGCTACGTCACCGGGCAGACGGTGAAGCTGCTCAAGGAGCACCACCTGCTGGAAGACACCGACGTGGTGATCTTCGATGTTCTCGGCGATGTGGTGTGCGGCGGCTTCGCGGCTCCCCTGCAGCACGCGAACTACTGCCTGATCGTGACGGCCAACGATTTTGACTCGATCTTCGCGATGAATCGAATCGTGCAGGCGATTCAGGCCAAGGCCAAGAACTACAAAGTGCGTCTCGGTGGGGTCGTCGCCAATCGCTCAGCGGACACCGACCAGATCGACAAGTTCAACGCCCGCACGGGGCTGCGCACTATGGCCCACTTCAAGGATGTGGATGCAATCCGGCGCTCACGCCTGAAGAAATGCACCATCTTCGAAATGGACGACGACGATGAAGCCGTGCAAGCGGTGCGCCAGGAGTACCTGCGGCTTGCCCAGAACATGCTGGACAAGGTTGAACCCCTCGAGGCCACCTCTCTCAAGGACCGAGAGATCTTCGACCTGCTGGGCTTTGATTGATCAGAGCCCTACAAGACGAAGCGAGAGGTCCCACACCCGTTGGGCCGTCTCGCGATCTGTGGCTTTCTCTGACAGTTCCTGGCTGAATTGCTGACCGTCCTTGGTCTGGCGATTGCCCCAGCTCCAGTGGACTCCGGACTCCGCGAAATCCGGATCCGCAACCACCTGGGCAACGCGTTCACCAGCCAGGGACTGAGAGACGTAGCCACCTGTGATGTTCTTCTGGAACCAGGGGAAGATGGTTTGAAACGCTTTTGGCGTATTTCGGAAGAGCGGGGTATCGGCAACACATCCGGGGTAGAGAGAGGTGAAGGTGATCCCCGTCTCTGTGTTCAGACGCCTGTGCAGTTCCTGGGTGGTGATCATGTTGCACAGCTTGCTGTCTTTGTACGCCTTGCCGGGCTTGAACGGCTTGCCGCTGGCCATGCTGATCGGATCCTGGAAGCCGGCTTCGAATCCAGAGAGATCTCCGAGATCAGCGGGGGCAGGGATCGGGATCTTGCCACCCAGCTCCTTGGAATTGGCCGTCACCGTGCCGAGGATCACAACACGCCTGGACGGATGATTGGAGCTCCGGATCCGATCCATGAGCAAGTGAATCAGCAGGAAATGACCGAGGTGATTGGTCGCCATCGAGATCTCGTACCCCTGCGGTGAACGCTCCGGCTGCTTCAACTTCGGCTTGTAGACAGCGGCATTGCAGACCAATGCGTCCAGCGTGGCTGGCAGACCGGCAACAGCGGCACGCACACTGTCGAGATCACCGAGATCCATCAACACATGGTTCAGACGCTGCTTGGGGAGATCCAGCGCATCAGCGGCAGCGGCAGCACGCTGTGGACTTCTGTTGGCCGTGATCACCGTCCACCCCTGGTTCACGAGGGCACGGGTGGCATTGAGCCCAACCCCTGACGTTGTACCGGTGATCAAAACTGTGCCGGGGGTCCCCATCTGGACAGGCGATTGAACGAGGTCAGTCTGCTGTTCCGCAACACAAAGCTCCGCTGGCGGTTATGAATCTCAGCGCCAGATGATTCGTACGCGATTCGGCGCGATCCATTGGTCCTGCTCTCCGAGCAATCGTTTTTCGCCGCCGATGCTGAACAACCGGTCGAACCGCTGTTGAAGCGATTGCAGCTTGGCCGTCTCCACGGTGACGACAGCGTCGATTTCACTGTGGCGGTCGAGCCGCTCCTGGTAGGCACCCGAAAGTCGCACGATGCTGACGCACCCCAAAACCACCAGCCCAAGCTTCACGGCAAGAGCCATCACGCTGCAGTGCAGCTCCCTTTGGTCGGTCTGCTTCTGAATGGATGCCGCCAGGGTGGCGGCATCCACGGCTGACGAAGGGGGTCGTGGCGCAGTTGACGAAGCCAACAGCTGAACACAGAGTCCCGCTTCTAACGCAGCGGATCCTTGCTGCCAAGGCTTTGATTCACCCTTTGGAAGATCAGGCTTCGTACAAGCTGATCGAAAGCCTGAGCGCCAGCACTGCAGCGTGGGCAGCGACCACAAGGGCAATGAAAATTTCAGCCGAGGTGAGGGCGGTGTCCATGGAAGCGCTTGCTGGAAACGACCTCATTGTTCTGCACAGACACCACGGCACGCCATCATTCGCAAAGGCCTGTCACACCAGAGCATGGATCCGGTTCTGATCAACGCCGCGGCCATCCGCCAACTGGACCTCAGCCCGTTGGCCGTCAGCATGGATCTGCCCCTGACCGAGCTGCTTGATCGGGGCCCAGTGGTGGAGCTGAGGTTTGATTGGCCCCGTGATCCGGAGGATCCGCGCGAGCTGGCGGAATGTCCAGAGCCGCGTCTCTGGGCCCTGCGGGCGGATGCCCGATTCCCATGGTTGCCACTGTTGCTTGAGCGTGACCACGGCAGCCTGATCCGCCACGTGGCGATGGTCGTCCCCCACGAGTTCAGCCGAACGGAAGGACTGCGTTTCGAGCCACAGGCTCTGGAGCTTTGGATCACCCACCGGCTAATGCAGCTCGATGATCTCTGCCGTAACCATGGCCGCTCAATGCGAGGCAATCTGTCCCAGATGGCTGCCGCCCTGGGTTATGAGCTCGACGACAGCTTCTGGTCGCTGTTGATCTGAACCCTCAGCCCAGCCAGAGCTGCAGGGCCCGTCGACTGCTGTCGATGGCCAGCACGATCGCGAGTCCCCTCAGAAGGCGCACCAGAAACTCTGAATCGAATTGATCAAGGCGACTGGACGTCCATCGGGCCGCCAGGGCAGCCACCCCACCGAGAAGGAGTCCTGTCAAAGGCTCACCCGTCCCCTCATGCAGGAACTGAAGGGACGCCGCCGTTGCCGAACAGAACACTGCCAGCGTGCTGAGCCGAACAGCGGCATGGATGGGCACACCCATCAGCCCATTCATCAAAGGGACCATCACCAAACCGCCGCCAAGACCCAACATCCCAGCGGTCCAGCCCGCAATGCAGCCCGCTCCTGCCAGAAACGGCGCCTTCTTCTCCAATTCCTCAGTTTCTTCGTCGCTTGTCACCTCCTGTTCCGGACGCACGCGCACGGCAAACGCCAGGACGACGTAGATCAGCGTCTGCAGTGCCACGAGCAGCCAACCGGAAACCCCTCCTGCCAAACCACCGAAAAGCAGAGCAGCCCCGAACGCGGCCAGACCAATCGCCAGGCCTGATCGCTGCGGAATCGTGCCGCTGCGCAGGTGCGTCAAAGCTCCCGAGAGGGCTGTCGGAACAATGGCGAAACTGCTGGTAGCCAGTGCCTGGTGAGGCGGAAGGTCCAGCAGGAGAAGCAACGGCGCAAAAATCAGTCCGCCACCGATTCCCAGAAGACCTGCCAACCCGCCAGCGAACAGCCCCAAGGCGATCAGAACAGGAATGTCCCACCATGGCAGCTCAAGCACAGGGTCATGTCGATCACGACCTCCAGCATGACGAGTCGAGGATCAGCGGGACGGTGGCTGCCGATGCTGTGCGCCGATGGCCATGGGCAGATGGCTCTCGACACGCTGTTACTGGAGCGAAGCCTGACGACACCAGTGCTTCGCTTCTATCGCTGGGACGGCCCCTGGCTGTCGCTGGGACGGAACCAGAGCCAGTGGCCCAGTCACTGGAATGAGCTGGCCAACAGCGGACGCTTGTCTATGGTCCGCCGGCCCAGTGGTGGCCGGGCTGTGCTGCATTGCGGTGGCCTCACCTATGCCCTGATCTGGCCGCAAGCACCGCGACAACGTCACCAGGCCTACCGGCGAGCCTGCCAGTGGTTGATCCATGGCTTCCAACAGCTCGGAGAGTCGCTCCGCTTCGGTGATGAGCCAGCCCAGGACGAAGGCAGCCATTGTTTTGCACGCTCGACGGCTGCCGATCTGGTTGACGCCCGAGGGGTGAAGCGCATTGGCAGTGCCCAGCGCTGGCTGCACGGGCGGCTTTTGCAGCATGGTGAGATCCTGCTCGACCCTCCTGAAACTCTCTGGCAAGACGTCTTCGGAGAAGCAGCTCCTGCCAGAGCCCCCGTCTCGATTCCCCGCCATGGCCTGGATCAGCATCTCTTGCAGTCGCTGCAGCGCGCCTGGCCGACACTGACTTGGCAGGAGCAGCCGCTGGACGATCAGGAACGTCAGGCGCTGTCTCGGGCCAGATCGGCCTCGGAGGCCTGCATGGTCTCCACCACCTGAGGGAGCATCACCAAACCCAGCGGATAGGCATTTTGCTTGCGAGCTTCATCGAGAATCGGGGCAGGCAGGCGGACGCCAAGTTTCTGCAGCACCGCTTCTCCCACATCCATGCGATCGATCGTCCCTGAGGGGAGACCTGCAGGACTGAACACCAGCAGCCTTCCATCTGGAGCCTGTTCCAGAGACTTCACGGCTTGCCAGAGAGGGGCTTGATCAGCGATGGACGGCAAGTCCTCCAGGGGTTTGAGGTGATCCTCAAGACGCTGACGATCCCATTGCTGAACGGGCAGATCACGCAAAGGCTGATCATCCACCCATCCGATCCAGCGACCGGCGCGGCAGACCAGAACCCAATCAGAGCCTCGCTGACCTTCGGCGTCCTGAAGCCGCATCTGACTCAATCGACGAAGCGGTTGATCCGATTCAAGGACTCGGAAGCGACGGCTGGTTGCCTCCGCCACGGAGACGTCCTGAAGGACTTTCTGAAGCACCAGCATCTGGGTCTGGCCTCGATTGGCGCCCAGGCCAAACCACCCCAGCAGCATCAACCAGAGACCACCGCCACTTTTGGCGACGAGGAACAGATAAAGGCCGAGAACAATCGCCGTCAGGGCGAGCGCCCGCCCTGACGCTGTGGCGACCTGCACACCACGGCTGCGGCTGCCGGTGAACTGCCAGACCAGGGATTTCAGGATCAAGCCCCCATCCAATGGCAGGCCTGGCAACAGGTTGAACAACGCCAGAACCAGATTCAGCCCCCCCAGCTGGCTGCACAGATTGGCCAACAGAGGATTGACCGGCTGGATCGAAGGAGCTGAAAGCAGCAGCACTCCCGCCAGGATCAAACTCACCAAAGGGCCGGCGGCAGCCACACGCAGGGAGCCCATCGCGGTGCTGCATTCCTTTTCGACCCGGGCCACACCACCCATCAGAAACAGGGTGATGCTGCGCACTTTCACTCCCTCATGGAGAGCCACGAGCGAATGCCCGAGTTCATGGAGGAGGACGGAGACGAACATCAACAGCGCGGTCAGCAGCCCGAGTCCCCACGTCACAGCAACGGCCAGACCTGCGCCAACACCTGCCGCCAACTGGGCCTGGAACATCACCGTGGTCAGGGCCAGGATGACAAACCAACTGGGGTGAACCCGCAGAGGGATGCCGCGAATCTTCAGTAGCTCCCAGCCCTCTCCCACGTCAGTATCCGTTGATGTCGCCTCAGCGACGATTGTCACCCGATCCTAGGGAGGGCACACGTTGATCTCCTTGCGCGAAAACCGATCCAAGCCCGCCGTGAAAATCTGCGGCCTCACGGATCCCGAGCAAGCCCTCTCTATCGCAACGATCGGCGCCGATGCCATCGGAGTGATCGGTGTCCCAGGAACCCCGCGGTTCGTTGCAGAACCACTGCGTCGGAACCTGTTCAAAACATTGGAACAGAACGCAGACGACGTAAAGAGGGTCTGGGTCGTGGCCGATCTGGCTGACGATTCGCTCGACGCTGCCCTCGGCGGCGATGGAACGCCCACGGTGGTTCAGCTCCACGGAGGGGAATCACCGGAGCGGTGCCTGGCACTGAAGCAGCGTTACCCGCAGGTGGATTGGTGGAAAGCCTTACGGCTTCGGTCATCCAAGGATCTGCACAGCCTGGAGCGTTACGCGCAATCCGTGGATGCACTGCTCCTGGACGCCTGGAGCCCTGATCAACTCGGAGGAACGGGACACCGGCTGTCTCTTGATGGTCTGGGTGCGATCAGGCTGGACCTGCCCTGGTGGCTTGCCGGAGGAATCAGCGCCGAATGGATTCCGGAACTGCTCAGTCGAGTCAACCCTGATGGACTTGATGCCTCCAGCCGGTTGGAAGACTCTCCAGGCAGGAAAAATCTTCAGAAAGTGAAGGATTTGATCGATGCTGTTCAACTGAATCGTTGATGTTGATTCAGCCGTTGTGAATCAACATCAGATCAAACCAGGAACATTCAGAAACGATCAATCCATCAAGTACTCAAAAGAGCTTCCTGTTGACGCACCAGCTCAAAGAATTCCTGTTTGAGGCTGGGATCGTGACGAAAATCTCCTCGAACCACCGAATTGACCATGCTGGTCTGGGGCTCTCGGACACCCCTCCATTTCATGCAGTAGTGCTGAGCCTTGATGATGATTCCGAGGCCTTGTGGTTCGCAGAGTTTTTCAATTTCGTCGGCCAGAATCATGACCGCTTCCTCTTGAATATGGGGCCTTGAAAACACCCAATCCGCCACACGAGTAAACTTGGAGAGACCAATCACGCGGGATCCGGGTTTGATGCCGATCCAGCAGTTCCCCATGATGGGAACCAAGTGGTGGGAACAGGCTGAACGCACCGTAATTGGGCCAACGGTGTAAATCTCATCCAACCGCTTCACGTTGGGGAAGCTGGCAACTTTGGGTTGAGCGTGGTAGCGGCCCTTGAACACCTCATGGAGATACATGCGAGCAACACGCTCAGCCGTCTCATGGGTGTTGTGGTCGTTATCGATATCGATCACCAAGCTACGCAGCAGTTCGCGAACCCGGTCCGCCACCTCCACTTCCAGCTGCGCGAGCTCTCCTGGCTCGATATGAGCGGAAACGTTGTCGTTCGCCAGGAACGAAACCCCAGCCTCCTTGAGGCGCTCACGGATACGGACTGAGATGGCTGTCTTCAGGTCGGATTCGCGGCCGTTCGCAGCGCTCTGAGCATGGCCGTTGCCGTTGCCGTTGCCGTTGCCGTTGCGGGCAGCGCCATTGGAGACGAAGGGGACAGTAGAAGTCATTAGGAGTCTTCAGAAGGCGCCGATAGACGGCATCAGAGTGAGGTCTTCGATGACCTGATTGGTGGGTTGCAGAGCCAGATGCACCAGGGCATCGGCTGCTTGATCGACGGTGAGCATGGCACGACGATCGAAATCACTTTGTACGGTTTCTTCGTCCCAAAGGGATGAATCCACAGCACCGAGAGTGAGCGTGCAGGCACGAATGCCGTGGGTTCGCTCCTCGGCTGACAGGCAGCGGGTGAAACGAACCAGGGCAGCTTTGCTGACGCTGTACGCCCCCCATTGCGGGAATGCGTTGTGAGCAGCGTGACTGCTGACGTTGATCACCAGTCCACCCTGGGAGCGCATGGACGGAACCACCGCGGCACACACCTGCATGACGCTGGTGAGGTTGAGCTGGAGCATCCACTGCCAGCGATCCAGCGGCATGGCCAGCAGATCACCTGTGTAGGCAGCGCCGGCGTTGTTGATGAGGACTGAGGGTATGTGACCCTCGCTCAGCAGTTGGGACATTGCCGGAGCAATGGCTGCCGGATCCGTGAGATCAGCGGGCACACAATGAATCGACCCAGAAACCCCCTTGAGTTCGCCCCTGAGGGTCTCAAGCTGCTCTCCGCTGCGTGCGGTGAGCAACAGGTTCCAGCCCTCGGAGGCCAGGAGTTCGGCCGTGCGTCGCCCGATGCCACGACTTGATCCAGTAATCAGGGCCGTCGGCAAACTTGGTCAGCAAACGCTCACACCTTAAGCAGCCAGTTTGGTCGTGTGTGACTCATTTTCAACAAAACGCCCCATTGCGCGGAATTTGCGATAACGGGCTTCCCTGAGCTGTTGATCCGACAATCGGAGCAGCTCACCAAGGTGCCTCTCAAGGGCGGCTCTGAGAGTCTGGCCAGCCTCGAGTGGCGCCCAGTTATTGCCGCCAGAGGGTTCAGGCAGAACTTCATCCACCACCCCGAGGTCCAGCAGATCCGAGCCTGTGATTCGCAGCGCTTCCGCGGCCTCCGGAGCCTTGGCAGCATCGCGCCAGAGGATCGATGCGCAGGCCTCCGGACTGGCAACGGTGTACACGCTGTGTTCAAACATCAGCAGCCGATCAGCGACTCCGATCCCGAGGGCACCACCCGAACCTCCCTCGCCGATCACTGTCGCAATCACCGGCACCCTGAGCCGGAACATTTCGCGGAGGTTCACCGCGATGGCCTCACCCTGTCCTTGCTCCTCCGCCTGCAGACCGGCGTAGGCGCCTGGTGTATCAATGAAGCTCAGGATCGGCAACCGGAATCGGTTGGCGTGATCCATCAGCCGAAGAGCCTTGCGGTAGCCACCCGGGGTGGCCATGCCGAAATTCCTCGCCACGTTTTCTTTCGTGTCTCGCCCCTTCTGGTGCCCAATCAGCAGCACGGGCTGATCACCCAGCCGGCCCACACCGCCAACGAGCGCCTGGTCATCATTCCCGCGGCGATCACCGTGCAACTCAATCCAGTCGTCACAGAACATCTGGATGAAATCCAGGGTGCTTGGCCGATGGGGGTGTCGAGCCACCTGAATTTTCTGGGCCGGTGTGAGTCCCTGGAAGATCTCCTGGCGCCGTCGCTCGGCCAACGTCTCAAGCTGCAGCAATTGCTGACTGACGTCCACTTCGGAATCACGAGCCAGCTGACGGATCTGATCAATCTGCTGCTCCAGCTCCACCAGAGGCTTTTCAAACTCGAGAAGGGGGCGTCGGGGCATGGCGGCGGGATCAGGCGGCGGCGGCGTGGAGCTTGGACTGCAGATTCAGGGTTGAAAAACCATGACGTACAGATGCCGCTCCGATGAAATCCATTTTCTCGAGAGTGATGTTGTTCCTCCCCCAGCTGAAGTTTGTGTGGCACTGCTCGAATTCAAGCAGCATGGCCTCTGCAAAGCAGGCAAACATCTGCCTCTGGGGCTTCTCCATTTCGGCGATTTCCATCATCGACCAGCCGATATCCCGACAGAACTCGACGATGCCGCCCTTGAGAACATGGATATCGCCGCCGGCGACCTTGGCATCCAGATTCTTTGGATAGCCCCCATCAATCATCAGACAGGGCTTGCGCAGGCTGTCTTGGTCGATCTGCAACGTGCGCGGCATGCTGGCCACCCACACCACCACATCAGCCTCCGGCAGAGCCTCGTCCAGACTGAGGACACGCCCGCCCCCGAGTTCCTGCTGAAGGTCGACCAGGGGTTGTTGCTGGCGAGCGACGAGAAGCAGCTCGCCCACACCGGTCCGAGCCGTCAGCCAGCGACAAACCGCACTTCCGATGTCGCCTGTGGCACCGACAACCGCCACCTTGGCCTTGGTCAGGTCGATTCCCAGCGATGGCGCATTGTTTTCAACCTGGCGACAGATCACCCAGGCGGTATGGGTGTTGCCTGTGGTGAAACGCTCCCACTCCAGGGTCGTGCTCCGCACGGTCTTGTGTTGAAGCAGATTGAAGTTCTCAAAAATGATTGAGGTGAATCCGCCGAGAGCCGTGATGTTGATGCCTTTTTTCTGGGAGAGCTCCATGGCGTTCAACACCTTGCGCCGAGCTGTTTTGAAGCGACTCAGCATCTCCGGCACGAAGCATGAATCGATATAGGCACCCTTGATGCGGGTTCCCACCGGACTCGTGACCTCGACGTGTTCGACCAACTGCGGAGGGGCACTGCACCAAACGTCCAGATCACCGTCTGCGATGTGGTCGAACCCGAGTTCCAGCGCCTTGCGGCGGGCTGCCTCGAAACTCGTGGAGTGTCCGATCAGACCAAACATGCCGCGCGGTGAAATTCCATGGGAGCAGTCCCGACCGCCCATGCTCCCACGGCGAGAGGTTGGGGACGTACGTGCCCCTTGGGGAACCGGCTTGACACCGGGACCTGTCGATCAGATCGACAAGGCTGCAGCAGCCATGCGAGCAATCTCGCGGGAGCTGAATCCAATTTCAGACAGCGCTTCCTGGTAGGCGATCAGGAAGTCCTCGATCAGATCCTCTTTTTCCATGTGCAGGACTGCTGCATCAGCGGCCACCTCTTCCAGCATCGAGCGGATCAACGGAAGGTTGGCTTTGTTGGCCTCGAACAGCTCGTCCTTGCTGGCCTCGAAATTAGCCTTCAGCCATTCCTGGCCGTAATTTAGATGGGTGTATTCGTCCTTTACCACCCCCTCAGTGATCTTGCGGGCGAAAGGATCGGCGACAGGGATGTAAATGTGATACGCCGAGATGGCAAAAGCCTCAATCAGGAGTGCCTGAATCAGCAGGCAGGTCACCACCTTGCCCTCCGTCATCGCTGCCTGGAAATTGCCATGAAGGGGCTCGAAAAAGGTTTTTGCAAACGCCATGTCCGCCTCAACGCCGAGGTTTCGTCCACATGAGGTGAAGCCCTTCATGTGCTTCATCTCCATGCGAGCCAATCGGGTGAGTTCCTCAGCCTGATCGGGAATCAGTGTTCCCAGAGAGATGTAGTTGTCATGAGCTTCCTGCTCCCCCTCAATCACGATGGCGTTGATGCGGCTGTATGCGTCCTTGTAGGCAGCGGTTGTGAAGTCCGGCAGTGCATCCTGGCCCTCCATCACAGCAGCCGTAGGTGCATTGAGGGTCGTCATAGAACGGAGCTCACCACGTTTTGTGGATCTGAGAATAACCAGCATTCCCAAACTCTTGGACCTCAGGGTTCTCAGTTCAGGACGCGTCGAGTCTTTTCTTCGGTGGCCAATCGGAGTTCAGCAGCGACTCCAGAAGTGTCTGCCAGTGGTCCACAAGTCGATTTTCGAGGGCTTCACCAAGGGCTGCTGAGGATTCGCGGCTATCGCCGATCACCCCTGTCTCACTGAGATCCGACGTCAGCCAGGCACAGGGTGCTGCCCCTTCCAGGGACCATCCGTGCGGAGGCTGAGAGACCTGCCCGGAACGGTGGAGACCGTCCACAGGGCGATCGGTACCCACGAGATCCGGGGCGAGATGCAGCATCAGGCTGGTCTCAGCCAGGCCGGCATGGAGCCCCTGTTCCAGTTCCTCCCTGGGTATCAGGGTGTCGAGACCATCGACTCCGCTCCAGAGGAAACAGGGAAGGACGGCCATCGAAGCGGCTCGTCGGCGGAGCTGGCGGGCAGCCACCTGAAGCAGGGCAATCTGTCCTCCATGGGCGTTGAACAACACCAGCCGCTGGAACCCCATGGCTGCCAGTTGCGAGCCGACGCTCTCAAGCAGATCAATCAGCAGGTCTGCAGGCAGGCTGAGGGTGCCTGGGAAATCGCCATGCTCAGGAGAAAAACCAATGGACTGCGCTGGTAATCGCCAGATCGGAAAGTCCGCTGGCAGGCGTTTCAAAACCGCATCAAGAATGCGATTCGCGAACAGGGCATCGGTGTTCAGAGGCAGCTGAGGCCCGTGCTGTTCAAGGGCTCCCATCGGCCAGACAATGGTTGAACCAGGACGCTGGGCTGCAGCCAACGCTTCGGGCTGTCGCAGGTGTTCGAAGCGGCGATCAGGCAGGCCCATCTACGCATCGAAGGAGTAGGCATTCTCGCCCTGACTGTCAGACTGATCGATCGATGACCCCGATGGTCCATGGCGTCAGCCGGCAGTCCGCAGCCCAACAGGCCCAAGGCAGCGAAACCGGCTGCCGATACAACCCGCAAGCCGCTGCAGGTGATGCAGATCAATCGGCGGCAGGAAGAACAGGAACGCCTGGAGCGCGAGGCCGCCGAGGCCAGGAAGGTTGCCGAAGCCGCTGCTGAAAAAGCCCGCCAACTCGAAAAGGCTGCCGGGCTCTCGGCACCGACGCGACCCTTCGACGCTGCACCGGCGGACTCACTGGCTGACGACGAGCGCTTCGACATGGGCGCCATGGATGGCATGACCATGGCTGATCTGCTCGGCGCGCCGGATCAGAACGCTTCCCGTCGGCAGCAGGACGCAGGAGGCCCACGCAGTGTTGATGATTTCGACTTCGATGAGGATGCGTTTCTCGCAGCCCTCGACGAGAACGAACCGGTTGGCACCACAGGAGAGGTGGTCAAAGGCAAGGTGATCGGCCTGGAGAGTGATGGCGTCTACGTGGATATCGGAGGCAAGGCACCTGGTTTCATGCCCAAAAGCGAAGCCGGCCTTGGTGTGATCACCAACTTCCGCGAGCGGTTTCCAAAGGGACTCGAAGTGGAGGTCCTGGTCACACGCGAGCAGAACGCCGATGGCATGGTCACCATCAGTTGCCGGGCTCTGGCACTTCGCAAGAGCTGGGACAAGGTGAAGGAGATGGAGAAGCAGGGCCTTGTCGTGCAGGTGATCGTCAACGGCTTCAACCGTGGCGGTGTCACCTGCGATCTCGAAGGACTACGGGGCTTCATCCCCCGCTCCCAGCTCCAAAACGGTGAGAACCATCAGGAGCTTGTCGGCAAGACCCTTGGAGTTGCCTTTCTTGAGGTGAACTCGGAAACCCGCAAACTTGTTTTGTCTGAAAAGCGAGCCGCCCTGGCTGCCCGTTTCCAGGAGTTGAAAGTCGGCGAGCTGGTGGAGGGTCAGGTTGCCGCTGTCAAGCCTTATGGGTTGTTCATCGACCTGGGCGGTGTCAGCGGTCTGCTGCATCAGTCCGTCATCACCAATGGCAGCCTTCGCTCCATCCGAGAGGTCTTCGATCAGGGGGACCGGGTGAAGGCGATGATCACCGAACTGGATCCGGGCCGTGGCCGAATCGGTCTGAACACTGCTCTTCTGGAGGGTCCTCCGGGGGAACTGCTGGTGGAGAGAGACAAGGTGATGGCTGAGGCCGAAGACCGTGCCGCCCGTGCCCAGAGCGTGCTTCAACAACAGGACCAGCCAGCTGAATGACAGCCCCTGCCAAGACAGGATCGGACTGGGAGCTCGACTTCTATTCCCGTCCGATCCTTGAGGAGGACGGGCGCAAGCGCTGGGAACTGCTGATCACGACAACGCCACCGGCGTTCGGCAGTGAAGGCAGCTTCCAGTTCGTGCGGAGCTGTCCGTCCGGCGAGGTCAATTCCCTGTGGCTGGCGGCGGCCCTGAAGGACGCCATCGCTGATGCTGAGACCGGGGGATGGGGCCGCCCTCTTCGCCTGCGTTGCTGGCGCAGCTCCATGCGCACCATGGTGCAACGGGCCGCCGCAGAGCTGGATCTGGAGATGATTGCCAGCCGGCGCACCTATGCCCTGCTCGATTGGCTGACGGAACGCGAGCAACTGGTCTATCCCCAGGAGAAGGGATTCATGGCTGGCCCACTGGCCCCGCCTCCCGCCACGGTTCCAGCCCCACCGGTGCCGCTCCCAGAAGCCGCCCAGGGGGACGCCTGGAGCTGGGCGGCCCTGCCGGCGGGATTGCTGCGGGAAGCCAACACATGGCCGATGGATTTCAGCGGCCTGATCCCCGTACCGGAGGGGATTGACGATGAGGCATCCGTTCCAGGCCTGCGCCTGTTTAGCCAGTCCCGGGCCTTGGCGGTTGCGGGATGGCTGGGAGGTCTGGAACCGGTGAGGCTGATGCTGGACCGACGGCAACTTGTGCTGGAGGCCGGTCAGGACGACCGATGGCTGGTGAGCGATCTCGAGGCTCAGGCCGCCGACGAGATCGACACGGCGTTCAACAGCGCCAGGGAGCAGGTGAAAGGGCTCCAATTCATCGCCATCCAGACCACTCCTGAGCAGCAGTCGTTTGCCGGTTTCTGGATGATGCGTGATGTGCCCATGCCCTGAGGACCTTGACCTGCAGCGATCCGTTCCAGCAACCCGACAGCAGCTTCAACACCCTTGAGGGCTGGACATGGGTGGGCTGTTACGGCGGCTATTACCTGCAGTCCAATCTGCTAACGGACGAAGGGTTCGAGCATGGCTTTTTCACCCGCCGCTGGCATGGCCGAGGGCCGGACGAGCTGGTGGGCTACGTCAGCGCTGGGGTGAGTGTGCACAGGCCTCAGCAGATCCACAGCGGAATCGTGCTGAACGCCAGCGTGGCGGCCCGGGCGCCCTGGCCGGAAGCAGACGGATTGGTCAGCGATGCTGGCGGCCAAAGCCTCTGGGTTTGCGGGGCCGATTGCACACCGGTGCTGATCGCCGATCCAGGCAGCGGGCACGCAGCGGCCTGCCATGCCGGCTGGCGAGGCGTGGCCGCGAAGATCCTGCCGGCGGCCATTCAGCGTCTGGAATCCCTGGGTGCCAACCGTGAGGCGTTGTTGGTAGCCCTGGGACCCGCCGTGAGCGGGGAGCGGTATCAGGTGGGAACGGAGGTGGTCGAGGCCATCTCCGCCGCGATTCCAGGCGATGCTGACCGTCTTAAAAGTGAAGCCATCCTGCGGGATCAGCATCCGGGGAGGCATCGCCTGGACATCCGAGTCGCCGCCAGGTTGCAACTCCAGAGTGCGGGAATCGCCAGCGAACGCATCGCCCACTGCCCGCTCTGCACCGTTGGTGAGCCCGACCTGTTCCACTCCTGGCGACGGGATCAGGTGAAAGCAGTGCAATGGAGCGGAATCGTGAGTCAGGCGGCTGATTGAGGAGCTGTCTGAACAAGTTGTCGAGCCACCGCTTCCGCGGCCCTGATGCCATCGATTCCAGCCGAAAGAATCCCTCCGGCGTAGCCGGCTCCCTCACCGGCAGGGATCAGCCCACGGGTATTCAGAGATTCCATGTCCTGATCCCGTGGAATGCGGACCGGTGAAGACGTGCGCGTTTCAACTCCTGTCAGGACAGCATCGGGATGGTCGTAACCCGGCAAACGTTTGGCGAAGACCGGCAAAGCCTCCCGCAACGCAGCAATCAATGCTTCCGGCAAGGCCTGCGCCAGATCAGCAGGGGCAACCCCTGGCTGATACGACGCCTCAATCTCGCCGAGATGGATGGAAGGCCGCTGCGCCAGAAAATCCTCCAGGCGCTGGGCCGGCGCCGCATACGTTGCCCCGCCCAGCTGAAAAGCGCGTCGTTCCAGATCCCTTTGCAGGGCAACCCCTGCCAAGGGATCTCCGGAGAAGCGTTCATAGGGGGCAAGATCCTCAGGCTCCAGATTCACCACCAACCCACTGTTGGCATTGCGTTCGTTGCGGGAGTGTTGACTCATTCCATTGGTCACGACCCGGCCCTCTTCCGAGGTGGCGCCCACCACAAATCCGCCGGGGCACATGCAGAAGCTGTAGACACACCGCCCATTGCTGGCGTGGTGCACCAGCTTGTACTCAGCCGCGCCAAGGCGGGGATGCCCGGCCATGTCCCCCCAGCGCGCCTGATCAATCAAGGGCTGGGGATGCTCGATGCGAACCCCCACGGAAAACGGCTTGGGCTCCAGTTGCACGCCAACCTCCTCCAGCATGGCGAAGCAGTCACGGGCTGAGTGCCCCGGCGCCAACACCACATGACGGCAACCAAGCTCCTCCCCATTGGCCAGTCGTACCCCAGCGATCTGCTTCGGTTTGCCGGCCGCACTGCCGCACAGCAAAAATCGGTCAACACGGCAGCCGAATCGCACTTCACCGCCTAAGGCCTCGATTCGCGCACGCAGCCCTCTGACGACCGTCGCCAACTTGAACGTGCCGATGTGGGGGCGATGGACCGTGAGGATGTCTGGGTTGGCACCACTGGCGACCAGCTCCTCCAGCACCTTGCGGCCGTAATGCTCAGGATCACTCACCTGGCTGTAGAGCTTGCCATCGGAGAAAGTGCCGGCACCCCCCTCGCCGAACTGAGCATTCGACTCTGGATCAAACCGCAAACGGCCCTGCCAGAACCCGAAGGTTTGCTGCGTGCGTTGCTTCACCGGCTGGCCGCGCTCCAGCAGCAGAGGACGAAGGCCCATCTGGGCCAGAAGCAGTGCCGCGAAATAGCCGCATGGTCCGGCACCGACCACAACGGGGCGATCATCAGGAACCGCAGGGAACCCCTCCGATGCGGATCCCAAAAGGCGATAGCGCTTGTCTGGAGCAGGGCGCAAGCGCGCCTGTTTGCCTCTGCGCCGCAGCAGAGACGCCTCCCCTTTGACACGCACATCAACGCTGTAGATCAACTCGATCCGATCCCTGCGGCGTGCATCGACACTGCGCTTCACCAATCTGTGCCCAATCAGCCGTTCAGGCGGGATACGCAGACGCCGCAGCAACGCCGACTCAAGATCCTGCGGCTGGTGGTCGAGTGGGAGCCGCAACTCGCTGAGGCGAAGCATCGCGATGCAGCAAGACCTTCCAAATCAACGTAGGTGGGTATCGGGTTGAACTCAACATCCGGAGGAACGCAAGATCCGGTTGAACGCAACATCCAGTTGATCCCAACAACGGAAACCCGCCGCAGGCATCACCGAACCGATGACACTGACGGCGGGTTGGTTCAACACTCCGTTGAGGAATCCATCACGCATCAGATCACCGGCAACTCGAAACTGGTGGAGAGCTGGCTTTGCAGCCCAGGGGCAACATCTGAGAGCGCAACGGTCTTGCTGATATCCACCAACTCAATTTCATTGGACGCGATGGACCATGGACCACCTTCCCAGAGAGGACCGACATTCCAGTTCTTCTTGATACCCCATTTGTTGACGCGAACACTGGCCGCAAGCAATTCAGCTTCAGCATTCACATCGGTGTTGATCGAAGCGGATGCACTGGCAGCGATGATCGGGTCGGCTTCAACAGTGACTGAAATCTTTCCATCGTTGTTTGCATCACGGAACTGGTTGTTGGAGAGCAAGTCGTCGTCGAAAATATCGTGCTTGCGGGTGCTGCCTTCAACGATGGCGTAAACGTTCGGTTTCAGCGCGACGTTGGCATCGTAATCAATACCCGCTTCAATCCCCACGGTGGCATCGAGCAGAGTTCCCGATGCACGCAAGGCCCCACCCCACACCGACTTGTTAAATGTCAGTGGGATCCCGAAATAACTTGCAACCTGACCCAGTGACATGTCCAGATCGACCAAATTGGACGATCCACTGACGCCGTAGGCGACACCATCGCCAAAACCCTGACTCCAATCCTGATCACTGCTAATGGAGCCAGGAACAGATGCCAGAACAGAGGCATCGCTAATCCTTGGCAGACGAGCTGTTGCGGAGAGGGCTCCAATATTGAAATTCTTGGAATAACCGCTACCGGTGATGTCACGCGTATCGAGATCAACCAAAGACCGCTTCACATTCACATTGGTCTTCAGTGACGACAGCAGATTGCCCGTTTGACCGGAGGCAAGCCAGACGTCGTACCAGAGTTTCAAGCTGGGATTCAACTTGACCTGGCCTACAGCATCGAGATTCAGATAGGCATAGGGCAATTCCAGATTGATTGATGGGTCAAAGGTGGTGGCGCTGAAGGACAAACCATCGGCATCAAGGCTCACCTCAGCATTCAAACTGCCTTCAATTGAAAATGAACCCAAACCATAACCGGCCTGCAGATCCAAACCTGCCTTTAATTTGTTATTGCCTGTTTTAAATTTCAAACCCGCAACACCAGCACTGGGGTTGAAATTCACATTGGACAGGTTTTTATCAACACCAAGAAATTTACTGTAACTCTTCTCGTTCGCCACACCTAGGAAGCTGCCAATATTCCAGGTCCTATCAATTCCAACATTAAAGGAGCGAGTCATGGCTCCAAGTTGAGTTGCCGCACCAAGATTCGTTGACTGCAGCACACCAGTATTCAAAACTGTTTGTGGCAGATTCAGCGATGCTGCTGAATTCACAGGCAGTGCATTAACGACCTCAGCAGCAGCGGCAGGCTGGGAGGAAGAAACGGTTTGACGTGGCATCGTGAATCCAGGGGAAGCCTGGATGGTTGTGGCAGGATTTGCAAGGTTGCGGCGAGGAATGAAGGTCATGATTGTGGTGGTTTAGGAAGATTTAAACGGTCAGAAACCTGTTGTTTTTGTAGGTTTCTCTCCGACAAACACACCATCGCAAGATCAATCGCTGTGCTCATTGATCTCCTTCAAGCAAACCTGTGATCTTGCTCACAGGGCTCGATTCATGCCCCAGGCACGCACATCAATGCTCTGCTTGAGCGACACAACCCGCCCGAAGCCGCGGTCCAGAGGCAGGGGACGTTGGCTTAGTCACAGCCGTCGCCACCACCCCCAACAGATCCCTGGATCAGACAGTCATCCCCTGAGCAATCCAGCCGACGCTGAACCCGAGGGGGCCTGAGCTGGCATCAGGCGGAAATCACTCGCCGCTGCTGGAATTCGAAGCGACTTGCTCTGCTGACGCAACTGGAAGCCTTCACAGAGAGGAACGGGTTTGGCATCTGGATCCACCCAGCCCATGGCATCCGGTGTTCCCTCACTGGACAAGGGCGGTGGTGCCGTCCCAGCGAGGGCCAGCACGCGAGCCGTGTCGTAGCCGGAGGCCTCAAGCAACGTGGGCTGATCTCCCCAGCGCGTTTCGAAGGCTTTGGCAAAGGACGACCAGCCCTCACCGCGAGCTGCATGCATCAGACCGAGTTGTTGCCAAGGCTGTTCAGACACCTCGGCCAGCACGGTGCTGCCGCTGATCCACACCCAGTTGGGGACCGCAGGGAGTTCAAGGCCGAATTCAGCCTTGCGCTGGGCATCCCGAAGTTTCTGGGCCAGCTCACCGTTGGGGTCCGCAGCAACCACCATGGTCGGAACACGGGACCAGAGCATGTCCTCGGAGAATCTCTGGAACGCCGCTTCATCCTCCGGGTCAACCGACTGGATATCGCTGCTCGTGTAGGACTTCACGCCCCCACCGGCATCAAAAAAGAGGTCAACGAAGGTCTCGACTTCCGACGATTCCAGGGAATCAGGATCGCGAACAACCATCGCCCAGTCCCAGCCTTTACCCAGGGAAGCCGCAGCAATGGCCTCGAGATCCTTCCTGCGCGATGGAACCAAAGGCCAGAGGCGGTCGCTGCCTTCCAGTCCAGCCAGGCGTCCCAGCGATGAACCGCGCTGAAACGGCAGTAGGACACTGAGGTCCCTGGCTTTCGCCAACCTGCCAAACGCCCGCAGGTCAGCCCCTGGCGGTGCCACAAGCAGTTGCTGGTTGGCAGCCTCCGGAAGGACGTCAGACGGGGATGTGTCAGGGGGGAGACCGATCCAGGAGGACGACGGCGGCGTCACAGAACAGGCTTTGACACTGTCCTCACCGACCGTGAAGCCACGCAGGAATTGTCGACGCAGCTGCTCATCTCCAGGACCGAATGGCAACATCACGGCGATCCGTGGTTGATTCAGGCCGCTGGTCACCAGGGATTGACAGCTGATCAAGCTGGAAGCAATGCACGTCCAGCTCAGCAGTGGCCATCGCTTCAGCCGTCGTGCTCCACTCCCGATCAGCTCCTGCAGAGCACCAATCCTTGAAGCCAACACCGAGCGTTTGGGTGACATGCTGGAGACGTCGTTGCCCCGATGATCCTCATGCTGTTCTTGAGCGGCACTAGCCTGCTTAGGCGTCATGGAAGCGGGCGGGGGAAAGCGAAAGCGAACCAACCCAGATGAGTGTCGTCTGACTCGTCCTGGTTTGTGACCGGACTTTGAAACCGCAATTGAGATATCAACCATCAAATCCGTGCAGAAATCGAAGCAATTCAGGCGTCTCAAGCAAGACGATGCATATCTTGACAAGGCTTACGCGTCAGATATCAAGCATGAAATGAGCTGTACTCTTGCTGATGGACCTGGCCACATACAAACAGACTTTGTTTACCATGCTTGATGCGACTCAAGAGCATTTAAGACAATCCAAGCGTCCACGAAATCACAGCATGGTCGACACAAACAGGCGACCAAAGAGACCCTGCGAACAAAGTAAAAACAGTCTCAACGTGACGATTCTGGGGTAACCCAATTATATGAGCACACTTTGCTCATTGGTCTGAGTTTGGAGTGTCGGATGGGTTTTGAGTATCAGCCTCGGAGCCCAGTTGGGATAGCCCCCCCGCCAGACACAAACCAAGTCCGATGGCCACCGCCAGCCAGCGATTATCTGCCGCAGGACCCTGGCCCCAGGCTGCCGTGGCAAGAAACGCACCCCCGAGCAGCAGACACGGCACCAGAACAATGCCCCTAGCAATCCGGTTGTCCGCCACTCAGGCCATCTCCCCGGAACAGCTGTCGGAGGCAAGACCGGCGCTAATTAAACCGGTGCTGAGATCAATGTCGGAACCGATCGGGATCACCCTCGCGAGGAGCTGACCATCACTGGACCCCACAGGCCGGAGGTTCACGCGTTGACGGCGCGGCAGCTGCTGCCTGAGCCAATCCACAGCTTCGGCCTTTCTGTTCTCCGGGACCGAAATGCAAGGCAAGGCCACGGTGTAGGTGCGGTTGTGATCCCCCACCTGCAGGAGTGAAGGCGTTCGGACCTGCAACACCTCGGCTGCGCAGACCGGGGATGCCCCAAGCAGCACAACAAGCAGGGCGAGCAGAAGCTGACGGATCACAGCGATGCGCCGCACTGGGGACAAAAGCGATGCTCGTGAGCCGTGATGGCCCCGCAGGCTGCACAGTTGCGCGTCGTGTCCATGGCCAGCTCGGGATGGGCTGGCAGACCAACCATCTGAGCGTTGCTCTTGCCAGGGGGAACCATCGGATAACAGTTCTCACCCCGTCGCACATGGACATCAATGATCATGGGACCAGGCGCTGACAGAGCACGCCCCAGATCAGGGTGCAAGGCATCACGGGAGCTGATCTTCACGCCATCAACGCCGAAAGCTCGGGCCAGCGCGATGAAATCAGGCATGCCATTCAGCATGTCGGAGGCGGAATAGCGCTCGTTGTAGAAGCTCTCCTGCCACTGACGCACCATGCCCTGCCAGTGGTTGTTCACGATCACCACTTTCACCGGGAGCCCGTAGGCCGCCAATGTTCCCAGCTCCTGAATGTTCATCAGGATGCTGGCATCACCGGCAATGCAAACAACCTGCTGGTCAGGGCAAGCCACCTGGGCCCCCATCGCCGCCGGCATCCCAAAACCCATCGTGCCGAGACCGGCGCTGCTGATCCAGCCACGGGGTCCGTTGCGCAGGTACTGAGCAGCCCACATCTGATGCTGCCCCACATCAGTGGTGACAATTGCATCAGGGGCGAGATCCCGTACTGCCAGCAACACCTCCTGGGGATAGACCTCACCCTCTTTGGGTGGGATGGTGAGCGGATAGCGCTGCTTCCAGGCCTCAATCCGCTGCAGCCAGGCCGACGTCCGTGTCTCGACTGCTCGCTGCAGACTCAGCTCAACCATCCTGGCCAGGCTGAGGCGCAGGTCACCGAGCACGGCGACATCGGCTTGGCGGTTTTTGCCGATTTCCGCCGGATCGATCTCGAAGTGGATGATCCTGGCGCGGGGGGCAAAGGTATCGAGCTTCCCTGTGACGCGATCATCGAAGCGAGCTCCGACAGCGATCAGAAGATCACACTCCGTCACCGCGAAGTTGGCATAGGCCGTGCCGTGCATGCCGAGCATGCCGACCGAGAGAGGATCATTCTCATCGAAGGCACCTTTGCCCATCAGGGTTGTGGTGACCGGCAACTGGAAGCGCTCACTCAACAGCTTGAGGCTGTCGTGGGCGCCTGCGGAGATCGCTCCGCCACCGACGTACAACAACGGCCGGTGGGCTTGCTCGATCAGGTCGAGTGCCGCTGTGATCGCAACATCATCCGGAGGAACCGGTTGTCGGAAGCCCTGCGGGATCACGGACCCTGGCTCCACAGGCACGTAATCGAACAGTTCCTGGCCCACGTCCTTGGGCACATCGATCAGCACGGGGCCGGGACGACCTGAAGCAGCGATCAGGAATGCCTGGGCAACAATCATCCCGAGATCCGCCGGGTCCCTCACCACCCAGGAATGCTTCACGATCGGCAGGGTGATGCCGAAGATGTCTGTTTCCTGGAACGCATCGGTCCCGATGGCAGGACGGGGAACCTGACCGGTGATCACCACCATCGGTACCGAATCCATCTGAGCGGTGGCGATCCCGGTGACGAGATTGGTGGCGCCTGGTCCAGACGTCCCGAAGCAGACTCCCACCTTGCCGGTGGCACGGGCGTAGGCGTCGGCGGCATGGGTGCCGGCCTGCTCATGACGGACAAGGATGTGCTTCACCCAGCCCTGGCTTTCCGCAATGTGGAGAGCGTCGTAAATTGGCAGGATGGCTCCGCCTGGGTAGCCGAAAATCGTGTTGACCCCATGCCGGCGCAGCGCATCCATCAGAGCCTCTGCTCCGCTGATATGAACCGACTTTCCAGCGGCGTAAGCGCCGGCAACCGAGGGTGAGGAGATGAGGGTCACAGCTCACCTGGGGGATGGATCCCTCAGGTTAGGGGCTGATGGAGGAGGAGCCAGCTCTTCAGAGAAGACCCAGTGCATGCAAGGGGCCTTGTCCACTGATCAGCTCAAGCAGGAAGGCTGAGAATCCCAACATGGCGAGCCGGCCGTTCCACACCTCAGAACTGTTGTTCCATCCCCATTCCCATTTCTCCTGGGGATAGAGCTTGACCTTGGTGGGTAGCTCGGCCGCTGCATCCAGGGTCACCTCCGGACCTTCCAGGCTTGTGGTGACGAGATCCGCGAGGCCTTCGATGAAGGGCGGGTAGGTATCGAGGGCACGAACGCGTCGGAAATTCACAACACCCGCCTCCGTGGCGAGCTCTCGGTATTCGATGTCAATTTCTTCAAGGGTTTCGATGTGCTCACTCACGAAACTGATCGGCACCACCACGAGATCCCGGGTTTTGGCCTCACCAAGTTCCTCGAGTGCTTCCTCGGTGTAGGGCTTGAGCCACTCCACAGGGCCAACCCGACTCTGGTAGGCCAGGGTGTGTGGATTGCTGTGCCCAAGCAGTTTTTCGAGCTGATTCATGATCAGCGCGGTGCAGGACTCGATCTCTTTCTGGTAAGGATCTCCGGCTTCCTCCACATAGCTTTTGGGAACACCATGGGCACTGAAGAAGATGTGCGCCTGCTCCGGACCGTCACTGCCGCGGACCTCCTCAGCGATGAGCTGGGCCATCGCCCCCACATAACCGGGGTGATCAAACCAGCTCCGGATGCAACGGATCGGCAGTTTCTCAAAGGCGGAATCCGACTGACGCAAACGCTGCAGCTCGCGAAAGCTCGATCCACTGGTGCTGATCGAGAAGTGGGGATACAGAGGCAGAACGACGACTTCGTCAATTCCGTCCGCCTTGATATCGCCAACCGCGGATTCCGTGAATGGATGCCAGTAACGCATCGCGACATAGCTCGTGGCATCAACCCCACGCTGACGCAGCAGACTCTGGAGATCCCGGGCCTGCTGTTCCGTGATCCGTCTGAGTGGTGAACCGCCTCCGATCGAGCGATAGGCCTCCTGCGACTTGCTGCTGCGCAGGGTGCTAATCAGCCAGGCGAGGGGTTTCTGCAGCGCCGGAATGGGAAGACGAATGATCTCCGGATCGGCGAAAAGGTTGTAAAGAAATGGACCGACGTCCTGTATGCGCTCCGGCCCTCCCAAATTGAGCAAGAGGACGCCGACGCGGGCCATGCAGGGAACAGTCTGATCAAGGGCTTGAGCGTAACCCCCGTGCACGTCATGGTGGTCAGCGAGGACGGCTGTATGAACCTGCGCAACGAGCTCGTGTCATTGAACACACGGCTGGAGGTCGAAGGATGCCGTTTACGCATCGAGCAACGCGGCCAACGCCTGAACCTGCGCGGTCCACTCCCCCGGCGCGATGGGCAGCCGGGCTTCAGCATGCAGCGCATCAGCCTTGGTCTCAAGGCTGATGCGACGGGCCTTCAGGACGCAGAGCAGACGCTGCGGCTCATCCAGCGGCAGCTCGAGCGTCAGCGGTTTGCGTGGTCCGACTGGGTGGAGCACAGGACCCAAGGGGTCACCACCGCGTCCACGGAGATCGCCATCCAGGGATTTCAAGAGGCGTTCTTCGCGGATCCCCAACGCCGCCGATCGAGCTCCGGCAGCCGGACGACCTGGACGGCGGCCTATCTGCCGTACCTGCGTCGGCTCAAGGCTCTGGCGAACGACGGGCCCATTCACGCTCAGCTGCTGCAGGACACTTTGGCCAGCTATGCGGACGGCAGCCGCAGTCGTCAGCAGTGTTCCACAGCACTCTCAGCTCTGGCGAGGCATCTGGACATCGAACTGCCGGAGGACTGGCGACGGGAATCCGGTGGTTACGGACTGCACCGGGCACGATTTCGACGCCTGCCAAGTGACAGTCAGATCCTGGAAGCCGTTCTCAGCATCCCAAACCCCGGCTGGCGTCTGGCCTATGGACTGATGGCCACCTATGGACTGCGCAACCATGAAGTCTTCTTCTGTGACCTCAACGCCCTGACTGATGGTGGAGATCAGGTGATTCGCGTCCTGCCGACCACCAAAACCGGAGAGCATCAGGTTTGGCCATTCCAACCGCAGTGGGTGGAGCGCTTCGAGCTGCCTTCACTGGGCAAGCATCCCGACAGGCTTCCGCCGATCTGCACCGATCTCAGGCGAACCACGCTGCAGCAGGTCGGCCGACGGGTGAGCGAGCAGTTTCGCCGTTACAAGTTGCCGATCACCCCCTACGACCTGAGGCACGCCTGGGCGGTGCGGACCATTCACATCGGCCTTCCAGACACCGTGGCCGCCAGAATGATGGGCCATTCCGTCGCCATTCACACCCGCACCTACCACCACTGGATCACCCGCCGGGATCAGCAACAGGCGGTGGACACAGCCCTGGCTCGACAACGTGCCTGATGAGTTCATTCCTTCGACCCCTCGCCTACCGCCATCGCTGGATCTACGACACGGTCACGGCCGTGTCGTCCCTGAGCGTCGGAGGTGTGGCCCGACTTCGCAGGCTCGGCCTGGATGCCGTTCAGCATCGACTCCGTGCCGGAGCTCCGGTGCTGGATCTATGTTGTGGCAGCGGTGAAGCCGCGGCCCCGTGGCTGGAGGAGGGCTTCCAGGTCACAGGTCTGGACATCGCTCCTCGCGCCCTCGATCTGGCAGCGAAGCGCCATCCCCAGCTGCAGCTTGTGGAAGGCCTGGCCGAGGACCCCCCATTGCCGGACGGCCAGTTCGCCGCCATCCAGCTGAGCGTGGCGCTGCACGAATTTCCGCGCAGTGACCGAGTCCAGCTCCTGCGCAGCTGCCTCCGCCTTCTCGAACCCGAGGGCTGGCTGGTGCTCGTGGACCTTCATCCAGCAGGCCCACTGCTGAGCCTTCCGCAACAACTCTTCTGCGCTCTGTTCGAGACCGATACAGCCATTTCAATGATGGAAGACGACCTTCCCGCCGAGCTCAGGGAGATTGGATTCAGGTCCATCGATCAGCAGCTCCTGGCTGGTCAGGCTCTGCAAAGGATCACCGCGCAACGGCCAAGCACCGAATCCCCATGAGCAAGTCCGATCTTGATCGCCAGGCCACCGACCTCGGCATGGGGGGCCACCTCGCCCCTGAAGCCGATGATGCCGGCTACCGCCGCCGCATGGAACGTCGGCAGCAGGTGCAGAAGCAACGGGTCGGGGAGCGCAACAAGGAAAAGGGTCTGGTGCTGGTCTTCACCGGCCATGGCAAGGGCAAAACGACGGCCGCCCTGGGGTTGGTTCTACGCACCCTTGGCCATGGTGAACGGGTCGCCATCGTTCAGTTTATCAAGGGGGGTTGGGAACCGGGTGAAGCCAGAGCTCTGCGAACCTTCGGCGACCAGGTGCACTGGCATGCCCTTGGCGAAGGGTTCACCTGGGAGACCCAGGATCGGGCCCGCGATCAGCAGTTGGTGGAACAGGCCTGGCAGACGTCGCTGACCTATCTGCGAGATGCCGCCATCCACCTGGTCGTGCTCGATGAGATCAACGTGGCTATGAAACTGGGATACATCGAGGCGGCCACGGTGATCGCCGGGCTGGAGGAGCGACCTTCGCTCACCCACGTCGCCCTCACCGGACGTGGAGCACCCGAGCTGCTGATCAACAGGGCGGATCTCGTGACGGAGATGACGCTGATTCACCACCCGTTCCGCGAACAAGGGGTGAAAGCACAGGCGGGGATTGAGTTCTGAAACCCTGCACAACATGATTGTTCTGAACGGTCTGTTCCGGATGATCAGTTCAAACGTTGAGCTTTCACTCTTAGATCAGAGCCGTCTGCATTGGACAAACAGACCTTGACCATCGAAAGCAATTCGAAGGCCAGTCAGCCCACCGATGGGCTGTCATCACCACTGATGTTCTCTCGAGGCATCGTCTCGAGATCGTGCTGAAGCCGCCGCATAGATTCCGTCAGCACGGACAGACCACTGACCAGAAGGGCCCGATGCACGGTGGGCTCCCGCCAGCAGGAAGGATCACGACTGGCACGCTCCAGAGCTGACATGGTCAGACGAGCCATGACGGCACTGTGACTAACGTCAAGTTCAGGCATGACAGCGTTGCGCTGGGACCATCCAAGCGGCCCGGGACTCGATTGACCAGTGCTTGCTACTGTCGGCAGGATCAAGACACTTGATGGCGTACACGCGGGTTCTGCTGAAACTCAGCGGCGAAGCCCTGATGGGGTCCCAGGGATACGGCATTGACCCCGCCATCGTTCAGTCGATCGCCGAGGACGTGGCGGCAGTCGTGGCCGGTGGCACCGAACTGGCGATCGTGGTCGGCGGCGGCAACATCTTCCGGGGTCTGAAAGGATCAGCGGCCGGAATGGAACGAGCAACGGCGGACTACGTCGGCATGCTGGCCACGGTGATGAATGCGATCACCCTCCAGGACGGCCTCGAGAGGGCGGGGGTTCCCACCCGCGTGCAGACCGCCATCGCCATGCAGGAAGTGGCGGAGCCCTACATCCGCCGCAAGGCGATCCGTCATCTTGAAAAGGGCCGTGTTGTGGTTTTCGGGGCCGGTTGCGGCAACCCCTTCTTCACCACAGACACAACAGCAGCCCTGCGGGCTGCCGAGATCAATGCGGATGTGGTCTTCAAGGCAACCAAGGTGGATGGGGTCTACGACAAGGACCCCGCCAAACACCCCGATGCGGTGAAGCATGCACAGCTCAGCTATCAGGATGTGCTCAGCGGAGAACTGGGCGTGATGGACAGCACCGCCATCGCCCTCTGCAAGGACAACAACATCCCGATTGTTGTTTTCAACCTGTTCGAGCCTGGCAACATCGGCAGAGCCGTGGCCGGGGAACCGATCGGGTCCCGCATCGGCGACCCCGCCTGACAACCCACCGCACGCACGCCTTCCTTCTCCCTCTGCAACCATGTCGACCCAGGACCTCGAAGCCAGCATGCGCAAGTCGGTGGAGGCCACCCAGCGCAACTTCAACACCATCCGCACGGGCCGCGCCAATTCCTCGCTGTTGGATCGCGTCAGCGTTGAGTACTACGGAGCCGACACGCCGTTGAAGTCCCTGGCGACCCTGACCACCCCGGATTCGCAGACGATCCAGATCCAACCCTTTGATCTCAGTTCCCTGGCAGCGATCGAAAAGGCGATCGCCATGAGCGAGCTGGGGTTCACACCCAACAACGACGGGAAGATCATCAGGATCAATGTCCCACCCCTCACCGAGGAACGCCGCAAGGAGTTCTGCAAGCTGGCGTCCAAATACGCGGAGGAGGGGAAAGTGGCCCTGCGCAACCTTCGCCGCGACGCCATCGACAAGGTGAAAAAGCTTGAAAAGGAGGGGGAGTGTTCTGAGGATCAAAGTCGCGACGAGCAGGGCACGATTCAGAAGATCCTCGATCGATTCATTGCGGAGCTCGAGAAAAACCTCGCTGACAAGGAAGCCGACATCCTCAAGGTGTGAGCGACAACGCTGACCCGATCCACGACGTCCTGGTCATTGGATCCGGAGCCGCTGGTGGTGCTGCTGCTGTGCATCTCTCAGCAGCACATCACGATGTCTGTCTCCTGGAGCGTTCCGATGGCAAGAGCCTGAAGCCCTGTGGCGGCGGCATGGCCGCAGCGGTTCAGCACTGGTTCCCCTTCTCTCTCGAACCAGCTGTCGAACAGGTGGTTCGAAGAGTGGACTTCAGCTGGTGCCTGCAGGACCCGGTGGTGGCTGAACTACCAGGAGATGCTCCGTTCTGGATTGTGCGACGGGAGCGACTGGATCAGCTGTTGGCCGAGGAGGCGACAAACCATGGTGCCGTGCACCAGACCGGCGTTGATGTGACCCACGTCGAACGTCATGGGGCTGACTGGCAGGTCACGGCGAAGGATGGTCGTCAATGGCGGGCGCGCGCGCTCGTGATTGCCGATGGTTCGGGGTCGCCATGGCCGCAACGGCTCGGGATCGGGCCACGCGGCGTGAACCATGCCAGCACCGTTTCCGTGCGCCTTGAGGGCCAGGGATCACTGGATGACGGCTCGGCCCGCTTTGAATTCGGCCTCGTGCCCCAGGGCTTCGCCTGGGCCTTCCCTTTGGCGGGTGGTGTGAATGTCGGCGTCGGCAGCTTCATCGGCCGCGATGAACTGGACAGCAACGCTGTGCTTCGACAGCTGCTGCCGGACCTTGGCTTTGCCGAGGATGCCGGCGAGCGACAGCATCGTCGTCTGCGCATCTGGAATGGCCATCACTGTCTTCATGGCGATGGTGTTCTCGTCGTCGGGGATGCCGCTTCGCTGTGCGACCCGTTCCTGGCGGAGGGTCTCAGGCCAGCCCTGATGAGTGGCTGCGAGGCAGCGGTGCATCTGAGCCGATGGCTGCGCGGGGAGCAGACCAGTCTCAGGAGCTACAGCAGTGCCATGCGCGAACGCTGGGGGGAGTCGATGGCCTGGGGACGGCGAATCGCCCAGGTGTTCTACCGCTTCCCAGGTGTTGGTTATCAGCTTGGCATCAAACGACCGACAGCTCCAAGACGGATTGCCCAGATCCTCTCTGGAGAAATGGGCTATGGGGATATTGCTCAACGGGTGATCAAACGCCTGCTGCTGCAACGGGGCTAGAGATCGAACACAAGCTGCGTCGCGCCACCGTCATCCAAGCGAGGACGTCGACGTCGTCTTGTCGCTGTGGGCTTGAGCCCCGCTTTGCGTGATCCATGCTTGTGTTGAATCGCATCGGCGTGACGATCAAATCCCGCTGAACGTCGAATCGCCCAGATCCGGTCTCTCGCCTGCCGTGCCGCCTCTGCACAATCGACGATCGGCCGTGGATGATCGTCGATCACTCGCCAGGGCTCATGGATCTGATCCGCTGTCAGATGTGCCAGTTCGGGGCACCAACGGCGAATGAATGTTCCATCGGCATCGTGGTCGATTCCCTGTTTGATCGGGTTGTAGATGCGAATCGTGTTGATCGACGTGCTTCCCGACTGCATCTGACACTGGCTCCAGTGGATGCCCGGCTCATAGTCGACAAAAAGCCTGGCCAGATGGAGACCACTGTCACGCCATGGCAACCAGAGGTGATAGCTGGCGAAGGACATCAGCATCGCCCGCATTCGGAAGTTGATCCAGCCATGGGCGCGCAGGGCCCGCATGCAGGCATCGACAAACGGCACACCGGTGCACCCCTGTGCCCATGCCTCCAGTCGATCGCGATTCAGATCGCGGATGCCTCGCATGAACGGATGAAAATCACTGAATTCAATGGCAGGCTCGCTTTCGAGCTTCTGAATGAAATGGCAGTGCCAGTGCAACCGCGACTCGAAGCTGCTGACTCCCCGGCTTTTGAAGCGACGACTGTTCTGGATCACCTCACGCATCGACAGGCATCCCCAGGTGAGATAGGCCGAGAGACGTGAACAGCCGCTGAAGGCGGTGTTTGGACTGGAGATCGAGCGGGAATAATTCGTCGAACGATGTTCCAGAAAGTGCTTCAGCTCGAGCAGGCCCTCGGAACGGCCTCCCTGCTGCCGCATGGGGCATGGATCTGCCGCCAGAGAGGTGCACGGTTTTTCGGGAATGACGCCGGGATCGACATCGTCAAGACGATGCAGCCCGGTTGGCACGTCACTGACAGGCTCCGCCATCTGGGCTTCCCAGTGCTTGGCCCAGCCGTATCGCGAACGCATCCGGCGGATCACACCGAACTGGGGAATGTCTCTCCAGGCAATGCCGTGTTGCTGCGCCCATGCCTCAACACGCTTGTCACGTTGGTAAGTCCAGCCATTCCCTGTTTCCTGGTGGCTCCAGAGAGCAGCGACACCGAACTGGCTGCGCGCGCGTTCGAACACCTCCACCACATCACCCGATCTCACCACCAGGGGCTGACCCAGTTCGGCCAGTGCCGCTCGCAGCTCGCAGAGCGACTCTCGACAGAACAGCCACTGCCGCTCGGAGGCGTCGGCCTGCTGCCATAACGCGGGCTCCACCACGTACAGCGGCAGAACAGGTCCCCGTGCACTGGCCTCCAGCAGGGGCCGGTGGTCGACAACCCGCAGATCCCGCTTGTACCAGACGAGCTGAAAGGGTGTCATCAGCGACGACGTGGCAGTTGTTTCTAGTGGATCCGTCGCCGGGATGAGGGATGGTTGCGATACACCGGTGGACGCTGATGATCAAGGCCATCGTTCAGACCGGATTGTTCTGACCGGAACGTTCTGACCGGAACGAAGCAACCATGACGACGTCGCGGAACGGTCCCATCCCTTCAGTCTGAAATCGCCTGCATCACCTCACTGAAGTTGACCTTCATCCGACGTCGGAAATCCTGGACATCCAGACAATTCAGCAGGAGAGCTGCTGTCAGAAACAGAATGATCCGAAGAATGAAAACGCCGCCGTAGGACAGCATGGCATCTCAACGCGTCATGGTCTGAAACAGCGTCAACAGACTGCCGCCGCTGATCGTGGCCAAACCGCGGGAGTAGGCATAACCCACTCCCCATAAACCCATGAGGACGGCATTCAGGCCTGGCTGCACGAAGTTGAACATCAGGTTCAAACAGGAGTGAATGCAGATCCCCAGGGCCAGGCCGAACAACGCGATGGCACTGCGGAACATGAGCTGCCATTGCTCCGGGGACGCCATCAGCATCACGGCAAGGGCTGATGAGGCCATCACCGCGCCGAGCTGACAGCCCCGCACCATGCCCATTGCTGGAACCACCTGAAAACCGCTCAGCAGCAAACCCGACAGGAAGCCAACGGCGAGCAAGGCATTCAGAGCGGTTGTCGCGCAGATGTTCATCCCGAAGAGGGCTGCCCCATAGGGTTCGAGGACAGCGTCATTGAGAAACATGGCGAAGGTGAACAAACACATCACGGCCATGAAGCGTTTGACCTGAGGCACGGCGAACATCGTGCTGAGCAACTGCGGCAGTGGAAGTGGCAGTGGCAGCTGCAACGTTGATGCGCCGTTGGCATCAGAGGTTGCGGGACGGCGTGGTTCAACGCCGATCACGGCCAGCACCCCGAGCACCAGAAGGATTGGAGGTGCCGCAACCATCAGCTGTTGCAGGCCTTGAATCACATCGGCACGACTCGCTCCCGCCTCGCAGGCCTGACCAAACAGGCGATTCACCAAACCCGTTGCGAGCAGCACCCCCACCAATCGCAATGACCACAAAACGGACAACAGGCGCGTTCGCTCCCGTTCTGAGGTGAGATCCACAATCAATGCTGAAAACGCCGTTCCCCCGGCAGAGACGGCTGTTCCAATCCCGATGAAGATCAGCGTCAGCAGGACCATCCAGAGCGTGTCCTGCGAAGCATTGAATGCTCTGGATTCAGCGAGCTGAAGCACCACCCAGATCGCTGCGCCGAAGAGCACAGACACCCCCAGGGAACTGCCGAGCAGAAAAGGCGTTCGTCGCAGCATCCCAACCGGCATGCGATCGGACCGATGCCCGAACCATGCCCGTGAAAAACCCATCAGCTCCTGGATGCCGATCGCCAGTGACACCACGGCCGCAGACATCCCAAAATCCTGGATCAGCAGACGATTCAGCAGGCCCAGGGTCAAGACGCTGAGACTTCCGAGGCTGAGCTGAAACAGCCCGAGCCGCAGACCCATTCGTACAGGACGAATCAACCAGAAACGTTGGCTACCGCGAGCATTATTCCAAGTTGATCCCGATCCGACGAGATGTCAGCTCAACTCGACGCCAATTTGATGTCACGTAGCCGTTCATCAACGGACGCCAGCAGCTCGACGGCGAACATCGGGGCTTCCTGCATCGCAAACAAAAATTTTTCGCGATTCATCTCGATCAAGCGGCTGTCTTCAGCTGCTGTGGCGGTCCCGAGTCGCTGATGGTTGTCCATCACCAAGGCTCCTGCTCCAAAGACATTCCCTGCCTTGATGTCCTCATGACCTTCCTTGCCATCTTTGGCTGTCCAGGTGAGCCGGATGGTTCCCTCCAGGATTCCGTACATCGACTCGCCCATCTCCCCGGAGCGAAACAGAACATCTCCGGATCTGAGTGTCACCACCTCACCTTTGCTGGCAAGGGCACGCATGGTGTCGAGAAGGTTCACGACGACGATGAAGGACCTTGGAAGAACAATCAGGCGGGTTGAAGGCGAGCCGATGACCCGCCTTCACAGCAGGACCGCAATCAGAGATCAGACCGTGGTCAGTGCCAGTGCCGCTCCAAAGCCCATGCGCACATCGGCCTGGGAGATCAGGCCGTCATGGTCCTGATCGAGAGCATCGAACACGGCATCACTGCCCAGCCATTCATCGCGTGTGATCGAGCCATCACCATTCATGTCGTTGAGCATGAAGATCTCCTGAACGGCGTGCCCGAAGGCGGAGCCACCCTCGAGTTCGGCAAGACGATGGGCCAGTTGATGCTCCAGGGTTTCAATGGCTTTGCTGAAGCCCTTGATGCCTTCCCCGAGCTTGTCGGTTGCCATCCGGTCGTCCTTCATCATCGCGTCGAACCGTTCACGGTCCACATGAATCTGTTCCTCACTGCTCGTGGGATTGGAACCATCCAGCTTCTGGGTGAGCGTGGCGTTGCTTTCACGCAGCTGGTCCAACAACTTGGGTGAAATGGTGAGCAGATCGCAGCCGGCCAGTTCGGTGATTTCATCAAGATTGCGGAAACTGGCCCCCATCACCTCGGTGTTGTAGCCGTAGGTCTTGTAATAGTTGAAGATCCGTGTCACTGAGATTACTCCGGGGTCTTCGGGGCCGGGGTAAGCGTCACGCCCGGTATCCGCTTTGTACCAATCGAGGATGCGCCCCACAAACGGCGAGATCAAGGTGACACCGGCTTCAGCGCAGGCAACGGCCTGGCCGAAACCAAACAGAAGCGTGAGGTTGCAGTGGATGCCCTCCTTCTCCAGAACTTCAGCGGCCTTGATCCCCTCCCAGGTTGAGGCGATCTTGATCAGAACCCGGTCATTGCTGATGCCTGCATCGTTGTAGAGGCGAATCAACTTCCGACCTTTTTCAATCGTGGCGTCCGTGTCGTAGCTCAGGCGGGCATCCACTTCCGTCGACACACGACGAGGAACGATCTTGAGGATCTCCTTGCCGAAAATCACACTGATTTCGTCCAGTGCTTCACGAACGACGTCTTCAACGGGTGCATTCGGCCCGATCAGCTTCCGAGACGATCTCAGAGCTTCGTCAATCAAACTTTGATATGCGGGAATCTGGGCAGCCGCGAGAATCAGGGATGGATTCGTGGTGGCGTCGCGGGGGGTGAACTTGCGAATCGCTTCAAGATCACCGGTATCCGCCACAACCACGGTCATGGACGAGAGCTGCTCGAGCAAGCTGGCCATAGCTAGAGATTCGGAGCCTTCGCTCGTAACGTAGCGACGTTTTTCAGCGCGTCAGCTCTTCGCGGCCTTGTTCAATTCTGCAGGTTTGGACGGGGGGATTTTCTCCACCACCAGCAGGGCATCAATCACCTGTTTGGCGACGGGGACAGCCACCGTCGATCCGTAGGCGTTCTCACCCTGGGGTTCGTCGACGACAACCAAAACGATGTAACGCGGCTTCTCGATCGGCAGTGCAGCCACGAAACTGCAGATTTTCGCCCCAGGCAGGTAGATGCCGTTGAGAGCCTTCTGAGCCGTGCCGGTCTTGCCACCGATGCGATATCCCGGAGTTTTCACACCCTTGCCGCTGCCTTTTTCAACCACAGACTCCATCCAGCTCATCAAGGTCTTGGTCACCTCCGGCTTCAGCAGCTGCTGACCGTTCGGAGCCGTTGCCGGTGCAAGGGCACTGCCGGAACGGAAGCCACGGGTGATGTGGGGGCTGACAAGACGGCCGCCGTTGGCCAGAAGACCATGCAACTGCGCCAGCTTGAGCGGAGTGAGGGAGAACCCTTGTCCGAAAGCAGTGGTTGCCGGCTCAATCGGCTGGGTGGTGAACTGCTCCTTGGTCTTGAGCTGGCCGGCGACCGCTCCCGGCAGATCGGTATCCGGCCTGGCGTCGATGCCCAGACGCTTCATCCAGTCCCAGTACACGTCGTTCTTGAGTCGGCGCATGGCCTGCACCATGCCGACATTGCTCGAGACCTGAAGAACCGTAGGGAAATCAACGAGTCCGTTGGCCCGCTTGTCGTGGTTGTTGATCGGCCATCCACCGATCTGGAGACGGCCGACATCGTGCACGCGATCGCCGGGCTGAATCGCACCCTCCTGCAGGGCGAGGGCGAGATTGATCGGCTTGAACGTCGAGCCGGGTTCATAGAGGTCCTGGACAGACCATTCACGAAAACGACCCGGATGGAACTGCCAGAACCGATTGGGGTCATAGGTCGGCGTGGAGGCCAGGACCAGCAATTCACCGTTGCTGGCATCCATCACAATCACGGCGCCCTTTTTCGCGTTCCACTTCTTCACCTGAGCTGTCAGGGCTTTGGCGGAGAGTTCCTGAAGCCGTGAATCAAGGGTTAACTGAAGGCGCAGGTCATCACCGAAGAACACACCCGGCGCCAGGTCATCCGGAAGAGGGGTGCCGTCCGCTCCCCGGCGAAGACTGCGAGCCTGTTCGTGACGCAGCAGCTCATCATCACGACTCTGTTCCAGCCCGGCCTGCGCAACCCGTTCATCGTTGAGGAAGCCAACGACATTGGCGAAGAGATCACCCTGGGGGTAGATGCGCTGGGGATAGGCCTCCAGATCAAGGCCACTGATCCCCATGGCTCGAATCCTGGAGGCCGTCTCAGGATCAATGCCGCTGTGAAGCTTGATCCCCGACTCCTGTGTCCCCATCTCGCGGAGCAGCTTGTCCTTGGGGATCGACAACACGGCAGCGAGGCGCTCAGCCACGTCCTCCGGTGATCGGACCATGTCGAGGGGATCCCCAGGGAAATTGAAGTAGCGGGGATGGGCCCAGAGACGGAAGCGTTCCTCGTCCATGGCGACAAGACGGCCATGGCGATCAACGATTGGACGGCGTTGCCCCAGTGGCTGGCTCTGCTGGGTTTGAAGCTGGCGTGCTCTAGACTCCAGTTCATTGGTCTGCACCAGCTGCAGCCAGGCCATCCGACCCATCAACCCCAGCAACCCAGCGCTGAGGATAAGAAACACCCACCAGAGTCGTTGCGCGGGAACCTTCTGAAGGGGAATGACACGGGTACGGGCGCGGTTCGCCGACGACCGTCTTGGGGTGGACAACCGGGAGCTCATCAATAGCCGGGCCGAATGCGCTTGACGATCAGCTCATCCAGGGAGGGCAGCATTGCCGCTGTTTCAACGGGCTCAACCGACGCCGATGGGCGCTTGAGATAAACAAGGTTCTCCACCTTGGTGGGAACCAATTGGCTGGGGCGCTGACTCACCCGCAACAGGTGACGTTCCATCAGGGCCGTGGATTCCGTCAGGCGATGGGAGAGGGACCGGGTCCCCTCAAGACGGTTGAAGGACAACGTCCAGCGATGTTGCCAATGAAGGGTCAGCCCTGCCAGAACCGCGACAGCTGCCAGAACCCCGAGCATCGTTCCATCCATGACGCGATGCAGGCCGCCGAGCAACGGCGAACGACGGGCCACACGTCCGGCCGACATCGAGCCTTGGATCAGCTCCAGGGTGGTTGCGGAAGGACGAGGCTCCGGTGCGGCAACCACCGTATGCAGGCGAATGTGCCAGTGAACCACCCGCGTTGGCCCTCGGCAAGGCTGCCTCTGGAGGCGTTTACAGCAAAAGAAGATTGACGAACGTGATCGCGTTCCAGAGCGCGTGCATCAAGACGCAGGGGAACAGGCGTCCACTGCTGAGCCGGACCAGCGCCAGTCCCATCCCCAGGACTGTGAGAGGAGCCAGTTCGCCGATGCTGATGTGCGCCAGACCGAACAGCAGAGCACTGAGCACCACTGCCGGCAGGGCTCCGAGACGAGTCGCCAGAACCGGCAAGAGCGCACCTCGGAAAATCAATTCCTCGAACAGGGGGGCCAGCACCACAGCCGTGAAGGCCAGCAACGCCAGAGCCAGCGGGTCACGACTGCCGAGCACCAGTTCCAGCAGGGGGTTGCTGCCACCGGGATCCCCGACGAGCTTCACCAACAGCCAGCCCGTCAGCATGACGACCGGTGTGACCATCAGCCATCCCGCAACCGCCGAACCCATGGCAGAGCGAACCGGTTGCCACTGCCACTGCAACCAGCCGTCTGCAGGCCGTTGATCGGTCGGCAGCGCGCGAAGCTGTCGTCTCAGGATCAACACGCCCGGCAAGGCCATGACGCCGTACTGAATCACCACACCGAGGGCTTCTCTCCTGGGACTCGCCAGGCTCGAGGTCAGTGATTGAACCAGTGGTACTGCCACAACCGGTACTCCAACAGCGCTGATCACGACGAATCCACCAGCGACAAGCAACACCATGTCGACCAGGGTCAGTGCAGGACCCCGCAACGGCGGCCATGGGGACTGACGTTTCAAGACGAACAGCCACCCCTGGCGAAGCAGCAGGACGCAGCCGCCAATAACACTCAGAAGGGGGAACGCGATGCTGAGGCCAAGGCGCAGGGCAGCGGCCCTGGAGACGCGGGGGTCGTTGCAGACCATCACATCGCCTCCGGCAGCCTCACAGCGCAAACGCACCAGAAGGGGGTCGTTCTGGAACATCGGCTCCAGCTCAGGGGACTCAGCTGGCTGTGTCGACAGAAGTGACAACAACACCTGCTGACGCTGATTGAGCCGCTCCGTTGAGCCTTGCAAAGCCTGCAGCAGCACGTCGCGGGGATCGCCTCCGACAAGCACCCCCTGCAGGGTTTCCGGAACGGATGGTTGGGCAAGAAGACTGAGCTCCTGCTGCTGAACCTGCAGGGACGGGGCCACTGACGGGCGCGTGAGACTGTCAATCAGCCCGACCAACCAGATCACCGTGGCCAACAGCAGGGCTACGACGGCAAGTGGAATCTTCCAAGCCGGATTGGTTGGTCGTGAAGAGCTGGGCTGCACCACGTCAACGCCATGTCACCCGATTGTCCCCCCTGCGAACACGTTCCCTTTGAACACCGCCCCATACGATGGCCGCGCCACGTCGCCGAACGGTGCCTCTCCGTCTTCTTCTGGTCCGCCACGGCCTGAGCAGCTTCAACAAGGAACGTCGCATTCAGGGCCGCGACGACCTCTCCAATCTGAGCGAAGAAGGACACGAGCAGGCTCGCCGGCTCGGCCGGTCCCTCGCGGAGGTCCCGCTTGATGCGATCTACAGCTCACCGCTGAGACGGGCGGCGTCGACCACCACAAGCCTGCTCGAAGGCCGCAACGCCGCTGCCCCGAAACCCGTGTTCGATGACGGGCTGCTGGAAGTGGACCTCAATCCCTGGAGCGGCCTGCTGATCGACGAATTGAAACAACGTTTTCCAGAGCCCTACGACACCTGGAAACGCCGGCCGATGGAGCTTGAACTGACCCACAGCGATGGCCGCAGCTACAGCCCCCTCGGGGAGCTGATGCAACAGGCCAGGTCCTTCCTCGAGACGTTGCTTCAACTGCATGCGCTGACTGGAAACGACACCGTGCTTGTGGTGGCGCACAACGCGATCCTGCGTTGCCTGATGCTCGTGATGCTGGGGGAACCGGACCACGGCTTCAGACGCCTCCGCGTCGACAACACCTCCCTGTCGATTTTCAACCTTCGATCGGGCGAGCGGGAGCCCCAGGTTCAGATCGAATGTCTCAACAGCACCACCCACCTCGCACCGCTGCCGCCGAAAACAGATGGACCCCGCCTGATTCTGGTCCGGCACGGGGAGACCGACTGGAATCGGGCAGGCCGCTTTCAGGGGCAGATTGATATCCCCCTGAACGATCACGGACGACAGCAGGCTGCAGCGGCCGAGGAATTTCTCAAGGACATCCCCATCAACAAAGCCTGGAGCAGTTCCCTCTCCCGGCCCACGGAGACCGCCGAGATCATTCTCAGGAGCCATCCATCCGTCCATCTCAGCCAGACCGACGGCCTGGTTGAAATCGGTCACGGAGCCTGGGAAGGGAAGCTCGAATCGGAGATCCGCGACGACTGGTCTGAGCTGCTGGACACCTGGAAACGAGCCCCGGAGACCGTGCAGATGCCCGATGGTGAAACGATTCAGGATGTCTGGGCACGCTCGGTCCGCAGCTGGAAGGAGATTGCTGCGCAGCTGACCAACGAGGACACTGCTCTGGTCGTTGCCCATGACGCGGTCAACAAGACGATTCTCTGCGATCTGCTCGGCCTGACACCAGCCGACATCTGGATGGTGAAACAGGGCAACGGTGGCGTCACCGTTGTCGACATCCCGACGGATTCAGGCCAGCCTGCAGTGGTGACCTGCCTGAATCTCACCTCGCACTTCGGCAGCGTGATCGATCGGACTGCTGCAGGCGCCCTCTGAAGACCATGCAAAACACCCTGCTGCTGGACCCAGTCCGGATCCTGCACGGACCTGGCCAGGACGAGCAGCAGGGGGCGGTCTTCATCGAGACCGGTGTCCTGCGCGGATTCGATGAAACCGCCAGATCGCTCGCAGCCAGCCAGGGCCTGAGGCCAACCGACGCGGGAGACAAGCTGATCGCACCCTGCCTGGTGGATCCCCATTCAGTCCTGGAGGACCCGATCAACGGTCGAGCTGAAACACTGCAAAGCCTGGCCCGTTGCGCCACCGCCGGGGGCTACGGATCCGTTGCCCTGCTGCCGCGCAGTCGCACCTGGCGTGACCGGCCGGAGCGGCTGGCGTTGCCGGATCCCGATCAACCATCACGGCTGACGATCCATCTCTGGGGCGGCTTCAGCACAGGCGGCCAGGGAGACCATCTCTCCTGCCATGGAGACCTGCTTGACCATGGCGCCATCGGCCTTGCTGACGACGATGCCATGGTTCCGCAGGCCCTACTCGAACGCGGCCTGCTCCTGGCTGAAATGCAGTCAGCACCTGTTCTGCTGGCTCCCCGTGATCCAGACCTGCAGGCGGATGGTCTGGCACGTGAGGGTGTGGAAACGCTGCGGGCGGGCTGGGCACCGGACCCAGCCAGCAGTGAAGTTCTGCCATTGACCCAGCTACTGGCTCTGCAGAGACAACACCCTCAGCGAAACCTGAGGCTGATGAATGTCTCCACCGCAAAAGCGGTGTCCCAGCTTCGCAGCGAAGCCAGGCCTCCCATGGCCAGTGTCAGCTGGTGGCATCTCATCGCTGACAGCGGCAGCATGCAGAACGATCACCCCGGCTGGTGTGTTCGGCCATCGATCGGCTCACCGGCCGATCGGCTCGCTCTTCAGCAGGCTGTGCTGGACGGATTGATCACAGCCGTTGCGGTGCATGCCGTCCCCCTCGATGAGGAGGACATGCTTCTGCCAGCGGATCAACGGCCACCTGGCCTGAGTGGCCATCACCTGGTGTTGCCGCTTCTCTGGGAGGCCTTGGTTCGAGATTCTGGTTGGTCCGTTCCCCAGCTCTGGCAGGCGCTTAGCTTTGGCCCATCGTCCTTGCTCAACATACCGGCCGAACAGCTGTCCGTCGACAGCGATCGCTGGCTGATCTTTGATCCAGAGCATCGCTGGACCGTAAGCCGCAGTGATTCGGCCGCACCACTGGCTGCCAACATTCCCTGTGCCGGCAGAGAAATCACAGGACGCGTCCTGGCCTGTGGCCTCAGTTGCTCAGAGGTCCGATGCGGTTGACGGGCCAGAAGCGCACGAACGCCCGTCCCAGGATTTCCTTCTCAGGGAGGTAGGGACTGCTTGGCCAGAAGCGTCCATCCCAGCTGTTGCTTCGGTTGTCACCCAAAACGAGCACCGACCCTTGCGGCACCGTTCCACTGAGGGTTCGACAGGGGCTCATCCCCTGCTCATCGACACTGCAGTATTCCTGGACGTAGGGCTCCTTGAGTTCCTCTCCGTTGAGCGTGACTTCTCCTCGGGGATTGACCGAAACCCTGTCGCCGGAAATCGCGATCACCCGTTTGATGTAGGCGTCGCAGGCCGGATTGCCAAGCCCAGGGATCAGGCCGATCAACGGCAGATTCACGAGCATGCAGCGCAGCGGTGAGGGCCGCTTGGAGGAACTCAGGGCCGGATCGAAGGCATAGGGCGAGTTGAACACCACAATTTCGCCACGTTTCGGGGACCGCGGCAGATAGGTGACCTTCTCGACCAGGAGCCTGTCCTGGATCTGCAATCCAGGAAGCATCGAGCCTGAGGGAATGTATCGCGCTTCAACAACGAACTGACGTATCCCGAAATAGAGCGCGAAAGTGAAAAGAACTGGACCCCAGAAATCCCAGAACGGGTGAAGTCTTGAGCGATTCTGTTGCTCGACTGCCAACGGGCCCGAGGCGGCAAAGATGCCTCACCATAGAGGCAGGCTGACGTCGGTCCCTGACCAGCACGCCCATGATCCGTCCACGCTGGCAAGGCCTGAACCCATCTGTCGGTGCCCGTGGCTGGAGGCGCTGGGATCAGCTGATCGCCGTGATCGCAGCTGCCAATTTCGGCTGGGTGATTTTTGACATCAGTTACATCCCGCTGAGGAACTTCTGGCTGCAGCGAAATCTCTACCCCATCCCTTCCTTCGCTCTGGTGATTCCGCTGCCGTGGCTTCCGGATCTCACCCCCGTTTACGACCCAGTGAAAGGGATCGTTCCCCATCGTGATACGCAGAACTACCTCGATCAGTTCCATGCGATGGATCAGCTGATCGTCGAAAACGGCCTCTCCACTGCCGAGGCGACGGAGAAGCTGATCAACCAGCAGAGGCTGACGGTCGAGCTGATCGAAACCAATCCATTTCTCAGCTCTGGCAATGCCGGAGCCCTGGAGAAGCTCAAAAACAGACTGCGGTCCAGGGCAAACACGGACTCAGCGCGGGAGGCTGCGGTTCAGCTGCTGAGCAAGCCCCATCTGCAAGCGAGCGGCTGGGACGCTGAACGGCAGTTCTGGCTGCAGCAGATCCTTCCCCTTGTGGAGATCAATTACTGGAGAGGGATCGATGAGAGTGGTCAACCCACGGATCTCAGCTGGAGGATCGACACCCCATTCCAGCTGTTGTTTCTCCTGGACATCGGCCTGCGCACCTGGCGGCTCAAGCGCCGTTATCCAGCAATCCGCTGGCGCGATGCCCTGCTGAGACGCTGGATCGACCTCCCCTTGCTGCTGCCCGTAGCCCGTTGGCTGCGGGTGATTCCAGTGACGGAACGTCTCTCGCGAGCTGGGCTGATTCAGCTGGAGCCGTTGAGAGCTGTGATCAGCCGCGGTGTTGTCGCATTGCTGGCGATGGAGCTGTTTGAAGTGATCACCGTTCGCGTTGTGGACGCACTGCAGCAACTGATCCGCTCGCCGCGGCTGCCGCAACGCATCCGCGGTTTCTGCAGCTATCAGGGAACGGACCAGAACGAGGACCGAGAGCTTGTTGAGCTGCTGCGGCTCTGGATGCCCCTGCTTCTCAGCCAGGTGGGGCCCAACATGCGTCCACAGCTCACGGCCCTCGGGGAACACCTGCTGTTTCAGAGCCTGAATCAAACGGTGATTCCCGAGCCACTGCGTGGGGTGGCCGGCATTCAGCAGGCTGAATCGGCACTGAGTCGCCAGCTGGCCGAAAATCTGGTGGACTCCCTCCTTGGACTCTCGAAAGGAGCCGGCAATCAGCTGGAACGCCGTGATCCCGCCCTTGAACTTCTCAGCAACGAGGCGTTCAACCGGTTCTGGGAAGAGCTGGCCCGGTCCCTGGAACAGGGCCCGGTGCTGGAAAGAAGCCAGGAACTTCTGGCCTCATTTCTGGAGGATCTCAAACGTTCGAGTTTCCAGCAGTTAAGAGCCCAGGGTGACGTGGATGAACTGATTAGGGAACTCGATGGCCTGAGTTTCAGCCCACCAACTGGTCAACCCAAGCGTCAGGCTTGAAGCCAACCAGAACATGTCCACTGGGCAGGATCACAAACGGTCGCTTGATCAGCTTTCCGTCAGCCGCCAGAGCATCCAGAACCTGGTCATCCGTCATGGCTTTGACGACGCTTGAGCCCAGTGCTCGGTAGCTGAGTCCACTGGTGTTGAAGAGCGGCTTGCGATCACCGAAATGAAGGAGAGCGGCCGCAAGCTGTTGCCGGCTTGGTGAAGTCTCCGTGATGTCGATGAGGTCGTGATCGACGTCATGGTTCTTCAACCACTGAATCGCTTTGCGGCAGGTGCTGCAACGGCTGTAGCTGAAAACCTGCGTGGGCTCCGGCAAGATCTAGCGTCCGAACAGCGATTTGACGGCACCGACGAGGCTGTTGGAACCCTTGCCAGCTCCATCGTCTGGACGGGTTCGGACGGTGACATCACCGTTCACGGTGGTCCTGCAGCTCAGGCGGTAGTTGGCAGGGCGATCAGCGAGGTAAACCTCCTCCACATCACTACGCGGAGAAAGATTGTTCAAACCTTCGACAACCTCCATCACGCAGGTGCCGCACTGACCAACCCCACCGCAGTTGTTGAGATTGTTGAGCCCTTTGTAGGGATTGAGACCCGAATCGAGCGTGGCGCGACGCAGGTTGGCCCCTTCGATGCAACCCACCTGCTGGCCTTCCTGTTCGTATCGGATGGTGGGCACGGGACGCTCTGGATTTCAGGTGCGCACCAACCTACAAGCAACTGGCCGCTGCAACGCGGCTCTGCAAAGGATCATCTTCCTGCAGCAATGCAGGACTCAAGCAAAGGGGACACAGCATCAACGTCTCGCCAGCCACCGATGGTGATGACGCGACCCTCAAAACTTTTGTAAGTCCTGAAGAACTCGGAAACCTCCTCGAGCTGACTGGACGCAATCTGACGAATGCTGCTGATTCCAGCTTGCCGCGGGTCTGCATCGGGAACGCAGAGAAGCTTTGGATCAAAGCAATCATCTTCCTCGAGCTCGAGCAACCCGATGGGGCGGGCCCTGATCAGGCATCCGGCGAAGGTGGGCTCCTCCATGATGACCATGGCATCGAGGGGGGAGCCATCGTCGGCCCTGGTATTGGGGATGAATCCGTAATCGAAGGGGTACCGGATGGCAGCGTGGAAGACGCGGTCGAGAACCATCACCCCCGACTCAGGGGAGTATTCGTATTTATTTCGACTTCCAGCTGGAATCTCGACCAACAGGTTGACCAACCCTTGTGAGGGTGACGGTGCCAGAGGGCGTAGATCCATGACTCTCCAATGCTGTCGGTGACAAGCCTGGTGTTGGTAGGGCGCGCTCCGCGACAACGGCGATCACAGGAACGGACATGCTTAGGAGGGCGATGGCCAATCCCGACAAGGCCGTTGAGGGCGCACTCAAACTGAAGGGTTCATCAGCGTCCGGGGGACTCTGGGAATCGTCGCCTGAAGAGAAGGGAACAGGATCTGTTGGCATGAAGTGGAGACTGATCAACTCAGTCCCGCGTCTCAGTGAAAGATCGATGTTTTAATTCTGACACCAACAGGAACAGCCTGCATCAGGATCAGGCGGCAGGACGCTCCTGACGGTCCCGACGTGCAGCACCCAGATCGGAAGGCGCGACGTCTGTGGCTTCGAGGTGGGAGCGGATCTGCTTCAGCTCCTCAAGGATTGCTCCAAGCATCTGCTGGGTTGCCGTGGAGGGAGAGTTGAGCACTTCAACGGTGACCTCCTTGATCCTCAGAACATCCTTGGCGAAACGAGCAACCTCATTGGGATGGAATAGAAGAGGATCCTTCTGATCACTCCGGTATTCAGGATTGAGCTTGCGAGGGTTAAACGGTGGGTTGAGATTGCGAGGATCGGTATTGGTGTAGCGGTAAACAGAGGCCCTCGAACGATTCAGAGACTTCTGAACATCATCAATACCAACCAGCGCTTCAGATTGTGACGATGTCACAACCGGATCAACTGAAAATTCGGCCGATTGGTGAACTTGACCACCGCCAGATTCGATCGACCGAGGAAACATGAGATGCGCTTAGGACTTCCTGGACTCACGAGACGCTAGCAGCTGAGACTCAGGGCGCACAGAGGTTTCCTAGCTGATCAGACACTTCAGTGATCGGCACCGCAAATTGTCGGTGATAACTTTCCAAATCTTCTCCTGAGAGCACCATGCGCGTCTCCTGCCTGATGCTGGTGACGCTTCGGGATGTTCCTGCTGATGCAGAAATCCCATCGCATCAACTTCTTCTCAGAGGTGGATACATCCGTCGTGTCGGAGCGGGCATCTACGCCTATCTGCCGCTGATGTGGAGAGTGCTGCAGCGGATCACGGCCATCGTTCGCGAAGAGATGAACAAAGCCGGTGCTCTGGAAACGCTGCTGCCCCAGCTGCATCCCTCGGAGCTCTGGCAACGCAGCGGCCGCTGGCAGGGCTACACCGCTGGCGAGGGAATCATGTTCCACCTCGAAGACCGCCAGGGGCGTGAACTCGGACTCGGTCCCACCCACGAAGAGGTGATCACCAGCCTGGCTGGCGAGCTGCTTCGGTCCTACCGGCAATTGCCGGTGAACCTCTACCAGATCCAGACCAAATTTCGAGACGAAATCAGGCCTCGCTTCGGGCTGATGCGAGGACGGGAATTCATCATGAAAGATGCCTATTCCTTCCATGCCGACGAGAACGACCTGCGTTCCACCTATGCGGTGATGGATCAGGCCTACCGGGCGATTTTCGAACGCTGCGGTCTTGAGGCGGTCCCGGTCGATGCTGACAGCGGCGCCATCGGTGGCGCCGCGTCGCAGGAATTCATGGTCACCGCTGAAGCCGGGGAGGATCTGATCCTGATCAGCGAAGACGGCCTTTACGCAGCCAACCAGGAAAAGGCCGTTTCAGAACCCTCCGAGGCGATTGCCCTCGATGACGGCATCAGCGGACTGCTAGCGACTCCCGGGCTGTCGAGCATCAGGGGGCTCTGCGAAGCCCACAACTGGAGTCCAAGCCAGATCGTCAAGGTTCTGTTGCTTCTGGCGCGCCTCGAGGATGGCAGCGAGCAACCGGTGTTGGTGAGCCTGAGGGGTGATCAGGAGCTCAACGAGGTGAAACTGATCAACGCGCTCAGCACGCGCTGCGAACAGGCCGTTCTTGACTGCTCTGCCTTGGGGGCGGAGGAGCTCAGCCGTCAGGGATTGGCCGATCTGCCCTTCGGTTTCATCGGGCCTGATCTCAAGGATGCATGTCTTGAGGGAGCCCGCAGCTGGACTCCCCACTTCCTGCGACTTGCCGACCGCACAGCCAGGGATCTGGGCCGGTTCATCTGTGGCGCCAACCGTCCCGACCAGCATCGCGTTGTCGACAGCTGGGACGACCTTGCTAACGCACCGGACGGCATCGATCTGCGCAACGCCTGCGCCGGAGATCGCTGCATCCACAACCCGGAGGTCCGTCTGACGGAAAAGCGCGGCATTGAGGTTGGCCATATCTTCCAGCTCGGCCGCAAGTACTCCGAGGCTCTCGACTGCTGCTTCACGAACGATGCCGGAAAAAGCGAAGCCTTCTGGATGGGCTGCTACGGCATCGGTATTTCACGCCTGGCTCAGGCTGCCGTGGAACAACACCACGACGATGCGGGAATCTGCTGGCCCGCCAGCATTGCACCCTTTGAAGCGGTGGTGGTGGTGGCCAACATCAAGGACGCCAGCCAGGCCTCCCTCGCTGAATCCCTGTACAGAGGCCTGATCGACCAGGGAATCGATGCCCTGCTGGATGACCGCAGTGAACGGGCCGGTGTGAAATTCAAGGACGCCGATCTGATCGGGATTCCGTGGAGACTTGTGGTCGGCCGCGATGCCTCGGACGGCATCGTTGAACTCGTGCGTCGGACCGGCCGGGAGGTCCGCAAGATTCCTCATTCCGAGGCGATGACGACCCTGCTGAGGGAGCTTCGCCCCTAAAGTCCTCCCCAATTTCGACGGATCCATGCTCTCCGCCCTGGCCCACCTGCTGAAATCACTGTCCAGGGCAGCCATTGCTTGCGGGCTAGGCCTCTGCCTGCTGCTTACGTCCTGCAGCGGCGATGCTGAAGCGCGCCTCAGCGGTGATTACGTCGAGGACACCGTCGCGGTTGCCCGCAGTCTTCGGGAGGTGATCGACCAGCCGCAGGATGCCGAAGGTCACGCCCAGGCTGAAACCGACGCTCGCGCGCTGATCAACGACTACATGTCCCGCTACCGGCCCAAGCCCCGGGTCAATGGTCTGACGTCCTTCACCACGATGCAGACCGCCCTGAACTCCCTGGCCGGTCACTACGCCAGTTACGCCAACCGCCCCATTCCGGAAACCCTGCACGATCGCATCGAGAAGGAGTTGATCAAGGCGGAGCGCACGGCCGTGCGCGGCAGCTGATCAATCCCCAGGGTCTATCCCCAACGTCAAGCCCCCACTGATTTTTTGACGAAGAGACACAAGGTCTGAGAGACTCCCGGATTGTGCAGATTCGCGGCTTCGGGCCGCAGTGTCCTTGGCCAATGTTGTCGTCATCGGAGCTCAGTGGGGTGACGAAGGGAAAGGCAAGATCACGGATCTGCTGAGTCGTTCCGCAGATGTCGTCGTTCGCTACCAGGGCGGCGTGAATGCCGGCCACACGATCGTGGTGGATCAGCGGGTGCTCAAGCTGCACCTGATTCCCTCCGGCATCCTGTACCCGGACACGATCTGTCTGATCGGATCCGGAACAGTGGTGGATCCCAAGGTGATGCTCGGGGAGCTCGACATGCTGATCGAGAACGACATCGACATCGCCGGTCTCCAGCTGGCGTCGACGGCCCACGTGACCATGCCGTACCACCGCCTGCTGGATCAGGCGATGGAGAAGCAACGCGGTTTACGACGCATCGGCACCACCGGGCGGGGCATCGGGCCCACCTACGCCGACAAATCGCAGCGCAGTGGCATCCGCGTGATTGATCTCCTGGATGAAGGGCGCCTGCGGGAGCGGCTGGAGGGGCCGCTGGCGGAAAAAAACCAGTTGCTGAAGACCATTTACGACGTCGAGCCGCTTGATCCCGATGCCGTGATCAGCGAATACCTCGGCTATGGCCAACGCCTCGCTCCCCACGTGGTCGACTGCACCAGGGCCATCCATGAGGCAGCCAAGGCTCGCAAGAACATCCTGTTCGAGGGGGCGCAGGGGACCCTGCTGGACCTCGACCACGGCACCTATCCCTACGTCACCTCCTCCAATCCAGTGTCAGGGGGAGCGTGCATCGGTGCCGGGGTTGGACCAACCCTGATCGATCGGGTGATCGGGGTCGCCAAGGCCTACACCACCAGGGTGGGGGAAGGCCCCTTCCCAACCGAGCTCAGCGGCCAGCTCAATGATCAGCTCACGGAGCGGGGCGGGGAGTTCGGAACCACCACCGGTCGGCGCCGCCGCTGTGGCTGGTTCGACAGCGTCATCGGACGTTATTCCGTCCAGGTGAATGGCCTCGACTGTCTGGCCGTCACCAAGCTGGATGTGCTCGACGAACTGGAGGAGATTCAGGTGTGCGTCGCCTACGAACTCGACGGCGAACGCATCGATTATTTCCCCAGCAGTGCCGATGATTTCGCCCGCTGCCGTCCCATCTTCGAGGTGCTGCCGGGTTGGCAGTGTTCCACCGAGGAGTGCCGTCAGCTTGAGGATCTTCCCGAGGCCGCGATGGCCTACCTGCGCTTCCTGGCGGATCTGATGGAGGTTCCGATCGCGATCGTGTCCCTTGGAGCCAGCCGCGATCAGACGATCGTTGTGGAGGACCCCATCCATGGTCCGAAACGGGCGTTGCTGAGCGCCTGATCCATTCCGGAGGCGATACTGCGGAGCTTTGATTCCCAGCCGATGACCAGCGAGCCGCGTTTCCAGAGCTCAACCAGCCTCGACGTGGTGGGCATCGGCAATGCCATCGTCGATGTGCTGGTGCAGACGGACGACAGCTTTCTGCAGACCCATGGCCTGCAGAAAGGAGGCATGGCTCTGATCGATGAGACCCAGGCTGAACGCCTGTACAAGGCCAGCGGGCCTGGGCTGGAAACCTCAGGCGGATCCGTGGCCAACACGATGGTGGGCATTGCCCAGCTGGGGGGTAAGGCCGGGTTCATCGGACGGGTCCGCGATGACCAGCTTGGGGAGATCTTCAGCCACGACATCCGGGCCGTCGGAGCCCGGTTCGATACACCGGCAGCCACCAGTGGAGCCACCACAGCCCGGTGCCTGATTTACGTCACACCGGATGCGGAACGCACCATGTGCACGTTCCTGGGCGCATCCACCCAACTCGAGCCGGAGGATCTCGATCTCTCCATGGTGCGTGAGGCGAAGGTGCTGTATCTCGAGGGCTATCTCTGGGATAGTCCCGCCGCTAAACGCGCCTTCATCGCCGCAGCAGAGGCATGCCGCGACTCAGGCGGCCAGGTGGCGCTCTCACTCTCCGATGGTTTCTGTGTGGATCGCCACCGTGAGAGTTTTCTCGATCTGGTGAACGGCCACGTGGACGTGTTGTTCGCAAACGACGTGGAGATCATGTCGCTCTACGAAACAGACGATTTCGACACGGCCGTGAAGCACGTCAGCGGATGCTGCAGAGTCGCGTCGCTGACCCGAGGGGCCAAGGGTTCCGTGGTGCTCAGTGGGGACCAACGCTGGGACATCGGGATCGTTTCACTGGGTGATCTCCTGGACACCACTGGAGCTGGAGACCTCTACGCCGGAGGCTTCCTGCACGGCTACACCCAGGGGGAAAGCCTGGAACGGTGCGGGCAGCTCGGCGCTCTCTGCGCCGGGCAGATCGTGACCCAGCTCGGGGCACGCCCTCAGGTTTCGCTGAAGCAACTGGCGGCGACCCAGTTGCCGTAGGCAACGGAGGACTGGGCAGGCCAGGTCAGCCACTCGGGGGTGTCGTAGCTGTGGCGCTCCATCACGAGCCGGTGCAAAGCATCGAGTTGCGCCTTGGTGGATTTGATCAGGAGCTGCACCTCGCTTTCCCGATGCAGCTCGCCCTGCCAGCGATAGCGAGACAGCACCGGGGTGAGGCTGACGCAGGCCGCAAGCCCGCGCTCCAGAAGCAGATCAGCGAGGGATCCGGCCTTGCCCTCATCCGCTTCCGTGGTCAGCACCAGAATCACCGAGGTTGTCTCCGTCATGTTGCAGGCGTTCATGTTGCAGGCGTTGCAGCAGCGCTTGTACACCCACCACAGTCTCGATTCGAAGCGGCGGCTGCGGTCGTCGCAGCAGCCAAAGCTTCAGATCCTGCTCACTGCTCACGGTCCTCCAGAGCGTTTCGGTCTCGCCACCGGACTGTCGGCAGAGCACATCGCTGATGGTCCAGCGGCGGCACAAGGCCCGTTCTAACGCTCCGGGGGATGGCCCATGCAGGGGTCTGACGACCGCCAGTCGATCCGCGGGCAGGCCGACGGCAAGGGCCAATCGAAGACTGTCGGTCGATGGCAGCACTCTAGCGAACACCTCAGCCCCGGCAGCCTGGCCAGCGGCCACAGCCGCGGCCAGATGCCTTGCACCCAGAGCAATCAGAAGACGTCGGCCGCGCAGGGCGTGGGGTCTCAGCCCATCGGGATGGTCGAGCAGCTCGGCAGCACCGTTGCTGGGCTGGGGCCGCTCCAGCCGCAGCAGCGGTTGGCCGACGCGGGCACAGACCTCTGACAAGTCCCTGGTGATACGGGTGGCGAAAGGGTGCGTTGCATCGACAACCCAGCGGAACGGTCCGTCCTCCTGCAGCACCGCCGCCATCGCCGCCTGCCCGTCGAGGGCTCCGATCCGGATCTGATCAACCGGAAGTCCCCCGTAGGCGAGGGCCGCCGCTTCCGTCACAACGCTGACCTGAACCTGCCATCCCCTCGCCAGAAGGCTGCGGGTCAGGGGAGGACCTTCCCCAGTCCCACTGAAGATCCAGATCCGGTGCTGGTCATCACCGCTCGCTTGCATCAGGATGGCCGCACCTGAGGCGACGGGACATGAATCACTGCGTGCTGGAAGTGGAGGTCAGCGAGGCCCCCACCATCCGCTACACCCAGGACAATCAGACACCGATCGCCGAGATGACCGTCAGGTTCGACGGCCTGCGCCAGGACGATGCGCCCGGGGAACTGAAGGTGGTCGGCTGGGGGAATCTTGCCCAGGATCTCCAGAACCGCGTGCAGGTGGGTCAGAAACTGATGCTGGAGGGACGCCTTCGCATGAACACCGTTCCCCGGCAGGACGGCACGAAGGAGAAACGGGCTGAATTCACCCTCTCCAGGCTGCATCCCATCGGCGCCGGCCCTCAGTCGACCGGCTCGCAATCCACCGGCTCGAAACCCGCTGGCTCGCAAGGGCCGCCGGCCAAGGCAGCCCCCGCCGCGCAGGCTCAACCGGAAACCGCCAGCTGGAACGCGGCACCTCTGGTACCGGACACGGACGAGATCCCCTTCTGATCTCACCCCTGACCAGTCTCTTCCTGCAAATCAGATGCACGACTCAGCATCTGGCCGAGCTCCCTTTCGAGAGCAGCCAGGTCGAGCCGCAGGTCCGGCCAGCGGCCACGATCAATCTGCTCGAGCAGCCAGGCACGGTCTTGATCCAGCTGCTGAAGCAGGGGCTGCAGGTCATCCGATGGAGTCGCGGGCAAGGCTGGCAGGACGGATCACCAACCCATCCTGATGGCTGGCGGGTCACAATGACGTCCAATCCAAGGCGTTCATGAACGACCTCTTTTCTCCAGGCAGCCTGGTGACGGTCGCCGGAGGTGCGCTCACCGTGGTTGGCGCCATCGCCTATGCCACCGGCAGCGCCAATCTGAGCCTTCCGACGATTTTCTACGGCATCCCGATCCTTCTGGGTGGGTTGGCCCTGAAGTCATCGGAGTTGCCCCCCGCCCGGCGGATCACCCCGAAGGAGGCTCTCAAGCAGGAACGCGAACAGGCTCCGCCGGAGCTGGGCAAGCTGCTTGGTGATGTCACCCGCTGGCGCTACGGCCAGAAAGCCCATCTGGAAACCTCACTGGAGGCCCTCAAGCTCTGGGATGAGGACAATCCCCCGCAATTGCTCGAGATCGAGGAACTGAACGAATCCGATGGCTACGGACTGCGGCTCCGCTTCGCGCTCAACGCGGTTGGACAGGACCGATGGAACGACAAACAGGATCGACTCGGACGCTTTTTCGCCAAAGGGATGCAAGCGAAGCTGATCCCCCTGGACGAGGAGCACCTCGACCTTCTCCTGATTCCAGCGGACCATGGCTGACCCCAGCCAGTCCGGTGACGATGCCCTGAGGGTTTCCGTCCTGAGTGAGGCGCTGCCCTACATCCAGCGCTTCGCCGGCCGGCGCATCGTGATCAAGTACGGCGGAGCGGCGATGGTCCATGCCGGGTTGCGTGATGCGGTCTTCCGCGACCTGGCACTGCTGGCCTGCGTTGGGGTGCAGCCGGTTGTGGTGCATGGCGGTGGCCCTGAAATCAACCAATGGCTGAAACGGCTGGAAATCCCCGCTGAATTTCGCGATGGCCTGCGCGTCACCGACGCCGACACCATGGATGTGGTGGAAATGGTGCTGGTCGGACGCGTCAACAAACAGATCGTGAATGGCCTGAATCAGCTCGGAGCCCGGGCGGTGGGGCTGAGTGGCAGCGACGGACGCCTGGTGGAGGCCAGGCCATGGGGAGAGGGCAGCCACGGCCTGGTTGGTGACGTTGCCCGGGTCAACCCCGACCTGCTTGAACCCCTGCTGAAGCAGGGCTATCTGCCGGTGATCTCAAGCGTCGCCGCAACCCCGGACGGGCAATCCCACAACATCAATGCCGACACGGTGGCCGGTGAGCTGGCGGCAGCGATGGAGGCGGAGAAGCTCATCCTGCTCACCGATACCCCTGGAATCCTTGAGGACAAGGACGATCCCGCTTCACTGATCCGCAAACTGAAGCTGCCCGAGGCACGTCAACTGATTCAGGACGGCATCGTGGCCGGCGGCATGACCCCCAAGACGGAGTGCTGCATCCGTGCTCTGGCCCAGGGTGTGGCGGCCGCTCACATCATTGATGGCCGCGTTCCCCATGCGCTGCTGCTGGAGGTGTTCACCGATGCCGGCATCGGCACTATGGTGATGGGACGCAGCTGATGGGACGCAGCTGAGCCGTGGATGATCAACCGGCGCCGCTGGATCTGCGTGCCGCGGAAGCGGCCCTGGAGCGAGGCGACTACGGCCAGTGCCTTGCCTTTTTGACGCCCCTTGCAGAACGCCATCCGCTGCCGGATCCGGAAGGGGCACGCGTGCGCTTTCTGATGATCACAGCCTGGATGGGGCTCGGCGATGACGAGAAAGCCATCAACACCTGCCGCGTGCTGAGTCGCAGCCGAAAACCGGATCTGCGTCAGCAGGCCAAACAGCTGTTGGCGATCCTCGAATCACCAAGCCTCGCCAGACCGGAACGGTGGTCGATGCGCCTCCCCGATCTGGAGATGAGCGCCACAGGCAGTGCCTCTCCGGTTGCCGCATCGCGACGACGATCGCGCCGACCAGAGCCGCCACCGCCGCCGCCGACAGGACCGACCCGGCCACCGGCCATCGGCTTCGCCGTCCTGGTGACCGCCGTTCTGCTGGGACTGACGCTGCTCCTGAGTGGCTGCATGAGGGTGGAGGCGGACCTGAGCAGCCATGGTGCCGATCGCCTGCAACTCACCTGGCAGATTCACAACGACTCCGGCCAACTGCTGCCCTGGCAGCAACGCTTCGAGTCGCAGCTGAAACGGCAGCAACCGGTGTGGAGCATCCAGCATCCCCGCCCCGGCAGCGAGCTGATCAGCAGTGGGATCCTTTCCGCCGAGGACCTGCAGCACGCCATCCATGGGCTGATCTCGATCGCGTCGGAGACCACTGGATTGACGCTTCCCGTTCCAAGCATCGATCTGAAGGAACAGAACTGGCTGATCGGCATTCGCCAGGACCTGATCGTGAGCCTCAATCGCGATGCGGCCCTCGAGATCCCAGGCCTAAGCCTCAGCCTCTCCATGGACCACGGTCAGTCCAAAGCCCTGCTCGAGAGCGGTGAGAGCAGCAGGCTGGAGCTGCACCACTGGCGCTGGAGTCGTCTGGGACTGGGAGGCCTGGCTGTTCTGTCGCTGCTGCTGCTGAGCGCTGCACTGCAGAGCAAACGCCGGCAGCTGGGATTTGGATTTCCCGAACTTCCCTCCTGATCAGAGCTCAAGCGGATCGGGATCAACAGAGAGGGAGACGCCCCGCGGCAGCGCATCCCACAGCTGCTGGCCGGCGGGCAACGGCAGCGCCGACCCAGCGGGGCCATGCAGCAACAGCTGCCAGCGGCTGCGTCCCGCCACCCGGGCCACCGGCGCTGGCGCCGGGCCAACCAGCCACCACATCCGTTGCTGACAGAGGGGCCGGATCCGTTCCGCCAGAACGGCTGCAGCGGTGGCCGTGGCTGTGGCGGACTCCCCAGAAAGCCGCAACAGGCAGGCCCTGCTGAAGGGCACCAGGCCGGCCTCGCGCCTCACCTGGGTCTCTGCGACTAGAAAATCCTCATAGCGGCCATCCACCAGATGGCGGATCACCGGATGATCAGGTGAATAGGTCTGCACCAACACCTGGCCAGGCCGCTCGCCTCGGCCGGCCCGGCCGGCCAGCTGCATCAGCAGCTGCAGCGCTTGCTCTTCAGCGCGCAGATCCGGACGATGCAGCAAGCCATCCGCCGCCAGCACCGCCGCCAGGGTGACCTTCGGCAGATCCATCCCCTTGGCCAGCATCTGTGTACCGATCAGGACATCCGCCTCCCCTGAGGCAAAACGCTCCAGTAAACGCCTGTGCCCGTCTCGTCCGCCGGTGGAATCACGGTCAAAACGCAGCAGACGCAGACCTTCGAGCTCCTCGGCAAGCAGCTCCAGAACCCGCTGCGTCCCCGCCCCGAAGGGCTTGAAGGCTGTGGAACCGCAGTGACTGCAACGGGTCCCGACCTCGGCGCGATGATCACACCAATGGCAGCGCAGCCACTGGCGCCCCCCTGCCCCACGGTGCACGGTCAGGGCCACATCGCAGTGCGGGCACTGAACGACCTCACCACAGCTGCGGCAGCCCAGAAACGGGCTGTATCCACGCCGGGGCACCAGGATCACCGCCTGTTCGCCCTGGTCGGGCAAGGCCGCCAGCCGCTCCATCAGCGGACGGCTGATCACCCGGCGATGGCCATCGGAGAGCTCCTGACGCATGTCCACCACGTGCACCGGCGGCAGAGCCTGTTCGGAAATGCGTCGACGCAGTCGTGCCAGGCGGATCGGCCCCTGCGGAACGAGCTGACTCCAGCTCTCGAGAGACGGCGTGGCGCTGCCCAGAAGCAATCGCCCTCCGCAGCGACGGACCCGGTCCACGGCAAGATCCCTGGCGTGATAACAGGGCATCGGTGACTCCTGCTTGTACGACCTGTCGTGTTCCTCATCGAGCACGATCAGCCCGATCGAGCGGAGGGGAACAAACACCGCGGATCGCGTGCCGACTACCAGCAAGGGCTGATCCGGCTCAAGACAGCGTCTCCAGACCTGCAGCCGTTCCCGATCCCGACAACCGCTGTGGTACTCGAGCACCTGCTGACCGAAGCGACGGCGGCAACGATCCACCAGCTGGGGAATCAATCCGATTTCGGGGGTGAGCAGCAGCACATGCCGTCCGGCTTGCAGTTCCGCGGCAGCCAGCTGCAGATACACCTCCGTTTTGCCGGAGCCGGTGATGCCCCAGAGCAGCAGGCCTTCACCGGGTTGGAGGTCGCCATAGGTCTCAACCGCCTGCCGTTGTTCTTCGGTGAGCTGGCGCGGCGCTTCGCGGTCCAGAACCACGCTGGCATCCACCATCTCTCGTCGGCGCTGTTCCCGACGCAACCAACCATTGGCCGCAAGCCGCCGAATCGTGTCGACACTGAACCCGGAGGCGGTGAGATCTCCCTGCCATAGGCCACCCTTGTGCTGGTTGAGCAGCGCGATCAGATCCTGCTGCCTGGATGTGAGCCCAGCGGATAAGGCCGCACCATCGGAGCAGGGCTGAACCCACCACTGGAGGCGTCCGGAGGACAGGCTGTTCGATCTGGCCTGCCCCAGCCAGCCCGCCGGCAGGGCTGCTTTCAGCATGCGGAAAGGGCTGAGATAGCAGCGCTCAGCGGCCGCTTCAATCCAGGCACGCCAGTCGGGATCGACGGCGGCACGCTGGACAACAGCCTCAACCTGCTGCAACGACGCTAGTCCGGCGAGGGAGTCCGGAGGATCTGGCTGTTGCTGAACCACCAGGCCATGGATCGGTCGCCCACGCAGGCGGACCCGCACGAGATCTCCGGGCAGGGGCGCAAGATCCGCATCAGCCTCGTAGGTAAAGGTCTGGCCGTCACGACCAGCGTCCAGCCACACGTCAACCCGCACAGCGGCCTTCAACTCAGGACTTGCAGTGATCAAAAAAGATCATTAAAATGTGATGGTTGGCAAAGAATTGCCAACTTCTGAGCCCGTTCCAGCGGAAGACGCGCAGATCGAAGCCAGGTTCTCCTGATCCCTTCGACCGGTCTGAGATCACCCCGGACAGCACAGAATCCAGTCCTTCAGGACACCCACCACCAGATTCAAGTCCGTCTCGGCGACCCCATCTCATCAGATTTTTTCAGCTCTACGCCTCCAGCTTCGCTGCTGAAGTCGCTTAATGCCTTTTTCATGCCGTTTTCGGCACGTTGAGCTGATTCGTTTTTCCTCCTGATGGCCTTGCCTGTCGCTTCGTCTCTGCCCAGCCGCCTCACGTTGCACCATGAGCCCAGCCGCCACGAAAGCAGCCCAGCCCGACATCATCCTGCTCTCCAGTGCAGGCTCAACCAGCAAGGATCTGAAGGGGGACGCCAAAAAAGCCCCGGCCAAGCGCAGCACGGCGAAGAGCGCTGCGAAAAAGACCTCTGCTTCCAAGAACGCTGCTTCTAAGGCAGCGTCGACGAAGACAGCCGCAACAAAATCGGCCACAAAAGCCAAAACAGCGTCCAAGAGCAAAGCCGCTGCGGTGACCCCCGCCACAACACCGGCCTTGAGTGCTGAGGAAAAGGCCAAGGCAGCAATCGCCGAGAAAGAGGCGAAGGCCAAAGCACTGGCCAGCATCAAGATCGGGCCGAAGGGGGTCTACACCGAAGATTCGATTCGGGTTTATCTGCAGGAAATCGGCCGCATTCGTTTGCTGCGACCCGACGAAGAGATCGAACTGGCCCGCAAGATCGCAGACCTTCTGCATCTCGAAGAGCTCGCCGCCCAGTTCGAAAGCGACAACGGAAAATATCCGGACACCAAGGAATGGGCCGCTCTGGTGGAGATGCCCCTGATCCGCTTCAGACGACGGCTGATGCTGGGTCGCCGGGCCAAGGAAAAGATGGTCCAGTCGAACCTTCGCCTGGTGGTGTCGATCGCCAAGAAGTACATGAACCGGGGCCTGAGCTTCCAGGATCTGATTCAGGAAGGCAGCCTCGGCCTGATTCGCGCTGCGGAGAAATTCGATCACGAAAAGGGATACAAGTTCTCCACCTACGCCACATGGTGGATCCGTCAGGCCATCACCCGTGCGATTGCCGACCAAAGCCGCACGATCCGACTTCCCGTTCACCTCTACGAGACGATCTCGAGGATCAAGAAAACCACCAAGGTTCTCAGCCAGGAATTCGGCCGCAAGCCAACGGAGGAGGAAATCGCCGAATCGATGGAGATGACCATCGAAAAACTGCGCTTCATCGCCAAGAGTGCCCAGCTGCCGATTTCCCTGGAAACGCCGATCGGCAAGGAAGAGGATTCACGGCTTGGCGACTTCATTGAAGCCGACATCGAAAATCCCGAGCAGGATGTGGCCAAGAACCTGCTTCGAGAAGACCTCGAAGGTGTTCTGGCAACCCTGAGCCCTCGCGAAAGGGATGTGCTGCGTCTGCGCTACGGCCTGGACGACGGTCGCATGAAGACCCTTGAGGAAATCGGCCAGATCTTCGATGTGACCCGCGAGCGCATCCGCCAGATCGAAGCCAAAGCCCTGCGCAAGCTTCGCCACCCCAACCGCAACGGCGTGCTCAAGGAATACATCAAGTAAACAATCAAATGTCTGGCAGGTAATTCATCCTATGCTGCACTCCTCTTATCATTGATTTGATCAAAGGAGTGCATTTATTTGAGGAGCTGAATCAGCATGCGGGCCTGAAATTCCCTGCGTTTGAAACAACAGCTGCGAAGCATTGGTCCGAAAAAGTATTTTTTTGGCATCCCCCAGCTAGGGGATGCCAAATCGCATAGCGATAGCGACACTGGAAGGTATTGCCAAATACATAGGTCCCAATGGCGACGCCTTTCACTTATACCGATCAGCTCGTTGGCAAGTCCCCGGTTAGAAGCAGGAACAGAGGTCCTTTGCTGCGGGACGAGGAATTGGAAGGGACATCAGGTGATGACCAACTGGAAGGGATTGGTGGCGATGACCTGATTGATGCAGGCGGTGGCTCAGATGAGGTCAGTGCAGGAGCTGGAAATGATTTCGTCGATGCCGGCAAGGGCGACGACACCATCAATGGGGGAAAGGGTGATGACGAAATTGAAGGTGACGCTGGAGACGACACACTCAACGGCAGGCGCGGAGATGATTTCATCACCGCCGATATCGGCAATGATCAACTGGATGGCGGAAAGGGAGATGACACCCTCGAAGCAGGCAAGGGAAACGACACACTTAATGGTGGAAAGGGTGATGACCTGCTCCTTGGAGGCAAAGGGGGAGATGTGTATGTGCTCTCCAGCGGTGACGACACGATTCAGGGCTACACCAAGGGTGACCAGATTGTGCTGTCCGATGAACTGGTCGATGCGGGCATCACCATTGATGATATCAAGCTCAAGGAAGACGCCAATGGTGCACGATTAACGTTCAACAAAAATGGCGTATCGGGAAATACGCTCGTCACAGAATCAAAGCTCGATCCCAGCATTAGCACCTTTGCGCAAGAAAGAGAAACCGATCCATTCAACCGCCCAGATTGGATTATTGAGCCAGACAAAGTCGAAAAAGAGGGCGATATTTATACATTCACTTTTACTACCAAGACAAATAAAAATTATGAGCCAAAAGACATTATCGATCCACACGCTAGCCCTCCACTTGCAGCAGAATTCGGAAGGGTTTTTGTTGGAAGCACTGACTTGCTGAGTGCTAATTACGATTTCAAAGACGCAGAAGTTTGGCAAGGAGCAGGACAAGACCAAAAATGGGCTGAAGCAGATGCTTTCTGGAATCAGTACGAATTCGTAGGCCTCGAGAAACAAGATCACATTAAAGATGAAGAATATTTTACGAACAAGAGTGGAGATCAGGAAGGTAGCTGGATTACCGATAACGTTTGGCGCGACCGGTTGATGCACAGAAGCACATATACAAAATGGTATGAGGCTGAAGTTCTAAAAGATATAGCCCGCCCATTCACGCCAAATACAACTTGGAGCGTCAGCTTAAAACCGAAAAAAGGCACCAAGGCGACCGGTGATATATCAATGCAAATGGTATTAAGAGACAGGAGCTTTAAATCAAAATCAGACCCACCAGTTTATCGACTCTACGAAAGCGAAGCGCAATCAACAGAAGGGGGTTGCGTTGATCTTGACCAAGACGTCAAAACTCCTGATTACTTCATCATCGAAGGGGGAATAGACAAAAGATACCAAGCCACGAAATTCGAGGCCGTTTTTGATAGCGGAGACTCGATTCCCGTCTGCGGCAAACAAATGTTTGAAGGGACTGACTTCGCTGATTCAATCAGCGGGGCTAAATCCAATGATGAAATCGTAAGCAAAAAGGGCGACGATACAATTTACGGAGGAGGTGGAAGCGATAATTTACATCTTGATGACAGCAACGGCAGCGTAGAGACAGTTGTTATCAATAAAGGTGACGGCGGACAAACAGGAATCAACAATTTCAATAATACGGGGAACGGAGATGATTTCCCACTGGATCGAGTGCGCTGGGAAGGCAAAAGCTACACATTCAATGATTTCGTTATAACGTCTGGCCTAAAAACCGAGTCCGCCGACGACGGCAGAAGCACTAAAGTAATTATAAGAAATGGTGTCCACTATCTTTTCAGACGGGTAAAGTATGACCCCACACTTTCAGACCCATACGCTAACTTAATTAAGCACACTTATCTCGATAAAAACAATAATGACACAACCATCAAGTCCGATGATTCAGAAATCGAAATCAGCAACAGCGATGAAAAAAATAATGTAATAGCTAAAGTCAAAGAAACATCAAACGGAAACTACAATGGTCAATATGTCGAGCTACTCAACAAGAACAAAAAAGCAGAATTCAAACCAGAAGGGGATCCATCAGAATTCGAGAACAACCTCCATTTAGTGGGCGGCAGCGAAGACGACGTCTTGGAGGGTGGCAAAAAGGGTGACACACTCATTGGAGATGGTGGTGATGATGAACTAACAGGCCGAGCTGGCAAAGACTCCCTGATTGGTGGCAATGGTGATGACCTGATCAAAGGACAGGGTGAAGGTGATGAATTGGCGGGTGGCAATGGCAACGACACGCTTGAGGGAGGATCCGGCTACGACACGCTTGAAGGCGGTGAGGGTCATGATGAACTGGACGGAGGCTCCTACAACGACACCCTTGAAGGCAATGATGGAAACGACACCCTCGATGGTGGTTCAGGTAATGACTCGTTGATTGGTGGACAGGGGAAAGACAAGCTCAATGGAGGGCTGGGAAATGATTATTACGACGGTGGTGGTGGATCCGACGTCTTTATCCTGAGCGAAGGCACGGATGTCATCAAGTCCTTCAAAGGATCACAGGGAGATACGATCACAGAATTTCCAAGCGAAGGAAAAATTGTTGAATTCATCAGAGCCAACGAATTAGAGGAACGACCTGAAGGACTAGATCAGAACTATCAATGGACTGATTCATCAGCACTGGTCCGATTCACCTTGTCGGATGACAAGGACGCAGAAATACACACCACATACATTCTTGATTTTGACCGGGACGATGACTTGGCCTGGGATACCGACATCAACATCAACACATTGGTAGCACCAGGCCTCATCGCGGCATGGGAAGGCTCGATTGCACCTGATGGTTGGTTCTTCCTGAACGGTGAAACCAAAACATTCGATGACAGTAAATATCCCTTACTGGCTGATAATCTTGACAGTAACAAATTACCAGACTTTAGTGGCAGATTTTTGGTTCAGCAGGGTTACACCGATGAGCTGCAGGCTGCGACCACGGAAAAAGATAAGCCTGCAGCCCTCGGTGCGGAACTACCCTATCTAACAGCTTTACCGAAAGGGCTCAATAAGACAGACACCGATAGCCACAGTTTTACTTACGGTAACAAGAATCAAACAAGAGGAAATGGCGGCAATAAAACTGACAGAAACGGTGCACAGCCACCAGATTCAAAGTACCGAGAAAAACAAAGCACACTCTCTGGCAGCCACAATCACAATCTTGAGTATTCAGGTGGTGATCAATCAACCCATCCAAAAGCCCGGGCCGTCAATTGGATCATCAAACACGACTATACAAATGAAAGACGAAACGAAATCATCCCTGAAGGGATCATCTTTGCTCGAGCACGGCACTCCACTGATCCAGGCTGGACGTCAGTATTCACCGACGATGTCTATCTGGTTGGCAGTGGAGAATCTGTTGGGAGCAAGGTAAGTTTTGAATTTGGTGAAACAATCAACAGCAGAACAGCAGATCCCAGAAATCCTTTTCAACTCAAAGGAGAAGACAAGGATCACTCGCATGGTGTTAGGGATGGTCACGGAGTACATGGAACCAGTGGTGGCAAAGCTTTATGGGGGGGAAAAACTGGCAAACCCCCTTATACCAAATACACAGATGACCACACGCATGAGATTCCACATAGTAGCCAGCAAAATGAAACTCACCCGGACAGTGTGAATGTTGAATGGGTTAAATTCAATGGAAAAAGGCAGAACAACAATGGGATTGAGCAGTTACTCCCCGATGGAATCGTTGCTGCATGGTTGAGCGATAAGGTGACCGAACCTTGGGCGTCGCGGTCAGACTGGGCAGGCCGCTATCTGCGAGGCACAGATGAAGGGCTTGGTGAATTGAATAAATACTCAACTAAAAATGTATGGAATTTTGAGGTCAAAGGCTCAGGAAGTCATCAGCATGGTGTTGGAGACGCAACAGGGTCTTCAGGCCATACGGGGGATTCTTATGATCCGGATGGCTCAGATTGGCAATCGACAGCTCATGACCATTTCCATGAAATCACGGGCGGAGATCGAACAACACGGCCAGACTCCGTGGTGGTCGAATGGATCGAACTGCAAGATGAAATCGTTCTAGATCTGTGCAACAACATCACTGAAGAGCCAGAACTAACTGGAACACTAAAGATTGAACCACTGTTGATTTCATACAGCAATGAAAACAACACCGGCGAGACCGTACGTGTTGGTGGATCGTCGCTCCTAGAAAAATACAGGTATGACCTCTCAAGCGACGATATACCCGTCACTGATTGCCCAAACCTCCCAACAGATGTTGCTTACAACATCTCAGCTGGATCCGGCCATGATGTGATTGAGGGTGGAACGGGATCCGATACATTGCGCGGCAATGCCGGCAATGACGTTATTCAAGGCCATCAAGGAGATAATACATTAATTGGCAATTCAGGCGAAGACGAATTGTATGCCGGCACCGGAAAAGATCGGATGGATGGAGGTGCAGACGATGATCATCTTTGGGGGTCTAAAGAAGAAGCAGGACAATCAAATACCTTCGTGATCAGTGAAGGCGATGATGTCTTCTTTGACTTCAACCTTGACTCGGACTTCGTTGAATTCGATGGCAGGGCAAGAGATCTGCGCTTTGCTCCAACAAGCTATGGCGACGATATTGAAAGCACCCTGATCACCAGGCTCGATGGCAAGGGCACGACCACCCTTGTTGGCATCTCAGTCGAAAACTTCCTTGGCCACAAGCCTTACCCACCCATCATCCTCCCGATTGATCCCGACGGACCAAAGGATGAAAACGGCAATCTCAAGCCGATCAAACAACCCATCTTCCGGCCTGGGGCTGGGGACGACGACACCGATGTCGACAATCTGCTGATCATTGGCACGAATGGCTCGGATCAACCAGAGTCGGATGCTCAATATCCGCGCAATACACAATTCGTTGGCGACAACAGAGACAACATCCTGCTCGGCCTTACAAAATCCGACGAACTCTTAGGCCGAGGAGGCAAGGATGTTCTCATCGGCGGGGAAGGTGGTGACCGCATGGATGGTGGCAAAGGAAACGATCAACTCCTCGGCAGCCAAGATGTCCATCAAGACACCTATGTCATCAGTGAAGGCGATGATGTCTTCTTTGACTTCAACCTTGACTCGGACTTCGTTGAATTCGATGGCAGGGCAAGAGATCTGCGCTTTGCTCCAACAAGCTATGGCGACGATATTGAAAGCACCCTGATCACCAGGCTCGATGGCAAGGGCACGACCACCCTTGTTGGCATCTCAGTCGAAAACTTCCTTGGCCACAAGCCTTACCCACCCATCATCCTCCCGATTGATCCCGACGGACCAAAGGATGAAAACGGCAATCTCAAGCCGATCAAACAACCCATCTTCCGGCCTGGGGCTGGGGACGACGACACCGATGTCGACAATCTGCTGATCATTGGCACGAATGGCTCGGATCAACCAGAGTCGGATGCTCAATATCCGCGCAATACAAAATTCGTTGGCGACAACAGAGACAACATCCTGCTCGGCCTTACAAAATCCGACGAACTCTTAGGCCGAGGAGGCAAGGATGTTCTCATCGGCGGGGAAGGTGGTGACCGCATGGATGGTGGCAAAGGAAACGATCAACTCCTCGGCAGCCAAGATGTCCATCAAGACACCTATGTCATCAGTGAAGGCGATGATGTCTTCTTTGACTTCAACCTTGACTCGGACTTCGTTGAATTCGATGGATCCCTTGATCAGCTTGAATACAAAGATGTTCTGTTTAAATATCAAAATAACGAAACACCTGCTGTTCCAAGCACAGTTATTTCCGTCATCTCTGGTGATCTAAAAGGGAATTCCGCAACCGTTGTTGGCATCACAAAAGAAAAGTTCGTCGATCCAAAACCACCGATTATTGATCCTGACGGCAATGAGCTCTTTCCGATCACTGACGGTGGCGGAAACGGCGGTGGTAATGGAAGCGGCTCCGGTGGGGGCGATGGCTCCGGCTCTGGTTCCGGCGGCGGTGGCAACAGCTTCCCCGGCGACCAAAATCAAGGCGGCGGGGATGATTCCACCATTGATGGTGAACCCATCCAGCCAGAAACTGGAGATGGCAATTCAGAAGACGACAACAGACTCCGTGTGATTGATGTCGAGAAGAAGCCTGCCAAGAGCACTTTCGATGACGTCATAAAGGGCACCAAAACAAACGAGACATTCAAGGGCAACAAGCAGAACGACAAACTCACCGGCAGACGCGGAGACGACACCCTGGTTGGAAAAGGCGGAGCTGATTACCTCTACGGAGGTCAAGATGCCGACAAACTTCGCGGCAGAAAGGGAGCTGACAATCTCCAGGGTCATAGTGGCCCAGACAACCTCAAAGGCGGGAAAGGCAACGACGTTCTCTATGGAGCAAAAGGCGGGGACACCCTCACTGGCGGCAGAGGCAGCGATGTCTTTGTCCTCTCTCCAGGAAAGGATGTGGTGACCGACTTCAACATCAACCAAGACGGCATCGGTCTGGTCAATGCTCTGGAGCTGACCTTCACGCAACAAGGGGATGACCTACGCATCGAGGGCAACGACAAGGTGAACACCTTGCTGTTGAACATTGATAAGGACGCGTTTCTCGCCAACTTCCCGGGCAATCTCCAGATTGTTCCCGCTGTGGAAGTGGATGTGTTTTAAGGAAGAACGCAACGAAAAACGGGGGATGCTTGTTGCTGCCCCCCTTCATGGGTCCATACACTCACAATCTGAACAACATGCTTTGGGTCTAAAGCCCAGGCTTGGCAAGGAATGAACTATTGCTTCTGAGGCTGCTACTTGAAGGAGCAGCCTCAAATTCATACCCACTCAAAATCACACCCTTGAGAACACATGGTTCAACAAGGGTGAGCGAAGGGTTGCGCTGAACGCATCAACAGTGCGCTTCAGCTCGTGGCACAGCTGCAACCACAGGATCCACTGCCATGACAGGGCTCATCGTTGGGATGCCCCTGCGCACAGGCATCGGAACAGAACTTTTGGCCATTGAGAACCACAGCAGCGGATTGCTCAACAACACAGGTGCAGGACGTGCAAGCACACTTGTCCATTTGTTTTAAACGTGAACTAACAGAATTTTAGCGCATTTCAAACCGTCGATACACCAGTGATGTGGCCAATTGTTGCCTGCCAATACAAACGAAGGGAATGATTCTCATTCTTTTTGTTGTTGATTTTTTGCCTTCATGTGGAAGCAGACGTTATGAACAACTGGCTTTAAATCGCCGTGCGCAAGGATCACCAATGCTCTCCATGCAAACCATTCTCTGCTTGCTATGGATCCGCTGACAACAATCCACTCGCCTCACATTGCTGCCTTGAGACTGCTAAAAATTAAAGCCATGCAAGAATGATCTCCACAAAACCAATCAACTTCAATCAGGAACGATCCAAGAACCGAGCGTTCAGGGAACACTCACGCTCAGGCCAATGTTGACAACAGCACCGGCAGAAGAGACCATAAAAAAGGCACACTAACGATTGATTCCAATGCTGACCGGATCTGATCTTCTTGCGAAAGTGAAAGACCTGGGAGACGTTTCCAAGTCTGATCTTGTCAAGGCCTGCGGCTATGTCTCCACCAAAAAAGACGGAGGTGAGCGCCTGAATTTCACCGCCTTCTACGAAGCACTTCTTGAAGCCAAAGGAGTCAACCTTGCCGTAGGCGGCGCCGCTGGCGTCGGCAAAGGTGGACGCAAACTCAGCTACACAGCCAAGGTGCAAGGCAACGGCAATCTCCTTGTTGGCAAGGCCTATACGTCAATGCTGGAGCTGAATCCCGGCGATGAATTCACGATCAAACTGGGTAAAAAAGCGATCCGCCTTATTCCTGCTGGCGAGACAGAAGAAGGAGACGAGTGACGCCACTCTGCTGAACAGTTACCCCACTGAACAGCTACCCCGCTGAACAGCCATTCCTATCAGCAGACTTCACGCTGAGCAGCCAGGCGACGCCATGTCGCTCGGCCGCTCAGCGTTTGTTCGTAGAAATGAGATCTTTATCGCTCCGTCTTCTGGCCGCACGGACCCGCAGCAGCAGCCAGACGATCGACAACCTCTGAACGACCAGTCAGCACGGTCCATCGAGATTCAGGGTCGACTGATCGAAACAGTGCAGTCTTCTTGTCAGGAGATCCTTGGTGGCAAGACAACCCGCTGGGGAGATTTCAAAGGGTCAAGCCAAGGAAACCGCTTGTGACTGCTGGCATTTCGAGATCGCAGAAGCCTTGCAACGGAGAGGAGACGCGCAAGGCTTCTCAGGGTTAGTCATGTGAGACGGGCAAGGGAGTGAGGTGGCAGCTCAACAGCTGACCAAATCAGCGCTGCGGCGTCTTGCCGGCCCAGGCGTGGTGGGTATAAAGCGTCAGGTGCAGACAAAAAAACCGCCCCCATATGCAGGGCGGTGATTCAAGCCAAAGCAATCCCCATCACCCGGCTGTCTGCACCAGATCTTGATCTGATGCTGAAATACTACACATAACCCCCTAGATATGGGGTGAACGAACAGTCACTTAAGACTGCGGTTAAGCAACGTAAAGATCGTGATCTGTGTTACGGCAACGCTGCATGTAGTGGCTAGGGGCTTTAAATTTGAGAACCCCATCATCCGGCCCGCTCTACAGGCGGGCTTTTTTTTTGCGCCTCCCCACATGTGGTGGCTGGTCAGGCACTGATCAGGGTTTCCTATTGCTGACTGGCGTCATGCTCCAGGAATCGACTGAATCGTCATGACGATTGGCAGCAGGGCCATGGCAAGGAAGCTGTAGGCGATGAGGGTTCCGGTGAGACGCTGGTTCATTGGATGACGTTCGCTGACCAAAGTCTCCAGTTAGACGATGAAACAAACATCCCCCGGCAGAGGGAAACCTTCGTCAGAGCTGATGCCGATGACCACAGCCGCCATTGTTCGTCAGGAGGCGTCCAACCCAGCGATCTCTGAATCCAGCCAATCAACAGACCATCAAGACATCATCTGATCAACCAATCTCCGATCAAGACACGATGCAATCAAGACAGGCTGTCATTGATCGTCTCATCGTCGGGCGATAACTTGACCAATCGAAGGGAGTGAGTGCATCCCAGACGCGCTGGAACAACAACAATGGTTGATGATGCCATCTATTGGGTCGACATCATTGAATTGGGGACGCGTCTACAAGATCACTTTGGCCTGACCGTTCGAGAGCACCCTTACTTTGATGTGGTTGATGGTGTGCACGCCGCCAATAGTTATCACTACACGGGTGAAGCCATCGATGTTCAGGATTGGAGAGAGGATGTCCTGAAGGGCGTCCACTGGAGAGAACGCACGCGACACTTCAAAGACGTTCTCACCGGGATCGGCGCCGAGGTCTACGGTCCTGGCGATCCAGGCCACGACACCCACGTGCACCTGGCAGCGGAGCAGGGCCTGTTTCAGTTCAACCCCTGCCAGTTCCACATCATCTTCTGCAGCGAAACCGATGGCCAGCGCTTCACCTTCAGCCGCAAGGATCAACGCCGCACCCTCAAGGATCTGTTCATACCGAAACAGATGTGCAGCAACTGATCACGACAGCATCTGATCAAGACAGCGGCTGATCACGACCGTGCCTGATCACAACAAACCGCGCCGCCAGGAGGGGCTTGCGTTGGTTTGTTCCATGTAAGTACATGTTTCACTTCCCTGAAGCGTGATTGGCTCCTATAAGAGCGGTGAGGGAATTGAGACGCCCTCCTCACACGGAAGAGATCAAACCCTGATCGCAGATCAGGGTTTTTTTATGACCAAGCGCATGGAGATGGTCATCCCTTTGACGTTTCCACCTCAAAGCTGTCGGTGAACTCCTGGAAAGCGCGCTTCAGACGTTCCACAGGTGTCTCCTCAAGAGGACATTCCTGCGCCGTCATCTCCGAATACGCCTGCACGAGCCTGGCATCAGGCTCAAGAACCGACGCAAGGGCCGTTTTGAACAACACCACATTGCGTTGTCTGGTGAGTCCAACCAGATAGGGCTCAAGAGTCCAGTTGGCTGTCTGCCCATCAGCCTGAGAGTCGTTCAACACCACACGACGTGGACGGATGAGCTGATAGGCAGGATCACCGTCGCGATCCGTGGTGTTCCTCAGGCGAGCCATCAACAGATCACCACTGGTTAATAGCAGCAGGCGGATGCTGCCCTCGGCCATCAAGGGGAGAAAATCGTCCCGCGACGATGGGGTTGAATCCGTCTCAGCCAGTGAGGCGGAATGACGGACTCCATTGACAACTGGACCCGGCATGGCCAATCACTTCGTTGGGAAGATGTTAAGCAGTGTTGAAAAGTCTCGACCCAACCTGAACACGAATCTGCTCGGGAATCGCGTCGCACCTGACTGCGTAGGCTTGCCTGCTGAATCGCGAGCCCCATGCCCCTCACCCATCTGCGGATCGCTTCTCGACGCAGTCAGCTGGCGATGGTGCAGACCAACTGGGTGAAGGCAGAGCTGGAACAAGCCCATCCGGATCTCACCATCAGCGTTGAAGCAATGGCGACCCAGGGAGACAAGATCCTGGATGTGGCCCTGGCCAAGATCGGTGACAAAGGGCTGTTCACCAAAGAACTGGAAGCACAGATGCTGGTCGGGCGGGCTGACATCGCCGTCCACTCCCTCAAGGATCTACCCACCAACCTTCCGGAGGGATTGATGCTTGGGTGCATCACCGAGCGGGAAGACCCTGCCGATGCCCTGGTGGTGAATGCCAAGAACAGCGATCACAAACTCGACACTCTCCCTGAAGGGTCGGTTGTGGGCACAAGCTCCCTGAGGCGACTGGCCCAGCTCCGGCATCACTATCCGCACCTGATCTTCAAAGATGTGCGCGGCAATGTGATCACCCGTCTCGAAAAGCTCGATGCCGGGGAATACGACTGCCTGATCCTCGCCGCCGCCGGTCTTGGACGTCTTGGCTTCTCCGATCGCATCCACCAACTGATTCCCGGCGATATCTCACTCCATGCCGTCGGCCAAGGAGCCCTGGGGATCGAATGCGTCGAAGACAAGCCCGACGTGATGGAGGCCATCAGGACGCTGGAGCACACGCCAACATCCCAGCGCTGCCTGGCGGAACGGGCCTTTCTGCGCGAACTCGAAGGTGGCTGCCAGGTCCCCATCGGCGTTAACACGTCGTTCGAAGCCGACGACCTGGTGCTGACGGGAATGGTGGCGAGCCTGGACGGCAAACGTCTGATCCGCAACCAGAGCCGCGGATCACGGACCAATCCGGAAGCGATCGGCATCGACCTGGCCAACCAGCTGAAAAGTCAGGGCGCCGGTGAGATCCTTCAGGAGATCTTCCAGGAGATGCGGCCTGAGGCCTGATCAGCCGCGAATCTCAAGCGTGGTGCCCACATCCACGGCATCGAACAACTTGTGAACGTGCTGATTCAACATGCGCACGCAGCCAAGACTGACCGCAGCACGGATCTGAACCCAGTGGGGCCATGGCGTCCCATGAATCCCGAACTCTCCGCGCCCGTTGCGGTGAAAGGCCATGTAGCGATCCCCGATCGGACTCGATGGACCGCTCAGCTCCTTGCGCTGACCTGATTTGTTGGACACATAAACAGGATTGACCTTCTTGTTCAGGATCGAGAATTCGCCGACCGGCGTTGGCGTCTTGGGATCACCGATCGCCACTGGCCAAGGCCCAAGCCGCTGCCCGCCACGGATCACACTGATCTGCCTTTTCCGCAGATCCAGCACGATGCGGGAGCTCGTCGGCGACGACCGAACCGCCACCTCGGCGGCCTGAACAGGCTGCTGCGCTGGGTAGATCACGGACAGGGAGAGCGCCGCGAGACCACCGATCAAACCAAGATTCATGAGACGCATAAGACCCTTTGGTCTCAACTTATGCATCGCCCGAAGGAAAAGCAGCTGTTTTGCGTCTCAGCCGTCCACTCTTAAGACTCTCTCCGTTTCATGTCTTTATTAAATGACTCCGATACATGGCACCGTCTCGTCTCTGTATCTCGTCTTTCCGTCTCGCCCCCGGTTCTCATCTCAGTCTCATCCCGGTCCGATCGCTCCGTGCCATCCCGCGGGGGCTCCGCTAAATCCATGAATCACTGGGGGTACGCTCGCTGATGCCAAGCAAGCCCGGTAAGGGTCTGGGCATGCCAGCAGCGTCAGCACAAAGCTCCTCACCTCCGGCTTTGGCCCTGCCAACGCTTCTGGAAGGAGACGAGAGGGTCCTGGCCACCGAAGCCCTGTCCTTCCCCTTCAAGGATCTGATCAGAAGCAAGCGCTGCTTTCTTCGGGCGGCATGGACCCTGAACCGCCAGGGGGTGGTTGTGCTGAGAGGTGCTGCATCAGCGGATCTGGTCGCCGCACTGAACCGTCAGGTCGCCCAGATTCTTGAGGATGCCTCCCAGCCGGAACGCTCAGGGATCGATGAGATCGCCTACCTGAATCTGCCCAGCCGCCGGGTCCTGAAGGGATACAACACCTTCGTGGACGCCGATCGGCCCGTGATCAACTATCGCGTTCAGCGACCGGATGGTCGCAGCGGCAGTGATGCAGGGATGGTCGACATCTTTCATCCCGAACGGCTCTCCTCGGCGATGAACGACCTGGTTCAGTCCTGCCTGCATGAACCACAGGTGCGACGGCTGGTGATGGCCTCCTGTCTCACGCCGGTGCGGGTCAAGTGCCGCAATCTTTACGTCAATCGTGGCGTCCAGGACACCCGCGGGTATCACTGCGACGGCCGCTCCCTGAAGTTCAAGTCGTTTGTGTTTCTCTCCCAGGTCGGCAGTCTCGACATCGGCCCTTATTGCTATGTGCCCAGCTCTCACCGAGAGAGGCGCAGCTGGAAACGCAGCCGTGCATTCAACGAACAACACGGCATTGGAACCTACGAGTTCAGCCAGCTGGATGACACCACGGCCCTACCCCTGTTCGCGTCCCCAGGAGACATGGTGATCTCCTCCCAACGAGGAGCTCACCGGGGCCACCCCCAGCATCCCGATGCCAGCAGAAGCGTGCTGGTGAACATGTACCAGCGCTGACCCCCAGAGACGCTTCCCTCGGAAACCTCCGCTCCCGATCAATCAACCAAGATTGGGTCGATCTCCTTGAGATAGCGAGCTTCGCAGCTCTTGATGATCTCAACCGCCTTGTCTGGACCGAAGAAGCCATTGACGGTGCAGGTCCCAGGCTTTTTGAGGTCCTTGTAATGCTCCCAGTAATAGGTGGTTTCCTTCTTCCAGTGCTCGCCGAGATCTTCGAAGCTCTTGATGTGATCGACACGCTTGTCGTCCGCCAGAACAGCGATCACCTTGTCGTCCACCTCACCGCCATCGTCGAAGGTCATCACACCGATGATGCGCGCTTCAACAATCGATCCAGGGACGAGGGGCTCGGTCACATTGACGATCTCGATGTCGAGGGGATCACCGTCCTCGTCCCAGGTGCGAGGGATGCATCCGTAGGCAAAGGGATAAGCCAGGGATGAGTAGCCAACCCGATCCAGTTTGAGATGACCGGTTTCGGTGATCAGCTCGTACTTGTTGATGGTGTTGGAGTTGAGCTCCACAATCGTGTTGAGACGAAGCTCCGCTTCATCAGCGAAGGCCGGAAGCACGTGCAGCAGGTTGGGCATGCTGCGGCTGGGAGCCTGCTCGAGATTGGCCATGAATGGCGGTCGATTGCGCCGGGATCTTACGCGGCGGCCGCCATGGCTTGCCTGAAGCAGTGATCTGGCCGTCAGGCCAGGGGCGATGCGGTGTTGGTTGAGAGGGCCTCCAGCTTCGACTCGAGGTAGCGCAGGAAGGGTTCACTGCTGAGGGGATGACCACTCACCTGCCGGACCAGCCCCTCCGCATTGAGAGCCCGTCCGACGGAATGGACTCGCGTTCTCAACCAGTCCAGCAGGAGCTGAACATCACCCGATTCGATGTGCTGCTCCGGGGCACCGATCTCCGCAGTCATCGCTTCACTCAATTGAGCACTGATGAGATGTCCCAGCAGATACGAGGGGAAGTAGCCAAACAGTCCCTCGGACCAATGCACATCCTGAAGACAGCCCTCGGCGTCGTCGCCAGGGGACACACCCAGCAGCTGCTGGTAGCGATCCCCCCATTCACGGGGCAGATCCTCCACAGGCAAGCCCTCCTCAAGCAGGGCGATCTCAAGATCCGTGCGAATCATGATGTGGAGGCCATAACTCAGCTCATCCGCTTCAACGCGGTTGAGACCCGGCGCCAGGGGATTGAGGTCTCGCCAGAAATCATCGGCACTTTTGAAGGGCGCTCCCTGTTCTGAGAATCGGCCCCACCACTGCTTGGCAAAGGCAAAACTGCGCGCCACTCGGTTTTCCCAGAAGAGCGACTGGCTTTCATGAACCGCCATTGATGTGGCCTGTCCAAGCGGCCAGGCAAACCACTGATGGGTCTGATTCGGCAGCCCCTGTTCATAAAGGGAGTGGCCCCACTCATGGGCTGTCGCCAGAAAACAGGAGAGGGGTTGCCCCTTCACGATTCTGGTGGTGAGTCGGTAGTCGGAGGGCCCGAGCGTGATCGAAAACGGATGGGGGGACTGGGCCACGCAACTGATGGCCGGATCCTGTCCCCATGAGGTCAACAGCTCCTGGCACAGTCTGTGTTGGCCGTTCTCGGACAAATCCCAGCCAAGCCTGCGGGGACGCGGGGAACTCGTTGCCAAGGCGACCAGCTCCGGCAGACGACGTCGCAACGGAGCCAACAGGTCCCTGAGTCTCGGCAGGGTCAGATCAGGCTCGAACGGTTGCGCCAATGTTTCCCAGCAACTGCGTGGCTCCGCCAGCTGAGCTGCCTGGTCCTGGCGCAGCTTGATCATCCGCTCCAATGCCGGAGCAAACAGGGAGAAATCAGAGGATCGGCGAGCCTGCTGCCAGAGGTTGTACCCCTCCGACTTGGCCATCGCCAAGGCTGCGACCAGCGCAGGGTCAAGGGCCCGCTGCCTGCGCAGATCCTGCTCCAGAAGATCAAGATTTCGGCCGCGATCGCTGGTGGCCTCCGTCTCTGAGGAGTCCGTCCACTCCTGCCGGGCAGCGTGAATCAACTCCGCGTAATGGTCTGCGCTTTGACGGGCATGGAGCTGGGTGGCCAAAAGTGACAGCTGTTCACCTCTCCACACCGATCCGCCACTTGGCATCCGGGTGTTCTGGTCCCAGTAGAGGGCGCTCTGGATCGAACCGAGAAGCTGCGTTTCCCTGAGATACGACCCCAGGCGATCCCAAGCCGAAGACGCGGCTTTCATCTGAACTACCGATTCGCCAAACGTTAACGAGACGCCTGCTCGGACGATCTGTCCCCGGCGGAATCAGGCTCGCCTTGATTCTCCCTGAGGCGCTTCAACCAGCGGCTGTAGGCCACGGTGCGTTCCTGATCGGTCCCATCGGTCACACGGTCGGAAAATCCTTCGAACGGAGGATGGGATTGGTTCTGCACAGTGAAGACGGATGCCTCTTCACCAGTGTGGGCACAACGATCCTGTGAATCAATGGTGGCCACATCAAGAGCGGCTGCTTCAAGGGGAGCTGTTCTCCACGGTCTTGCATTGCTGGCGATCCCGGCAGAGCGTGTCGAGATCCGGGCGCCCTGTGATCTGGAGCCTCCGATCAGCCCAGAGTCCATACACCGCATCAACCAGCGGAGCGATCAACGGCAGGCGCGTCGGGCGATAAATCCAGCCAAGACCGATCAATCGATAGGCCTCTCGAAAAACAGCAACGTCGCGGAGCACGGCGCCGGACCCATCGATGGCATGAATCCTGCCCATGGCTTGCCGATAGCCGATGCCGCCATGGGCCATCGGGTCGTAATCCGAGGCGTCGATATCCACAAACGCGAGTCGTTGATCGCGATCACGGGATCGGAGAAAACGAACCTCCCGAACGCACAGCGGGCAGCCACCGTCGTACAGCAGGGTGAGATCCGGAGTAACCATCAAGCTCGAATTCCTGCATCAAGACCTCTGCCTAGGTTGATGGAACCAGGCCTGGAACCGTGGCAGATCAACTGACAATGATCCGGCACGAGCTGGACGTTCCGACGCGCGGCAAAGGGTTCACGCGGCTGGACCCGATGATCAACCGGTGGTTGACCGGTACGGGCATCGGCGAGGGTGCTCTGCATCTCACCTGCCTCCACACCAGCGCCAGTCTCACGATCAACGAAAACGCTGATCCAAGGGTGTTGGAGGATCTGGCGAACTGGATGGATCGGGTCGTCCCCCGGGACCATCCCTACCGGCATCGCGATGAAGGTCCGGACGATATGCCGGCGCACATTCGCACTGCGTTAACGGCTCAGACGATGACGCTGAGCCTCGCCAGAGGGCAGCTGTGGCTTGGCACCTGGCAGGCTCTCTATCTCTGGGAACACCGGGATGCACCTCACCAACGCCGCATCGCCTGTCAACTGATTGGTGAGCAGGATTCAGCTGCTCAACAGGCCACCCAATTGAACGAGGACATCCTGAAGCGCCATGACCCTGAGGCGTGGGCCCGCGATGGAGGCGTGGAGACCGAGGTTGATCTGATGGTGGATCGACTGCACGACATCACATCGGATTGACTCCCCGGGGATCAAGGAGTTCGGCCGGCTTCTGGATAAAGATCGAGGTTGGGAAGGGCATCACAATGTTTTCTCTCTCCACAAAGTGAGAAGATCATGGTTGATCCGATCCACAGCCTTCAGAAAAAGGCCATAGGTGCGATGAAAGGCTCGGAAATCAAAAATAAAGTCGTAGCTGTAGTCAGAGATTTTCAGCAATTCGCAACTGCCAAAGGTGATCTGCTCATCAAGACAAACAAGCTGTTTGATCTGCTCAGGAACGGTCCTCCGCACAGCTTCTGGGGTCTGATAAGCCACACGCAAGACGATTCTGGACATCAGAACCTGAGCGATGATCTGCTTAAAACGAACAAAAATCTTTTTGCGCGTTTCCAGATAATCCTCCCACGTTAAAAAATCCCCATAGCCAAAACCAATGATCGTCAATTCATCTCCGTTCACCTGTTCAACATCGACTCGCGTATCAGATAAATCACCCGAACCCTCCAGGTACCTGTTAATGAAGAAGAGCAGTTGATTCACCTGAGCAGACGTCAGCGAAACACCAATCGGAACACGGATTTCAACACCCTGACGATGTTCGTAACCCGTCAGCAGTTGACGGTCTGAATAATTAACGATGATCGAATCATCTGCAATTGAGTTTGGAATAGCAACCGTACTTGTCAGTGTTTGAATCTCAATCGAACGCAACCCAATTTTGGTGACATATCCCAGATAGTCACCAATCCTGCAGAACTCACCAACACGCAGCGGGCGGTCCGTTTGAATCGAAAAACCCGCAAAAAGATTGCTGAGCAACTTGGACGCACCAAGCGCGATCGCCAGACCAGGCACGGACGACAACGCAAGCACAAGGCTGCCGGGGAGACCGAGCTGAATTAACATTCGGTACACAAGGAAAAGCGTCACGATGCCGTAATAGCCCGGCAGATAGGCTGGACACGACTACCCCAACGTTTCAGCTTGATCGACGAATCACTACCACGTACACGCAGCAAAGTTTCCGCACCCGATTTACCAAGTGCCTCAAAAAAGTAAAACGCGAGCAGACAAGCAGAGAGGCACCAAGCCACGTAAAAGAAGTACGTGGCAAAGACCAGAGGAACACCAGTGAAATTCAAATAGTCGTCAACAAAAACCTTGGAGATTGTCGTCAGCGGAAGAATCGGCAGAACATATAAAACACGGGTCCAAGCCACTTCATCATCCTTCCAGACACCATCAAGCCGCTCTTGAGCGGAAATTGTTGTCAGGATTGCAGCTCGATTCACATGGCTTGCAATCAATCTCGAAACCAGAAGGAAAACGATAACGATGTAGAGAGCAAATGTGAGTGTTGCAAATACAATCTGAAAAGCCGTCTGACCTGCAAAAACATCAACCTCGATGAATTCATGAACCCAGTCAGGCAGATTGAGATACCACTTCGGCGGCACAAGATGCCATGGCGTTCTAATGAAATTGCGATAAAAATCTGGGGTTGCGAATGGAACTCCTTTAAATGTTTCAGCTTTAGACTCGATTTCCTTGTACATCTTTGCCGCACTGGCAACCGTTGAAGGGCTGAAATACCAGTCATTTCCTTCCTGCTCAGCATCACTCGCCAACACGATTCCTGTACTTGGGAGGCGCCAGGTCAACACGTCACGCCTCACCAGACCTTGATTCATCAAACGCACACCTTCCTCATCCGGAATTTCAATCGGACGGCGGCTACTGGAAAACACATAATCCAAAACCAATTTTAGTTGTATGGCGGCCTCATCAACAAGATCATCTCTTACACTTTCTGGAAAATCCGAACCATTCAAGGCTTTAATAGCAAGCCCAAACAGGACATCAACATTTCGAATTCGGGTCTTCATTTCAGGTGTCCAACCGAAACCCGGGTCTTGCTTGGCGTCTCTGCGGATCGACTCGATTTCAGACCCAATACTCGCCATCACGGCGTAAAAATTCAACAGGGTTTCCTTGGGAGCACGATCTTCGACATGACCGATTGGTGAGTCGTCCCAGAAGAGAGCCAGACGCTGAAGCTCGTCATAAAACGGCTGGTCTTCAATCTTGATGATCGGATTGAGGACCTCCCCTTCGATACCAATGATGGTTGTTTTTTGAACCTCAGGGGTTTCTAATGAATTCACTTCATTGGTCTCGTCCTGATCTGTTCCATCCGCTTCATCTTGAACAAGATCGACCGTTTCCTCAACAGGTTGATCCTGCGCACCAGCATCGATTGAGATGGCCAGGGTGAACACAAGGCTGAGCAGACAGGCGGTGAAAAAGCAAAGAAAGCGTCGCAATGCTGTTGTCACCGATGGGAGCAAGAGATGTGTCCACATTTTCCCAGAGAGAGGACAACACAATGGGATGCGTCCCCGGTTTCACGTCCCATGGCCACCCTGCTCACAACGGATCAGCGACAGCAGCTCACGACAACGCTGCCGCTTTGGACGCTGAGCGACGATCGACTGAGACGTGATCTCGAGTTCCGTGATTTTGTCGAGGCTTTCGGGTTCATGAGCCAGGTGGCTCTCCTGGCTGAATCGCGCGGGCACCATCCCAACTGGAGCAACGTCTACAACCGCATCTCGATCGAACTCACCACCCACGACCTTGGAGGCCTGAGCGACCTTGATGCCGGCCTGGCTGCCGCCATCGATGCCTTGCTGCCAGCATGAGCTGAGTGGGATCACTGTTATGACCTCAGCCACCGCATCAGCCGGTGTCCCCGTCACCATCCTCACCGGCTTTCTTGGGGCTGGGAAAACCACCCTTCTGAACCACATCCTCAGCAATCAGGACGGCGTCAAGACCGCAGTGCTGGTGAATGAATTCGGCGAGATCGGCATCGATAACGAGCTGGTGGTGACCACCGCTGAAGACATGGTGGAGTTGAGCAACGGCTGCATCTGCTGCTCGATCAACGACGAGCTGATGGAAACGGTGGAGCGAGTGATCTCACGTCCAGAACAACTGGACTACATCGTGGTGGAGACCACGGGGCTTGCCGATCCCCTGCCGGTGGCCATGACCTTTCTGGGCAGCGAACTGCGGGAGCAGACGCGACTGGATTCGATCATCACCCTCATCGATGCCGAAAACTTCGATCAGGCCGTGCTGGACACGCAGGTGGGTCGGGCTCAGGTGATTTACGGCGACATACTGTTGCTGAACAAGGTGGACCTGGTCCCCCCTGAACGCCTCAAGGCTGTTGAGCAGGAGCTTCGCGATGTGAAGAACGACGCCCGCATCCTGCACTCGGTGAAAGGTGATGTTCCCCTGCCCCTGCTGCTCAGCGTTGGCTTGTTCGAATCAGACAAGGTGGCCGACTCTCCGCAGAGCCCCGACCACGACCACGGCCACGATCACGCGCACAGCCACGACCACGACCACGACCGTGACCACAGCCACGATCACGCGCACGGACACAGCCATGACCACGGGCACGGGCACAGCCACGACCATGGACTCAGCCACGACCATGGACACAGCCACGACCATGGACACAGCCACGATCACGGACATAGCCATGACCACGGGCACGGGCACAGCAACGACCATGGGCACCAACACAGTGACCATCTGGCCGTGGATGGCTTCACCTCTCTCTCCTTCAGCAGTGATGGGCCGTTTGCGCTGAGGCGATTTCAGAATTTTCTGGACAACGAGCTGCCGGCAGAGGTGTTCCGGGCCAAAGGGATTCTCTGGTTCGAGGAAAGCGAACGACGCCATGTGTTCCATCTGGCTGGCAAGCGCTTTTCCATTGACGACAGCGATTGGACCGGCGCGCGAAAGAACCAGCTTGTGCTGATCGGACGTGACCTTGATCACAACACCCTTCGACAGCAGCTTCAGGCCTGCGTTGCCCCGACAAGCTGACTATGTTGATGCGATGGTGATCGGATCCATGGCTGAAACACTCGCGCTCCTTGCTCTTGTGATGGCCGCCAGCCTCTTGATCTGGCTTCTGGAGGATTCCGATGACGACAATTCCGGCGGTGGTCTTCGTGAACCCGTCCTGATCCCGATTCCTGTGCGAGACCAGCCCCGTCGCTGATCGTGTGACTCAACAATCGCAAGCCCCCTGCTGATCCAGGGAGTTTTTTGTTGGTCCAGAACCCGGGGGCTGCCTGAAATCCTCTTCTGAAAAAAATGTCGCCGGCGCTGGAGAATCTGTCCCTCTGGTCCTGATCAGTCAGTTCGCCGCAACGACTCCAAAACCCGATCCTCCCTTCACGGACGCCAGAGCTGTTCCGTCCAGGAATTGCTGATCCAGAAGCAGCAGCGCTGCTGTATTCGCCCCGGCAAGGCGCAGACGCTTGCAGACAAAGCGGGCTTCTGCTTCCTCCTGCACCTGTTCCTCAACAAACCAATCGAGCATGGCTGTGGCACTGCGTTCATTGAGCTGTTCAGCAAGGCTGTAAAGCCTGTCAATGGAGGCCGTGACACCCTTTTCCAAGCTGGCAACAACATCAAACAGGTCCTTCACGGATGGCCAGCTCCGTTCCGGCGCTTCAACAGTGGGTAACTCAACTTGCTGATCACTGTCAACTAGAAATGCGATCATTCGATATGCATGACCGCGCTCTTCATTGCTCTTATTCAATATATAAGTGGAAAAACCAATCAGATCATTTTCGCGCAGCCAAATTGGCATCGCGAGATATGTGTGGCTGGCCTGAAATTCAGATGCCAAATGATCATTGATCGCACGCGTGAGATCTTTCATGAACAAAGGGGAAAATCAATGAATGGGTGATTCAAGAATCCAGAGCGGTTAAAAACCAATCTTTCTCAAGTCAATTCGTTGGGGTAATAACTTGACTGAGGCGTCGTCTTTTAAAGCCACGCGACAACGAGCGTGGGGCAGATAATCCTGTTCCAATGGACACCTGGCACGCAGAAGCAAGTCACCAAGTCGGATTCTGTATTCCCAGAGGTCACCGAGAAACTCTCGCCCGAGCACACTGGCCTGAGCTCCTGGTTCAGCAACCAGACCAATGGCCTGCGGATCAACCAGCACGCAGGATTCATCGGGCCAATCCTGCTGAAGCGCCTCAAGCTGAGCACGATTCCTGAAACTGCCGAGAGCACAAGAAAGCTCTCCTTTCCTGGGGGGCTGCACAGGAATGACATTGCTCTGCAGGACAAACGAGCCCACAAAAGCGGTTGCCGGGTCGCGCACAATCTCCTGGGGGGACGCGCATTGATGAAGGGAGCCGTCACGCATCACGGCCACGCGATCACAGATCGCCAGGGCTTCCCCTGGATCGTGGGTCACGATGACGCCGCTCGCACCGCAGGCCTGCAACACTCCGCTGAGTTCGCCGCGAAGGCGTAGACGCACCTCAACATCCAGGCTGGAAAAAGGTTCGTCGAGCAACACAACCCTTGGCGAGGGGGCCAAGGCCCTGGCCAGGGCCAGGCGTTGACGCTGCCCACCGGAAAGCTGATGGGGAAAGCGCTTCTCGAGCCCTTGAATCCCAAGCAGCTCAAACAGCCAGGACACACGGCTGGTGTCGGCACCCCTCACCAAACCGAAACAGGCGTTCTGCCAAGCCGTCAGGTGAGGGAAGAGGGCATAGTCCTGAAAGACCATGCCCACACCACGTCGCTCGGGTGGAACCAGTCGCCCTGCACCAGCCACCGGAGCCCCGTGCATGAGAATGGTCCCCTTGGCAGGATGTTCAAAACCTGCAATACAGCGCAGAAGGGTCGTTTTTCCGCAACCCGATGGCCCCAGAAGGCCGAGAAGCTCTCCTTCGGCGATATCAAGATCGATGCCCCTGAGTGACCAGACATCACCCGATCCGGGGTATCGGTGCCAGATCGACTGAAGCGCGACAGGATTCACCACCAGCAACGATTAATTGAGTCAGTACGGTGAATCATGAAAAGGAACGGTCCGGACGACCGCATCAATTGAGTTGATGCGATGTGCGATTTAAACCTTGACCGATTGTTGATCATCGACCTTCATTGATATGACATCTTTTAACTGTCAATCGACATTGATCGTGCCATTCAAGTAGACCTCATCTGAGCTCCCTAAAACAGCGTCGGAGCACCCCCGAATTTGTTCTCAAGCCGGTTTCGTTATGCGCTTCAGTGCAACCCGGCCGTTATCGATTGCGAGCCAGCGGCGACAACACGCTCACGCTTTTCCTGAAAAAAATCTTCCGACGGATCCACTGCCCTGGGACCCTGGTTCAAGCGGTTTCCTGACGGTGAAAACAAGTTTTTACGATACGAATGACTTTGCTCAGAGGCATCACTTTTGCCAGGCAAAGAAACAGAGTCAGCACCGCCTTACCCGGCGTCGAGCCATATTTCATCGACTAACGACAACATCAATTGGCATCAAATCATGCCAGATCAGATGCTGATCACCACTCCCTGAGTTGCTGTATAGAATCCGAAAAACAATTGACCGGTCGAGCTGAATGGCGATAACTCCTCTGATACGTTCCGGCAACAGAACTGTTCTTGTTGTTCTTTCCGCGTCAATCGCCCTTCTGGCAATCTGGCCTCTATTAAGTTTAATCAGTGAGGCCATTCAAGCCTCTGAAGGAAACGTTCTTCAACTCAGTGCTGATGGCGGCGAACAGATTCTTGGCACCCTTCAGCTTCTGATCGGCAGTGCCCTCGTCGGCACGGTGATCGGAGCGGCCAACGGCTGGCTTCTCAGCAACTGTCGTTTCCCTGGCCGCCGCTGGCTACGCATCGCCCAGCTGATCCCCCTGGCAACCCCCGCTTATCTGCTCTCGGCCACGTTGATCGACCTGGGCAGTCGCAGCGGATTTCTCATCCACGGCATCGGCTGGGGCATCACCGTGATGGCGCTCAGTACTTATCCCTACGTGTTTCTGTTGAGCACCGAAAGCTTCTCCGTCAGTGGTCGCCGCCAGCTTGAAGCCTGCCGAAGCCTCGGCGTTGGGCCGTGGCAAGCCTTCCGTCGCGTTGCCTTGCCGATTGCCCTGCCAGCCATCGGTGCGGGGATCGCCCTGATGGGAATGGAAATCGTGAACGAACTTGGAGCCGTCGAACTGCTGGGTATTCCGAGTCTTTCCGCCGGAATTCTCGAGGCCTGGCAGGCGGAAGGGAATCCCGCTGGAGCGATTGCACTGGCGCTGGTCACCCTGGTCATTGTGCTCGGTCTCGTCGCAGCCGAACGTCAGCTGCGTCAACGCAGCCGTCGTTGGAGCGACGGTGTTGGCGGAGGGGATGCAACGGCCTGGAACCTGAGCGGTCCTCGGGCCTTATCCGCGCAGCTTCTCGCTCTGCTTCCGCCCGCCCTGAGTCTCGGCATCCCTCTCTGCTGGGGCGCTCTGAACCTCGATCAGCTCAGCCAGCCTCAGGGAGACGATCTGTTTGTCATGGTCCTACGGACCTTTCTGCTCGGGCTTGCCGCAGCTCTGCTCGCCGTCCTGGCATCACTGATTCTTGCCCTGGCGAAACGCTGGATCGAGGCTGGCTGGCTGAAAGGCCTCACCTTCCTGGCCGGGATGGGCTACGCCATTCCAGGCACCGTGCTGGCCTTGGCTCTGCTGTTTGCCAACGCACCATGGCAGTTCAGTCCGATTGTTCTTCTGCTCTGGGGATACAGCGACCGATTTCTGGCCGTCTCCAAAGGTGGAATTGATGCCGCCTTGGAGCGCATCAATCCGTCATTGGATGAGGCTGCAACCGGCATGGGACTGAACTGGCTTCAGGTTCTTCAGAACGTGCATCTCCCCCTGCTGCGGGGTCCGATGACCGTTGGGCTGTTGTTGGTGTTCGTCGACACGGTGAAGGAACTGCCGCTCACGTTCGCGCTGCGCCCCTTCGATTTCGACACCCTGTCCGTGCGGGTCTATCAGTACGCCGGCGATGAACGGCTCGCCGAAGCTCTGCTGCCGGCCCTGATGATCCTGGTGCTGGGCCTGCTGGCATCGATGGCGCTGGTGCCAAGCCTCGATCAGGCCTCCAGCAAGGACTGACCGCTGCTGCGACGGATCGCCACCACACCGGAGCGGGGCGGCCGATCGGGCGCCTGGGCTGGCCAGTTGGAGCCAAGCGGGAGCCGGCGCAGTTGCTGAAAGACGTTGCCCTCACGATCCACCAGGTCATGAGCCTGGAACTCCTCATCGCCCTGCTGGCGAGATCCATGCAGCTCACCGGGATGCTGAATCGCAAGGAAGACTGTCTCCTCCGGGCGATCCAGACAGACGCCGGTGACCTCACACTCCATGGGACCGATGGCAAAACAGGCTGCCGACTCCTCCGAGTCAACCTGACGCGGTACAAACCAGCAGCTGTTGTTGCCGAACACATCCCCCGCTGACCCTTTCATCGAGCGATCCGTGACAACCCAGAGATTTCCTTTCGAGTCGACAGCCACATTGTCGGGATTGGTGAACCCCAGACCACCGGCCCAGGGGGTGCCCCCAGTCGCTGCCATCCTCCAGCGGAAACCGTTCTCACCCTGGTCGCTGAGACGCATCACCCAGCCGTTGGGCCAGCTGGACTGACCCTCCGGCCCCTGAAACACAGCAGGATCAGCACCTCCGGTGCTTCCCGGCGAACCGGACGTGAAGGCAATCAACAGATCACCACTGATGGGGTCGATCTTGGTGTCTTCCGGACGGGCGGTCGGAGTCGCCCCGATGGCGCTGGCCGCCAGGTGGGCATCCACCAAAATCGCCCCCTGCAACGCATCCCCATCGCCCCGATAAAGGCTGGCAAGGGTTGGGTAACGCTCGCGGTAAGCCTGAACGGACGCATCGTCGCGGAACAGCTCGGCAACGGCCTGCAGGCGATCGCTGTTGGGAAGCTCCACGGGGCAGGCGAGGTCCGCTTGATCAAACCGGCTTGGCAGGAATGGATCCACCGCGGTGTCTGGGCGCAGCGGCAGCCAAGTGCCCGTGCCATCGGCCTGGAAGCGGGCCACCTGCAGCTCACCGTCCTCCAGAAGACGGGAATTGGCCTTGTCCTTCACATCCGTGACCGTCTTGCTGCTGACGAAGCGGTAGAGATGGCCACCGCGTCTGTCGCAGCCGGAATACACCAGCAGGGGTTGGCCCGCTTCCGCACGCACCGCCACCGCCTCATGGCGAAACCGTCCCAGCGCCGTGTGCTTGACCGCCTGCTGATCGGGGGCGTCCGGATCGACTTCCACCATCCAGCCGTACTTGTTCCCCGCCAGGCCATAGACATTGCCGAGCCCGTACAACTTGCGCTCTCGGCAGAGGAAGGGACGCTGCCCGGGAGGGACAGAACTGCCGTCAGCGAACACGGGCTCCGGCACCTGGGACTGGAAATTTTCCTCCGCGCTGAGCACCGTGCCCCAGGGGGTGGTGCCGCCGCCGCAGTTGGCGAAGGTGCCGATCACCGCGCTGCCCAGTCCGTCGTTGTAACCCAGACGGCTGGCCGCCTCAAACACCTTGGTGGCCGGCCCTGTCGAACACAGCCGATCGGCCGGATGGTTGAGGCCGGCGATGCCATCGATGCGCCGGTCCTGGGGGCCGTTGGCGCGCACCCAGTGGCCCTTGCCATCGCGTTTCAAGGTCATCACACCAATCCCGAGATCGGTCATCGCCTGATCAGCGACGGCACGGATCTGCCCCAGACGGGGGTCCGTGGCGGCCAGGGCCGTGCAATCGATCACGCCATCCACTGGCGCCAAGGACCGCACCAGAGCTGTGTAAGGGAGAGGCTGACCCACCACCTCCTGAAAGCCATCCACCCAGGGCTTCGGGCTGATGTATTCGAAGTTCACGGTCATCGATGCCCGGTTCGCATCGTGCTGCACAAAGCCGAGGTGATCGTTGTTGAACCCGAAACGACTGCTGCCCAGGGCATCCCCCCATGCCGCGAGGAGATCGGAACGGAACCCCTCCGGCACGACAAGCCGGTCCTCAACAGTCATCTCGCGGTAGGTGGTCTGCTGTTGAGCTGCCGTCAGGCCATCACTGTTCACCGGCAGGGGAACGCGCACCGGTTGAAAGGGGAAAGCGCTGCTGTTTGGCGAAGCAGCGGACGCGCGGGCTGAAGAGCTACCCCCGGCCTTGGCCGCAAGCAAACCCACGCCCCCAAAGCCGAGCATGGACAGAACAGAGCGGCGGCGCAGCGTCATCGCATCAGTCAGGGCAGGCGTCAGTGCGGCGCGGAGCCATCACTGCGATCCAGCTTGACTGGAGTGGGTTGAAGTTGTCGTCACTCGCCAATACCAACGTAGTGCGTCCATCGCTCAACTGAGGACCAACAGCCAGGGCCTCCCAGTTGTCTGCAGGCAGACCGGCAGCCAGCAGATCCCACCCCAACACCGGCTTCAGAGGTGGAGCCGACCTGTCGGGGTAAGGAAGCAGAAGCAGCGTGGCGGACCAGGAGATCGGCGGCTGATAGCCGCGGATCAGACCCAGCACGTGATGGGAGGCAGGCAGTGCCAGGAGCTCGGTCAGCCCGTCGTTTTCTCCAACAGACGAGAGATCCATTGATCCACTCAGCCCCACGGCTCCATGGTGGCCGATCCGTGCGATCGGCACCGCCGCGGGGTCATCGCTCTGCAGCAATGGCCGTTCAGCGGCCAGCAGCAGCTCCGTCGGGCTCAGTGCCGTGAGCGATTCCGGTCCCTTGTTGACCGCCAGTCCCCGTCCCGGTGAGGCCTGCCAGCTGTCTGGAAGTGGAATGGTCTGCTGCTGCCGCCCCGTCGCCAGATCGATGCGGATCAATCTGGCCGGGCGTTCCGGCGTGCGTTGCCCCTCGCTGGCAATCCAGGCATTGTTCCCGTCCAGCACCAGACCTTCACCGTCAAATCCCTCCGGCAACGGTTGACCCGACCGATCTCGCAACTGCAAGCGCGGACCAGGCGTGAGCTTGGTCTGGGTTCCCCGAAGCAGCTTGGCCAGCCCGCCCCAGGGGATCAGATGTCCACGAGGTGAATCACTGAGCAACCAGAGACGATCCTGCCGGGGCTGGTACGCGGCAGCTGAGAAACCGCCGATCGGGCGTCCGTCCCTGGCTTCGCGGGGGAGGGCTTCCGTGCGGATCAAGTCCCAGCCGGCATCCAGCGGGCAGGGCAGCGGCAGATCCAGCGGCATCATGATCGGAAGACCTTGGTCCGGTTCAGTCTGCGTTCAAGATCCGTTGACACATTGATTTTCACAATCAGCACAGGGATTTAAACCATCGAAGCAAGCGATCTCGCCGTTGAATGTGCATGTCACCAGTAAGAGATTCGCTGATGGATCGGGCCTGGTCAGGCGTTGCAAGCGGCAATCCCGGTGCCTGATCGCAACGAGGAGCTGTTGCCAGCAGATGGTTTTCAGAGCGACTAAAACGAGCCCCTAAAGGGGGCTTAATATGGTTAACTCTGAGTAAAGACAATAAGTGGCAGACTTGGCTTCGATTCACGATCAACTTGAGGATTCTCTTCAGGACAACAATCAATTTCTTGTCGCCTCGCGATTAAGACGGGAACGAATCCTCTTTATCGGCATTCTGGCGTCGTGGATCACAGGATTGGTGGGCAGTGCCCTAATCATTATTTTGATCGCCAATGTGCTGACGATCAGCCAGGCGGGCTGGGGAACCACCTCCTGGGTTCAGCTGATGCAGGGTGTCCTTGGCGCTGTTCTTCTGGCCAGCTCTTTGAAGGGTTTGATCATCAAACTTGTTGCGTCGATCGACACAGCGAAATCCGGGCGGTTACGCATTTTTCTTGTTCCACTGCTGATCTGGCCAATCTTCTTGATTTATCGATTTCAGCTCTCCGATTTCAAAAGTTATCTCAGGCGAATTTCGGAGGGAAGCCTTGTGGAATGGCTGGGATTTGTTCTTTTTCTTGGCTCAAGCTTTCTGCTGTTCAAAGTGGCCTCCGAGGTTCGCGGACAGCGCTTGAGATTTCTGACTCAAGCTGGTGGATTTGGCCTTTTTCTGTTGGCCATGGAAGAAATGAGCTGGGGCCAGATGATTTTCAACTGGACGTCGCCAGAGGTGATGGATCAACACAACATGCAGCAGGAGACAAACTTCCATAACCTCTCTTTTCTGCATTACCACACCTGGACGATTGCCGCCTGCGTCTTCACCCTCCTGACCTTCACTGCCGTCATCGGATTCCTCTTAAGGCGCAATGGAACTCTGCGCCTGGGATCCATCGCCGACCTCCTGCTGCCGATCGGCTGCACAGCCAGTTATTTCGCCATTGCCGCATTGATGTACTGGGGTGTCGTGCTTGAAAAGCAAGGAATTGATTTGGTTTATTTCCATACTCGCGAACAGGAAATCGCCGAATTTCTGTTTGCCGTCGGCGTCTTCATACACGTTGTTTATCTGTTCCTCGACCTGCCGATGTCATCGCTCAAAACCCAACAATCAAGGCTGGAACAATCTCTTTAAGGCAAGCCTTATGGACGGGGGCTGAGGCGTCGCAGCAAGGCCCCATCCACAACCAGCGCGCCCCCGGCCAGCAGGTCCGCCAACGTTGAGATGACCCTGTAACTCAGCACCACCGCCAGCAGCGGTGCCTCCGCGACCGAACTGCCCAGCCGCAATAACAGCGTGGCTTCAAACACCCCGAGACCTCCAGGGGCCCCTGGCACCACCAGACCAACGGCGTAGGCCAGCGAAAAGGACGCCAGCCAGATGAACCAGGCCGGATCCGGCAGCCTGAACGCAAAGACGCAGCAATAAAAACCGAGGAAACGGCAGGCCACGAAGGCCAATTGCCAAGCCATCGGTGTCCATGGATACCCGCCGCGACCACTGCCGTAGGTCTCGATCTCAAGGCTTCCCCCGCCCTTGCTCTCGAACTGGCGGGCCTTGATGCGTTCAAGACGTTGCAGGATCGGTTCCCGCCAGCGCGGCACCATCAGGAGAGCGGGCAATGGCGCCACCAACAGCAATCCGTTCTGCCAGCCGCCAACAACGATCATCAGCACAGACGCTGCCGCGATCAGCAGCGGGTCCAGGATCACCGCTGCCAGCGCCGGTCCTGCCCCGATCTGGGATCGCAGGACACGCAACCGCTCAACAAGGTGCCAGATGCCGCCGGGCAGGTACTTGAGCAGATTGCTTCGCACGAATAAGGGAATCACGTCCAGCTGCGCTGGACGATGACCGAGCCAATCCAGCAACAGACGCCAGGCGGCTCCGTTCACGAGAATGCTGATCCAGCTGATCCCGAGACCCAGCAACAACCACCACCAGCCCCGAGCATCCAGGGTCTGCTCCCTGAGCTGACCGCCCTGTTGCACCAGGGCGATTCCGATCAGTACCAGGCTGGCGAGGGTGATCCACAACTTTGGCTGGCGCAGCCAGCGCATCACCAGTCCCACGACTCCTCGGTTTCAAAGGGCACGGACGCAGCGGCCAAACGCAACTCCTCGATGGAACATCCACTCGTTCGGCTCAGGCGTTGAAGATCATCCGCTTCTGGTTTCACACTGCAGCGGCCATCGGGTCGACGCATCTGCTTGGCGCGCAGGGTTCCCCAGGGCGTTTTGAGTGTTCCAGACCGGCGTGGCAAGACCCAGCGCCCCTGCTGCCGTTCGCGCAGGCCAAGACTGGATCCTGTCGCCAGCCAGACCTGGCGAAGCGATTCCGCCTTCTCGGGGCTGACCAACGCTGTCACCGCGTGGGCGGCCCGTCCCTTCTTCATCTGCAGAGGAACAACCGCGGCATCCAACGCACCAGCTTCTCTTAACCGTGTGAGCAACCAGGCCAGATCCTCCGGGGATGCGTCATCGATCCAGGCTTCCTGAACCACGAGTGGTTGCCACCGCAACCCGGATGGCACCTCCGCATCAACCTGCAAACGAGAGATTCGCAGCAGGTTGGGACGATCGAGGTCGCGATGTCCGAGGCCCACGCCAACCGCAAGGGGAACAAAGGTCGAGGGAGGGGCGAACCGCTCAGCCAAGGTCGCCATCATTGCCAGACCGGTGGGCGTTGTCAGCTCTCCAGGGGGGAATCCTTCCGAATGCTTGAGCGGAACAGCATGACGGCGGGCTAGTTCCATTACGGCGGGAGCAGGAACCGGCAAGACACCGTGGGCTGTCGGCACGGATCCATGCCCCATCGGTGGCGGGGTGCAGCTCACGATGGCCGGCTGAAGATGGCGCACGGCAGCGCAGACGCCGACCACATCCACCAGGGCATCGATGGCGCCGACTTCATGAAAATGCACGGCTTCAGCCTCACAGCCATGAACGGCAGCCTCGGCATCGGCCAGGGCACCAAACACCCTCAGCACCTGCGTCTGCAGCTCCCGATCCAGGTCCGCGTCCTGAATCTGACGGCGGATTTCAGCCCAGTGCCTTGCCGGCGGATCCGGCTCCAGGCCCTGGACGACGACGCGCCGTCCCCGCAGGCCACCACTGCGCGCCTCGAGAGCATCAAGCCGGTAGCGACCGTCGAGACCGAGGGCAATCAAGGGGCGCTCGATCACCTCCAGGGGCACCCCGAGATCGATGAGACCAGCCAGCAGCATGTCCCCAGCGAGACCGGTCGGACAATCAACGTGCAGTTCCACCGTCACCCGTCGTTCGTCATCGCATCAGTCGCGGCGCAAGGCTGAGCAATTCGCCGGCCTTGGTCTCAAGGTCCTGGTGACGGCGTTTCAGCTGCTGTTCAATCTCACGACGAGCACGCCGTTGTTCCCTCTGAGCGGTGGCCACATCGTGACCAGACAGACCCCAGAGACGTCCCAGGAGAGCTCGGTCATCAGCACCTCCGCGAGCGATGCCGTAAACGACCGTTTCGGCAGCAATGCCAGCCTGCAAGACCCGGCTCCAGCGGCGCAGGTCCTCGAGAGGCATGCGAACACTGTCCGGAACGGTGAATTCAGTCGCTCCGCTGCTGCGCAAACCAGCCTGAAGACAGGCCAAGGTGCCCACCATCACGCGCTGGACAGGGAGCTGCTCATCCTCAGCGATCAGGAGATGGCCGGCTTCATGAACAGCGATGCGTCGCAACCTGGCCTCGCCTCCGGGCAGCGCCTCGGCCAGAACATGACCTCCCATGCCCTGACAGGTGGCTGCATCGACACTCAAGGCAACCAATCCCCCTCCGACGAGGATCACAATCCAGGCGGGGGAGATTCCGATTGCCGGTCCGAAGGCTCCCAGACCGGTGACCACCGCAACGGCGACACCCGCTCTGAGCGCCCCTGTGGAGCCTTGCCCCTCCTCCATCAGACGCCGGCGCGGCCGCTTCTCTGGATGGATGGACCGCGTCCGGTGGCCTGACGGCCTCGACCGCCCTTGGATTTGCCTCCACGCGTCGGCATCGGAGCGATCACTTCAAATCGCTCCAGATGCAGGGCCTGGCCCTGACGGCGAAGCTCAAGGCTGACGAAGTGACGCAGGTGCTCGAGAGGCACAGTCCCTTTCGCCTGAATCTTGAATGGCAGCGGACGGCTGCCATCAGCCCTGGGTTGCTGGCGAATTTTCACCACCAGTTCGCCCGTTTCGGGCTTCGTGTAAATCAACTCTCCCCTGACGGAGAAGAAGTCGTCTCCTTCCGTGAGGCTGTCTTCCGCGCCGGCCTGATCAGGCGAAAGGGTGCTGGGCTCCCAGATCCCGGCAATTTGAAGGTGGAGATGCTCACTTTCGCGACAACGGGGGTAAACCACCCAGAGGTGGGGTTCATTCATGGCCAGATGTCGGCGCATCAGCGTGAGCACCCTCCCCAGCACAACGGTTTCGAGCTCGTTGCCATCAGCATCCAGCAGGATGCCGCGGGTGAGTTGATCGTCTTCCTTGGCCTTGTAGACGCCCCTGACGACACCAATAGCCCGGTATTGCAGCGGCTCAGTGACCGGGGGGATTGGATGATCGCGCATCGATTACTGGGCGGTGAAGTATCCCGCCAAACCATTCTAGCCGCGGCAAGGCAACCTCTACAGACTGGCTCGCAAGCTTTAAGCAGCGATGCCAGGACGACGGTTGGCCACGATCACCCTTCTGGCAGCAGGAGCCGGGCTCCTGGCATCACTGCCCTTGTGGATGCCAACCGCGACGGGAAAGAGCCAGGGAACCGACGGCGATTCAAGGGTCATCGAACTCATCCGTGAGGGACGCAAGAAAGATCTTGGTGATTCAGAGCGCCGGGAACTGCTCGAACGCCTGTTGGCATCGGGCCGGCAACGGGACTCCCAACGGTTTCTGGAAGCCTCAGCCGAAGCGCCATGGTCACGTCAGCAGCGTCTGCTGCTGATCGATTTGCAGCGTCGTAACGGTGATCTCAAGGCCGCATCTGAGGGGATGAAGCGACTGCAGCGGCTTCATCCATCCCACCCTGACGTGCTCAGCCAGCAGGGTCTGTTGACCCTCAAGACCGCTTCCCCTGAAGCGGCGCTGAACGTGATGGAACAACGCCTGAAGGCCGCCAGCGCCGATCAACGCATCAACCTTGGTTTGCTTCTGGCTGATGCGCAGCTCAGAAGCGGAAAGAAGGCCGCCGCGGTGGCGACGTATCAGGACCTCGCCAAAACCAATCAACAGGACACACGTTCTTTGATTGCCCACGCTCTCCTTGCACAGGAGATGGGAGATCACAAGACGCTGATGGGATTGCTGAACGAGGCCCGACGGCGGGAGGAGCTGGCTGGCCGACCGACGGATCGCATTGAAGAACTGGCAGCCAGCTGGGGGGTATCCGCCGCCCGACTCAGGGTGCTGGAGCCGAAACAGGGGCCATCTCAAACGCCTTGAGAGCAGCGTCCACCGCGTCCGACGGCGGTGTGGCGTCGTCCATCATTCCCGACTGACGCAGTCGGTTGATCAGGTCCATCGGGTTGGTGGCATCGAGCACGTCGGAGTTGTCTCCTGTCCCGTAGATCGCACGCTCCTCCCGGTTCTGAAACGGAGCTTCAACCTGAGCTGAAACACCAGTGGCCAGGCTGGGAATCACGACCACTGCAGCAAGGGTGGACAACACCAGACGGCAGACCATCGACCATTTCATGGGGGAGCTGAATGCTAAGCGTCATTGGCTGATGGGTTAAGTCCATGCGGATTGCCTCGTGGAATGTGAATTCGGTGCGGACCCGACTGGAGCATGTCCTGGCCTGGCTGGCATCCGAGCAACCCGATCTGCTCTGCCTGCAGGAAACCAAGGTGGACGATCCGGTCTTTCCGCTGAAACGGTTCGAGGAACTCGGTTGGCATGTCAGCGTTCATGGACAGAAGGCCTACAACGGTGTGGCCCTTGTGAGCCGGACACCGCTGGAGGATGTGCGCTGTGGCTTCCAGGCTGAGTTGCCGGACGATGCGGAAGCCAAGCGACTGGGAGAGCAGAAGCGCGTGATCAGCGCATGCCTCGATGGCGTGAGAGTTCTCAATCTGTATGTCCCCAACGGATCCTCCGTGGGGTCGGAGAAGTACCGCTACAAGCTCGATTGGCTCAGCTGTCTGCAGCGTTCATTGGCGGCGATCGCCGAACGGGATGAGCCGCTCTGTGTGGTGGGGGATTTCAACATCGCACCCGAGGCCAGAGACATCCATGACCCCGAGCGTCTGACAGGGGGGATCATGGCCACGGACGCCGAACGCGAGGCTCTCGACCTGGCCATGAATGGCCGGCTTCACGACGTCTTCCGGCTGTTCGAGTCCGAGACAGGCCACTGGAGCTGGTGGGACTACCGCACTGGGGCCTGGGATCGCGATCAGGGCTGGCGGATCGACCATATCTACCTGTGCGACGAGTTACTGAACCGGGCTCGCAGTTGCTCGATCCACAAGGATGAACGGGGCAGGAACCAGCCGAGCGACCATGCCCCGGTGAGCGTTGACCTGGACTGGCCCCCTGCCGAAGAAGACCTGGACGACGACCCATTGTTTTGAATCGCAACGATCTGATCCCATCGGCTGTTGTCTCAGAGGCTGTCGTCTCAAAGGCTGTTGTCTCAGAACAGATCCACACCGCTGGGCAGGGTCACCGATCGCCTGGCTGATTCTCCACAGGTTTTCGGTGTCGGCAGCACCTTGCCGGGATTCGCCCGCTGATCCGGGTCGAAAGCACGGCGCAGCAAGGCCATGGTTTCAAGATCGTCGGGGGCAAACATCCAATCGAGATAACAGCGTTTATCAGCCCCGATGCCGTGCTCTCCGCTGATGCTGCCACCAACGGCCAGACACTCCTGAAGAATCGCTGCTCCGAGCGCCTTGACGCGGCTTTCCACCTTCGGCTCCGACGCCGAATAAAGAATCAGGGGGTGGAGATTGCCGTCGCCGGCGTGGAACACATTCGCCACAGGCAGCCCGTGTTCGCGGCTGAGCCGCTCAATGGCCGTTAGAACGGCTGGGAGACTGCTTCTCGGCACCACGCCGTCCTGCACGTAGTACGTGGGCGTGATCTTTCCGACGGCGGAGAAGGCGGACTTGCGTCCTTTCCAGAGGACCGCGCATTCGGTGGGATCCTCCGCTCTGCGCAGCCCCCTGGCCCCGGCCACCTGGCACAAGCGCTCAGCCTGAACCGCTGAAGCCTGGACTTCCTCCTTCTGGCCATCCAGCTCGATCAGAAGAACCGCTGCCGCATCGCGCGGGTATTCGTCGTACCCGAAGAAATCGTTGACCGCGTTGATGGTCACGTTGTCCATGATCTCCATACCGGAGGGCAGGAGACCGGCAGCCGTCACCGCCCGCACCGCTTCACCGGCGGCCTCCATCGTGGAGAAATCGGCCAGAAGAACATTCACGCAGTCCGGGGCTCTGAGAAGTCGAAGCGTGATCGCCGTGGCGATCCCAAGCGTTCCTTCGCTGCCGATGAACGCCCCGCGCAGGTCCAGTTCCGGAACTTCCGCAAGGGAGCCTGCCAGGGTCGTGACGGTTCCATCGGGCAGAACCACTTCAAGGCCCAGCACGTGGTTGCTGGTAACCCCGTATTTCAGGCAGTGCACGCCACCGGAGTTCTCGGCGACGTTGCCGCCGATGCTGCAGACCACCTGACTGGACGGATCCGGGGCGTAATAAAACCCCTCACCGGCGACGGCACGGGTCACCCAGCTGTTGATCACGCCTGGCTGCACCGTGACGCAGTGGTTGTCCAGATCGACCTGCAACACCCGACGCATCCGACTGGTGACCACCAACAGCGCCTGCTCATCGACCAGCGCCCCTCCCGACAGGCCGGTGCCACTGCCGCGCGCCACGAACGGCACGTTGTGCTGGTGGCAGAGACGAAGGGCGACCGCCACCTGCTCCGTTGTCTCCGGCAACACCGCCAGAGGCGGGCAATGACGCTCCAGGGTCAATCCGTCACAGTCGTAACTGAACAACTCCTGGCGCCTCGAGAGTACCGATTTGACAGGTAGCTGGCGGCGCAAATCCCTTTCCAGAGCTGACCAGTCGTGGGACACGCGGGAGTGCTTGCTGCCCACACGCTAAGGAGTGACCCTGTACCTCGAGACACACTTCAGGCGCATCGGGTCATTCTTGGGTCAGGATGTTGCACGGTTTGCAACTGCCCTTTGGCGTCGGTCACCGTGACAAGTCCCGCGTTGAACACCAGCCGCTCTGAGGCCATCTTCAGTGCCGCCCAGGCCCTGATGCCCGGTGGAGTGAGCTCTCCAGTGCGGGCATTCAAGTCGGTTGGTGGTCAGCCGATCGTGTTCGATCGAGTCAAGGGGCCCTACGCCTGGGACGTCGATGGAAACAAATACGTCGATTACATCGGCAGCTGGGGACCGGCCATCTGCGGCCATGCCCACCCGGAGGTGACCAGCGCTCTTCAGGAAGCGATCGAGAAAGGCACCAGCTTCGGAGCACCCTGCGGCCTCGAGAACACCCTGGCCGAAATGGTGATTGATGCCGTTCCCAGTGTGGAGATGGTGCGTTTCGTCAACAGCGGAACCGAAGCCTGCATGGCGGTGCTGCGCCTGATGCGCGCGTTCACAGGGCGCGACAAGGTGATCAAGTTCGAAGGCTGTTATCACGGCCATGCCGACATGTTCCTGGTGAAGGCGGGGTCCGGTGTGGCAACCCTCGGGCTGCCGGACTCCCCCGGCGTCCCCCGCAGCACCACCTCCAACACGCTGACGGCCCCTTACAACGACCTCGAGTCGGTGAAGCAGCTGTTCGCCGAAAACCCTGGAGCGATCGCCGGCGTCATCCTGGAGCCCATCGTCGGCAATGCGGGCTTCATCACGCCGGAGCCAGGCTTCCTGGAAGGGCTGCGCGAGCTCACCAAAGAAAACGGCGCCCTGCTGGTCTTCGACGAAGTGATGACCGGCTTCAGGATCAGTTACGGCGGAGCACAGGCCCATTTCGGCGTCACCCCTGATCTCACCACCATGGGCAAGGTGATCGGAGGCGGGCTGCCGGTCGGCGCCTATGGAGGCCGCCGGGAGATCATGGAGATGGTCGCCCCCGCAGGGCCGATGTACCAGGCGGGGACGTTGAGCGGGAATCCCCTGGCGATGACCGCCGGAATCAAGACACTGGAGCTGCTGAAGCAACCCGGCACCTACGAAAAGCTGGCTGCCACCACCGAAACGCTGATCAACGGCATTCTCGAGATCGGTCGCGAAGCCGGGCTCCCCATCACGGGCGGCAGCGTGAGCGCCATGTTCGGCTTCTTCCTTTGCGAAGGACCTGTCCGCAACTTCGAGGAAGCCAAGTCCACCGATGCCGAGCGATTCGGCAGGCTTCACCGCGCCATGCTGGAGAGAGGCGTGTATCTCGCTCCCAGCGCGTTTGAGGCTGGCTTCACCTCCCTGGCCCATTCGGAGGCAGACATCGAAACAACGCTGAACGCCTTCCGCGAAAGCTTCGCTGCCATCGCCTGAGATCCGCATGTTGCTGCTGGCTGTTGCGTCGACACCACCACCAGCGCTGCTCTGCACGATCAAAACGGTGGAGAGTCACTGGCAACCCCGGCCGATCCGTTCCGTGCGCGTGCTGGAAGGGATGCAGTTCCGCCTGCAACCCGGACCACCGATCACCGTTGAGCCCCGTTATGTGATCGACAGCCGCTTGACGCTGCTGGCAGACGAACCACAGGCTCCGGTTCTGACCCGGCAACCGGATGGCAGCATCAACTACAGCTGGTCCTTTGAGGCCCCCCTTGGTGCCATCTCCAGCGATCCGGACAACCCGGTCACGATCAACGATTCGCTGGCCACGATCGAGGGACGCCTGACCATCCAGTCGGACAGACGATTCACCCTTGTGAATCTCTCCAGCGTCAGCGCTCGCAACGGAGGGTCGGTTCTGACGCGCCTTCGTGAAGAGGCCTCCGGCCGTTGTGATGAGCAGCGCTGAGCCCCTTCTCCCAATGGCAAGGCGCGCAGCCTTGAAAGCCCATGCTCCCTACTCGCGGTTTCGGGTGGGCGCCGCCGTTCGTTGCTCCAACGGAGAGATCGTCGAGGGATGCAACGTTGAGAATGCCAGCTATGGGCTGAGCATCTGCGCTGAACGCGTCGCCTTGTTCAACGCTGTCGCCCGTGGTCTGCGACCCGAGGAACTGGCTTTGAGCTGCCTTGACGCTCCTGCCGATGGTCCCGCTGGGCTGCGCATGCCCTGCGGGGCCTGCCGCCAGGTGATGCAGGAACTCCTGCCTGCTCAGGCGACAATTCACATCGACGGGGTTGGTTCACGCCGTTTGGCCGAGTTGCTACCAGATGCGTTTTCGCTAGTTGAAGAAGACAATTGTCAATAACGTCAGCACAAATTCCTTTGATGGCTGATGAACTGGCGACTGTTGCCCTGGATCATCGTGCTGATCGCGTCCCCAGGCCTGGCGCAGACGGACGCCGCCGACCCATGCCTGCAAGCGGCGGATTACAAGGGCTGCCGGGAGTACCACTCGGGAGGGCCCGTTCAGGGCAAGGTTGAGGTCGCCGCGCCAAGTGATCACAACTACAACCCTCGCTCTGTGCGCCAGCTGAAAATACGCGGCAGCTATGGGCGCTACCTGACGTTCACGGGCACAACGCTGAATGCGTACTCCGGGACACCTGCCAGCTACAACCCTGGTTCGCCAGGACGCAGGGTCTGCACAACCACCACGACACCCAACGGCCTCTACAAGACGACAAGCTGCCAGCAGGTTGGTTACGTGGCTCCCAGCTACAGAGCGGGGACACCGGGAGGAGTCGAGCGACGCAGTTTCCGGTATCAGCTCGACTGCAAAGATCTCACCTTCGACAGAAAGGGCGATTTCAGCGGATTCGGAAACAAAGGCTGGATGGCTGTGGGTGAAGACCCGACGGCCCAGGCGGTCGCCGATCGCTACTGCCCGATCATCGACAGTGTTGCCAAGCCCTTTGACATGGATGAGGACACCTGAGGGCTCAACTCCTGAAGATGGTTCGGCGGATCTAGCCCTTGGCCCAGAGGGCGAGAGCTTTTCTGGGATCCGACAGGGATTCGATGCTGTCGTAAAAGAAGTCCTGCCAGCCCTCGGACGGCAGACCGGCGAACAGCATCAGGTTCAGCGGATACTGCTCCGAATCGGTGCAGCGCCGGAAGTCGTCGCGAAACAGGAAGGTGGGTTTGCCCAGGGCGATCGCCGCGCCGAGCTCCACCATCACCCCTTCATCCGGCGGCGTCCCGTTCACGATGGCGAGAAGAGCATCGGCGTCGCGAACGTCCTGCAGGTCGCGTTTGGCCACCTCGCAGGCCCATCCGGGCTGGGACAGATCCACCTGGCCATTGCGAACGAATGGTTCCCACACCTCAAGCCCCAGACCCTCAAGTGCAGCGATGAACTCGGGCAGCAGCAAGCGTTTCCACTGCTCCGAGAATCCGTAAGGCGAGGCGAGATAGATCGTTGACCGTGCCATCAGTCCAGCCCGCGAGAGGCTCGAAACCGCTGTTCATCGGCACGGGCTCTCTGAAGGTTTTCCCAGGGAAACACCAGCCACTCCTGACTGTTGGTGACGTCAACAGCCTCCCACCAGGTTGGGGGGCTCTTGCTGACCCAAACAGCAAAGGCTGCATCGGGCCACTGCTGACGCAGGGCCGCGAGGGTCTGCCCCGTTTCGAACACCTCATCAACGATCAGACAACCGGATTCCGGAGCCATCAGCAGGGGCAACTCCAGGGCATGGCTAAGGGCCACAGCGAGGCACAATCCGCCACGGGGAACGCCGTAGACGCCAGGAAAGCGGCGACCTTGAAATCGTTCTGCGAAGGCGGAGACGACACCATCAAACTGCTGCCAGGTGAGCTCCCGCATCACTGGAGAATGACTGATTCACCCGGAAGGTACCGGATGCCGAATGAGATCCCCCCTCAGGAACAGCTGCGCAAGTGGTTCCGCAGTCACCTGCTGGGACGGGAGCTGGAACTGCAGGATCTCTATGAACTCCCACAGGGCGATCTCGACCTTCTGATGGCGGAGACGGCTGAAATCCGATCCGATCCCGACAATCGAGCCCGCAGTCACGGGCGTTGGTGCACAGCCGGCTACGTCCTTGAACTGGCCAGAATCATCGATCGCCGCCGCAGCGCTGAGTCCTGAGCGACAGGCATCCACAGATCACAATCAATCAACATTGCATCACCTGGCAATGATCATCATCGTGATGGCATCGAATATCAAGATCGAGAAACAAGCTCGATCAGCCAGATATCAAGCGGCCTTGAGATAAATTTTGCGCCCGGCTTCATCGAGGCGATAACGCCCCCCACGCGGTCCGATGTGAATCGTTTCAGAATCAACAACCTTCAGACGCCCACGATCATTGATCTCATCGTTGACTGGATCTGAGCTATCGGGCACTTGAATGCCAGCCTGATCAGCACTGTTATCGGTGACAGACGTCTTTGCCAGGCCAGCAGTGAAGTTGACGCCTGGCTTAAAGAGATTCAGCCCAGTTCTCAAAAATAAAAATGTCGCTATGCGCATCGAAACCGAGAATCTTATTGATTCATTATGGGGGGCTGTCAAGAAGACACGGCTCAATGTCTACAGCTTTAAAGAGACATGATCTCCAGATGTTGAGCCATACCCATGAAACCAAGCACAAGCAGTGCAACGGCGACAAACGAAAGTCCGATGGCCACATCGTTGTGCCTTTTGCGTTCTGAATAGCTGCGCATCGCTCTGATGGAGAGGAACAGAAACATAAGGGAAATGGACGTTTTTCCTTCAAGAAAACATAAATCTTGCAACTCCCACACCAAACTTCATCTCATTGTGTTGGCATCCCCCATGGGAGCCCTGAGCAGCCAAGCGCCCATTCAGCTGCCCCATTCAGCTGCCCCATCCCACTGGAATGACTAGAACTGAGCAAGCACTAGGACGCTTTCATGCGCTTGACAGCCTGTCTGGCAGCGACGCTTCTCTTCGCAGCCAATGCCTCTGCCCATCAGGGCACAGCCAGTGCACAAGGACCGACTGAAGAGTTCGCCACTGCCCAGGCGATGCGTCTTGTCCCCAAGGGCGCAACGATCACTGACACGAGCTGCACGAGCATTGATGTGGGCTTTGAAAGCCGCTACAAATGCACATTAACTTACGATAATACAAGCAAAGATTAGGCCTAAAAGTTACTTCGCAGCGAATCTGATCTGATCTGGCATCAGAAACAGGTATCAAATCCAAGTCAAGCTGTAATCAGCAGCGCACCTGTTTAGCGGTAATTTTCAAACTGCAATGGCACATCCAATTCATCTTCCTTGCTTTTCACCAGTTGAATTGCAGCCTGGAGATCATCCTTGCTCTTGCCAGTGATCCGTACACTTTCGCCTTGGATTGACACGGTGACTTTCTTCAGCTCATCCCGAACCAATTTGCTGAGCTTCTTGGCAATCTCCTGACTGAGCCCCTTGCGCAACTTCACAACCTGCTTCACCCGGTTGCCGCCAACGCTTTCGGGATCTTGAAAATCAAAGATCTTCAACGACAGATTGCGCTTCGTGGCCTTGGTTCTCAATACATCCTCCACAGCCTGAAGGGTCATATCGCTTGCCGTGGTGATCGAAAGCTCGGTTTCTTCCAGGTCCAACTCAGTGTTGGAATCCTTGAGGTCATATCGATTGCCAACTTCTCGACGCACCTGATCAAGGGTATTGACGAGCTCCTGCCGGTCGAAATCGGAGACCACATCAAAAGAATAGGTATTGGAAGCCACTCCTTGGTCCTCACGGGGTTGCTTGGTCCAACCTACCCAGGCAGCTCTTCCATGCCACAACCAGCAGCAAGCACCATCACCCCAACAACACAACGAGCTGGAAGAACGGCGCTGGAATGGCAGAGGACGAACAGAAACACATGGACATACCGTTCAGAGGCGATGGATCAATGAGCCAGACCAACCATCCTGAACATTGCAGACACGAATCTCCGCGTGCCTCACAACAAGGCAACAAACAAACCGGTGATCAAGATAATTTCAATCGATAACAAGCAAGGTTCAAAGAAGACTGGATCATCGCACTTCGCTACCCCTGTCAGAACCGTGACGAGGAATATCATGCCAAAAAGAGTCCATGATCATGCAGTATTTCAACCAATGATTGATGCCAAAAACCGATCATTGTTTATCTCGAAACTCTTAACGCCAGCCCACGACGTCTCGACGTCAAGATGACTGCTGATGTCCGATGGTCTGTAACAGCGACACCCACTCGCCAAAGGACCCAGCATCAGTGATATTCACCCGGATGATCGGGTTTCACCACAGTGACCTGGCCCACTGTCTTCCCACTGAATCTCAACAGTTCGTCGCCGCTGAACTCGAAACCCTGTCTCAACGCAATCTTGGCAACATCATCAGCCGTTGATGCCGCCAAGACGGTTTGCTTGAGGTCATCGTCCTGTTGCATTTTCAGGATGAACGCCTTGAGCTGATCGAGAGCCATCGCAATGGTGCACAGGGTCGTTACTTTGCCGCGAACGCCCTGAACGCGTGAACCCTGCAGGCAGCATTCAGGGCATACCAACATTGAGGTGTTCTCAGTCGCTCGCGTTTGTTCGAGTCTTCAGCTTAGAAAGGCGCCGCTTCAAGCCCTCGCCATGTCGCTGTTGCAGCTGTTCACAGCCACGGATGCCGCCCCTTTCTCCTGGTCCCTGGTGTTGTCTGGCGGAACAGTGATCGCCAGCATCATTCCCCTCGGCGCCGCACGCTCGGCTGCCAACTTCGAAATGAAGGACATGGCGGCACCCCGCGCGATGTTCGAACGCTTTCCAGCCTGGGGCAAACGGGCCAGCTGGGCTCACCAGAACAGCTTCGAGGCCTTCACCCTGCAGGCTCCAGCGGCATTACTGGCTCTGATCGCTGCGCAGCAAACCGGTCCGTTGCCCGCCATGGCCGTTGTCGCAGCCTTCGCCCATCCTGTGCTGCGGCTTGCCTATATCGCCGCCTACGTCGGCAATGTGCCTCCAGCTCGTGGGCTGTGCTGGGCCACAGGGCTTCTTTGCAGCGGCATTTTGTATTCAGAAGGCCTGAAAGCGCTGCTTGGCAGCTGAACCAGCAGCCCATCCCTAGGTTTGAAATCAGCGCTTTCGCAACGGGATGACTCGCAAGCATCGAGGCAGGCTGAGGTGGCTGATCGCTATTGCAGCGTTCAACGTCTCGATGGTGCTGGCAGGGTCGGCGCAGGCATCGGTCGCCCTCTTCACTCCGCTTCAACAGCAGATCGAGACCCTTCGACAGGAGCACGACATTCCCGGTGCATCCATCGCCGTGATCCAAAACGGCCGGATTGCCTGGGCGCGGGGGTTTGGCCTGGCGGATCTGGCCAGCGGTCGACCGGTCACGGCCGACACCCTGTTTCAGGCCCAGTCGATCACCAAGACCCTCACAGCCCTGGCCACGGTGAAGCTCCTTGCCGCCGAGGAGATCGCTCTGGATGAACCCGTCAACCGTTACCTGTCGGGTTGGACGATCCCAGAGAACGACTTCACCAAAAAGGTGCCGGTGAGTTTCCGCATGCTGCTGAACCACACCGGCGGTTTGAGCAATCCCTACCCCGACGGCTGCTGCGGGCCTGGAGAACCACTGCCGACCCTGCAGCAGGTGTTGCGAGGTTTGCCTCCCGCGACGAACAAACCCCTCACCGTTGAACGGATTCCAGGAACAAGCTTCAACTACTGCAACGGCTGCTACACGGTGCTGCAGCCGGCCTTGGAATCCATCAGCCAGCAATCCTTCCCCAGCTTGATGCAGGAGTTGGTGTTCACACCGGCCGGCATGGACAACACCAGCTTTGACAACACCTTTTTTCTCAACGACACCAGCACGATCGCCATCCCCCATGACGTTGATGGGAAGCCCCACGGGCGAGCACCGATGCGGCATCCCATCCTCTCCACCGGTTTGATGTGGAGCACAGCAAGCGATCTGGCCCGATTCAATCTCGCCTTCACGAAAGCGCTGAACTCCGGCCACCCGCTGATCGATCAGCAGTTGGCTGAACAGTTGAGTATCCCAAGCTCCACCGCTGAACGAAGCTTGGGGTTTGAACTCGGCAACCGCGACGCAGACGCCAAAGCAAGGGGCGGTTACCTCTTCCACTCAGGAACGGGCAACGGCGCCGTCAGCCTTTCCATCATCAGTCTTGATGGCAATCACGGGGCTGTGTTCTTAATCAACAAAGGGCCAAACCCCTGGCTGACGACAAATATTCCTCAGTACGCCTTCATCAAAAGCAGCCTAAAGGTGATTAATACCCAAGGGAATTGGCCTGATTAATGCAATGAACAGGAGAACGGCGCGTTAACACGATCAAGCTCTAATATCTGATCTAATTTGTTATGATTGTGCATCAAATTAAATAGCCTGATCAGGATCTAGCAATGCCGAAATCGCCAACATTGGCTCATGAATATGGACAACCCCCAAACAAATTCCCTGAAGATCTTTGATCTATTGGCACATCAGCACACACTCAAGAGGTCAACATTTTGATTGATCAATGAGCCATCATCTTGTATCCGTCATCGATGACGCCTGATTGTTTTTTGTCTTGTGATCAATTACTCAATTCTGAGTACAGCAGCTTGGCTGAAAGTGCGAGCACTCCAGATCAGACCCAGGATCGATTGTGCACACCCTGAGTGATCAGTCGAAATACAACAAACTCACCACCTTGCCCATATCTTCCGCTGTTCGCGCACTCGCTAGCAACGTTTCACTGTCGTGAAACGCAAGGCAGATCAACTGATCGCAACGGTTGATGATCTCCTGATTGCAGAGGCTGCTGGCCATCGGCAACGGCAGATCATCCTGTTCTGGTTTATCAATCAGGTGAAGCACCCTTTCAAGCAGGTCTCTGATCTCACACGGTTGGCGATCGAGGCTCTGGGGAAGCAACACTGTGAGCTTGGAGGGGTCCACCTCAAGCACGCCACGGATCACGGCGGCATTCACGCCCTGCGAACCCGATGTGATCAGGGAGTGGCCTTCCTGCACCAGGGAGCGGGCCACCAGCTCAATCAGATGAATCGCCACCACCGGGACGTGACGGCTACCAAGAATCGCGATCCGCCGCTGTCCCTTGTCCTGCAGCAAGGCCAGCTCTTGCGCGAGCGTATCGACCCGATCAAGGGCTGGGAGATCCAGAGACTGACCCAATCACTACCCATCGGCCCTCCCAGGAAACTAGCAGCGCTTAACCGGAATGAACCGTGAGGTTGAGGGCTTCGAACAGTCGATCGAGATGACAGTGTTCCTCCACCAGCCGGAAGGCATAGGTGGCCTTCACCGCTTCATGCAGGCGAACGTGACCGAAGGCCTGCTCGATCACCTCAACGGTGGCCAGCGTGTCGTGTTCCACCTTCAGCAACGGGACGTCGAGCTCTTCGGCACGACTGATCAACTGGGGCAGTGGCTCACCCGCGCCTGTGAGGATCAGGCACTGGGTGGACGCCTCCAGGGCCGCCAGTTGGATGTCGGTGCGATCAGCACCTGTCACCACCGCCATGTTGCGGCGACGCCGGAAAAACTCCATGGCGGAATTCACATTCATCGCTCCGATGCTCAGCGTCTCCACCAGCAACTCCTCCCGATCCGCGCAGCAGATCACCCGCGCATCCAGACGCCTCACCAGTTCCCCCACAGTGACGCTGCGCAGCAGCGGTGATCGCGGCATCACACCAAACACCTTGAGGCCGAGATTCTCAAGAGCAGGAACCACCTGACGTTCGAGGCTTTCCACCTCATCAGGGGTCACGGCATTCAGCACCACCCCCACCAGACGATCCCCCAGGATCTGCTTCGCAGACAGCAGGGCATCCACACTGCAGCTGTCCTGCCACAAATGCACCAGCACCACCTTGGCTTCAAGCCCTTCAGCCAGTTGCGGCAGGCTGAGCCCGAACAAGAGGCCTTCCTGAAGGCTGCCCGCACACTCCAGCAGGGTGAGGCCGTCCGAGGCCGACACTTCAGTCGTGAGCCAGTCAAACCCCTCTCCCGCGTCCAGCAGGCCTTGCCCCAGACGCTGGTTCGCCGTTGTGGGCGAGAGCAAATGCAGGGACGGGATCAAACGATCCGCAGCCATTCCCAGGGTCTCGCCCACGAAGCGGACGTCGTCATCGATCAAGGGCTGCGGCAGGGGTCCCTTGTTGGGATCCCACTCCAGGCTGGTCGCCAGCGGCTTGCCGAAACGGAACGGCAAACCTGACTGGATCAGCTGCTGAGCAATGCCAAGAACCAATGCGGACTTGCCACTGAAGGGCTCGCAGGATCCGATCAGCAGGGTCGTTCCCATGAACAGCCAATGGTTGGTCCTTAGTGGGGGAATCTAGTGGCCGGCAGCCGCTTCGTTCAGACCTCAACGGCGGGATCCGCACCAAGCAGCAGCCATTGCCAGAACCCATCCGGCAGGTCAACGCTGCCATGCTCCTCCTCACGGCAGTCCATCAGCCAACTCACAAGCTGATGGGTCACCAGCTCAAAGTCGTAGAGCAGATCCGGTCGCTCGGGGAAGCGCAGGTTGCACCGTGTGGTCTCCAATGGAGAGCGGACGGCCAGCCAGCTGAGGGTGTAGGGGTGACCAAGCCCTCCCTCCACCGAACGGAACCCTTGCAGCTGTTGCTGGTTCAGGAGCTGCAGCGCAGCAAGGAGCTCAACTTCACGGGCAACGCCTCCGCAATAGGGCGCGAACAGAGCCCGCAGTGCTGCGTCTGAGAGAGGTGGCAACGCCCGAGACCGTCGTTCCCCAAGGATGCCCCAAGCTGAAGCCATGGCCCAGACCCCTTCTCCCCCTGGCCCCTGGAGTGGCCGACGCATCGGCATCACCGGCGCTCGTGGAAGCCTCGGTCGTTCCTTGAGCCAGTCATTTCGTCAGCAGGGCGCCGATGTGACCGGCCTGACCCACAGCGAACCTCCCCAGCACGTCTCCGCAGATGGTCCTGATCGCTGGGTGCGCTGGTCCTGCGGTGAGGAAGCACAACTGGAATCCTGCCTGGCGGAACTGGACATTCTCGTGATCAATCACGGCATCAACCCGCAAGGGAATCAGACACCGGAGGATGTTGATCGTGCTCTGGAAATCAACGCCTTGAGCAGCTGGCGGCTCATGCAGCGTTTTGAACGGCTCGTCGCCCAGGCTTCCGACGACAGACCCCGCGAGCTCTGGGTCAATACGTCAGAGGCTGAAATTCAACCGGCCATCAGCCCTGTCTACGAGCTCAGCAAGCGGCTGATCGGTCAACTCGTGAGTTTGCGCGGCGCCAATCTCACCCCGGAACAACGGCGCAGACTGCGCATCCGCAAGCTTGTTTTGGGTCCGTTTCGCTCGGACCTCAATCCGATTGGCGTGATGACGGCAGGTTTTGTCGCCAGACAGATTCTCGTGATGGCCCGGCTGAACCTGTCCCTGATCATCGTGACGCCCAATCCGCTGACCTACCTCTTGATGCCTCTCAATGAACTGGGCCGCTGGACTTACAGCAAAGCGCTCAATCGCCGCGATCGGTGAGAATTTCACATCCATCGCTGGTCACCAGCACCGTGTGTTCCCACTGAGCGGACAGGGATCCATCCCTCGTCACCACCGTCCAGCGGTCGTTGAGGGTTCTGCACGCCTTGCTGCCGGCATTGAGAATCGGTTCGATCGCCAGGGTCATGCCGGGACGCAGGGTGACGTTTGGGAGTTCATCGGTCCGGAAGTTGAAGACTGAAGGCTCCTCGTGGAGATTGCGACCGACACCGTGACCGGTGTAGTCCTCCACCACACTGAACCCATTGGCCTTGACGTGATCTTCAACGGCACCGGCAATGTCGAGAAGCGTGTTGCCGGCTTTCACCTGAGCCAGGCCGGCCATCAGTGATTCGCGAGCCACACGGCTGAGCGTCTGCGCTAGATCACTGGCTTCGCCGACACAGATGGTGACGCAGCTGTCGCCGTGGTAACCCTCGAAGTAAGCACCGGTGTCGACCTTCAAGAGGTCCCCCTTGTGAATCACCCGCTTCTTGTTGGGGATTCCGTGAACGACCTCGTGATTGATGCTGGCGCAGATGCTGGCGGGGAATCCGTGGTATCCCTTGAAACTTGGCGTGGCACCCATTTCACGGATGCGACGTTCTGCGTAGGCATCGAGCTCACCGGTGGTCTGACCCGGCTCGACCATGGACATGATTTCCCGCAGCACAGTGGCGACGATCGCACTGGCCTGGCGCATGATCTTGACCTCCCGCGCCGACTTGATCTCGACACCACGACGCTTCTGAATGCGTGGACCTGTGGCTGTGGCCTGGGACGCCTTAGTCGTGGCCAGAAGTTCAGAGAACAGATTCATGAGCCACTCCTTACAAGCTCAAGCTATCAAGTTCGTATAGAAGAATGCCGCCCCATGTCTTTGTTTGCGAAGGCACGAGAGCTGCACTGGCGGATCGCCCCATTTGTTCTGCTGCCACTGCTGGTGACGGTCAGCACCGGCGTCAGCTACCGGCTTGCCAAGGACTGGTTCGGCTTCAGCAGAGATCAGGTCCACTGGCTCATGGTGGTGCATGAGGGAGAGTGGCTGGGACCAACCATTGAACCGATTGTCGTTTTGTTCAATGCGATCGGGTTGCTCTGGATGCTGACCACGGGAACAACGCTGCTGATTCAGCGTTGGCGTCGGCGGGTACAATGATTGTTTGGCGATACAACGCGGAGCTGGGATGGCAGCCGACCCCACGGACACGACGGTGACGACAGACACCCCAGAGGAGACAACGGAAGCCACAGCGGTTGCGACGGCAACGCCCTCGCCGAAGAAGCTGTCTGCCGAAGAGCTGATCAAAGGATTTGAAGCGGAGCAGCTCAAGAGCGAACTGCCTGAGATCTACGTGGGAGACACCGTTCGGGTGGGCGTTCGCATCAGTGAAGGAAACAAAGAGCGGGTTCAGCCCTACGAAGGTGTGGTGATCTCGAAACGCCACGGAGGGCTGAACGAGACCATCACCGTGCGCCGCATCTTCCAGGGCATCGGCGTGGAGCGGGTGTTCATGCTTCACAGCCCCCAGGTGGCATCGATCAAAGTTGAACGGCGCGGTAAAGTACGTAGGGCGAAGCTTTTTTATCTGCGGGAACGGGTGGGCAAGGCCACCCGCGTGAAGCAGCGCTTCGATCGCTGAGGTTTCGACCTCGTTCAATCCATTTGCCATCACGAATTGTGATGGTGGGGGTTCATCGCCTTGCGCCGTTAGTTCAGTTGGTAGAACGCAGGTCTCCAAAACCTGATGTCGGGGGTTCGAGTCCTCCACGGCGCGTCCGATGAGCCCTTGTGCAGTTTCCCGGTTCTCAGCATGGAGTTGGATCTACAACCTGGTGATGTTGTGAAGGTGCTGGAGTCAGCCGCTCTCGGCTGGGTCCGCGCCCGCGTCATCCGTGTCAAGTCAGGTGGTCGTGTGGTCGTGCAAAGCGATCAAGGTCGGGAATTTACCGCCCGGGGCAATCAGGTTCGCCTGATCGAGCCTGCCGGGTTCCGTCCCTGACGGAGCACCCTGAAAATCGTTCATATTCCCCGTCCCGTTGACAGTGTCAACGGGACGTTTTTGCTGCAGACAAGCAAGGATTGGCCTGATCGATGCGTCGTGTCGATTGGTTGACGGCGGGCATGGCAAGAGTCGATACTGCCTCTGTCGCACAGGCGACACAGAAAGACTTCACCGGGCGAGTTCCGTCGTCGAGGTCGCTCTGGGACCGTAGTTCAATTGGTTAGAGCACCGCCCTGTCACGGCGGAAGTTGCGGGTTCGAGCCCCGTCGGTCCCGTTCTCACCCCTGAATCAAGGCCATGGTGCGTGTTCGTCTGGCCCCAAGCCCTACGGGTACGTTGCACATCGGCACAGCGCGAACAGCGGTGTTCAATTGGCTCTTCGCCCGCCATCAGAAGGGCGCTTTTCTACTGCGCATCGAGGACACGGACAAAGAGCGGTCCAAGCCGGAATTCACCCAGAACATCCTCGAAGGACTGCAATGGCTGGGCATCGACTGGGACGAAGAACCCGTCATTCAGAGCGAGCGTCTCCAGCAGCATCAAGCCGCCATTCGGGGTCTCTTGAAGAGCGGCCTGGCCTACCGCTGTTACGCCAGCGAAGAGGAGCTCGAGGCGATGCGGAGCAGCCAGAAGGCCGCCAACCAGGCGCCCCGTTACGACAATCGTCACAGGCATCTCAGCCCTGAGCAGGAAGCGGCCTTTCAGGCGGAAGGTCGCCAGGCCGTGGTTCGCTTCCGCATCGCAGACGATGCCGACATCCGGTGGAATGACCTGGTCCGTGGTCCGATGAGCTGGCGCGGTGCCGACCTCGGTGGCGACATGGTGATTGCACGACGGGCCCCGGCGGATCAAATCGGCGACCCGCTCTACAACCTGGTCGTCGTCGTCGACGATGCCGCCATGGCGATCAGCCATGTGATCCGAGGCGAAGATCACATCGCCAACACAGCGAAACAACTTCTGCTGTACGACGCGCTTGGCCTGCCGACGCCTCAGTTCGCCCATGCGCCCTTGATCCTCAACGGCGAGGGCCGAAAGCTGTCAAAACGCGATGGGGTCACCTCCATCAATGACTTCCGCGCCATGGGGTACACCGCGGCAGCGATTGCCAACTACATGACGCTGCTGGGCTGGTCTGTGCCTGAGGGCATGAACGAACGCTTCAGCCTCGGCGAGGCCGCCGAGGTGTTCAGCTTCGATCGCGTCAACAAGGCCGGTGCCCGCTTTGACTGGGACAAGCTCAATTGGCTCAACGGTCAGGTTCTCCACGACCTGACGCCGGAGCAACTGCTTCAGGACCTTCTGCCGCTCTGGCTGGCCAATGACTGGACCCCACCGGACCTGGACGGGTGGACCCTTGAGCTTTGCGCCTTACTGGGCCCATCGCTCACGCTTCTGAAGGACGGCGTCGAACAGGCGCGTCCCTTTTTCGAGCTGCCGCCGCTTGAGGATGACGGCGTCAAGCAACTGGATCTCGAAGGAGCCAGACCAGCCATTCACGCCCTTGCAGAAACGCTCGAAACAGCCGCCTGGGATGGCGTGGACAGGGACCGTGCCCAGCAGCTTCTGGGCGATTCCGCAAAGGCTGCGGGCGTGAAGAAAGGGATGATCATGAAATCCCTGCGGGCTGCTCTGCTCGGTCGGATGCAGGGCCCCGACCTGCTCACGACCTGGGGCTTACTGGCTCGGATCGGGGAGGACCTGCCCAGGCTGCGTCGCTGTCTCAACGGACGCTGAGTCGGGTTCATCCGGCGATTCAATCAAGCCAAGAACACGCGCCAGCGGTTGAGCCGTAAGCCCTTGCAAGCCGACAGTCATCAAGATCGTCAGGAACACCAGACCCTGAAGGCGGCCAGCACCGAGGATGCCGGCCTGCTCGAGACGGATCGAAAAGAGAGAGGCCACGGAGGCGGTGACAATTCCGCGTGGAGCGAGCCATCCCATGAACACACGCTGGCGCAGATCAAGGGGGAGTCCCGTTGTGGCGATGCCGACGGCGATCGGTCGAACCAGCAACATCAGGGCAAGGACACAACTGACCCCACCCCACCCCAGCGGGCTGAGTTCAGCCCAGGACACATCAGCCGCCAGGAGAGGAAACAGCATGGTGATCGCCAACTGAGCCAGCTCCTGAATCAAGCCATCGAGGTCTGCCGTGTGCTGATTGCGTCGCCGTCCCACCACAAGACCAGCAGCCACGGACGCAGGAAGGGCTGATTCCGGCAGGAGCCACTCACTGATCCCATACATCAGAAACAACATGCCGAGACTGAGCTGCAGCGGTAAACCGCTGGCAGCCTGATCAGACTCCAGTCGCCGCAGGAGCTCCGACAGCAGCCAACCGACGCTGGCTCCGATCAGGGTGCCGCCCCCAAGACGAGACAACAGGCCGAAGGCGAGTTCTCTCCAACCATGCAGATCGCCAAGCACCAGTTCCAGCAGAAGCAGCGCCAGAACAGCCCCCACGGGCTCCAGGACCAACCCTTCGGCCTCGAGCACATCACCCAACGGGGGAGCCAGCCGGATCTGTCGGACGAGGGGAGTGACCACGGTTGGCCCCGTGGCCAGCACGATGGCGCTGTAAACCGCGGCGACTGACCAGTTCAGGCCGGCCAACCAGTGAGCGGCCAGCAGTCCTGCACCAAGTGAGATCAACAGGCGCAGGATGGCGATGCGCTGAACCGTGGTTTTGATCGTGTCTCCCGGAAGGCGAAGGTTCAGCCCGCCATCGAACAGAACCAGACTGACCAGCAGCCCCACCACCGTGCCGAGACCGGAGCCAAGGTCCAGGGGTTCGACCAGCCCAAGCCCTGAACGGCCGATCAGGAGCCCGGACAACAGCAGCAGGACAACCCCCGGCAGGCTCGAGACCGCCGCCAACAGCCGAGCGGATGCCCCGGCGAAGACGGTCACACCCCAGAGCAGACCCAGCCGCTCAGGCGTCATCGACGGATGAGAACTGAGGTTCCACGCGCACGCCGATCACCGCCTCAGGACGAACAACCAGGTACTCACCCTCGAGATCGCTGATCGGCACATTCACAAAGCCCCCTTGTCCCTCAGCGTTGACGATGCCCTGGTACCACTCCTGAAACATCTCCAGCTTCGGGAAATGAACCTGCTCGGTCTGCCCCCCGACAAGGTGAAGATGCACCGCATAGCGGCGTGGTGTGCGTGGCATCAGCGTTGAAGGAGAGCCTGTGGGGTTCCCTCAGGATGGCCGATCGATTCGGCTCCTGCCCAAATGAAGGGGCGAAGCGTCCGGTCAGCCGGTGCATAGAGGGGATGTCGTGGCTGACCCGACCTTGTCAGGCCGATGCAGAGCGGTGAGGAGGCAGCGGGGCAACGGCGTTGGCGTTCCCTGCGGAGCAGGTCCAGCCATGCCAACACCTCTTGATCGCGGCCCCGGCAGGAGCCGGATCCCCCCCAGCCGCACCAGAGGTCGATCGACGCCTGGCTCGCCCAGCGGCCGCACCAGCCTTTCAGCTCGAGATCGTTGGCTGCTCCGATCGGGTCCTGAACACGTCTCAGAACAGCAGGAGAGGCTGAAATTCGTGCGAACAGATTGAGCACCACCAGCGCGCTGTACCCCCAGCCGCGGCCGAAACCGATCAGTCGTCGCAGGGTCGGGTCGTCTCTTCGATCATCGGCAGCGGAGGGATTGAGACCGATGAACAGCAATGTTCCATGTCCGCCAGGCCAGCTCCGACGAAGCCACCAGCGGTAATGGCCATCTGCGCTGAATCCGGCATCAGATCCAGCTTCAGACACCGAGATGCTTACAGGAGAGATCCAGGATTCTGCTGCTGGCCTGGCCATCGCCGAAAGGATTGACTGCACGGGACATGGCTGAATAGGCCGCCGAATCCTCGAGGAGTCGCGAGGCTTCAGAGGATATCTCTGTGGGGTCGGTGCCCACCAGTCGAGCCGTCCCAGCCTCAACAGCTTCAGGACGTTCTGTGGTGCGGCGGAGCACAAGAACCGGTTTCCCGAGAGCCGGAGCCTCCTCCTGCAGGCCACCGGAGTCGGTGAGAAGCAATGTGCACCCCTTCATCGCCGCCACAAGACGGTCGTAATCGAGAGGTTCGGTCAGCACCACACGAGGATGCTCGCCAAGGAGTGCCTGCAGCGGTTCGCGCACGGTCGGATTCCGATGCAGCGGCAGCAAAAGCGCCGTGTCTGGGAAACGGTCAAGAACCCGCAGCATGCCCTCTGCGATGTCCTTGAGCCGATCACCCCAGTTCTCACGACGATGCACCGTGGCGAGAATCACCCGTTGGTTCTGCCAGTCGAGACCGTCGAAGTGGATCTCCGGGGCCGTCTCAGCCATCAACAACAGGGCATCGATCACCGTATTGCCCGTCACGGACACCTGACCAACCACGCCGGAGGCATGGAGGTTGGCCTCAGCCTTGGTGGTCGGAGCGAAATGCAGGGTTGCGATCTGAGAAATCAGGCGTCGATTGGCTTCCTCCGGGAACGGATCGAGAAGATTGTCGGTGCGCAGGCCTGCTTCGACGTGACCGACGGGGATCTGCTCGTAAAACGCCGCCAACCCTGCTGCAAACGCTGTTGTCGTATCCCCCTGCACCAGCACCAGCTGCGGCGGATAGGCCTGGAAGTCTTCCCTTAAACCATTCAACGCGGCGCAGGTCACATGGGTCAGGGTCTGGCGGGGGGCCATGAGACCGAGATCACGATCGGCCTCGAGGTTGAACAGAGACATGACCTGAGCGACCATCTCCCGGTGTTGTCCTGTCAGCACGACACGGGTCCGCAACGCCTGGCAGGCCTGAAAAGTGCGGATCACGGGAGCCAGCTTGATCGCCTCAGGTCGTGTTCCCAAAACGATCGTGACGCGCGGCTGATCGGCCATGAGGAAGCTGGAATCACCGGATCTTACGGGCGTTTTCAGGCATCCTGAAGAGATCAGACGCAGTGTTGCCTTGGCCCAGCCGGTCTTCCCTCCAAGCTTCCCGCCTCGACCTGCTGCACCCCCAGGTCGAGCAACAGCTTCCCCACCATCACCGCCAGGATCACAGCCACAGACAGTCCGGCAGACATCGGCTGCGGGGTCAGGTGAAGGGTCAGGTGACTCGTCACCGAGCCTCGAACAGATCGTGCGCCTCGCCCACGACGAAGGTCACTCCGATGTGCATCTGGGTGTTGGAGAAACCCCCCGTTACCGGGCAAGGGGAGAAATGCTGAGAACCGAATGGCCCATCACCGACCAGGACGTTTTCCAGAACTGGCTCAGGGAGATTCTTTCTCCTCAGCAGATTGATGAATTCTTCCGGGAGAAGGAGTTCGATGGTTCCCATGCCTTCCCGTTTGTGCGCATCCGGATCAATCTGCTGGATTCACTGCGGGGGCCCGCCATGGTCCTGCGGCTCATCCCCCAGACGATCCTGACGATGGAGCAGCTGAATCTCCCTGATGTGCTCAGGGAGCTGGCTGCGCGACCCAAGGGCCTGATTCTGGTCACCGGTCCGACCGGATCCGGCAAGAGCACCACCCTGGCGGCGATGATCGATTGGATCAACCGCAATGAAACGCGCCACATCCTCACGATTGAGGACCCGGTTGAATTCGTTCATGAGAGCAAGAACTCTCTGATCCGGCACCGGGAGGTGGGGATGCACACCTTGAAATTCCACAACGCGCTGAGGGCAGCTTTGCGCGAGGACCCGGACGTGATTCTGGTGGGAGAGATCCGAGACCAGGAAACCCTGTCCACGGCTCTGGAGGCCGCGCAGACAGGTCACCTTGTCTTTGGAACCCTGCACACCAATTCGGCGGTGAAAACGGTGGAACGGGTGCTGGGCATGTTCCCGCCCGAAGAACAGGAGAGCGTGCGGCGTTCGTTATCTGAATCGCTTCTGGGCGTGATCGCACAGGGCCTGATCCGCACCACGGATGGCAAGCGCGCTGCGTACCACGACATTCTGATCAACACCGACGCCTGCAAGGACTACATCCAGCGTGGAGCCCTTGATGAGGTGGAGGAAATCATGGAACGCAGCAGTTTCGATGGCATGGTCACCAGCAATCAGTCGCTGCAAGCCCTCGTCGAAGCGGGTCGTGTGGAGGCTGAAAACGCCGTTTCCGCAAGCCTCAAGCCAAACGAGCTGGCGCAGGCCTTGCGTGGTCGCAGCTGATGATCAACTGCCGCTGAACACCCGGACCAGAAGCACTACGGCGAGACCGACCGACAATCCGATCATGGCGAGACGGCCGTTCCAGATCTCCGCCTGGGGAGTGAATCCCCGTTTCCAGGAATTGAGTTCGTCTGAACCGACGGGTTCAACGAGATTGGTGTCAGTTTGTCCTGAGGGCTCAGCCATAGCGATGGACATGCCGTTGAGCGGAGCCACCATACGCAGCGAATTTCAAAACGGAGGTGGCGTTTTGTACAAGTCATCGGCCTGATCGAGAGACCAGCGGGGGGCCACCCCGATCTCCAGGGAGCTGGCGGTCACCGTTCTGGCCAATCGTGTGAGCGCCGCAGCGCCGATCATGGCCGCGTTGTCAGTGCAGAACTTCAAAGGTGCAATCGTCACTCCCAGATTGAGAGCCTCGGCCTGCTCTGTCACCAGAGATCTAAGGCGACGATTGGCCGCAACGCCACCCACCATCACCAGCTGATCCAGACCCTGATCACGGGCACATCGAAGCGAACGCTCGACCAGCACCTCAGCCACCACCTGTTCAAAACTGGCTGCCAGATCAGCGAGCGGCAACTCGGATTGATCGGAACGAAGTTTCTCAACCGTTCTCAGCATGGCGGTCTTGAGACCGCTGAAAGAAAAGTCGTAGGGATAGAAGCCACCCTCGGGGCGGGAGACCCGACCCTTCGGCAACGGGAAGCGCTGGGGATCCCCCGATTCAGCCGCCGTCTGGATCGCTGGACCGCCGGGGTAACCCAGCCCCAGCAGCCGGGCAACCTTGTCAAATGCTTCACCAGCCGCATCATCGTGGCTGCGGCCGAGCCTCAGCATCCCTCCGGAACGATCGACCCGGATGAGTTCCGTGTGTCCACCACTGACGAGAAGAACGAGGTAGGGAGCTTCGGGCGATCGATCAGCAAGTTGGACGGAAGCCAGATGACCTTCGAGGTGATGCACGCCGATGAACGGTCGCCCGTGCAAAGCCGCAAGGCTGCGGCCGGTCACAGAAGCCACCATGAGCGCTCCCGCCAGGCCCGGGGCCACCGTGGCCGCAACGGCATCGAGATCACCAACGGTGACACCGGTCTCCGCCAGCACTGTCTCCACCAACACCGGTAGAGCTTCCACGTGGCGACGGGACGCAATCTCCGGCACCACACCTCCCCAGCGGGCGTGCTCCTCAACCTGAGAAGCAATCCGAGAGGAGAGAACCTGGCAATCGCCATCCCGCGACGCAACAACGGCGGCGGCGGACTCGTCACAACTTGTTTCGAGGGCCAGCACCAACGCCATCGTGGTCAGGACCCTCCCCTACTGTCCGTCAGTGGACATCCTGCCCTTCCAGGGCATTTTTCAACAGGAATCGATCCGATGCGTCGTCTTTTCGCCATTGTGCTTTCGGCCCTGCTGGTGTTCGGCTTTGCCCCCATCGCCAAGGCGGATGTGGCGGGTCTGACGCCCTGCTCTGAAAGCGCCCGCTTCCAGCAGCGAGCCGCTGCAGCCAACACGCCTCAGGCCAAAGCCCGTTTCGAGATGTACAGCCAGGCATCCTGTGGTGACGACGGCCTGCCCCATCTGATCGTTGACGGCCGCTGGAGCCATGCCGGCGACTTCGTCCTGCCGGGCATCATGTTTCTTTATGTCGCCGGATGCATCGGTTGGGCCGGCAGGGAATATCTCAAGGCAACCCGTGGCAAGAACGCTGCCATGAATGAGATCCAGATCGACACATCGATCGCCCTGAAGAGCGTTCTCGCCTCAGCCACCTGGCCCCTCGCCGCCTTCGGGGAATTCACCAGCGGCAAGCTCGTGGAAAGCGACGACAAAGTGACGGTTTCCCCCCGCTGACCCTTCCATTCTTCAGCTCCCACACACCTTTCACCCATGAAGAAATTCCTCACAACGGCTCCCGTCGTCGCCGCTATCTGGTTCACCCTCACCGCCGGAATCATGATCGAGTGGAACCGGTTCTTTCCCGATCTCCTGTTTCACCCCTTGGGCTGATCAGATCTCAGAATTTTCGAAGCCCCGCAAGGGGCTTTTTTCATGGGCCGTTCCGAAAGGATTCAAACCAGCCCCATGAGCGTCTCCAGTTCAGCGAGCGCTCGTTCGATGTTGTCGTTCACGACAACAGCATCGAATTCCTCCTGAGCCTGAAGTTCCTGTTGAGCCCGCTGCAACCTTCGCTGGATGGCCTCGTCCGCATCGGTTCCTCGTCCCCGAATGCGGCGTTCGAGCTCCTCGAAACTTGGCGGTGCCAGAAAGATCTGAAAACCATTCGAAAAACTGCGGCGCACCTGACGGGCACCTTCCAGCTCGATCTCGAGCAGCACTGGACGGCCATTGCTGAGATGCTCCTCCACCGGCTGGCGGGGTGTGCCGTACCGGTTTCCTGCGAATTCGGCCCATTCAAGTAGTCCCCCCGCTTTCACCAGCTGGTCGAACTGCTCATGGCTGTGAAAGAAATAGCTTTGACCCTCCAGCTCGCCATCGCGAGGCGCACGGGTGGTTGCTGAGACCGACAACCAGATCGTTGGATGCCGCTCCAGGAGCTGCTTCACAAGGGTCCCCTTTCCGACGCCGCTGGGACCGGTGATCACGGTGAGCCGTCCGCTGTTGGCAGCCATCCAGGCCTGAGTCGGGGACAGCAGAGTAGGAAGGGGACGGCCCGGCGGATCTGAGCGACGCAGAGATGACCTCAGCAACGCTTCAGATGATGGATCTCACCACGCTCCGGGCGGTGCTGAATGACCTGACGCCCTCCCTGTTGCCGGGTCGTTTTGAAAAGGCCCAGCAGCCTGACCCACTGACCCTGCAACTCGGCTTCCGAACCTTGCACAACATGGTCTGGCTGGAGCTGAGCTGGCAGGCCGATGCGCCCCGTCTGGTGCAGATCCAGCCACCGGCTCGTCAGGGGTCCGGCAGCACCCTGGCGCAGCAGCTCCAGCACAGCCTGCGACAGATGGCCCTGGTGGGCATCCAGCAGTGCGGATTCGAACGCGTGGTGGACTTTCAGTTCAGTGCCCGACCTGGTGAGTCCATCCAGCGCTCCGTTGTCCTCGAGCTGATGGGGCGCCACAGCAACGTGATGCTTCTCGATGACCAACGGCGTGTGGTCACGATCGGACGACAGGTGCGTGATCACCAGTCACGCATCCGACCGATCGGTACCGGTGATGCCTACGTCCCGCCACCGCCATTGCGGGGCCTTCCACCGCATGCCGAGGAATCCCTGGATGCTTGGCGGCGCCGGCTCACGCTGGTACCGGTCTCTCTCAAAACAGCGCTGCAGCAGTGTTATCAGGGGATCAGCCCACCGCTGGTGGAGCAGTTGGCCGGACCGCTTGGCCGGGAACCGGTTCAGGAGATCTCCACGGACCAGTGGCAGCAGCTGCATCAGCGCTGGACGAGTTGGCTGCGGTGCCTGAGAGACAACACCTATGCGCTTCAGGTTGAGCCGAACAACCGCTACAGGGTCTGGGGACCATCAGCCGAGCCAACCCAAGCTGATGATCAGATCGCCGATCAACAGAATCTGGCGCTCGCACTGGGTGCCTGGTACCGAGAGCGGCTTGAGCAGAAGTCCCTGATTCAACGCCGCAGGGATGTGGAGCAGCGGCTGACTCGTTGGAGCCGCAAAGAGCGGACTGCCCTTGATGAGCAGCAGTCACGCTTGGCCGGGACCGCCGACAGCGCTGCTCTTCAAGAGAAAGCAGATGCGCTGCTCTGCCTTCAGGCTCCCAGCCGAGACCAGGTGCAGGAGGCTCAGAAGCTGTACCAACGGGCCCGCAAGCTGCGGCGATCGGTCGCCGTTCTGAATGAACGGATCCAGCACCACGAACAACGACTCCAGCTCATCGAAGCCAGCGAAGTCTTCATCGACGATCTGGCCACATCGCACTGGGAAGATCTGCCCCCGCGGCTGCTTGCGTTGGAGGATCTCTGCAGCGAATTGGACGACCTGCTCAATCCCCGGTCAAGACGGCAGGACGCGCGAAAAAAACAGTCCGGTGTCCCGCAACCCCTGGAGCTCACCGGCCCAGGCGGATTGCTGCTTCAGGTTGGCCGCAACCACCGTCAGAACGACTGGATCAGCCTGCGCCAGGCTCGTAGTGGCGACCTCTGGTTCCATGCGCAGGAATGCCCTGGCAGCCATGTGGTGCTGAAGTCCTCCAATGGACTGCCGGAGGAGGTCGATCTGCAGTTCGCAAGCGATCTCGCGGCCCACTTCAGTCGAGCTCGCGGCAATCGCCGCGTCCCCGTGGTGATGGTGCCTACCGACCGGCTCCAGAGGATTCCAGGTGCCGCACCAGGAACGGTTCGACACCGTGGTGGCACGATTCGCTGGGGTGAACCCGGCCGAGCCGAAGAGCGTCTGACAGCCCGCAGACTCCTAGCCTGACGTCTGGGATGGAACTCCCTCCAGCCCGGCTTTCTCGCCCGTGTCCGACCAGCCCGACGGCCCAGTCCTGAAACCTCCCCCTCCGATCCGTATCGGAGCTGATGGCGACACAGACCTGCCCAATGAGGTCGAGATGCCTCTGGTGGATCATCTGGAAGAACTTCGTCAGAGAGTGCTCGGCAGCTTGCTGGCGGTTGTCGTCAGTGCCTTGATCTGCCTGCTGGCGGTGAAGCCCCTGGTTCGGCTGTTGGAAGCGCCTGCCGACGGCATTCATTTTCTGCAACTGGCTCCAGGTGAGTTTCTCTTCGTGTCCCTGAAAGTGGCCGGTTATGCCGGTCTCACCCTGGCTTTGCCCTACGTGCTGTACCAGGCGCTCGCCTTCGTGCTGCCGGGCCTGACGCGACGGGAGGGGCGGCTGATCGCACCTGCCGTCGCTGGATCAGCCATTCTCTTTTTCGCAGGCCTGGCCTTTGCCTGGTGGGCACTCGTACCGGCCGCTCTCGGATTTTTGGTGAGTTACGGCGCCGATGTGGTGGAGCCGCTGTGGTCGATTGAGCGCTACCTCGACTTCGTCCTGCTGTTGATGGTGGCGACCGGCCTGGCTTTTCAGCTGCCCGTTCTGCAACTGCTGCTGGGGGTTCTGGGTCTGGTGCGCTGGCGCACCATGCTGGGCGCCTGGCGATGGGTGGTCCTCAGCGCAGCCCTGGCCGGGGCCGTGCTGACACCCTCCACGGATCCGATCACCATGCTGCTGCTGGCTGGCGCCATCACCGCCCTCTTTCTGGTTGGGATCGGGCTTGTCGCTCTGGCTGAAAGCATCAGACCAGAAACTCCCTGAGAAGCGTTTGTGCTTCAGGACCCTGGGCCTGCAATTGCAGACTCAAGGCCTTCCCAAGCCGTGGTTTGTCCCTGGTTGAGTCGAGCCACTGACGTACATCCGTCGCCAAACCAAGACGATTCACAACATCCAGCACTTCGGCCAGATGCTCCCGGTACGTGTTTTCGTCCATCGGGAACGACTGTTGCTCCAGATATGCCCACATCACCTGCAGGTAAAGACGCTGGCGACGAACCACCAGCTGGAGGTCGTAAGTCGCCTTCCAGCGCCGTCTTAGACAGGCAATGACCTCCTCGACGGCAAGGGGTTGGTCTGCTGGTTTGTTTGATTCCTCAAGCACAGATTTCGTGGAGCAGGACCAGCAAAACGCCAGTCGTTGTAAAGCGTGACAGGCAGTTAAGCGTCCATAATGGACGTCGATACGTGCTGGATGACCGTCCGCCATGACCCAACTTTCCTCGAGCGATGTGCCCGGAATGGGTCGTCGGCAGTTCATGAACCTGCTGACCTTCGGCTCGGTGACCGGAGTCGCCCTCGGCGCCCTTTACCCAGTGGTGAACTACTTCATCCCGCCCCGGGCTGCCGGATCGGGTGGCGGCACCAGCGCGAAAGATGAACTCGGCAATCCCGTCACGGCCAGTGGATGGCTCTCCACCCATGCCGACGGCGACCGCAGCCTGGTGCAGGGTCTTAAAGGCGACCCGACGTACCTGATCGTCGAAGGTGATGACGCCATCGGCAGTTACGGAATCAACGCCATCTGCACACACCTCGGCTGTGTCGTGCCCTGGAACAGTGGAGCCAACAAATTCATGTGTCCCTGTCACGGCAGCCAGTACGACGCCACCGGGAAGGTGGTCCGGGGACCGGCACCTCTTTCGCTAGCACTGGCGAATGTCAGCGTCGAGAACGACAACGTGTTCGTCAGCCAGTGGACGGACACCGACTTCCGCACCGGCGACAAACCCTGGTGGGCCTGATCTTTTCTTCCACGTCTGATTCCCTCATCCCCCGTTCCATGCGTCGTCACCTCTCCCTCCTGCTCGGATCTCTGGTTCTCGGCCTTGCTGTCCTGATTGCGCCTGCGGCCAGCTGGGCCTATCCCTTCTGGGCCCAGCAGAACTACGAAAGTCCCCGTGAGGCCACAGGCAAGATCGTCTGTGCGAACTGTCACCTCGCTCAGAAGCTCACGCAGGCGGAAGTCCCCCAAGCGGTGCTTCCGGACAGTGTCTTCAAAGCGAGCGTCAAGATTCCCTACGAAGACGGACTCCAGGAAATCGGGGCAGACGGCAGCGACGTACCCCTCCAGGTGGGTGCTGTCGTGATGCTTCCTGACGGATTCACCCTGGCACCTCAGGACCGCTGGACCGACGAGATCCGCGAAGAGACCGAGGGTGTCTACTTCAGCCAGTACAGCGACGACCAACCCAACATTCTTCTGGTGGGACCGATCCCAGGTGATCAACACCAGGAGATCGTCTTTCCTGTTCTCTCGCCCGATCCGGCCACCGACAGCAACATTCATTTCGGCAAATATCAGATCCACGTCGGCGGCAACCGCGGCCGTGGCCAGGTGTACCCCACGGGAGAGAAAAGCAACAACACCGCCTTCACAGCAGCCGCCAGCGGCACTGTTTCCGCGATTGAGGATGGGGAGAACGGCGCAAAGCTGGTCACCATCAACACCACCGAAGGTGACAGCACAACTGAAACGGTGCCCGTCGGCCCTGCTCTGCTCGTGAATGTTGGCGACAGCGTTGAAGCTGGTGCACCCCTGACCAATGATCCAAACGTGGGCGGTTTCGGCCAGGTTGATGCCGAAGTGGTTCTCCAGAATCCAGTGCGGATCTACGGTTTGCTGGCCTTCTTCGCTGCAGTGGCTCTGGCTCAGATCATGTTGGTTCTGAAGAAGAAACAGGTGGAGAAAGTTCAGGCAGCCGAGGGTTTCTGAGGCAATGTTCACCTCCCCGGGCCCTGAGCTGATTCAGCTCGGGCCCTTCACGTTGCGCTGGTACGGACTGCTCATTGCTGCTGCGGTTCTGATCGGACTCAACATTTCAAGCCGCCTCGCTCGCAGCCGCGACCTGGACAACGGTCTGATCAGCGATCTGCTTCCCATTCTGATTCTCGCGTCGGTGCTTGGCGCACGTGCTTACTACGTCGCCTTTGAATGGCGAAATTATTCCGACAACTGGATCAAGGCTCTAGCCATCTGGGAGGGGGGCATCGCCATCCATGGCGCTCTGATTGCAGGCACACTCACCCTGATCCTGTTTTGTCGCTGGAGGCGTCAGTCCTTCTGGGATCTTCTCGATGTTCTGGTGCCTTCCCTGGCCCTGGGTCAGGCAATAGGGCGCTGGGGAAATTTCTTCAACTCCGAAGCCTTCGGAGTCCCAACGGACCTCCCTTGGAAGCTGTTCATTCCATACCAGAACAGGCCTGTGATCTACGCCAATGCAGAGTTTTTCCACCCGACGTTCCTTTATGAATCCATCTGGAACCTTGCACTGTTTCTGCTGTTGATTGTGTTGTTCCGCAGGGGAGAGCAGGGAAAAATGACGCTCCCCTCCGGTGCTCTCGCCTGCACGTATCTGCTTGGATACAGCCTCGGTCGAATTTGGATCGAAGGGTTGAGGATCGATCCGCTCTGTCTTGGAGCGCTACCCCCAGCCTGTGAAGGAGGCCTGCGCATCGCCCAGTTGGTGAGCGGGCTGCTGATGCTGGCCGGAGTCGCCGGTCTTCTCTGGCTGTATGCCCGTCACCAGGACCTGCCTGATCCGGCAGGGGTTCGTTGAGCAGCCCTGTTTGCTTCGTTGGAGCCGGGCCCGGAGCGCCTGATCTGCTGACCTTGCGTGCGGCTGATCGACTCCGGCATGCCGATCGACTGATCTGGACGGATTCACTCGTCAGCCCGGCAATCGCAGAACTCGTTCCAGCCAAGTGTGAACGGATCAGGACCAGTCATCTGACGCTGGAAGACGTTCTTCCGCTTCTCATCGAGGGGTACAGAACGGGCCTTCGCGTCGTCCGGCTGCACGATGGCGATCCAGCGCTCTACAGCGCCATCAACGAGCAGATCTGCACCCTGAACGATGAGGGCATCCCCTTGGAGGTGGTTCCCGGGGTCAGCGCCTATCAAGCCGCGGCTGCCGCACTCGAGCGGGAACTCACCGTTCCAGGTGTGGTTCAGACCATTGTGCTCAGCCGAGCTGGTGGTCGAACCGGCGTCCCCGAGCGCGAGCAGCTGGAACGGTTGGCATCCATTGGAGCAAGTCTTTGTCTGTACCTCAGTGCTCGGCATGTGGAAGAGGTCCAGCAGATGCTTCTGCATCACTATCCCGATGACACGCCGGTCGCCATCGGGCACCGGGTGAGCTGGCCTGATCAATGGCTCACGATCGTTCCACTCAGGGAGATGGCTCAGACGAGTCGTGAACGCAGTCTCATCAGAACCACCCTCTACATCATCAGTCCGGCACTGGTGCCAGGCCCTGAGCGTTCACGTCTCTATTCACCGGACCATGTTCACCTGTTTCGACCAAACCGATGAGATGACGTGGTCTAACATTCAGCCGTTCGGGCGATTAGCACAGTGGTAGCGCACTTCCTTCACACGGAAGGGGTCACTGGTTCGAATCCAGTATCGCCCATCTGAAGAGTTTTCCTGGGGGGAAGATTCAAGCTGCTGGGCTAAAATTTTCTGTCAATAGCCTGAAAAACAGTTATTTTCATCGCAATTACGCTCCTGCGAACCGAAGGCGTTCATGGCTCCCCAGAACCATTCAGAGGATTCTGGGACGACACTTCCCTCTGAGAGCGGTCTGGCCCAGGTTGGCCAACTGATCAGGGCCCAGCGGCAGGCACGTGGACTTTCGGCCGAGCAACTGGCGGCCACCATGCACATGGGTGTCGAGCAGCTGACGGCCCTGGAACTCGGCGATGAGGATCGACTTCCCGAGCCGGTGTTCATCAAGGCGATGGTCCGCAGACTGGCGAGCCATCTGCGGATGAATGCCGACGATCTCGTCAAGAAACTTGGTCCCACAGCCTCGATCTCATCCCAGATCAGGGACCCGCTCACTGCGGCTCCGTGGCCTGCGCCGGTGTCAACGCCAAACCGACAGCGACGCTCTGTGTTGTTGCTGGTTCCAATTCTGCTGCTTCTCGGGGGGGGAGCTGGATACACCCTCTGGCAGGTCAAGCTCAGCGATGCCGATCAACCTGTTCCGCCTTCGGAGGTTCCAAGCAGCAAGCCGGTGACAGAGGACAGCACTGCCATCCAGCCAACTGCCGATCAAGACCCTCCAGCCGCACCCGAGACGATCACTGTTGAAATCAGCAGCGCTGAGCCGAGCTGGATCGCACTCCGTCGCGGCGGGACCGTTGAGTTTCAGGGGACCCTGGACGAACCGATCACGATCGATGACCCTGAAAACGTCGAGATCTATGCCGGTCGACCCGATCTGGTCATGGTCAACGTGTCAGATCAGGAACCGAGACGCATCAGCACGATTGATGATGTCCGCTGGCACGAACTCATCCCTGAACGCTGACGACCAGCCTGACCCCTGAGGCCTCGCGAATCACCTCTGCGCAATTGTCAAGGCTCCACTGCTCGAGGCTGAGGTTCTGGTTCAGTCGCTCGGGAACCAGCTCCAAGCGAAGCTCAGTCGGAGTGGTTTCAGCGCGCACGAAAGCGACGACGGGTTCCGGGCGGCGATCCATCGCCGCAGCCAGTCTCAGCAGGAGCGCCATCTCGTTGACGAGGCGTCGATTCTCGCGTGTGTCCAATGCCTGCCAGGACTCATGACGTTTCTTGGGCAGGCTGCGGCGGTGATAGCGAGCAATGGCCGCAACCATCAGGTGTTCCGCCTCGGAATAGCCCAGCAATTCCCCATGACGAATCAGATACCAGGAGTGCTTGTGATAAGCACTGAGGTTGATGTGCTGACCGCAGGCGTGCAGCATCGCTGCTGCCCAGAGCAGCTCACGGCCCTGACCTGGGTCTTGGTGCATCACCCCGCGGGTTTGGTCGTAAAGGCTCAGAGCATGGGATGCCACGCGCTCGGCACGGGTCTGGTTCACCGCAAAGCGCTGGACCTGATGAATCACTGTGCGCTGACGAATGCTGCTCTGGAAGCTGAACCGATCCTCCAGAAATCCATGGCGCAACATCCAGTCGACAATCAACCCCTCGCGAAGCGCCCGTTCGCTGAGAACCAGCTCCTCGGCTCCCAGCATCTGCATCGTGGTCTGCAGAATCAACGCTCCAGGGACGATGATCTCAGCCCTGCGCTCGTTGATGGGAGCGAGTTGTCGGCGCTGCTCCGGTGACATCCCCACCAGCTTTTCAACGACGCGATCAAGCCGCTGACGCGACATCCGGTAGCCATGCAGCTTGAGAGGGGGGCGATCGTCCTCACTGGCGGCCAGGGCACCGATGGCCATGGCCGTTCCACTGGTGGCGACCAACACCGGAACTTCACCCGGCTGGATCCGGCGACGCACCTTGTCGACGGCAGGTTCCAGAGAGCCTTGGATGAAGGCCTGCAGAAAAGCCCGTCCCCGGGGCGGAATCGGATCATCCTTGACGAAATCTCGCTGCAGACGCACCGCACCAACCCTTGTACTGGTGAGGGCTCTGGCATCGCGACCGTCCGCGAGAATCAGTTCGGTGGAGCCGCCACCGATGTCCAGCAGAAGATGGGGGCGGTTGCCGAAGGGCATGCCGGAGAGCACGCCCAGATAGATCAGTCGAGCTTCCTCGGAACCGCTGACAAGATCCACCTCGATTCCAAGACCATCTTTGATCTGCTGCAGATAGTCGCGGCCGTTGGACGCCTCGCGGACAGCACTGGTGGCGGCGGTCACGAGTTGCTCGACCTGGTGGCTGGTGGCCAGGTCCCTGAACCGCCTGAGGGTGTCATAGCCACGCTGCATCGCAGCCTCGGTGAGTTCCCCTGTGTCGGGGTCACGTTCACCGAGGCGCGTCGTGGACTTCTCGGCCTGGATGATCCGGAATGTCCGCAACGCGGTGTCAACCGAAGCCACAAGCAGGTGGGTCGAGTTCGTGCCGATATCGATGGCAGCGACCCGACGCAGTTGATCGCGTTGAACCCCCTCGATGTTGGCGTCAGGGGATGGCCGAGCTGGACGGGCAGGGTCAGAGGCCTGCGCTGTGGTCTCCGCATCCAGCATGGACAGCCCCCAGCCATCTGCGAGCCACTCTGACACCCGCATCCGGAGCTGGGAGGCCATGACTAGGGTTCTTCAAACCTCTGACGCTGTGACCAGTCCTTTTCGCCGGCAGGCCATGGGGCCCTGGGTCGAGCTGCTGCGCTGGAACAAGCCCACAGGTCGACTCATTCTTCTGATTCCGGCGGGCTGGGCTCTGTGGCTGAGCCCCTCGGCACCTCCCCACCTGCTCCTGATCCTGCAGATCATGGTTGGAGGTCTGGCCGTCAGTGGCGCCGGCTGCATTGCCAATGACCTCTGGGATCGGCGCATCGATGGTCGCGTTGAGCGCACCAGGTTGCGTCCTCTCGCCAGGGGCGCCATCAGGGTCCGCACTGCCTTGGCAATGCTGATCGCCTTGCTGGTGATCAGCCTGCTTGTGGTGCTCAGTCTTCCTGTGGACAGCCTGCGGCTTTGTCTCGCACTGGCGCTCATGGCTCTTCCACCCGTCCTTCTCTACCCGTCAGCCAAACGCTGGTGTCCCTTTCCGCAGGCCGTGCTGGCCCTCTGCTGGGGGTTTGCCGTACTGATCCCCTGGGCAGCAGCGGAAACACAGATCAGCTTCAGCTGGGGACTGTTCAGCACCTGGCTTGCCACCATGATCTGGACCTTCGGCTTCGACACGGTCTACGCGATGGCTGACCGTCGCGACGATGCGGCCCTCGGCCTGAGGAGCAGTGCCCTCACCCTCGGAGAAGCCGCTGTGACGACCGTGAGACTCAGTTACGGGGCCGTGAGTGTGCTGCTTGGCATCGCAGCGATGAGCGCCGGCATGAACTGGAGCGTCTGGCCGTTCTGGCTTGCGGCCAGTGTGCTGATGCAGCTCAGCTGCAGCCCCCTGGAGGGCGAGCAGGCCTCGATGGCTCTCTTCGGTCGACATTTCAGTCGACAGGTGCAGCTCGGCAGCCTGCTTCTGCTGGGCTTTGTCCTGGGTCGCCTCGCCTGATGAAGCCGCTGATCCCAGCCCCAGCGCTGACCAAAGGCGCCACCGTGGCCACCGTGGCAGCCAGCTCCGCCATCCCCGACAACGAACGTCTGCTGCAGGGGCTGGCTGTGCTGGAGAGCTGGGGGTTGATCTGCCTGGGTTCCGACGTCGTTGGACGACACTGGGGCTACCTGGCCGGCAGCGATGCTGACCGCCGCAGCGATCTTCTGACACCGGAATCGGCAGCGCTTTTCGCCTGTGCCAGGGGTGGCTGGGGAGCAGCTCGCCTGCTGGAGTCGGATCTTCCCTGGCGGCCAGGTTGGCTGCTTGGTTTCTCCGATGTCACGGCTCTGCTCTGGAGCCGTCTTGCCGCCGGGTATGACGGAGGCATCCATGGACCTCTGCTCACGACCCTGGCAGCGGAACCGGATTGGAGCCAGGAACGTCTGCGTCAACTCCTGTTCGGCGAACCCGTCAGTGACCTCAACGGAGTCGGGCTCGGCGGAGGCCAGTCAACCGGTCCTCTGGTGGTTGCCAATCTGACTGTGGCCACCCATCTCCTGGGATCCGGCCACGTTCCCGATCTCAAGGGAGCACTTCTCATCCTGGAAGACGTTGGTGAAGCTCCCTATCGCATCGATCGCATGCTCACGCACTGGCGACTCTGTGGAGCCCTGAAGGGTCTGGCCGGAATCGGTTTCGGACAATTCCTGGATTGCTGTGACGAGGACCGTCCGCAGAACTGGTGTTTTAGCCTTGATCAGGTGTTGAAGGAACGCACCGACGACCTGGGCATCCCAAGGGTCCTGAACCTGCCCATTGGCCATGGCGCCGGCAATGCAGCCCTGCCGATGGGACGGCTGGCGCGCCTCGACGGAGACACGGGCCAACTCAGCCTGGTCGCCTGAGAGCCAGCACGGCTTCGGCAACGGTGAGATCGAATGGCGTCGTCACTTTGATGTTGGAAGGCCCCGCATCGAGCACGCGGACCGGCCAGCCGAGTCGTTCGTAAAGCGAAGCATCGTCGGTGACACTCCAACCCTGGTTCAGGGCCTCGGCATGGCCCTGGCGGAGTTGGTTGACCACAAAGCCCTGGGGCGTCTGAGCGGCCCACAGCTCAGATCGCAGCGGGGTCTCCACGATCAGGCCATCAGCATCCACCCTCTTGATCGTGTCGGTGACGGGTGTGGCCGCAATGAGGGCAGCACCCTGCTCGAGGGCTGCGGCACAGCGATCGAACAGATCAGGCTCCGCCAGACAACGAGCTCCGTCATGGATCAGAACGTGGTTGGCCTGCGGAGGCAGAGCATCGAGACCACGCAGCACGGATTCCTGGCGGGTGTCACCTCCCTGAATCCACACGACGGTTTTCTGGGCGTTCTCGACCAGCGAGAGAATCGCGGGGCGATCCACCTCCTGCCCGACCAGTCCGATCCAGGAGATCCGCTCTGCCCTCAGCGCCGCCTCAAGTGTCCAGGCGATCAGCGGACGGCCGGCAAGCGGCAGCAGCAATTTGTTGCGATCCGCTCCCATACGCCGACCGCTGCCGGCGGCGGCGATCAACAGATGCACAAGCGACTCCTGCCGCAGGCAGGGGGATACGACCTCCATAAAATCAGTTGAAACGCTTTCGGGGGGCGGTCTGATGCGAGTTCTTGCCCTCAGCCCGGGGCCGCTATCGGATCAATTGGTTCGCATGCCGGCCCTCGCGAGCCTCTGCCGCACGCTGGGAGCCAGCCTCCAGGTGGCCTGTTCCCCGGCCTGCCGGGAAGCCTGGATGCTGCTTCCAGCCCTGGACAAACTGATCCCGATCGACTTTGACAACGATCCAGCCCTGGCCGACTGGGCCAATCTGCTTGGATCGATCCGAGAACCCGATTTCCAGATCTGCCTGAATTTCGTCGAAGGACGCCAGGTGAACCTGATGCTCTCGATGAGCCGCATCATGACCAGGATCGGACGCACGGGTTTCTCCTCCACCGAGCGCGTCGTCGATGGACCTGGCTGGTCGGCCCAACGCCTGGCCCCCTGGCTGGAGCCGCTTGGGGTGTCCCTTGATGCAGATGCTTTCCGACTCACCCTTCCGCAGCCGGTGCTCGATCAGGTTCGCTCAGACCATCCCGAAGGAGATGGTCCATTGCTGCTGATGGCTCCCCAGGGAGGCGCCACCGATTGGCCGGAGGAACACTGGATCGAACTGCCGAGCGCCATCCAAACGCGCCTCGCCACCCTGCGCTGCGACCGACTCCCGGCGGGTCTGCCCCTGATCCGCAGAGCCGCTGCCGTGGCCTGTGCGGATGTCGTGCTGACCAGTTGTCCGATTACCCAGATTTTGACGGTGTTCAGCGGCACCCCCCTTGTCGCTCTCGGTGCCGAACCAGGCCTGCTGCCTGAAAGGAGCGACTTGCGCTGCCTCGGAACTGCTTCAGAGCTGACGACGCTTCAAGAGGATGAGGTGCTCAAAGCCCTCGGCTTCTGAGTCCAACGATGTCGCGGCCATGGCGAAAGAATCAGGCGAGGCGACATCTCCAGACCCTGACAGCGCCGTGGCGCGGACCCTTTGCCGCCATGACCGCCGTGATCGTCGCCGGCGCAGCAGGATACCGCATCACGGAAGGATGGGACTGGGGGGACTGCCTCTGGATGGTGCTGATCACAATCAGCACCATCGGTTATGGCGAGATCGAACCGCTCTCGCCGCAGGGACGGCTGGTCACGGTCCTGATCGTGATTGGAGGACTGCTGGTGGTGCAGTTATCGATCCAACGCGTTCTGGGGCTGACAGAATCGGGATACTTCAGGCGTCTGAGGGAACTCCGTTTCCAGCGAACGCTGATGCGCATGCGTGATCACGTCATCCTTTGCGGATATGGCCGCATGGGCCAGGAGATCGCAGCACAGCTTCAGAAGGAGGCGATTCCACTGGTCGTGATCGAAACCGATCCAGACCGTCGTGATGTGGCGGAAACCAGAGGTTTGAACGTGGTGCATGCCGACGCCACCATGGACGACACCCTGCTTGATGCGGGTCTGGAGCAGTGCCGGAGCCTCGTTGCGGCACTGCCCGGGGATGCCTCCAATCTCTATGTGATTCTGAGTGCCAGGGATCTGCGACCTGACTGCCGGCTGATCGCCCGAGCCAACAGTGCCGAAGCATCATCCAAGCTGAGATTGGCCGGTGCCAGCGTTGTGGTCAGCCCCTACGTGGCCGGCGGCCGTGTGATGGCCGCATCGGCGCTGCGTCCGCTGGCGGTCAATTTCATGGAACTCCTGGCGGGATCCGACTATGAAATCGAGGAATTTCAGCTCAGCAGCGATCCACGGCAGCTGACGACCGTTCATCACCGATCGCTTCAGGAACTGGAACTGGGAAGCCGCAGTGGCGCCATGGTTCTTGCGATTCGGGATGGTGAACGTTTGATCGCCAATCCCAGCAGCGATGTGCAGCTCGGTCCAGGACAACTGCTGATTGTGCTGGGAAGCAAGGAGCAACTCGCCGTCTTTCAGGGCCTGCTGGGTGAGGCGGTGATCACCGTCGACAACATGCCTGCATGAACGCTCTTTGAGGATGGAACTGCGGATCCCTACGATCCTGCGAGCTCAAAGCTCTTCATGACCACCCCTGCTTCGATCGCCGGTCAGACCGCACTGGTGACGGGAGGCGGACGGGGCATCGGCCGCGCCGTCGCGCTTGCGTTGGCAGACGCAGGGGCTGAAGTGGTGGTGAACTATTCCAGTTCCGCAGGAGCCGCTGAAGAGGTCGTCGGCCTGATCAGGGAGGGAGGCGGCAAGGCCTACGCGCTGCAGGCGAATGTGTCGCTCGAAGACGACGTGGAAACCCTGTTCAAAACCGTGCTGGAGCGCAGCGGTCGACTGGATGTTCTCGTGAACAACGCCGGGATCACGCGGGACGGCCTGCTGATGCGCATGAAAACCAGCGACTGGCAGGCGGTGATTGATCTCAACCTCACAGGGGTGTTCCTGTGCAGTCGTGCCGTCGCACGTCCGATGCTCAAGCAGAAAAGTGGTCGAATCATCAACATCACATCGGTGGTGGGCCTGATGGGGAATGCCGGCCAAGCGAACTACGCAGCGGCCAAGGCGGGGGTTGTTGGACTGACCCGCAGCACGGCCAAGGAACTGGCCAGCCGCGGCATCACGGTGAATGCGGTGGCCCCCGGTTTCATCGCCACCGATATGACCAAAGGTCTGGATGCCGACGCCATTCTTCGTGACATCCCCCTGGGAACCTTCGGGACGCAGGAGCAGGTTGCTGGAGCCGTGCGTTTTCTGGCCGCCGATCCAGCCGCGGCCTACATCACTGGACAGGTGCTGCAGGTCGATGGCGGAATGGTGATGGCCTGAGCACTACAGCTCAAGCGGCTGCGCCAACTCATCGCGAAGACGGCGGATGCGCTGCAGCAACCTCAACCTTCGGCTTCGTGCCGTTGCCGTCAGAAAAATCCTGAGGGGGACATAGACGAGCGCCATCGATGCGGCGAGGCCAGCCATCAGAACAAAAAACAGCGCACCGGAGTCGGCCATGCCTCGACGTTAATCAGCCAGTGCTGGCACGGCATCACCCGGATCAGGGCCATTCGGCTTTCCCCACCATCAACGCTCTCCACGACGGCCTGTCCGCTGTGGGACATTGATCAATGGCGGATCCGAGACCATGGCCAAACTTCTTTCCTTTTCCGACGACTCCCGCAGCTCCCTCGAACGTGGTGTCGATGCCCTCGCAGACGCCGTTCGCGTCACCATCGGCCCCCGAGGCCGCAATGTGGTTCTCGAAAAGAAATTCGGCGCTCCTGACATCGTCAATGACGGCGACACGATCGCCAGAGAGATCGAACTCGACGACCCGTTCGAGAACCTTGGCGCCAAGCTGATTCAGCAGGTGGCTTCCAAAACCAAGGACAAGGCTGGAGATGGGACCACAACGGCCACCGTTCTGGCCCAGGCGATGGTCCGCGAAGGCCTGCGCAACACCGCAGCCGGCGCCAGCCCTGTGGAGCTCCGCCGTGGCATGGAAAAAGCGGTTGCGCAGGTGATCAGCAACCTGGCAGAACGGAGTCAGAGTGTGGCTGGTGACGCCATCAGACAGGTTGCCACCGTCAGCTCAGGAGGCGATGAGGAAGTCGGCGCCATGGTGGCCGAAGCCATGGATCGCGTCAGCGTCGATGGCGTCATCACGGTGGAGGAATCCAAGTCTCTGGCGACCGAACTGGAAGTCACCGAAGGGATGGCCTTTGATCGCGGCTACAGCTCCCCTTACTTCGTCACAGACGGTGACCGTCAGATCTGTGAATTCGACAATCCCCTGATCCTGCTCACGGATCGCAAGATCAGTTCCGTCGCTGATCTGGTCCCTGTTCTTGAAGAGGTACAGAACGGTGGATCACCCCTGTTGATCCTTGCTGAAGAAGTGGAAGGGGAAGCCCTCGCCACCCTCGTTGTGAACAAGAACAGAGGCGTACTTCAGGTTGCAGCGGTGAGAGCGCCATCGTTCGGGGAACGCCGCAAGGCCGCTCTGGCAGACATCGCAATCCTGACGGGAGGCACGGTGATCAGCGAAGACCGGGCCATGACCCTCGACAAGGTGACCCTGGCTGATCTGGGCAAGGCACGGCGCATCACGATCAGCAAGGAGAGCACCACGATCGTCGCCAATGACGACCATCGCAGTGCCGTTGCAGATCGCGTTGCCTCCATCAAGCGGGAGCTGGATGCAACCGATTCCGACTACGACAAGGAAAAGCTGAACGAGCGGATTGCCAAATTGGCTGGTGGCGTCGCCGTCATCAAGGTTGGGGCTCCCACGGAGACCGAACTCAAGAACAGGAAATTACGGATCGAAGATGCCCTGAATGCCACCCGCGCCGCCGTTGAGGAAGGCATCGTCGCTGGCGGCGGCAGCACCCTTCTGCAGCTGTCCGACAGCCTCGACACTCTGGCGGCAAGCCTCAGTGGCGAATTGCGCACCGGGGTCGAGATTGTCCAGAGGGCGCTGACGGCCCCTGTCCATCAAATTGCCGCTAATGCCGGACGCAATGGTGATGTTGTGATCGCCGAGATGCGCTCCACCGGACAGGGTTTCAATGCCATGACCGGCACGTTCGAAGACCTGCTGGCCTCAGGAATCGTGGACGCCGCCAAGGTGGTTCGTCTCGCTGTTCAGGATGCCGTGTCCATTGCTGCCCTGCTGATCACAACGGAAGTGGTGATCGCTGACAAACCCGAACCTCCGGCAGCCCCGGGACCGGACGGTGGCGGAGACCCCATGGGCGGCATGGGGGGTATGGGTGGCATGGGCATGCCTGGAATGGGCGGCATGGGAGGCATGGGCATGCCTGGAATGGGCGGCATGGGAGGTATGGGCATGCCCGGAATGATGTGATCAGCAAGCCATGCCCTGGCAATAGGCGGCCACCTGCAGATCCACTCCGGTGATCGCCGTTCCGACGACAACGTTGTCCGCTCCGGCCTCAAGGGCGGAGCGGGCAGCCTGCGGCGTTGCGATACCGCCTTCACAGATCAGACGGACGGATGGCTTCAGCTTTTGACGAAAACTCGGAAGCAGGGTGAGTCCCGGCGGACTGCAATCTGACGTCTCTTCCGTGTAGCCGAACAGCGTGGTTCCAACCCACTCGCAACCCAGTTCAGCAGCCTGCAAACCGTTCTCGACGGAATCGACATCGGCCATCAGCGGAGCCCGCAATTCGTCGCGGCATCGCTGAATCAGATCCTCGAGACGTTGGCCATCCGGCCGGAAACGGGACGTCGCATCAACGGCTACCACGTCGGCACCAGCGGACCAGACTGCTTGAATCTCGCGCCAGCCCGGCGTGATGTACACCGAGCTGTCGGGGAAGGTTCGCTTCCACAGTCCGATGATCAAAGCGTCTGGGCAGCGCCGGCGCACAGCTCCGATGTGTTCCGGACTCTCAAGACGAACACCCACAGCACCATTGCGCAAGGACGCCTCGGCCATCGCTGCGATGACCTCGGGGTCGCGCATTGGTGAACCTGGAGGTGCTTGAACGGAGACGATCAGTCCTCCATCCAGGTCTTCGGCTGTCATCAGCATCGTGGATCAGGATGCTTTGGGAAGCTGGTCGTCAGCGCCGGGAAGCCAGCGACGCAGCGAGCGGGGCGTGCTGATCGGTGGAGCTGGGATGGAAACCGCAGCAGGGATCGAACGAACCGGTTCAAAGGGCCGCGACGACATGGGCTCGGGCGATGGATCGGCTGCAGATGAATCATCCATGGACCGTTCGAGCTCTCCCTCTTCAAGCGTTGACTCGTCCAGCACGGGCTCTGTCGCACTGGGATCCTCCAACTTGAGCTGATCATGCTCCAGAGCATCGAGCTTGAGATGATCAAGCCCAGACGTTTCGTTCTCGGGCTGTTCAAACTCGGGCTGTTCAATCTGAGGCTCATCAATCGCGGGCTGATCGCTCACGGGCAGGTCATCGCTCAGAGCCTCCTCAGTCGCAACATCCGCGGTCGCCACCTCCGTGATCTCCAGATCAACTGTCCCCACATCCACTGTCCCCACATCCGCAGTCTCCGTCTCCGCGGTGTCCACCTCCGCGATCGGCTCGTCTGCCATCAATGGCGTTGGCACTGAGAGAACTGGCATCGAGTCGACCCCGTAGCGATGGGCCCACTGACTCCGCAAGAGGAGCAATCGCCGAGCATCGCCGTGCCGATCAGCCTCCTCAATCAAGCTGGCGAGAGCATTCCGTCGAGACGAGGGTTGCTGAAACGGGGAAGTCGGCACGGATTCAGGAGAGCTTTCGGTTGAGCAGAGGACGGATCAGGAGAAACAATCCGACTGTGAGCACCATCAGGACCGTCAGACAGTGAAAACCGGTGAGCTGTCCGTAAGGAGCCTCCAGCAGGACTGACGAGAGATCAACTGGACCGCTGTAAGCAGCCCGGATGGGTTCTATCGCGAAGGTAAGTGGATTCAGTGATGCAAGCCAGCCCAACCAGGACGGCATGAAGGACAGGGGTGCCAGGGCCGTGCTGGCGAACAGCAACGGCAGGTTGGCCACGAAAATGACAGCGATGAGCTCGATATGACCCGGCAGGGCAAAGGCCAGCCCGAGGCTCAAGGCAGTGACAGCGAACACCAGCAACAACAGGCTGAAGACCACGAGAGCGAGACCTCCTGTCCCTGGCCAGCCGTAACCGAGAATAGCTGCCGTTCCCATGATCGCCAGACTCTGCAGCAGGCTGATCACCGTGATGTAGATCACTGAGGCCAGCACGATCGAACTGCGACTTCGAAGTGGCGCCACCAGCAACCGGTTGAGGAATCCAAATTCACGGTCGAACATCACCGGCAGCCCGGCATTGAGAGCACCGCTGAATGCCGTGAACACGATCACTCCGGCGCCGAGGAAACGGCCGTAACTCAATCCGCCTGGCAACAGGCCGTCCGGAGCCTTCGCAAACAATGCGCTGAACAGAATCAGCCAGATCAATGGCTGCAGGATTCCTGCCACCAGGGTGGACGGTCGGCGAGCAAGCTGCAGGAACAGACGTCGGGTCAGGGCCAGGGTTTCCTGACTGAGTTCCGAGAGGGCACTGGGTGCCTTGGGAGCGACTGGGGCTTGAAGGCTCGGCGTGGTCATCGATCAGGCAGCACGGGTTGGAAGGTGGGCAACAAACATGTTCAACGCATCGACTGGCGCCGTTCCTGCTTGACGTCGCGCTGTCCTGCAGTGGCGAGTTCCGCATCCATTAGCGTGCGGCCCGTGGCCTGCAGGTACACATCATCAAGGCTTGGCCGGCTCTGTGCGAGAGCGAACACAGAGAGGCCTTCGTGCGCCAGACGATCACGCAGACGGGCGATGACAGGGTCGTCCTCGATCACAAGATTGAGGGAGTAGCCCTGGGCACGATTGATCACAACCTGACGAACCCCGTCGACCTGCTCGAGCAGGTCCCGAACCAGGAAAGCCTCCTCCTGGTTGCTGAACTCCCGGACCCGCAAGGTGACACGGTCACCCCCGAGGCGCCGTTTGAGCTCATCGGGCGCACCCTCGGCGATCACGCAGCCGTCATCAATGATGGCCATGCGATCGGCAAGGGCCTCAACCTCCTCGAGGTAATGACTGCTCAGCAGCACACTGGTGCCTTCTGAGACCAGTCGTTGAAGCAGCTCCCAGATGGCAGTCCGACTCTCGATATCCAGCCCGACAGTGGGCTCATCAAGAACGAGCAGTTTGGGTTGATGCAGAAGTCCGGCTGCCAGATCCAAACGCCTGCGCATGCCTCCGGAATAGGTGCCACAACGACGATCGATCCAGTCACCCATCCCAAGGCGGTCGATGAGATCAACGATGCGGGAATCGCGATCGATTGACCTCAGGTGGTGAAGATCGCCTTGAAGTTGGAGCAGCTCTCGACCGGTGAGAATCTTGTCGATCGCCACCTCCTGAGCCACGTAGCCAAGCATCTGTCTGACAGCTCTCGGCTGCTCAAGGGCATCGACACCAGCTACCAGAACCTTTCCGCTGTCGGGTGCCAGAAGGGTGGCCAGGATTCTGAGCATTGTTGTCTTACCGGCCCCGTTGGGGCCGAGCAGACCGAACAGACAACCCTCAGGAACCTTCAGAGAGAGATCCCGAAGAGCGACGACAGCGCCATAGGACTTGTGGATCTGACGCAGTTCAATCAACGCCATTGCGATGTTGTCGTCTGGTAATTCTGTCTGGGAAGTCGACTTTAAGAAGGCTCAACCGGTCTGCAGTTGGGTCACCAGCGACCAGACCTGCTGGTCAAAAAGACTGGCCTGGGACGTTCGACTGAGCACCAGCAACAGACAGATCCCGAACAGGTAAAGAATCGACCAGCGAAACAGACCTTTGGCGCCGGGCAGGCTGTCCGGATCTGACCCCAACCGATTCACCATCTGCAGAAGGCGTCCGTTGAACGGCAGCAACATCATTCCGTAGAAGATCCCCCCCGAAGGCAGGGCCCAGATGCCGAAACCGCTGAGGAGGACGGTGGCCCAGCCATACCGGTGAATGGCCCGTGCCGTGACGACGGGTCCCTTGACGACCGGAAGCATCGGGATGCCGACGGATCGATAATCCTCCTTAAGCAGCAGGGCCAGAGCCCAGAAGTGGGCTGGGGTCCAGACCATCACAAGAGCGAAGAGCCACCAGCCACCGAGGCCGATGTGCCCCGTGGCGGCAGCAGCGCCAACCAGGGGGGGGATGGCTCCTGCAACACCACCGATCACGATGTTCTGAGGCGTGCGCGGTTTGAGCAGTGCTGTGTACAGGAGGACATAGCTGCAAAGACCAAGCAGGGAGAGTCCGGCGGCGAGACAGTTCACCCCGCTGACGAGCAGCATGGCCGCCGTCAACGTGCAGGCGATCGCACCGATGAAGGCACTGGTTGGCGAGAGACGACCCGACGGCAGGGCCCGGCCGCTTGTTCTCGCCATGCGGGCATCAAGATCCTGTTCCCACAGGCAATTGAGGACACCGGCAGCAGCTGAAGCCAGCGCACCACCACCCAAGGTGCAGACGAGACGGGGAGAGGACAGGGGCCATCCCTCCGTCAGCGCCATCCCCCCGAGCGTTGTGGCGAGCAACAGGGGAATCAGACGAGGCTTGGCCACCTCAAGCCAGGGAGGGAGCTTGACCCTCTTGCGTGATGGAACCACCTCCTCACGGGTAGGCGTGGCAGAAACAGAGACCGAACTAGCCATGACAAGGCTCCATGGGGGTGTCGTCGAGGACGACGGGAAGAGGGGAAGTTGACGTCTGTGGACGCCTGGCCACCAGGGCGGCGAGCAGGGCGACGAGCAGAGCAGCCACCAATTGATGGGCGACGGTGACGCCGGGCTGAGACAGACCCAGGCGCATGGTCAACACACCCAATGCCACCTGGGCGCTGACAAGCAGGCTCAGGCCGAGCAGAAAGGGCCACTGACGGCGACTCCAACCCCCAGCGATCAGTGCCGTGACCACGAACAGAAGCACCAGAGATGCAACAGGAGTTGCCATCGAGCGATGCCACAGCAACCAGCGGCAGTTTTCACCGTCGAAAAGGCACCGCTGAGCGGCCCAGGACGTCGCCATCCGTGCTCCCAGCAGGCTCTGACTGACAACACCAACCAGGGCGAAACCGGAGAAGAGACGCCACCAGAGGGGGGAGTCATCCGCGGAGGGTTGAAGCAACCGCTGAGTCAGTCCACTCATCAGCACGACGAGGGTGAGAGCCAGGGCCAAATGAGCCGTCACGATGCCGGATGGCAACAACTGCAGGACGGTCAGAGCTCCAAGACCTCCCTGCAGTGCGACGAGACAGACCAGCCCCGTGCAGAGCCAGGGGAGCCATTGGGGAAGGAGACGTCTCCAGACAACCGAAGCAGTCGCCATCACGAGCAAGGCAACACCAACGACGAAGGCATCCAAACGGTGAAACCACTCCAGGAAAACCTGGACATTCATCTGCCGTCCCGGCAGCAGGGTGCCATAACAGAGGGGCCAGTCCGGACATGCCAGACCCGCCTCCATGACGCGAGTGGCACCACCGATCACCACAAGGGCAATCAAGGCAACCACGAGATGAGCAGACAGAAGGGCCAGACGCCGCCGAACTGGAGACGTGGATGAAACAGTCATCGAGGCATCTCCGCCCGGGGTGATTCCCGGAGCGTTAATCGGACCGTAGCGATTGCCTCCTAAGCGGCACGTTGTATGGACGACTGCAACATCCTGAAAAGAGAATTAATCCACTTTTGCTGACACGTGTTCAGTCAAATCAAGCGGAAATGGATCAAATCAGACGATTTTCAGGCGGCCTTAACAATCGCACCATGGAGTTCACAACCAGGCTCCATAGGCTGAACGCAGTCAGGGATGAAGGAATTGCAGATCCCTTCAGCAATCATCACTCTTGTCATCGGCATGGTCCTTGTCCTTGGCGGGATGTGGATTGGCCAGAACATCAATCTTCTGCCGATTGATGCCAGCGTGAATGCTCCGATCTACGACGAACTTTTTCAGGTTTTGTTCACGATTGGGGCCATTCTTTTCATCGGCATCATCGGACTGTTGGTGTTCAGCCTGGTGCGTTTCAGACGTCGACCGGGGCAGCTCGGCGATGGCATCGCCATCGAAGGCAATCTTCCGCTGGAAATTTTCTGGACAGCCGTTCCCGCCGTTGTCGTTCTGTTCGTCGGCCTTTACAGCTACGACATCTACGACCGGATGGGCGGCATGGTTCCCCTTGCCCATGACCACTCCGCAGGGATGACCGAGGCCGGGATGGCAGAGGAACGGATTTGGGGAGGAATCAGTTCGGGCACCGTCGATGCCGGCGTTGTCGATGCCTTGCCGATCGAGGTGACAGCCATGCAGTTCGCCTTTCTGTTCCATTACCCCGATGGAGACATCACAGCCGGAGAGTTGCACGTTCCCGCCGGCCGCCCGGTCACGCTCCGACTGGAGGCCAAGGACGTGATCCATGCGTTTTGGGTCCCGGAATTTCGTCTTAAGCAGGACGTCATCCCCGGCCAACCAACGCAACTGAGCTTCACGCCAACCCGCCCGGGGCGTTACCCGATCGTCTGCGCTGAGCTCTGCGGTCCGTATCACGGCGGCATGAGATCCACCGTGGTTGTCGATGAACCGGACGCCTGGGACGCCTGGTTCAGCAGCAATGCCAAACCAGACCTGGCGACAGAGATGGCCACCTCCGAAACAGCCAACGCCGAAACAGCCCCAACCAACACCTGAGATGACTGTCGCCCTCCATCCAGACACCGGAACCGAACGTTCGCCAAGGCTTCAGCCAACAGGTTGGCTGAGGTATTTCAGTTTCAGCGTCGATCACAAGGTGATTGGCTTGCAGTACTTGGTCTGTGGATTTCTCTTCTATCTGATCGGCGGAGCTTTGGCAGGCGCGATCAGAACCGAGCTGGCCAGCCCCGTCGCCGATTTCATGGCGCGTGATGTTTACAACCAGGTCCTCACGCTTCACGGCACGGTGATGATTTTTCTCTGGATCGTCCCGGTTGTTAATGGTGCTTTCGGGAACTATTTGATCCCTTTCTATGTCGGAGCGAGGGATATGGCATTCCCTCGATTGAATGCGGTGGCCTTCTGGCTGATTCCACCGGCCGGACTGCTTTTGATCAGCAGTTATTTCATCACTGGGGCTGCTCAATCAGGCTGGACCGCCTATCCGCCGTTGAGCATCACAACACCAGCGACAGGGCAGATCATCTGGATTCTGAGTGTTCTGCTTCTTGGTGGAAGTTCCATCTTCGGTGGAATCAATTTCATCGCAACAATCCTGAAACTTCGGCGACCAGGCTTGAAACTGATGCAGTTGCCGATGTATTGCTGGGCCATGTTGGGCACCAGTCTTCTGGTGGTGCTGTCAACGCCGGTTCTGGCAGGCACTCTGGTGCTTCTGAGCTTCGACATCGTTGCCCACACAGGATTTTTCAATCCCACCCTCGGCGGCAATGTTGTTGTCTATCAGCACCTGTTCTGGTTTTACTCGCACCCTGCGGTTTACATCATGGTTCTGCCGGCCTTCGGGCTGGTCAGTGAGATCCTGCCCATTCATGCCAGGAAGCCTCTGTTCGGCTACACCACCATGGTTTATTCGATCATGGCCATTGTCGTTCTGGGCCTGATCGTCTGGGCTCACCACATGTTCACCAGTGGAACGCCTCCCTGGATGCGCCTGTTCTTCACAATCGCCACTGCCTTCATCGCCGTGCCGACCGGCATCAAGTTCTTCAACTGGCTGGCAACCCTCTGGGGTGGTCGGATCAGCCTCAACAGCGCAGTGCTGTTTTCCTGTGGCTTCATCGTTAATTTCGTGCTCGGTGGAATCACAGGAGTCGCTCTGGCTCAGGTTCCGTTCGACATTCATGTCCACGACACCTACTTCGTGGTGGCCCACTTTCACTACATCGTCTTCGGAGGGTCGGTGTTCGTGATCTTTGCGTCCATCTACCACTGGTATCCGAAGTTCACGGGACGGATGCTCAATGAGGACCTCGGGCGTCTTCACTTCGCACTGACGTTTATCGGTTTCAACCTTTGCTTCGGCCCCCAGCACTGGCTGGGCCTGAACGGAATGCCAAGGCGGGTTGCGGAATACGACCCCCAGTTCGCCCTGATCAATCAGATCAGTTCCGTGGGCGCCCTGCTGATGGCGATCAGCACCCTTCCCTTCCTCTGGAACGTGGTGCACAGCGCTTTCAAAGGGCAACCGGCCGGAGACAACCCCTGGAATGCCTTGACGCCGGAATGGCTGACCAGCTCCCCACCCCCCGTGGAGAACTGGATCGGCGAAGCCCCCTTGGTTGAAGAGCCCTACTGCTACGGCGTCTCCCCAGATCAGTTCGACCTTGCTGCCACAAGCGGCAGTGACCTTTGGAGCAGCGGAAAATGACAACCACCATCTCCGTCAACCATGAAGGCGAGTCCCAAGGCGATGGTCAGTTGGACCATCACCAGCACGGGCATGAGGAGCATGCCGACCACCGCATGTTCGGGTTGGCAACCTTTCTGATTGCCGATGGCATGACCTTTGCGGGTTTCTTCGCTGCCTATCTCACCTTCAAAGCGGTGAATCCTCTGCCTGCCGGGGCCATCTACGAGCTGGAACTGCCCCTGCCCATCCTCAACACCGTCCTCCTGCTGGTCAGCAGTGCCACCTTCCATCGGGCAGGCAAGGCACTGCATCTCGGGAACAACCCGCTTTGCCGCAAGTGGCTGCTGGTCTCAGCAGGTCTGGGCATCGCGTTTCTGGTGAGTCAGATGGTCGAGTACTTCACCCTTCCGTTCGGCCTCACCGACAACCTCTACGCCAGCACATTCTTTGCCGCCACAGGGTTTCATGGCCTTCACGTCACCCTCGGCGCCCTGATGATCCTGATCGTTTGGTGGCAGGCCAGGCCTGACGGGGGTCGCGTCAGCCGGAGCAATGCCTTCCCCCTCGAAGCAGCTGAGCTCTATTGGCACTTCGTCGACGGCATCTGGGTGATCCTGTTTGTGATCCTTTATCTGCTCTGATCCCTTGCCAGCATTGAGAAGCGACGCCAGAATTCAGTTGAATCAGTTGTCAAAATGCTGATCGGCAAGGAATTACTCGACAAAGCCAGATCTCTGAGCAACAGGCCAGAGGACGAAATTGCTCGTGGCTGCGGCTACGTCGGCCCCAGTGGCCGGGTGCTGCGCAAGAGTTTCTATCGAGCCCTTGTGGAAGCGAAGGGGTACAAGGTTCCCTCCAGCAACGGCGGCAGCAATGGAACCCGAGGGCGTCAGGCCGAGTTCCGCACAAGGGTGCACGGAAACGGCAACCTTTTAATCGGCCACGCCTACACCCGTCGTCTCGGATTGGAACCGGGCCAGGAATTCAAGATTGAACTCCATCGTGATTCCGGCTCGATCTGGCTTCTTCCCGTTGAGCAGGAGTCTGCCGAGCCCAGCAGTCAGCCGGTCGAATCGGACGGTTAGGGCGGATTCACTGCCAACCATGGGCACTCAGCCAATCCGCTGACAGCGGTGGATTCACCGGTGCTGACGACTGCTCGCTCGGATCGTCTGCGCCGCTTTGAATCAAGCGTTCGGCATAGCGGGCCAACTGATCGGCTTCAAGATTGACGCGATCCCCAACGGCGCGATGGCTCAGCGTCGTGATGCTCCAGGTGTGGGGAATCACAGCCAGGGTGAAATGGGATCCGTCCGCTGCGCAACGGGCCACCGTGAGACTGATGCCATCGACGGCGATGCTGGCCTTATCGCAGATGTAGCGCCCGAAGCCGGGATCATCCCAGCGCAGCTCCAGCTCCCAGGACTGGGGGAGAGCATCGATCGCCATCACCTGCGCACAGGCATCGACGTGGCCACTGACGAGATGACCACCAAGACGATCACTGAGGCGCAGGGCTGGCTCAAGATTGACGGCCCCGCCTCGCTCCGCCTTGGCTCCCAGGGTGGTTCGTTTGAGGGTCTCCTCACTGACATCAGCGCGAAATCCGTCGCCGCAGAGTTCAGCCACCGTGAGGCAGACCCCATCGACGGCGACGCTGTCACCAAGCGCCAGAGGAGCGAATGGAGCGCATCCTTCGATCACCAGACCGCCGGACCGCCGCTGCAGTCGTCCGATGGCCTGAACCAGTCCTGTGAACATGCCAGCCTCGCCCGCGCCATGGCCTCTGGCCATAATCGGACAGGGCCGACGCATCGCCATGGTTGAAATGAGCGTGGCTGGAATTGCCCTCGATGCGGCAAGTCGCACGCCGATCGTTCTGCTGAGAGATCCCTCAGGCCGACGCCAGGTACCGATCTGGATCGATCAGGCCCAGGCACACAACATCATGGCGGGGCTGCAGGGCACCGAATCCCCCCGACCGCTGAGCCATGACTTGATGGCAGCACTGTTGGAGGCTGGAGGGCTGGAATTGCGACGCGTGATCGTTCATGCCATCGAGGACAGCACGTTTCATGCGGTGTTGAAACTCCAGGAGATCACAGATGAGGAGAGTGAGACGAACGTGGATGAGCCGAGCTCAGAGGCAGACCAGGAGCTGATCGAAGTCGATGCCCGCCCGAGTGACGCCATTGCCCTTGCCGTGCGAACAGGCAGCGGCATCTGGATGCTGGAGAGAGTGGTGGCAGAGGCCTCCATCCCAGTTGATGCTGAAGCGGATGCGGAAGACCAAAGCGCCTTCAACCGGTTCGTCGACGACCTCAGCCCTGCGGCCCTCGTGCGCCACCTTCGTCACCGAGGAGCCAACGAGTCCGGTGGCAACCAATCCATCGACGACAAAACCAACGACGACGATTCCAGGGACAGCGATTCCAAGGACGGCGAATCATCGGCGGACAAACCGTGAGACGACCGTTCGGCAACGGACGCTCGGTCAGTTTGTTCAGCCTGGGCACCATGCGCGCCCTTGCCTCTCCAGACCAGATGCTCTCGGTCCTCAGGGCCGCTCACGATGCCGGCATCAACCACCTCGAAACCGCTCCGGCCTACGGCCCGTCGGAACGGTTCCTGGGGCAGGCACTGGAGCGACTTGAGGAGGAGGGACTGGACCCCGCAGAGGGCTGGGTCATCACCAGCAAACTGCTGCCGGGAATCTCCTTGGACGAAGGCCAACGACAACTGAAGGCGATCCTTCAGCGGCTCGGCCGCAGCAAACTCGACAACCTCGCCGTCCACGGGCTCAATCGGCCCGAACACCTCGAATGGGCCCTGCATGGGGAAGGCGCAGCACTTCTGGACTGGTCCGTGCGAAGCGGACTGGTGGAGCAGATTGGATTCAGCAGCCACGGCAGCCAGGAGCTGATTGGCGAGGCCATCGCATCGGAACGCTTCGGTTTCTGCAATCTGCACCTGCATTTGCTGGACCCTCAGCGCCTGCCATTGGCCCGCCGAGCCCTTGAGAGAGGAATGGGCGTTCTGGCGATCTCACCCGCCGACAAGGGCGGACGACTTCAGGACCCCAGCCCGACGCTCGTGGAGGACTGCACGCCAATCCAACCCCTGCGGCTCGCCTACCGGTTCCTGCTGGCCGCAGGCATCAGCACCCTGTCGGTCGGCGCCGGAGATCCCACTGATCTCGTCCTGGCCAGTCAGCTCAGAGCGGCCTGCGAACCGCTCGGTCCCGAGGAGGAGAACGCCCTCAGCCGACTGATGCAGCAGCGCGCTGCGCGACTGGGCGACGACCAGTGTCACCAGTGCCGGGAGTGCCTTCCCTGTCCGCAGCAGTTGCCCATCCCGGATCTCCTGCGCCTCCGCAATCTTGCCGTTGGCCACGACCTGATCGGTTTCTGCCAGGAGCGGTACAACCTGATCGGGCGTGCGGGGCACTGGTGGGAGGAGATCGATGCCGACGCTTGCCGCCGGTGCGGCGACTGCCTGCCGCGCTGCCCCCATCAACTCGCCATTCCGGACCTTCTGCGCGATACCCATCAGCGCTTGAAAGCTGCACCCCGCCGTCGCTTGTGGGGCTGAAGCTACGGAGCTGACGCCTGCCAACGCCGGCTGAGGGAGGTGCGCTGCTGTTGCGTCAATGGCGGCAGAGACCAGCAACGGGACCAGACCTCCATCGGTGGCAGCAGCAGGTCCCGCCAGCGGGTCGGGAGACCTGATCGCAACTGAGGGACATCCAATGACTTCAGTGGCGGACGCCAGCCGGAGCCGACCAGGCGACCGAGCATCGGCAGGCTCCAGGCCGTCTCCACCCAGGCCTGGGGCAACGGTTCACGGGTTTCGGCGGGACGCATGAGCAGCGTCCAGTGCAGAGGAGCACCCTGAGTGGGAAGAACAGCGCTCAAACGCGGATCACGGCGCAGCAATCTCATGCAGCGCTGGAGGGGCGTGACCAGAACCCGGGCCTGGTCCTTGAGCAGCCAGTTGATGCCCTGACGATCGTCATAGGTGAGAACTTGACGCCGCAACCTCTCCAACGCATCCGGTGCCTCAATGCGATCGGCGAGCTCGATCACAAGCCGCGGACTCCGAGGCAACACCACATGGCCGGTCAGAGCCCTGTCCAGCAAGACATCCCAGCTGTCGACGGAGGCGGAGTTCCAGGAATCACTCCCCCGGAACAGCATCACCCAGGGACTGACGCCGACGGGCAGAAGTTGTGCTGCCCTGGCAGCGCCCTGCAGCTGCAAAAAACGAGCAGCGATCTGATCCAGCTGGGACTGCAGAGCTGCCGCCTGAACCGGCTGCAGCCGATCCTGCGGAAGGCTGGACAGCCATCCATCCGTCAAGGCGATCAGATCCACGGAATCCTGCTCAGCCTTCTCCAGAGGCGTGATCGAGTCCTCCGGCTCTAGCGGCAGAAACTGCCAGGGAGACGGCAGTGCTTTTTGCCAGCGACCCGGCACCGTCTCCGGCGCAGCCAGCAGCTTCGGCGGTGCCATTCCCTGGCGGCAGCCTGCCAGCAAAGCCAGGCCTGCTGCTCCTCCGAAGTGCAGAAGTAGATGACGGCGGCTGAGAGGCATGGCTCCGCTCATGCCCCAGACCCTACGGGTGCGTTCAGCAGGCGATCCATCGCGCGATCACAGCTCTGCTGCAGCTGGTCTGTTGAAAACCCCTGCAATTGGGCCAGCAGCAGCAAGGCCCCGGCGCCCACCCCCTCCTTCACATATCCCCGCTCAAAGTCCCTCAGCTGCTGATGACGACTGCGACTGAACCGAACACCACTGGCCATGGCCGCCAGGGGCACGGCACAACGGTCGCCGGCAAGCGCAACAAGCCGGCTGAACATGGAGCCCACGGGCGGAACAACCGACTCTTCAGCCAGCCAGGCGGTGGTTCCGATCAAGACCCGCTGCGACAGGCGCTGGCGAAGCAGCAACGGCAGCGCGCTGAGCGCCAGGGTGAGCACAGCAACCATCTGACTTCCCCCGCCGAGGAGAACGGGCTGGTCCGCCTCGGCAGCCCCGCACAGCAGGCCTGCCGCCACGGCTTGAAAGGGATCGCCAACGGCAGCCAGCACGGCACGTGCTGATGGATCCGGCGGCAGCTGAGCCTGGCGCAGTCCGGCCTCCACCAGTTGCTGCTTGAGAGCCTGTGGCGGTTGCCTGGCACTGCCGCTGACGAGCTCGCCAACCTGCAGCCCCAGGGCGGTGAGGACCGCCAACGCCGTTGTCGTGCCCCCTGGAACACACTCGGCCAGCACCAGAGGACGGCGCAGTCCTCGTCCAAGCTGTTCCCCCTGGCTCCAGAGCCTTTCCACACGGGACGGAGCCATCGCCTGGCCTCCGGAAAGACAGGCCGCCGGGCCCTGGCTGATCGATTCCAGGCGCAGGTGCGGGAAGTCTGGTTCGTGGGGAAGGCCGAGGGCGACCAGCCGAGGGTTCAGCCGGAGGCACTCCACGGCCACGCGACTGAGAAGCGCGGGGGAGACTCCGGCCGGAAGAGGCGGCAAAGCCCAGCGACGTCTGGCCTCTGGCCCCCGCAGCAGAAGTTCCGCATCGGCCAGTGCCGTCAAGCGCCGGGATGATGTCGTCGCCCCGGCGGCCGAGATTCCCTGCCGTTCCGCTGTACGCGTACCAGCCAGAAGCACCAGCAGATCAGACGTGAATCCAGGCTGCTGCCAGGGCTTCAGCCATGCGGCGAGTTCAGACGTTTCCGCTGGTCGTCCTACCCACTGGCATCCCTCGGGGAGGTCGATGGGATCAGAGTGGATCAAGCGCAACAAGGCCCTGCAGCACCCTTGGGGGCTCCGGCAGGGACGAACCGAGACGGGGAAAGATCCAGTACGCCAGGGCGTGGAGTGACAGCACATAGATGACTTCCTGCACAACCACCAGCCCCAGAGCCATCAGCTGAACCTCGAAGAGGTCCGGCGAGAGGGGGAGATTGAGCAGGGAGACGAGGCGATCGAGCAGTCCGGCCCCGGCTCGGGTGATCAGCACCCAGAGGTTTTCACCCACCAGTAACGAAAGCACCACGAGTCGGACGAGGAAACCGAACGTGCCCAGAACAATTCCGACCCCCCAGCTGATCCACCAACTGAACTTCTGGATCCAACTCCAGCCCAACCACAACGACAGCAATCCATAGGGGAACAGCAGGAGCGGGCCTCGAACCGGACCCATCAGCGCTGTCAGCAGCAGCACAGCGAGCAGCAGGCCCTCCGCACCCGCACGGCCGCCGCGCCGGAGTTGGAGCAGGGCCAGCGGCAAGGGAAGGGACAGGCGGAACAGGGCCCCGCCAACCGGCAGGTAGTAGAGCGCCAACCAGATCAGACCGGTGGTGGCGGCGAGATAAGCACCCTCCACAAGCCGCAGAGCCTGCTGCCGACTGAGGGGAGCTGGCTCATGGTTCATGGCTTGTTCCGCTCGATCTGCTCGATCTGCTCGACGGCGAAGGGAACGCCCGCTTCTCTCAGAGCGCGGGTCACCGCCTCGGCGGGCGAGGCAGGATCAGCCTCGGACAAGCGAATGGTGATTCGATAAGGCTCCTTCGGCAGATCTGAGGGTGGCAATGTCCCGGCCTTCTGTGGCTCCGGAGTGCTGTCTTTGCTGGTGATGTCACCAGCCTCATCATCCTCGGGCCTGGGGGCATCGGAACGATCCTCCTGAGTAACGGCTTTCCCGTTTGGGGCACCGGCAGAAGAGGAAGGATCGGAGTCCGCTTTCGATGACGGTTCTGATTTGGATTCCCCTGTCTTGTCCCGATCTGAATCGGACGCGGCAGGAGGCTGGGTCTCCATCCTGAGGTCGGCTGAATCCGAGCCTGACTGCCGCGGTTGGGACCTGCCCTTCGGCGCGGTGGCTGCCGCTGGGCTTGGAGCTCTCTCAGCAGGCTGATCGAAGCTGCGCTCCAGTTGCTGAGCCACCGGATTGCCGGCACATCCCTGCACCATCAGCAGCGGCAGGATCAGCCGCAGCAGGTTCCGCATCAGTTGTCGGCCGGCCTGATCACCCTCACCGCGCCAGCCCTGGGCTTCCCGGTTCTCGTCGTCCCTGGAAGCTTGCGGGTTTTGGGCTGCGGCTCAGCCCCTTTTTTGGCCGCAGGCTTGCGTCCTGCTGACTTCTTCGTGGTCGATGCGGCTTTACGGGTGCTGCCTTTTTTCGAGGCCGCCTTGGCACCGAGCAGTTCTACGGCCTCCTCGAGGCTGATGTCATCGGCCGTCTTGCCCTCGGGAAGGGAGGCATTGACCTTGCCCTGCTTCACATAAAGCCCGTAAGGCCCGTCATAGACCTGGATGGTTTCCCCACTGCCCTCAGGCTTTCCGAGATCTTTGAGGGCCGTTCGACCACCCCGCCCGCGCTTCGGCATGGCCAGCAGCTCGAGGGCTCGGCTGAGACCGATGGCCAGCACATCATCCTCTCCTTTCAGAGAGCGATAGTCCTTGTCCCCCTTGCCCTTGTCCCAGACCACATAGGGACCGAAACGTCCCAGTCCGGCCTGCACGCGCCCACCATCGGGATGGTCACCGAGGAGGCGGGGGAGCCTCAGAAGGCCGAGGGCATCGTCAAGACTCAGATCCTCCGGCTTGGAACCCTTGGGCAGGGATGCCCGCTTCGGCTTTGGATTCTCATCACTGACCTGGCCACGCTGGACATAGTGGCCGTACTGACCGAACAGCAGATAGATCAGATCCCCGGTCTCGGGATCCTCCCCCAGAGCTTCCGGACCATCCGCCTTGTGCTTCAGGATCAGCTCAGCTTGCTCTTCATCGAGATCAGCTGGGGTGATTTCTCGTGGAAGGGTGGCCTTGATCAGTTCCTCTTCTCCGTCATCACTGACGCGCTTCGCTTCCAGGTAGGCACCGAACCGTCCGATACGGACAACGCTTGTGAGCCCTTCGAGGTCGATCGTGCGTGAGGCGCCGGGGTCAATGTCACCTTCCCTCTGCTGCACCTGATTCTCAAGGCCTTCATCGCCCTTGAAGAAACCCTCGAGGTAGGGAAGCCACTGCACCTTGCCGTGAGAGATCTCATCGAGGGTGGTCTCCATCCGAGCGGTGAAGCTGGTGTCGACGAGATCCGGGAAATGCTCCTCCAGAAGGGCTGTCACCGCAAAGGCCGTGAAACTCGGCGTCAGGGCATTGCCCTGGAGGGTGGAATAGCCGCGATCAACAATCGTTCCGATGATGGAGGCATAGGTCGATGGACGGCCGATCCCCTCCTTCTCAAGCATTTTCACCAGCGACGCCTCGCTGAACCGGGCCGGCGGCTGGGTCTGGTGCCCAAGCGGTTCAACCTGTTTCGGCGTCGGCCCATCACCGACTGCGAGGGTTGGCAGCAGCACTTCCTGCCCCTCAAGAGCTGCATCGGGATCGTCGCTGCCTTCGACGTAGGCGCGGAAAAATCCCGGGAAGTCGATGCGCTTGCCGCTGGCGCGGAAGGCCGCCCCTGCAGCACTCAAATCGACGGAGAGCATCGTCAACCTGGCTTCGGCCATCTGACTGGCCACCGTGCGTTTCCAGATCAGCTCGTACACCGCGAGATCACGGCCGTCGAGACCGGTATCCCCCGGCGTGCGGAAGCTCTCCCCTGCCGGGCGAATGGCTTCATGGGCCTCCTGGGCATTGCGCGCTTTGGTGCTGTACTGCCGCGGCCCCTTGCTGAGGTAATCCTTGCCATAGAGGTCTTCAACGCAGCGACGAGAAGCGCTGATCGCCTGATCGGAGAGATGCACCGAATCGGTGCGCATGTAGGTGATGAAACCGCGCTCATAGAGACCCTGCGCACAACGCATGGTTTCGCGAGCCGAGAGGCGGAGCTTGCGGTTGGCCTCCTGCTGGAGAGTGCTGGTGGTGAAAGGAGGAACCGGCTTGCGAATCGTGGGCTTCTCTTCCACCGAATCCACCGTCCAGGCACTGGAGGTGACCTTTTCAGCCAGTGCACGGGCCTCCTGCTCACTCAGCAGGCGTACGTCACTGCCTGATTTGAGACCACCGGTGCTTTCGTCGAAATCGCTGCCACTGGCGATGCGACGGCCGTCCACGTGGGTAAGTTTCGCTTCGAAGCCACTTCCAGCAAGTTCAAGCTGCGCCTTGAGATCCCAGTAGCTGCCGCTGCGGAACGCGCGTCTGGACCGTTCCCTCTGAACCAGAAGTCGAACGGCAACCGATTGCACCCGACCAGCCGACAGCCCCCAGGCCACCTTTTTCCACAGCAGCGGCGAGAGGGTGTACCCCACGAGACGATCCAGAATCCGCCTGGTCTCCTGGGCATGCACCAACTCCATGTCGAGCTCACGGGTCTGATCCAGTGCCTTGCCGATCGCCTCCTTGGTGATCTCGTGAAACACCATCCGCTTGACCGGCACCTTGGGGGAGAGCAACTGCAGCAGATGCCAGCTGATGCTCTCCCCTTCGCGGTCCTCGTCCGTGGCGAGCAGCAGCTGTTCGGCTCCCTTGAGGGCGTCCTTCAGCTCGCGGACGATCTTTTTCTTGTCCTTCGGGACTACATAGAGGGGCTCGAAATCGGCCTCGGTGTTCACGCCGAGATTCGCCCATTTCTGACCTTTGGCAGAAGCGGGGATCTCACTGGCGTTGTTGGGCAGATCGCGAACATGACCCATCGACGCCTCAACCTGGAACCCCTTCGGCAGGAAGCCGCGGATGGTTCGGGCCTTCGTGGGGCTTTCAACGATGACGAGGGTGTGCGCCAAAGGTGCCGGCCTTGATCCTTGTTCCCTCTTTATCGCATCGACCATCGCACCCTGCATCACCATCGCCATTGAATGGCGCGGCTAAAGTCCTGAACCAGGACGTTCGATCCGCAGCCTGCCATGCCCGAGATGGGTGCCCTCCTGTTCGCCACCCAAGCCATGGCTGCCCCAGGTGAACTCCTCAATCTGTCCCTAAATGCCACGGCGGTGCTCCCGGAAGCGGCCGTGCTGTTCGCCATGATCGCCACGTTGCTGGTGGACCTTGCCGGCGAGCAGGTTGCAGCCCGCTGGGTTCCTCCGATCTGCTATCTGGGCCTCGGAGGCTCATTGCTTCTGCTGGCTCTCCAATGGAATGGGCCACTGGAGCCTGCATTCCTGGGTGCCTTTCTGGCCGACAACCTGGCGGTTGCCTTTCGGGCCGTCATTGCCCTGTCCACCCTTCTTTCGCTGCTGATCAGCTGGCGTTACGCCGAGCAGAGCGGCACGCCCGTCGGCGAATACGCCGCCATCCTGCTGGCAGCCACCCTCGGGGCGATGCTGCTCTGCGGCGCCACCGATCTGGTGAGCGTGTTCATCTCTCTGGAGACCCTTTCGGTCGCGAGCTACCTGCTGTCGGGCTACATGAAACGCGATGCCAGAAGCTCAGAGGCGGCGCTCAAGTACCTGCTTGTCGGCTCGGCAGCAGCCGCTGTCTTTTTGTATGGCTCATCCCTGCTCTACGGATTGAGCGGCAGCACCAGTCTGGAAACCATCGGTGCAGCTCTTCAAACCAGCACCACCCCGCTGGCCGCCCTGGCTCTCGTATTCGTTCTCGCAACCGTGGCCTTCAAGATCGCTGCTGTCCCATTCCACCAGTGGACTCCAGACGTTTACGAGGGATCACCCACCCCTGTGGTCGCCTTCCTCTCCGTGGGTTCAAAAGCCGCAGGTTTCGCCCTGGCCCTGAGGATTCTGGTGGGCTGCTTCGGTGCATTCGATGGCCAGTGGAAGCTTCTCTTCACCGTGCTTGCCGTGCTGAGCATGACGCTGGGCAACGTCGTGGCCCTGGCTCAAACCTCGATGAAACGGATGCTGGCTTACAGCTCCATCGGTCAGGCCGGCTTCGTGATGATCGGCATGGTCTGCGGCACGGAGGACGGCTTCGCGGCAATGGTGCTTTACATGGCCGCCTACCTGTTCATGAATCTTGGGGCCTTCGCCTGCATCATCCTGTTCTCGATTCGCACGGGAAGCGACCGGATTTCAGATTATGCAGGTCTCTATCAGAAGGATCCTCTGATCACCCTCGGGCTCAGTCTCTGCCTGCTCTCACTTGGTGGGATTCCCCCGATGCTGGGGTTCTTCGGAAAGATCTACCTCTTCTTCGCAGGCTGGGCCGATCACCAGTATCTGCTGGTGGTGGTCGGCCTGATCACCTCGGTGGTCTCGATCTATTACTACATCTCTGTGATCAAGATGATGGTGGTGAAGGAGCCCCAGGAGGCGTCCGACGTCGTCAAGAACTATCCGGAGGTGCGCTGGTCCCTCCTCGGCATGCAGCCGCTGCGGACCGCTCTGATCGGATGTGTTGTGGTTACCGCTGTCGGTGGAATCCTCTCCAACCCTCTGTTCCAGTGGGCCAATGCGGCCGTCAGCGGAACACCTCTGCTCCAGCAGGCCATCGCCTCGAGTGGTTTGAGCGGTCTTGGCTGATCCTCTGAAGAACACCTCCGGCCGAGCTGTCGCCGAACTGATCGGCATCAGCAAGGTTTACGGCCAGGGAGATCTCACCGTCAAAGCTCTCGATCAGCTTGATCTGATCGTTCGGGAAGGGGATTACATGGCCGTAATGGGGGCCTCCGGGTCCGGCAAGAGCACCGCGATGAACATCCTTGGCTGTCTCGACCGCCCAAGCAGTGGCTGCTATCGACTGAACGGCGTGGCGGTGGAGCAGCTCGACGATGACGCCCTCGCCGACCTGCGCAACCATTCCCTTGGTTTCGTGTTTCAGCAGTTTCATCTGCTCCCCCAGGCAACGGCCCTTGAAAACGTGATGCTGCCGATGATCTACGCAGGCGTTCCGCTTGAAGAGCGGAGCCATCGAGCCCGTGAAGCGTTGATTCGAGTCGGTCTCGGGCAACGGCTCGACAACCGACCCAACCAGCTCTCTGGAGGACAGCAACAACGGGTTGCCATTGCTCGGGCCATCATCAATCGTCCTTCCCTGTTGCTGGCGGACGAACCCACCGGCGCCCTCGACTCCAACACCACAGCGGAAGTGCTGGATCTGTTCGACGACCTGCATGGCCAGGGCATCACACTGGTAATGGTCACCCACGAAGATGATGTCGCCGCTCGAGCCCGCCAGCTGGCACGCTTTCAGGACGGACGGATTGTCGAGATGCTGAGCACCAGACAGCCTCTGAAACTGTCCTGAAGGGAGGTTTGATGCAAGACGTGGGGCGGGAGATCACGGTGGCAGTTGTGGAGGACAACCCACGCATCCGCGAACTGCTGCAGGAGGAAATCAGCGACGAAGGACACCGTTTCCTGTCGTTCGGGACGGCGGAGGAGTTCCTCAAGGCCATCCAGGACAACGACCTGACGGTAGATCTCGTCCTCCTCGATGTGATGCTGCCTGGTATGGACGGGCTGAGCTGCCTGCGCCATCTAAAGCAGAACAACAGGCCCAACCACCATGATCAGGCTCCGAAGATTGTCATCGTGACTGCCCTCAACGACGAGGACAAACGCCGCCAGGCCATGGCGGATGGGGCCGAGGATTATGTCCTCAAACCGGATCTTTTCCTTCGTCTCCCTGAGCTGCTGAGGGCAACGGCTTCGCTGTGAAGGGCATGGTGAGGGTCACAGATGTCACGGTCAGGGATGGTTCGTCGGGGTCAGACCGCTGGTCGAGCTGCAGCGAGCCTCCCCAGGCCTGAACCAGCCTGTCCACGATCGCCAGGCCCAGTCCCGCCCCTTCGGCATTGGTCTCACTGCGCCGGCCGGGCGAACGCACGAAGGGCAACAGCCAGGCGTCAAGCGTGGTGCGCCCCACTGTTTCCCCGAACCCGGAACTCGAGATCTGAAGTGTGTAGCTGTCGCTGTTGCCAGGGCCAGGGCAGCCAATCGTCATCAGGATCTGTCCAGCGTCGGCACCGTGCTGAATCGCATTCTCGACCAATTGGTCCAGAACAATCGCCAGGGCATTGGCATCAATCCGGACAAGATCTGCCGAAGACAGGCCACCCCACGCAATCGACAATCGCTGTTGACAGGCGTCGGGAATGCCGTCAAACCACTGCCGAAGAACGGGCAGGAGAGGCTGCTCCCGGACTCCGAGCCAATCGGGATCCACCTCCAGCTGGGTCATCAACGACAGATGCTCGAGAAGGCGGTGAATCCGCAGAGTTTCTTCCTCGGCACGAATCAGATGTCGATGGGCAGGCTGATGTGGATCGCTGTCGCGTCTGAGGCGCTTGAGGCTTCCCGAAATGATCGTGAGCGGCGTTCTCAGTTCATGGCTGAGGTCCGTCATGAAGCGCTGTTGCTGCAGCAAGGCCTTCTGCTCAGGACTGAGATCACGAATGGTGATCAGCAGGTGATCCTTGGCGTGCAGGATGGCGACCGGTTGCCATCGCACCTGCAGGGCTGACGTCCGGATCCCTGCGGCAAGCGACAGGTCCAGGCGTTCCTCTCCTTCCCTGAGCGGCAAAGGCTGGGATGGGTGAAGCGGATGGTCGTGCTGAATCGACGGACCATCCGGCAGGTGAAGCGTCACCAGGTCATCAAGGCAACGATTCATCACCTGAATGGGAAGACCATCCACCAGCAGTGACGCTGAGGCCTGGTTGGCCCAGTGAACCCGGCGATCGCCATCGATGATCAACATCGATTCCACAGCCGCATCAAAAGCAACCTGCAACATTCCGAGGGACTGTCTCAGCTGTTCAACCAGAGCTGGTTCAGAGGCAGGTTCTGAAGCGGGAGACGGGGAGTTCACGACTAGGAGTTCACGACAGGGGTCGCAAGGTCGCCGCAAAGGACCAGCTGCCGTCCGCATGCTTTTCGGCAACGATGAAATGCTCGCTTTCAATCGCCCGACCATCAGCGCAGTAGGTCGCCAGCTTCAGTGGATGATTCAGCACCCTGGAGACCTCTGTGAGCTTGAAACGGGCGAATCCGGCATGGTGAGAATCGCGGAAGGACGGCGGCAGAATCAGCCCGAGCGACTGACCCAGGAGATCGTCGTCCGACCATCCGTAAATTTCCCGGAAGCGTTGATTGAGCTCCATCACCAATCCATTGGAGTCGGCACGCACAAAGGGAAGATCCTGTTGTTCACGCAGTCGACCGATCGCTTCAACCGACCAGGATTGAGACATCTCACGCCTCCTCACATCACTTCCGAGACTAGAAACGGCTGGGACGTCTGCCTTGCTGCTGCCTAAGCTGCGAACAGGTTTAACGTCTTGATGGCTTCTGGGTCGCAGCCACGCCTCCGCGTTCTCGTGGTGGACGACGAAGCGAAACTGACCGAACTTCTCAGGCTTGAGCTTGATGTCGAGGGTTACGACGTTTACGTCGCCAGTGACGGAGCGGGCGGACTGATCCGATCCCGTACGGAACCCTTGCCGGATCTGATCATCCTGGATTGGAATCTGCCGGATTTCAGTGGAATCGATATCTGCCAGCGCATCCGGGCAGGAGGGGTGACAACACCGATCCTGATGCTCACCGGCCACGACGAGATCACCGATCGGGTGAAAGCCCTCGATGCCGGGGTGGATGACTATCTGATCAAGCCGTTTTCCATCGACGAGCTGATGGCACGGCTGAGGGCCATGCGCCGTCGTGCCGAATCCTTTTCCGCAGCGTCGGGACCGGATGGTCAACCAGAGCGTCTGCAGGTGGCCGACCTGACGATGGACACCCGCACAAGAGATGTCTCCCGGGCAGGGCGAACCATTCACTTGTCCGTCAAGGAATATGAGTTGTTGAACTTTTTGATGCGCGGCGCCGGCAGGGTTCTGGAGCGCTCGGAAATCATGCGCGGAGTCTGGGGGGAGAATTTCTACGGAGACGACAACCTGCTCGACGTCTACATCCGCTATCTGCGACAGAAGATCGAGGACAAAACCACATCACCTCTGATTCACACCATCCGTGGTGTTGGATTCATCCTGAGGGAGGAGTCGGCCTGACATCGTCAGGACGTTCCAGGGAACGGAGCAGCTGGGCCATCAGGACTGAGACGGGATCATCTCCCTCGGCTTTCATGGTGTCGATCAGGGGAGCCATGTCCAGCTCCTGAGCGTCGATGGCGACCCATCCATCACCCTGAGGGCGACGCAACTCGAAATGCAGGTGAGGGCCGGTGCTCAGACCCGTGCTGCCGACACGGCCGATCACCTCACCCTGCTGCACCGTCTGTCCAGCTTTCACATAGATCTCTGAAAGATGGCCGTACAACGTCCGACGCTTGGGACTGTCGTGCTCCAGCACCACCGTGATCCCGTAGCCCCCTGCCAAACCGCTGCTCACGACGGTCCCCGACAGTGATGCAACGACGGGAGCGCCCTCTGGTGCTGCGAAGTCGCGGCCGGCATGCATCAGCCAGGTGCCGACCACGGGGTGCAGACGCCAGCCGAATCCACTGCTGGTGAACGCTTCGCCCACCACCGGAAACAGCAGCTTGCGGTCTCCATTGCCCAGCTTTGGCAGTGGCCTCGGTGTGACCGAGAAGACCGACTGCAAGCTAAAACTGCTGTCCGACCCGATCAGCGCTGAGACGGGGACGGTCAACGGTGATGTTTTGGGACTGGATCCAGCGAAGGAATCGACCTGGCCTGGCATTCCTTCCACCTCAACCCTGGGGGTTCGGCGTCCTGGTCTCATCTGCCGCACAACGCCGGAGGAACACTCCTTACGGGACAGGGCGCCCTCCTGGCAGGCCAGCTGAACAGAGGGAACATCCACTGGGCGGACCAGGGCGTCGCGGCCATTCAGATCCCGTTCCTGGGGCGTGATCACCCGATCCGCCTCAAGTTTCTCCAGATCCTGGGGCGTCAGACCCAGTGTTTTCAGTTGTTGCACCTCAAGCTGCTTGAGCCTGTCGTCAAAACGCTCCGGAGGTTGGGCAGGCTGCAGCTGGCTCTGGCCGGGATCAATGGGCGCCAGGGGAACAGCCAGCAACCAGGTCAGCGACAACCAGCGCAGCACGTTGCAAAACGAAATCCAGTGGACTAAAGCACAAATCCACCCGCTCAGGGCCATCGACGCCAGCAGCACGTGCGGGAGCCATGACGCAACCGCAGAGCACCGTCCGGAGCCAGGCCTTCGATCGTCCAGATGCTGCCGTCATCTGGATCCTGAATTCGATCGCTCCAGAGACGTTGTTCAATCTCAGCGAGACACCAACTGCCGTCGCTGGCGCGGCGCTGACAACGGTCGAAGGCCAGCAGCAGTTCAGCGCCCCAGTGGTCGACCCCGTGGTGCGCTGGTCCCAGCAATTGCTTCAGCGCAATGCCTTCGGGTGGAACGGGATTGGCCACATTCATCCCGAAACCGATCCGAACCTGACGCAGCTGCGACCCGCGATGCACCAGGCGCGGCAGCACTCCAGCCAGCTTGCGTCCCTCGACCAGCAGGTCATTCGGCCATTTGATCCGCACGGGCAAGCCCCGCTGCTCCAGGCATTCCGCCATGGCTGCCACCACGGAGAGTCCGAACAATCCGGCACTGGCAACGGGGCGTCCCCCCCAGGGCAGGGCTGCACTGACCCAGAGCCCGCCCGGTGGGGCCAGCCAGACCCGACCGCGCTGCCCGGTGGCCTTTCTCTGATGCACAGCCACGACGGCACGGGAATGATCCTGCGCAGCTGATTGCTGCAGCCAGCGGGCGAGCAGAGGTTCCGTGCTGGCACAGACGGGAACCCGGCGAAGCAGCCAGGGCTCAGCCTCCTCCCCGGCCAGTCGTCGATAGCAGGCCATCAACCCGCCGCCGCCGGAGCAGGGCTCAGGCCAGTGCATCCTGCGCGTCGACGAGGCGCGTCACCGCCTGCTGAAGCTCCGATAAAGGTCGCACCAGCGCCATTCGCAGCCAGCCACGACCAGCGGCCCCGAAACCGGAACCAGGTGTCAACGCCACACCGCTGCGCTCAAGAAGTTCCGAGGCGCAGCGCTCATCACTCCAGCCAAGCTCCAAAGCCCGCACCGGCATCGGCATCCAGATGTACATGCCGACCTCCGGCTGCGGCACTCGCCAACCGTGGGCTTGGAACGCGGAAACGACCCCGTCGCGTCGCTCGCGATAGGTGTCCCGCAGCTGCGCGGGCCAGTGCTGACAGGCCTCAAGAGCACAGATGGCTCCCTGCTGGAGAGCAAGGGATTGATTGAAATCCACCACGCCTTTCAGCTGTCGCAGCGCAGTGATCAGGGGCTCGGCTCCAACCGCGAAAGCGAGCCTGAACCCTCCCAGACACCAACCCTTCGACAAGGAGAAAAATTCGATCCCTCGCTGGCGCCAGCCTGGACTGTGCAACAGGGTTGGAGCCTGTCCATCGAGGGCGAGGTCCACGTAGGGATTGTCGTTGGCAATCACCGCGTCATGGCGACAGCCCAGAGCCATGATCTGATCCAGCAGAGCCTGATTTCCGACCCGGGCCGTGGGGTTGTGGGGATAGCCGAGGACGAACAACTTGATGCGTTCCCAGGCACTGAGGGGCAGGCGATCTAGTTGTGGCAGCCATGCCGTGTCGTGATCGAGACGCAGGCTGATGACCTCCGCGCCCGCGAGGACAAGACCGCCGCGATGGGATGGATAGCTGGGATCAAGCATCAACGCCGCATCGCCGGGATTGAGGATCGCCAGTGGCAGATGCGCCGTTCCCTCCTGAGAGCCGATCAACAGCTGCACCTCTCGGTCAGGATCGACCTCGACGTCAAATCGGCGCTGACACCAGGCAGCAACGGCCTGACGGAATGGTGCTGTACCGGCGTGGAGGCAGTACGAGGATGTGCCTGGACGATGCATCGCTTCGGCCATCGCCTGCAGAACCCGGTCCGGCGGTGGCAGATCAGAGGAACCGAGCGATAGATCGATCAGCCCGGGACCATGGCCGTGCTGCGCGCTGCATCGGTAAAGACGCTTGCGCTCGTCGGTTCGGGCGAAAACCCCATTCCCGAGAGCCTCGAGACGGTTAGAGATGCGCATCCAGGAAGGCCTGAAGCTGAGGCTTCGCAATGGCCCCTTCATGGCGGGCCAGCTCCTCACCATCCCGGAACAGCATCAGGGTGGGAATCCCCTGCACCTGGTAACGATCACGGGTTGAGGGATTGCCATCCACCTCAAGCTTTCCCACCGAAAGCCGATCGGTGTAGGTCTCTGCAGCCCAGTCCATCAGGGGGGCAATCAACCTGCAGGGCCCGCACCAGGACGCCCAGAAATCAACCAGAACAGTGCCTGAGGCCGTTAGCACCTCCTGCTCGAATCCAGAGTCAGTGAAATCGGAGACGGCTCCAGCCAAGGGACTTGCAATCAGACCCCTTGATCCTATGGAGTTCCCCGACCTCTGATGAGCGGATTCAGAGCTTGTCGATGGATCTCTTGAGATCCTCAAGATCTGCGTCAACCTCCTCCACCTTGACGGCTTTGACCTCTTCAGAGCTCTCGGCGGCCGGAAGAGCGACGGCTTCTGGCCCGCCTTTCAGCTGTTGTCGCAGGGCATCAAGCTCATCGTCGACATCGCTCCCCCCCTCCAAGGCCGCGAACTGACTCTCCAGATCGGCTCCCGCCAGTTCCGCGGCGGCCTGTCCCGTGGCCTCCATCTGCTCAACCTTGTCCTCCATGCGCTCAAACGCGGCCATGGCGGAATCGGTTCCGATGTTGCCGACGGCGCTCTGAAGCTGCTGCTGAGCCTTCGCCGCCTGGGCGCGGGCCTTCAGCATGTCCTTCTTGGTCTTGGCCTGGGCGATCTTGCCCTCCAGAGAAACCAGGCTTTTCTTCAGGGTTTCCACCTGACCGTCCTGGGCCTGAACCTGTGCCGTCAGAGACGTCGCCGTCTCCTGAAATGTCTTGCGACGGGTGAGCGCCTCTCTGGCTAAATCCTCCTCACCTTTCTTCAGGGCAAGTTCAGCCCGCTCGTACCAGGTTTTGGACTGACTCTCAGCCTGTTCAGCCTGATTGCGCAAGCGCTTCTGACTGGCGATCGCCAGAGCCACCGCCTGACGAAGCTTGACCAGATCGGACTGCATGTCCGCGACGGACTGGTCGAGAATCTTGGCTGGATCCTCCATGCTGCTGACAGCGGCATTGGCGTTGGCTCGAACCAGTCGGCCAAGCCGGTCGAAGAAGCCCATGAACGGAACAGCGGATCCAGGCTGAGGGTAGCGAGATCCAGGCGATTCACCCCTACGCTCACACCATGGCCGTGGCTCCAGATCCCCAGCGTCGACGTCTGAAGGGGCTTGAAATCCTCCAGCCGGCACCACCGACTAATGCATCCGCGCTGAGTGACTGCCTTGACGACCTCAGTCGCCAATGGCGCCGAGATGGCGGCCTGGCAGGGCTCTGGCAGGACTGGCCGAGAATCGCCGGAGAGCAGCTGGCACCCCACTGCAGGCCTTTGACTCTGCAACGGGGCGTGCTCACGGTGGGCGCGAGTCATCCCCAGTGGCGTCAAGCCCTCCAATACAACCGTCTGCAACTGCTGGCCGCCATGAAGGCGGCCGGCCACCCCGTCCGCGATCTCCGCGTCCAACAGCATCACAGCCGCGTTCAGGAAACCCTTGAGAGCGAAGCCTCGATCTGGGCCAGGCACCCGAGCCGCTGCGACGTCCACGGCATGGGGCAGTGCCCCCGTTGCGGCCGCCCCGCTCCGAACGGTGAGATCAATCTCTGGGAGGTCTGCGGCTTCTGTCACCGCCAGAGGTTCTCTGCATGAGTCTGATCCTGCCGAAGTGGAAACTGATTTTTCTCCACATCCCGAAGTGCGCTGGACAGTCCATTGAGTCGGCCTTCGGAATCCCTCACGAACACAGCCATCACAAACGACATGACCTGCCGGAGGACTGGCGCGACTATCTGCGCTTCACCTTTGTCCGTCATCCTGTCAGCCGGTTCCTGTCGGCTTGCAACTACAACCTGCGGGTTGCGCTGAGAACCGAACGACAGCTGCGTCGGTTGTCGGAGGCAGACCTCAGCCCGACCAAGCGCTATCGCCTGCATCTGCTTGAGGCGCAGCCATCCCTGAGCGAGATGGTGGACGACCTGCATCAGGGTCGCCTGCGCAAATTAACAATCTTCCAACCGCAGGCCCTCTGGCTGCGAGCAGGCCTGCCCCAGTTCATCGGCAGGGTGGAACGATTTGAGCAGGATTGGCGCCACCTGTTGCAGCTGATCGATCCTCAGGGACGGATCACCGGGCCAGCACCGCACACCAATCGATCGCCTTCACGACTCAGCGCAAACGAACTGTCGAAACGCGAACTCCGACGGATCAGGTCGTACTACCGCGATGACTTCCGCATGACCGGCTACGGGAAGACGCCCCCCCAGGACTAAGATCAGAAGCGTTCCGGCCGTGGATCGCGCCAGTCAGGATCGACGCCTTCGCTGCGGAGGTCACCCGCACGAGCCTCCAGGCGGCGACGGTCAACCCGCCACAGCGAATAGATCCCGAACTCCCCCAGAATCTGCGGTTGCATGTTGCTCCAGTGATCCTGGCGGGCTGTTCCGCCATCGATCAGCACCAGCACGGTCGGTGAAGCCTCATCATCAGAAAGAGGCCTGCCCTGCCAGCCACGTCTGCGTTCGTGGGCCAGACGATCGGAGAGATTGACCAGGGCACCTTCGGAGCGCCCCTCGTACAGCACCACATCTCCTGTGTGGAAATGCAGGGATGGTTTCATCGCTCCCACCATGGCCAGGGGCTCCCCTGGCTGGCGTTGAAGCTCCATCTGGACTGCCGCGTCACGGACAGGCCGCTGCCGCAGCTGATCACCCAGCTCCGCGATCGGAATCAGGGCGTTCAGATGAAACAGCAGCAGAGAGGCCTGCATGGTGAGCAGGCGAACGAGGCCGGTGCGACGCCAGAGAAGGCAGCAGAGCAGACCCGCCAGGGTGAACCAGGCTCCAGCGCGAAGCACAAAGCCACTGGCAAGAAGGTCCACCGACAGCGTCGGCATCTCGGGGTCATTGATCAAGGGGATCCATTGAGCAGAGCCCCAGAACCCCGCCGCCAGAACAAGGGTCAGGAGGGCTGTGGCGGCCCAGGCGATGGTCCGGCCTCCCTGGCGCCCGTGAAGTGCAGCGGTGATCAGAAGCGCGGCTGCCGGGGTGGCTGGAAGCCAGTAGCTGGGAAGCTTGGTGGCGGCGGAGGTGAACAGCAGCAACACGGCCATCAGCCAGCACCAGGCGAACTGCTGCAAGGACTGATCCGGCTCCGGCCGCAGACGAGGCTGCTCGACGATGGAGACCAGGAGCAGGGGAGTGAACGGCAGGGCCGCGATCAACATCACCGGTCCAAAAAACCACCAGGGCTGAAGGTGGTCGTTGACCACGGAGGTGAAGCGCTGGAGATTGTGATATCCGAAAAAGCTGTCCCAGAAGGGTTGCCCCTCCACCAGCAGTTCAGCGGCATACCAGGGCAGGCTGATCAGAGCCGTGATCACGAGTCCTGGCAGTGGCCGGAGCCGCCCCCATGCCGTCCGGAGGTCCCGACGCAGGGCGCAGAACAGAAGCAACGTCAGACCCGAGAGGACGACGGCGACCGGCCCCTTGGCCAGAACAGCAAGGCCGAGCACGACCCATGCGGTCCACCAGCGGGTCCGCCGAGGGTCGGCAAAGCGGCGCCACTGGAACAGCAGACTGAGGCCAAGCAGGGCACAGAGCAGGGCATCGCTCACCGCCGTTCGGCTCCAGACGAGCACCAGTGGGGACAGGCCAAAACTGAGGGACCCTGCCACCGCTGTCCAGGCGGGCCTTGGATCCTCGGGACGTGGCCAGCGCAGCAGGGTGTCTGCCAAGGCCAGCATCATCACGATGCTGGACAACGCCGATGGCAACCGCGCTGCCCAGCTGCCAAGGGGATCCCAGACCGAGGAGCCAGGCAAGGCATAGCCCAGCGCCATCAGCCAGTAGATCAGGGGAGGCTTGTCGTAACGGGGCAGCCCGTTCACCCTCGGCGTCAGCCAGTCCCCGCTGTCGACCATGCCGCGGCCGGCCGCAGCGAACAGGGGCGGGGTCTCATCGGTCACCCCGGTGGCACCAAGCCTCCACAGACACAGCAGAACACCACAGAACAGAACCAGCCCCAGCACCCATCGCCGCTGACGGCCGCTCACCTCCACCGCTGAGTCCTCACTGCATCGCGGTGATGTTGCCATCCGCTGCCAGACCAGCGCGGATCCAGGCTTCCACACGACCGCTGAAGACATCCTGGGAGGCATGGCGTTCGGCCCAGTGACGGCAGGCGTAACGGTCGATTTCGCCGCAGCGGCGGATCGATTCAGCCAAAGCCGAAACGTCATCGGGAGGAACCAAGAGACCGTTCTCACCAGGCACGATCAATTCACCTGGGCCGCCGCGGTCGTAGGCAATCACCGGCACACCGCAAGCCATCGCCTCCACCACCACATTCCCGTAGGCCTCATTCCATTTCGGCGTGTTGATCAGAGCCCTGCAGGCGCCAAGGTCCCGCTGCAGATCCTCCGTCGACAGAAACCCCCGCCATTCAATGGTTCCCGGTGGAACAGCTGATTCGACGGCGGCCGCATAGACCTCATCTTCACGCAGACCCCAGACGAGGAGACGATCGCCCAAGGCCGCGGCCGCTGCTGCGGCATCTTCCAGACCCTTTTCCGGTGCGATGCGGCCCGCCCATCCCAGGGGGCCGTTCTCCGCGGGTTGGAAGCGATAAGCCTGCAGATCGAAGCCGTTGCCGACCACACAGGGGAGATTTGGAAGCGTGAAATCAGACGCCTGACGCGCGGTGTGAAAGGCCAGACGCCTCTGATCCCAGCGGCCCAGTGCCTCAATCGCCTCCCCCATCACCGTCGTGACAGCGCCCATGCTGATCAGGTGGAACAACGGCTGCTGAATGTGAGGGGTGATCCACAGCGGCAACCAGTCGTATCCGAAATTCAACAGAGCATCAGCCTTGTCAGCCCGCTGCAAAGCGACATCCAGCAGGCGGGGCAACACCGCATTCCTGGGAATTTCCACCGATGCAGCCTCGGAGGCGTGTTGCCAACTCGGTTGATCAACGCCGTCAACCTCAAGCAGCTCCACCGCATCGCAACCCTGGGGCCGTTCGGACCCGCGTGGAGCAACCAGCGTCAGCTGGTGCTGCCTTCCAACCAGGCCCTGAACCAGCGAGCGCAAGGTGAGTTCCACACCTCCGCCCCGACCGCTTCCGAGAGCACCGATCGGGGTGCTGATCAGCACCAGCCTCAGGCTTGAGTCCTTCATCCCTCCACCCTGCCGTCCGGCTCCCACAACCTCCGCCGCTGACTCACACAGACCACCGAGAGCAGCACCATCAGCACCCCAACCCACTGCACGGACGTCAGGCGTTCGCCGAGAAGCCATCCGCCGGTGGCCAGCGCAAAGACCGGAGTAAGAAAACCGAGGCTGCTGAAACTCGTGAGATCGCGGCGGTTCGCGAACCAGAAGAACAGGCCATAGGCCAGGGCACTGCCCAGAAGGCTCGCAAACGCCATCCGAAGCCAATCCATTGCATCCCAGGCAGGCAGGCTGAAATGGCGATCCAGTGCTGCGATCAGCAGTAGCGGCAGTCCACCCAGGATCATGTGCCAACCGGTGGCCGCGATCGGATCGCTGTAACGGCAGGCAAAACGAATCAGAACCGTGCCGAGAGCCATGGCGAGGGCGGCCAGAAGCATCGTGACCTCCCCGGGTTGAAACACTTCAATCACCGCTGGCAGATCCCGCAGGAGCCACCAGTGCCCGAGCAGTTCTGCCGGAACACCCAGGCAGAGAATTCCTGCAAAGCCGAGTCCGAGACCGACCCATCCCACCGGATTGATCGAGTCGGCGAACAAGGCGCGAGCCAACAGGGCCACGATCAGGGGCTGGCAGTCGATCAACACCGACCCGAGGCCTGCACCAGTGCCAGAAAGGCCATGGGCAAGAAGTCCCTGGAACAGGCAGGCATCCACCAGGGTGAACAGGGCAAACCAGCCGAGATCCCTGCTGTCGATGAACAGGCTGCGACCACTGCAGGCCACCCAGACGATCAGAGCGACCCCGGCAGGGAGCAGCCGCAGAGCAGCAACCAGCCAGCTGCCGCCCGATTCGAGCAGCGGTGCCATCGCCGTCATGGCAGTCCCCCAGAGAGCGAAGGGGAGCAGCATCAGCAGCCAGAGGCGGACGGAGGCCATGGCAGGGCGCATCAGGGCCTTTTTTAAGATCCGGCGTACAAGTGATGTGAGACATGGTCTGGCCCTGGCGCCGTAAATCCCGCCGTCGAATGGCGCGTGTCGTTCTGGAGGGACCGATCAGTGGCAGCACCCGCCAACGGGTGCTGAAAGCGCTCAAGGAAGTGGAAGAACGGGAATTCCCAGCCCTGTTGCTGCGGATTGATTCCCCCGGCGGAACCGTCGGAGACAGCCAGGAGATTCATGCCGCCTTGATGCGTCTGCGCGAGACGGGATGCCGGGTGGTGGCCAGCTTCGGCAATATTTCGGCCTCCGGCGGTGTCTACATCGGCGTTGCGGCCGAGAAAATCGTGTCAAATCCAGGCACGATCACCGGGTCGATCGGCGTCATCCTGCGCGGCAACGACCTGTCCCGACTGTTTGAGCGGATCGGAATCCGCTTCGACACCGTCAAAAGCGGACTCTTCAAGGACATCCTCTCGCCTGACCGACCCCTCAGCGACGCCGAACGCGAGCTCCTGCAACAGCTGATCGACAGCAGCTACAGCCAGTTCGTTGGCGTCGTTTCAGAGGGTCGCGGTCTGAGCGCCGACACCGTGCGAACGTTCGCTGACGGACGGGTCTTCAGCGGAGAGCAAGCCCTCGATCTCGGACTCGTCGATGAACTTGGGGATGAGGAGCATGCCCGCCGTCTGGCTGCCCGACTGGCTGACCTCGATGAGGACAACGCCAAGCTCGTGACGCTCGGGAAAAGCAAGCGCAGGTTGAGCAATCTGCTTCCGGGTTCCCGTCTTCTGAAGCCACTGCTGGAGCGTTTGAACCTCGAGCTCATGGGCAGCGGTCAGGTTCTCTGGCTGTACCGGCCATGACCGGCTCTGATCTGAAACTGATCGGTCTGCGGGGAGCAACCACCTGCCCTGTCAACTCGGTGGCAGCGATCGAGAGCGCTGTGGCGTGCCTCATCGATGCGCTGATGGAGCACAACGGGCTGAATCCGGACCAGATCGTGTCGCTGACGTTTTCCGTCACTGCCGATCTCGATGCCTGCTTCCCGGCCGCGGTCGCCCGTCGTCGGCAGGGCTGGGATGCCGTTGCCCTGCTCGATTGTCAACAGATGGCTGTCAGCGGAGACCTGCCTCGGTGCATCCGACTGCTTGCCCACGTCTGGATGCCCTCCGATCGGGATCCGGCCCACCCCTATCTAGAAGAGGCCCGCCTGCTTCGCCCAGACAGACTCAGTCACAACTGACAGCTGGCTGGCCGGCCCAAGCCCAAGCCTTCCAGGCATTGGTCTCAGGAGAATCCCTACAACTGAATTTATGGTGATGATCCGGTCCTTTCTGCTCAAGAGCTCCGTCGCGGTTGTCGGTGGCCTGATACTGGTTGGAGGCCTGACAGGCCTTGACTCCAGGCCGGCCATCGCCCAGGGCACCTCAGGTCTGATGGAATTCCGCTGGGACTCCGACAGGGACTACCGCAGGCTGTACTACTACCAGACCTCAACCATCCCGAATGAACGCGCTGAGTGGTACCTGACCCTGAGAGAAAAGGATCGCAAGACCGCCATCCTGAAGCTGACGGTGACAGTGCCGGATTACTTCGATTCCAAGCTGAAGCCCCGCCGCATGGCGCTTTGCAGGGTCACCAAAGGCAGCATGCTCAGTCGCACCAAATGCATCGAGGAAATTCCGGCGACCATCGAAGTGAACGACAACCAGACCGCCATCGAAGTCTTTCCGGACCAACCCGTTCCCATCGATGGCGATTACGCGCTGCTGATCAAGATGTTCAATCCCCAGGGAAAGCGGATGTACCAGTTCAACGCTCTAGTCCAGGCCCCGGGAGACGTCCCGATGTCCGGTTACAGGGGTAGCTGGCTTGTCGACATGGACTGACTGGTAGGTTCATTAGTTCTGATCGGCCGGACGCCACGACGCAGCAATGACCAAACGAACCCTCGGAGGAACAAGCAGGAAGCGCAAACGGGTATCCGGATTCCGTGTTCGCATGCGCTCGCACACTGGCCGCCGTGTGATCCGCACCCGGCGCAAACGGGGTCGGTCACGACTGGCCGTCTGACGTCAGTCAGTGCGTCCGCTCCCCCGTCCCGACAGCACAACCCATGGCGCTGCCCACTGCGATGCGACTGAGGGGGCAGCGTTGCTTCCAACATCTTCATCGCAGGGCACGCCGTCACCACGGTCACTGGATGGTGCTGCGGACGCTGGACGGCGACGTGTCCTTGCTCAGGCCCGAGCTGCGCCACCAACCGGCCCGATGCTGCCGCTGCGCCGTGGTGATCAGCAGCAAGGTGCACAAGCGTGCTGTCCGCCGCAATCGACTGCGGCGTCTTTTCCATTCCTATCTGAGAACTCGCCTGGAGCAGCGTGTTGACCTGGCAGGTCGCTGGCTTCTGATCAGCCTTCGACCGGGCGCATCCGACGCCGAGGAATCACAGTTGCTGGAAGAATGCGACAGTCTGCTGAAATCCGCCGGTCTGGAGTGATGACATCCACCTCCGCTGAACAGGTTCACTACGAGGGAGGTCCTGCCCGTGGTGACCTGATCTTCAACCTGCTGCTCGGCTTCACATTGATCGCCCTGCCATTCACCGTGGGTGCGATCGTGCGAGCGATCTGGCTGCGTTTCTGTATCACCAGTCGCAGGGTCTCCGTCAGTGGTGGCTGGCTGGGCCGGGACAAGACCCAGGTCGTCTACAGCCAGATCAAGGAGGTTCGCAGCGTGCCTCGAGGATTCGGCGCCTGGGGCGACATGGTTCTGGTGCTCAGTGATGGTGCTCGGCTGGAATTGCGTTCCGTGCCCAGGTTTCGTGATGTTGAGACCTACATCCTCGAACGCATAGCTGAACGCCAGTCCACCCCCGAGCAGAAGCCGGTTGAAGGCTTCGCCGCCTGAGTCCACCTTTATTGCACACTGGCGTTAGACCGCCTCCAAACCAACGGGAGCTTCCACGTGATCGGATACATCTCCGACAACCTACTCATCCCGATCCTGGACTTTTTCTACGGATTGGTTCCGAGTTATGGCCTGGCGATCGTGGCTCTCACGCTCGTGATCAGAGTCGCTCTGTATCCACTAAGCGCCGGCTCGATCCGCAGTGCCCGGAGGATGAGGATCGCCCAGCCGGTGATTCAGAAACGTCAGGCGGAGATCAAAAGCCGTTACGCCGACAACATTCAGAAGCAGCAGCAGGAGCTCGGGAAGGTGATGAAGGAGTTCGGGAGCCCCCTGGCGGGCTGCCTTCCCCTCCTGGTGCAGATGCCCATCCTGTTTGCTCTGTTCGCCACCCTGCGGGGCTCACCGTTCGCCGATGTGCCTTACACCATCAACGTCAAGGTGCTTCCAGCGGAACAGATTGCAACGGTTGAACCGAAGCCGTTCAACAGTGCCAGCCATTCCATCTTCATCGGCGAAACCGATCACGTGCCCGTGATCGCCAGCCTGCCCCGCGGCAACAAGATCGGTGTCGGCGACAGTGCCAGCATCAGCCTGCACACCAAGGACGGCCGTTCGTTCGCGGATGTCCTTCAAGGTGCAGAGGATCCAGCACGGTTCGCACCAACCTGGAGTCTGAGCAAGGGGGATGACGTCCTCAGCGTCAGCTCTGATGGAACCATCACCGCACTGGCCCCGGGTGATGCCACGGTTGAAGCCAAGATTCCAGGCTTGGCGGCAAGAAGCGGATTCCTGTTCATCAAGGCTCTCGGGCAGGTCGGTTTCTATGCCGATGGTGCGATCAACTGGGACATCGCCATCCTGGTGGGTTCCTTCGGCTTGACTTTGTTCCTCTCCCAACTCCTTTCTGGAATGGGAATGCCTGCCAACCCGCAGCAGGCTACGGCCAACAAGATCACCCCCTTCATGATCACCGGGATGTTCCTGTTTTTCCCCCTGCCGGCAGGCGTCCTGCTCTACATGGTGATTGCCAACATCTTCCAGGCCCTGCAGACCTTCATCCTCACGAGGGAGGCTCTGCCGGAGAACCTGCAGACCATTCTCGACCAGCAACTGGCGCAGCAGACCGTGACAGCCACCGCCACGGCAGCGGGCAGCGTGAGTGATTCCCGGCTCCCCTTCGAACCCAAAGGCGGAAAATGATCGAGGGCCTGGAGCCTGTTGCCCTTCAGGAACTGAGAGCCCTTGCTGCTCCTCGCACCTGGTCCGTCGAGGGCCAGCTCGAGTCGTTGAAATCCCTCACGCCGGTGAGGGGCGAACTCACCGCTGAACATCGTGGCAACGTCCTCTCCGTTGAGGGAGAGCTCTCCACGATCATCACGCTGACCTGTGATCGATGTCTCGGCCAGTTCAATCAACAGCTCATCTGCCAGCCATCGGAACTGATCTGGCTCGGCGACGCGCCACCCTCCGACGGACAACTTCAGGAATCCGAGGACATCTCGGCGATGGAGGGGCTTGTGGAATGTCTCGATCCACGCGGACGTTTTGACCCAGAGCAATGGGTGTTCGAGCAGCTGAGTCTTCAATTGCCTGTGGTGAACCACTGCGGCAGCCACTGCCCCGGTCCCCCGCTGCCAAGGGAATCCGGCGGCGACCACACCAGCGGCGGCGAACCGAGCGATCCGCGCTGGCAGGCACTGCGGAACTTTCAACGCCGATGAGCAGCGTCACCTGGACCGCTCAGCTCGATCTGCTGATCCGTTCCCGCACTCCACTGATCTGGATCCGCAGCAGCGAGGAAAGTCGCGTCGAAACCCTGATGTTGCAGGCGACCAAACGCCTGCAGAGACGTCTGGCGCAATGGGACTTCATCGAGGGACTGACCGGCGTTCTCAATGCTGATGGCCTGGGCGCGCGCCAGCCGATGGCCGTGCTGCAGTGGCTCCAGCAGCTGGAGGAGAGCAGCCCCACCGTGCTGCTTGTCAAAGACTTCCACCGGTTCTGCGATGACCCAGGCATCGCCAGGATGCTGCGGAACCTCAGCACCCATCTCCGCAGCACCCCCCACACCCTGGTGCTGTGCAGTGGCAGCTGGAGTCCACCGGCAGACCTCGAGGAAGCCATCACGTTGCTCGATCTGCCGTTACCGGAGGCCGAGGATCTGCGTCAGCTGCTCAACAGCATCGCGGCGGGGAGCGGAGCACCACTGGAGCCCTCCGTTCTGGAGGAGCTCACGCAAGCCTGCAGCGGCCTCAGTGAACTGCGCGTCCGCCAGGTGGCAGCAAGGGCCCTGGCACGCCGTGGATGCCTGGGGGCAGACGATCTGATCGAGGTGCTGGATGAAAAACGCCAGACCATCGCTCGCAGCGAAGTGCTCGAGTTCTGCGACTCTGAAAACGGCACGGAAGCGATCGGAGGCCTCGATGCGCTGAAAGCCTGGCTGGAACAACGGCATCGGGCCTTCTCAGAGGATGCACGCCGTTTCGGATTGCCCCTGCCTCGCGGGGTGCTTCTGGTGGGCCCTCAGGGAACAGGCAAGTCGCTGACGGCCAAGGCGATTGCAGGAAGCTGGTCCATGCCGCTGCTGCGGCTGGACGTTGGTCGTCTCTTCGCTGGATTGGTGGGTGCCAGCGAAGCAAGGACACGGGAGACCATCCAACGCGCAGAAGCGATGGCTCCCTGTGTGCTCTGGATCGATGAGATCGACAAAGGCTTCGGCGGTGACGGTCGCAGCGACGGCGGCACCAGCCAACGGGTCCTGGCCAGCGTGCTCACCTGGATGGCTGAGAAATCATCCCCGGTGTTCGTGGTGGCGACGGCGAATGGAATCGAACGACTGCCACCCGAACTGCTGCGCAAGGGGCGCTTCGACGAAATCTTTCTCCTGGATCTCCCCAGCGGCGAGGAACGCCGCAGCATCCTGGATCTGCATCTCGGACGCCGCCGTCCTGGTTTGTCGCTGCCGCTGGACACCGTCGTGAGCCGCAGCGACGGTTTCTCGGGCGCGGAATTGGAGCAGACGGTGATCGAAGCGATGCACCTGGCCTTCGCCGAGCGACGCGAGCTGATGGAAACCGATCTCATCCGTGCCGCATCACAGCTCATTCCGCTGTCCCGCACGGCAAGTGAACAGCTGAACATGCTCAAGCAATGGGCCTCAGAGGGTCGAGCCAGGCCCGCTTCCATTGCGACACGTAACGAACCCTGACGCGTCGTAACGAAGCCGGCCCTGCCGGAAGCCCCGTTCAGAGCCTTTCTCTACGGTCCGACCAGAAGACAAAAGCTCTTGGACCGTCGCAACGAACTCACCAGCCAGCTGTGTGTGGCCTGCCTGGGAGCCGGCGTGATCACAACCGTGGCCGTGGCCCAGGGCCAGAACCCCATCACCGCTCTCGGCATCACCGTGTTCTCCGCAGTGGCGGCTGTCATGGTCGGACAGGTGCTCTGATCGGGCTGCCATAGGCTGCCGGCGCCGATACCGCCGGACCTGTGCTCGACCAGCGCCTTGTGCGTGACAACCCTGAAGCGATCACCAGTGCACTGGGACGTCGCGGCAAGGCCGTCGATTTGACACGACTGCAACTGATCGCTCAGCAGCAACGCGATCTCGAGGAGACAAGAAGCGCTCTGCAGGCGGACGGAAACCGCATTGGCAAGGAGGTTGGCAAGCGCATCCAGGGCGGAGCCGATCCCAAGGGTGATGAGGTTGCCGCCTTACGCCGGGAGGGCAACACCATCAAACAACGGGTGGCCGTGCTGGAGGAGGAGGAGAAGCAGCTGTCGAACCAGCTTCGCGACCAGCTGCTCACCTATCCCAACCTTCCCGCTGAGGACTGTCCGGATGGGAAGGACGAAACCAACAACGTCGAGCTCCGTCGCTGGGGAACACCTCTTGAGAAGACGGGACTCGAAGAGCATTGGCAGATCGCAGAACGACTCGGACTGTTTGAGACCGAACGGTCGGTCCGCATCGCCCAGAGCCGCTTCGTCACTCTGATGGGGCAGGGAGCGCGGCTGGAGCGAGCCCTGATCAATTTCATGCTGGATCTGCACACCAGCAAGGGCTATCGCGAAGTCTTGCCGCCGGTGTTAGTCAACTCCGCCAGCCTCACCGGTTCCGGCCAGCTCCCAAAATTTGCCGAGGAAAGCTTTCGCTGTGCTGAAGACGATCTGTGGCTGACGCCGACAGCTGAAGTCCCCGTCACCTCGCTTCATCGCGATGAAATCATTCCGGTCGATCAGCTTCCATTGCGCTACGCCGCCTACAGCCCATGTTTCCGCCGGGAAGCGGGCAGCTATGGCCGCGACACCCGAGGCTTGATTCGTCTGCACCAGTTCAACAAGGTGGAGCTCTACTGGTTTGTTCATCCCGACCAGTCGGCTGACGCCCATGAGCAGATCACCGCTGATGCCGAAGCGGTTCTTCAGGCTCTCGAGCTGCCCTACCGGGTGCTGGATCTCTGCACCGGCGATCTGGGTTTCTCGGCTCAACGCACCTACGACCTTGAAGTCTGGCTGCCGGGTGCTGGGGCCTATCGGGAGATTTCGAGCTGCAGCGTCTGCGGAGACTTCCAGGCGCGACGCTCGTCGATTCGCACCAAGGAAGGGAAAAGCACCCGATTGGTGCACACCTTGAACGGCAGTGGACTGGCCGTCGGGCGCACGATGGCAGCGCTACTGGAAACGGGTCAGCAGCCGGATGGCAGTGTTCGGCTGCCCCAGGCCCTCATTCCCTACGTCGGCTGCGAGCGATTGCAGCCACAATGACCTGATTCGAGGGATGACGCCGGCATGAACGTGTTCGCGGCTATTGCGGTGCTCGCCTTCCTGATCGTGGTTCATGAAGCCGGGCACTTCTTCGCTGCCACGCTCCAGGGAATCCGTGTGAACGGCTTCTCCATCGGTTTCGGCCCTGCACTGATCAAGCGTCAACGGCGGGGGGTGACGTACGCGATCCGACTGTTACCGCTCGGGGGGTTTGTCTCCTTCCCCGATGACGACGAGGACAGTGCCATTCCTGCCGATGATCCCGATCTGATGCGCAATCGTCCGATTTCCCAGCGGGCGCTTGTGATCTCAGCGGGCGTGCTGGCCAATCTGCTGCTGGCGCTTGTGGTGCTGTTCGGTCAGACCGCGCTTGTGGGATTGCCGGCCGAGCCGGATCCTGGCGTTCTGATTATCGATGTTCAGAAAGGAGGAGCAGCAGACCTGGCCGGCCTCAGGCCCGGCGACAAAATCCTGGCGATTGGAAGCGAACAGCTCGGCACGGGCCAGGCCGGTGTTCAGGCCATGGTTGATGAAATCAAAGCGGCTCCCGGAGACGTTCTCAGCATCAATCGGCAGCGCGGCCAGAGCGAGGAGACCATCAGCCTGCAACCGCTCAATGAGGGAGGGGCTGGACGAATCGGAGCCCAGCTTCAGGCCAATGTGAACGGGCGAAGCCGGCCGGCCAACGGTCCCGTTGAGGTGATCACCCATACCGTCTCGGAATTCCGCCAGCTCCTGCAGCAGACCCTGATGGGTTACGGGGGGCTGATCCGTGATTTCCGAGGCCACGCCGGTCAGTTGAGCGGACCGGTAAAAATTGTTGAGATCGGCGCCCAATTGAGCGAGCAGGGAGGCTCGGGATTGGTGTTTTTCATGGCTCTGATCTCCATCAATCTGGCTGTTCTCAACGCCTTTCCGGTGCCGCTCCTGGATGGCGGACAGATGTTCCTGCTGATGCTCGAGGGACTGCGAGGACGTCCTGTCCCGGAGCGTTGGCAGCTGGCTTACCTGCAGTCGGGCTTTCTGTTGATCGTTGGCCTCACCGTCGTTCTGATCGTGCGGGACACCAGTCAACTTCCCCTGGTACAACAGCTGATCACCCGATAGGGCTCTGGGCTTTGAACTGTATAGTTGGTTATTGATTTTTCAGCGATTCAGCTGCATGGCCAAGAAGTCGATGATCGCCCGCGATGTGAAGCGCAAGAAGCTCGTGGAGCGATATGCGGCCAAGCGTGCAGCACTGATGAAGGCCCTGCATGCCGCTGGTGATCCCATGGAACGCCTTGAGATTCACCGCAAGATTCAGGCGCTGCCGCGCAACAGTGCACCCAACCGTGTTCGCAACCGCTGCTGGGCCACCGGCAAACCCCGCGGCGTCTACAGAGACTTCGGGCTCTGCCGGAATCAGCTGAGGGAGAGGGCTCACAAGGGTGAACTTCCCGGCGTGGTGAAGTCCAGCTGGTGATCAGCTGGGTTCAAGGCCATCGGAGGAACTTCGTGGTGGGCGAGCGCGATGACGGCACCCACCGATGTTGAAACCCACGAAATGGCAAACTAACAATTGACAAAAGGACATAAGCCGTCGTGCAAGGACAAACCCAGTCGATCTCGTTTGACGGACGTGAGATTCGACTGACCACCGGGCGATTTGCCCCCCAGGCGGGAGGCTCCGTCTTGGTTGAGTGCGGAGACACCTCCGTCCTCGTGACCTCCACCCGTTCAGGCGGACGGGAAGGCATCGATTTTCTACCTCTCATTTGCGACTACGAGGAGCGTCTCTACGCAGCGGGACGAATTCCAGGCAGCTACCAACGTCGGGAGAGCCGCCCCCCCGAGCGCGCCACCCTCACGGCGCGTCTGATTGACCGGCCGATGCGCCCACTGTTTCCGGGCTGGTTGCGGGACGACCTGCAGGTTGTCGCCACCTGCCTGTCTCTGGATGAGCGGGTGCCTGCCGATGTGCTCGCCGTGACGGGAGCCTCGATTGCCACCCTGCTGGCGAAGATTCCGTTCAACGGCCCGATGGCTGCGGTGCGTGTAGGCCTGCTCGGTGACGATTTCGTGCTGAATCCCAGCTACAGGGAAATCGAGCGGGGTGATCTGGATCTTGTTGTCGCCGGAACACCTGATGGTGTGGTGATGGTGGAGGCGGGAGCCAACCAGTTGCCGGAAGGCGATGTCATTGAAGCCATCGACTTCGGCTATGAAGCGATCTGCGAACTGATCAAGGCGCAACAGACCCTGCTGAAGGACCTTGGCATCGAACAGGTGAAACTCGAGGCACCTGAGGAGGACAAAACGCTGCCGACCTTCCTGAGCAAACAGTGCACCAAAGGCATCAGCGAGGTGCTCAAGAAATTCGATCAGAGCAAGGACCAGCGCGACAAGGCCCTTGAGACCGTCAAGAGTGCTGCGGCAGAAGCCATCTCAGCGCTGAAAGAGGACGATGCCGTGCGCAAGGCCGTCGCCTCCAATTCCAAGTTGCTGGGCAACAGCTTCAAGGCCCTCACCAAGAGCCTGATGCGGCAGCAGATCCTCAAGGATGGGAAGCGCGTTGATGGCCGCGGCCTCGACGAAGTGCGCCAGATCAGTGCCATGGCTGGTGTTCTGCCGCGGCGGGTGCATGGATCCGGCCTGTTCCAACGGGGCCTGACCCAGGTGCTCTCCACAGCCACGCTGGGAACACCGAGTGATGCCCAGGAGATGGATGACCTCCATCCCAACACCGAAAAGATTTATCTGCACCACTACAACTTCCCCCCCTATTCCGTCGGCGAGACACGCCCGATGCGTTCACCCGGACGCCGCGAAATCGGCCATGGAGCCCTGGCCGAGCGCGCGATTCTTCCTGTCCTGCCCGAGAAAGACACTTTCCCCTACGTGGTGCGTGTGGTGAGCGAAGTGCTCAGTTCCAACGGCTCAACCTCCATGGGTTCGGTCTGCGGCAGCACTCTCTCGCTGATGGACGCCGGTGTTCCGCTCAAGGCACCGGTGAGCGGCGCTGCAATGGGACTGATCAAGGAAGGCAAGGAGGTTCGCATCCTCACGGACATCCAGGGGATCGAGGATTTCCTCGGCGACATGGATTTCAAAGTGGCTGGAACCGAGAAGGGGATCACCGCCCTTCAGATGGACATGAAGATCACAGGTCTGTCGGTGAGAACAGTCGCTGAGGCGGTGAATCAGGCCCGTCCTGCCCGTCTCCATATTCTTGAGAAGATGCTGGAAGCGATCGCTGCTCCGCGCGATGTGCTCTCTCCCCATGCACCGCGTCTGCTGAGCTTCCGAATCGATCCTGAGCTGATTGGCACCGTGATCGGTCCCGGCGGTCGCACGATCAAGGGCATCACCGAACGCACCAACACCAAGATCGACATCGAGGACAGCGGCATAGTCACGATCGCCTCCCACGACGGAGCGGCCGCAGAAGAGGCGCAGCGGATCATCGAGGGCTTGACGCGCAAGGTGAACGAGGGCGAACTGTTCACCGGGTCGATCACCCGCATCATTCCGATCGGCGCCTTTGTGGAGATTCTTCCTGGCAAGGAGGGCATGATCCACATTTCGCAGCTCTCGGAAGCGCGCGTCGAGAAGGTCGACGATGTGGTGAAGGTCGGCGATGAGGTCACCGTGCGCGTGCGCGAAATCGACAATCGCGGACGCATCAATCTCACCCTCCGCGGCGTCCCTCAGAACGGCGAGAGTGGTGAGCTTGAGCCGGTACCAACGCCTGTGGCCCCCCTGAACTGATCAGACGGGAAAACCGGGATCAATGCTGGCCATAGCCCGCGCCGCACACTCACCGAGTGCAGCGTGGGCCTTGCCATGGCTGGCGATCAGGCAGCCCGCTTGGCGCACATCGCCTGTGTTGTAAGTGAGTTCCTTCAGATTGGCGTGGGTGAATCGGCCTCCAGCCGCCAGCAACACCGCTTCAGGCGCCGCCATATCCCAGTCCTTCGGAGCACTGCGACCGGAGAGTGAGATGTAGAGGTCCGTTTCACCTCGAAGGATCGTGGCGACCTTGCAACCCACGCTTCCAACCGCCCGCGAGCCACCAAGCTGAAGCGCTGAGATCAGTGCTTCCAGGCGCTCATCCCGATGACTGCGACTGGCGACAAGAATCAGATCAGACAGATCTGAACGCTGACTGAAGCGAACCGGAGAACGCTGCCCCGTTCGGTCCTCACACCAGGCAGCTTCCCCGACCACACCGATCCACAATTCATCCGCTTCAGGCAAGAGCACCACACCCAACACAGGCCGTTGCCCCTTCACGAGGGCGAGATGAACGGCGTACTCACCGGTGCCTTGCAGAAAATCCTTGGTGCCATCGAGAGGATCGAGAATCCACAGCCATTCAGCCTCGAGTGGCACCCCCTCGGTGAGCTGCTCTTTTGCTGTTTCCTCGCTGAGCAAAGTCCAGTCAGCATCTGGGAATGCGCTGCTCAGACCATCGAGCAACCAACGATTCACGGCCAGATCAGCGGCAGACACCGGACCATCTCCTCCATCTTCAACACGCAGGGCCTTTGGAAAGCCATGGGGAGGTTGGTCGCCTCTGGCGTAGGCGCGAAGAATGTCTGCGGCACCCCAGCTCAGCCGTCTCAACTCGGCCAGGAGCCCATCCATGGAAACGCCGGCAGGCAGAAGGGCAGAGCTGGGCATGATCGAGGTCTAAGGCGCTGACATTGTGATGCAATGCAGCGACCGGAATCCTTCGAAGTTCAATCCCGGCGCAGCCAGGGTGACGCGTTACCGAACCAGTCTCCAAGGTCGCCGCGGTACTGATCTCCCTCCTCCTCCGAGCCAAGATCAAGGTCGTCGAGGAAACCATCGAGACCCTTTGAGGGCGCCTGTTGCAACTGCATCCGTCGAGCTCGATTGACCCAGCTGTTCACCGTGCGGTCGTGCTCAGCGAATTTGTTGACGTAGATCCGATCCTGAAGACTGACGGATTGACCTTGGGCCACACGTCGAAGGATGTCCTGAATCCTGAGGCGTGTCGCTGTGGTGAGCATGGGCCAACCGCTTTGACCAGTCATAGAGAGCTTTGGCCAGGTCAACGTGACCGTTCACACCATTCAACGTTGCCTGTCAGGAGGCAGGCACCCTGCAATCAGGAGGTGGCCTGCTCCACAGCCCAGGCCGTCGCTGCCTTTTGCTTGAAATAGAGTTCGACAAGTTGCTTGGCCAGATCCTTAAGCTCCTGCAAATCGCCGGTCTGATCAATCACACCCTGAAGACGCTGCTTCTCGAACTGCTGATGGAGAGCGATTTCCACGGAATGATCACCAATTGATCAAACCGTAACGAATCTTTGCAAGGGCGTCGGTGGCCTTTGATGCCGGTTTGCAAACGATTGGCCAGATCCCTTGCGGGACCTAAAGTCCAGCCATTGGGACCGGGACAATGCAGCGGCCGGAGCCAGCACCTGGAACGCTGTACTTGGTCGGGACTCCGATTGGCAATCTCGGCGATCTCTCTCCAAGAGCCAGAGAACTGCTCCGCCAGGTTGACGTGATCGCCTGCGAGGACACACGCCATAGCGGTCAACTGCTTGGCAGCCTGGGGGCCAAGGGGCGAAAGCTCAGTTTCCACCAGCACAACACCCGAAGCCGACTGCCGCAGCTGGTCGAGCTTCTGAAACAACCGCTCAGCCTTGCTCTGATCAGTGATGCCGGATTGCCTGGGATCAGTGATCCCGGCGAAGCACTGGTGACAGCAGCACGCGCCGAGGGCCACGAGGTGATCTGCATCCCGGGTCCTTGTGCGGCCACAACAGCTCTGGTCAGCAGCGGTCTCCCCAGCGGACGGTTTTGCTTTGAGGGTTTTCTGCCGACAAAGGGGCGGGAGCGTCAGCAAAGGCTTGCAGAGATCGCCAAGGAAACCCGCACCACCGTGATCTATGAAGCGCCACACCGCCTGCTGGCCCTCCTGGATGCCATTGCATCCCAGTGCGGCGAGGACCGGCCCCTACTGGTCGCCAGAGAACTAACCAAGCGATACGAGCAGCACATCGGCCCAACGGTGGGTGCCGCAAGGAGGCACTTTCGTGAGCACGCGCCCCAGGGGGAATGCACTCTTGTTCTCGGGGGAGCTCCGTCACAGGCCATCATTCAGCCCAGCGAAGCGGAACTGCTGCGTCGGCTTGAAGAACACATCGAAGCCGGAGCCAGCGCCAGCGTTGCTGCACGACAATTGGCGGAAGAGACCGGCACCTCCCGCCGCGAGCTGTACGCCCTTCTGCATCGGCGCACGCCACACTGATCCCACTGCTGGCTCCTGAATGCTTCTTCGCCTGCGCCTGCTGATGCTGAGCTTCGGGGGAGGACTGCTGTTTCTCCTGCTGCTTTGTCTGGGTGCACAGAACCTCAGCGACCGCCACAGCATCCAGGTCGGGGCCTCGCGGTCCGTTCCACTGCCGAGCGGATTTCTTGTGGGAGTGTCGTTTGTCCTCGGGGTGATCAGCGGCGGAACAACGGCAGCGGTCCTGCTTCCGGATCAACGCGACTGAGCTGCTTCAAACCTCTGAATCAATCGCAATCAGGGTTCCTTCCATCACCAGCCGGGTGATCCCCCTGGCCAGCAGGTAGGAACTGGTGCGTTCAAACACGCTGGTATCCGGAACCTTGATCACCCGCTGACTGCGGCCGCACTGGCGTTTTGCCGTTCGGGGACTGCTGTAAAGACAGAGGCCTTGGCGCTGTTGCTCCGTTTCATCAAGCGGCCCCAGTTCCAGGAAATCGCTCAATGGCTTGGCATCGAGTTCCACCACCTTGTCCACCAACATGTAAACGCAGGTGGGGAGCAGACCAGCCGTTAAGGGCAGCGGCTCAAGCCGGCGGTTGTCGGTGAGGTTTCCAACATCTGCCAGGGGGACAAGCTCGTGAAACGTCTCGAAATCGGAGCTGGAGCTGTCGTGGTCGTCTGAATCCTCGTCGGGTTCATCGCCGAAGTCTTCAGCGTCATCCAGGGCGAGGGTCCCCGGGTCCTCACCCTCATCTCCCGCGTCAAGGTTAGAGGCAGGAACCGACGTCGAATCAGCGGATACGTCGTCCTGCAGACATGCCGCAGGCTCTGACACGGCTGGCTTGGATTTCAGGCGACTGGCCTTGAGTGCCTGGTAGGCGTCTGCAGGGAGCAAGGCCTTGACGGTCCGACTCACCGTGTTGGGACTGCAGGAGTAAGCAACAGCCAGCGCCGCTGTCGATTCACCAGCCTTGTAACGGCCAACCAGCTCCTGCTTCTCGGGATCTGTGAGACGCCTTGGAGCCATTGATGGGTGCCGCATAGCTTCTTACATTAAAAAGTAGCTCCAGCCCTCAAGCCAGCCGTCAAACCTGGCGGCTGCGAAACTGGAACGGTGCTCCCTTAGCTCAGCTGGATAGAGCAACTGCCTTCTAAGCAGTCGGTCGATGGTTCGAATCCATCAGGGGGCGTTGACGTTTTGGGGGTCAGTTGGTCGGACGTGACGGGCTGGAGGATTCCCCGCTGTTTTGGGTTGACGGACTCTTGGTTCTGTCGCACCGAGGAAGCTGGCTGGGCACTGGGGGAAGGGTGAACGAGCGACCCGTCTTGGTTTCGTTGCAACGGTTCACCACAGCCGAAACCGTCGGTTGGAGCTGCTGTCCTCACCCGTAGGAGTGCCTATCAACGAGGAATGCTGTCCGTTGATACAGCTGTTCTCAACCTGAGAAAGCTAAGACTATTTAGTAGACGCCACTGCTGTCTTGCCTGCTCAATTTCCCAGCGATGCTGAGCAGGTACCAAACCCGACTTTTCGGCTTCAAAACGACGAACAGCTGGACAGGTTCATCTGGCAGCGGGTGGCCTGGCTTCTGATGGAAGACAAGGACGAGGAAGCCGACGCTTTACTTCAGGAGTTTGAATTGACGCTCCCTTGGGATGACCCACTGAGCTGATTGATCTCCTGACTTCACCGGCATCGTTTCTGATTTACCCCAACGTTTCAGCTGCTCAAGCAATGCTGGCAATATTTTTCCTGCGTCCGGAGCGCGCAAGAGTCTTCCATGGCATGTTGCAGCGCCTCCCGAATCTTTGCAGGAGAAGAACACCGCTGCACAAGAGCAACCAGTATGCACCACCTGCTTAAAACTGCTGCAATCTCACATAATTAGACAACATCAACATTGTCTCTTTATGACTGCCGAATGTCTTTTGATGTTCAATCTGAGCCTTCTTTTAAGCCATTCACCTTCAATCCCCAGCCTTCAATCAGCAATCTATTTTAATTGACAATAAACATTCGTCAGCTTAAACAACAGCAATCATGGTATTCGGGGCACAACTTGCTATGGCCACCTAAACATCCGAAATAAATTGTCTCGCCAGACATCACTTGGGGCCTGTGCAAATGCCCTGCAGGTCCTTAAAAATGATACAAAAATTTCAGACATGCCTCATCCCCTCTACACCCGTCCGAACTGTTAAATAAAAACCAACTTGTCCAGCACTCTTGCGCACACAGGCAGCAGCGAGAAGACGCTTCAATGAGAATGACAATTACTTACGATTTTGACTTAGTGTTTCTTCTAGGGAATTTAAACCTAGGTAGTTTATCTCTCGACACATATTAATTGACAAATTTATTTTTAAGAGCTAAATGCTTCTCACTCGCTTGAATCTGATGTACGCAATCAGCAACGAAGGGCGGTATGAATCGATTACTGAACGATGGGATGCACTGGAAGATTACTTCGTTTACATCTCTGAATGCGATCTCAATGACATGACCTGTGCCACACACTACATGGTGAAACATCTGCATATTGAGGATGGCTCTGATCTTGTAGTCGATCCTTTTTCTAAGTAAAGCCACTTCCCAGGTCATGGCAGGATAGTTTCACGCGAGATACAACAATTGTTCTCTTTGTTGAACTCAAACGATTTGTTCGTGTGTCTTGTTTCGGTCAGTTGCTGATGGTGAAGTGTTGCTGACGATGACGTGTTGCTGATGTGAAGGGTGTCTGTGGGTGTCTGCCCCACCAGAGAGGAAAAGCCGAATTGTTGATCAGGGACCTCCAGCGTCATTGCCAGCGCTCGCTCTGTCTTCCATGACGTCCATCAACAACGTGTGCAGCTCGACGCAGGACTTGTCCTCCTCAGGATCTGATGGCAGCTCGCCTGACTGAAGCGCTCTGCATTTGTCCATCAGCTGTTTCATCCCGGTGGCTCTGATGGTGCCGCCAGGTTCAATGCCAAACACCTCTTCATCAGAAGGCCAGACAAGATTCTTCGCGTCAGGCTTCTGTGACCAGGCAGCCAGCAGGGCAAGGGCAACAAGTGATGGATGCTTTCATTTGATCTCTTCCAAGCGGGCGACGTCGACGGCATCCTCATGAACGAGACAGAAGCTCTGCACGATTTTCTCAGCGACATCACCGACCAGATCACCGAGGGCTTCCAGTATTCAGACGAACAGCCGTTCGATGCAGCCTGGTTTCAACTCCAGTGGAACCTCATCGGTACCGCCCCATCAAGACTCATTTTGACCGGGCAGTTTTCAGCAGCTTTCTCCAGAATTCTTCGTGCCTTGGAATCGATGTGAGGGGGCAGCTCAATCCAAACCTCGAGCAGGGCGATCCTGCGGGGGGCCTTTGAGGTCATGACCTTCTCGACCCGGGCTACGCATCCCTTGAGATCCCAGCCATGGCTTTCAGCAACGATCCCCATGATCGTCAGGATGCAGGTGTTGAGTGCTGTCGCAACAAGGTCGGTGGGTGAAAAGCGCTCACCCTTCCCTTGGTTATCGGTTGGGGCATCTGTTTCCAGGACTGAACCTGACGGGGAGTGAACCGAGCTACAGCGCAGTTGCCCGCTGTAGCTGCTGCTGATTGATGTCACGTCGCTCAGAAAACTCACCAACAGGTTGGCAACAGCCAAGCCGATGGCCCAAATCAGCCTTGTTCCTCTCTGAACGCCAGGACTGTTTTCCCTACACGGATTGCATCCATCGCAGCGCATGTGTCGCGGCATGACCCTTTGCAGGACGAAGATGCAGCTCGACCATCTCCGGTGACTTGATCAGCTCACGCTCCAACATGATTCAGCGAGTAGCGAGCATGAGCAGCTAGGGGAGGGTTTCGTGGGCATGAATCAGATGTGAATGCCATGAGTGTTATCCGCTCTGCTCAGGCAATCAAAAACCCCGCCATTGCTGACGGGGAATGCCTTGAAAGAGTCGAAATCAGACAGCGTCAGATGTCAGCACTGATCTCTTACCCATCTAGCAGCGTCCGTATCCCCAAGCTCTGCTGCTTTTCACCAATCCCTGCAGGCGTCTTTCAGATTACCTAATTCTTCTAATACAATGCCGCGGTTGGTGTAAGACTGAGAGGCAATAAAAGATTCGGATTGGAGTTCAATTGCTTTTGTATAATCAACAATAGCTCCTTGCAGATCTTTTAATTCATACTTGGGACTGCCACGGTTGCTGTAAGCATAAGCGTCACCAGGATCGATTTCAATTGCCTTTGCATAATCAGTAATAGCTCCTTGATAATCCTTTCATCTCTCCCTGGCAGCTCCACGATTGTTATAGAACAGAGCATAATTCGGGTCGTACTCAATTGCTTTTGTGTAATCAGAAATGGCACCTTGCAAATCTCCACGGTCCGATTTTGCGACACCTGAATCGAAAAAAGCGCCAGCACTTTGTGCATAGGCTATCTGAGTTGACAGCAACCCTGTACTAATTCCAACAGCAGGTGTCAGCCCAACCAGCAACGGACGTCCTATCGGCAAGAACAGCGCTAAGGCAGCAGCAAGTGCAGTTGTGACGCGAGGCATCCTGAGGGCTGCATGGATGTTTCATCTCTAGCTCTGATTAGCCAGCCCTGTCTGTATCTGATCTGCAAATACAGAAACCCTGCTATAGAATTGTTCTACGCCCAAGCACACTCGATAATAGGCTTCACAAAATTACGTCATTTTTATGAGGTCAATACTTAGAACTGCTCTACTCATCGGTGCATTACTTCTTTCAGCCCTTGACGTTCCTGTGAATGCACAATTATCGAAACAAGATGTAACTCAAACTTGGCATCGAGGTGCATTCCATTGGGATGATAAAAAACAATTTGCCTCTTACAAGTTTCTGGGAAAAGGGTCTGAATTTGCAGTCGCTTTTATCTATTCAGGTAGTGATATTAGATGGGATCTGCGTATGCCCTCTCTTAGTATTCTTGATTGCAAGACTGTAGAGTCTATCGGTGGGTGGATTGTGCCTGAGAGTACCCAAGAACAGCTTCTTAAAGACTCTAGTGAGTTTGCTAAACAAGTGAATCAATTCGCAGCTGACTTCTGTGCCACACACAAATCTCTCTATCCAGACGCTGCTATCTACAAGGGCATAGAGATGTAGCAGTCATGAGCCTTAAACAAAAGACCCGCTATGTCCCAGTTCTTTGAATCTACCCAACATAAAACCCTATGAAACTCATTCCACTCATCGGTGCACTCTTTCTTTCAACAGCACCAGTTCAGGCTTCTAAGACGCCTGAGGAGATAACGAAACCCTGTGGTACCTCTAAAGCAGCAATGGAAGCTTGCTTTGGAAGTGGGTTCTTCTATTCTGCGCTTAGTGGGTACACACTCCTTTGTGACCTAAGGGATACGGGTGAAATAACACCAAAGGTATTTGCTGAAAGAGAAATTAGAAGTAGAAAAGCGCCAGAAGAAGAATTTGAAAAAGTTATGTGGAATGAAGGGGTTAAGATTGTGCTATTAGACTATCCGAATTGCCCAATTAAACCTGTTCCTTAGCTATCAATCAAAAAGCTCTACAACAAGCGACGAAGATTTACCGTTTAATGGGATTTATTGAAGCAATAAAAAGCCCCTTTCAATGCAAGGGCTTTGAGGGCGTAGGCTACAATTAGGCGTTGTAATATCATTGTAACAAGACCAGAAGGGTTATTAACAGAAAGAAGTGCACAAGAAGCAGCTACCCGTATCTCCCCAAACTCCGCCAGCTGCACTTTCCAGCTCCTCGTCTGACAATTGTACCGTTGCCGATTGCCTTAATTGAATATCTTCTGCGGTTATTGCAATTCCAGCTTCTTTCGCAATCTCCAGAACAGCATCTATATCTGCAGCTCAATTGAGGTTTTCCTGAAGGCTGGTGTCAGCTTTAACCTTCTCTAGAAAGGCTTTGAGTTGCTCTTCTGACATTGTGGATCATGGACGCCTACGAGTTCATAGCAAGATCAGCCATCAGGTGGTATTCCATGTGGCACAGAGCAGTTGACAACAAAACATCGACATCGCTCATGATCTTAGAAGTAAGCGGCAGATATGAAGGCAAGGATCAATGATGGAACAATAGCGAGTATCCACAACAGCATTCCAATCACTATAGAAGCAGCTTTTGAATACTCTTTCACATTTCCCATTGCCGCTAAATAGCGAAGGTATGGATACATACTGGCGTAAAAGAAGCAAGTTAAAAACGATGCAACATTCGTATTAGTGCCCAACCAAATGCTTAAAGCTGTCGAAAAAAAACTGAATACTGCAACAAAATAAAAAAACGACCACTCTTTGATTTGAGCGCAGACCGCCCAGGGAAAGAAGAACGCAATCCATGAAAATCCCGCTGGACCTGACAAAGAGAAAAGTCCACCAAAGATGTTTACCGACTCTCCGGAGGATTTCTTCAAATCCGGGTAATAGCCCCACTTTCGTTCAAGTGTGTAGCCGCTGCTTATCAATGCATCAATCCGATCAAGCCTGGCTTGCATTTGCGAGGAAATTGCCACTGCTTAGAAAAATTTTGATCAACAATAGCTGTCCAATTGATTGCCTATGCAGCATGTGGTCAGATCGCCTTCCTGTCTAATTTCAAACCCAAAAAAAAATTTGCGAGTGCGCCCTTAGCTGCTGCATCCACATCTGCAATCGTCACATAGGGGGCTGGTCTGGTGCCTGCCTCTGCCCTGCGTGTTGGTTGCATGACGTGCCAACACTTCAGCTACGGAGTGGATCAGCACTGCGACACCCTTCTCGGCTGCACCATCCGCCAGAAGCAACTGGCGCAAGGCGATCACCTCACTTAGAAGTGCAAGCTTTGGGCGCCGACCTGGCAGAAAGAGATGGGGTGGGCTCCTGAGGCGAGTTAGAAACTTGGTGCGGTCCCTTGATTTGGAACATCGAAATCAGAATTGCTTTTCTCTTTCAGCTCCTCTAATGAAATCGTCAGCTCATTGCCAGGCTTGGCAGAAACGCCCTTCAAGGGCTTTGGTTTCGCATCCCAGTCATGCCCTTGCTGATCCGACAGCCAGTTCCAGTTCTGAAGTTTCCGTTGATACTGGCCAAAAACTATCAGGACGCCTCATCAATTTTAGCTCTGGGCTCCTGCCTGGCAGAAAACAATGGGGTGGGCGACGGAAGCTGGATGATCACAATCACCGCCTGCGTCTTCGCTGACGTTGTTGTCGCAACTGGCGGAGCGCCACTTATTGGAAATGGATTGGGTTCCAGAAATTGGGCGGGAGAGGAGACTCTCATCGAAAGTTCAGATCACTTACCTACATGAACCACAAAGGCTCACCCCCAAGTGCCAAGCAATCAGCCTGTCTTTCTCCGCTTCAGTCAGAAACGGGGCAATCCAATCCAGCAGTAGCTCTTCCACGGCTGGCTTACCGAGGTCCTGGACCCCGCCACATAGCCATCGCTAGAAGGTGTCAGGATCATTAGCCCTCAGCGGTGAGACAAGTTCATTCAGCAGGAATAGGGCAATGCGGGTTCCGAGGGTCATGGGTCAAACGTGACTATCTGAAGTGTTACCCCTCAGCTCAACCAATACCCCCGTTAGCGAAAAGTGTGGCAATAGACAATCCACAAACTGAACTAAGAAATCACTGTAATACGAGCCGACAAAGAATTTATTTGAAAACACATGAGTATTAGGGAACATCTATCTCAGGACGGGCCGCAAGCGAACCATCAAGAAATTAACAACTTGACTGACCTTTAGAGAAAAAAGTGATTTGCCCCGTGGGGACGGCATTGCTGCTGTCAAAAAGATTAGAAAGCTCCATAAAATTGCTATCCGATGGGTAGACATTGGATAGCTGGGTTACCGAATAGAGATCCTCTTCCCAATAGGAGTGCTGGCTATATACACTCTGAGGCGATTTAAATTGCTCTTTTGGATAAAATATAATATTGCAATCAGAATCTAGGATTGCATTTCCAAGCGACTCATTTAATTGCATCATATCCGCCATAAGGAGCGCGGAGCTTGTCTTTTTATTCCAACCATCTAATTTGCTGGCTTTTGCAGAATTTTTATACTCTAAAAGTCCTCGCTTAGACGAGTTATTTTGTCCCCATATCTTGTGGGCACCATTCTTGTTGACTTGAAAATATTTTATGGTGTCATCATGTCCATGCTCTTCGGAGACATCAATGTAACCTTTTATTTTTCGCTTGTCTGAGGTTTGCAGGATCCATTCACCAAGAAATTTCATTAAACCAAAAAATACTTTTATCAAATTAGCATTCATTATGAGTAAAAACACCAAACAAATGCAGTATCAGGCGTTTTTCAAGTAAATCTCTGACACCATGCGTTCGCCAAGGGTCTTTGGTCAGACGTGACTGCCTGAAGTGTTCCCCGCTTTGCTCAGGAAATAAAAACCCCGCCATTGATGGCGGGACTGATCAAGCTGCTGATTTAATCAACATACACCTTTTCTATCTTGTTCCTGTTCACCACCTTGTTGGCCTTCCGCCTCAAGACGATAATTTCAAGCAATACCCCATTGATGTACCCCATCCAGGTGGACATCGACCGTCTTTCTGTTGTCTTGCAGGCCTAGCTCCATTCATTGGCCTGCACTCACTCATCACGATGTGATAGCCGCCTGGGCATCCAGATTGTGTCCTTTCGATTGGCTTAACCTCTTGAGAATTAGCAGAAGCAGCAGAAAGCAAAAGTGCTCCAAAAAGTACTGCTGAGGAAATTGCGGCGATAGCTGTGCTGGGCTCCAGTATGAAGTCAATCAACTGGTCAGCTTGCTTTGAGTCCGTCTGTGATTCCTGATAAGCAGCAATCTGTTCTTTGGTGTCATTGTTATGACTGTGGTCGTGATCGCGCTCCTTTGCCATGACGATTAATACATGATGAGAATTTCTAGCTAAGTTTCAATGATCGAATTGGAGGACAGTGACGCTTTAGGTATTGTTATTCGATCAGCGCATCAAAAACACCGCCATTGCTGACGGGGTGAATATGCAACGTAGTAGTGATCTATAGGCTTCACACTACATCAAGCGAATCAGCAAATACGATGCCAGGATCAGGCGTGCTTCCAGGCATTCCAACACTGAAGAAGTCAACTTTCTCGGATCCACTGGGATTCATGGACAGCGAATTGAAAGGCATTCGCAAACATGGGGTGCAATCATCGTAATCCCAGCGGATCTTGCCTGACGATCCTTCCAGTCGATCACGAAGACCATCCCCCCAAGCCGATCCTCTGAAAATCAATTCGTCTTTCGAGAAGCGACCATTTCCGTCAAGATCTGAATAAAGCTTGGCAACAACCGCATCCCCACCCTTTCTACTTTTTAGGCGAAGCTTCCCGGCACTACCTTTGTAGGGCTCATCTCCACGCTTAAATATAAATTCTCCATCGTCATATGTGCCTCGCCCTTTTTTGCTAAGATCGAGATCGAAATTCATTTCTGGAAGCATCTGCTGAGAGTGTTTCGTCATGGCTTTGATAGAGATTGATGAACTTGAAATATCTACATTTCAACACTGACTTACCGACGGGTATTACCCTGTGATTCAGATCACACAATAAGATGACTTTGATTAGGGCCTTTCAGCGCATAAGAATATCGCCATTACTGACGGCATGATATTTGTATTTTTGTGGGAGATCGATCGGCACAAGAAAACTTCCCCGCCTTTTCTGCGCGTGCTTTGCATAACTTTAAGACGCTCAATCATGCAGCATCAGGCTTCCCGACACATGAATCAACAACAGGACTCACTGTCATACCGTCCTGAGCGCTAAAAATATAATTTCTGCCATTGCAACTAGCATTCTCATGTACTGCTTATTTCCACAAAGAACCAAGCTTGCCTGTTGATGGCATGAAACGCGCTCGCTATCGGATAGCACGGCACATGTGCCCGCCCCTTCATCCCATTTAGTAACACATCGATCAGTATCGCCATTGAACGACGATGGACCAATAATTGAATGGTTGCTAACGTCCTTCAACCGCACAGGAGGCTGAAGCCTTCGCTCATTTTGACCTTGTCATGACATTACATCTCATGAGTTCAGAGCTTCATAGGGTGTGCAATAACTCTGGAAGTTGGGGCTGAGCTCCAAGGAACGGCTTTCTGTTCCGATATTAGATTCAGGGGCTTCAAAGGTGTATTTGACGGTCACGATGGCGCTGTCTTCATCAAATTCGTAGCTGGTTTGGATATCAGTTTCGCGCGTTCCTGGGTTATCAAACGCTGTAAATAACTGGGTGCTGTTCGCTCCTGGGTTAGACCTCCAGTTGCCATTGTTCATGGCACCTTGCTGAGCCAGAGCTGTGGCCAGGTATTCAGCTGGCTTTCTGCAAGCACGGGTGAGACCGTTGTCGCCATCCCGGTGTGCAAGAGGGATGCGGTCGTAGGTGAGTAGGGAGTCAGCTTGCTGGACGAGTTGGATATGGTTTTCGATTGATTCCTCAACTTTCCGACGTTCTGCCAGGTTGCTGCTACCCGCGATGGCCGACACGCTCATGCGTCCAACGGCAGTCATCACAAGGGTCAGCAGAACACCAGCGATCAGCGTTTCGATCAGTGTGAATCCCTTCGACCCTTTTTGGTTTTGACGTGTTTGGAAGTGGGATTTCAGTAATTTCAACGTCGCTCACCTCCTGAGGTGATTTAAGGGATTTCGGCTCTTTTGCCTCTCCCACAACATCGTCCTTATCGCCTCAGCTTCCATCACCCATGCGGGTGGTCTTGCTCGCTGCTCACTCCCCCAAGCAAGGGCTCAATTCATTCAGGTGCGGGTAACCCCTACCAATGCCATCCGAGATGGCTGGCCAGACTTCAACAATGCCCCGGTTCCGCCCCGATCACAACGATCAACCTGTGAGGGCAGGGGGTGAGGGTTGGCTGGTGAACGCCGATCAGCACAAGGTTGTTCAGTTCAAACCCGATACATCGACGACGACGGCCCAGTGGGTGATCCTGCGAACGTTTCATTGGCGACCACCCGACTATCCAATCCCCCAGTCGAGGCGATGGATGCTTCGGCACAACGCCATCGAGGCATGGGAGACGATGCTGAAAACAGGTTGGGAACGCTGTTCACCACCTGTGAGATGACGTAGACCAGCACGACTGAGGTCGTGGGGGGTTCAATGCGATTGATCGATCTCAGCAATCCAACTGGACAGACGCTCGTTGATGCCGTCATGGAGATCATCTCCAGTGTTTTTGGCTGACTTCAGAAATTCGGCGAGCCTGCCTTTCAAGGCCTGATTCTTCTGATCCAATGCATCTGACTGCTCCTCGGCAAACACCTGAGCGGTTCTGATCTTGTCAGCGATGGCGTCAACACCCCCATCCAGAGATCCCTTGAGGCTGGCCGCCAGCTGTTTGATTCGATCCTGCTTCTGAAGAGCCATCTCAACGATCCATCTCCTTGTTTCATAGCTATAGAACCACCACCAGCGTCAACACATCGGGGCAGCATTTGCACATCTAGATCGACATCTCGACTGGGCTGAAGAGCATTGATCGCTTCAAGCAGGGAGGAGTTCATTCACAATCTCAATCTCTCGACGAGGTATCACACAAGCAACCCCGTCGGCGATGGCGGATTTTTTATAACCTGGTGATAACGGGCAACACTCCAATCAATCACATCTGAAGCATGTTCTGAAATGATCTGCCAGACAACATTGAACACTGGAATTTTAAAAAGAAATTCGCAAAATAATGGAGCTTTGCCTTATTCATTCAAGACGCCGTGATTGTCACAGGAACTGGATAGTTCCTGCCTATCGCCCTGATACCGAGTTCAATCTTGCCTCTGACGATCCACTGGGCAAACGTATTACTGTTCGGCCCCGGCCAGTATCTATATTTATGAATAAATGGATAGATCTGCGGAGATGATTCAACTTTTTCGACGATCGAGCAAGCGTCTTCACCGATCCATTGTTGAATGACTCGAGATGGCCCATTTCCAACGCCTTGATAGGGAGTCAAGAGGTTCTTGTGAAGATGCCCCCAGCAGGATTCGTTCTGGTGAGCGTGTTGCCACACTTCCCATCGATCACATCGATGAGGATGGCTGCCTTCAGCTGTATGAAACACCAGCAGCCAGTAGTGGTCAGCAATGATTCCGGGAAGACTGGGAATCTTTGCTGCACGAAGCTCGACCTTGATCATTTCTTGCCGTACAACCGCAACAGCTTCTCGCGCTGCTGTTGTTGAAGCAGCTCTTCAGGATCAAGGACAGGGCAACGCTGCAGCTTCAACACCTGTTGAAAGGTCTTCAGAAAACTCAGAACAGTCATCAAAATCGACTCCTTACTGACGCAAGAGCAGCATCACGTCCTGCAAACGCAGTTCCACAGGATCAACGGCGGCTTCAGTCTCGGGGATTCACTTCAGTTCAAGAGTATCTGAGATAACGACCTGAGCATGCAGCAGTTCGTCGCAACAGGGATCGCCTTGGCCACTGCACAAGTCGTCTACTGATTTCCTGAAGCAGAACAACGTTTCCCGCGATCGCTCAGGCAGGAGACAAGGGTTATGCCAGCTGTCGGGCTCTGTCCATCATTTGGCCATTTGATGAATCCCAGAGATCTCTTTTAAAGCCCTTTGTCGTTGGCAGCGAAGAACAGGGCCAGCATGGATCTTGATGACCAGATCGCAGTTCAGCACTGCCTTTTGGCGCCATGAAAAAGAGGGTGGAATCTTCTGCACTGCAACGTCGGATTGCTGGATCCGATCGTTCAATTCCAGATCATGTTGAACAGCATCTCGTCATGCTGGTCTTGAAACCTGATGACATCGTCATTGCCGGGGAGCATCCCCAAACAAGGTGATGCCCTTCAGATCTGAACGGACATCGACCATCAAGCCTGTATCGACGAAAGCCAGATGAGTCTTCTGACGGATAGTCCTGGTTGCATCGTCGCCCTATCAAGGGGCAAGTCGCCACAAAATCATGGACACGATGTTCTTCGTTGGCATGAACGTTGCCCTTCTCGGTTTGCTTGTCTATGGACTCGTTTCAGCCAAGGAAAAGATCAAAGCTGGGCGCAAAGAGATCATCTGATCAAACCCGACTGGCTGCTGTGGCCTCGTCAATCGGAGGTCTTGAGAATGAGCGCCCATGCAAAGGGCTGCATAGCATCGCCCCTGGCATGGGATCAGGCCTTGTGAGTCACCACTGATCCCGACACTGGATCGGTCACACCAAGATCTGGAGATAACTCCTCAAAGAATTCACGGACCCTGTTCAGATGTTCAATCATGACTGGACGGGCAGCGACCAGCTTCTCTTCGCTTTCCCACAGACCGACAAAGCAGTAGCTGCGCTCTCCTGTCTTTGCCCAGTAGGCATCCAACATCCCCTCAGGGTTAACCCATTGCTTTGTTTCTGCGATAAACTTGTCTTCGCAACCCTCCTTGCAGCGCACTCGGACATTGTTGAGGTAGGTGGCAGCCACAAGAGGAAAGCATGTCAAGTCATTATCACAGAGCGCATTGTGTTGTGATGTAAGCCTCAGCCTGTTTAAACCCTGCTGTATCCGAGCCTGGTTTCAAAAATTTTGAGCGGCAGGCCAAATGACTCCATTAGCTTGCGACACTCATCGCCGACAGTGCCATAGACCTCAACACTGAAACTATCTCCAAACTCGGCATGCTTCTTTAGGTACTCCTGAACAGGAGGGTTGGAGACATGGGCGCTGAACGCCTCATCATTGGCGTAGACCTCTGACCAAACAAACGCTTGGGGATCGTCCGGATCCTGATCAAATGTGTGATGAACCATGCCAGGTTCAGAAGCCTGAACTGCTGCATCAGTAACACGGGCAAGTTCAAGATACTCATCTACACAACCTGGCTTGACATGGATTCGCGCCAGCAACATGAAGGGGGTGGTTTTGTCAAAACTGGCCATCTGGTCATCAGCAATGCATGAGTTTTTCATAAATCCAGCCAAACAAACGTTCACAAAACAGCCTTTGCCCATGGGCTGTTGGCGCATCTGGTTTTGACCTGAACAACCTTCGGTTGATCGGCGTTGGTTTGCCATCCTCCAACCTTGATCGTGGTGGCGGCCAGTATTGGTATCCATGCGTTTCCTGGGATGCCTCGCGCCAGGACGACCATGATCAACGGTCTGGCATGAGGGCTTGGTGGGTCACGGACATGAAATGAGCCCTGCTGTCGTAGTTAGCGGTGATCGTCTGCAGCTCACCGTCACCAACCAGCCAGATCACTCGGATGGAGAAAGCCTGCCCTGGAACAATGCGTACAGGACAGCGCAGGATGATTCCATCCGGAAAGAAGTGATTGGATTGGTCCTTGTCCATCCACTGCCAACCGGAGCGTTGCAGGGGAACGCGGGAAAGGTCGGGGTTGATCTGACGCTGCTCTCCGATCCATCGACCAAGAGGATTCCAGGGCTCCACTTGGGTCACGGTTGCGCTCCAGCTTTTTCCCGGCTGGGTTCCACGCTCCTCACGGATGCTGGCGGTTCGCAGCAGTTCACCATCCTTCCCGTAGAGCACTCCGACGCTGTGGCGAATCTCGCCGCGCTTGAGAAAGAGCTCAAACGGTGCGAATGCGTTGGCACGGAGAGTGGGGATCAACCAGGCCGCTGAGCCGTTCTCGAGGGCAAAACCACGCATGGATTCGCTGGCGGGATGGGCAAATCCGTCCGCTTGACTGTGATCAGCAATGTTGTATGTCCACTCTTTGCGAATCGAACGTCCATCTGAATACTCGTAGTGGTTGGTTTGAACAACCTCTGTTTGGGCTGCATTTGCCGTAAAGAGACGTGAGCTAGAGAAGGTCTCCTTGACCTCGCCGGAGGGGGAATAGCGGGTCCAGCGTCCTCTCCAATCCCCAAGATGATGCCGCCAGAACGCTTGCCAATTGCGATCGGAGCGAGTTTCGGAAGGGACAATCTGCTCCAGCGCTGTCGACTTTTCTCGACTCGAGGCGGGATCGACGAAGGCGACGCCAAGCAAGAGCGCACAAGGCCCCAGAACTTTTAGACAACGCACCATAAAAATCAATTGAACCCCCACTTGCTAACCACGGACAAATCACTGGTGAGGGCAATGATTTGTAGATATTAAACAAACAATGGGGAAACAAACAAAGTGGTTGTATAAAAATGACCAGGGCTGAAAGGACAACCATGGTTAGACCAGCAAGACGTCAGGGCGACGAAGCTGCAGGCGCAAGTGGTTGAAACTCACGGATACCGCAAGGGAAAGACAGGGCAATTTGACGGTGCTGATCAAACTGGGCACAAAACCTCACATGCATTCCCCATCAGCAATGGCGAGGTTTGACTGACCAAGTGGTCAGCCGCACGAAACATCAGTCAATGACTGTCCTCACCCCCAACACTGAAGTCAGACACCCTCCATGCAGGCTGGAGATCTCAAGCCTTTCGCAACAAGGTTCAACCTGATGACGAATTGCGTGCACATCTCAGAACGGCAACCACCATGTCCAGGGGTGAGGACTTGTCAATCCTTCAGAAGAAATTCAATGGATGTCATTTGAATCAGAGGAATAACAAGGCTCGGAATTTCAGCCGTCGACGGTGTTTTATCTAGGAAGCTGGAGGACAGGTCGAGGGTCAAAGGATGTTGTTTTTTAAGCCCGTTGGTAACACTCCTCGAACACTCCTCGAACACTCGTCATCACAAGATCCTTATGGTGTTTCAATCACAACGATCAATCGATAGAGCAACGTCAAAGTTCCTACTTTTTACAGACAGTCAGGTTTGCTTCAATGTGATTGCTGTTGGCTTGACAATCGAGATCATCAAAGAGAAAGGGAATTCATCCATGATTCCCATCGTCCATGCTCCGCCTGACAAGCACTTGAGTCAGCCATAGAAGGCCGAGAAATCCAGCGGCGACAAGAAGCAGGGCCAAGGGGCGACCGTCTGGATAGATCGCTAACGCTACTGACTCAAGCCCATGGGGCCTGATCAGATCGTCCATTGCCCTTGCCCCGCATGGGAGCCTCGGAGATGCGTTCGCGGCGCTCTCCCATGGGCATGGCCACAGCCCTGCTGCACGTTCGCCATCCCACTTCAACCAGACGTGGTCCAAGCACGCCTCTTTCACATTCGGTCGTTTCCACCCAAAAGGCAATGAGCACGACAGCTGATTGCCAGCTGCACCGGGCCTGCCGAAAGTAGAGGCATCGAGATCGGAGGTGCCCATGACGGCCGACACTCCACCTGAGCAAAACCGAGAAGTCGCCTGACTTTTTGGTCCCTGTTCCAACAGTTTCCACCCAAACGTGGGCTTTCGTCTGTGACGACACTGCTGGTCGTCAGATCAGTCGATTCTCCTCAGCACCGTTGCCAGGTGCCCCGCAGGAGACCAGCCCAACACCTGGACGTCATGGCCCCAGGCACCGCAAAGTCCGACACTTCGCCTATCCGCCAGCAATGGCATGCGGCATGCCCCCTGTTCCGTCATCACGGGGGGTGTCGGAAACGCTCAAAACAAGCGCCCAAGGCCGTCTTTCCAAAGGGAAGGGCGGCCTTTCTGATGGGCAAGAACGCTCTCAGGTCCTGAGCCCAACCAATTCACAAAAACCCCCGCCGAAGGCAGGGGTTCCAAAAACGCATCCCGGGAGTGTGTCCTTGTTTCCACCCCGTGTGGCGCTATTCCTCACGACTCAACTTTGCCCCCTCAGCGGCAGAGAGCCAACTCTCTCGGGTTCGCCTTGCCGATTGGCACTCAACCGCAATCGCATCTGCAGTTCGCCCATGCAGTCACCTTTGCATCATCCTAACGTTTTTAAGTGTATCATTTAAACGGCGATTGCCGTGGTAAAACTGATAAAAATTATTGTGGCTTTTTAATGATTGTTTTCCAATAATTAGCACAATCATTTGCAGCAAAGTCGACAACCCGCCGAATTACCTACCTGTCCGCTTCAGAGGCTGCATCGCGAGACCCTTGAATAAGGGGGTTGAGTTCAGCCAGCTGAAAGCCGTCCACAGAGACCGCCTCGCACATCCCCATCATTTCAGAGGCAAAACCGGGCTTGGCGCAGACATATGGATCATTGCCGCAGACTTTCTGAACCCTTTGCTGCAAACTCTAAGCAAAGACAGGAGACACCGACAAGAACAGAACACTTGCGATCACAAAGAACTGCACGATCTTGTTCAACGATGTCTTGAGCACAACTTATATTTCAAAGCCACCCAGGCAAGCGGCGTAAAGGAAAAGGATTTAAAAATAAATGTTGAACTTTTAAAGCCAGAGAACCATACAATCAGAGCAAATAATAATCAAAAAAATAACTGTAATCTACCAACTAATGCGGGTGGCAAACATCATCGGTGCCATGATCTGCTGAAGCACAAAAGAGGCACCGATAACGACAAGGACACGTCACAAGGTCTCGATCTTGATGGGGAGACTGATGTGGTGTGGTGCGGTGACAACGCGGAACTTGCAGCACCATCAGACCACTTGTTCATTGAATCATGACGCATGGGGACAAAAGTCATCCGGCACCCGAGACACGAAGATGAGTTTGCACTCACGGGCACTTTTCTTGCGGCATCAAGCAACATTTGATCGATGCTGACAACAACTCCGGAGCCAAAGTGATCAAAGGGAAACGCACCATTGCGGTTCTCTCAGCCGGTGGCCCCCAGAACCCATCGGTGGCTGGACTGCAACTGGCCCTCATCCATTGCCGGAGCGAGGGCCAGCCCCAGCTCCTGATCGATCAATCAGCGCCTGTGCGTCTATTGACACTGGACGTCAGATCAAGTTCAGCTGTGAGAACATACCCCTAAATTTGTTTGATCCGATGGCGAAGGGTTATTGGAATGTTGCCGGATCCATCACGAATCCCGCAGGCATGGGACCCTACCTGCAGGCTGTCGAGCCCTACCTGGCCAAATGTGGTGCTCGTTTCCTCTGCCGAGATCTCAACACCGATGTACGCGAGGGGAATCCTGGCCACCTCACAGTGATCATTGAATTTGAATCCTTGGCTGCTGCCATTGCTGCCTACGAAGCTCCTGAGTATCAAGACTTGATCAAATTGCGGCAGCCACACACAAACGTTTCCCTCTCCATCCTCGAAGAAGGAGACCACGCCGGCTCCTGATCAATGCTCCGAACCTGCCAGGAGCACAACCATCAGACAGCTGAAAGACAGACCAGCCAAATGTGACCACCATCTCAGTGATTCCCATTCCCGGTAGCCGTCATGGATCAGGACTGTCTTGATTCAACACATCACTTGTCGGCCTCGGAAATCAGACAATTCAGCTGTTTTGATTTGTCCCTGATTCACAAAATCTGGCCAGGGATGTACTGAGAGCGGTGCAATACGTTACTGGAGAGCTTTCTCGAGGAACTCAACCTTTCGTTCCAGCTCATCAGCCCGATGGCGCAGATCCAGCTCTCTATCATAGGCCTCATGATCCAACCGCTGACGACCACCGTTCATCATTTCCGTATAGCTCAGAGCTCTGGGCTTGCCTGAATCAGTCATCGAGAAGCCTTAGGTGAAGAAAACGTTTGGCCAGCACAAACCCGTTCGTCGTGTTGTTGCTGACAACATTCAGTGTTACCGAAGAGAATCAGAAAGGCAACACATTCGAGACGCAACCACACCGACAAGCAACATGACAGCGTGGACAACACCCATCCATCCCAACGGCTGTTAGGAATCGAGCGGCAGATCCGTCAAGAAGAACTAACCTCGGGAAGCTGATGATCAAAGCTTTTGAGCGACAAACCACCATTCACCTACCTCGTTACCCTTGCCTACGGAGACCCTAAGTCACCGACACTGGCCACAGTGGTATTCGTTAGCGAACATCGTGGAGAGGAGCCCAAGACGGTTGCCAAGGCATTGATGACAAGTGCTAAAAACACATCAACTCAGAGGCCATACTTTCAGTGGTCAACGTTGAAACGGCAGGGCAACAAAGCATTGTCCACTGAAGAGTTTGCAATATTGATTGAAGCAGCCAGTCAAGGACGCATTGGTGTCGGACGGGTGACTCCACTGAAACTCGAATAACAATTGATCAACAGGTTCAGACCAAAGTCGCCATAATTACTCCTTTAAGTTTTTGAGTGAAGATTCCGTTTGGAGAACCACAACCATTTGAGGAAGACAACGCCAGGCTTCACAGTCCTCGCCTCAAACGATGGCTGTACCAGCGATTGAGAAGCTTGGCACAAAAGCAGCGCATTCAGGATGCAAGAGCTTTACGACAAGAGTTTGAAATTCATGAGCCATGAGAGCGATCAGCGATCGTACGCCAACCACTGATCAAGACATCAAGCGCACCGACCCAAATCCAGGCACAATCTCAATCAGCGAAGGAATAGGGCGCAATTTTGATAAGAAACGAAGAACGATTCACCATCACAGAATGAGATAATTATGCCATTTAATCTCATTACACCGATCAACCCAAATTCAAATATCATCAATGAGTTGCATACAACAGATCATTTATGAACTGCCTTAATCTATCTTTTCGGCCCATTCAACTGTATTGCCTAATGCTGAACACAACGATTTGTTCTCACCAAATCCTCTAGCCCGCCAACGTTGATTAACCATATTATTGTTCACCAGTAACGGCTTTTGAAAACCGGCGGCGCTAAATTATTAAACCATATTCAGTAGACCATGTCACTCAGGAATTACTTAAATCATGATGCCGTCCAACATGTCGGCATCAATGTTGACGACATGGAAATTTCAAAGAAATTCTATGGTGAAATCCTTGGGGGCGTTTTCGTCGCTGAAATCAAGGGGATCACTGGCGAAGAATGGACAACGATTTTGAATGGTAACGTCGAAACCGCACCACAGCTCGGAAGCGGAGACGCATTGGACGTTTGCTTCTATTCATTTGGGAATACAGCTGTTGAATTACTGAGGTATTACGATAAAGAGTCTGGAAAAACTCACGACTTACACCCTTGCACCGATGCAATGAAACAGGGCGTTGGTGGTAAGCACATTTCGTTCAATCTGGCAGAGGATATCGATACTAAGGAGTTTTTTGTAAAACTCTTGGAGCAGGCCAAAGGCATGGAATTTGTTTCCCTAAATAAAGAAGATTTACATCATCTTGGACCGGATGGGGATCTTGGTGGATGGAATTGCTTCTTCATGTCTGGCCCAAGTGGTGAACGTGTTGAATTCAATCAGATCGCCAGTGGAAGCAATGCGGCACTCAATATGAAAAAAGCATCCGATCTGTTCAGATCTTCGGCAGACCAAAATGGTTGACGGTCGCAAAACACATTTAACATTCAACATGCATTTTATTGTTAACCTAATCCAATGTTCTGGCTACGTATTTTAAACCTTTTTCAGCCAGCTCAACTCCCTTAGGGACATGCTCTTAACAAGCAACAAACTGAATTTTTGACCACACCGATCTCTCCAGGCTTTGCGTTAATTCGACCCGGTTCGATAACAACGAGTTGACTGATCCGATCTTTTAAGCTGAAGTTATGGATGTCGATCAGAACAGTTTGCCTGCATCTGAATTAATTCCTCGAAGAAATATAGTCTCCTCAAAAAAATTTTCTTGTTCACCGAATTAACCAATCATGGGGTTGAGGGGTAACAGTGCGAAACTTTAAAAAATCTCATTTGGTTGATCGTGATGGATCTCGCCAGAGATTCACTGTATTGTTCAGAGGATCTCTACAGTGCATCGAGAAGAAATACGATGATCTCAAAACTCATTGGAGCTACGACGGTATCGCTCCTGTTCTTGTTCCCAGGTCCGGCACTTGCCTCACCGGATCCCATCATTGAGGAACTCGTAAGTGTCAACAAAACCCTTGGAGGCAGAACAGTCGTTTATCCAAAGGGTACCCCTGAAATGCGCGTTTACCGAGTCACGCTCGACCCCGGAGCAAAAATTCCACTGCATACACATCCTTCGCCGGTGGTTGTGTATCTCCAACAGGGAACCCTCACCAATATTCGGGTTGTCGACGGAGTCGAAGTCTTTGACACCATTGAAGCGAACAGTGGTTTTCTGGAGGGATCTCCACAAGAACCGCACTACATCATCAATAATGGAACGAAGCCCGCGATTTCAATTGTTACGTTTGCCTCAGTTGAAGGAATGCCCAACATGATTAAAGTCGATTAAAATTAGCTCCAGATCCCGCTACAAAGTTACAATTGATCAATCCTTTGAATAACGACAAAATATCGATATTCCTTGATGATCTAAAAAGACGACACAACGTTTGATTTCACAACCACCCAGAGGATTAAAACGTTTCAAATGATTCACTTTTAAGTTGGGCGAACCGCTCAATGTTTTGGCGTCAGGAATTAGGTGATAGGTGATGCATAATCAAAAAATCAGAAATCAGATAATCAAGCTATCGACCGATAAACGATGACAAGCAACTTTTCAGAGCCTCCTTTTGTGACGGAGATCCTAAAATCAGAGAATGGCTGTTATCTGGTTTGTGTATCAGACGGAATTTGTACGGAGTTCCCTGACCGATGGGAGGCAGAAGAACACATAAGAAATCTCGAAAAGGCTGGACTGCCGACCAAACGATGGACTCACCATCCGTCGTGGTAGGCACTTTTTGATCCAATCAACCCGTTGAATCAACCGACGTGGCTCTTATTCTCGAAGCCGCGAGGGTTCAGCAGACTTGCGTCAATGTCTGCTTCTGGATGAAGTTTCAGCACCATCCAGAGCAACATGGCCGCACAGTCCCTGTCGTCTGTTCCGTAGTCGTATTTCCAGTCCTTCACCAAGGCCACAAGCTCGCGCTGAGCATTGGTGATGAATTCATCAGTCCATTCCTGCATTGCCATCACCTCGTGGGTGATCAGAGGCTGGGATAGGCATTGGCAACACCCCAAAGAACCAAACCTGTGATGGAAGCAAACACCACGGCTGTCCAAGCTGCCAGGGTTGGGTTGTTGCTGTTCCCTTGGGGAAACGGAAGTCTGCGTGCCATGAGACATATGTCTTGAACTCTTCCGTAATGGCTCAGGTGACCATCAAAGTTCCACTGATGTTGGTGACTCCTGACGAAATCGCGACGATCAACTGCGACAGCGACCTGGTGAAACGCTCAGCACATGGTTAAAAAGTAGGAATTGCAGCATGGATCTGATGACCATCAGCATTGCTTCAGCACAACCGATTGGTGCCGTCATCAACGACGGCGTTCATCAACCCTTCCGTGCCTCAGCCTGTTCCATCAAGGCTCTCGACTACGACGAATCCCAGATGAGAGACAGCGACAGTTACCGACGTCAGCAACGCGCAGAGCTGGAATACGACTGCTGAGCCTGGAATCGCGAGCAACCAAGCCCTGTCAGTAGAACCACTTCTGCCGATTGGCAAGCTGATCAAGTTCTTGACGCATCGCGGCAACCTCTTCGCGAAGCAAGCGAACTTGTTCCCTCAGATCGCCAATATCCTGACTGTCGTCGGCATCGCTGAATTCTGTTGGCTTCGGAAGCGTTGACATAAGAACGCAATCACTCAATCTTTGAACAATGGCTGTGCGTAGACATCACGTGGATCATTGCTCAGCGGTCCCAGTCTGGATTCAGAAGCCCTCAGCTCGAACGAGCTGACCATTGCTGATCGCGTAAACATCCTTCATCACCAGCTGCGACGGGAGCCATGAAAACAATGAACAACAGTGCGCATGCATTCAGTCGCAGAAGCATCTCTGAATACGCCAGTCAAGAACCGTGGTCAACATCCGAGTTGGGCATCAAGTCACTGATCTTGGGCATCGGGTCTGGCTTGCCATCAGCAATGGCACGTGCACGTCGATAGAACCAACTATCGGTGGCTCCATCCGCCTCCATTGTTTCTGCAAGAAGCTTCCAGTTTGACAGTTCCTGAGGATCCATCATGTGAAAAGGGAGGACGTTGAGTGGGAAGGATCAGACCAGTTGAGCCATTTGATCCGTTCGTATTGTCACCATTCCTGGGCTCACCATGAATTCACCGTCGTCCGAGAACATCTTCCCAACTGATCAAGGGAAGACCTGACTTGGACTGGGGCACATGGCGTTTGGCAGGACGGACATTGCAACGATGATCAGCAACAGCCGGCTGTTGCACCCGATCGGGTGACTTTCTGGAACTTTTTTTCATGACCTCGAGTTGGACCGTTATGGGCTTTCAGCTGCCTGACCTGACTGACGTCAGGCCTACTGCTTAGGTTCACTATGTCACATTCCGGCCCGGAGCACAGGAGCGGTTATCCGTCCACCCTCACACGTTGTGGCTGGAGGTCCCCACTCGAGCAACCATCACTCGTCAAGGATCGTCATTCCACTGGCCTGCTCTTCAAGATGTTCCGCACGCTCCAGCACAGCCTTCAGCACCTCTTCAGCCTGAGGTTGAAGATCGAGTTGTTCGATCGTGTAGGCCACATCGCGCGAGGCAGTCAGGATCGCTGGGGACACCTGCTCCAAGGGAATGCCTTGATTTGAAGCCCGGCGACGGCGTCGGGCTGACTGCTGTTTCGCATCCTTCGCCATGACGTCAAACTCCCTGAACACAGTCTGCAACCCACCGATCAACCAGGATGTTGGCCGTGAACCACATCAGCTCATGGACATCGGGTTAAAACTCGCTGGATGGATCGATGGTGGTGCTGAAATCGCGGAACAGCAGACTTTGTTCATCAATCTGGGCGTTTTTCACAAGACCAACCTGAGCATCTTCAACATAAATCTTTGTGTGATTCGAATGTGCACGTAAATCAACATTTTCCCTGTCAATGCCTTGATCAAAAACCAGCTGATCGTCGCCCTTCTGGAAGTCCATGATCTTCACAAAAGACCCAGGCTCGGCATCGATCCAAAATTCATCATTGTCACTACCACCGATGGAACGATTCTTGCGACCAGCTCCTGCAAAAAGGATGTCCTGGCCTCTGCCACCTTTGAGTGTGTTGTTAGCGGCATTGCCAATCAAAACGTCCGCTTTTTTTCCTCCAGTGGCATTTTCAATCACGCAACCGCCAGAGGTTGACTCGAGCGTCTTACCGTCCCAGTCGTGGGCAATGGTGAACCCACCGAAGACACCCTTCACTCGGCTGACATAGCCACCGGCACTTTCAGATTGATCAAGAGTGGCATTGCGAAGATCAATCCTGACAGGTTTTTTGGACCTTGACCCATCAATACGATCAATCCCACCGGTATCCCAGATACTTTCCCAACCAATGCCCTCCTCATTTCTCTGAGGTAATCGATAAACATTGTCATTACCTGCGGCCTTATCATTGATGCCGTATAGCCATTGCAATGCAGCTACATCAAGAGCACCGGGTATTTGCAGGAAGCCGTAACCCTCAATTTTCTCTGGCACTAAACCATTTTGAGCCTTCTTGTCGACGTAACTGAGTTGCGTCCAGGGGTGAGCGTTTTGGCCATAGTCCCCAGCATCCTTGTACTGATCTGACGAAGCTTTGAGGCCGGGAAAACGTGGCTGTCCTCTTAAACCTTTGTCGTGAGGATGTTTCAGGCCGACGGCATGGGAGAGCTCATGTAAGAACGTAATGCCATAGAAACTTCCAGGCGCGATTGAATGTTTAAAACTACCATCATTATTTTGATACGCAGACCAATTGATAGCAACTAATCCTTCATCAGAATCACTTCCTGGAGTGTATGCAAAGCCATAGCTCCCTTCAGAGCTTTTACTATCCATATTGTAAAACCATATCTCGACATCGTCATCGTTATCATCTCCACGATCCTCAAACTCAAGCCCACTAACTTTGGCAATGCTTGCCATCGCATCGACCATGAGTTCGCGCTCTTGATCACTCCAGCCCCAGGAGGGATAACCACCGAATTCTCCTTTGGGTTGATCGCTTGTATCGCTGATGAAGGTGTAACCAACCGCAGGATTATCTTTCGTTGTTCCCCAGCGATAACCATCGGTCAATCCATCAATCCACGGGTTACCGGACGAGGGAACACGAATCGGCTTTGGATACGACATCAACTCTTACTCAACCAGGCTGCGCTACTGACCGCCGTAGAAACGGCAGAAACTGAGCATATCCAGCTCAGACACTCCAACGAATTGCTTTGTCTTCTCCCAGGCCCGTTGTTCCCGATCGCCACCATCCGCTGCACCCCAGTACTCCGCACACAACATTCTGATCCTGTTGTTTCACTGCTGCCGTAGATCCATACGCACCAGCACGACAGCCATGATCACGACACCGAACGCGAGAACCATTTGGCACCAGTGGCTTCGACGATCACTTCGATGGGCCATCCCCAGGTTTTTGGATTCCTTCGGTGTAGCGAAGGGTTCGATGCGATGACACCACAGACGAAACGACACCAATGCGGTGTCAGCCGCGACATCATTTGGGTGGATGACCCAACGTTTCGATGCAGACACCTCGACCGATCAACGACCCTGGCAATGGTCTGGTGCTCCTCGTGGCGGTGGTCCTCAGCGCCCTCTTGCTGCTGGGACAATCGCTCTTCATCGTCCCGGCTGGGAAGGTGGCGGTCATCACCACCCTGGGCAAGGTGAGTGGCGGGTCGCGACTTCCAGGACTGAATCTGAAAATTCCCTTCGTTCAATCGGTTTATCCCTTTGACGTGCGCACCCAGGTGAGACCGGAGGAGTTCGCAACACTCACCAAGGATTTGCAAGTCATTGAGGCGACCGCAACGGTGAAATATGCGGTCAGGCCAGGAGAGGCAGGACGGATCTACCGAACGATCGCCAGCAACGATCGCGACATCTACCCGCGCATCATTCAGCCCTCTCTTCTGAAGGCACTGAAATCGGTTTTCTCTCAGTACGAACTAGTGACAATCGCCACCGAGTGGAACGACATTTCCGCGCTGGTGGAGCGGACAGTGGCTGACGAACTCAACAAGTTCGACTACGTGGAGGTGCGCGGACTTGACCTCACCGGCCTGCAGATTGCTGAGGAATATCGAGCTGCCATTGAGCAGAAACAGATTGCAGAACAGCAGCTGTTGAGAGCACAAACCGAAGTCAAGATTGCTGAACAGGAAGCACTCCGATACGAGACCCTCAATCGCAGCCTCGATGATCAGGTTCTGTTCAAACTGTTCCTTGATAAGTGGGATGGGCAGACAGAAGTTGTGCCGGCCCTGCCAGGCAACGCCGGGGGTGTCCCCCCGGTGATTGTGGGGCGACGCAATTGATCAGGGAATGACTCCGGTTCCCGACCCGAGCCACAGACTCAAAAAAGGCCAACGGCTGGACGAGCTCCATCGCAGTTACGACTCCGATGCCGAGCTCAACCAACCCTTTGTGATCCTGACCCTTGGGGCGTGTTTGATCGCCACCATGGGACTGTTGGCTGACAACGCCGCAGTTGTGATCGGGGCCATGGTGGTCGCGCCGTGGATCATGCCACTGCGAACAGGGGTGTTTGCCATCTTGATCGGTGACTGGCCGTTGCTGGGTCGTGCCCTACGAACACTGGGCCTGGCCGTGCTGATCACGACAGTCCTGTCTCTTTTCATGGGACTGCTCGCTGGAATGCGGGGATTGATCAGCGCGTCTGGATACGGATATTTCACTCCAGAAATTCTTGGCCGTGCGACACCGACGCTTCTGGATCTGGTCATCGCACTCGTCGCAGGAGCCCTGGCCACCTACGCCAAATTGAAAGAAAGCGTGGTGAGCTCACTCGCAGGAACAGCCATCGCTGTTGCACTTGTCCCGCCGGTCTGTGCAATGGGGCTGATGGCTGCCGGAGGGGACATCAAGGATGCCGCAGGTGCGGGCCTGCTCTTCGTCGCCAATCTTCTCGGAATTCTGGTGGGAGGCATTCTGATGTTGGCGACCCTTGAGCCTTATTTCCGCAGCACACTCATCAACAATCGCCGCACACAACTCCCTCTTGTCGTGGCGATCGGCTTTGTCATTGCCATCACCATTCCTCTTTACCAAGGATCCGAGTTGATGCGCCAAGACGTCAAGCGAATAATCCTGACCCAGAGAATTCAGGAGACCGTCGTTGACTTTCTACAGAACAAAACACTCACCTTCGGAAGTAACGACGAATCCCTGATCGTCGACGACATCAAATTCGTCTGGACACCCTCAGAAAAGAAATCGGTCATCGACATTGTGGTACGGGTAACAGACCCAGACACCCCAAGCTTTAAGCAGGTTGAAGCAGTTGAGACATTGGTCAACAACCAGATCGGTCGCCCTCTTGGATTGAGTTTTCAGATCAAAGTTCAACGCATTGCAATTTCAATTATTGAAGGCAGCGACATGCCCGTCTTACCAAAAGGAGAGCCAGATATCGACATTCTCGACGAGGATCTCAACATGATCAAAGAGAGTCTTGAACAACTTGAGGAATCCAGCCAGGATTTCAATGAAAGCACTAAAATAAACCCAGGAGTTTTACAACTGGCCCAACCGCAGCAGCCGTGAATAATTGCGTTTCCTTCTACATCATCATTTGCGAGTAAGAATCACCCAAATAGAATGAATGACGGCAATTGGCCATAGACCAAAAAGTAAAGGAAAGCCCAATCCTCCAACGGCGAATAAATAGATCACAAGATTGATCCAAAAAGGAGCTGTAAAGCCCACCTGGGTGAACACCCCGAGCGGTGGGATAAACAAAGCAATAATGATGCGGAAGATATCGCCAAACGTCATTGACGCAGGATTTGGATGCTCTCCAGTGGTAGCGAAATCGCTGAACGCAGCAACAAACTCAGAAAAACAGGTCAACCCAACCAGCTGGCCACCCCACGAGTGACCAGAAGCCATGGATGTGTTCGTTTACAAACGGTTGAACAGATCGTGTTCTTCCCTGCCTTGCTATGGGTAAGAAGAACTTTTTGAACAGTCATGTCGTCCGCTCAATACGTCAAAGGCATGCAGGAAATGCGGTCTCACTTCGGAGATGCAGCTGACAAGTGGATAGGCGCTATTCATGACATCTATCCTGAATTTGCCAAAGTCAATGTTGAGTTTCCTTTTGGCGAGCTTTATCGAAGAGATGTCGTCGACGACAAAACGCGCGAACTTTGCACTGTTGCCGCTTTAACAGTCCAGGGGTTTGCGTTGCCAGAACTCAAGGTTCATGTCAAAGGTGCTCTCAACACAGGCAGCAGCCGAGCTGAGATTCTTGAAATCATCACCCAGATGATTGCCTACTGTGGCTTTCCTGCTGCAACCAACGCTCTGCTGGCCACGAAGGAAGCATTCGATGAGCTTGATGCAGCCAGCTGAATCGCGGCTGAGCAAGCCTGGCGGTGGTGAACCCTGAGTGATGGCGCCGCCGAGAGCAGACCAACAAAAAGCCCTCGCCGTGAGGCGAGGGCTTTCCGATTCAGTTGATCTGAATCGTTTTTGCTGTTCTAAAGCGAACAGGTTGATTCCAGATCAACCGATTGCAGGTGCCTGCAGAGCCACAGGGGTGGACTCAGCGGCAGCCAGGTCGAGGGGGAAGTTGTGAGCGTTGCGCTCGTGCATCACTTCCATGCCGAGGTTGGCGCGGTTCAGCACATCAGCCCAGGTGTTCAGGACGCGGCCCTGACCATCAAGGATGGACTGGTTGAAGTTGAAACCGTTCAGGTTGAAGGCCATGGTGGACACGCCGAGGGCGGTGAACCAGATGCCCACAACCGGCCAGGCAGCCAGGAAGAAGTGGAGGCTGCGGCTGTTGTTGAAGGATGCGTATTGGAAGATCAGGCGACCGAAGTAACCGTGGGCAGCCACGATGTTGTAGGTCTCTTCCTCTTGGCCGAACTTGTAGCCGTAGTTCTGGGACTCGGTCTCGGTGGTTTCACGCACCAGGGATGAGGTCACCAGTGAACCGTGCATGGCGGAGAACAGGGATCCACCGAAGACACCTGCGACGCCCATCATGTGGAAGGGGTGCATCAGGATGTTGTGCTCGGCCTGGAACACCAGCATGAAGTTGAAGGTGCCAGAGATGCCCAGGGGCATGCCGTCAGAGAAGGAACCCTGACCGAAGGGGTACACCAGGAACACGGCGGAGGCAGCAGCCACAGGAGCGCTGTAGGCAACGCAGATCCAGGGGCGCATGCCGAGGCGGTAGGAGAGTTCCCACTCGCGGCCCATGTAGCAGAAGATGCCGATCAGGAAGTGGAAGACAACCAGCTGGTAGGGGCCGCCGTTGTACAGCCACTCATCGAGGGAAGCAGCTTCCCAGATGGGGTAGAAGTGCAGGCCGATGGCGTTGGAGGACGGAACAACAGCACCGGAGATGATGTTGTTGCCGTAGATCAGAGAACCAGCGACAGGCTCACGGATGCCGTCAATGTCGACCGGAGGTGCGGCGACGAAGGCAACGATGAAGCAGATGGTGGCAGCCAGCAGGGTGGGAATCATCAGCACACCGAACCAACCGACGTACAGACGGTTGTTGGTGGAGGTGACCCACTCGCAGAAGGCTTGCCAGCTGGTAGCGCCGGAGCGCTGCTGGAGGGTGGTGGTCATGAGAACGGAAAGAAATGTTCCCGGAGGAACGGTTTAAGGAAGGGCAGGGATGCCCTGCCTCGTGCCAATGTAAAGGAAGTTTGCGCTGTGTGTTGGGACATTGCGCGATCAACCGTCACAACCAAATCAGTCCATTGAGACTCACAGGAAGATTTAAGATTCTCCGGTTGACCCGGGAGTGTCGTGGTTCTCATTCGCTGGCTGCAAGCTGGCCGCAGGCTCGAGGAAACCGTTCCCCTGTGCCGTGCCCGTCACCGTCGCCATGAACTGGAGGCACAGGGTGCCGTTGTGTACTGGAGCGAGAGACTGGTCCCAGCAGGCTGAAGCTGGGACCCTGACGCAAGACCATCCAGGATCATGCGTTCCAGCGTTGCCTCCTTCGTTCGTATCGGATTGACAGCACTCTTCGTCACCTGGCTCAGCGCCTGCGCTCAGACTTTCAAGCAACCAGGTCCTGACGAATCAAACGCCTCGCTCCAAGCCGACATGGAGCGCCTGCAGCTGCGCATCGACGCGCTCGAGAGGGATTTGAAGGAAAAACTCCCGGATCCCCCGGCAACCAACGACAAAACGCCGGCCGGACCGATCGATTCCCTGACACTGCAACTGGGAACCAACGACGACCGTCTTCGCCTGTACTGGAAGGATGGCCAGACAAGCAATCTCGAATGCAGCCAGGAAGGCGAGGGACGCTGGGCCTGCGGTTAGGGCAGCACCGTCCAGCGAGAAGGATCCTGTCATCACTGTGTCAGCAGACTGACGCCGCAGACCGAACAATCCGACCCAGATTGGGTAATCCCGCGGCTCTTCCAATGCGCTCGACTCAGGCCCTGCTGTTCAGCCTTGGAGTGGCGATCACCGGTTCGGTGGCGATGGCCCAGTCGCTCCAATACCCGTTCGCACAGACCAAAGCCGCCAATCAGGCTCGGATGCGAGCTGAGCGACTCAACGGGGGCCTCAGTCGCTATCGGGCTGATCGCTGCATGTATGTCCTTCGGGGTGAGGGCTGCCTGGTCTCCAACACCGAATCCGGTTTCGTGTTCCGATTTCAGGGTGGTGCGCCGGGATGGCAGCAGCAGACTCCTCCACAACCAACGGTGCTCACCGAAATACGCGTCAGCGCAGATGGCGATCGAATCCTGGACGTCCCTTACAACGGACCGCTGCTAACAGACACACAGGACAACATTCCCTCGACATCGCAAGACCCATGACGATGCGCCATCTACCGCTGCTCCTGGCACTGGCTGGACCCCCCCTTGCCATCGGCCTGAACCCTTCGCTGCCGGTCCTGGCCCAGGTGGGTGACGCACAACAGCGTGCCGTGAATGTGGCCCGCATGCGCGCTGAACGGATGAACGGCGGACTCAGCAATTACCGCGCCGCCAAGTGCATGTACAACACCAGCGCTGGAGGTGGCGAATGCCTTGTGAGCCTCGATGATGGCTACACATTCGTGATTCCAGGCGGATCACCCGGATGGCAGGAGATGGATCAGAGCCCAACGGTGGAAACAGAACTGATCATTTCCGCCGATGGACGCTCGGTTCTTGCGGAGGTCTACAACGGCATCCCGCGATGATCAGCTCCCGATCAGCTGCTCCAGAGCTGGCCGCCATGTCGGCTCGACTGGCCAAACCTCGCGTGCGGTAAGACTCAACGCGATGCCCTTTTCGGCATAAGCCGCCTCATTGATGAAAACGGCAGCCGACGCTTCTGGAGGCAGGGCCACGGGCAGATCGCCACCTGAGGCGGTTTGGAACAGTAACGCGGTGGATGGCGACGGCAGCCAGTTTCTGCCGAGGACAGCGGGATTCACCAGCGCCGCAGGTTGCCCCCCCTGATGGCGAGGCAGGTCCCGACTGCTGAGATGGCGGAACACCACCAACTGGCGAGGAAGTCGACCGAGACCATGCCGGATCTCTGAGAGGGCTGACAGGCATGCCTCAACAGCGAGTCGGGTTTGACGCACGATGCGCGCATCGAGAAGTGACTGAGACACAGGACCGACTTCAATCACCAACCCACAGGGCCAGCGCTCCACCAGAAAACCGGTCTGAGCGGCATCCGCTTCGTGCAGATAGACCGGCAGTCCCAGTTTTCCCTGCACCATCGCCGCCAGTGCCAGATCAGCTGGGCGCCGCCCGTAGAGAACAAGGCAGGAGCCCATCGCCGCTGTTGTGCTGTGCAGATCGAGGGCAACGCAACAAGACTGTTGTCCGCTGGGCCCGTAGCGCTGCACCAACTCACGGGCCCGAACCGTTTCATGGTCCTGTTCGTTTGGATCATCCAACCGTTCCTGCTGGAAGCTGCGGTTGAGATCCCGATCGATGTAGCGACGGTTGGCGTTCCGGGCCGCAGGATTGCCAATCACGCGCTGCAATCCCAGACCGTGATGATCCAGAAGGGCGGGTTGCTGCTGCCATTGCTCAAGCAACCAGGCTGCATTCACCTCGTTGCCGTGGGTGGCGGCGATCAGAAGAACGTCAGAAGCCGTCATTCAGGAACCCGGACGTGGCATGACGCAACGCTGGCACGACAGGGGTATGAGCGCAGAGACTGAATCAAAAGGGCAATGCAATGCCGATCCCGCCAATCATCGTGATGGCAGCCCGGGCTGGTTGGCACGGTCAGTGGACTTTGCTGATGGGTGGGCTGGGTCCAAGCGATGGGGAGGGCAACTACCAACGACCGGTCAGCGACCACCTGCAAGCTGTCCTGCCGGAACAGCCGCCACTTATCGAACGGCCAGGGGAGCGTCTGCCCCGCCTGATCGTGGGTCGCAGCTGTCCCTGGGCCCATCGCACCTGGCTCGTTCATCGACTCCGGGGGCTCGAGGACAGCCTCAAGCTGTTGATTGCGACGGCTGATCACAAGGCTGGGCGCTGGCGGCTCGAACCGGCCTGGCTTGACAACTCCAGCCTGCTCGAGCTCTATCGGCACTGCGGAGCACCTCCCTCGTACCGCGCCACCGTGCCGGTGCTGGTGGATCCGGAGGGACCACGGATTCTTGGTAATGAAAGCGCACAGCTTGTGGAGCTGTTGAACCGCTGGCCTGCCTCGCAGGAGGCTCCCGATCTGGCACCCCCCGCCCTGACGGAATCGATTCTGTCCTGGCAGACCCTGTTGCAGCCGGCCTTGAATGACGGTGTCTACCGCTGCGGGTTCGCCAGGAATCAGGCGGCCTACGACCGTGCCGAAACGGCTCTCACCCATGCTCTCGACCAGGTGGAACAGCATCTGAGCCAGCGAGGGCCATGGCTCTGCGGAGAGCACCTCAGCCTTGCCGATGTTTGCCTGTTTCCGACGTTGATCCGCTGGGAATCGGTCTATTCGCCCCTCTTCGGCTGCAACCGTCCTCTCTGGCTCTACCCCAGCATCTGGGATTGGCGACGGCGCTTCTTTGCCCTGCCCGGGGTGGCCGACAGTTGTGATGCTGAAGCCTGGCGCCGTGATTATTTCGGAGCTCTGTTCCCACTGAATCCTGGGGGAATCGTTCCGGCAGGGCCAGATCTGAGCACACTGGTGAACAGCCCCATGCCGCAGTGATGACGACGGCCGATCCTCAGTTTGATGGCGTCTACGGCCCGTACACCATCACAGACGACGATCGTCTTGAGGTGCAGCGATACCGATTGGCTCTCCTGGCCTGCGGCCTGTCCATGAGTGCCGGTTTGCTGCAGTGGTGGCTGATCGGCGGTTCCTGGGCCTGGCTCTGGCTGTTGCCGTTGACGCTCGGCCTTGGCCTGGCCCTGCAGTGGATTCACATCTACTTGAAACCCCTGCACCAGGCTCTGAAGCTGCTCTTGCTGCTCGGCTGCATCGGTTGGCTGGCACTGCTGGTCACATCCGGGCCCAGGCAAGCGCTCAGCAGCTTGGCCTCCCAGCCCCTTTGGATCCTGGCTGTTGGCCCCCAGTTCGCCGCTCTGACGGGCATCGGCTTCAAGGAATTCTTCTGTTTCCAGCGCCTCGAGGCGATCGGACTCACCCTGCTGCTGCCGATCGCGCTGTTGGGACGGCTGACAACCCTGATGGGCTCAGAGCTCTGTCTCGCGCTGATGGGTCTGGCGTCCCTGCTGTTGGTTGTGATGGCGATGCGCAAGTTCGGCATCGATGCTGCAGCCGATGTCGGAGACAAAAGCGTGTTTGCTTATCTGGAGGGTCAACTGGCCAGCGGCACCCCGTGAGTCTGATCAGCCTGGTGGGAGCCGCCAAGGACTTCGGCATCCGCACCCTGTTCTCCGATCTGAATCTTCATATCGGAGAGCGTGAACGCCTGGGACTGATCGGACCGAATGGAGCCGGCAAATCGACATTGCTGAAGGTGCTGGCTGGCAGTGAGCCGCTGGGAGAGGGCGAACGGCGCTGCTCGCCACGCCTGCGCGTGGTGCTCGTCAGCCAGGACAGCCGCATCACGCCGGGCCTCACAGTGCTGGAACAGGTTCTGGAGGGCTGCGGTGCCAAACGCGACCTCCTGGTGCGGTTCAGCGCCCTGAGTGAAGCGATCGCAGAGCATCCGGACGATGAAACCCTGCTGGCCGAGCTGGGGCAGCTCAGCCAGCGCATGGACGACGAAGAGGCCTGGAGCCTGGAGCAACAGTGCCGCGAAGTTCTCCAGAGGCTTGGAATCAGCGACCTGCAACGCCCTGTGGAGGCCCTCTCCGGTGGGTATCGAAAGAGGGTCAGCCTGGCGTCGGCACTGGTCGCATGTCCGGATGTGCTGCTTCTGGATGAACCCACAAACCATCTGGATGCGGCCGCCGTGGAGTGGCTGCAGAGTTGGCTGGACCGGTACCCAGGCGCGCTCGTTCTGGTGACGCACGATCGCTACGTGCTGGATCGGGTCACACAGCGGATGGTTGAAGTGGACCGCGGCCAGGCACGGACCTACGAAGGCAACTACAGCAGCTACCTGCAGCGAAAAGCGGAGCAGGATGCCTCGGAAGTCGCTTCAGCAGCCAAGTTCAAGGGAGTTCTGCGTCGGGAATTGGCCTGGTTGCGGCAGGGCCCCAAAGCGCGAAGCACCAAGCAGAAGGCAAGACTTCAACGGATCGAGGCCATGCGGGAGCAGAAGCCCAGGGTGGCGAAGGGGGCGCTTGCGATGGCCAGCGTCAGCCGTCGCATCGGCAAGCTTGTGATCGAAGCGGAAGGCCTCGGCGTGACCACCAGCGGAGAGCCGACGGGCCGCCAGCTGCTCGACGACTTCAGCTACAGCTTCAGTCCTGAGGATCGTGTGGGAATCATCGGGCCGAATGGCAGCGGGAAATCAACGCTGCTGGATCTGATCGCCGGCCGGCGCACAGCCACCCATGGGTCGTTGCGCCTTGGTGAGACGGTTCACATCGGCTACCTCGATCAGCACACCGACGTGTTCACCGAAGGCAAAGGTCTTGAACGCAAGGTGATCGAGTTTGTTGAGGAGGCCGCAAGCCGGATCGACCTCGGCAGCGAACAACTCACCGCCTCACAGCTTCTGGAACGTTTTTTGTTTCCCCCGGCGCAGCAACACAGTCCACTGTCCAAGTTGTCGGGAGGGGAGCGACGAAGGCTGACGCTCTGCCGGATGTTGGTCCAGGCGCCGAACGTGTTGCTGCTGGACGAGCCCACCAACGATTTGGATGTCCAGACCCTCAGCGTGCTGGAGGACTTTCTTGAAGACTTTCGCGGTTGCGTGATCGTGGTCTCTCACGATCGTTATTTCCTCGACCGCACCGTTGACCGCCTGTTCTGTTTCGAACGTGGGCGTTTGCTCCGTTTCGAAGGCAACTACAGCGAATTCCTCGAACAGCAGCGAGAACGGGAGCGTCGGCAGACCGCGCAGAAACCGGAAGCAAGCCGGAAAAACCCCTCAGACAAAGCCACCACAACAGGACCGCGTCGGCGCTCGTTTAAGGAATCCAAGGAACTGGAACAACTCGATCAGCAGCTGCCGAAACTGGAGCAGCGACGCCTTTCGCTGGAGCAACAGCTGTCTCAGAGCGATGGCGACATGACTGAACTGAGCGTTGAGCTGGCGACGTTGATCCGTGCGATCGGAGACGCAGAGGAGCGCTGGCTGGACCTGAGCGAACTCGCTCCCTGAGGCTGCCGACAACCGCCATGCGAGCGCGGCCAGGCGACCACGTTGGCCTCAGGGAATGTTGCATTCGGAACCATCGCTGTTCGACCCGGCAGACCGCCGTAATGTGTGTCCAGGCCGTGGCGTGTTTCCATGAAATCCATCGACGAGCACATCCAGAAGGACAAATCCGAACTGGAGGCGGCGAAAGCCGCTGGTGACGACGCCAAGGTGCGCCACTTCGAAAAGGAACTCCACTCGCTCGAGGAGTACAAGGAGCATCATCCTGGCGACAGCCACGATCCGACTTCACTCGAATTGCACTGCGAAGCGAATCCGGATGCTGATGAATGCCGGGTTTACGACGACTGATCAACCAAATCGAACGCTGACTTGAACGACAGCTGACTCAAAAGTCGTCGTTGTAGTCGCTCGGACTTCCGGTGAGGCTGCACACGACAGCCTCTTCATTTTTCATCGCCTTCACATCAGCGATCGGACGACCCATGCGCCGAAGAACGGCAATCTCCTCTTGGGTTTGGCATCGAGCGATGACCGTTCCCTTGTCGTCGAAGCAGGTATAGAAGGTCATGACGGGAGGGGTTTGAACGGTTGTTCTGTTCCCCCGTTATGGCGAGACATTTCCCAACTCACAAGCAACGGTGTGCAGCCTGCAACCGACCATCACACCCCAAGGGCTGACCAGACCTGATCAAGCAGGGAATCAAGACCTCGACCCATGACGGCAGAGATCGTGATGGGGACTCGCCCGCTTGTGGCCTCCAGGTCGGCAACCACGCGCTGCAACTGATCATCAGACGCCAGTTCCTGCTTGTTCAGAACCAGCAGTCTTGGGCGATCCACCAGGCCATGGCCATAGGCACGGAGTTCCTTCTCCACCACCCTCAAGTCACCAACTGGATCCTCGGCTCCGGCATCCACAAGATGAATCAGCAAGCGCGTCCGCTCGATGTGCCGGAGAAAGTCGTGGCCGAGCCCAGCACCCTGAGCAGCTCCTGCAATCAAACCCGGAATGTCTGCAAAGACGGTGCCATCACCGCTGGGACGTCGAACCACTCCCAGATTGGGAATCAGCGTGGTGAATGGATAGTCCGCGATCTTGGGACGTGCGGCTGAAAGCACGGCAATCAGTGTGCTCTTGCCGGCATTGGGCAGACCGATGATGCCGACCTCGGCCAGCAGTTTGAGCTCGAGCTGCAGAGGCCATTCCTCACCATCCCTGCCCTCGGTGAACTTTTCCGGAGCCCGGTTTCTGTTGCTGAGGTAGTGGGCGTTCCCTAGCCCTCCGCGTCCACCAAAGGCCACCGTGAGTTGCTGACCAGGCTCAAGCAGATCTCCCAGAAGAATTCCGGTGGTGAGATGACGTGCCTCCGTGCCGCAGGGGACCTTCACAACCAGCTGACGACCGGAAGCCCCCGTGCACTTGTTGGGGCCGCCACGCCGACCATCGTCGGCAGCGAACAATCGTTTGTATTTGAAATCCAGGAGGGTCTGCAGATTCGAATCCGCCTGCAGCACCACATGTCCACCATGACCTCCGTCCCCACCGGAGGGACCACCGGCAGGCACATACTTTTCACGCCGGAAGGCGGCGATGCCGTCACCGCCACGCCCTCCCCGAACTGTGATCCGCGCCTGGTCGATGAACTGCACGGCACCACCGGGTGGCCTGAGTCTCCAACTTAAACTCAGGCCGATGCAGTTCTTCGGTTGGCCGGCGTCCGTTTCGAAGCTCTGAGCAAAACGTTCCCCGGACGGCGAGGTGACAAGCCAGTCGACGTGATTCGTCAGCTGGATCTCAGCATCGAAGACGGAGAATTCCTGGTGCTCGTCGGACCGTCCGGCTGTGGCAAAAGCACCCTGCTACGCCTTCTGGCCGGATTAGACCAACCAAGCTCTGGAGAGATCTGGATCGGCCAGCAGCCTGTGAGCCGACTGCGGCCGGCACGCCGGAACGTGGCCATGGTGTTCCAGAGTTACGCCCTTTATCCCCATCTCAGTGTTGGGGACAACCTCAGTTTCGGGTTACGCCGAAGTCAGCGCCGAAGCCTGACTCAACACATCCAGGATCAACTGCATCGAGCCAGCCGCTCCTTGCCGCCGTCGATGCGCGTTCGGTCACCACGAGAACGGCAGATCGAAAAGCGGGTGGCGAATGTGGCCGAAGCTCTTGAACTATCGGCATTGCTGAATCGGCTGCCCAAGGAACTCTCCGGTGGTCAGAAACAACGGGTTGCTCTCGGCCGCGCCATGGCCCGCCAGCCATCGGTGTTCCTGATGGACGAACCGCTCAGCAATTTGGACGCCAAGCTGCGCAACAGCACACGCGCCCGCATCGTTGAACTTCAGCGCCAGCTGGGAACCACCACGGTTTACGTAACCCACGACCAGGTGGAGGCGATGACCATGGGCCATCGCATTGCAGTTCTGAACCAGGGAAGACTTCAGCAGCTTGGAACACCGATGGAGCTTTACCGCTGGCCCTCCAACCTCTTTGTGGCTCAGTTCATTGGAAGTCCACCGATGACCCTGTTGCCCGTTCGGGTCGGCAGCGGCGCCTGCTTACTCCTGGGAGACCATCGCCTGTCCGTCGAAGGCCCCCTTGCCGATGTGCTTCCGTCTCTTGAGAATCAAAACCTCACGGCCGGCCTGCGACCGGAAAGCTGGCGTTTGGCTCCAGCCACGAACCGCAATCTTCCGGCGCTCGTGAGCCACAGCGAGGTGCTGGGCAATGAACAACTGCTGACCTGCAAATTGTCGGAAGGCGATCATCTGGTTCAGGTCCGCGCTGATCCTGATCTGGAGATCACAGCTGGGCAGCGCCTGCATCTGGATCCAGATCCGAGCGGGTGGCGTTTGTTTGATCGCGATGGCGAGGCAATCAGACTTCCCCGCCAGCCTGCCTCCGAGCCTGGGCCCAAACTCCCTGTCATTGATTAAGCCGAAGCAGGTCTGGCAGGAGCCTTCCTGCCAAGGGTTGTGTTGCCGTGGCATCTGATGCTGAGGCATTCGTCGCCATCTCCCCCTGTCCACTGATCTCCTTCAGTGAGCTGCTGATGCAGGTTGCGCTGAAGGCGATCACCACCAGGGACAACGTGCTGATCAGTTGCAGAAGAATCGGCAGGTGGACATTCACCATGTCGCGCACTGTCTTTTTGCCGTCCATGCAAGGTTGTTCATCGCTTTGACGTCCTTAACCAGAGACGCATCACTTGACCCATGCCATCGCCTGGGTCCACAAGCGTTTCGGAGGCAGTGCCAGCGATCCTCGACCTTTTGATGCGCCGGCCCAGTGGTGGGGCCCTTGGATCAACAACAGACACGCTCGCCAGTGGCCTGTGAACTCGAGTTCATTTGTTCGTGACGGCATTGAGGCTGTGGTGTTCTTCCCAAAATTTGCAGAGATCGAATGGAAACAATTCTCTGCAGTATGTGATCACATGACCAACCCTTTGGCGGCCTCACATTGCTGAGAAAGAAACACCCAGATTGGTGACGTGTGATCAAAGTTTTGTCGGGAGATGGATCGGCACAATCAAACCGCCCTGCCTTCCCCAGATGGGTTTTGTATGGCTTTCAGCCGCCTGCCCAAGCGGCATCAGGCTTCCCGACGTTGACGCAGGATTAGTGATGCATTAACCCTGCACAGTTCGATCCACCACGGCCGTTGAATCAGCGGGAATCAAGGCTGGCATCTGGGTTTCGATGGCCAGGAATGACCCTGCTGCCAACAGCGAGCCAGCGACAGCACCAAGGTAGACTCCTGCGAATCCTTGAACAACATCGTGCATGAATTGAAGGGGGATTGAGAAGCTCTCGCTTCAGATATGCACACTGTCGCGTTGATTGATCGTCTCTAAATCCCCCATTCGGGGGGAATCCAATGAGAGCCCGCTGAAGAGTTGATCAGCGAATCCTTTATGTCATCCAGATCACACTGCAACCCGGTCCGCCGTCACCCTGATCCGCATCCGTGACCCGCTCGACATAGGGCACCGTCTCGAGCCAAGCACGCAGACCTCGCTTGAGCTTTCCCGTACCAATGCCGTGGATGACCCAGACCGGGCCATCGGCACCTCGGAGATGGTCCTCCACAGCAGCCTCGGCTTCGTGAACCCGCAACCCGCGAACATCAACCGTGTTGCGAGCCGTGCGGACCTGAGCTCCACCGCCACCACCACTGCCACCGCGGCGGCTCTGAACCTTCACCACCAGTTGAGGCGGAGGAGCGGGCTTGCGACCATCCAGACTCTCCACAGCGCTCAGCTCCACCGTGCTGCGCATGACACCGCAACGCACGATTAGCTGCAGACCGTCATCGGAGATCTCAAGAACGTCAGCAGCTTTGCCGAGAGCCAGCAGCCGGATGCGATCTCCCACCTGGGGACGCCAGCCTGGATGCTGGCGTCGCTCCGGTTCCGGGCGATGACGATCCTTGAGCTTTCGCAGCCGCTGACCTGCCTGCCGAGCCGTTTCGCCGTCGGCCCGTCCATCCCGTAGCCGTCGGATCAGGGATCGCACCTCCTTCTGCCCGTCCCGAATCGACTGTTCAAGCCTCTGACGACCCTTTTCCTGCCGCTCGACCGATTGCTGCTTCTGCTTCTGCCAGCGTTGCAGGAGTTCATCGTGGAGAAGTTCCGTGCGGGCGAGAAGAGCCGCAGCATCTTCGGCAGCCGACTGCTGCCGCATCCTCTGCTCCTCCAAACCGCGGATCACACTGTTCACCTCGCCGTCGCCAGCCGGAGCCAACAGCTCCTGCGCCTGAGCCAGCACCTGCTGATCGAGGCCAAGCCGGCTGGCAATCGCCAGAGCGTTGCTGCGACCCGGAATGCCCCACAGCAACTCATACGTAGGCGACAAGGTTTCGGCATCGAAGGCCACGGAAGCGTTTTCGAAGCGGCTGTCGCTGTATTTGAGCGCCTTGAGCTCACCGAAATGGGTGGTCGCCACCGTGAGCCTGGCCCGATTTGCCAAGGCCTTAAGCAGCGCTGTTGCCAGAGCTGTCCCTTCGCTTGGGTCGGTTCCGGCGCCAACCTCGTCGAGGAGCACAAGCGCCGGTGCCGGCCCCTTCTGCAAGGCATCGAGGATGCGACCGATTCGCTTCACATGACCACTGAATGTGGACAGGCTCTGCTGCAGGGACTGCTCGTCGCCGATGTCCGCCAGCACCTGAGCACACCAGGGCAGGGCTGGCTGGCCGGAACAGGGAAGCAGCATGCCTGCACGGGCCATCAGAGCTGCCAGACCGATGCTTTTCAACGTGACGGTTTTGCCACCTGTGTTCGGGCCGGTAATCGCCACAACGCGCATGTTCTGGCTGACCTCGATTGAAATCGGAACAACCGCCGGCCCCTCAGACCGCTTCTCCTGCCAAACCAGGAGCGGATGACGCAGATGATCAAGGCGAAACGGTGCCTCGGGCTGCTCATTCAGGATCGGCACAGCAGCCCCGAGCCAACGGCCGTAACGACCTCGGGCGAGGGCCAGGTCGAGACGTTGCAACACAGCGCTCACAACATTGAGCGGCTCCTGATGCTGAGCGACCTCCTGACTGAGCTCGCTCAGCACCCGCTGCTCTTCCTCTCGGATGCGCCCTTCCAGATCAACCAACCTGTTGCCGATGTTGAGCACGGAGCGCGGTTCCACAAACAGGGTGCTGCCGGAGGCCGAGCTGTCATGGACCTGCCCTGGAACCCGACCGACAGCGCCGGCCTTCACCGCCAGTACAGGCCGTCCATGCCGTTGTGCAATCACCGTGTCCTGCAGGATCGGTGCCAGCTGCCGCATCAGCTCCTGCAGTTTGTCCCGACGTTCCTGGCGGCCCTCGTTCCACTGCCGCCGTAACCCTGCCAGACGATCACTGGCTCGATCCGCCACGCGACCACCCTCCTCCAGGACGAACTTGAGGCGCTGTTCCAGCTCCGGCAGGGTCACCATCGTTCCAACCAGAGCGGTGGAGACCGGACGCAACTCAGGATCCACGACCTGTCTGCGCAGACGCCTTGCCGTGGCGAGGGTCTCAGCCACCGCCAGCAGATCCTCTCCGGAGGCGACTCCCCCCTTACTGCAACGCAACACGACAGGCCGCAGATCCCTCACGCCACGGAAACTGAGGCCTCCCTCCTGGAGTTCGTCCAAGGTCAGCAGTTCCACGGTCTCGGACAACGCCGTGCGACTGCTGTTCAGATCGTCCGGGAGTTGAAGGTTGCGCGCCGCCTCGCGCCCCATCGCTGTGGCAGCGAAGGTCGAAAGGTGCTCGCAGAGCAGCGGCCATTCCAGGAGCTCAAGGGTTTCCCGCAGCGCCCGGTTCAGGACGACAACGGTTTCAGCTGCAGTTGGACGGGATTCCACCGGGAGGTTCATACAGCATTTCCAACCAGTTGCCGTCGGGGTCCTTGAGATAAAAGGATGCCGTTCCGTCGCGGTGATCGTGGACGGCACCCACGAACACTCCTGCCTCTTTCAGGCGGGCGTGCACCACATCCACCTCATCACGATTGCGAAAGTGAAAGGCGAAGTGCGGACCGGCGGCTTTGTAATCCGGGCCCAGAAGGGCCAGACCATCCCGTCCGGGGCCCGCTTCCAGGTAACACCAATCCTCCGCTTCCCAGACCAGGCGCATTCCAAGGCCGGTGTAGAACTCCACCGCACGGGGAACGTCGTCGACACGGATGGCGACGTGGCCTAATCGATCAACCGTTGCCATCGAGCATCAGGCGTTGCGGAGGGATTCCATTCTGGGGAGCTGAGATCCGAAACGGCTTATCCGTCGCGAAGCCATGTGGCTGCATCGCAGGCGTGATAAGTGAGGATCAGGTCAGCGCCGGCGCGCTTGAAGCTGAGCAAGGTCTCAAGGACCACAGCCCGTTCATCAATCCAGCCCCGCTCGGCAGCCGCCTTCACCATGGAGTACTCACCACTCACGTTGTAAGCAGCGATTGGGAGCTCCGATTCCTCCCGCAATCTGTGGATGATGTCGAGGTAGGCCAGGCCAGGCTTCACCATCATGATGTCGGCGCCTTCCTGCTCATCGAGCTGGGCTTCAGTGATGGCTTCACGGGCGTTGGCCGGATCCATCTGATACGTGTCCTTGTTTTTGGGGATCGGCTTGCTGCCTGCAGCACGGGGGGCGGAGTCCAGTGCCTCACGGAATGGTCCGTAGTAAGCGGAGGAGTATTTGGCGGTGTAACTGATGATCCCGACGTGCTCGAAACCGTCATCGTCGAGGGCCTCCCGTAGAGCACCCACGCGCCCGTCCATCATGTCGCTCGGCCCGATCAGGTCAGCCCCCGCTGCTGCCTGAACAACGGCCTGTTTGCAGAGCTGATCGATCGTTTCATCATTCAGCACAACCCCTCGTTCACTGACGATGCCGTCGTGCCCATCACAGGAGTAAGGATCAAGCGCGACATCCGTCATGATCGCCATCTCCGGCAGCTGGCTCTTGAGCTGGCGGATGGCCCGGGGGATCAAGCCGTTTTCGTTGAAGCATTCCGCACCGTCTTCGCTCTTGAGGCCTTCGGCCACCTTCGGGAACAGAACCACACAACGAACACCGAGATCCCAGGCCCGCTTCACCTCCCCTGTCAGCTCCGCAAGGCTCCAGCGGTTGGCACCGGGCATCGCACCGATGGGCTCAACTTCGGCTCCTTCGTGCACAAACAGGGGATAGATGAAGTCGGCAGCCGAGAGACTGGTTTCACGCACCATCGCCCTGAGGGCAGGGGTGCGACGCAGACGGCGGGGGCGGTAAGTGAGCTCCATCAATCCCAAGAACCAGCTGTCGATCGTAGATCTGGCACCGGTTTGATCTGGCGCTGTGAGAGGGGATTCAAAGAGCGGCGGACCGCATCCAGGCCTGACGGGGGTCCTCAGAACGGCTCTGACGCAACTGTTCCAGCAGCTGCTGTTCCGCAGCCGACCAGCTTTTGGGGAAGGCAAGGGTGAGCGTGAGAAGCAGATCACCACGGCCGGTACGGCTTGGCCAGCCCTTTCCTTTCAAACGAAGGCTGCGGCCTGGTGCTGTTCCGGCGGGAACATTCACCTGGGCCTCACCGTCTGGCGTCATCACGCTGACGGTTCCACCCAGCGCCAGTTCATCGATGCTTACCGGTAAGTCGGCACGCAACTGATCGCCATCGAGTCGCCAGACAGGATGGGACTGGACGTTGAGATTGAGGTACAGATCGCCGCGGCGGCCTGTCCCTGGCTGCAGGTTCCCCTTTTCCTTGAGACGCAGCTTTGAACCGTTGCGCACACCCGCCGGAATCCTGACCTGGACCCGCTCGTCATTGACGGACAAGGTGCGTTCCGTGCCCCGGAAGGCTTCGGAAAAACTGACGCTCACCGTCGCTTCAGCATCGAGATTCACCGGCGCCCGCGAGGCCTGCCCACCCCGCGGGAAACCACCACCTTGAAAACCCGATCCCCCACCAGGACCGCCGAAGCGCCCCAACAGGTCATTGATGAAGTCGTCGAAATTGCCGTAGCGACCGAAGTCAACATCCATGCCAGGAACACCTCCCCCGCCCATGCCGCCTGCCTGGTTCCAGTACTGGCCGAACTGCTCGTACTTACGGCGCTTCTCAGGATCGGAAAGCACCTCGTATGCCTCGCTGACCTCCTTGAACTTCGCCTCGGCTGCCTTGTCGCCGGGATTGACATCCGGGTGGTACTGCCTCGCCAGCTTGCGAAATGCTCGTTTGATCGCCCCGGCATCAGCGCTGCGTTCAACGCCGAGAACCTGGAAATAGTCCTTGTATCCGCTGCCGGCCATGGCCTCCGTTCAACCACTCGGCGTTCGTCTTGCAGTGTCCCAGTCCGTCGCGCACCCGTGTGGATTCGCCATGGAGGGAAGCCCGAACGTGCATCTCCCACCTAGCTTCAGTCCACAACGCACGAGCCGGGATGAGGCTGATCACACCAGCAGCATTGCTTCTCGGACTCAGCCTGGGCGGTGTCATCTCTGTCTCCGCTGGCTGGAAGGGAACAATTGGGGAACCCCTGCGGGATTCGAGTGTGGAGGCCATCAAGCTGGCCGATCATCTCCGCAGCATTGGAGCGACGTTTTACGGGGCCTGGACCTGTCCGGCTTGTTTCCGCCAGATGAACCTGTTCGGTAAGCAAGCCGGCGCTGAGGTTCCCTACATCGAATGCCGCAAGCCAAAGCAGCTTCCTGAACAAGCCGCCGAATGCACAACCGCGAAAATTCGTGCCTACCCCACCTGGGTGATGCCTGACGGATCCCGTCGGGAAGGCATCCAATCTCTGGCGGACCTGGCCAGTTGGAGCGGCCTTCGTTGAGATGCCGCTGATCCACGGCCTTCACGGGCGCAATCTTCGTGGCGACTTGCTGGGTGGCATCACAGCAGCTGTGGTGGCTTTGCCACTCGCCCTCGCCTTCGGTAATGCGGCCCTGGGACCAGGAGGTGCGATCTACGGGCTCTATGGCGCCATCGTCGCCGGATTTCTGGCGGCACTCTTCGGAGGGACTCCATCGCAGGTGAGCGGGCCCACAGGCCCGATGAGTGTCACCGTCGCTGGAGTGGTCTCCAGCCTGGCTGCCGTTGGCGTTTCAACAGACCTGAATGCTGGTGAGCTGCTGCCATTGGTGATGGCGGCCGTTGTCCTGGGCGGATTGTTTGAAGCGCTTCTTGGGGTTCTGCGGCTGGGGAGATACATCACCCTTGTTCCGTATTCGGTTGTATCCGGATTCATGTCCGGCATCGGATTCATCATTCTTGTCTTACAGATCGGGCCCTTTCTCGGCATCAGCACCCGCGGAGGGGTGCTGTCGTCACTGCAAGGGTTGATCGAGGGATTTCAACCCAACCCAGCTGCAATTGCCGTGGGGTTGATGACCCTGGCCGTGGTCTTTTTAACTCCGGCACGGATCAGACAGTGGTTGCCATCACCACTGCTGGCGTTGTTGCTGGTCACCCCTCTGTCGTTGGTGCTGTTCAACGACGAACGATTGCAATCGATGGGCCTGGAAGCGATTAACAGGATTGGCGATATCCCCGAAGCAGGGCTGCGAATTCAAATCCCTAATTTCACCCAATACCTTCCAGAACTGATCCGAGCCGGCGTGGTGCTGGCCCTGCTCGGAGCCATTGATTCCCTGCTCACATCGCTTGTTGCCGACAACATCACTCAGACCAGACACGACTCAAATCGTGAACTGATCGGACAGGGAATCGCCAATGCAGCAGCGGGGTTCCTTTCAGGGCTGCCAGGGGCTGGAGCCACGATGCGCACCGTCATCAACATTAAATCGGGGGGGCAAACCCCCCTTTCAGGGATGACGCACTCACTGGCTCTGCTGGTTGTTCTGCTGGGAGCAGGACCGCTGGCCAGTGAAATTCCAACAGCTCTGCTCGCTGGAATTCTGATCAAAGTTGGGCTCGACATTATCGATTGGGGATTCTTACTGCGAGCCCACCGATTATCAGGGAAAACAGCTGTGCTGATGTACAGCGTACTGATAATGACTGTCTTCTGGGACTTGATATGGGGCGTTCTGATCGGCATGTTTATTGCCAATTTACTGACTGTTGACTCCATCACTCAGGTTCAGCTTGAAAACATCGAAGCTGATAATCCCCTAGACCAGAATAGCTCAGCTCAGCTTACAAATGATCTCAACGAGGAAGAGCAGTTTCAGTTCAATCAATGCCATGGCGGCGTGATGCTCTTCAGCCTGCGAGGACCCCTCAGCTTCGGCGCAGCCAAGGGAATTTCAGACCGAATGGGATTAGTTGAAAACTATAAAGTTCTAATCTTAGACATCAGCAATGTCCCTCATTTAGGGGTCACAGCCACACTTGCCATCGAGCGAATGGTTCAAGAAGCCAAAACCAGTGATCGCCAGGCCTACGTAACGGGCGCAACCGGAAAAGTGGAAAGAAGACTAAAACAGTTCGGTGTCGGGAACCTCCTGCCAAGCCGTCTCGAAGCGCTACAGCAGGCCAACCTTTTGATCAACACCAGTCAAAAATAACAGCACAGGCCTGGCAACTTCTCAACAATATTTTCACAATGGCAATTGCAAAACCGTAGCTAGCATTCAGATATCCGAATAGACCAGTAGCGTTATGTCGAAAAACTTAGAGCAAGCCAAGCGACTATTTTCGGCAGGAGAATCTATGCAAGTCGAACGCTTTGCCGCACACTTTTCTGATGAATGTCTGTACAAATTCGCCAATAACTCAGCCGCACATACGCCACAGGAAATCATCGACGACTCCAAAGAATTTTTAAAGCGTGTTTCATCTGTAGAGCACAATATCGTCAATCATCACGAATCCGGAGGCCGACTATACCTTCAGATGGAAATCAGCTACACATGTGCCAATGGAGCACAACACACGCTGCCATGCTGCGATGCACTGGAATTCGATGAAAACGGCAAAGTTAAAGAGCTCAGAATTTTTATGGACATCAGTCCTGTCTACAACGAGCCACTTCCATCAGACAGACAAGACGACACAGGCTCAGGCATCAGCCATGAAGATATCAGAAAAAAAGTAGCTGAAATGTATTCAGCACTCAAAAAAGAAGATTGGAAACTGTTTGAAAGTTTCTTTGGCGAGGATGTGGTTTACAAGGTTGGTGCCAACGATCCAGTCGTCGGGCCAGGCAAAATATCAAAAACACTTCAATACATCTACAAAATACTGAAATTAACGACTCATAATCAGCGCGGTCTCTGGAAAGCAGACGACGATACCGTGATCATCGAAATGGACGCCAATTACGTCAATAAATTAACAGAAAAATTCGTCCAGGTCCCATGCACAGATATTTACCGTTTTGAAAACGGAAAAATTGTCGAATGGCGAGTATATCCAGACGCCTCACAAACAGGTTTCACCAGTTGGTTTAACAAATAAATAGCTGCTGAAGAGATGACTTCAGCAGCAATACTGAATTAATTGCTAATTATTTAGCCTTCCAGCTTATTCGTCAACATCAGAGAACCGATATCATCACGAATCTGATTGAGAGCTCCCAATTCGGCAACCAACTGGGCGACAGATGATCCACGTTGACCAGCAAGCGTCATCTGGTGATCCCGAACAAACGTCGCTGCAAATCGCTCGGCACAAGGCTTGATCATGTCGATCATCAAAGCCCCGTCGGTGAGGGCTTGGGTGAATTCCTTGGAAGCAAAGAAACTCTCACGATCTAAACCATTCGCAAACGAAATCTCAAAAGCGGCGTGATAGTCCTTGCCATCTTTTTCAACGTGTTCGACACCTTGTGCGTCTGGGCGAGACAGATCAATCGCATCAAACAGGTGATAACGCAGTTGAACAACTTCAGGACGCTTAGAGATGGCATGAATTAAAGTTTCCCTAACATAATCTCTGAAGTCTTCAACGGAAACAGCATCCTCCTTACGCAGAAGAATGTGATAACGCATTTCAGACAACGGACCATTGGGATAGGGCTCTGACAAACGGCTTAAAACGGTGCGTGTATTTCCCATTGAGGTTGTGTAGCCAATGGCTTTGCTGAATATATTATGTTCGTCATCCATTAAAATTGCTGAGGCTGTAAACCAAGTAGCACGATCCTCAACCGTCGAAAATGTTAACTCAGCAATTCCAAGAAATTGGTCAGCTGGATCTGTATTGATCGTTATGTTCTTGATCTCAGGGAAAATGCCCCCGTCATAGGCAGACAAGTGATACTGCCAGTACTCCATCTGACCAGGAAGACGAGCACAAACAGGACCATGAACATCACGCCAGTAGTTGTCAAATTGCTCAAGAGAAATACCGTTGCGGATCCAGAGGGGAACATAAAAAACCACCTCCTCGCGAGCGTCAGCAAAGGCCATGATTAGAGAGCAACACATATCCATGATAAATGCGATGGAAAAAATTGAGCAATTGGGTCGTGCGCCAATACGTGCAATTCATGACAAAAGCACTGCAAAATAATAAAAACTCTCTAGATTTCAGAAGTTTCAAGATTCCATCGAAAATGAAACGAATAATTGCATTTCTATCAACCACACAGTTTTTAGGACTACTCGCCATACCACAGGGTTACGCCAACCAATCCCAGAACGGTTTTTTGGCCCAAACTTACTCCGATCCCTCAGAGCAAACGACCTTTGACTCTCTGGAATATGGAGATGAAACATTTCAAGAAACAAGTGATCAGCTTGCAGCGATCAGACGAGACTTCGATGGTCGCTCACAGCCATATACCTTGGATCAAGCAATCTCCTATGCCATCGCTAATAACCCCACAATTCAGGCGGCTTATCGTTCGGTTCAATCAAAACAGTGGAGTGCTATAAGTGATAAGCGCTTATGGTGGCCAACAGCATCCGGAGCAGGTCCATATGGAGACGTCAATATCGTTCCCACTTGGCCGACGATTGGTCAACGCTACACATCCTCTAAAGCTCGTGCATACACGACAGTTGAAACAACGGACGGCAAAACATACTTAGAAAAAACAAAAGCAAATGAGTACACCATTATCGATACTTTTGTTCCTGCAGTAGCTGGTCGATGGACATTTTTTGATATGCCCCGAGGAGCTGTTATCAACAGTTCAACTGAGGCTGCGAAAGCAGAAGAATTACTTTTTAATATGACCGTACGAGACACAGTACTCGCTGTCCAGGAAGGATACTTTGCCCTTTACAGTGAAATCAAATTTTTGGATGGGTTAGAACTCGATTATCGTGCAAACGTTGAGCAACTCTCCCAAGCACAAGCAAAATACAATGCAGATCCAACGTTGATCAACCAAAATGCTGTCCAACAGTCGAAAGCAACGTTATATGCTCAGCTAGAGCAACTCATCAGTATGCACGTCAAGCTGATTCGTGCTGGAGCAAACATGGCAAAGGCAATGGGTTTGCCGATTGGAACATTAATCAAACCATCTGATGATTTTCAGATGCGACCTCTGGGAAGTTGGGACATGGAACTAATGCCAACTATTGAACATGCTCTTGCTCATCGTGAAGAAATTCTGGCTGCTCAAACAATAGCGAAATCCCAGAGCTATCTGGCGACATCATTCAGTTATTCTTACCTTCCAAAGTTATCACTCTATGGCTACGTGGATTACAATTCCCAAAACGGGATATACGGTGCATCAGATGCTAAAAAGAATAATAAGACCTGGAGCTGGGGTCCAAGTGCAAACATTGGATTGATCTTTAGTTGGAATTTTGACGGGACAGTCAACGATGCAAAGTCTCGTAGTGCAAAGTATGCATCTAAACAGTCACTCGCCAAAGCGCAAGCTTCGAGAGATATGGTTGCCTCTCAAACGGCGACAGCATTCGCTGAATATACAACTGCCAAAATGAGTTTAGACACCTCCAAGGCAGCATTGATCAACGCAAAGAAGGCAAGAGATACCAGTAAAATTCTGTACCAACAAAATTTAATCGACGCTACAGCGTTCACAGCAGCAGCAAATGCTGTATCACTAGCGTCGGAGGCTTATACAAAATCAATTTTCGTATATAACAATTCTTTAGCAAAGCTTTATCGCTACACATCAATCTGGCCAGTTGGGGTTTCAAAGATGCTCGATGAAGCTGTCAAAACCCTAAAAGAAGGTTAATTCAAAGACCTTTGCGAGCATGTATTGATTCACTGACATACAGACGCCTGCACGGAGAGTTCGCATTGCTTCAGCCTGATTAGTATTGGTATGAATCAGTTTGAACATCATGGAGCTCTATTCTCCGGACACCAATGAATCTCCCTCAGCATTGGGGCATATGCTGCAGGGGATTCAGCATTTCGGGATGACCACTCCCGATTTAAAGAAGTCACTTACTTTTTACATTGACATTCTCGGAGGCCGACTGGCTGTTGGAGGAGACGGTTTCTATGGTTCAGAAATGCATAATCTACTGTTCCAATTGGATGAAATGAACAGCAAAGACGGTGAACACTCGCCTGAGTACTACGGAGTTCCTGATCTCCGCAGCGGTAAAGATAATCTGGACGTTCGTTTCATTCAATTCGGCAACACCAATCTGGAGCTACTTCATTTCCGCGGCGCAGAAGCGGAAGGTGGTCCATATGCACCCAACATCTTTAAATCAATTACGTCATGTGTTGGCTTTGGCAATGTTCCACACCTGTCATTTCACGTTAAATCAGACGTCGATATGACAGAATTCGCGAATAAGTTGGTTGAAGAATCTCATAAAAAAGGTTTAACAGAAGTGGCCATCAACCGTAAAATTGATGTTGAATCAAGAGATGACCTGGATAAAGCACCTGCCAGTTATGCAATGACTGAATTCCCGGGATCTTTTGAGGGCTGGGCGTTGATCTACGCCAAGGGGCCTAATGGCGAACAACTGGAATTCAATCAAGTAAGGTCTGTCTGTCGTGAAAACTTTATCAAGGCCATGGAGCAATACAACAAGCTGAACAAAACCGCACATACCTGGCCGCAAGGTTGATCACGGCGTTGATTCGCATCTTTTGATTAAGTCCACAAGACAAGCAACATAGGGGTGGGACATCTCCCACCTTTTTTTGGGCACTAGCAACAAAAAGCCCATAGTCAGAAGAGCGATAGAAACTCTTTAGACGGAACCTGATCGTTTCTGTTTTTTGGTGAGCAGAGGCAAACATATGGTCCAGATCAGTTGCCGTGAATACCTTAGAAGTAGTGCCTAAAACATTCAGGATGGCTCTCAAGGATTTCTACACCATTGGGCAATCCCTTTTCGACTCTTGGAGCCCAGGATATGGTGACGGTTATCTGAAAGTCTTACCTCATCCAGACGTAACGATCCCATACACCAGTGCCTGGCAGGAATGGCAAAAAGGACAGGCCGATTATAAAAACGGAAACTATACGTACGAAGACCCCAATGGATTGTATTACTCGTCCTGGGGACCAGAGAGCGACGTTGTTGAGCTTGAGCTCAACCTCTCTGCATTCAATGAACTGTTCATTCCTGGTTTAGGAAAGCTCATTGCGGATAACACAAGCAATGATTCCTCCTACGATGATAATTTTCAATTTTATAACGGCGGCACAGGAAGCTCTCAGGGGCCGTTAATCGTCGTTGATCCTGGTGACACGATTAAAGTACGACTCATCAATGACCTACCAGAAGATTCGGCATCAATCTACTTTGACGATACGAATCTGCATACCCACGGCCTTCACGTTTCTGCGCAAGGAAACAGCGACAACGTACTGGTAACCATTGATTCAGGCACCAGCTGGGATACAGAAATCAAAGTTCCTGATGATCACTTTGTAGGACCAGACTGGTATCACCCGCATCTTCACGGAGCCACAAATGTTCAGGTCTCAAAAGGCTTGGCTGGCCCTCTTCTCATTCAGCCCTCAACAGAAGAAACCGACGACTTAGATAATTTCAACCCGGTGACAGATCCAGTTTACTGGATGAGTTTGCAGACTTTTGGGCTCAACCAAGAGGAGCGTGCTGCATCTCCCACTGATCCTGTAAACCAAGATCCAGATGGAACCTCTTATCGCGTCGCTACCCCTGCGGAAGTAGTCAGCACCGATGCTGAAGGAAATGCAACATACAACGTGTCAGAAGCGGACTATATCGCTTACAACTACATGCCAAATAACTATGACCCGCAACTTGTAGCATCCAACCCCGTTGCCTTTGGCCCTTACTATGGATTTGGGATGAATGGCGCACCCATTGAAAACATTATCCATACTGTTAACGGCCAATACAATCCAACAATTGATGCCAAAGTTGGTGAATGGAACCTGTTTGGCTTCCTCAACTTCGCAGTCAATTCACATCATGTGATTCAGCTTGTTCGTGAGCATGAAGATGAATTAAGCCTCGAAGAATTCCAACTCGTCGCCGTCGACGGAGATGTTTCGGGCGCTGCGGAGGAAGGGCTTTCCGAACAAACTGAAACGCCCGCCATCGCACCCGGTGCGCGGATGACGTTGCAACATGCGTTCACCAAACCAGGCAAATATTACTTCCTCAGCAACGGCACCAATGAAATCTTGGGTGACCTCGCGCCCGAGATATCAAATACGGATTCCACATCAACTGTCAGCGAAGATGTTGGAGAATCGACATATTACGGCTTTAACGACGGTCACCTTGTCTGGGGACCTCAGGTGTTGGCAACGGTCAACGTTACAGGTGAAGAGATTGATGAGCGGCCCGCAGCACCAGAACCTTGGAATTACATCACAAAAGAGCAAGAAGAAATCGACGCTTGGATGACAACAACGACCAAAAAACTTGAGAAGGGAAAACTTAAAACACGCGAATTTGTCTGGGCAGCCATGCCTGATGAGTATTACATGTTTGGTGATAATGGAGTGGGCAGCTATCCGCCAAGTGATAACGATCCAGCTGATTTTGAAGGTGCTTACCGTATTAATGGACGATATTTCGGCCACACGCCCCAAGAACAAACTGTCGTGGCCATGCCGATGCTTGGGACCACAGAAGAATGGACCATTAACAATGAATCGTATGGGAAAGTAGGCCAATGGGGAGAATGGCACCCTTTCCACATCCACCAAAATGATTTCATCGTTACTGAGATCAACGGTTTAACGACAGACCAGATTACGGCGTATCCAAGCAATCAACTCGCTGACACTGTGTTGCTTGGAGGTGCTTATATCGATGGTACGCAAACTGCAGATAATCCCTATGGCCAAGCAGCAGCGTCTGATACCGAGAATGTTCAGCCATTTTCAACAAAAATCCGGATGCGCTTTGAGGATTTCCCGGGCGCCTACGTCAATCACTGTCACATCCTCTTTCATGAGGATGCCGGTATGATGCAAGCCGTGAAGGTTATCCTGAATACCGATTCAACTTTTATAGCGAGTGATCAAGCACGAAACAGCGTCAGCCTAAGACTTGGCAGCGATACACGACAGCAATACCAGCTAACTCCTTACGCAGACGAAGAAGATAACAAGAACATTAATGTCGCGATTGGAGATATTAACTATGGAAAGTTTTTTGGCAACGCTGCTTTAGACAATGACGTCAATTATCCCAGCGGAACCAAAGGATCTAGTGATAACATTACGGACATTGTTACGATCCAAAATTCAACAAGTGGTGATTACACCATTCGTGTGTTTGATGGAGATGCCGTAAAGCAGGCAGCTACGGGTCATTACAAGTTTGCCGGCTTTGCGCCAGTCGCTGAAGACGATATGACGAAGACGGTGATTAATGAAGAAGCAAACCTGTCACAACTCACATTAGAAAGTGATGTGTACTGGAAGAAGAAAACAGACAACCCTGATAATCACAAAGGGACCGGTGGGCCCGGTACATGGGGCATCAATACATTTAAAGGGACGACATATCTCGAAGATGTTTTCAACGATGATGGCAGCTACGCCGGCTGGAATGCCAACACAGATCCCAGTGAAATCACGGGCGCCGATGGCGAAACCATCCCAAGTAGCTATCCAGAAGGCAGCTTTGTCTTTGCAACAGAGGATGGTCAAGACTCTTTAATTACAAGCGAGTCGCATGGTGTTGATGATGTTGATTCTGACGGAGATGGTGAAGAGCTGTACACCGTGATTGATGGCACGGGGCGATTCGAAGGTGCGAAAGGCGAAGTTTTTGGCTCAGAAAGCTTCTACGGTGGCGCGGATATTACGTTCGCAACGAATCCTGAATCAACAATCCAAGCCGAACCACAACTCACCATTGACGGGACGGACGATGTTTACATCCTGAAGGACATTACTCCCTTCCAAGACATTGAGATCGCAAACGACAGTGAAACCTCCATTGCGGTTGGTGATATCGACGGTGACGGCTTTGCCGACGTTATCGCTGGAATCGGCGGTCCAATGATGAAGCCTGTGATCGAAATGTATAGCGGGGCTGACTATTCACTGATGGGACGTATTTATCCATTCCAAGGTAAAGGGAAAACCACGATCAACATCGCAGCCGGTGATATTAATAGCGACAATTTTGTTGACCTTATTGTCGGACAGGGTGATGGTGGCAGTGGATATGTGCATGGCTTTAGCGGACGAAGCATCTTTGAAGTCATCCAAAACGATCAAGGCGCGGACATTGGTGATAGCGCCGTCCAAGATGTGGATCGAATGGACGGCAAAGCGATGCATGCAGCAACGGAACTCTTTGAGGATGATTTTCAGCCATTTGGCGACTACAGCGGAAACGTTGACGTATCGTCTGGATACATTAATCCAAGACCTGAAAATCTGCAAACACAAGATGAAGTTGATAACCAAGTGATTCAATCCAGCTTTGCGAATCTCATCGCTGTAAAAACGGACGCAAACTCAACAAGGAAAGATCCAGCAATCAAAAGTTTTTACTACACCGGTGGCAGTGGCCATGAATCACATACAAGCAAAAGCATGTCCAGCATGAAATCAAGCGCTGATATCCCAACACTTGAATCAAGCCTCAATATCAACGAACAACTGAAAAGCATTAACGGCACGTTCTTTGATCATTCCTCTAAACCTGATGAACGAGGTAACGGGGGTTTAATGGGAGAGACAATCGATGGGCGGGATTTCATCTTCTACATCGACTCAGATACTTTCCAGAAAGGCACAAACCAGGTCTTTAGAGCACGTCGAACAACGCTCACTCACGGCGAGAGATTCAATGGATCAAACGACGATAATAATCTCGAAGGAACACCAGGGATTGATACGATCACTGGAGGCCAGGGCAATGATTCGTTAGAAGGAAAACAAGGCGGAGATGTTATCGGCGGAGGCAAGGGTGATGATATCCTTCGAGGAAATCAGGGTGAAGATCGGCTCAACGGAGGGGCAGGAGAGAACACCTTGGAAGGTGGGCGAGGTTATGATACTTTCGTGATTAAAAATAAAAAAGGAAACAATACAATTTCTGATCTGGATATTGAACAGGATATGATCGAAGTCCCTAACGACAAATACACCATCACAGCCCAAGGGGACGACAGCGTATTAACCCTAAAAAATGGAGCGACGAGCTTGATCGTCGACATTAATTCACAAGAATTGATCGATAGCGATGTCATTCAATCCATTTGATGGCAGCCGTCGGTCAGGGTATCAAAACAGTTCTCGGCCTCCCAAAACTCTCCATGTCAATCCAGTGCTATAGGGAAATTAAGGGACAGGTCTTCAACATTTATGGCGCCCTGATTGGCAACATCTGAACCAACTCCAAAAGACAGATTCAACTCAATCATTTTTCTGATCAGAAATGACGTCACTTGCGACTGCCCCCATCACGACGACGTTAGGTGGTTATCCACTGGAACCAACCGGCACTGCGTTGCGCCGCTGGTCTGGCTCCTCCCATCCGTTTGGAGCATCAGTGACGGAATCGGGGGTGAACTTTGCGCTCTACAGCGCAAACGCAACGGCAGTGACCCTCTTGCTGTTTAACAGCCCAGAAGATGCTGACCCGGTTCGAGTGATCGAACTCGATTCCCAGAAAAATCACAGTTTCAATATCTGGCATGTGTTCATTGAAGGCGCCCGCCATGGGATGGGTTATGCCTATCGCGTCGATGGCCCCCACGAACCATGGAATGGTCACCGCTTTGACCCCGAGAAGGTTCTGATTGACCCATACGCCAAGGCCAACAATCTCTCGCGGTGGAAACGAGGTGACGCCTGTTTCCCCGGAGACAACCTTCACACCAGCATGCGCAGCGTAATCATCGATATCGATGATTACGACTGGGAAGGTGATCGACCACTTCAGACTCCCATGGCGCAGTCTGTGATCTATGAAATGCATGTGGGTGGATTCACCAAAAGTCCAACCAGTGGAGTCAAAAACCCAGGAACATTTCTAGGCCTAATCGAAAAAATTCCTTATCTCAAGCAATTAGGCGTCACGGCTGTTGAACTACTGCCGCCTCTCTGCTTCGACCATACCGATGTGCTGCGTGAGCACGACGGTAAAAAACTGGTGAATTACTGGGGATACAGCACCGTTGGTTATTTTGCACCTCACCAGGCTTACTGCGTCTCCAACAACGATGGACAACACATCAAGGAATTCAGAGATATGGTCAAAGCCCTGCACAAAGCAGGGATTGAGGTAATTCTGGATGTGGTCTTCAACCACACTGATGAAGGGAATCATCAGGGGCCGACATTCTGTTTCAAGGGAATTGATAATTCAACCTACTACTACCTCACCGGAGTTGATGGATCGAGGGAGTTCTATTACGACTACACAGGCTGTGGTAACACCTTCAACTGCAATCATCCCGTCGGAGAAAAACTGATTCTGGACTCTCTTCGTTTCTGGGTGGAAGAGATGCATGTTGATGGCTTCCGTTTTGATGAAGGATCTGTACTCAGTCGAGGCGAGTCGGGTGCACCGATGGAACATCCGCCAGTGATCTGGGCCATTGAACTGGATGATGTGCTCGCAAAAAGCAAGGTTATTGCTGAGGCCTGGGATGCCGCAGGGCTTTATCAAATCGGCTATTTCCCTGGAGCTCGCTGGGCTGAGTGGAATGGCAAGTACCGCGACGCGATCCGCGGTTTCGTCAAAGGTGACCCCGGTCTGATCAGTGAAGTTGCATCAAGAATTACTGGAAGCTCCGATCTCTATCAATGGCACCGCGAAGAACCGGTGAACAGCATCAACTTCATCACAGCCCACGATGGTTTCACCCTCTATGACTTAACTGCCTACAACGAAAAGCACAATTGGGCCAACGGTGAAGGCAATAATGACGGAATCAACGATAATGTGAGCTGGAATTGCGGGGTTGAGGGAGAGACAGAAGACCAATGGATTAACGATCTACGTGCACGACAGGTTAAGAACTTCGCCACCATCATGATGATTTCCATGGGTGTGCCAATGATTGTCGCAGGCGATGAATTCAAGCGCAGCCAAGGAGGAAATAACAATACATATTGCCACGACAATGAGATCAATTGGTTCAATTGGGACAAAATAAACTCTCCAGATAGTCAGGAGATGATCCGCTTTTGGTCGAAACTGATTGAAAAGCGATTGAAGTTCAAAAACCATTTTAGTGGCCGTTACTTTGCTGGAAAAACTAACCGCTTTAACATCAGTGATATTCACTGGCATGGTCCAGTTGTGAATCAACCAGGATGGAATGATCCACAGGCTCGCTGCTTGGCCTTCACCTTGGGAGATACTGCAGATGATACGGACGGCACCAATAATATTCACGTGATGATGAACATGTACTGGGATGCCATCGACTTTGAGATCCCTCAGTTCGAAGGACTTAATTGGTACAGAACGATCGATACATCGTTGCGCTCTCCTGAAGACATCGTTGACTATGACCAGCAGGTCAAAATCAACGATGGGCGATACGTAGTAACAGGGCGAAGCATTGTGGTTCTTTTTTCTCGAGAAACCACATGACTTCATCCTGACACTCTAAATTTCTTTTCTCTGATATTTCTCCCACGCATCTCCACTTCCAATGACCACCTCCAATCAACTCAACTTTCCTTTCTCCGACCTAGTTGCAGGCTACATCCGCAGCGTTTCCTACCCGGAGATTTTCGACTGCAAGGGAATGGTCGAGCTGGAAACATCTGACGGTCGCATCTATTCAGTCAAGATTACTGACGCTTGTTACGCCGAAATCGTTCGCAACCTTGGCGAACCTTTCCAGGTTGCTCCTGACATAAAGCAGATACTCGTTGAGGATCGCTTCGTTCACGCCTACGGAATTTTTTATCCCGAGGAAAGCGGGCTGAAGTTTGAAGCCAAACACATGCTCCTGTTTGGTCAAACGAAGGATGATCTACGAATTGAGGAGCAGAACTGGTGGATTCATCAGATCCAGCAATTGTTGAACTTCTATCTGGAATCCCAATTCTCCGTGGAAGAAGGGGAAACCATCGACTTCAAGAACTTCCGCACCGACCTCAGCGCCGAAGGCGACAAACAGGATGGGGTTCAGAACCTGGATACCATCTCCCGCCTGATCTACGGCTTTGCCACGGCTTACATGATCACCGGTGATGAGCGTGCCCTGGAGGCGTCCATCAACGGGACAGAGTACATGCAACGCCATTTCCGTCATCAAAACAAATCCGAAGGGATCTGCTACTGGTACAGCCAAATTGACATCCAAAGTGATGGCTCACTGCGTAAGTACATGGGCTCCACGGCTGGGGGAGATGAAGGAGGTAATGCCATTCCCTGCTACGAGCAGATCTATGCACTGGCTGGTCCCACCCAGACCTATCGCCTGACAGGATCGCCAACCATCCGGACGGATATTGACGACACCATTTCCTTCCTGAACCGCTACTACAAGGACCATGGTCCATACGGCGGTTATTACTCTCACGTGGATCCGGTCACGTTCGACCCCAAGGCGGATTCACTGGGTGTGAACAAGGCCAAGAAGAACTGGAACTCCGTTGGCGACCACGCACCGGCTTATCTGATCAATCTCTACCTGGCGACGGGTGAGCAGGGCTACGCCACATTCCTTGAGGACACCTTCGACACCATCTGCGATCACTTCCCGGATTACGGCTACAGCCCGTTCATGAACGAGAAGTTCTTCGACGACTGGACCCATGATCTCAAGTGGGGCATCCACCAGGCCCGTTGCGTTGTGGGTCACAACCTCAAGGTGGCCTGGAACCTGACCCGGATGCAGAGCCTGATGCCGAAGGACAGCTACAAAACCTTCGCCCATCAGATTGCTGATGCTATTCCCCCTGCCGGTTGCGATAACCAGCGCGGTGGTTGGTACGACATGATGGAGCGGACGCTCAAAGATGGCGAAGAGCACTATCGCCGTGTTTGGCACGACCGCAAGGCCTGGTGGCAGCAGGAACAAGGAATCCTTGCGTATTACATCATGGCTGGCGTTTATGACGACAAGCCTGAATATCTGCGCTTCGCCCGAGAAGGCAGCGCCTTCTACAACGGCTGGTTCCTTGACTATGAGCAAGGCGGTGTTTACTTCAACGTTCTTGCCAACGGTCAGCCCTATTCACTCGGATCCGAGCGCGGTAAGGGAAGCCACTCCATGGCTGGTTATCACTCCTTCGAACTCTGTTTCCTGGCAGCGATCTACTCCAACCTGCTCGTGAACAAGATGCCGATGGACTTCTTCTTCAAGCCAGAGCCCCATGCTTGGCCGGACAACAAGCTGCGTGTCGCTCCAGACCTGCTGCCCCCTGGCAGCATCGAGCTTGCAGAAGTCTGGATTGACGACAAGAATTACACCGACTTTGATCGTGAAAAACTGATCGTCAACCTGCCTGAAACAGACAAAGCCGTGAGAGTTCGCGTGCGCATTGAACCAGCAGGGCTTGGATTCAGTGCCGGACTGACCAATTACGAAAACTCCATTGGCACCTTCACACTGGATGGTGATCTAACCAAGTGCAAACTTCCCTTCCTGAAGCGCGCCGTCGAACGCGTTCCCGGCATGAATGGGATGATCCTCGACATGTCCAATCTCAAGTCGGTTGATGACACCGGCTGGAATTACCTGTTGTTCACCAAGCAGCAGCGCGGTGCGAACTTCAGTCTGCAACTCAAGGGTTTGAACCCCGAGATCACGCAGGGGCTCAAGGATGCAGAGCTCGACGAAGAGTTTGCAGTGATTGGCTGATTGTCAGCAACCACTCAGGGGCAGCCACCTCCGGTGGTTGGCCCCTTTTTTTGCCGTACGACCATGACAGCAGCCGGCCAAGATCACAACCGTGCAGGCGTGGAGGCTGCCATGCGAGGAGATCTTGGCTCCGCAGAGCGGGCCTTTCGGCGAGCTCTTCAGGAGAACCCCAACAATCCTGGCGTCTTCCTGAATATCACCAGGCTTTTGCAGATGCAGAAGCGCGACCGAGAGCTGATCCAGCTGTTTGAAACAAGTTTTTCGAAACGCGATCCAGCGATTCTCCCTGATCCGTTGAAAAGCATGTTGGCTCAATCAGCCTTCCGGATCTCTGATTACCGCATGGTGATTCGATTGCTGAAGGATCTCGAAACCAGCCAATTGCAACGGCCCGACGTCTCGCTTCCTCTCAGCGAGGCCTACCTCCGGGCAGGGCAACTCTCGGATGCCAAAACACTGCTTCAGCAAGCGCTTCGTGCCAACCCCAATGACCCATCCCTGATCACAAATCTGGCCATTGTGCAGATGGAGCAGGGTGATTACGCAACAGCAGAAACGCTGTATCAACAGGTGATCCAACAACATCCCCAGCAATTTCTGGGTCACTACAATCTCGGGCGCTTTTTTCAAACCCTGGGGCGAGTTGATGAAGCACGCCAAGCCTTTCTTGTCTGCCAGCAACTTGTGCCCCACGCGCCAGAGGCAAAAAAGGCACTGCAAGAACTCGATGCCAGTTCCCAACATGGCGCGTCAGCAACCCTGAATCCTTTGGAGGCCTGCTATGCGGCGATCGAATCCCAACATTGGCAGCTCGCCTCTGATCGACTGAAGCAATATCGAAAAACGATTGATCACATTCGTTGGACGGCAGCCATCTGTGAATTGCCGTCAAAATGGCAAGCTGAATTTGGTGATCCAGCAGGCTTTAGCCCAACCCATTTGGTTCAAACATCACAACTTTTCGATCAGCATGATGTGGTGTTGAAAACCTTGGTCGAAGAGATCCGAACACTCGACAGCTTGGTTTGGAACCGGGCAGGGAAACCAACCCGAGACGGGTTTCAAACCCACGAAATGCTTGCCGGAGCTCAAACCGCGTGCGTACTGGCACTGAACAAAAGCTTGAAAATGGCTCTTGACGGCTATTTGTCAAAACAGCTGTCCTTTCCAATCCCGCTCGAACCGGATCCTGAATCGATCAGCGGCTGGGCTGTGATCCTGAAACAAGGGGGATATCAGAAACGCCATATCCACCCGGAAGCCAAGATCAGTGGTGTGCTTTATCTCTGCGTCGACAAGATCACATCATCGGATGACTCTCCTGATGGCAACCTGATGTTCTCAACACCATCTCCATTGAAGATCACGCCGAAGGCTGGCAGGGTTGTGTTGTTTCCGAGCTTTCTTCCCCACGAAACGATTCCTCAGACCAGTATATCTGAAGAACGCATCTGTATCGCTTTTAATTTTTCCTAGCATGCTATGACAAGGGGCCTTTATCTATGAGGCCCCTTGAATTCATATTTTTGTTGGTAATTTAAACCATTTAATTTAGTCTGTCTTGAGTTCAGGCGTTAGTTAGGATTAACTTCAACAAATCATCTGATGCGAATACATCACGAGTAAAGGTGAGTTGCTCGCTCTTGTAATAGCAACCACCGCGATGTCCGCGACGCACCCAGCAAACACTACCCTTCGCAATCTGCTCATGGGTCTCATCATCGAAGCAGATCCACTCGAAGTGAGTGAACTCACCCCAGAATTGCACGATCGGCCAACACATCGTGACACCAGGCTGAGCAATGATGGCCCACCAATGTTTTTCGCGCTGGGCCTGCTCTTTGATGCCATGATAGGGCCCATCTTGGCAGTGATAAACAAGATCAGGACGATATTCTTTTGTTAGAAGATCGCCTCGTCCCTGGCGAAGTGCTTCGCAGTGGGTTGGCCAGAATTCACGGTTCTCAGCTTCGATCTGTTCCAACGTGTAATCCGGGCCAATGGCTGGCAGTTCAGCTTCTTGGAGATTGCCAATCTCTTCAGACCGCTGGATTAATTTGACCTGGTGATCTTTTTCGACAAGACCGGGCCGGGAATAATCCGCCGACAGCCCTTCGTAGTAGTTTTGACGTGCCATTGTGCGTTGAGAAAAGGTGCAAGTTGAACAGCCAACAACCTTGGCCGTGATCGAAGCGTTGACAGAACGTCAGTTAAGGCAACATCTGCCACCAAGAACGTCATCTTAAACAGCGTAGCCACAGCTGCCGGAATACCAATTAAGAAGCCATAAAAATGAGTTGGGCGAATCTGGCCTGGACTACCAAAAAAATTTGGCGAGAAAATAAAAAAAATAACAGCCTTAGCTTGTCCTGTTATCAGGTCGCTTTAGCATTCATTGGCAGGGGTCTTGTCATTCAAAGGCCGATGCAGCATCTCTCGCAATTCGACTCTCATGTTGCTCAGCGCACACGGTAATTCGAAGGGAAAAATCGGCGTCTTCATTGAAGACCACTTCGATATGACTGAATATCGACTGTTCAACAGACGATTCCCTGCTGCCGGATACGATATTCAATATATATCCAACCTCTGGGGAAATCCCACACTTCAATTCGGTTCCAATCCAGACAATGGCTGGGTTGAAGAACATTTGACCGTATCGAAAGACGTAAAAGATGTAAATCCCAGTGATTATGTTGGATTTTTATTGATTGGTGCCTACGCCACCGATCGTCTTCGTTACACTGTTAAACCTGAGAAAGGCAAACCAAATGATGCTCCTGCTGTTGAATTGATGAGAAAGATCTTTGCGACGCCAGGCGTGAAGGTTGGAACGATTTGCCACTCGCTCTGGCTGTTATGTGCCGACCGCACATTGCTGGAGGGCAAAAAAGTGACTTGCGCTCACAACATTCTCTGCGATGTTGAAAACGCAGGTGGCCTTGTTCAGTATGGTGATGACGGAACAGTCGGCAGTGTGGTGGATGGCGACCTGATCACTGCCAAACACCCTGCCTTTACTGACGAGCTGATTGATATTTACCTTAAGGAGATCGAGAAATCCTGATTGAGCGTATTGGCTGAATGGAATTTATGCAGAAGGAAATTTATCTTTGTACTTTTCCTTGAGTTCATTCAGCCGACCAAAGGCTCCTGCAGCTTTGTTGAAACCGCAGTAAACACATGTCCAAAGCAACAGTTCCTCAAGCTCTGCAAATGTGGTTCCCTGTTTGAGAGCCATGGTGACATGGGCCTCAAAAGGTACACCCGGGCCATGGAACGATTGATTGTCTACATCCAAAGCGACCGCCAGCAAAGCCTTTGTTTTCTGATCAATAAGAGGCTTCCCCCATGCCTCGGCCGCGACGCGAACGCAAAAATCTCCGAACGCAGGATTAACGGCGGATAACGCATTACACAGATCATCATCTCCGGTAACAGCGTTGTCGTGCAGATCCATCAGGAGAATGCTTGTTGGTTTAATCTAGACTACCCCGCGGAAGCCGGGTCAAGCATCAACACTTTGTATCGACGCGGCATTTTGTTCCTTTGGTGCCAATGATTCAGGCAAGGGCCGGTTGAAACTTCGGGTTACCGTGTTCTCTCTGATAAGCGGTTATGCCCTCGGGATGCCAAACCCCCGGTGAATTCAATTTTTTGTCCTTGATTGGAATATTCATCAACTCACGGACTTCATCAATTGGAAGATCTTTGTAATCGAAGTAATCGATTCCATACATCACATCACGATTACAAATCCGGCCGCGACGAATCGCATCAGCAAGGCGCTCTGGCATTCCTGGGATCTCGAGATGTCCGCAGTCTGCATTGAGAACTCCTCCTCCCCAGGACTCAAGCCGGCCTGTTTCAAACAGACTGACAATGGCCACAAGAAAAGAAAAACCATTGACATCTGGAATGGCAGAGCCAATGAAGGAAAAGACTTCCAGCTCCCCTTCAATCGTTGTGCTGTAGTCCGCAAGCAGGTGTATCCAATCGTGCTGAGCGATGGTGGGATTCACACTGCCCCGCTGGCCAGTGAACACGAACCCGCGCCCCATGTAGTACTCCCAGATTTCACGGCCCAGGGATCCGGAGGCACAGTGCTCCAGTCCCTGCCATTGAGCCAACAGCTCTGGATCGTCTTCATTCTCTTCAAACGGATCCAGCAATGTTTTATTGCAACGCATCATCTCACCACCCTTTCGAACCAATGCAGGATTACCGAGGTAACCCTTTCGGTGCAGATCAGACGCTGCAATGGCGTATGAACCTTGGCTGTAATTTCTTGCTACTTGGATGAATTTATCATCAACATTTAAAACCGCAGCCGCAAAACGCAATGTCGCCGTTGCCTTCAATGGCAGTGGATCCAGAACAAGCTCAACCAGGGTGAAAAGCTGAAACAAGCGTTGCCGAATCGTCATCGGAACATCCTGAATCTCAATTTGAAGTGCATCCAGTGAGGACTCATCAATATGAGCATCTTCGAGTTGCATTTCAATGCCAAGCAACGCGCTGCCAATGGCATGGATCAACGCCAATTGCGTTAACCCGGAAGGTCGTTCTAAATCGGAATGACGAGTGAGAAGATAAAGACTGCGAAGGACCAGCTCCCTTTGTCTGAATGTCAGAGTTTTGAAATCTGGATCGAGATGATTCACAACCTTGTCAATGTTCTGAATAAAAAATCAGTCTGGAACGACGATTCCTACTGAATGCATCCTGACATCTTCGGGTCTGCTGAGCTGGCCGGTCAACGCCAATGTCTCCACCTCCGCAAGTTCTTTTAAGCGGCTGAAAATCTGATCTCGTGGCCAACGGGTTTCAGCCAACGTCCAATACAACCCAAAATGTCGTGCCTCACTGGTGAGGAGATTGCCGTAGAGCTCTCTGAGTTGTGGATCGGAGCTGTGTTCAGCCAACAGAGCCATGCGCTCGTGACTCCGCGCCTCAATCAAGCCGGCCACGAGAAACGAATCGAGCATCCGCTCCGGTTCTCCCTTGCGGATGCTCCGAGCGAGTTCAGCGCCGTAAGCCGGCGCCGGGAGGGGTTCCAGATAACGGCCTTTGGACTGAAGCACCGTCAGGACCTGCTCGAAATGCTCCAGTTCTTCCCGCGCAAGGGGACTGAGCGCCTCTCCCAGCCCTGGTTCGCAGAGGTAGCGGAACATCATCTGAACCGCTGCCCCAGCAGCCTTGCGCTCGCAATGCGCATGGTCAATCAGCACTTCGATGGGATGAGCGTTGGCCTGATCCAGCCAGCTCTGACTCGTGGCGGATGCCAGCCAGCGAATCGATGCCGTGGACTTCTCCGGGGTCGCTGTCGTGGTCATGGCCTGCCGTTGCGCAGATGGTGCAACAGCCCCTGCAGGGCGAGGGAATAGCTCTGCGCTGCGAAACCGCTTACCACTCCAACAGCACCGGCCGCCAGAAACGACTGATGGCGAAAGGGTTCACGGGCATGGGTGTTGCTCAGATGCAACTCCACGTAGGGGATCGCCACCCCTGAGAGTGCATCACGCAGGGCGATGGAGGTGTGGGTGTAAGCCCCTGCATTGATCAGGATTCCCTGGGTCACTCCCATCGCCGCCTGGACCCTCTCCACAAGCGCACCCTCGAAATTGCTTTGAAAACACTCCAGCTGAGCACCCTCACGTTCCGCCTCCGACTGCAAGGCCGTCTCGATCGAGGCCAAGGTGGTCTGTCCGTAGATGTCAGGTTCCCGTTGCCCCAGCAGATTCAGATTGGGGCCATTGAGAAGCAGCAGGTGCACGGACCGTGTCCCGAATCACATCAATTGTCGTATTGATCCTGCCGATCTCGTCAGCTGGTAAGTTCTTCGGGTGTGGTTCGGGTCGGTGCCCGAGTGGTTAATGGGGGCGGACTGTAAATCCGCTGGCTCTGCCTACGTTGGTTCAAATCCAACCCGGCCCACCTTCCACATGCCCTTGTAGCTCAGCGGTAGAGCACTCCCTTGGTAAGGGAGAGGTCACGAGTTCAAGTCTCGTCAAGGGCTTCATCACTCATCAGCAGCACCGCAGATTGAGTTCCAACAGCCCCGGACGGCGTCAGCGATGATCCGGAGGACCAAAGAATCCTGATCGTGGAAGACCCCGAGGAGATCGGAAGCTCTTGGCTGCGGCTGCGGTTGATCCACACCTGAACGGAACCGGAACGACCGACCAGTCCGTCATCACCGAAGCAGCTCCATTGCATTGAGCCATCACTCAGGACTGGATGCTCCCGCCGCAACACGGCCAGATCCTTCAGGTAAGGCCGAAGATCCGCTGTCCAGGGCTGGTCCCATGGGTAGGCCTCGCGACAGCCGGGCTCCGGTCCACTGGACTGCTCGGTCGTCGGACCACCGGCCAGACCGCTCTCCGTGCCGTAATAGACGCAGGGAGCACCGGGTTGCAGAAAGAGCATCAGGAGCGCCAGCTTGAGCGCCTCGACATCACCATCGAGGGTGTGGAGAGCCCTGGGGACATCGTGGCTGTCCAGCAGGTTCATCTGAGAGCGATTCACCTTGGGCCGGTACCAGCCCGCCGTGGTGGTCCAGATTGAAATCAGCTCTTCGCCAGAGAGCGGGTTCAGCGGGTACTCACGATTGCGATATCCCTGCCGCAACCGCTCACCAGCAGCCCAGCACAGACTGCTCCACCCCAGTCGGTAGTTCATCACACCATCAAAGTGCTCTCCATTGAGCCAGGCGCGGGCATCCCCCCAGATCTCTCCAACGATCCATGCATCCGGGTTGACATCTCTGACCACCTCCCTGAACGCCACCCAGAAATCAGCTGGAACCTCGGCCGGCACATCGAGACGCCAGCCGTCGATTCCCCGCTCCAGCCAGTGGCGACCCACCGACAGCAGATGCTCACGGACGGCGGGGTTGGCGTGGTTGAACTTCGGCAGATCCGGCAGCGACCACCAACACTCATACCCACAGTCCTCACCCTCTGCTGGGTAGGGCTTCAGCGGCAACTGATTCACATGAAACCAGTCTCGATACGGCGAACGCGCTCCGTTCTCAACCAGATGGTGGAACGCCCAGAAACCGCGTCCGCAGTGATTGAACACGCCATCGAGCACCAGACGCATCCCACGCCCGTGCACAGCGGCGATCAGGGCATCGAGGGCCGCATTGCCCCCCAGCAATGGATCCACCTCGAGATAGTTGAAGGCGTGATAGCGATGGTTTGCGGCTGAGCTGAAGATCGGCGTGAGATAAAGGCAACTGACGCCCATCGCCTGCAGCGACTCCAGCGCCTCGATCACTCCATAGAGATCCCCACCCTGAAAGCCCTCGTCGCGTGGATCGGTTCCCCAGGGCTGGAGCGGCAGATCGCGCTGAGCGTCAACCATCCCGCTACGGCGAAAACGGTCCGGAAAGATCTGGTAGATCACAGCGTCCGACACCCAGGCCGGAGGATCACTGAAGGCCGTTACTGCCGCCACACCTTTTCACTCTGCAGCCCTCTCGCTAGCAGGGAAGAAAACAACCGGCCATGGCGGACCAGCCTCTTCTCCTCGCTCTGGACCAGGGAACCAGCAGTTCTCGAGCCGCTGTCTTCACCGCGGCCGGTGAGCTTGTGGCGAGCGCCTGTTCGCCGCTGCCGATTCAATACCCGGCGGACGGCTGGGTGGAACAGCATCCGGACGCGATCTGGAGCAGTCAACGCCAGGCTCTGATTGATCTGCACGATGGGCTGAGCGACGACCAGCGCCGGGCGGTCGTGAGCTGTGGCATCACGAATCAACGCGAAACGACGGTGCTTTGGAGGCGCAGCAATGGCCAGCCCTGTGGGCCGGCCCTGGTCTGGCAGGACGGCCGCACCACCGAGATCTGCCGCCAGTGGAAGGAGGCCGGATTCGAAAAGGACTGGCGGGAACGCACCGGCCTGCTGCTCGACCCCTACTTCAGCGCCAGCAAGATCCACTGGATGCTGTCGCATGACGAGGATGCCGCCGCGGCCGCGGTCAGCGATGACCTCTGCTTCGGCACGGTGGAGAGCTGGCTGCTGTGGAAGCTCACTGGAGGCCAGCGCCATGGATCGGACGTCAGCAATGCCAGCCGGACCTTGCTGATGGATCTCAAGCAGCGCTGCTGGGTGGAGACGTTCTGCGAGCGGACCGGCCTGCCGTTCAGCGCTTTGCCGGAGTTGCTGCCCTGTCGCGGACAGTTCGGAAACATTGCCGGCGGACTTCCGTTCGCAGGATTGCCGATCCAGGCCTTGCTCGGCGACCAGCAGGCCGCGACGCTTGGGCAGCTCTGTCTGAAACCCGGCGAAGCGAAATGCACCTACGGCACTGGAGCCTTCCTGGTGATCAACACGGGCGACAACATCCGCCGATGCGATTCAGGCCTGCTCAGCACACTGGGATGGACTGATGAGCGCGGCACGCCCACCTATTGCCTCGAAGGCAGCCTCTTCAATGCCGGCACCGTTGTGCAGTGGCTGCGGGATGGTCTCGGGATCATCGAGTCTGCCGCTGAGGTCAATCGCCTGGCAGGGCAGGTGTCCGATTCCGGTGGCGTGATGCTGGTGCCGGCATTCACCGGCTGGGGCACGCCCCACTGGGATCCGCTGGCCCGCGGAATGATGATTGGTCTGACCAGGGACAGCAGCAGCAGCCATATCGCCCGAGCTGCCCTTGAGGGCATCGCGCTCTCGGTCGCAACCTTGGTGGACCTTGCGGAGAGCGCCATTGGAGCCGAACTCGGTGAACTGGCGGTCGATGGCGGTGCTGCGGCCTCAGACCCCCTGCTGCAGGCACAGGCCGACTGCACAGGGCTGACTGTCAGACGGGCGGCCAATCTGGAAAGCACTGCCCGCGGCGTTGCCCTGTTCGCTGGTGTGCAGGCGGGTGTTGTCACAGACATCGACGAGCTCGTGCGGCGTCGGGGTGATGGAGCCAGCCTGTTTGAGCCGCAGATCGACACACGCCAACGCGCCCGTTGGCGTGAGCGCTGGAATGACGCCGTGACCCGCAGTCTGGGATGGCATGGCTGAGCAACCCTTCGATCTGCTGGTGATCGGCGCCGGAGCCAGCGGCGCCAGCGTGGCCTACGAGGCCTCCCGTCGTGGTCTTTCGGTGGCACTTCTGGAGGGAGGGGACATCGGTGGCGGGACCAGTTGCCGAAGCACGAAGCTGCTGCACGGCGGGGTCCGCTATCTGGAACTGGCGTTCAAGACCCTGGACCTGGCCCAGCTCAAGCTGGTGCGGGAAGCGCTGCTGGAACGAGGGCATTGGCTCCAGCAGGCTCCGTTTCTGGCCCATCGCCTGGAACTGGCCTTGCCCACGGACCATGTTCTGGGCCAGGCCTACTACCGGCTTGGACTCGGGCTCTATGACGCGCTCTCCGGGCGCCAGGGCATCGGCTCCAGCCGCTTGCTGTCGCGGGCCAAGCTGCAGCAGGCCATGCCGCTGCTGCGGCCTTGTTCAGGTGCTGTCGCCTACAGCGATGGTCAGTTCAACGACGCACGACTCAATCTGCTCCTGGCGCTGACCGCCGAACGGGCTGGGGTGGTTCTGCACAACCACTGCCGTGTCATCGCTCTGGAGAAGAACCTTGACGGACGCTTGTGCGCCGCCGTCAGCGAGGACTCATCCGGTCAGCGACGCCGCTGGTCGGCGCGGGTGATCGTGAATGCCACCGGCATTCATGCCGATGCCATCCGGCAGATGGCGGATCCCGACGTGACGCCACGGATGCTCACCAGCCGCGGAACTCACCTCGTGGTGAAGGAGCAGCTCTGCCCGGGCGGTCTCGGTTTGCTGGTGCCATCCACCGATGACGGCCGGGTGCTGTTCATGTTGCCCTTCTTCGGCAGAACTCTGGTGGGAACCACGGATGAGGCCTGTCCTCAGGAGGAGGCCACCACGCCTTCGGAGAGCGAAGAGCGCTATCTGCTGGAGTACGTGAAGCGCTGGTTCCCCAGCGCTTCAGCGATCAACGTGACGAGTCGATGGGCTGGCGGGCGACCCTTGCTGAAGCCTGCCGGAGAAGGACTCGACAGCAGCCGTGTGGTGCGGGAACACGACTTGGAGACCCTGCCCTGTGGTTTGGTCAGTGTGATGGGAGGGAAATGGACCACCTGCCGGCCGATGGCACTCGACACCCTCGCCGCCGTGGAAGCACAACTCGACCGCCCCATGCCGGCGGCCTGTCCCCTGCCACTGCAGGGGGCGGCAGGGAATCACGCCGGCACCCTCGCCGGCCTGGAGGCGCAGCGCCAACGGCTGAAACGGGTGCTCCCGGATGGTCAGCTGCAGAACCAACAGATCCTCCATCTAGAGGGCCACCACGGCCTGAATGCCCTGCCCCTGATCGAAGCCGCCGACGCCTCGGAGCGCGAGCCTCTCAGCGATGTGATTCCGCTCTGTCTGGCGGAGGTGCGTCATGCCGTTCAACACGAGCACGCTCGCAGCCGGGAGGATGTGCTCGCCCGTCGCTGCCGGCTGGCGATGGTCGATGCTGCTGAGGCCGAACGGCTTCAGCCCTTCGTCGATCAGGTGCTGGATCAGACGGATGGCTCGCCAGCCGTTGCTTTCGGCGGCTGAGAAGACGTTTCCGACCCTTCTACCTCCACCTCGCCGATCAACCACCAGTTGAAGCCATAGGGCTGGAGATACACATACCAATCGTCATGGGCGATGGGGAACTCGCAGCCCCACATCACTTCACGGGTGCGCTGACCTTGCCAATCCGACAGGTCGAGACCGACTGCAGCACCCGCTGCCGTGAAATTTCCTGCCACGAGAACGGTCATCGCCTCGGTGGAGCGCACGTAGGCGATCACCCCCGGGTGGGCGCAGGACAGCAACCGGAAGCTGCCGGACTGCAGCGCCGGCAGCAGCCTCCGGCAAATGAGCATGCGGCGATGCCAGTTCAGCAGCGACCCGGGCAACTGTTTCTGAACTTCGACATTGAGCACGCGGTAGTCGTATCCGGGCGCTGTGATCGGCGGCAGAACGAGCAGCGGATCGGGGGCTGCCGAAAAACCACCGTTCCGAGCTGGCGTCCAGGCCATGGGGGTGCGGTTGGGATCGCGATCCCGGAGTCCAGGCCAATCCCCCATCCCGAGTTCGTCGCCGTAATAGAGACAGGGCATCCCCGGCAAGCTGTACAGAAGTCCATGCAGAAGCCGGTTGGCACGCGGGTCGCCGTTGAGCAGGGGGGCGAGCCGGCGGTTGATTCCCCAGTTCAGCCAGTGCCCCTGCCCCTGAGGCAAGCCGACACGGATGGTCTGGATGACCTCCTGCGGGATCAGGTGTCCATCCCCGAGCCAAAGCTCATCGTGGTTGCGCAGGGGCAGCGCCCAGCCACAGCCCTCCACGACGTCCTGCGCGTCCTGCAGACAGTTTCCAAGGGCGCGGGTGCTGCCACTGGCCACCGCTGCAAACAGGTGGGCGGTGAGAACGAAATTGAAGGCCCCATGCAGTTCATCCTTGGCCAGGTAGGGCGCTGCCTCCTGCACCGGTTGAATCGCCTCCCCAAGCAGCAACACGTCTCGACCGTGGTCATCGACCCGCTGGCGCAGACGCTTCAGGAAGGCATGGGTCTCCGGCAATCCCTCACAGCGGGTCCCCTCCTCCTCACAGAGAAAGGGAACAGCATCGAGTCGGAAGCCGTCCACCCCACGGTCCAGCCAGAAATCGACGACCTCCAGCATCGTCTCCTGCACCCATGGATTGGCGTAGTTGAGATCGGGCTGATGACGCAGGAAGCGGTGCAGGTAGTACTGCTCTGCAACCGGATCCCACTCCCAGTTGGACGACTCGAAATGTCGGAAGAGGACTGGCGCATCGCTGTAGCGCTGGGGATCGTCACTCCAGACGTAGACATTGCGCTCAGGGCTGTCCTTCGGAGCCCAGCGCGCTCGCTGGAACCATGGATGGAGATCACTGGTGTGATTGAGAACCAGGTCGAGGATGACGCGCATCCCCTGGCCATGAGCCGCCGTGAGAAAGCGATGGAACGATGCCAGATCACCCAGATCCGGATGAATGCCTGTGAAATCGGTGATGTCATATCCCCCATCCCGCAGGGGTGATGGATAGACAGGCGTCAGCCAGAGGGTCTTCACACCGAGCCAGCGCAGATAGGGCAAACGTCCGCTCAGGCCCTTGAAATCGCCGATACCATCTCCATTGCCGTCGGCGTAGCTGCGCACGATCAGCTGATAGATGACTGTTCCTGACCACCAGGGCTGGACAGCGGCCATCACCCGGAGACTGCTGCACCACTGCTAGACCCGTCAGGCCTTTTCGTCAGCCCTGTGTCCCTGTCGACCTCCCACCTAGAGCAGATGCGTGATCTGGTCGGTCGCGGTCAGACCCGGTCTCACCCCTGGCGCGTTGAGCAGCTGAGGCGGCTGAGAGAGCTGGTGGAATCCCATGAACAGGAGGTTCTCGAAGCCCTGGCAGCAGACCTTGGCAAGCCCTCAACGGAAGCCTTCTTCGAAGTGGTAGCCCTGCTTCAGGAGCTGAAGCTGACCGAGAAGAACCTGCGCCGCTGGATGCGTCCAAAACCCATCCCGGTGCCCCTGGCTCAGCGACCGGGGAAAGCGGCCGTTGTCCCGGAGCCACTGGGCTGTGTGCTGATCATCGGCCCCTGGAACTATCCCTTCTCTCTGACGCTTCAACCCCTGATCAGCGCACTGGCAGCCGGCAATACCGCGGTTCTCAAACCCTCAGAACATGCACCTGCCGTGGCAGCCCTGATCGCCAGGCTGATCCCGCTCCACTTCGAGACGGATGTGGTGAGGGTGGAGCTCGGAGACGGCCGCGTGGCATCCGAGCTGGTGTCGATGCCCTTCGATCACATCTTCTTCACCGGCGGCGGTGCCATCGGTCGCAAAGTGCTGGAAGGCGCCGCCGCCAACCTCACCCCGGTGACCCTGGAACTCGGAGGCAAAAGTCCCGCCATCGTGCTGGCGGGGGCCGACCCCGAGGTCACCGCCAGACGACTGATCTGGGGGAAGGGGCTCAATGCAGGCCAGACCTGCATCGCCCCAGATCACCTGCTTGTCTCCGAGGATCAGCGGGACGGGTTGCTGAAGGCTCTTGGAGCAGCACGGGCGGAGATGTACGGGGACAATCCACTGCAATCAAATCAGCTCGGGAAGATCGTGAACGAGCGCCAGTTTTCGCGGCTGGAGGCACTGCTGGAGGGAGCAAGGGCCCAGGGCCGGATCCTGCTGGGAGGAGAAGTCGACCGTGAGCAGCGACGCATCGCCCCCACCGTGATTCGGGTTGATGATCGGGACGATCCACTGATGACGGATGAGCTGTTCGGGCCCCTGCTGCCGATGTTGAACCTCGGGGACCTCGATGCTGCCCTCGCTGCCATCCGTCGCGAACCAAAGCCACTGGCTCTCTACGTCTTCGGGGGGAGTGATGCCCAGCAGAAGCTGGTGCTGGGCTGCACCAGTTCGGGTGGTGTTTGCATCAACGATGTCGTGATGCAGGCGGGCATCCCCGACATGCCCTTCGGCGGTGTCGGTGGCAGTGGAATGGGGAGCTATCACGGCCGGAGCGGCTTTGACACGTTCAGCCATCAGAAAGCTGTGCTTCGACGACCTTTTCGATTTGATTTCAAAGTGAGATATCCCCCTTACAAACTTGATCTGAATGTTCTGCGGCGCCTGGCGGGCTGAATTGATCAGGACGCATACTTCCCTGCCGCAGCAGTCGGTCTAGAACACTGGCGCATTCTGAAATTCGTCCTACATTCGACTGAGCAATCGGACAAGAATGCGTTTACCCAGTCTCGCCGTCCTTGCTCTGACGGCTCTCCTCCCGCTTCAAAGTGTCGCTGGAACGATCACCGTCAAACCGGGTGAAACGTTGTCTGATATCGCCGCCAGATACAACATTTCCTTAACGAAGCTGATGCGGATGAACGACATCAGCAACCCCGACCATGTCGAAATCGGCAGCAGGCTCACCGTTCCTGGCTCCACCGTTCAAGCAGGCTCCGGTCGCCATCTGGTCAGCTCGGGTGAAACCCTGTCCGGCATCGCCAGCCGTTACAACGTCAGCCCTCGCGATCTCATGGCCCTGAACGGATTGGCCGATGCCAACCATGTGGAACTGGGTCAGACCCTGACACTGCCATCCAGCGCGGTTGTGCCGGCAAAGCGTCCGAAACCTGCACCGATCACCGTGGTGGCAGGCGCCAGTGAACACACGGTGGCCAAAGGGCAGACGCTCACCCAGATCGCACGCGCTTACGAAATTCCCGTCGCCAGCTTGATCAACATCAACCAACTGGAGGATCCCAACAAAGTCGAGATCGGCACTCGGCTGTATCTGAAAGCTCCTGCCAGCGCCTCCAGCACTGCCACTACAACTACCCCTGCCCAGGTCAGCACCAGTGCTCCAACGGCACAGGCCCAGCCCAAGTCCGACGTCAAGGTGGTGACGACGACCGAGCCGACACCACAGCCAAAAGCGGCTCCAAAGGCGACGGCATCGACTGGCTCCACCGTCACCGTGATCGCCAAAAAAGCAGATTGGAGGGCCTACGGCCCGCTGCAGATCGACTGGGCGAACTGGCAATCGATGGATGGTGCTCACGTGGCCCCAACGCTCAACCCTCAGGGCCAGGCTCTCTACCTCGCCATCAATTGCTCTGCAGGCAAGATGAATGTCACAGGGGCGGACGGAGCCTGGAAGACCTGGTCTGCGCCACAGTCCGGCTTTGAGAAAGATCTGATGAAGGATCGCTGTCAGCCCAAGGCCTGAGATTCAGGCGGCGTAATCGAGGGGCCATGGATCGTCGAGGTAGCGACGCCCGCTGTCCCTCAGATACAGCCGCTGCACGCCGTCGTTGCTTTCCCGAATCAGCTCGTCCTGCACGAGGCGTCTCGCCAACCAGGTCCAGCGCTCGCTGCGGCCTGGTTCCATGAGCTGCAGTTGTTCTCCAAGGCGGCGGATATCCGTTCCATCCTGATCAGCCAGATGGGAGAGCAGGGTGTGCACCTGTGCAGACCAGTCACGGCGTTTGGGGCTTGTCAGGCAGCGATCACAGCGGCCGCAGGGGCCAACCAACTCCCCGACGGCCAGGAGCAAGGCCTGTTCACGACACATCTCCCCTTCCGCCACCGCCTCCATCCGCCGCAATTGCTGTTGAGACAAATCCAGACGGTGCCGTTCATCCGTGGACTCACATCGGCGACTGGCGGACTGCATGGCCCATCCCAGGCTGGTGCGATCACCAGGAGAGAAGAGCACCAGGCAGGACGCAGGACATCCGTCCCTTCCAGCGCGGCCTGATTCCTGCAGGTAACCCTCAGGTGTCGCCGGAAGATCCAGGTGCAGGACAAGGCCGACATCGCTGCGGTCGACACCCATCCCGAACGCCACCGTGGCCACCAGAACGGGACGCTCCTCCTCGAGGAATTTGTTGAGGGCGGCCTGACGTTCCGCCGGCTCCAATCCGGCGTGATAGGGCGTGGCAGGCACGTTGACGTCCTGCAGACGCTCCGCCCAGCGCTCGACGGATCGACGCGTTCGGGCGTAGATCAGAGACGCACCGCGTGAGGTCTCGAGAGCCTCGAGAACGGCGGGCATCGGATCCCGGGGACGTCGCCGCATGGCGTACGTGAGATTGGTCCGCCTGGCGGAACTGACCTGGACCAGAGGTGCACGCAGATCCAGAAGCCGGATGATGTCGGCTCGAACCCGTGGAGCCGCGGTCGCGCTGAGGGCGAGCATCGGGACACCTGGGCAGAGCCCCCGGATCCGACCCAACCGGCGGTAGTCGGGCCTGAAATCATGGCCCCAGGCGCTGATGCAGTGGGCTTCATCCACAGCGAGGGCCACCAAACGACCTGAGCGGGCATGGTCTTCAAGAACTCCCCGGGTCGCCTCACCCTGGAGTCGCTCAGGCGCAACATAAAGAAGACGCAGACGGTCTTCCTGAAGATCCATCCGAGCCTGCTGTCGGCGTTGCGGGTCCAGGCCGGAGTGCAGGCAGGCTGCAGCGATGCCGCGTCGCTGCAGCTGCAGAACCTGATCTTCCATCAGGGCCACCAGAGGCGAGATCACCACAACCAGCCCCTCGCGAATCAAGGCAGGGAGCTGGTAGCAGAGGGACTTTCCTCCACCGGTCGGCAAAACAGCGAGCGCGTCGCGTCCGCTGAGAACAGCCTCAACGACCGGACGCTGTCCCGGACGGAATGCGGACCAGCCGAAATGGCGATGGAGCGACTGTTCCAGGGGATCCACGATCCACCACCAGTAGTGGACTCATTCTATCGAACACCAGATGTGGAGTCAGGGCAGGGGAGGTGGTTCCAACTGGTCCGGAGCTTCCTCCACGAGCTGAAGCCGCACCCGTCGCCCCCCCGCAAGGTCTCCCAGGGACACCCGCATGGTGGATCCACTCAGGGACTGCATCGCATCCAGAACATCCCGGAGGTAGGGCGTGCTGCTTCCGCTCTCCACCCACAGGCGCTCCTGTAGTCCACCAAGCCGACGCCAGGATGTGTGCAGCTTGAGAACAGCAGCTTCCAGGGCCTGGGCCTGACCCACCGCATCCGCCAGCAGTCCCAGAGCATCCAGACGCTGGGCCTCCTGCATCGCCTTCTCCAGGTCCAGCTCGCCCTGCTGGAACGCCCGCACAGCGACGCCGGCTTCGGTGGCCTTGGTGATCCAGCGTGCCGTGCTCGTGACGTCCTTGATCCGATCCAGTTCCGGCTCCTCTTTCAACACCCTGCGAAGGTCGTCCTGCTGGGGTTCGGGAAGTTTCGCCAGCTCTCTCACCAACGGCGCAACCGCTCTTGGGGGCAGCAGGTTGTCCTGGGTGCGCTGACGAATCTCCTCCGGCAGCAGTGGGCTGGTTGCAGCTGTGAATTCATCGGAGAGACGACGCACCTGTTTACGGGTGATCTCCTGACCCTCATTGGCGGCCTCGGAAATCATCAACTGGACCTCTGGCGCAGCCTGGGCGGTTTCCAGGAAGGCACGTTTTGAAAATTGGTTGACGCTGCTCTGCTCAAGCGTGCCTCCTCCAACCAAATCATCGGCGGACTCAGCCAGTTGAATCAGGCCATAGGCCCGCGTTTTGCTGATTTCACGTTCTCGCAACCACTGCAGGAATCCGGCGCCACGTCCTTCTCCCCCACGTTTCTCGCGATCACGGACCGCTCGCAGAATGCGACCCCGCCAGATCTCGGTCTGGAGATCAAAGCGGTCGCACACGGCCCAGGCCTGCTCCAGCCTGGCCAGAAATTCCATCGTGCTGATGTCATCCCGTTCCGGATCGGGAAGATCCAGCTGCAGCATGGGTTGGTCGGGTGCAACAGAGCTGGTCAACGAGTTGAACGGCGGCGACAGGGACGACATTCTGTGACGCTGTCCGTCTATGGCGATGGCGGAGCGATACGCTCCCGAATGCAACCTTCCTTGCCCAGCGATGGCCATCTCCCGCGGCGCAAAGGTGCGCATCAAGCGTCCCGAGTCCTACTGGTTCAACGAAGTCGGAACTGTGGCTTCCATCGACACCTCTGGCATCCGGTATCCGGTGGTGGTTCGATTCGAGAAGGTCAACTACAACGGCCTCGACGGCACAGATGGCGGCGTCAACACCAACAACTTTGCTGAAGCCGAGCTGGAGCCGGCCTAAGGCTTTTGCCCGAACTTCCTGAGGTCGAGACGGTCCGCCGGGGACTGGCGGACCGTCTCAAGTCATTTGTTGTGTCCGAAGTTGAGGTCTGCCGGGCGCGGGCAATCGCAAGCCCGGATGATCCTGACTTGTTTCGGCACGCCCTCAGAGGCTCCCTGATCGGAGACTGGACGCGAAGGGGCAAATATCTGATGGCAGCGCTTCAGCCGGATCGAGGCATCTGGGGCGTTCACCTCAGGATGACCGGTCAGTTCCAGTGGCATGACCAAGCGCGCGACGCCTGTCCTCATACACGCGTGCGCTTCTGGAATCCTGAAGGAGCTGAACTGCGTTTCGTGGACGTGCGGAGTTTTGGCGAGATGTGGTGGGTTCCGCCAGGCGAACCGGTCGAAACGGTGATCAAGGGCCTCAGGCAACTGGGGCCGGAACCCTTCAGTGAGGCCTTCACGGCTCCCTATCTCAAGCGCAGGCTGAAAGGGTCGGCGCGGCCGATCAAAAGTGCGCTGCTCGACCAGAGTCTTGTGGCTGGCGTCGGCAACATCTACGCCGATGAAAGTCTTTTTATGGCTGGAATCCGACCGCTCACTCCAGCCGGTCACCTCTCTCTGACGCGGCTCGAGACACTCAAACGCTGCCTGGTTGAGGTGCTGAACGCCAGCATCGGCGCTGGAGGCACCACATTCAGCGACTTCCGTGATCTGGAGGGCGTCAACGGCAATTATGGAGGGCAGGCCTGGGTTTACCGCCGTGGAGGGGAACCCTGCCGTCGTTGCGGCACACCGCTGAAACGGGACAAGCTGTCCGGACGCAGCACCCACTGGTGCAGCGACTGCCAAACCTGAAGAGTTGCTTCCACTGCCGAAAACCATTGACATGACTAGGTTCGGCAGATCAGGCCTGGGAAGGGGTCCATGCCGGCACGGTTCACGCAGCAAAACCAGAGGTTCCGACCCAGCTCCAAAGAAGACCAGGTGGTGGAGAAGGCGAAGGAGCACTTTGAACGCACCCTTGTCGCGATCCGGGGTGAGCTAGCGGGCAGCGTCGCAGCACTGGAGCATCCGAACCACGACGAAGCACTCAACTACGGCGAAATCTTTCTGCGGGACAACGTGCCCGTGATGATCTACCTCCTGCTGCAGAACCGCTTCCCGGTGGTGAAGCAGTTTCTCAGCGTCTGCCTTGATCTGCAGAGCACCACGGTGCAGACGCGAGGCGTGTTTCCAACCAGCTTCGTGGAAGAGGAGGGCGAGCTGATTGCCGATTACGGCCAGCGCTCCATCGGACGGATCACGTCGGTGGACGCCAGCCTCTGGTGGCCGATTCTCTGCTGGATCTACGTCAAACGCAGCGGAGACAAGGCCTTCGGCAGCAGTCAGCGGGTGCAGCGAGGGTTGCAGCTCCTTCTGGATCTTGTGCTGCATCCCAGCTTTGAAGGCACTCCTGTGCTGTTCGTGCCGGACTGCGCCTTCATGATTGATCGTCCCATGGATGTCTGGGGAGCGCCGTTGGAGGTGGAGGTTCTCCTCTTCGCTGCGCTACGCAGTTGCATCGAACTGATGGAACTGCACCGCCGCCAAGAGAACAGCGCCCTGCTCGATCAGCGGCTCAGGCTCAGCCGCCAGTGGATGCACGACCTGCGCCAGTACCTGCTCAAGCACTACTGGGTCACGAGCAAGACCATGCAGGTGCTGAGGCGCCGGCCAACGGAACAGTACGGAGAGAACCAGTACCAGAACGAATTCAATGTGCAGCCCCAGGTGATTCCCGACTGGCTTCAGGACTGGTTGGACAACCGAGGTGGTTACATGATCGGCAACATGCGGACCGGCCGCCCAGATTTCCGCTTTTACAGCCTTGGAAATTCTTTGGCGTCCCTGTTCGGCTTGCTGACAGCCCCACAGCAGCGGGCTCTGTTTCGCCTCGTTCAACACAACCGCAACGACCTCATGGCACAGATGCCGATGCGGATCTGTCACCCACCGATGGACGACAACGAATGGCAGAACAAAACAGGATCAGATCCAAAAAACTGGCCATGGAGCTACCACAACGGTGGACATTGGCCAAGTCTGCTGTGGTTTTTTGGGGCCTCAGTCCTGTTGCACGAACGGCTGAATCCGCATGCCGATGTTCTTTTGATGGGTCAGATGAACATCTTGATCGAGGAGTGTTACTGGAGCCATCTCAATCAATTGCCCCGCCAACAGTGGGCCGAATATTTCGATGGCCCAACAGGAACCTGGATGGGACAACAGTCAAGGACCTATCAAACCTGGACGATTGTTGGCTTCCTGCTGATGCATCATTTCCTGAGAGTGAACCCAGATGATGTGCTGATGCTTCATCTGGATCCAGGGAATGAACTTGCTGTCTAAATAAAATACCTCCAGAATTGAATTCTGAAGGTTGAACGTGATGGATTAACTGACTATAAATTCGATTTCTGTGTAAGTCAGAATAGACCAAGTGTTAGTGATTTATCGATGGGGAGAGCTGCTCCAATTCCCAGGTAAATCGTTGTGATTGTCCCAAACAGAAACACAACCATGGCGACGGGACGTCGAAATGGGTTCTGGAATTTGTTGAAGCTTTCAATGAAGGGAACCAGCATCAAACCGAGGGGAACCAGTGTTTGCAGCGCAATTCCCAGAAGCTTGTTGGGGACAACACGAAGAATCTGGAAGACAGGGTAGAGATACCACTCGGGAAGAATTTCCAGCGGGGTTGCGAAAGGATCTGCCTTGTCGCCCAGCATGGCAGGATCCAGAACCGCAAGCCCAACGATGCACGCAATGGTGCCGAGAATGACGACTGGGAAGATATAAAGAAGGTCGTTGGGCCAGGCTGGCTCACCGTAGTAGTTGTGACCCATTCCCTTGGCGAGCTTGGCTCGCATCTTCGGGTCACTGAGATCTGGCTTTTTGAGAATGTGCATGATTCAGACGTGTGTTGAGTGAAGGTTAGGAGTAGAGATCACAACGGACCAGAAATGCCTTGCTTACGGATCATCAGGAAGTGCATCAGCATGAACACCGCGAGCAGCCAGGGCATCACAAAGGTGTGAAGGCTGTAGAAGCGGGTCAGGGTGGACTGTCCGACGCTTTCACCACCGCGGAGAAGTTCAACCATGAAATCCCCGACAACTGGAATGGCTGCGGGGACGCCAGAAACAATCTTGACGGCCCAGTAACCGACCTGATCCCAGGGGAGTGAATATCCGGTCACACCGAAGGAGACGGTGATCACAGCCATCGTGACGCCGGTCACCCAGGTGAGCTCACGGGGTCTCTTGAAACCTCCCGTCAGATAAACCCTGAAGACGTGGAGGATCAGCATCAGAACCATCATCGATGCGCTCCAGCGGTGCACGGAGCGGATGAGCCAGCCGAAGCTGACGTCAGTCATCAGGTACTGGACAGAGGTATAGGCCTCAGCAACGGTGGGCTTGTAATAGAACGTCATTGCAAACCCGGTCGCAAACTGGATCAGGAAGCAGACCAAGGTGATCCCGCCCAGGCAATAGAAAATATTGACGTGGGGGGGCACGTACTTGGAGCTGATGTCATCAGCGATGTCCTGAATTTCCAGACGTTCCTGGAACCAGTCGTAAACCGGAGATGAGTTCGCCATGCACAAGCGGGCTCGGGTTGCGAAAGTCTACTGAGCACGTTTCGGACAATGCGCTGGGAGGAACGCTATGTATCCGTTTATTAACGAATATTCAAAACCACTGCGCCGTCTGGGATGTGCGGCTGTCCGAACGCTGATCGCAGTCACGTTGCTGCTGATCATCAGCCTCACGCCAGGGGGCAAGGCCGTCAACGCCCTCAGTGACGCCCAGCAACTTGTGGTCGACAGCTGGCGTTTGGTCAATCAGGGCTATCTCGATCCGGTGCAACTGGATCATGTGCGCTGGCGTCGACAACGGCAAAAAGCCCTCGAGAAGTCGATCGTGAGCAGCGAAGACGCCTACAGAGCCATCGAAACGATGCTCGCCGTCCTGGAGGACCCCTACACGCGCCTGCTCAGACCTGACGACTATGCAGCCTTGAAAGACAGCACCAGCGGCAACCTCAGCGGCGTGGGGTTGCAACTGGGGCCCGGTGAGGCGACCGGGGAGGTCGTTGTGATTTCCGCCCTCGAGGGCTCACCGGCAGCCGATGCAGACATGAGCAGTGGAACCAGGATTCTCGCGGTGGACCACCAACCCGTTGAACCGCTCGGACTGGAGGGAACGGCTGAGGCCCTGCGCGGTGATGTCGGAACCCAGGTCGTGCTCACGATCCAGGGTGTGGATGGCCTGGAACAGGAACTTGATCTCGAACGCCGCCATGTGGATCTGCGCCCGGTCCGTACGCGACGCCTGCGCAATGACTCCCACACCCTGGGCTACATCCGCATCACCCAATTCACAGAAGGGGTGCCGGAGCAGGTCCTGGAAGCTCTGCAGGAACTGCAGGCGAAGGATGTTGAAGGGCTCGTGCTCGATCTCCGCAACAATTCCGGTGGGCTGGTGAGTTCAGGGCTGGCGGTGGCCGATGACTTCCTCAGCGGGGCGGCCATCGTCGAGACCCGCGATCGCGAGGGCATCAACGACACCATCCGGGCCAACGTGGGAACCGTTTTCGACGGTCCGATGCTCACGCTCGTGAACGGTGGAACCGCCAGCGCCAGTGAGATCCTGGCTGGCGCCCTCCAGGACAACGGTCGATCGTCCCTGATGGGCAGCCGGACGTTCGGCAAAGGACTGATCCAAACCCTCACCAACCTCAGTGACGGCAGCGGTCTTGCCGTCACGGTCGCGGGCTACGTCACGCCCAGCGGTCGGGACATCCAGGGCGAAGGCATCGAGCCTGAGCGGATCCTCGACGGACCAGAACCCCTCAACCCCGGTGCAGAGGGTGATCGCTGGATCACAGAAGCCGTGAATTGGATGGAGTCGCAGCTGGAGACGAAGCAAAACAGCAGCGAGGCATGAGCCAGCGCACGTATCACGATCCACTCCACGGCGGAATCGGCATGAACGCCGACGACCCGGCGGAGCGGATGGTGATCGCCCTCGTGGACTCACCCGCTTTCCAGAGATTGCGGCGAATCCGACAACTCGGCCCTGCTTTCCTCACATTCCACGGGGCCGAATCCAGTCGCTTCACCCATTCCCTGGGGGTGTTCCACCTCGCCAGGCGTGCCTTCCTTCAATTGCGCGGGGGTGATCCCGGACTGGAGCAACTTCAGGGAATTCTCTATGCCGCGGCCCTGCTGCATGACATCGGCCACGGCCCTCTGAGCCATACAGGGGAGGAGATGTTCGGCTATCACCATGAGGCCTGGTCAGCCCGGGTGATTCGCGAGCACCCAGGCATTCGGGATCCCCTTGAGCGCTTCGCCGAGGGAACGGCCGAGTCCGTCGCGGATCTGCTGGAGCACGGACAGACGCAACGACCTGTGATCAAGACGTTGGTCAGCAGCCAGTTGGACTGTGACCGACTCGATTATCTGCTCCGGGACAGCTACAGCACCGGGACTCGCTACGGACAACTGGATCTCGACCGGATCCTGGCCGGCATCACCCTGGCTCCCGACGGCGATCTGGCCATCCACCCCAAGGGACTGACGGCAGTGGAGCACTACCTGGTCGTGCGCAACCTGATGTACCGCAGCGTGTACAACCATCGACTCAACGTGGTGTGCAACTGGCTGCTGGAACGACTCGTGCAGACAGCCCGACGTCTTGGACCGAAGCAGGTCTGGGCGGATGACGTCATGCATCACTGGCTCTGGACAACGGACGAGATGACGTTGAAGATTTTTCTGGCCAACGATGATCTGCGCACGGGATATCACCTGCAGCGTTGGCAAGAGGAGGGGCGTGAACCACTGGCCGATCTCTGCAGCCGCTTTCTGGATCGTCGCCTGTTGAAAGCCATCGCCGTGGAACATCTCAGTAGCGAGAACCAGCTCACAGCCCTGGCCATCGCGAATCGGTTATCCGAGGAGATCGGCTTTGATGCCACCCTCTGCTGCGGTCTGCGGCATCAGGAACTGCGCGGGTACCACCCCTATCGCGGTGGCCTCAGGCTCTGGGATGGTTGTGATCTCCTGGCTCTTGAAAAGGCCTCACCCCTGGTCAGCAGCCTCGTCACGCCGGCAGCAACCGCATGGCTGATTCATCCCGGCGAGATCCATCAGGACCTTCTTCTTGCCATGGACCGGGAAGGACTCTGACCGTTGAATGGGGGAGAAGCGCCGTTGACAAGGCCGATGCAGACCCTTCGACTGCCTGATCGGCACGTTCAGCACTGGTTCGATGCTCTGCCTGCTCAGTTACAGAGCCTCAAGGCTGGAACCATTCAGATCGAATGTGGTGACTGGCAGTTGAATTGCAGCGACCTTCAGAGACTTCTGAACGTTTTGGCCGAGCACGAAATCAGCCTCGACATGCTATCCGCCCTGATGCCAGAGACCGTGGTCAGTGCCAACGCCCTGGGGTTGCCGGCCCGCCTGATCGATGGGTTGACGCTGCCCCCAACGGCGCCAGATCCCGACGGCTCATCGCCCCAGAAACTGCTGTTTCATCAAGGCACCCTGCGATCCGGAGATCACCTGCGGGGTGACGGGGACATTCTTGTGCTGGGGGATGTGAACCCTGGCGCCACGCTCTCCGCTGCAGGGCATGTGATGGTTTGGGGCCGCCTCAGAGGCATTGCCCATGCAGGTCGGGAGGGCGATCGCAACACGAGGATCGTCGCTCTCCAGTTACGACCACTCCAGCTGCGCATTGCTGACATCGTCGCCAGGGGGCCCGAAGACGTTCCCCAGCTCGGCCTGGCTGAACAGGCCCGCCTCGATGGAGACGACATCGTGATCGAGCCGGCGCCAGCCGAACGACTCGGCGACCGTTGAGTCGTTGCTTGTCAGCTGAAGGGGTCTGATTATCCTGGCCAGACCAAGGTGAGACTCCGTTGTCGACGTCCCGAACAATCCTGATCTGTTCCGGCAAGGGCGGCGTCGGCAAAACCACCACCACAGCGAATCTCGGCATTGCGCTCGCGCGTCTTGGCCGCAGCACGGTGGTTCTCGATGCCGACTTCGGCCTTCGCAATCTCGATCTGTTGCTGGGTCTGGAGAATCGAATTGTCTACACGGCCCAGGAGGTTCTGGCCGAATCCTGCCGACTCGAACAGGCCCTTGTGAAGCACAAGCAGGAGCCGAATCTCGCCCTCCTGCCAGCTGGGAACCCCCGCATGCTCGAGTGGCTCACCCCCAAGGACATGCAGGCCATCGTCTCGCTGCTCGAGGCCAAATTCGATTACGTGCTGATCGACTGTCCGGCCGGTATTGAAGATGGGTTCAAGAACGCCGCCTCTGCAGCCAGAGAGGCGCTGGTCGTCACCACCCCAGAGGTGGCTGCAGTCCGGGACGCTGACCGCGTGATCGGCCTGCTCGGCACCCAGGGGGTCAGCCCGGTTCAGCTGGTGCTCAACCGCGTGCGTCCCAAGATGATGTCGACCCAGGAGATGCTCTCCGTCGACGACGTCACCGACATCCTGGCGCTACCCCTCCTGGGCCTTGTGTTCGAAGATGAACAGGTGATCGTGAGCACGAACCGCGGGGAACCTCTCACTCTTGGAGGAAGCTCATCGCCGGCTGCGCAGGCCTACAACAACGTCGCCCGACGGCTCCAGGGGGAAGACATCCCTCTCATGGATCCGGCCAAAGCCCGTCGTGGACTGCGTGCCAAGGTGCGCCAGCTGATGCAAACCAAGATCTTCTGAACCGATGACGTTGAAGGATCTGATCGACAAATTGCTTGGCCGTCAGCCCAGCAGCGCCAGCACCGCCAAGGAGCGGCTTCAGCTCGTTCTGGCCCATGACAGAAGTGATCTCAATCCGGAACTGCTCGAGCAGATGCGGAGGGAAATTCTTGAAGTGGTGGCCCGCTACGTCGAGATTGACGTGGAGGAAGGGGACGTGAGCCTTGAGACCGAGGACCGGGTGACTGCACTTGTGGCCAACCTTCCGATCCGCCGCACGATCGGCACATCGTCCTGAGGGGAACACTCTGAGCAGTTGTTGCTCAGCCATGCCTGCAAGCAGTCCACTCACAGCGGCCGAGGAACGCGTCAGTGCCCTGTTGCTCGAGGGGTTGAGCAACCGTTCCATCGCCACACGACTGGTGATCAGCCATCGCACGGTGGAAACGCACATCAGCAGAGCACTCGCCAAGACAGGTTGCAACAACAGGGTGGAGCTGGCGCTGTGGATGCTTACGATGCGTTCGACGCCGGCTTAGCTCAGCGGTAGAGCAGCGCTTTTGTAAAGCGAAGGTCATCGGTTCAAATCCGTTAGCCGGCTTTTGACATCAGACCCGCGGCTTCTGCTCTGTTGAGGTCGCGAAGATCCACACCAGCAGCAGAAGGCCAACACCACCGATGAACTGAAGCTCCAGAAACGGCGTGAGCAAAACCTCCAGAGGTTTGATGACCCAGTGGAGAAGAGTCATGAACAGAAGACAGAGGCCGATGAGGGTGATCACGCAGCAGAACCGTTCTCAAAGCATCACAGCACCCTGTCGTAAGACCTGCCAGGAACCATCTCCGCACCAACTCGCCACTGTGCTCGCTAGACCGGACGGCTTGGGCCAGGGTTGGGGGCCAAGCTGCGGCACGCCTGGAAACATGGCGGCCGCCTCATCCGCTGAGCCTGCGGCCGGCTGTCCGGAGAGATTGGCACTGCTGGTGGCCAGCGGACCCACGAGCCTGAGCAGCTCACGGGTGGGTCCACAGGCTGGGATCCTGATACCCAGGCTGCAGCCTCCTGGATTCAGCAGGTCGACGACGCGGCCCCGGGCCGGCAGGACAAGCGTCAGGGCCCCGGGCCAGAAACGCTCGGCCAATGACCGTGCATCCGCATGGGAACGCTCCTCCACAAACCCCAGGAGGCCATCGACATCCCCTCCCATCAGGATCAGGGGCTTGTCGGCCGGCCGCCGTTTCAACGTCCAGATCTGGCCGGCGTCATCCGGTCGCACCGCCAGTCCCACAACCGTGTCGGTTGGAATCACAGCCGCCCGGCCTGACTGAAGCAGTGACGCCAGAGAGGCGGCCTCCAACACCGGGGGGGGCATGGTCATCCCGGTGCCTCCTGAAGGGGACGCCGACCGATGGCAAAGCGCTGGATGCGTCCAAGATCAGCTGCCGCTGTGAGCTGTTCAAGCCCGGCGCTCCTCATCAGCTGAAGGACGGCGTCGCTCTGGTCGTGGTGATGCTCGATCAGTAACCAACCGCCAGGGGCCAGGGCATCCTGAGCCGATCCAACAATGCTGCGGACGCAACCCAGGCCATCCGCACCACCATCAAGAGCAAGCCTGGGCTCGTGGTCGCGGACCGTTGGAGCAAGGGTGTCGATCACGCTGCTGGGGATGTAAGGGGGGTTGCTCAACACCAGGTCGAACTGACCCCACCAGGGCTTCAACGGGTCCCACCAGTGGCCCTGGTGCAAGCGACAGTTGTGGTCTGGCGACAGGCGCATCAGGTTGCGACAGGCCAACGCCAACGCCGCCTCGCAAGCATCAACGGCATGACCTGCCGCCCCTGGGTAGGCACGGGCCAGGCTGACGGCGATCGCCCCGGACCCGGTGCCGAGATCCGCCCATCGCAGCACGGATGTGTCGATGGGGAGGTTGATGGCGAGGTCCAGCAATTGCTCCGTCTCCTGGCGGGGGATGAGAGCGGCCTCGCTCACCTCGAGAAGCAGATCCCTCCAGGGGCACAGACCCACCAGGTGTTGCAGCGGTTGATGCTCTCGAAGGTGACGCTGCCAAAGGGCCTCAAGCTGAGACAGGGAAACCCGCAAAGCCACGGACCGGTCGCTGTCCACAAGCAGTTTTTGCAGATCGGACCAGGCCAGGCCTCCAGCAAGATCGAGCAGCCAGTCGAGATCCACGGACCGTCCACCGCTCTGAAGCTGACGACGTCGCCAGGCAAGAAGTTGCCCGCCTTCGGTGATCTGGACGGTCCTCATCCCAGGATCGGACGCCAGCGAAGTCCAGATTCACACAGCACACGACCTTCGAGTTCAAGGGCCAGCAGGTTCTTGGCCAGGCTTGCAGCTGGTCGGTTCAGAACGCGACTGAGCTCCTCGAGAGACGCCCCATGTCCCATGGCCTCGAGAAGCATCTGATCACAGCGGCTCACAGCTGGGCGATCCGACATAACTGCTGATGGGGCTGGCAGGGGTCCAGCCCCGAGGTGATCGATGAGCTGCTGTGGAGACAGCAGCGGGGCAGCCTTGCCGAGCAGCAACGCGTTGCTACCCCTGACAGACCAGCGCCCGGCATCACCGGGAACGGCCCAGACAGGACATTGCTGCTCAGCCGCGCATCGGGCCGTGATCAGAGCTCCGCTTCGCTCTGGACACTCCACAACGACCACGGCAGAGGAGAGGGCCACCAGCAAACGGTTTCGGGCTGCGAAGTGACCGCGACGGACCGGCGCTGCTTGCGGTTGCTCGCTCAGCAGCAAACCCCTCTCCCCAATGGATGCCTGCAGCCTGTTGTGGTGGCTTGGGTAGACCCGGTCGAGAGAGGTCCCAAGCACCGCGATCGGACATCCGCCTGCATCCAGACAGGCGCGATGGGCGGCAGCATCGATGCCCTCAGCCAGACCGCTCAGCACAGGCCAGCCAGCCTGCACCAGGGAGCGACTGAGTTCAGCTGCGGCGCGAAGACCATGGGGCGATGCCGATCGGGTGCCAACCACGGCAACACAGCGTTGCTGGGCGATCAACGCCAAGGGCTCCGGACGGCCCTGATGGAACAATGCCAGTGGTGGCCTCTGCAATGCACTGAGGAACGCTGGCCAGCCCTGATCACCCGGAAGAATGGCGTTGCCAGGAACGCTCAGGTCGGGCGCGACCCCTCGACGCCGGCGGAAGCGATCGACTTGCTTCAGCAGAGACTCGGGCCAGGCGAGCTCCTGCTGCAACCGATCGACAGGCCAAGTCCAGAGTTCATCGAGACCAACGCCATGCTCGAGAGCCATGGCCTCGAGCATCCCCATTCGTGCCGCGCCGATGCCGGGACAACGACTCCATAGCCACCACCAGCCCCGCGTAATTTGGTACAGATGTACTACTTCAATCTATTGGTTCACCTGCCGGGCCAAGAATCAAGCGCTGCATGACAGCGATCAACTCCGGCGGAGGACGCCTGAGAACGCGGCCCTCAGCAGCCAGCATCACCAAGTCGACGGCCGCTTCCGCGACCAGGTCGCGATTGCACATCAAGCGGAAGGACCAGGGCCAGCGGACGCCGCGCTGGGAGCCACAGACGCTTTCAATATCAATGATGTCGCCATGTCTCAGGCTGCGCCGGTAGTCGATCTGAAGCGACACCACCGGCATCTCAATCCCACCGGCCGCGATCTCTCCGTACTGGGCACCGGCCAGGGCTAGAGCCTCGACGCGTGCCTCCTCCAGCCAGGCGACATACGTGCCGTGCCAGACCACGCCTGCATGGTCGGTGTGCTGCGGCAGAACACGCTTTGAGAGGCGCCAGGGATTTGGCGTAACGCTCTCCCTCAGCTTGCTGTTCATTCAGGATCAGGCCCATAGGCTTCCGCAAAGACTGCCGCACTGCCGTGTTCAGAAACCTGCTGGTTGCCGACTCAGGGACAGGGCATGTCGAGGAGATGGTGCGGATGCTGCAGGACATCCCGAGTTTCGGGCGAGCCAAGGTCAATCTCCTGCATGTCGTTCAGGAACAGAGCAAATCCCAGGCGGATGATCACCGCAGCAACGCTGAACAGCTGCTGAATAGCGCTATCGAAAGGATGGCCCTGAATCCGAACGGGGTGAACAGCTTGGTTCGCGAGGGCGATCCCAAGCAAACCGTCCTGAATGTTGCTGAGGAGCTCAGCTGCGACCTGATCGTGATGGGTTCGCGAGGACTAGGACGACTTCAGTCCATTCTCGCCAACAGCACCAGCCAGTACGTGTTTCAGCTGTCCACCCGTCCGATGCTGCTGGTGCGTGATGACCTCTACGTCCGCCACGTCAATCGGGTGATGGTCACCGTCGACGGCACTGGTGTTGGGGACGACGCCGTGCGGGTGGCCTGCGAACTGGTTCGGGACATTCCCGGCGGAATCCTGACCGGCGTCCATGTCAGCCGTCAGGACATCACACCGACTCGCGGCGGACGAACCAAGGCGGACGAGGTTCTCGACGCAGCCGTGCAGCGGGCTCGAAGTTTTGGCATCGTCTTGAAAACTTTTCACGCAACCGGTGCCGATATCGGCCGCGAGGTCTGTCGTGCAGCACAGGACACCCAGGCGGATCTGGTTGTGATCGCCTCTCAGGACCGTCGACCGCTTGTGGCCAGAGGTCTCGTCGACCTGGACAAGCTGCTGGGAGGTTCAGTGAGCGATTACATCAGAGTTCATGCTCCTGCACCTGTTCTCCTGGTCCGTGAGGCTGAACAGAACTGACCTCAGCCCTGCTCTCTGCTGTTGGTCTGGATGTAGAGAATCAGCAAAAAGATCCCCGGAACCAGGATGAAGAGAAGGCTGGCGACGAATCCGAGATCGTTGGTTTCCATGGCCGCTGGGACGAGCCACGCGAAGGTATCACCGACACGTGTCGATCAGCCCACCGGGCTCAGTCCTCTTCACCGGCGGTAGCAGCTTCTGGATCCTCGTCCTGCTCCTCAATGGCTGCGGCAGGCCAGGCTGTCGGACCCACAGGAAGAGCTGCTTGGCGTGCTGCTGTCAAACGGGCTTCCGCGTTGGGGAGGCGCACCTGTGGGCGGGTGAGGATCAGCACCGAACGCTCCACGAGAGCCTGACAAGCCAAACGCCAGTCCTGCGGTCGTCGGCGGAGCTTGTTGTCTTCAACGACGGTTCGGGCGGTCAGGGCATCGTTTTTCTCCTCGTCAACCACGGACACGAAACAGGTGATGCATTGTCCGCAGCCCCCGCAGTTGCCCAGCTGACCCTTCAGGCCATAGAGCTCGATCCCTTCCCGCAGTGCAACGTCTCTGAGATTTTCTCCGGGGTAGCACTCAACATCGCGACCCTCGCGCACGAATCGAATGACGGGCATGCAGGACGGTTAAACGGGCACCACTATGAGTGGAAGGATTGCGTTTTGTGAATAAGGGGCTTCTGAAATCCGTGTCACGGCACGTTTCGTCCCGCGACCGAAGCCGACGAAGCACAGCTGATAACCCTTACCATCGCTTGGTCTGGCTGCCGATGCAGCCTTGTTCCTCAAACCTGTCCCATGGGATTGCCCTGGTATCGGGTGCACACCGTCGTTATCAACGATCCGGGCCGACTTCTGGCCGTGCACCTCATGCATACAGCCCTGGTCGCCGGCTGGGCCGGCTCCATGGCCCTCTACGAACTTGCCATCTTTGACCCCTCAGATCCGGTTCTGAATCCGATGTGGCGTCAGGGGATGTTCGTCATGCCCTTCATGTCCCGACTCGGGGTCACAGGCAGCTGGGGCGGCTGGAGCATCACAGGAGAAACAGGTGTCGATCCTGGTTTCTGGAGCTTTGAAGGGGTCGCAGCAGCCCACATCATTTTCAGTGGCCTTCTGATGCTGGCCGCGATCTGGCACTGGACCTACTGGGATCTCGAAATCTGGCAGGACCCGCGCACCGGGGAGCCAGCCCTTGATCTTCCCAAGATTTTCGGGATTCACCTCCTTCTTGCAGGCCTGGGATGCTTCGGCTTCGGAGCCTTCCACCTCACAGGTGTTTTCGGTCCCGGGATGTGGATCTCAGACCCATACGGAATCACCGGACATCTTGAACCTGTTCAACCCGCTTGGGGACCAGAGGGTTTTAACCCCTTTAATCCGGGAGGAATCGTTGCCCACCACATCGCTGCAGGCATCGTCGGAATCATCGCGGGAATCTTCCACATCACGACCCGACCCCCCGAGAGGCTCTACAAAGCCCTCCGGATGGGAAACATCGAAACCGTCCTGGCCAGTGCCATCGCAGCTGTTTTCTTCGCTGCCTTCATCGTGGCTGGAACCATGTGGTACGGCTCCGCTGCCACACCGGTTGAGCTGTTCGGACCGACTCGTTATCAGTGGGACCAGAGCTATTTCAAAACCGAAATCAACCGTCGCGTTCAAACGGCGATGGACGATGGAGCAACACGGGAGGAAGCCTACGCAGCCATTCCTGAAAAACTTGCCTTCTATGACTACGTCGGTAACAGCCCTGCGAAGGGCGGTCTGTTCCGGGTCGGACCGATGGTGAATGGTGATGGCCTTCCCACGTCGTGGCTTGGTCACATCGTGTTCACAGATCGCGATGGCAGAGAGCTCCAGGTTCGTCGTCTTCCGAACTTCTTCGAAAACTTCCCTGTTGTCCTCGAAGATGAGCAGGGAATTGTCCGCGCCGACATCCCCTTCCGTCGTGCTGAAGCGAAGTACTCCTTCGAGCAGCAGGGTGTGACGGCTCAGGTGTTTGGAGGAGCCCTCGATGGTCAAACATTCAGCGACCCAGCTGACGTGAAGCGTCTGGCTCGTAAATCTCAGCTCGGCGAGGCCTTCGACTTCGACAGAGAGACTTACAACTCCGACGGTGTCTTCAGGAGTTCACCCCGAGGTTGGTTCACCTTCGGTCACGCAACCTTTGCATTGCTGTTCTTCTTCGGACACATCTGGCACGGTGCCCGAACCCTGTATCGCGATGTGTTCGCGGGTATTGACCCCGATCTTGGCGATCAGGTTGAGTTCGGCCTCTTCGCCAAGCTCGGTGACCAAACCACCCGCCGTCTTCCCGATGGTTACGTTCCCCCCGCGGGAACTCCACTCAAATAATCGCCCTACAGGAGTCTTCCGATGGAAAGCTTCGCTTACATCCTCATCCTCACCTTCGCGATCGCGACTTTGTTTTTCGCAATCGCCTTCCGAGATCCTCCAAAGATCGGTAAATAGGTGTCCCCAAAAACCCTGCCGCGGCAGGGTTTTTTCATTTCCTGCCGAGACCTCGTCGCAGGCTGATCTCGATCTGGATCCGTGAAACGGCCAGTCTCATTACAGCGGCAAGCATCCTGGCGAATCAAAGCTGAGACTGATGTCGTGAAGGCCCTTCTCAAGACTCAAAACACTGTCTACAGTTGGTGCACCTTCAAGGTTGAACAGGGCGTGCAGTGCCCCTCCTGCCAGAACACCGATAGTCGTGTGCTCGAATCACGCGCAGCTGATTCCGGTCGCAGTGTGCGGCGACGCCGAGAATGTCTCAACTGCGAGTTCCGGTTCACCACCTACGAGCGGGTGGAAACCGTTCCAATCACCGTTGTCAAACGCGATGGCAGCCGTGAGATCTTCAGTCGCAGCAAGCTTCTGCACGGTCTGAACAGAGCGTGTGAAAAAACCGGTCTCGACGCTTCCCGGCTCGAAACGATGGTTGAAGAGCTGGAACTGCAGCTGCAGCAACGCAGCGGACGGGATGTCAGCAGCGCCGAGATTGGCGAACTGGTGCTGGCTCAGCTCAAGGTGATGAGTGAAGTGGCCTACATCCGTTTCGCCTCGGTGTATCGACAGTTCCGCGGCATCAGCGATTTCATTTCGACTCTGGAAACCATGAATCGGGACGAGACGCACCTCGCGGCCGTCGGCTGACGTCCGAAGGCTGAAGTCCAGTCTGTAAGATCGTGAATTCTCCGTGGATCGTCGGCGGGCGAACCATGGACATTCTCGTACTGCCCTCCCGAGGCAGACCGCCATACCCCCATGTCCGCGACGCCCACCGAAGAGCAGGTTCAGGAAACTCCAGCAGCTGAAGCGACAAACGCCTCTGTGACCACTGAGACATCAGCGGATCAGAGCTCTGCCGTCGACGACGCTGAACAGGCATTCGGCGAGGACGATCTGAGCATCCCTGAGGACGTCCCAAGTGCGGATGACCCAAGCAGCAGAGCCACAAGCCGAAGCCTTGATGATGCCGGGTTCACCCTGGATGAATTTGCTGCTCTTCTAAGCAAGTACGACTACAACTTCAAGCCAGGCGACATCGTTAACGGCACCGTGTTCGCCCTCGAATCCAAGGGCGCCATGATCGATATCGGTGCCAAGACCGCGGCTTTCATGCCACTGCAGGAGGTGTCGATCAACCGGGTCGAAGGGCTCGGTGACGTCCTGCAGCCCGGTGAAATCCGTGAGTTCTTCATCATGAGTGAGGAGAACGAGGACGGTCAACTCGCCCTGTCGGTTCGCCGGATCGAATACCAACGCGCCTGGGAGCGGGTCCGACAACTTCAGAAAGAAGACGCCACGATTTATTCAGAGGTCTTTGCCACCAACCGTGGTGGTGCACTGGTGAGGGTTGAAGGACTGAGAGGCTTCATTCCCGGCTCTCACATCAGCACCCGCAAGCCGAAGGAAGAGCTGGTTGCAGACTTCCTGCCGCTGAAGTTCCTGGAAGTGGATGAGGAGCGCAATCGCCTGGTGCTCAGCCATCGGAGGGCGCTGGTCGAACGCAAGATGAATCGCCTCGAGGTGGGAGAAGTGGTCATCGGAACCGTTCGAGGCATCAAGCCCTACGGCGCTTTCATTGATATCGGCGGTGTGAGCGGCCTGCTTCACATTTCAGAGATCAGCCATGAACACATCGAAACGCCGCACTCGGTGCTGAACGTCAACGATCAGATGAAGGTGATGATCATCGATCTCGATGCGGAACGGGGAAGGATTTCGCTCTCCACCAAAGCGCTGGAACCCGAACCGGGCGACATGCTGACCGATCCGCAGAAGGTCTTCGACAACGCCGAGGAAATGGCCGCTCGCTACAAGAAGATGTTGCTGGAGCAGGCTGAGGAAGGCGAGGAAGGCCTTGGAGTGATGATGGTCTGAGACAGCCAGCGATGGCTGAACTGCTGTTGAAGGGTCAGCCCATCGGACGGGTGAAAGGGGTGCTGTTCGATAAGGACGGCACCCTTTCGCGCAGTGAGCCTCACCTGCTGAAGCTTGCGGACGATCGAATTTCGCAAGCACTGCAGATCTGGAAAACATTGGGGAGGGCAGCACTCTCGGAAGATGCCTTGCGGCAACAACTGCGCGATGCGTTCGGCCGACGGGACAACGGTCTCGATCCAGCGGGAACCCTGGCTGTTGCGGCACGGCGTGACAATCTCACCTCGATGGCAACCGTGCTCTGTCTTCAGGGTTGCAGCTGGCCGGAAGCCAGCCGGATCGCATCAGACAGTTTCGACGCAAGCGATCAATCTCCATCAGGCTTGCCGACGATCAGTGAGCTGTTGCCAGGCGTCGATGGCCTGATCGAAGCCCTTAATCAGGCAGCGGTCACGATGGCCGTGATCAGCAATGACACCAGGGACGGGATTGATCAGTTCTTGTCTCACCACGACCTGCACAAGCGGATCAGCGGCCTCTGGAGTGCCGACGACGCACCGTCGAAACCTGATCCCGGCGCCGTGCAGGCGCTCTGCGCGCAGTGTGATCTGCAACCGAAGGACTGTGCCCTGATTGGCGATGCGGAAACGGATCTGACGATGGCCACCGCGGCTGGCATCGGCGTTGTGCTCGGTTTCCGTGGCGGCTGGGCCGTGCCCCCACACCTGCCAAGCGCCGATCATCTTTTTGAACGATGGGCAGATCTGAATGTGAAAGCCTCCGCGTAAAGTCCGCCGAACTGATTGATCGCATCCATGAGCCGCCACGTGTTCACGTCTGAGTCGGTCACGGAGGGACATCCAGACAAGATCTGCGATCAGGTCAGTGACGCCGTGCTCGATGCACTCCTGGCTCAGGATCCCTCAAGCCGGGTCGCCTGCGAGACCGTGGTGAACACAGGTCTTTGCATGATCACGGGCGAGGTGACGTCCAAAGCCCAGGTGGATTTCATCCATCTGGTTCGCAATGTGATCCGGGAGATTGGCTACAGCGGCGCCAGAGCCGGAGGATTCGATGCCAACAGTTGCGCTGTGCTGGTGGCCCTGGATCAGCAATCGCCGGATATTGCCCAAGGGGTCGATGAAGCCGATGACCATGAAGGTGATCCCCTCGACCGTGTCGGAGCCGGAGATCAGGGAATCATGTTCGGCTATGCCTGCAATGAGACTCCGGAGCTGATGCCGCTGCCAATCAGCCTGGCTCACCGTCTCTCCAAACGTCTGGCCGAGGTTCGCCATGCCGGCACCCTCGACTACCTGCTGCCTGACGGGAAAACCCAGGTCAGCGTCGTCTACGAGGACGACCGACCCGTCGCCATCGACACCATCCTGATCTCCACCCAGCACACCGCCGAGGTGGCCGGCATCAGTGACGAGCAAGGGATCCGGGATCGCATCACAGAGGATCTTTGGACCCATGTCGTGGAACCTGCCACTGCCGATCTCGCCCTCAAGCCCAACCGGGCTGACACAAGGTATCTGGTGAACCCCACCGGAAAATTTGTGGTGGGGGGCCCCCAGGGCGACGCAGGCCTGACCGGCCGCAAGATCATCGTTGACACCTATGGCGGTTACGCCCGTCATGGCGGAGGGGCCTTCTCCGGCAAGGACCCAACCAAGGTGGACCGTTCAGCGGCTTACGCAGCTCGTTACGTGGCCAAATGCCTTGTGGCATCAGGGCTTGCAGAGCGCGCCGAAGTGCAGCTGAGTTACGCCATTGGCGTGGCGCGACCCGTCTCGATCCTGGTCGAGTCCTTCGGTACAGGGAAGGTCTCCAATGCGGAACTCACCGAACTTGTGCAGGAGCACTTCGACCTGCGTCCCGGCGCCATAATCGAAAGCTTCGGCCTGCGAACCCTCCCCCAGCAAAGGGGAGGTCGGTTCTACCAAAACACCGCCGCTTACGGGCACTTCGGACGGAATGATCTCAAGGCCCCCTGGGAAGATGTTGCCGACAAGAGCGCGGAGCTCCTGCAGGCTGAAGCGAGCCGCTTGAAGCAAGGCGTCACCGTCTGAACCCGATGGGTGAGAGCCCGCTGGTACTGGGCATCGACCTCGGGACCAGCGGCATCAGGGTTGCCGTGCTTGATCGGCAGACAACGATTCTGCACAGCCAATCCTCGCGCTATCGAACGGGTCTGACGCAACCGGAAGACTGGCAGCAGGGATGCCGGGAGCTCATCCGGGCCATCCCGGAGTGCATGCGCTCCAGACTCGTAGCCCTCGCAGTGGATGGCACATCGGGCACCCTGTTGGCCTGCGAGGCCAATGGAACCCCGATTAGCCGAGCTCTCCGGTACTCCGAAGCCTTTCCAGCCCACACGGAACAACTTCAACAGCTCGTTCCAGAAGGAGGGCCAGCCGCCAGCTCGAGCAGCAGCCTGGCTCGAGGCCTGCGGCTGATGGAACAGTACGGCCAAGATCTGCTGCTTCGGCATCAGGCGGACTGGCTGAACGGTTGGCTTCTCAACGACTGGCGATGGGGAGAGGAAGGCAACAACGTGCGGCTGGGATGGGATCTCGAGCGCAACGCCTGGCTGCCTGGACTGATCGACCAGGCATGGGGGCAAGCCCTGCCCCAGATCTGTCCCAGCGGATCAAGGCTCGGGCTCATTGACGCTGAACGTGCCAATGAGCTGGATCTGCCGCATCAGCTTCAAGTCATCGCTGGGACAACGGATTCCAATGCAGCCGTTCTGGCGGCGGATCCCGGAGACGACGATGGCATCACCGTGTTGGGGACCACGTTGGTGATGAAGCGCTTCACCGATCGACCCATCCGGGGACCGGGGATCACCCTACACCGGGTGGGTGGACGCTGGCTCTGTGGAGGGGCTTCCAACGCCGGCGGTGGCGTGCTCAGCAAGCTGTTTGATCCCAGTGTTCTCCAGGAACTCAGCCGTCAGATTGACCCGGAGTCCGACAGTGGCCTGTGCCTGCGGCCATACCCTGGCCCTGGAGAGCGCTTTCCCGTCGACAATCCCAACCTTCAACCCGTTCTGGAGCCACGACCAGTCAGCGACGCGCTTTATCTCCACGGATTGCTTGAAGGGTTGGCGGAGATCGAACAACAGGGCTGGCGTTGCCTGACTGAACTGGGTGCCCCGGCCCCAAGACGGGTGATCAGCCTGGGCGGAGGTGCCCGCAATCCGCAGTGGAGACGTCTTCGCGAACGTCGTCTGAAGATTCCGGTCGTGAGTTGCTTCCGTCCGCCGGCAGCCGGCGCCGCACGTTTGGCACTCGATGCCGTCGCCAGGTAAGAATTCATCCATCCCTGGAGCGCCATGCCCAACAAGTTGCGCGATGGTCTGGCCATCGGCCTGTTCGTCATCCTTGCCGGCTATGTGACGTTCAGCGGCATCCGGCTGGGCTTGCTGCTCCTGGAACGCTTCGGCTGACCCAATCACTGCCAGAGTTTGCACAGGAACCGTTTCCGTCATGCCAGCTGATCCCCTAACCGCCGACGTCAGCACTCGGATCTGCCGACACATGAATAACGATCACGCTGAGGCGGTCTTGGCCTACGCGCGTCACTACGGGGGCATCACAGCCCCGACCAACGCACGCATGGTGGCCGTCACCCCCGACGACATGGAGCTGGAGGTTGATGGCGAGAGCGTTCGCATTCGCTTCGATCACAGCCTCACCGACAGCGAAGATGCCCATCGCACGCTGGTCACGATGCTTCGGGCCATGCCGAACGACAAGGACTGAGGGGAATCCTGTTGAGGAACGGCGAGCGCACCCTTGCTGAATGGCATTCTCAAGGCTGCCCGCAGCCTTCTGGTTGAACCCAGCTGCCCGTTCTGCCGGCAACCCGTCGATGCCTTTGCGAGCGGCCTGCCCTGCCCGGACTGTCGCCGACGACTGGGGGTTCCTTCAGCCGTGCTGAAAGGGGAGGACCCGCTGCCGTGGCAAGCCCTCGCCCACTATTCCGGAGCAGTCCGAACATTTGTCAACAGGCAGCGCAAGGCCCCCGAACCCTCTCGGCTGAATGGCCTGGTTCAGCTTCTGGCTGATCGCTGCACTGTCGAGAAGGATGCGGTGCTGGTGCCGATACCAAGCTGGCGTCGCCAACAACGACGGTCTTTTGCTGACCTGATTGCAACCGGCCTGGGGATGGAGCATCGACCGATCCTGCGGCGGACCCGTGCTGGCGTTGGTCAGCACAACCTGAATCGCCAGCAGCGGCTCGCCAATCTTCGGGGAGTCTTCAGTGTCGACAACACGGGTGTCGCGCACAACAACGATCGCATCATCTGGCTTGTCGACGACATTCTCACCACCGGTGGGACAGCCATGGCGGCCCGTTCAGCTCTCGAGGCATCCGGCCATCGCGTCGCAGGCCTGATCTGTCTTGCCCGCACCCCATCCCCATGCCGTGATTTAAGATATCGCCGTCGCCAAGGCGACACGCCGGGATAGCTCAGTTGGTAGAGCAGGCGACTGAAAATCGCCGTGTCCCCAGTTCAAATCTGGGTCCTGGCATCACCCTGATGCCGAATGTCCTGTGTCCTTCATCCCCCCCGATGCGGCGACCGACAGGCTGTTCAACAACGCCGATAGTTTCGCGATGGTCTTTGACCGCACGTGGAAACAACTTCGAGGCGGAAACAACTCGAAGGTGAGCCAGGGAGACCATCTGGAGACCGTGTTGGCTGCGATGGCCGATCACCCGTTTCTGATCAGTTCACCCGACATGGCGAGGCAGGTGGCTGGATTTCGCATACGCCTTCTGGAGCTGGATTGATCAGGCGGATAGCAGATCAATTTGGGGATCATCGACGTATTCGGTGTCATCACTGATCGCCTCGTCCTCAACACGTTCGTCCTCGGACGCATCCGGGGATGGAGATGTCTCCGGTTCGGGACCATCCGAGAGATCCACGGCATGAAGGGGGGTCACCTCGCTCGGATTCAGACGGTCCAGCAGCATCCGAACCTTTTCTTCGCTCGCGGAAAGCAGATCACTGGCGTCATCACTCACGGCAGCGGTCGCCGCATCAGCGACCTGTTGCCCCTCGACTTCGGACAGCCTGGCGTCCAGCTCCATCAACCGATCGGCCAGGGTCTCCACCACTTCACTGAGGCTCAGCAGCTGGGTGCACAGCTGCTGCTCAAACTCGGTGCGCGGGGAGGTGGTGGTCACCGGGCTGGCCTCGAATGGAGAGATTTCGCTGATGGTATCGATGCTGTGCCTTGTGTCCACGGCAGTGATGCACACAACGGCTGCCCTAAATTCCCAGGTGCTCTCGAGCGATTGAGATGTCCAGGCTGAAGACAGCACTGAAGATCAGCGCCTGGATCGCTGTGTTCGTTGTCGTCGTCGTTTACCTCCAGCGCTACGGCATCGCGCCGCTTCAAAACGCTGTCAATGAAATGGGGTTCTGGGCTCCCCTGGGGCTGTTTGTCCTGCGTGGAATCAGCATCATTCTTCCGGCTCTGCCGAGTTCCGTTTACTCGCTCCTGGCGGGGTCCCTTCTGGGCTTCAAGGTTGGATACATGACCATCATCCTCTCGGATCTGGTGTTCTGCAGTTCGGCCTTTTACATCGCTCGCCGCTGGGGGCGCGGCCCTGTCAGCCGTCTTGTGGGTGCCGGCGCCATGGAAAAGATCGACGGGTTCAGCAAGAACCAGCTGGAAGGCAACTTCTTCCTGATGACCGGACTGCTCATGACAGGCCTGTTCGATTTCCTCAGCTACGCCATCGGTATCAGCCGAACCCACTGGAGGATCTTTGCGCCGGCCCTTCTGATCAGCGTGCTGATCAGTGATTCGATTCTTGTTGCCGTTGGAGCGGGAGTCACGAAGGGCGCCAGTGTGTCGCTGGGCATTGCGTTACTCGCGATGTTTGCTCTTGCCACCTTCACCGGCCTGTTGAAGAAGAGATCCTCAGTCGCATCCTCCAAGGAGTCCACATAAACAACGCCATCGATCCCTAGCCAGCCATCAGGTTGCGAGCTCCAGGCCTTCGTGGCTGATGCCCCGGAAGAAACAGCACCAGTTGCAGACAGATGCATGTCGATTCCCACGAACCGGCGACTGGGGCCCAGAAATTCCGGGACACTGGATAGACCCTATTTTCGTGGCGTTTCTTGATGAGCCCACTGGCTGATCCGAGAATTGCTGCACTGCAGGAGCAGGCCGGCAGCAGAGGTGAGCTGGATCTACCCGTAGGAGAAGGTTGTTTTCGGATCAATCTGCTCGATGAAAACATCGAGCTCTGGCGGGAGACCTTTGATCAACACACCACGCCGGCCAATCTTCTGCTTGCGTGCGAGAAGAGCAGCGGCGATCTCAAGGACACGCGTCTGACCTGGGTCGTTGGCTCAGCCATCCGCACGGCAACAGCCTCCAGCCCCGATGCCGTCGCTCGGCTGTTATCGCAACTGGGTATTTCACCAGAACTCACGGAGGCTGCCGTCGACCGATGCCCGGGGCTCGGCAAGGATCTGGTGTGGGCCTTTTATCTGGAGCGCCACGGCTGGTTGATTGCTACACCGGTTGCCGGGATCAGCTCTTGATCCACCAATACACCGACATCAAAACCCTGGCCCAAAACGCCCGGGTTCAGGGACTCAGCACCAACCGTGCGCTGTCGCAGACCACACGCGCTTTGATCGACAAAGCCGACCTGGCTCAACGCCTGCTGACCCATGGGGAGCTGGAGAGCATTTGCCATGCATCCGGAATCAACCCCAGCATCCCCAGCCATCTGGGGGAGAGGGCGGATCAATTGGTGAACCAGGCAAGGGCCCACCTGCTGGAATCACAGCCGCAACTGGTTCAGCCGGGCGGGGCCCTGTTCCCTCAGGAGAGGGCTGAGGCCTGCTGGCGGGATTGCTGGAACTTTCTCCGCGTGATCACGTACGCGGTGGCCTGCAATCACAGCACGTTCACAAACCCGGGAGGCATGGACGCACTGCGGGAGCTTTACAGGCGGATGAACGTGCCGACAGAGGGGATGAAAATCGCCCTAGAGCAGCTGAAAGAGCTTGCCCTGGAGGGGGTTTCACAGACAGGCGAGCAGCAGTTGATTCGTGACTGCTTCCAGCACCTCGGCGCCCAGCTCAACAAATCTGCAGTTAAGAGCTGATAAGAGGCAGACCGGGAACCAGACGAGCCGAAGCAAGATCTGCGGCAAGTATTTTTACCTACGGCGTACTCCATGGCCATCCCGCTCCTTCAATACCCGCTCAGCTCCCAGAACGGCCGTGTCAGCAATCTTGCCGGCGACGAGAGCACCGTTCGTAGCCAGCTCTATCCCTCCGCAGCCGCTGGGGACGACACCAACCGCATCGCCATGGATGCGCTGATTGAACAGGCCTACCTCCAGGTGTTCTTCCATGCCATGCGCAGTGATCGTGAGCCGTTCCTGGAATCACAACTCCGCAGCGGCAACATCACCGTCCGGGATTTCATCCGCGGACTGCTGCTCTCCATGCGATTCAAGCAGGGCTACTACCAGTGCAGCTCGAACTACCGCATGGTGGATCAGGTTGTCGGGCGGGTTCTCGGCCGCCCTGTCCATGGCGATGCCGAACGCCGAGCATGGTCGATCGTGATTGGAGAGAAGGGCTTCACGGCCTTCGTCGACACCTTGCTGGACAGCACGGAGTACATGCATTGCTTCGGGTATGACCTGGTTCCGCAGCAGCGGTCGCGCGTTCTACCCGGTCGAGCCCTGGGTGAAACTCCGATCTATCAGCAATTTCCGCGCTACGGAGCTGACTGGCGGAATTCTCTGAAGGATCGGGCTCCCAGCCCGAACAAAATGGAGCTCCTTGTTGCATCCCCGCCGCAGACCTCGGCTGCCTGGATCAATGGCCAGCCTCCGGCCTGGGCTCTCAAAGCCTGGCTGACCCTTGCAGCCATAGGTGGTTTTGAACTGGGACGCGTGCTGCTCACGATTGCAAGTGAGATGCTGCACACCTGAGACATTTCAGGCTGACCAGGGGGTGTGACATAGGTTCGACCCATGCACACCCATTCATGATCGATGGCCCAGGCCGGCCAGGAGCGTCTTCAACGGTTCTGCGGTTTGCTCGCTGGACGGCACAGCAATCAGCAGCAGGCCTTTGATAATCCTCCCTTCTTCGCCCACATCATTCTCAAGTACAGGGCGTTGCCCCAGTTTGATCAGCCAACGCTGCTGCTTGAGCAGGGATATGCCGTCGATCCCAGCCAGCCCTATCGGGTTCGAATTCTGCGTCCAACACTGCAGGGTGAAACGTCCATCCGCGTGATCAACTTCCGCTTGCATGAACTTCAGCGTTTTCAGGGCGCCTCTGATGATCGGATGATCCGCGATACGATCGCAGAAACAGCGTTCGGCGTCCTTGAGGGCTGCGCCTACGACGTCACCCCAAGCGGCCATTCAACCTTTGCGGGGACCACTGAACCAGGCTGTCGCTGCATCGTGCATCGCAATGGTGTCGACACCTATCTGAAGAGTCGTTTTCAACTCAGTCCGGAGGGGATGACCACCTTGGATCGGGGCTATGACCTGACGACACATCAACGGGTCTGGGGGTCAGTCGCTGGGGAGTTCACCTTTCAGCGCGAGGAAGACTGGTCTGATGAAATCCCACCACACTGGTGGCGGTAAGCAGTTTTTTTGTAAAGAAGTAATGAGGAACGCGCCATGAAATCCTTAAAAATGTATTTTTATTGGAGATCTTTTATGTTGATTCATGCCAGAGCAGTCGAGTGCATGGTCCCAGGGCAACCCTCCCGCAACATTCGAAAAACTCTGGCGCGGCTTGATTCTCGTTGCAGCAATTCACCTGGGCGGCATGGCCATCAACCTGATCGCTCAGATGCTCGGCTACAACGGGCTTGATGGAATACCTGCCAAATTCCTTGGGCTGTAATTCAGCTTATTTAGACCCCTTCAGATCTTCAGAAAAATACTTTTGTCCTGAGCGAAAGTCCCTTTCTTCCTGCTGCATTTCAACATTGCAAGTCGATTGCGAATAGTGCGCCAATGTAGGAAATCCATTCGGCTTTAAGCGCGGGCACAACTGATCGACCTCTTCGCGATCAGGACAAAAATAAACGCCGTACCATCGATTAATAAATCGACCCTTTATTTCATCGGAGAATGCAAACCCATAATGTTCTGCAATTTTCAGAATTTGCTCAGGCTCAGCAGTCGAGAGCTTTGCTTTCATCTCATCCGAACGGTTAGCGTCACGAATGAACCTTCTTAACTCGCTCTTACTCATGCGGGACGTCACAATGAACAACGCCGAGCATAAAACATAGCGACAAACAATTTTGCGACGAAAAGAAATCTACAAATTACTCAATACTCACTTCACATTGTTAACAATTGATTGAAATGGCGCAGTGACAGAGAACGCCAGGCAAATCGCCTGGTTACAACCCTGTATAGTACTTTTTTTACGAATAATCAGACTTGCTAGAGAATTGGGTAGCTCCTGAGCAACAACAACCGCTTTTTCTTGATCGAGATGGGAGCGAAGGCATCGATGCAAGGGGCGCCTCCTGGAGAAATGCAGACCTGAAAGAAGCCAATTTGAGCCAGGCAAAGCTCTGTCGTGTTGATCTGAGGGGGGCTGATCTCAGCAATGCCAACTTGGAGGGTGCTGATCTTCGACTCGCCAGATTTGACTGGGCCACGCGCTGGCCACGTGAATTCAACCATGTATCTACCGGAGCCGTTGGTCCCGGAGCCAGGCTGAATGGTCAGTTTTTCAATGGCGCAGACCTCCGAGGACTCGACCTCAGAGGTGCCAGTTTTTTGGGGGCCTACCTCAGTGGTGCTGATCTGAGCGGTTCCGTTCTGAATGACGTGTCATTTGTTGGTGCTGACCTTCGAAACGCCAGCTTTAAAGGAGCCTGCTGCAAACGAGCACGCTTCGGCACTTCACAGCTGGATCTGGCCGATTTTCGCGGCGCCGACCTTGAAAACGCGGATTTTGAAACCGCCGATTCAATCAAGGGTGCGGATTTTTCCTACTGCAAGAATTTCGAAACGATGACCACGATCTTGCTGACGCGACCGTCAGATCAGCTCGATCATTGGAACCCGATCACACGGCAGACAACACGCGTGAGCCTTCAAAATCTTCAAGGCTGATAATCGAACGTCTCAAGCCTGGAACCCCTGCCGTGGCTCAAGGCAGTGCGGGTTGAGGTTTGTAAAGACCGCCGTATACATGACGACACTTGCCCGATCATGGTACGGCGATAAGTGGATCCTGTCCATGCCATTCGGTCCGGCCTCGCTCCTTGGGGTAGAAAGCTTCGATACCGATGCAGTGGTTGAACTTCTGCCGGGAGATGATGATCTCAAAAAAGCTGAGATCATTCGCGCAACCTACCGCCAGGTGCTAGGCAATGCCTACGTCATGGACAGTGAGCGAGATCTCATCACTGAATCGCAATTTAAATTGGGCGAATTAAGCGTTCGAGAACTAGTTCGCAAGCTCGCCAAAAGCGACCTCTACAGAACAAGATTTTTCGATAGCTGTTCACGCTATCGCTACATTGAACTTACCTTTCGTCATTTACTCGGGCGGGCGCCAACAGATTATGAGGAAATGAGGGGTCACTCCGACACACTCGACTCTGCTGGATTTGAGAAAGACATCGACACGTTTATTGACTCGAAAGAATACCAAGACACCTTTGGAGAGTGGATCGTTCCCTATCAACGTGGGTGGAAAACCGAATCCTGCGGAACGATGCAGGAATTCACGTGGAATTTTCAGCTGTTACGAGGCAACAGCAGTAGCAGTCTCAAGGGTGATCTGTCGGGTAAAGCCTCAAAGCTGGGAGGAGCGGCATACCAAAATCGTCCTCTCCCAGTCGTTCGGCCATCATCTGAAGAGAGCACCGGTTGGAGCTTTCGTCCAGCAGCCAATCTCCAGGAAGCCCCTACTCGGCTTGGCGTCGGGGCAGGGTCTGAAGGGAAGACTTTTCGTGTTGAAGTGACTGGCTACAGGTCAAACAACTTGAAACGAATCTCTCGCTACGTGAAGTCAAACAGGGTCTATTACGTGCCCTTCGACAAGTTATCTGAACAATTCATTCGCATCCACCGCGAAGGCGGCAAAATCTCCAGCATTACTCCCATCAGTTGATGATCTGACTGTTCGTCAAGACATCCAACCATTCTCATCCACACCACACTTTCACCATGTCAATCAGTAAGCCAGCCTCAAGCGGATTCGGTGCCACCAGCAAGTGGTCAAGCCCTGTTTCTTTTAATCGTGGAGGGACAACACAGAACAAGCCAGCACTGACAAACAGCGAATTCCTGCGTCAGTCCTGCGCCAAAATGAATATCGCCATCGGACCTCGCACTCACGAAAACTGCCCTCATGGTGTGATTCAAGAGCTGTACAGTCCGAACGACAGCGCAGCACTTGAGCAGGCGATCACTGCTGGATACCGTCAGGTCTATGGCAATGCTCACGTGATGGATTTTGAGCGTTCCGTTGAGCTTGAAGCTCAGCTCTGCAACGGAGACTTAAATGTCCGCGACTTCATCCGTGGCTTAGCCAAGAGCAGCTTCTACAAAAAAAGATTTTTTGAGGGAGTTGCACCACAGAGGGGAATCGAACTGAACACAAAACACCTGCTTGGACGTCCTCCCCAGAGCCAATCTGAGATGTCTCGTCTCATCGGCATTCTCAATGACGGAGGCCACGATGCCGTTGTCGATGCCCTGGTTGACTCAGCAGAATATGCAGAGGTGTTTGGCGAAGACATCATCCCTTACGCCCGTGCTTGGAACTCGCCAGCGGATCTCTCGACCGCTTGCTTCCCCAATATGGCGGCACTTGAGAGAAGTTTCGCAATCAGTGACAGTGCAGTTGGTGCCCGCAGCATCCTGCAGGGCAACCTGGCCAAGAACACAACGCAGAGAATCAACACGCCAAGCCAGGTGACAGGTGGAACCACCTCACTGACAGGCATCTATGCGCGTGCCGCGTTTGCAGCGAAGAAACCTGGAGTGACCTCTGGCAAAGATGCTGCTCCAATTCGCAACGACGCCTACGTGAACTTCGGCCTCGGACAAAGAGAGCAGGAAGTTTTCCAGCGCTGCCCCGGTGATAGCTCTGACCAGATCAATGCTCTGATCAGAGCCTGCTATCGCCAGGTCATGGGTAATCCCCATCTGATGGAGTTTGAGCGCTCCATGTCAGCTGAGAGCCGTTATTGCGATGGTTACCTCAGTACCCGCGAATTCGTACGTGCCATTGGTAATTCAGCTGAGTACAAGCGTCGCTTCTTTGAAACCAACGCTCCTTATCGATTCATCGAACTGAACTTCAAACACTTCCTTGGGCGAGCACCAAAATCTCAACAGGAAGTCAGTGAACATATTCAAATCCTCGCCGATCAGGGGTACGAAGCTGAAATCAGCAGCTACGTCGATTCTTCGGAGTATCAAGAAGTGTTTGGAGAAGACACCATTCCTTATATGCGTATCCTCAGCGAAAATGGTCGTTCACAGGTTGCATTTAACCGCCATTTATCCCTGGCAGAAGGTTTCGCAGCCAGCGACACTGTCTTAACAGGTTCTGCCCTTGTGAACTCAGTCGCAACAGGGATGGTTCCAAGCGGCTGGTCGAACACAACAAGTCGGATCAATCGCAACAGTGCACAGTCAGGATCACCAGATCCGACAACAAAGAGGTTCCGTATTGTTGTTAGCGCTCAAACCCGGAATGCAAGGCAGCGCACTGCTAACAACACCTATTTGGTGACCGGAAAGGACATGAGTTCCCAGATGAAATACATTCACGCTCGCGGCGGAAAAATTGTTTCAATCACAGAAGTGATGTGATAACTGTTGTGTTATTTCCGAAAATATTTTGGAAATACGTTTGATTGACCTCAATTCTCTCATCAATGATTACCCAAGCAACGACAGCCAATCTCGACCCAGGACACTCCCGAGAGGTTCTCGATGCCGCCTACCGGCAGGTATTTGGCAACATGCATCTCATGGAATTGGATGTCCTTCCTTCAGTCGATGCACTATTCATGAATGGTGACCTCACTGTCCAAGGCTTAATCACAGCTCTGGCACAGTCTGAAACTTACCGCAGAATATTCCTGGAGAAAAACAGCCCCTATCGATTTGTAGAACTCAACTTCAAACACTTATTGGGACGATCCCCTAACGATCAAGCCGAAGTCATGGAGCACGTTCGCCTGATGGCGGATGAAGGATTTAATGCCGAAATAGCCAGTTACACCTATAGCGACGAATACCTGAAGGCCTTCGGCGTTGATCAGGTTCCATTTCTTAGGAATAAGCAAACAATCGTTGGTTCCACAACACTTGCATACAACCGAGCCAATGCAGTTGACCCGGGGGATGCGGGATTTGACGGTGTCTCACGTTCAAGATTGTTGAACAGTCTCGCCACCGGAGAAACACCTGATCTTGTTGGTCGCAAAAGCGTCGGCATTGGTTCGACCCTCACTGTTCTGTGGAAATCTCGGAGACAACTTGGCGTCAATCGCCGAGTGGCTCAACGATCTGTGGTCAGCCAGACATCATTGTCAGCTACGGTCAAAAGCATCCACCAGCAAGGTGGTCAAATCGTTTCCATCACAACGAATAGTTAAAACGCCAAAAATAAAACTTTAAAAAACCTAAAATTCAATCGAAATCACCACCAACCATGGCCATCGTTCGCGCCCCCGGACGCAACCACTACAACCGATTATTCAACGAATCAATTCAGGAAGTTCCTGCTTCGATGTCCATGATGATCGATTCAATGGTCAACATGGTTCAGATATCAAGGAAAGCAGAACTCGACACAAGCCAACGAGATTCATCGCATGACAATTGAGCAATTTGTTGCTCAAAGCATTGGCGACTGGAAATCAATGCGGAGCGGACATTCGCTTGCTTTTCAAATTTTTGAAGATGTCGTTAGCGAAATCAGTATCATCTCTATAAAGAAAGATGACCCTCGCGTTTTAAAATTACTGAATAAAACAGGGATCAGCTCTGAAGGTATATGCCCTTTTTTTATGCAATGGGAGGCTGATAGCGATTGGGAGCCAGACAATCCAGGGGAAGTTTCCAAAGGCGAGTGCCTTCTTATTCCTATTCCAGTAGATAATTCAACAGGCCGCTTGATTCGTAGCATTGGCTATGCAGAATCAGAAGAAGCAATTTCTACCTATCACATACTCGATGATGGTACATTCACATTAAAAACGCAATATGGTCAATCAATCGCTGAAGAAAGGATATGGTTTGTCTCAGACAACGTTCGATGCCGCTCCTCGATCATTCGCACGTCCGAGGGCGCGGGAATTCTTCAAGCATCATTTGCCTCCGAAGTAAGGCGACTTGCCGTCTAAGATAATGTCGTGATATCCACCGTTGATGCATTCGCTCTTAAAATTTGCGCGGATACTCGCCGGGCATTTCAGCAATTATCAGCAAGCACAACATAATCCAAAAGATTTTGCGCGCATAAATATTTACTTCCGACCACTTCCTTTCAAGATTTTTGGTAAGCCATCTTTGTATTCGGAGCAGAGTTATGACCACGATCCGTGGAATCCTTATCGCCAAGGCATGCACAACCTGAAACAAGAAGGAGATATCTTTATTGTTGAAAATTTTGGATATCAACAACAGCATCGTATTGCTGGTGCTGGTCGTCATCCGGATTTACTGAATAAGATCCAACCCGAACAAATTGAGGCACGTTGTGGCTGTGCAATGCACTTCAGAGAAGTCAAGGAAGGATATTATGAAGGTTCAGTTGAACCAGGCAAGAAGTGTCTTGTGCCACGGGATGGAAAATTGACCTATCTTGTTAGCGAAGTAGAACTTAGCTCACAATCTTGGAACAGTCGTGACAGGGGATATGATCTGGAGACGGATATTCAATGCTGGGGAAGTGAACATGGCTTACTTCGTTTTCAACGCATTAAAGAGCTGAATGATTGCATCAACGAAGACTGGATGAAACAAGAAAACGGTGTGACGAGATGAACAGAAAAGATGCAGAAAAGCATCTCAAGGGTTGGATTAGGACACAACATCTGATTTGCTTTGATCGTGATTTCATCTTTGAGACCGTTGACCAATCGCATTTAGAGCGATTTGAACGATGCCTCGTTGTTCTTGGCGGACAAGTAAGGAGTGTTGAAGCAGTCGGAAATTGGCCGATGGGATTGGGTCGAGCATTTAAAATTCTGCGTACAAAAGCTTCGGTCCCAAGACCCGGTGGTGAAAAAATCGTTGAATATTGGGCAAAGCATGGTTCGTCTGAAACACGCTACTCAGACATTAATCGATGATTATTCAAACCAACCCAGCCAAGTAGGCTTGGAGAAATCAGTATGCTGACTCCACTTTTTGAGCAAAGTCATAGAATCAATCGCGAAACCATGAACATTCGCAATTTCCAAAATTTCAGTATCATTTCTCGCTTCACGAATCTTCTGTTGGAGACTTTGATCCTGGCGGGCAAGCGCTATAAAATTCTCTAAAAGCTTATCTTTGTCGTCAACACCACTGTCAGTCATCAAAGCTGAGGGTGTCTCCACGGAAACCATCGCACTGTCTTGATTGGCACCATCCATAAGCAAAGCCCGCCATGGGGCAATCTGACGGAAGGCCCAGGACCAATGATCATTTTTTGTTGTCCATATCATCTCCAAATCTTGATCGGTGAGTTGGAGCTGATCCAGCCAACAGAAACGAATCCATTCACTCAAACTAAAATTAAAGCCCTGACTTACAGCAAATTGAACAATGGCATGATGACTTGAAAGCTCTTTTAATCCGGTCGCAAGTTCATGCTCAGTCTCGATGCATTTAACGAAACGCTGGAGCTCGGTTGGTGACATTCTTCAGCAGCTCTCAATCCACAACGCGAAGTTAGCACTTTTGCATATCAACTGGAGTACGAGTGGACCGCCAGGGCAGCGCAGGAGTCTCCACGGAATGGCATCATGAAGATGACCTGAATCAACGGTTATTTTGGCTTTTCTCGTCGCTTGATCGAGAGGTATCAACGCCAACCCAGTAATTGATGAATCCACGGAATCAACAAATTGCTTGAGCTGATCAAGATCAGAGATCGTTTGAAGAGATTGAACACTGGCAGGATCCTTCCCACAAGACGCAATGAATTCTGAGAGCGCGGCCTCAGCTTCAACAGACGCAGGCATTGTCCAGAATCATCATCGCTTGGATCTTACTATCAGGATGGATCAATCATCCAGGGGCCTTCGCTTTCATAACATTGAGCCAGGGACATTCACCCTTGACGAAACAAATCTCAATTCAGCAAGCATCGGCTACGATCATTCAGAATAATTGAAGTTAAAATGGCCGAAAGGTTTGACTCGCTATTCGCCGGCATCAGCGAAGAAAGCGCACTTCAGCAAATAAAGTTGTCCGCCTCGCAGCTCGATAACCCAGTTTCAAAATACATGGCTGCAACGCGTCTTGGAGCTTGTCATTCCGAAGAATCTCTCCAGGCCTTGATCGGATGCTTGAATCTCACAATCGATGATTTATATGAACGAATCACACGGCGTAAAGCCATCGAGGCACTTGGCAGACGACGTGATACACGTGCATTGCCACATTTGCTGAATTGCCTGATCGGAGAAGACGAAATCGCCATCATTGATGCCGTCGATGCCATCATCAAAATCAATGGTGTATTAACTCCCCAACAGAGCAACTCTCTTTCGGAAGCTCTCGATGGTTCTGATAATCGCAAGCGCGTGATCATCCAGGCTCACACCAGGCTTGGATTAAACAACGCCGTCGATGCGATCCGCGATCTAATCAATCACGACAATCCCCTCGTCTCCGGCGCTGCACGAAGCTATTTCGCAAAGCGACACGGTGAGACAGATCTATTGCCCCAACTCGTTGAGCAACTTCACAGTGACGCACCGGGCCAACGTCGCGCTGCTGTGATTGATCTTGGGGACAGCGGTGATCGCAAACAAGTCCACAACCTTATTCAATGTCCAGTATCGATGCCGCTGCGGGCCAAAAGTGTACTGGAATTAATACCTGAATTAGAATACGACAAAGAAAATGCTGAAGAGAGGGATTTATTCCGCCAATTGTTAATAGACGATCCAAATAACCTTGCGCTGAAGGAGGAACATACCTGCCCTGACTCAGCAGAAGCGATCGAGAATTATCTCCAACACCGCGATGAAGCGAAGCAATATGGTGCTGCAAAGCGTCTTCTGACAACGACGCGAGAGACAGCCAGCAGGATTATTGAAACCCTCCATGAAAAACTTGGCAGCGACTATGTCATTCACTACTACCTCACAATGTGCGCTGGCCTGATGGCTCTATCCGAGCACGAAAAACTGATCGTCACATCGTTGCACGAAACAATTCCGCAGTACACGAAATCTCGCGTTGCAGCAACTTGGGGCTGTTTGAGGCTTGAACTAAGCGCGGAGAAGAATTTCTTAATGGAACTTAATGACACCGCTCGCTGGGTACCACTGAAATGGGCCTGCCGAAGAGTTGTTGAGGAACTGTCATAATCTTGGGGCCAGGCTCGCTTTGATTTTCTTCTGGAAACTTAAAGTGAACTTGTGTATAGATCATGAGAAGTGAAAGGGGAGTTTCTTTCGCCGCTTGTAATCTCGTCTCCGATGCCGACTGCATCTTCCTCCCCTAATACGCATTGGTTTTCCTATGCTCGACGCATTTTCTCGGAAAGCTGTCTCAGCTGATTCCAGCGGCAGCTTCATCGGATCTTCTGAGCTCGCCGATCTGAAGGCTTTCATCTCTGATGGCAACAAGCGACTCGACGCTGTTAACGCCATCACCTCCAACGCCAGCTGCATGGTGTCTGACGCTGTGGCTGGTATCTGCTGCGAGAACAGCGGTCTGACTGCTCCTAACGGTGGCGTGTACACCAACCGCAAGATGGCTGCCTGCCTGCGTGATGGTGAGATCGTTCTGCGTTATGTGTCCTATGCCCTGCTGGCCGGCGACGCATCCGTTCTGCAGGATCGCTGCCTGAACGGTCTTCGTGAGACCTATGCAGCTCTGGGTGTTCCCACCGGCTCCGCTGCCCGTGCCGTGGCGATCATGAAGGCATCCGCCACCACGATGATCACCAACACCAACAACACCACAGAGCCCAAGCGCAAAATGGCTGTCACCCAGGGTGACTGCTCTGCTCTGTCTGCCGAAGCATCGAGCTACTTCGACATGGTGATCAGCGCCATCAGCTGAGCCAAAACGGTTTTTCTCAACCCACCTTCACTGCATTTTCATGAAGTCTGTACTCACCACTGTCATCGGCTCCGCTGACAGCGCATCCCGTTTCCCCTCCAGCTCCGATCTGGAAGCCGTCCAGGGTTCAATCCAGCGTGCTGCTGCCCGCCTCGAAGCTGCAGAAAAGCTTGCAAGCAACTACGACGCAGTTGCTCAGGAAGCTGTTGACGCTGTTTATCAACAGTTCCCCAACGGCGCCACCGGACGTCAGCCCCGTCGCTGCGCCACCGAAGGTAAGGACAAGTGCAAGCGCGACTTCGTCCACTATCTGCGTCTGATCAACTACTGCCTCGTCACCGGCGGCACTGGTCCTCTCGATGAGCTCGCCATCAATGGTCAGCGTGAGGTCTACAAGGCTCTCAGCATCGACGCCGGCACCTACATCGCTGGTTTCACCTACATCCGCAACCGCGGCTGTGCCCCTCGCGACATGAGCTCCCAAGCTCTTGTTGAGTACACCGGTCTGCTCGACTATGTGATCAACTCCCTGGGCTGATCCAACAATCCCTATCAGGATTAAGGGCGGGATCTACCCGCCCTTTTTTTTATCCAATTGAGCTGCCCATTCATCACGTTACGGCGACCAACTAGTTCTTAAGTATTATTATTTTTTAGTTCAAAAACATCATTCGCACTACTAACGAAGAAAATCAGAATAATATATTGACGCTCATTTTTTGTGTTCATGCCACTCACCTTGTTGAACCCTCAAGAGGAGCCAAGCAGCGAACACACCAAGACGAACTCACCTTTCCAACCACAATCAACATGCTGAAAATCGAAAGTCGCTCCAAAAAATTTCTCGTTGAGGCGCGCAGGCATGAACCTGTTGGCTATGCAACCTCTCCATCCACCTCTTCAGGTGCAGCATTAACGATTGCAGAGTTCAATCGGCAGGCCTGCTCCAACATGGCAATCGCCATTGGCCCCCGTAAGTACGGTGAATGCCCGCACCGACCCCTCTTTGACGAGTTCAATCCCAGTGACCGTGAAGCCCTTGATGCGGTGATCACTGCTGCCTACAGGCAGGTATTTGGCAATAAAAATCCAACCTTGAACCAGCGATGTGATTCACTGGAAGCCCGCTTGCTCAATGGTGAAATCTGCGTCCGCGACTTTGTCGCCGGTCTGGCTACATCCCAGTTTTACAAAGACCAGTATTTCCACAACGTTTCACCACAGCGTGGTATTGAACTCAATTTCAAGCATCTCCTTGGACGCCCGCCACTCAATCATGCGGAGGTAAGCAAATACATTGCAATCCTGGCAGAACATGGATTTGAGGCGGTCATCCATGCGCTGACTGATTCTGCTGAATACACCGAAGTCTTCGGCAGCGACATTGTTCCTTATCCTCGGGCGCTCGGATCATTGGCTGGAATGACAACGGCCAGCTTCAACAACATGGTGGATCTCGAAGCCAGCCGTGTTGTCAGTGACAATGCCCTGGGTTCTCGCAGCAGAATCTACAGCCAGCTCAACGCTCGTATGTTGAACAAAACCACCATCACCACTGGCAGTGTCAGCGTGACCTTGCCGACTCAGCAATTCAAAGGCCACAACCCCCCCAAATTAGAAAAGCCTGTGGTGTTCCGTGCCTGGGGTTGCAAATAAATCACTCCCTCAACTGATTTGAAAGCACGATTGGTGCAGCGCTGCGAAGATTTTGCAGCGCTTTTTTCATGCCAACACGCGCGAGAGCTTTTTTCGGACATATGCGTGAGCCGCAGAAAGATGACCCTCTGCACCAAGATGTTGGTGCAGAATCAGCAGTTCCCGCTCTGGCAACTGCTCAGCAACCATAAGAGCCGCATACTGCAGCTGCCAGGAACTGTTGGAAGACTCCAGGATTTCAATCAGGAAGTGAGAGGATAACTGCTTAGACGAAAGATTCAACAATGACAACAACGCCGCAGGCCTTGATTTACTGAACTGCGGCCTTAAATTATCAACAGCCTCCAACAACAATTTTTCCAATATCGAAATAGTGTCATCGGGCCAAGAAGAGACAAGCCCGATCAGGCGCACGAAGAAATAATGGGCCCCATAATCGTTGAACGCTCGATCATTCCATTGCTGCAAAAGCAAAGGCCCCAACTTCGATCCATCAACACCACTCAAATACAACAGACATTGATAACAGCGAGCAAAATCGTTGGAAAACAATCCTTCCAAACACTCACTGATCGACATCTCCATATCAAGAGTTTGTCTCAGCAGAAGTGAGTCGGGCGAATCGGTAAGGATTTGATCCAGCACGTCTAGAAGATTCCATTTCGCCGTCAAGGACGTCTCCAGAGGGGGCAAGACTGCCTGAACGAAGCGCAGGCGGAAAACAGGAGAAACTGGAGATTTGAGGATGGAGTCCAACAGCTCAATCCCCCCGCAATCGGCTAAATCTTCAATCACCATCTGACGATCCATCTGACTCACCGAGAACAACAACGGTTCGAGGGCATCAAGATATCCGCGATCACCTGTGAGTCTGCACAAAGCAGATCCAGCGGCCGTCCTCACAGAATCGGTCGGTGATTTCAGGCATTGTTGGATGACATCAACTGCTTCTTGAACATCAAGACCAGCCAAGCACTGAATAATGATGCGCTGATTCGCCTGATTCTCAACCAGGAGGTCCATCAGCCGTTGATGGACGTCGGGGTCATTGCTGCCAATCTGAAGAAGGCTCCAGACGGCATTTTCAACAAGATAAGGATCAGAATCGTCAAGACATCGTGCTAAAACTGGTAAGGCCCTGGAGCAGCCCAAGCGACCCAATATCTCAAGTGACTTTCGTCTTGCCAAGCGAATTGCTTGAGTATCAGACTCATTACTTGCAATGTTCAGAAGTGCATCTTCTGTCCGATCACCTGGAAAATTTAGAAGGTGACACACCGCCATGTAGTAATCGCTAGATAAATCCAAGTCTTCCTCAGGAGTTGCAAGAATCCCTAAAGCTTTTTCGAAGGATAAACTCGGGTGAATATTATCAAACTGTCCTGCCATAAAAAACCAAAAATCAATTAACGAGGAGCGTCGTGAATTTCGAAGATTGCATCAGCAGGGCGACCTGACTTCAAGCCTTCCCAATTAATACTTCCCAAGAATTCAGAGGGCCGGTCTGTTTCCACAACATCCACACCCCAGGACCCTGTTTGCAATAACGAATTCGACATAGCAACCCCATCTTTGCGTCCACCAAGAGCCAGAATCGTGAAATCGGTCTGAACGCCGTTACTCTCGCGAAAACGTCGCCAGGCTTGAAGCAGCGTTTGAGCGAGTGATTCAGGATCGAGATCAGAATCAACCCGAACTTTCCAATGTGGATGCTGCAAAGCACTAACGTTCACTCCCTGCATTCCCTGATCACTTAAGCCATTGGCCAGTTCCGATGCCGACATGACAGGCAGCGATTGAGAAGCCACCTGAGGATTATGGGACAACACGAACTGAGTCATTCGGGGACGATCCTGGCTCAATCATGAAGGATAATGGATCAGGTACAGCCCCGCGTAAAAGGGAAGCAGGCACGTCGTCTATGGATGATCAGAATCTCGAGCTCAGTACTGAGGAGGCACAATCATTGGCGAAGACGCTTCAACAGCAGTTGAGTGATGGGTGTCTTGTGAACTCGGATCAGGAATCAATTAGCCGAATGATTGCCGGTCTTGGTGATAACCGAGGCAAACTACGTTTGACGTTTGCCAAAAGCCTTGGTTTAGTCGGGGAGGCAGCCTTGCCGGCTTTGTGCTCTGCATTGAGAAACCACTCGAATGTGATTGTTCGCAGGGCCGCAGCCAAAACTCTCAACATCATTGGCAGCGCCGATGCACTCCCTTATCTCTATGAAGCATTTATCGAAGATGAGGATCCAGTTGTGCAGGGGTCTTCAGCCGGCGCCATGGCCACCATCGGACCACCAGCGATCGAGACCATTCTGAGCATACTGAATAACCCAAACTGCACGCCATTTCAGATCGGTCTCGCCAACCTAGGCCTGTCTTTCATTGGATCAAAAGCACCTGAAGCCTTGCGTGACGCTGCTCGATCAGAGCATGCTGAAGTAAGGGTTGCTGCGATCTCAGCGTTAGGAGATCAAATACAATCGCTGCAAGACTTAGAAGCGAAAGAGTTATTAGTATCAGCTCTCAAGGACGTCAATCAAGAAGTTCGGGCTGAAGCAGCAACACTCCTGGGCAAGCTTCAGGATCCGGAAGAGGCAACACCACTTCTATGCTCTTCTCTGGAAGACACCTGCCCTCAAGTCAGAAAAAATGCCGCCTTGTCGCTGATGAAACTTGAGGCAGAGGATGCGCTAAAAGCCTTGAATCAAGCTCTAGAACTAGAGCAAAACAACGATGTAAAGGCAGTTTTTGCTGTTGCCATCAATCAGATTGACAGATAAATTCAATTCTTCGGTTTATTCATCTGAGAACGTTCCAAGGAAGACTTGGCGATTTCACTGATAATCGGATCAAGGGTAGTATCGTTGATCAGATTTTCAAGCGCCTGATTGGCATCAATATTGTTGATTTCACCTAAGGCCATGATGGCAGATATCGCGTGAGCAGTGTTATCGCCACGCGAAACATTTAAAAGTAATGGCAGAGCTTCTGCTCGGGTTGCGCTCTGCTTACCCACCTGTGCAATTGCCATCACAGCCGACTGAGAAACGACAGGATCATCATCCGATAATCCATCCTCCAGAACCTTCATCGCATTATCGGTAAACACCTGATCAGGATGTTTAGCAGAGACTTGTACAAATGCCTTGATGCAGCAAGCGCGCACAGTAGGATTCTTGCTGGAACGGTATTTATTACATAATGGACCGAGAGCGTCCAATCCAAACAGGCCCAACGCCTTAACAGCAGCTCTGTAAATCGCTGGGTCAGGATTCTCAATTAAATCAATCAAACGTGGCATGGATTCCGCTGGATAGTGATCGACCATCACCCAAGACGCTTGCTCCTGAATCCTGGGACTTGGATGAGTCGTCAGATCATCAAACAATTCGTCCAGCGATGGGATTTCGGCATTGTGCATTCGTGTTCAGCTCCAGAAGGTCGGTCCGGATGAGTCGTCGTCAAACATGAATTCCATCAAAAAGGGGGCTCAAAGAGCCCCCTTGATCACAAGAAAATCTTGCCAGAATCAAGCTCAGGAAAGAGCATTGATTAGATAATCAAGATAGCTCTTGAACTCGTTGAGGGCTTGTGCGCTCATGTCACGAGGAGCGCAGGCGCGATCACGGGTATAGGTGAGAGCCTCCACGTAAGCGGACGTGGGAAGCGCAAGGTTCCTGTAGACCTCACGGGCACCTGCAATTCCCCACTCATCCAGAGGGCCGGTACCACCCACAACCAGGCAGTAGTTGATAAGGCGCATGTAGTGACCCAGATCGCGGTAGCACTTGTCCACCTTGACCTGGTTCTCTCCAGCCTCACCCGGCTGCTTCAGGTAGGAATATTTGTTGAAGCAGGCATCGCCGGCTTCCTTGGTGACAGCATCAAGACCAGCGGCAAGCTTTTCAGCAGCCTCTAGGCGAGCAGCTGCACGCTGGATGTTGCCCTGAACGGCCTCGAGATCGTTCTGAGAAGGGAAGCGACCAGCTGCATCAGCAGCGGTCACAACGGTGGTGACGACGGATTTCATCGATCAGATCCTGAAAAGTTGGTTGATGGAATGAACGAATTGACTCAGCCGATGGCGCTGATCACACGGTCGAAGTAGGAAGCAGCCTCGGCGACCAGAGCAGAACAGTCACCAACGGTGGTTTCCATCTTGCGGAACTTGGTACCACCGTTCTCAGGGGTATTGGTCTGACCGATCAGGGCGGTTGCTGCAGACTTCATGATGGCGACGGCACGAGCTGCTGACTGCGTCGGAACGCCCAGCGCGATGTAGGTCTCCTTCAGACCGTTCAGGCAACGATCGTCGAGCACGGAAGCATCCCCGGCGAGCAGGGCATAGGAGACGTAGCGGAGCACGATCTCACCATCACGCAGGCAGGCAGCCATGCGGCGGGTGGGATAGCAGTTGCCGCCAGCCTGAATGAGACCGGTGTTCTCACAGATCATGCCGGTCACTGCATCAGTCACGATGCAATAAGCGTTGGAGGTGATGGCATTCACGGCGTCGAGACGCTTATTGCCATCAGCCACATACTGACGGAGAGCGGCGATGTCAGCGCTACCGACAGCTGCGGTTTTGGCGTCGGCGCTGACAACGGAACGGGAAAATGCGTCGAGCATTGGGGAGCCAGACAGTGAAGGGGAACGGCTTCTGGGTTGAGCCTGGACCCGCCTTGACTCACCGTGCCATTCGAGGAATGAACGGTTAGAGGAGGCTGGAGGCCTGGCACCACAGGCGAAGCGCCTAAAAACAGTAAGGGGTGCTTCTGAGCTGGCAGGCCCGTATCGCGACATCACGCAACGGTTCGTCACCTAGAGCAGCGATGCCCTCTCCAGGGAAGGTCCATGCTGGATGATGTGGCCATCTTGCGAGACAAGACGATGGAACCAAGCCTTGAGGAACTTCAGGACTCGATCGAACAACTCACCGCCTACAGGGAGCGGCTCGAGGGCGACGTCAAAGCGATGGGTCAGAAACTGCGGATGCCCCAGAAAAAGATCCAGGCGGCTGTGGATGATCACGCCGAATTGCAGCGCCTCGGGGAAATCCTTGAGCAGCTAACCCAGCAGCGCGACGCCATGACATAGATGTCCTGAAGCAAGACACCTGGAAACATCACGGTCGACCCATGTTCCAACCGATGACAATGGCTGATTTCTTCGAAGCGAGTCGAGGAACTTGGCTGAATCGACGTTCAATCCATCATCTCGACCATCAAGACGACGAAGCAGCAGATTCTAACCTGGTGATCGAGCCATTCGCTGCTGATGATCCTGCGGTCGAGAAGGTTTGCCGCACCCTCAAGATGAACGCCTCTCAAGCCACTGGCGGTGCCCGTTTTTGGTGGGAAAGCAACCTCAAGCATGGTGTCCGCAATGAGGACTATGCCGCCGTTGTGGTGGACATCCCATCGGCTGACAACAGCTTGCTTGGTCTGCTGGTGAGGGATGTTGGATACGTTGAAAAACAGCCCGTTCTCAGCACCTATCAGTTTGCGGACGATGGCGTCCTCACGATCACGACGCGATACGACACGAACGTCGGCATTGAACGCTGTTGGTTCGTCACCGATCAGGTGCGGATGCGTGTGAGTTCAGTTCAGTACATGGGGGGAGTGTCGATGACCACCTATTGCACCGAGTTGCGATGTCACGAGGAGGATGACATCCAGAGACTTGCTGAATCTGCCGAAGCTCTTGCAGCTCAAACCGAGGTGGGAGCAGTGATCTGAATGTTTGATCCGTTTCTCGAGCAGCTGAATCAAGGATTGCTGGCCCATGGGGGGGAGCAAGTGGCCGCACCAGGAGATTTCGCCGAAAAACGGTCAAGCGAGCGCAACAGCCTGATCCGAAGCTGGCTCTGGTCGGTTCCAGGATTCCGACGCTGGCGCGTCACGCGGCTGGATGCCGGGGACAGCCTTCAGGTGCTCAACTCGGTGGCGTACCCAGCACTGGATAACGAACAGCCAATCCTCGGTATCGACCTGCTCTGGTTCGGTGCCAGGCAGAAACTGGTCGCTGTTCTGGACTTCCAACCTCTGATTCAGGACGAGGCCTACCTTGCCAGACATTTTCAGGGACTCAGACAGCTGCACGCCCGCTATCCCGATCTGAGTGGTGAAGAGACGATGCGGTCTTTTGATCCAAACAAATACTTCTCCCCATGGTTGTTGTTCTGTCGCGGGGGAGCCGAAGAGGCCTCGGGCTCACTTCCCGCAGCCTTTGACCTCTTTATGCAGTGTTACTGGGAGCTGACGGACAAGGCCCCAAGCGGTGACCAGACGATGGCGGCCGAGCGGATTCAACAGCTCCAGATCGACTACGACCGCTACAGCGCTGAACGCGATCCGGCCCATGGCTTGTTCACCAGTCACTTCGGGAAGGACTGGTCCGATCGCTTCCTCCATCAGTTCCTCTTTCCTGCAACGGTCTGATGTCCTCGTTTCGCAGTTCGAGCACTGACCCGGTCTGCCTGGCCGGCTGGGCCTGGCAACCCTTTCTTGATGACGCGGTTGAGGCCTTGAAGCCACTCAGTGTGGAGCCCTACCCCGTTCCAGATCGGTTTCTGCAACGGGAGGACCAGAGCGGATCCAAGGCCAATCCCTTCACCGTGACCACGGCGACATGGGCCTGCAAAACCGAGAAATACCGCCAGGTGCGGGCCGCTTGTGTGAATGCAGGCCGAGCGGCATCGGTTCTCAACTTTGTGATCAACCCGTCAAGCCGGTTTGATCTTCCTTTTTTCGGTGGAGATCTTGTGACTCTGCCCTCAGGACATCTGCTCGCCCTGGATCTACAGCCGGCGGACAAGGACGATCCCGATCACACGCAACCGGTCTGGGATCGCCTGATGCCGATTTTTGAACGTTGGCGTCAGGAACTCCCCGATGGAGGACCGATTCCAGAAGAAGCTCAGCCCTTTTTCTCACCGGCCTTTCTCTGGACACGACTCCCGCTCGGAGAGGAAGGAGATCAGATCATCGAATCCGTCGTTCGCCCTGCTTTCAATGACTACCTCAAGCTCTACTTTGAACTCAGCGCAGAAGCGGAGGCCGTTCCTGCAGAGCGGCAGCAGCATCTCCTAGCGGGGCAACAGCGCTACACCGCCTACAGAGCTGAGAAGGATCCTGCCCGGGGCATGCTGACGCGATTTCATGGAAGCGAGTGGACTGAGGCCTATATCCACAGCGTGCTTTTTGATCTCTAGAAATCAGCTCACTGATGGCGGTCAGCGAAATGCTTAGTGCAGCAACGGATTAAACATTATGAACAGGTATCGGGAGCGCCTCGAAGCCTTCGCGAGAATCATCCCGACCCGACGGGACTCTCCTTAGGATGTCCCCTCCGGTGTCTGTGACACCCATTTAGACGCTGCCCAAAGGAGTTCCAAATGTTCGACGCCTTCACAAAGGTTGTCGCCCAGGCCGATGCCAGGGGACAGTTCATCAGCACCAGTGAGATTGATGCTCTCGCCTCGGTGGTTTCCGACAGCAACAAGCGTCTTGACGCCGTGAACCGCATCTCAAGCAACGCCTCCACCATCGTTGCCAACGCCGCCCGTGAGCTGTTCGCTCAACAGCCTGCGTTGATTGCTCCCGGCGGAAATGCCTACACCTCCCGACGCATGGCTGCCTGCCTTCGGGACATGGAAATCATCCTCCGTTACGTCACCTATTCCGTGTTCACAGGTGACGCTTCAGTGATGGAAGATCGCTGCCTCAACGGTCTTCGCGAGACCTATCTGGCCCTTGGAACTCCTGGAGCCTCCGTGGCCGCTGGCGTGAACCTGATGAAGAGCGCTGCTCTTGATCTCGTCAACGACCGCGCCGGCATCACCGCTGGAGACTGCGCCTCACTCAGCAGCGAAATCGGCACCTATTTCGATCGCGCCGCCGCCTCCGTGGCCTGAACCAGGTTCTGAGCCTTTAACGACACACCACATTTCCCCGTTTCTTCATGAAAACCCCTCTCACCGAGGCTGTCGCAGCTGCTGATTCCCAGGGTCGCTTTCTGAGCAATACCGAGATCCAGGGTGCTTCCGGCCGTTTCACCCGGGCCCAGGCAAGTCTCGAAGCCGCCAAGGTCCTCACCAGCAAAGCCGATTCCCTTGTGGCAGGTGCAGCGCAAGCCGTCTACACGAAGTTCCCCTACACCACCCAAATGCAGGGCGCGAACTACGCTGCCGATGCACGTGGCAAGGAGAAGTGCTCCCGTGACGTCAGCTACTACCTGCGGATGATCACGTATTGCCTGGTCGCCGGTGGAACAGGTCCGATGGACGATTATCTAATCGCCGGCCTGGCTGAAATTAACCGCACCTTCGAGCTTTCCCCATCCTGGTATGTGGAAGCCCTTAAGCACATCAAAGGCAACCACGGCCTCAGTGGTGATGCCGCAACAGAAGCCAACAGCTACATCGATTACGCCATCAACGCTCTGATCTGAGCATTCTTAACTCAGATTCAAATTAAAAAAGCAAGCTCCCTGGTTCGAACTAGGGAGCTTTTTTATTCTTAAAAAAGCCGGTCGATTGACCGGCTCGTAAAAGATTTATTGAACGATTACTTAAGCACGAGCTACTTTTGCGTAACTGAAATTGTTGTAACTCACGGGAACACTTGCTTTGGCATACTTGTCAAAGAAGTTAGGGCTGATGGTTGGAGCCATGGCCTTGGTGTAAACATAATTCGGATTGGCTGATGTCTTGATGCGGCCGAGAGAGGCAACTCTCCCCATAATCAAACTTCTATTGCCAAGTGAACGATCGCTAGAAGCAGATGGGTGATGAAGCTCAACCATCGATGAGAAGGTGGAGGTATAGGCTCCTGCCGCTGATTTAAAAGCTCGGACGTAAGGTACGGTGTTATCTCCAAAAACCTCAGCGTATTCAGCTGAACCGGTGAGGTGATCGATCAATGCATCAAAACCTTGATCAGCGAGTAAAGAAATACTCCTCGACATCTCCGCTTGATCGACAGGAGGACGACCGAAAAGATGCTTGTAGTTCAACTCAATTCCACGCTGCGGTGAAACCTGGTGAAAGAAATTCCTTTTATAAAATTCAGATTTAGCAAGGCCTGCCACAAACTCCCTAACGCTGATGTCCCCTTGACGCAGACGTGCTTCCAACTCTGTGCAACGCTCATTCAGTGTTGGTGGCACATTGCCGAAAACCTGCTTGTAGGCAGCGGTGATCACAGCATCCAAAGACGACGTGTCCAATGACGTCAATTCGCCAAAAACGCTGCCAAAAGGGCAGTCCTCGTGAATTCTTGGACCGATGCCAATGGACATCTTGCTGCAGCTTTTCAGCTTGAATTCAGCAACTGTCACAGCTGGCTTTTTCGTTTTTGAGAAGCGACTCTGATAGGAACGTGAAACCTGACCTCCCGCTTCTGCGACGAAATCAAGAGCTCGAGATTGCGTGCTTGACATGAATTCAGGTTGAAAAAGGCAATGGATCAATTCGTGGGGGCAAGTGAAGGTGACCGCTCTTGAGCTTCCCCTGATCTGCCTCGAGAGATCAACGCGATTGCGAAGAGCTAAAAATGTCACCATTTCAAATGCGATCTCATGTTCTCACGCAGTGGAAGGACCGCGGCACACGGAACAAGGATTGACGCCTGTCTTAACAGATCAGCTTCGGCACCCAATCTTGTCATCTAAAATCCAAGTACGACTTGCGTTTGCAACCCGGTCTTTTGAGCCTGATCAACTCCGAGCAATCAGCACTTGCTGCCCTTGAGAGTAACGATCCCTCAATTCGTTACCACGCAGCCTGGTGGCTCGGTAAAAATCGCGCAAAAAACTCTGTTCCCGCACTCATTCGCTGTCTCCATGACAGAGGCGAGGAAACATCGACGGGCGGCTTCCCCTTAAGACGCCAAGCAGCCCGATCCCTGGGTCTTATCGGCGACAAAAGCTGCATAGGCGAACTTGTCAAGACATTAGCAACAAGCAACGACATCCAATTGCACGAAGCAAGTATTCGCTCTCTCATCAACCTTGGCTCACAAAAATGTGTCGACCCCCTTATTAATTACTTCAACTCCAATGTACGCGAAAAACCCACTGAAGCCTTAATTGAAGCTTTCACTCGCTTTCAGGTATGGAGCGTACAGGATCAAATAAGGCCTTATTTTCTCGATGATTCTGCTCGAATACAGGGTGCTGCGAGCGCCTATTTTTTCGCTTGCACAAGTAACAAAGATTATCTGAAAAAGATCCTTTCTTTGCTGAATCACGACAATCCATTTGCCCGACAAGCAGCAGCATTTGACTTGGCTCGAGTCGCCACGCTGGACGAAGGATTGGCCATCCAAAATGCAACTCTTCCGAACACTATAAAAATGCATGCGATCAAAGAAATTTTAACTCGATCAATGACACAAAATTGCGTAGATTTTCGCAATAAATCCGAGTCATTGTCACGCCAAGAACAGGAGTGGATGACAACGTTGGACCAACTGGTCGCCGAAACAATGAGTGGACATCTGTTGAATCAGGAAAATCCTATCGCCCCCTCACCAGATCGTTCAAAAGAGAAGAACTCTATCCCATTCATTCTTGACGATGCCGTAACACTTCTAAAAAGCCGTTCACTCCATGATCGAGAGTATGGCGTGAAACTCTTAAGTGATTTGTCTCATCAAAGTCCAGACATCGTTCTCACGCTCCACCAAAAAGAAACTGACCAGGATGTGATCATGGGCCTGATCAAAGTCATGGCATCGACGGGATGCTCTGAGTATGCAACGGTGCTCATGGAAGCTATTGGGCTTGAAATTGCCAATCATTGCCAAGGCAACATCCGCAGGGTTGCCGCTTGCGGTCTTGGACGCATCGGATCGGAGACAGCAGAACCTCTTGTATGTAGCCAAATCGTCAGCAAATTGACCTGGACGATTGTTCATCCAGAAGATTGGGGATTGCGATACGGTGCCGCTGCAGCTCTGGATCAGATTGCAAATCATGAGGCGCAAGAATCCTTAAACCATGCCTATGAGATTGAAAACGACTTTGTCGTTAAAACGCGGATCGGACTAGCTCTCTTCAGAACGAAACCTGCCCATGTCAATCACGTCACGCAAGGTTCAATGTCATGAAGGTTTTGTTCGTCTGCCTTGGCAATATCTGCCGATCACCAGCTGCAGAAGGTGTGTTTCTTCACCTGCTCGCTGAGCGGGGCCTCAGCAAGGATTTCGTCGTGGATTCAGCCGGCACAGGGAGCTGGCATGTCGGCAATCCAGCGGATCGGCGCATGCAGGCAGCTGCGAACCGTCGAGGCATTCAGCTGCCAAGTCGCGCTCGACAGATCACTCTGGATGACCTGAGCGAGTTTGATCTGGTCCTGACCATGGACCAGTCCAATCTGGACGCGGTCAGGAGCTTGGCGGCGGAAGCAGGCGATCGTGCAACAGCGGCGATCGAACCGATGCTCACGTACGCCAGCACGTTCACTGAAACCGACGTGCCCGACCCCTACTACGGCGGCGACGCGGGATTCGAGCATGTGCTGGACCTGCTTGAGGATGCCTGTTCGACGTTGCTCGACAAGCTCAGTGCTCAGGAGTAGGCCAGGCCTCCTCAGCGACCCGAGCTCGAAACAGCTGTACCAGTGCATCGATCACCGCATCGATCGCCATACCGTCAGTCACCAGTTCGACAGCATCGGAGGCCTTCACGAGAGGAGCCTCCTCTCGGGTGCTGTCCTTCCGATCACGCTCAGCGATCTGAGCCTCAAGTTCGCTGCGGATCGGGGCGGCAAACCCACGCTGCTCCAGATCCATGGCCCGCCGTCGTGCCCTCTCGCTGACCGTGGCGGTCAGAAAAACCTTGAGGTCGGCATCGGGAAAAACGGCTGTCCCGATATCGCGGCCCTCGGCCACAAGCCCACCTTCGGCGCCCATGGCTTTCTGCTGCTCCGTGAGTGACTTTCTCACACAACGATGCGCTGCCACGGCGGACACAGCAGCCGTCACCTCCGGTGAGCGGATCGCATCGCTGACGTCTTCCCCATTCACCAGGACCTGCTGGCGACCACCAGGCAACGAGCGCAGAGCAAGGTTGAAATCGACCAGCAGAGACGCAATCGCGGCAACATCCTCCGGATTCACCTGGCGCTGTTGCACCAACCAGGTGACCGCGCGATACATCGCGCCCGTGTCGAGGTAGGTGAGCCCGAGCCGCTCTGCGAAGGCGCGGGTCACCGTGCTCTTGCCAGCCCCTGCAGGTCCATCAATGGCGACAAGAGGAGCTCGGCTCATCAGAAAGACGTGATCGATCAAACGGGTGTTTCCACAGCGCACGGCCGCTGCGAGCAGCGAAATCGCAGTCTCCTGTCCGCAGGGCTGCAGGCTGGTTGGAGTCACCCTTTCTACATACTCGACCTCGAGCCCAGCGGCGATGAGAACCTTCCGAACATCGGCCGCATCGTCTTTGAAATCCGCCGCTTGGAGCGCACGGGGCAACGCGACGGCTCGTTCGCGGTTCTCCGGGGAGAGATATCGATTCCGCGAACTCATGGCAAGGCCATCGGCCTCTCGCACCGTTGGCACCCCAAGCACCGTGACCGGAAGGTTCATGTCTTCCACAAGACGCCGAAGAATGACCAGCTGCTGCCAGTCCTTCTCGCCCAACACCAGACGCTGCGGCTTCACCAGCGCCAGAAGACGCGCCACAACGGTGGCAACACCATCAAAATGCCCCGGGCGCACACGCCCACAGAGATTGGATTGCAAGAGGGCTGGAACCGTCAGGCCAACACTGTCTTCAGGGCCGTCCGGGAAGACGTCGCCGATGTCGGGAGCCCAGACGGCGTCGACTCCTGCGGACTCCGCAAGGGCAAGATCCGATTGCAGAGTCCGCGGATAACGGTCGTAGTCCTCGTTCGGACCGAATTGCAGTGGGTTGACGAACAGACTGAGGAGGGTTGAGCCAGCGGAGCTGGATCGGGCCACCTCCATCAGGCGGACATGCCCCTGATGGAGCCCACCCATGGTGGGAATGAGCGTGAGAGGAGCACGCTCTCCCTGCAACCAGGCACGAAGCTCCTGTGCTGTTCGAAGCAGGACTGAGGTCAGCGCAACACCTCGAGACGCACCTGAGCGATCCCGGATGCCGTCAGGCCGAGACTGCTGGCAGCGCCATGGCCGAGATCAATGACGCGATGCCCTACGAAGGGACCTCGATCATTGATTCGAATCACCGCCGAACGGCCATTCCAGAGGTTGGTCACTCGGACTTTCGTCCCGAAGGGCAATGTGCGGTGGGCTGCCGTCATGGTGCCGGGACGGTAGATCTCACCGTTGGCCGTGCGATTGCCGTAAAAGCCCGGGCCATACCAACTGGCCTCTCCCGTGATGACCTGCACCACGTCTGGCACAACCTTGACCCTCGGCGCAGGCGGAGCAGGCGCCAGCTCAGGAGATTCGATGACCTCCTCAGGAGTCAGGGTGGCTTTGATGGCGTCAGCGCCCGTGGCCGGTTCCGCCGTCCCAGGTTCCGAGGCGGTTGGAGCTGAGGTCTGAATCCCTGACTGAACCGAATCCATGGCGGCTGGCTCTGCCGGTGACGCTGTTTCAAGGTCCGATGTTTCAGCCAGAGGGTTCGTTAGGTCACGTGCCTCAAGGTCGCCAGCGACAACTGGGTAGAGGGCTGGGCTGGCGGAAACGGTCCCGCAGAGACCGAGAAGGATGAGCAGATTGCGCAAAACCAACGATTCAGGCCTAAATCGCTTTCGTTGGGCAGCGACATCCTGAACCTCTACGTGTCAAACAGCCTTAAAACCGTAAGCAAAATGACTCATGTGACGTTGATCTCACCCCCTCGTTCAACAACCGCTTCCAGCGCCTGAATCTCTCCCGAAAGCCTGGGACCACAGCTGTCTGTCGTGCGGCCACAGGGGCTCAATGATAAGCCGGGCTGATAGCAGATAAAAGCGCCACTAATTTCCGCCAAGACGGTTGTCGCACCGTCATGGAACACATGGCGGTGCAGGATCGAGGCAGGACGACCAGAAGCCATGGATTACAAAGCTGCCGGCGTGGATGTTCAGGCCGGACGGGACTTTGTTGAACGGATCCGTGGTTCGGTGGACTCCACGCGACGCCCCGAGGTGCTGGGTGGACTCGGGGGGTTTGGAGGCATCATGCGGCTTCCGGAGGGGATGCGCCAGCCACTGCTCATCGCTGGAACCGATGGGGTGGGAACCAAACTCGAACTGGCTCAGATGCATCAACAACACCGCGGAGTCGGTATTGATCTGGTCGCGATGTGTGTGAACGACGTGATCACATCAGGGGCCTCGCCCCTGTTCTTTCTGGATTACATGGCCACAGGAGCGCTGACGCCATCAGCCATGGCGGAGGTTGTCGAGGGAATCGCCGATGGCTGCCGCCAGAGCGGATGCACCCTGCTTGGCGGGGAGACAGCCGAAATGCCCGGGTTCTACCCAGCCGGTCGCTACGACCTGGCGGGATTCTGTGTCGCCGTGGTGGAGGAATCGGAGCTGATCGACTCGCAACGCGTTCAGCCCGGTGATCGCATCATCGGCATCGCCAGCAATGGGGTTCACAGCAATGGTTTCAGCCTGGTGCGGAGCGTGCTGAACAGCGCCGAAGCAACAGCGGACACCACATATGGATCCGAGGGCCGACGTCTGATTGACGATCTCCTCTGCCCCACCCGTCTCTACCCATCACTGGTGAAATGCCTCCTGGACGGCGACATCGAGGTTCATGGCATGGCTCACATCACAGGAGGCGGACTTCCAGAAAACCTCCCGCGCTGTCTGCCGGAGGGCACCGCGGCCGTGATTGATCCCTCAAGCTGGCCACGACCGGCACTCTTCAACTGGCTTCAGAGCAACGGGGCGATTCCCGAGCAGGACATGTGGCAGACCTTCAATCTCGGCATCGGCTTCTGCCTCGTGCTTCCGGACCATCAGGCGAGCAGCGCGATGGCGATTTGTCAGAGCAGCGGTTTCCAGAGCTGGGCGATCGGTGAGGTGTCAACCGGTCCCGATCGCAGCACGCCCCAGTTGATCGGGATCCCAGCGTGATTGCTTCACTGTCAATCAAGATCGGGTAAAGCAGGCATCAGGCCTGGTGGATGACCTAAGTTTTATTCAGCACATCGGATCCTGATCCGATAGCAGCGTCGATACATCAGGTCTATTCCGATGCCTTTTGATAAATCACAGCGCATAACCCGCCGGCGTTCGTCTGCGGGTCCCACTCCCCCCCGTCGCCCGATTCCCACAGCGCACGATCGGGGCATCGGACATCGACAGGGGCCTCGCCCGACGTTTCTGACCCTGAGAGATCACGGGAAGGTCTTTGTCGCTGACATGCCCTACCTCTCCGATGGGCAACTCTCACATATCGGCAAGGAAGCCGAAGAAGTGTTGATGAGCCTGGAGCGACGGATCGCTGATCTGGAGCAGGATCCCAATCAGCCGACGCAGGATCGCGACACCCTGATCAAGGCTTCAACCAAGCGTGATGTGACCCGTCGCTTCATCCGTGCCATCCAGGACGAGCAGGAGCAGCGACGCAACAACCCTGCCCTGCGCCGTGCAGCAGGAGAGTCGTTACCCAGGACCTTCCTCGAGGTCGCACGTCATCGCCTCCCCGGCACAACATTCGACTCATTGCTCCAGGAAGCGCTCGCCGCCTGCGAACAGGGGCAGAAACCTCAGCAGGAAACTCCTAAACCTGAAAAGGTGGTTCCTCTTCGACAGGATGCCAGTCTCCCGGTTGTGGTCAGTCCAGACCCCGAGGACAATGCCGCCGGGGCATGACCGGGTTTCAGCAACTTTGAAAAGGATTGGACGGCATCCTTTCGGTACAACGCTGCCTGGCGTCGTCCAGTCGTCGTAGCTCCTCAGACGTCAGCGACCAGCTCAGGGCCGCGGCCACATCACGAGCTTGTTCCGGACTCCGCAGACCAGGAATCGGGATTGTTCCATGGGCTCGGCACCAGTTCAGAGCCACCTGCACCATCGAGGCCTGATGTCCGATGGCGATCTCTTCGATCAGGCGTCGCAACGGCAGGCTGGCCGGAAGGAGTCGATGGAACAGACCGCGACGCAGAGGGGTTGAAGGAACCGGGTTGGCATCGGGTGCCTGCCCAAGAATTCCGAACGCCAGCGGGCTGTAGGCCAGAACCTCGATCTGAAGCTCCGAACAGAGATGCAGCAGCTGATCGAGGCGTTGATCTCCTGGAGCCAGCAGGGAATACTGCAGCTGCACGCTGCGCAAGACCACACCACGGTCCTGCAGTCGGTTGTGCATCCAGGCCAGGCGTGTCGGACCGACATTGGACACCCCAAGCTCCTGCACCTTGCCCTCAAGAACCAGATCCGCCATGCCATCGAGCAGGGCAGACTCCTGCCAGGGGGCATAGCGGGCCGTGCTCCAGTGCAACTGAACCCGTTGAAGATGACCCTGCAGTCGGGTGCAGCTGGCCCGAAACGCTCGATCAAACCCCCGGCGACCAAGCCTCCACGGAAAGGGAGCCAGCTTGGTTGCGATCACAAGATCGGTCTTCTGTGATGGCGGCAGAGCTGCAATGAACCGACCGAGAAGGGTCTCGCTGCGCCCGTTCAGCCGACCTGTGCCATAGGAATCGGCTGTGTCCACCAGTCTCAGGCCACCCTTGACGGCCTCACGGAACGTCTGGGACAGACGGTCGTCGTCCCGTTGGGGGTCATACCCCCAGACCAGTTGATTCCCCCAGGCCCAGGTGCCGAATCCGATCCCGTTCAACCGGAACACGCTGCTACGGGCCATGATCGTGCCATCTTCGGCATTCGTATATGCCCGGCAGACCAACAACCCAAGCCTCCGCTGATGCCTCAGCAGGGCTGTCTGCGGAAGCAGCAGAGACCTCCAACAACGAGAAAGTTCTTTGTCAACATTGCCAGCGCACGGCGACGAACGGCATCCGATGCCTCGGAATGTGCGTGGCTGACAGTGATTACTGATGGAGCGACTGCTCAGGATCTCGTTTGTTCTCACGATGCTGCTTCCGCTTCCCATATCGAGGACAGCAACGGCCCAGACATCGAGGCCGACCCAGGACTCCAACTTCGGCAACTTTGAGGTCAACGTGAGCCGTTGCACCATGAATCGCCATGGAACCGTTCAGAGCTGTTCCCGTGTGCAGCTGACACAGCGCGGGCCCTCTGGGTTGCGGATCCGTTTCTCAGGCCCCGGAGAGGAACCCGGATCCAGTACCAGGGTGACCTTCATCGCCAGCCATCCCCCCGGCGAACCGGCACTGTCCTGCGACAAAGGCCACTGCAAACCGTCGATTCCGGCATGGTCAGCCAGGGTGATCAGTGGCTCCACCGCGCAGTTCGATGTGAGGGGACTGCCGAACAACCTTCCCAAGGCCCAGTCGATGCGTGGTACCTGCAGACTTTCTGAGAAGCAGATCTCCTGCCAGAGTCAGTCGCGCAGTGGTTGGACCCTGAGCGCGGAAGCCAGGCTCTGAGATGCAATCGAAGGCGGCACCCAGATTCGAACTGGGGATAAAGGATTTGCAATCCTCTGCCTTACCACTTGGCCATGCCGCCAGAGGGGAACCTCAGTCCCCATCAGGGGATCGTATCAGCCACGTCAGGACCACCCTTCTGGTGCTCTGCAACGGACATGGCGAGGATCTGATCGCACTCAGAGTGCTTGAGGCGATCCACCGGCTCTGCCCTCAGCTGTCTCTGGAAGTGCTGCCCCTGGTGGGACAGGGTCAGGCCTTTGATGCGCCCGTCGAAAGCGGCTGGCTGGAGAGAATCGGACCGTCAGCGACCCTGCCCAGCGGAGGCTTCAGCAACCAGAGCCTCAAAGGCCTGGTCTCCGATCTCTCGGCTGGCCTGCCTCTGCTCAGCTGGCGGCAGTGGAGGCTATGCAGACGACTGGCTCGCCAGAACAGGGTGATGCTGGCCATTGGTGACCTGCTACCGCTTCTGTTGGCACGCAGCAGTGGAGCACGCTTCGGGTTCATTGGAACCCCGAAGAGCGATTACACCTGGCGCAGTGGCCCTGGGCAGGCCCTCAGCGATCTGTATCACCGCCTGAAAGGCACTGAATGGGATCCCTGGGAATGGACCCTGATGAGCTCACGGCACTGCCGTTTGGTGGCCATGAGAGACCGACTGACCGCTCGGGGGCTGCAGCGTCACGGGGTTGCAGCCGTCGCACCAGGGAACCCGATGATGGATGGCCTCCGTCGAGAGTCGCCTCCTGCCGCCTTGGAGCGTTGCCGGCGGATCCTGATGCTCTGCGGCAGTCGGATGCCGGAGGCCGGCAACAATTTCCGGCGACTGCTGGCAGCAGCCCGTCCACTCGAGACGTCATCAACGCCTGTGGCACTGCTCGCGGCCGTGGGATCTCAACCGCCTCTTGAGGTTCTCGAACGGCTCTTGCAGCAAGACGGCTACCGCAGAAGCCTGCCGCCGTCCGACGAGCTGGGAGCCGCTGCCTGCTGGGTCAGAGGACCTCTGCTGGTGCTGATCGGGCAGCGCTGCTTCGATCGCTGGGCGGGCTGGGCGGAAGCCGGCTTGACAACAGCCGGTACGGCGACGGAGCAGCTCGTGGGACTCGGCATACCAGCCGTATCCCTCCCTGGCCCTGGCCCCCAGTTCAAAAAAGGTTTTGCCAGACGTCAGAGTCGTCTTCTCGGAGGAGCCGTCTACCCCTGCAGGGACGCCACCGAGCTCGCAGGCAGGCTCGAACGCCTGCTCAGCGACGACGACCTTGCTGAGCGTCTTGGCCGAATCGGGCAACAACGGATGGGACCTGCGGGGGGGAGCCAACGGCTTGCGAGGCTGGTCCTCAAGCAACTCTGCGGGAACTTTTGATGGCTGCAATCCAGGATCACGCCTATGTGAAACTCTGCGCCCAGCTGGCCAGCGAATTAGGAATCAGTCTGGCCAGTGCGCGTCGCCAGGTCGATCAGATGGCAGCGCGTGAGGGAACCCGCGACAACGAGCGCAGGCGCAACCTCGCCGCAACCTTGCTGGAAGAGGCGAAACGCGATGGCGATGCAGCAAGACAACGTCTCAATTCCCTGCTCAGCAACAGCGAAGGAGATGGCAATTTCCTGCTGGAGGACTGACTCAACCAACCCCTCGCCAGCACTCGAAACTAATGCTCGAACGTCTGGTGAAACCGCAGACGATCCAGTTCGGCGACAACGGGAATGCAGCTGAAGCAGCGACACGCCAGATCCCAGCGCCCCTCTCTGCGCAGCATCTCTTCGAGCCTGCGGCGTGCCGGAAGCAGGTAGCGAACGTCGTTGGCCGCGTAGGCGAGCTGGGTGTCGGACAGTTGATCGACCCGACCCCAATCACTGCTCTGAGCACCCTTATCCAGTTCCACGCCGACCAGCTCCATCACCAGGTCCTTCAGACCATGCCTCGGGGTGTAGGTGCGAGCTAAACGGCTGCCGACCTTGGTGCAGAACAGAGGATTCACCGCGATACCAAGCCCGCTGGCCAGGGCCGCCACATCGAAGCGGGCGTAATGGAAAACCTTTTCCACCTCCGCAGCCTCCATCACGCTTCTGAGCCTCGGCGCCTCGGATTGACCGAGAGCGATGCGGATGCAGGCCACACGATCGTTTTCATCGGCAATCTGCACCAAGCAGAGCCGGTCGCGCCCATGAACCAGGCCCATCGCCTCGGTATCAACCGCCAGGGCAGACACGCCCAGATACCGCTCGGTCCAGAGCGGATCCAGATCGCCATCGAAGACTGCGAACTCAGCGGCAGCGGGCAACGACTCAGCCATGGGGAAGCTTGAACAGATCAATCGCGGCCAGTGTGCCCGCCAGAACGACCACAAAAATCGAAATTCCCTCTTGAATCTCAAAATGAGATCGACTTTCATGGAAAAAGCGACACAGCCGCTTTGTTCTCCCGACGAAAGCCCTCGCGCAACAGCCTTGCGGATATCCAGCAGTATTTCCGTCAGCCGCCACCACAGTTCCTCGATCTGGAACTTGCGGTCTGCTGGGTTCTCGAATGCCTCCTGAAGGATGACAACTATCCCTCCGGACTCCTGCAGAAACTGACCCGTGAAGAGCCCCAGCTGAGGCTCTCTGAAACCGTGCTTCAACAGGCGCTGGAATTCCTGGAGGAACAGGGATCGATCACCACCTACACCCAGCGGTGCCCAAGCCGGGGTCGTCCAAGACGGATGCTCCACCTGCTCCCGACAGCCCGCAATGATGCCGAGAAACTGATGTCGCCCTGGCACAGCTGGCTCGATTCGCACCGCCTCGTGCTCACCTGAACCGTTTCTGAGGAGGCAGTGGAATAGGTTCCTGCCAACGCCGCCTAGGCGAGATGCCCGCAGGATTTCAATCCACCCTCCTACTGACGGTGCTGCTGGCCATCGGGCTGGTCTTCTTCCTGCGGGCAGCCAGCAAAGACCGAACCACCGTTGTTGACGTGAGCTCTCCGAAACCACCTCTCGAGGTGCTGGAGACGCTCACACAATGGCTTGAGAAGCGCGGCTGGAGCCGGACTGGAGGCGATGCCGAACGGCAGGTGCTGCGCTTCCGCGGCCAGGTGGCGGCCAGTCGCCCGTTGGCAGTGTTGCTGTCTGTTCTTGCGGCCATCGGAGGCGCCTGCTTCGGACTGGTGCTTCAGCAGCTCATCCCCCAATGGCATGGCTGGCCGTTGCTTCTGATCGGCCTTGGTCCCCTGGCCGGTCTCGTTTATGACAAGCGGGCCGCGCGCTCCGAAGACCTCGAACTTCGCCTCCTCGAAGGGGGCGACGACACGCTCAAGGCAGGCAGCATCCTGCGACTGCGAGCTCATCGCGACGAGCTGATCGCCATTGAGCTCGAACTCTCGGAGTCTCTCGAGCTCGCCAGTGATGGCTCACTGCTTTCATCACCGATCTAATCCATGGCTTTGCCCGGTTGGATCCGACGTCGTCGGATCTCCCTCACGATCTCCCTGACGACACTCTCGCTGCTCTTGCTCGCCAAAGCCGCAGAACCACCCCGGAACTGGCTGCAGGATCCACCGGAACGCAAAGAACCCGTCATCGCCAGTTGTCCAGCTATCAGCAACCCCGACCCTCTGATGGGTCCACGCACCCGCATGCCCGGTCGATGGAGGGGGCTCGCCCCGGTCAGCCCCGATCTTCCGATCGTTGTCATGGCAGGCCATGCCGATTCCCAGAACATGGATGGATCCGGCACCCCTGGCTACGCGGTTGATGTGCTGAAGCAGCGCCCGATGGATGGCCGGATGCGCGACGAGCTGTACTGGAACTTCAAGGTGCAGCAGCAGATTGTGCAGCTGGGACGGCAACGGGGCCTGAACATCAGCGGCTATACACCACCGTCACTGACCATCCGCAATCACAGGGATCCATCCACCAACTGGGCCCAAGCCAAAATGCGGTCGGAACGTGGGGATTACATCCTTGAGATCCACTTCGATGCCTACAGCCCCTATGGCTTCGGCTCCGGTCTGATTCCAGCGATCAACCGCAACCTCAACGTGGTGGATGAAAGCCTTGCCAAAGCCTTTGGCAGGTTTCCCAGAGATTTCCGTGGTGGCCTCGGTGGACCTCGCCGCGGCATCGGCATCCTTGAAATCGGCATGCTTCAGGGAGAACTCGAGACCCAACTCAGAGACCCGATCAGAAGCGCGGAGACCATCCAGTGCCTGGCCAGCCGCGTGGTGGATGCTCTGGTCAGGGGTGTCGGTCGCAGCTGATCATGTTCAGCTGCCTTGCCTTGAGGTTTCAATAGACGGCGTGATGCGGTCGGCAACGATCATCAAGGGAATGATCTCCAAGCCAGTCCTGCGGTTTGGTGAACAGCTCTGTGAGCAGCGCTTCCCTTGAGCCGGGCTCAGCCTTGTAGCCGTACTCCCAACGGACGAGGGGGGGCAGCGACATCAGGATCGACTCAGTGCGACCGTTCGTCTGCAGCCCAAAGATCGTTCCCCGATCCCAGACGAGGTTGAATTCCACATAACGACCGCGTCGATACAGCTGAAACTCCCGCTCCCGATCGCCATAGGGAAGCGAGTGCCGTTTCTCAACGATCGGGCGGTATGAGGGCAGAAACGCTCGGCCACAGGCCTGACCGAGCGAGAACAGTTGCTCCCAGCCAAGGGGTCGCGGTCCGAGTTCGGTCGCCATCGCAGCTGCAGGCCCGCTGCCGTCCTGACCCTTGTAGAGGACACCATTGGAATCCTGGTAGTCGTAGAAGATCCCACCGACGCCACGGGTCTCGCCTCGGTGCTTGAGGAAGAAATATTCGTCGCACCATGGCTTGAACACCTTGTGGAGATCAGGATGCACCGAATCACAGGCAGCCTGATGCGTGCGGTGGAAATGACGTGCATCCTCCAGAAATGGGTAGTAGGGAGTGAGGTCGGCTCCACCTCCGAACCACCACACCGGACCGGCTTCGAAGTAGCGGTAATTGAGATGAACGGTGGGGATATACGGACTGCGGGGATGCAGGACCATGGACGTCCCGGTTGCGAACCAGTGATGTCCCTTGGCTTCAGGACGTTGTTTCAGGATTGAAGGGGGGAGCTCCTGGCCCTGCACCTCGGAGAAATTGACGCCTCCCTGTTCAAAGATCCGGCCATCCCGCATGACCCGGGAGCGTCCACCCCCACCCTCTGGACGCTCCCAGCTCTCTTCCGTGAAGCGGCTCTCTCCATCGAGAGCTTCAAGACCGGAACAGATCTCGTCCTGAAGACCCAGCACCATGCTGCGGGCACGCTCTCTCGAGTCGCGTGGAGGACTCTCCAGTACAGGCTGGGAAGGGCTTGCAGCCTGCTTCCCGGCAGGGCCGAGGACGCGTCGAAGCAGGCTGCGGACCATGGGAGGCAACGGTTGGTGATCTGAGCACCTAAACAGGTCAGGTGAGACCCCGACAAGGACCCGTCAGGGACTGTCATGGGCGCCGCCTCTAGGATCCGAGTCGCAACACCACGCGAGATGGTTACGGCGGAGCAGGCGCGGAGCTGCCTCGAACAGGTGAAGGACGCCGGAAGTGGTCGCTCCGCCCTCGAGCTGGGATGGATCGATCAGGTCCGGGTCGCCCCTCCGAGAGTGGTCTTCCGGCTCTCACTTCCCGGATTCGCCCAGAGCCAGCGTGAGCGGATCGCCGCCGAAGCCAAAGACCTGCTGAGGACTCTGGACGGCATCAACGACATCCAGATCGAACTTGGACAGCCTCCCAGTCAAGGCGGCATCGGCCAGGCGGGCCATGGACAACAGGCCGAACGCCAGGGGATTCCAGGCGTTCGTCAGGTCATCGCCGTCAGCAGTGGCAAAGGCGGCGTCGGCAAGAGCACTGTCGCGGTGAATCTGGCTTGCGCATTGGCCCGGCAGGGCAAAACTGTCGGCCTGCTCGACGCCGACATCTACGGCCCCAATGCCCCAACCATGTTGGGAGTTGCTGACCAGACGCCGGAGGTGATCGGCAGCGGGGAGGGTCAACGCATCATCCCGATCAGCAGCTGCGGGGTTGCCATGGTGTCCATGGGCCTGCTGATTGATGAGCACCAGCCTGTGATCTGGCGTGGCCCGATGCTCAACGGAATCATTCGCCAGTTTCTCTATCAGGCGGAATGGGGAGATCGGGATGTCCTGGTTGTGGACCTTCCACCTGGAACCGGGGATGCTCAGTTGTCATTGGCCCAGGCGGTCCCCATGGCCGGCGTCGTGATCGTGACGACCCCCCAGCAGGTCTCGCTCCAGGATGCCCGCCGCGGTCTGGCCATGTTCCGTCAGCTCGACATCCCTGTTCTTGGGGTGGTTGAAAACATGAGCACGTTCATCCCCCCCGATCAACCTGACAAGCGATACGCCCTGTTCGGCAGCGGCGGCGGCCAACGCCTGGCGGATGAATACGACGTCCCCCTGCTGACCCAGATCCCGATGGAAATGCCGGTCCAGGAGGGTGGGGATTCAGGACGACCGATTATTCTCAGCCGCAGCGAATCCGCCAGTGCGGCTGCGTTCCGGGCTCTGGCAGACAGCGTGCTGCAACAGGCAGACACCAGGGCCTGATGTACTCCAGCCGCAAGAGTCGGAGACGACGGCGGGAGTGGGTTCTCTGGGGTGTCCCACTGGCCATGGTGGCGGTCGCGGGGCTGCTCATCGCCAGCACCCAGCGACAGGCCGATTACGCCGACTGGTACCACCACTGGATCACCGCCGCTGCCGGTGTGTTGATCGCGCTGGTGCTGGAACGGCTGCCGTTGAACCGGTTGAAACCGTTTCTGATCCCCATTTATGGACTGACGCTGATCAGCCTGGTGGCGGTCAAGGTGATTGGAACCACCGCCCTGGGAGCCCAGCGCTGGATCAGCATTGGAGGGGTGAACGTGCAGCCGTCGGAATTCGCGAAAATCGCCGCGATTCTTCTTGTCGCTGCTGTTCTGTCGCGCCATCCGGTCGAACGACCGGTTGATCTGATGCGCCCCCTTGGCGTGATCTCGATCCCATGGTTGCTGGTGTTCATCCAGCCCGATCTCGGCACGTCGCTGGTGTTCGGTGCCCTGATGCTCACCATGCTCTATTGGTCAGGAATGCCCATCGAATGGGTTGTTCTGCTGCTGTCACCTCTCCTGACAGCACTTTTCGCAGGTTTGCTTCCCTGGGCCATGGCCATCTGGATCCCACTGATGGCTCTCCTGGCTTACCGATCGCTTCCCTGGAAGCGTCTCGCCGCGGCGGTCACGGTGCTGGTGCACGGAAGCATGGCCTTCGTGACGCCGTGGCTGTGGATGCACGGGCTGAAGGATTACCAGAGGGATCGCCTGGTGTTGTTTCTGGATCCATCCAAAGATCCACTCGGAGGCGGCTATCACCTGCTTCAGAGCACGGTGGGGATCGGATCCGGCGGTTTGTTCGGCACGGGCCTGATGCAGGGTCAGCTGACCAAACTGCGGTTCATTCCTGAGCAGCACACGGATTTCATCTTCAGCGCACTGGGGGAGGAGACCGGCTTCATCGGATGCATCCTTGTGGTGCTGGGTTTCGCACTGCTGATGGCCCGACTCCTGCAGGTGGCCCGTCATGCCCGCTCCGATTTCGAGGCCCTGGTGGTGATCGGAATCGGCACGATGGTCATGTTCCAAGTGGTGGTGAACATCTTCATGACCATCGGGCTGGGACCGGTGACCGGCATCCCCCTCCCCTTTCTGAGCTATGGACGTTCGGCGATGGTGGTCAACTTCATCGCCCTTGGTCTCTGTCTGTCGGTTGTCCGTCAGAGCCGAGGGCTGAGCCCTGGACGACGGTGAGCGGGACAGGCCTGCATTTCGAGGAGCTGAGGCAGCGCCTGGCCGCCGAGCGGCCGACGGGCCGCTGTGACGAAGCATCCGTGCGCCGGCTTTGGTGGGCAGCCCTGGAGACACTGCAACAGGATCTGCTCATTCCTGAGGATGTGCAGAGTGGACTCTGGCTAGCGGCTCCCCTGCCCGCTCTCTATGAACCCCAGTTGCTGGGTTGCCTGCACGGGTGGGTCTGGGCACCGGAGGAGCTGGGGCAACTCCTCCCCGTCGCAGCGGCTCTGCCTGGAACCGGTTCTGCGGTGGCCCATCCCTCAGGCCGCAGCTACAGACGCCTGGCTCTGCATCCGGACGACTGCCGTGACCCACTGCTGATCCTGATCACTCCCCAGCTTCAACTGGCACTGGCACTCCAGGGATTGGAAGGCAGGCGTCAGCTGCTGATCAGCAGTGATCCCACCACACTTGGGGACATCCTGGCTCTGATCGGGCGTCAGCTGCAGGAGCAGGACCCCGCCATGGCGGACCAGCTTCAGGACGACCTGAGACAGCTCGGACCGCTCCACACCGATGAAACGTTGCCGCAGCGTTTCTGGCCCCAGCTGGCGGAGAGGCTCACCACGATGGCCCCCAGCATCACGCTTCAAACACCCACAAGTTCCTCGCAACGTGAATCCGATCCGCAGGACGACCTGGGGCTGCTGGAGGCACTCAGCCATGAAGTCCGCACCCCCCTTGCAACGATCCGCACCCTGGTCCGCTCCCTGGTCCGACGTCGAGATCTCCCAGCGGTGGTGATGAAACGGCTGCGCCAGATCGATGTGGAATGCAGCGAACAGATCGACCGCTTCGGCCTGATCTTTCATGCCGCCGAGTTGCAGAGGCAACCGCAGCCATCCAATTTGGCCCGCACCGATCTGGCCCAGATTCTTGAGTCTCTTGAGCCTGCCTGGACCAACCAGTTGGAACGTCGCGGCATCCAGCTCAAACTCAATTTGGAAGCTGGGCTTCCACTGGTTCTCAGTGATCCACGGCGACTCGAGCCAATGCTAGGTGGCCTGATCGACCGGGCCAGTCGGGGACTTCCATCCGGCAGCGGGTTGACATTGCTGCTCAGTGCAGCCGGCGCACGCCTCAAGCTTCAGATGCTTGTCAATCCGCCGAGTCGCGAGGGGGCCCCACCCGAACGGACGGGACAGGAGCACTCGCAGACGGAACAGGTCGGCGCGGTCCTGAGCTGGGATCCCAGCACCGGCAGCCTCCAGCTGAGCCAGCAGGCAACCCGCCGGCTGCTGGCCAGCCTCGGGGGCCGCTACCGCGAACGGGAAGACCGAAATCTCACCGTGTTTTTTCCAGTTGCAACCGAGACTGGATGAAGGGGTGTGACGGTTGTGATCACTCCATGGATCACGGCCTGATCGCAGTGCTACTTTCCAGCCGTAATGGCCCGTCAGGAGTCCTGCAGCCCATGACAGCATCGGCGTTGAACGGTCAACTTCCTCAGTACATCGGCAGCACTGGCGGCCTTCTGAATTCCGCGGAAACCGAAGAGAAATACGCGATCACCTGGAACAGTGCCAGCGCCCAGGCCTTCGAGCTGCCCACCGGGGGGGCGGCGATGATGAATGAAGGCGACAACATCATGTACTTCGCTCGCAAGGAGCAGTGCCTGGCTCTGGGTACCCAGCTGAGAACCAAGTTCAAGCCCCGGATCGAGAACTACAAGATCTACCGGATCTTCCCTGGCGGAGACACCGAGTTCCTGCATCCAGCCGATGGCGTCTTCCCTGAGAAGGTCAACGAAGGACGCGCCATGGTGGGTCACAACCCCCGTCGCATCGGCCAGAACGTCAATCCAGCCAATATCAAGTTCAGCGGCCGCAACACGTACGACGCCTGAATCCAGAATCCTCAGCGTTCCCTTTGAACGCTGGTGAAGCTGGCAGGATGCGCGCATGTTCAATCCTGATCGCGGAGCCTTTCGCGAGGCTGCTGCAGCTGGCGCCAACCTTATTCCGCTGGCGGAAAGCTGGCCGGCCGACCTGGAGACTCCTCTCACCACATGGATCAAGGTGGGAGCGGACCAGCCTCCAGGCGTCCTGCTCGAGTCGGTAGAAGGCGGGGAAACCCTTGGACGCTGGAGCGTTGTGGCCTGCGATCCGCTCTGGACCGCATCGGCACGAGGCAGCCACCTGACAAGACGGTGGCGCGATGGCGATCAGGACACGTTTCAGGGGAACCCTCTGGAGGCACTCCAGCAGTGCCTCAGCGGCTATCGCTGCGCCAACTTGCCTGGGCTTCCGCCATTGGGGCAGCTCTACGGGATCTGGGGTTATGAACTGATCCAATGGATCGAGGCAACGGTGCCGGTCCATCCCCGAGCGGCTGGCGATCCCCCCGATGGCATCTGGATGCTGATGGATGCCGTCCTGATTTTTGATCAGGTCAAGCGTCTGATCACCGCTGTCGCCTATGCCGACATCGAACGGGCTGAAAGCGAGGAGATCGCCTGGTCTGCCGCCCTGAGCAGAATCCACGACCTGCGTCGGCGCATGAATGCTCCGCTGCCCTCCGTCGCACCGCTGCCATGGACTCCCGCCACCTCGGAAGTCAGCGATGTGCGAAGCAATCGCAGCCGCGCAGACTTTGAATCATCCGTCCACACAGCCCGCGAACACATCGCAGCCGGTGACGTGTTCCAGCTCGTGATCAGTCAGAGACTGGAAACCACCGTGCCTCAGCAACCCCTTGAGCTCTACAGGAGCCTGAGGATGGTGAATCCGTCGCCGTACATGGCGTTCTTCGATTTCGGAGACTGGCAGCTGATCGGCTCCAGCCCAGAAGTGATGGTGCACGCGGAACCAGCCGCTGAAGGGATCCGTGCCAGCCTTCGACCAATCGCAGGCACTCGACCCCGAGGGCGCACGGCCTCGGAAGACAGGGAACTGGAGATCGATCTGCTGGCGGACCCAAAGGAACGTGCCGAGCACGTGATGCTCGTTGACCTGGGCCGTAACGATCTTGGCCGCGTTTGCCGACCGGGAAGTGTCAAAGTCAGTGATCTCATGGTCATCGAGCGGTACTCCCACGTGATGCACATCGTGAGCGAGGTGGAAGGCCAACTGACCGCCGACAACAACGTCTGGAGCCTCTTGAATGCGGCCTTCCCGGCCGGCACCGTGAGCGGGGCTCCAAAAATCCGGGCGATGCAATTGATCCACGAGCTTGAACCCGATGCCCGTGGTCCCTATTCCGGCGTTTATGGATCCGTCGATCTCTGCGGTGCGTTGAATACCGCCATCACCATCCGCACCATGGTGGTTCAGCCGGGGGCTGAAGGAGGCAGCAGCGTCAAGGTGCAGGCCGGCGCTGGAATTGTTGCGGACTCAACCCCGACTGCCGAATACGAGGAGACCCTCAACAAGGCACGCGGCATGCTCACGGCACTGGCCTGTCTCAATCCTCCGGGTTCATGAGGCCTGCCTTGCTGCTCAAGGGCTTCGAGGTGGAGTTGTTCACCGGCAAGCCTTCCGGAGAGAACGTCGGTGTGGCCTCAGAGGTCGCCCGACAGCTTCCGGGTTTCGTCACAGAGCCGGACAGGCGGAATCTGGAATACATCACCGAACCCGAAGCGTCCTACGACCGGCTCGAGGAAGCCCTGCTGCGACCTCGCCGAACCCTCAGACAATGGCTGGCTCCCTTGGGCCTGACTCTGCTGCCCGGCAGCACCCTCAGTCTCGGCGACAGCGATCGGTTCGAACGCTCCGATCCGACCAACCCGTATCACTCGCTAATTGAGTCGACCTACGGAACCAGAGTTGTGACGGCGAGCGTTCACATCAACCTCGGCCTCACGGATCCGGAGCTGCTGTTCGCAGCGGTGAGGCTGATTCGTTGCGAAGCCGCCCTGCTGCTGGCCCTCAGCGCAAGCTCACCGTTCATCGGTGGGCAACTCAGCGGTCAGCACTCTCAGCGTTGGAGGCAGTTTCCGCTGACCCCGGAACACGTTCCGCTGTTCATCAACCATCGTCATTACATCGACTGGGTTGAGGAGCAGCTGGCGACCGGCGCGATGCGGAATGAGCGCCATCTCTGGACCTCCGTGCGCCCGAATGGACCTGATCGTCCCCACTCCCTGAACCGACTGGAGCTGCGCATCTGCGATCTCGTTACCGACCCTGCCGATCTCATCGCGATCACCGTTTTTTTGGAATTGCGCGTGATGGCGCTGATCGAGCAGCAATCACGCCTGGATCCTCTCTGCAGCAGCGAACTGTCGCTGGACGATCTGGCCGCACTTGCCGACCAAAATGACGCGGCAGCATCCCGGATCAGCCTCGAGGCCAGCCTGAATCACTGGCAGGACGGGCGATCGATCCGTTGCCGCGACTGGATCATGCAGCTGCTCGAGAGCATGGAACCCACGGCTGAACGCTTCGGTCTCCTGGAGCGGCTGCAACCGATCAGAACCCTTCTGAAGCATGGAAACCAGGCCATGCGTTGGTTGGATGTGCACGCCCAGGGCCATTCCATCAGTGCACTGCTGAGCGATGGAGCGATCGCGATGGAACAGCAGGAACTGGTGATTCACGGCGAAAGCGCCGCTTTGGGATGATCATGACCAAAGAAGAGAACCGCGGAGCGTCGATGCAACAGCCCACCGTCCACGCTCCCGGAGGCGAACTGCTTAGGGCTGACGGTGTGGTCGCCGGAAATGGTGGGCTGCTGCAACAGCGTCTGGAATTAATTGAGGATCTCTGGCAGACCGTTCTCCGCAGTGAATGTCCTTCTGAACAGAGCGAACGGGTTCTTCGCCTGAAGCAACTCAGTGACCCCGTGGCTCTGGATGGCCGAGACGGCAACAGCACCAGTGAGGCGATTGTCGATCTCATCAAGGCCATGGATCTGGCTGAAGCCATCGCGGCTGCCAGGGCCTTCTCGCTGTACTTCCAGCTGATCAACATTGTCGAACAGCGGATCGAGGAGGACGGCTATCTCGACAGCCTTCTCCCATCGCGAAACCAAACGCAGAGCCATAACCACCCCTTCGATCCGTTTGCTCCCCCTCTGGCCAGCCAGACCGACCCTGCCACCTTCGGGGAACTGTTCGAGAGGCTGCGTCGCCTGAATGTTCCACCTGCCCAGATCGAGAGCCTGCTGCAGGAACTGGATATCCGCCTGGTCTTCACGGCGCATCCCACCGAGATCGTCCGCCACACCGTTCGTCGCAAGCAACGCAGGGTGGCGAATCTGCTGCAGCGGCTGCAATCCGATTCTCTGCTGAACAGCCAGGACGAGGAGGTCCTGCGCGATCAACTGGAGGAGGAGATCCGCCTCTGGTGGCGGACCGACGAACTGCACCAGTTCAAGCCGACCGTGCTGGACGAAGTCGATTCAACGCTGCATCACTTCCAGCAGGTGCTGTTCGATGCCATGCCCCAGATGCGGCGGCGGCTCACATCAGCCCTGAGTCGGCACTACCCGGATGTGAGATTTCCGCAGGCATCCTTCTGCACCTTTGGATCCTGGGTCGGATCAGATCGGGATGGCAATCCCTCCGTCACCCCGGAAATCACCTGGCAAACCGCTTGCTACCAGCGTCAGCTGATGCTGGAGCGCTATGTCCGCTCAGTACAGGATCTGCGCAGCCAGCTCAGCATTTCGATGCAGTGGAGCCAGGTGGCTCCTGAGCTGCTGGAATCCCTGGAGATGGATCGGCTGCGCTTCCCTGACATCTACGAAGACCGTGCAGCCCGTTACCGACTGGAGCCCTACCGGCTGAAGTTGAGCTACGTGCTCGAGCGCTTGCAGCTCACCCTGCTGCGGAACAACCAGCTGTCTGAAGCTGGCTGGCAGACCCCTCAGGAGGTGGCGGCACAGGGCATCGACCGGCTGCAGGTCGGAGAGACCCTGCATTACATGGCGGTGGACGAGTTCCGCAGCGATCTCGAGCTGATCCGCAACAGCCTGGTCAGCACAGCGCTGAGTTGTGAACAGCTGGACACCCTGCTGAACCAGGTGCACATCTTCGGGTTCTCCCTGGCCAGTCTCGATATTCGGCAGGAGAGCACCCGTCACAGCGACGCCATCGATGAACTGACTCGCTATCTGGAGCTGCCCAAGCCCTACGGCGAAATGGACGAGGGCGAACGGGTCGAGTGGCTGCATCGCGAACTGCAGACCCGACGGCCCCTGATTCCCACAGGAGTCGACTGGTCAGCCGCAACGGCCGAGACCATGGCGGTCTTCCGCATGCTGCGGCGTCTGCAGCAGGAATTCGGACAGCGCATCTGCAACTCCTACGTGATCTCGATGAGTCACACGGGTTCTGACCTCCTGGAAGTGCTGCTGCTCGCGAAACAAGCCGGTCTGGTGGATCCGACGGCCCGCCATTCCTCACTGCTGGTTGTCCCCCTGTTCGAGACCGTCGAAGACCTGCAGCGGGCTCCAGAGGTGATGAAGGAGCTGTTCGAATCACTCCTTTACAGGCAACTGCTTCCCCTCGTCGGGGGGCAGCGTCAGCCTCTCCAGGAGCTCATGCTGGGGTACTCGGACAGCAACAAAGACTCAGGCTTCCTGTCCAGCAACTGGGAAATTCACCAGGCCCAGATGGCTCTGCAGGAGCTGGCCAGCCGCCATGGCGTTGCGCTGCGGCTGTTCCATGGACGAGGCGGATCCGTGAGCAGAGGCGGCGGACCGGCCTATCAGGCCATCCTGGCCCAGCCGAGCGGAACGCTCCAGGGACGCATCAAGATCACCGAGCAGGGCGAGGTGCTGGCATCGAAGTACAGCCTGCCCGAACTGGCGCTTTACAACCTGGAAACCATGACCACCGCTGTGGTGCAAAACAGCCTGGTCACCAATCAGCTGGATGCGACGCCGAGCTGGAACCAACTCATGACCCGCCTGGCAGGTCATTCGCGCGAGCACTACCGCGCTCTTGTCCATGACAACCCAGATCTGGTCCCCTTCTTCCAGCAGGTCACCCCGATCGAGGAAATCAGCAAATTGCAGATTTCCAGTCGCCCGGCTCGGCGCAAGACAGGTGCCAAGGATCTCTCCAGTCTGAGGGCCATTCCATGGGTGTTCGGCTGGACCCAGAGCCGTTTTCTACTGCCCAGCTGGTTTGGCGTCGGCACCGCACTCGCAGCGGAGGTCAAGGATGACCCTGAACAGCTGGATCTGCTCAGGCGCCTGCATCAGCGATGGCCATTCTTCCGAATGCTGATCTCAAAGGTGGAGATGACGCTCTCGAAGGTCGACCTGGACCTGGCCCACCACTACATGACCAGCCTGGGGGCACCGGACAACCGGGAATCCTTTGAGCGGATCTTCCGAACCATTGCGGATGAATACGAGCTGACGCGGTCCCTGGTGCTCGCCATCACCGGCCAGTCGCGACTGCTTGGCGCTGACCAAGCGCTGCAACTCTCGGTCGATCTTCGCAACCGGACGATCGTTCCCCTCGGTTTCCTGCAGGTGGCCCTTCTGAAACGGCTGCGGGATCAGAACAGACAACCCCCCATGAGTGAGGCCCCCGGCGTGGAGGAGGACCGACGCACCTACAGCCGCAGCGAACTGCTGCGCGGAGCACTCCTCACATTAAACGGCATCGCTGCCGGCATGCGAAACACAGGCTGAGGTTCCCTTGATGCTCCCTTTTCTTCACCAATCAGCCCCACCCAAGCTGCCGAACGGATATCGGTTGGAGAGCTCAATCGCGCCCTCTCCGGAATCAATCAACACCCTGTTAGCGGCCTGCCAGGAAACCACCCATGCCGAGGACGACTGGCTGCGCGCCCTCGACAACAGCCTCTGGCAACTGAGTGTGCTCGATGAAAGCAGTGGGGAACTGGTGGGTTTCGTCAGGGCCACCAGTGATCTGGCCCTCAATGCCAACCTCTGGAATCTCTGTGCCAAGCCCGGACCGGATCAGGCGCAGCTGCTCAGCGTGCTCGTCCACAGATCGCTGAACATGCTGCGCAGGGATCTACCGGGCTGCAGCCTGTCGGTGTCCGCTCCGAAGATGGCTGTTGCCGCTCTTGAGACCCACGGCTTTGTGATCGATCCAAGCGGAATTCGCGCGATGGGACTGCCTTTGAAGACAGCCCGCAAGCCGGAATGAAACACGAGCATGGAGGGACTCGAACCCCCGACCCTCAGAACCGGAATCTGATGCTCTATCCAACTGAGCTACATGCCCACTGAACGGCCCGGAGCCGCAGCGGAAGATCGACCTAGGCCGACCAGTTACAGGTACCTTACCCACACGCTGCTCAGAGACCCATCCGGCTTAAAAGGCTGACGCTGCGGGGGTTTCGTAACCAGACAAACCTGCAGCTGGAACTGACGCATCCCAGGCTGCTGGTGATCGGGTCCAACGGGATTGGAAAGTCAAACCTGCTGGAGGCCGTGGAACTGCTGGGCACACTGCGGTCCCATCGCTGCAGCCAGGACAGGGATCTCATCCAGTGGACCGCAGCCCAGGCCACGCTGCGCGCCGAGCTCAGGGAAGGGGACTGCCTGGAACTGGAACTGCGTCGCAGTGGCGGACGCCAGGCCCGCCGTAACGGAAAACTGCTGAGCCGTCAGTTGGATCTGATCGGACCTCTGCGCTGCATCGGCTTCAGTGCTCTCGATCTCGAACTGGTTCGAGGGGAGCCAGCCCTCAGGCGCCAGTGGCTGGATCGCGTGGTGCTGCAGCTGGAGCCGATCTACGCCGATCTGATCAGCCGCTTCAGTCGACTGCTGCGTCAACGCAGTCAGCTGTGGAAACGCATCGCCACGATGAGCGACCAAGAACGCGCCGGACTGCTGGATGCCATTGACCTGCAGATGGCTCTTGTGAGCACACGCATCCACCGGCGACGGCAACGAGCCCTGCGTCGCCTGGAGCCATTGGCGCGTCAGTGGCAGGCCCATCTCAGTCGAGGGACCGAAGCGCTGGAGCTGCGATATCGACCCGGCAGCACCCTCGAGGCGGACGAGGCTGAAGAACCATGGCGGTTGGCCATCGAAGAGCAGCTGAAACAGCAACGACCCGATGAGGAGCGGCTGGGCAGCTGCAGGGTGGGTCCTCACCGTGATGAGATCGAGCTGATGCTGAGTGGATCTCCGGCGCGCCGATTCGGTTCGGCAGGGCAGCAGCGGACGCTGGTGCTGGCGCTCAAGCTGGCGGAACTTGAGCTTGTGACGGAGCTCTGCGGCGAACCGCCATTGCTTCTGCTGGACGATGTTCTGGCCGAACTCGACCCCACCCGACAGCAGCTTTTGCTCGAAGCAGTCGGGACGTCACACCAGTGTCTGGTCAGCGCCACCCACCTCGAAGCCTTCGATGGTGGCTGGCGTCAGAATGCTCAGATTCTGGTGGAATCCGATCTGAACAATGCTCTGAACGTCGGATAGCCTTTGAGGCCATTTTGCGCCGACGCCTGATGAAGCAGAGCCTGTCTGACCTGCATCCCAACCCGGGATGGGGTGACAACAAACCCGAGAGACCCGAGCCAACCGCACCATCCGGCGCCACCGACATGGTGGGCAAACACTGCATCCTCGAGCTCTACGACTGCGACCAGTCAAGACTCGACGACGAAGCTTTCCTGAGAACCGCCATCACGACCGCTGCAAAGCGTGCTGGCGCCACTCTCCTCAACCTCATCACCCACCGGTTCGAGCCCCAGGGCGTCACAGGCTTGGCTCTCCTGGCCGAATCCCACATCTCGATTCACACCTGGCCTGAAAACGGCTACGCCGCCGTTGATGTGTTCACCTGTGGTGACCACACCATGCCTGAACAGGCGTGCCGTGTCATGAGCGAGGAACTGCGGGCAGGCCGCCACGCACTCAGAAGTTTCCTGCGCGAAACACCTGCCGCGTTGGCAACGGAACTTCGAACACCGAGCCCGGTGTCCCTGTCGATCTGAATGGCCTGAAACCGGTCAGCGGCGATTGAGTTTGCCGCTGACCAGACCTTCCAGATCAACACTCACTGAGGTGAATCCCAGCGCCATCAGCTCCGTGACCAGTGGCTCTTGTTCTGTCAGGGCGACCAGGCTGGCGATCTGATCGCGCGGAATCTCAATCCGCGCCGCCAATCCCTGACTGCGGACCCTGATGTGGTGGAAACCCCGTTGGATGAGCCATGCCTCAGCAGCGCCGACCCGCCTCAGACGTTCAGCCGTGATCGTCTCTCCATAGGGGAACCGCGACGCGAGACATGGCTGGGCAGGTTTGTCCCACCAGGGAAAACCCAGCGCTTCTGAAAGTTGGCGAATCGTGGCCTTGTCGATCTCCAATTCCGCCAGAGGAGAACGAACACCCGCCTCGCGTGCGGCCTTGATTCCAGGGCGGTGATCACCAAGATCGTCGAGATTGACACCATCGACCACCAAACCACCCTCAGCAGCCGCAATCACCTCACTGAGGTGGGCGTGCAGTTCCTGTTTGCAGGCATAGCAGCGGTCCTGCGGGTTACTGCTGTACCCGGGATCATCCAGTTCGCGGGTTCTGCACTCCTGATGGCGGATTCCGATCCAACCGGCCTGGGTTCTGGCCTCCTGCAACAGGTGGGGGGCCAGCGCTGGAGAGACTCCAGTCACGGCCAGAGCCCGTTCACCCTGCTGCTCGTGAGCAATCGCTGCCACCAAGGTGCTGTCGACGCCGCCGGAGTAGGCGACACAGATCAACGGGGTGTCGGCTCGCCCCTGCCTGAACCACTGCCTGAGCCGCGCAAGCTGATCAGCCGCCCGAGCTGGCAACGTTTCCTGCAGCCGGAACATCAACGGGACAACCTGAACGATCTAGGTAGGCTCCAACCGTAAGAGCTGCGTCCATGCCCCGCCGCATCGGCATCAATACCGCGGCAGACAGCCGAGAACGCAGCCAGGGACAGCTGCACGTCTATGACGGAGAGGGCAAGGGCAAAAGCCAGGCTGCCCTCGGCGTTGTGCTGCGAACTATTGGTCTGGGCATTTGTGAACAGCGGCGAACACGGGTTCTGCTGCTCCGTTTTCTGAAAGGGCCTGGTCGTGCCTACGACGAGGATGCGGCGATCGAAGCCCTGCAGCAGGGGTTTCCCCATCTGATCGATCAACTGCGCACAGGCCGGGCCGACCATTTCACGGCGGAGGAATCCACCCGTTTTGACCGGGAGGAGGCCGAGAGGGGTTGGGTGATCGCCAAGGGGGCCATCGCCAGCGCCCTTTATTCCGTTGTCGTTCTCGACGAACTGAATCCGGTGCTGGATCTCGGACTGCTGGACATTGACGACGTGGTCCAAACCCTGGCGAATCGTCCGGAAGGCATGGAGATCATCGTCACCGGCCGTGCCGCTCCAGCCCCCTTGATTCAGGAGGCAGACCTCCACTCCGAAATGCGAGCCCATCGTCGTCCTGGCCTTGATGACGACCGTGTGATCCCGTTGAGCATGAGCAGCGGGATTGAGATTTACACGGGCGAAGGGAAGGGCAAATCAACAAGTGCTCTGGGAAAGGCATTGCAAGCCATCGGGCGAGGCATCAGCCAGGACAAAAGCCACAGAGTGCTAATCCTGCAGTGGCTGAAAGGAGGAACGGGCTACACCGAGGACGCGGCCATCGCTGCTCTTCGGGAAAGTTATCCGCACCTGGTGGATCACCTGCGCTCCGGGCGGGACGCCATCGTCTGGCGCGGCCAGCAGGAACCGATCGATTACGTGGAGGCGGAACGAGCCTGGGAGATCGCTCGGGCTGCCATCTCCAGCGGTCTTTACAAAACAGTGATTCTTGATGAACTCAACCCGACCGTGGATCTTGAGCTGCTGCCGGTGGAACCGATTGTTCAGACCCTTCTACGAAAACCATTGGAAACGGAGGTGATCATCACCGGTCGGTGCAAGACGCCGCCCGCTTACTTCGACCTCGCCAGCATTCACTCCGAGATGGTGTGCCACAAGCATTACGCCGAACAGGGCGTCGATCTCAAACGCGGCGTGGACTACTGACCTCTGTCAGTAGCGGGCCATCGAGGGATCGATGAGCTGTGCCCAGGCATCGATGCCTCCATCGACGTTGACGGCCGCAACGCCCTGGTCCCCCAGGATCTGGACTGCGCGTGCCGAGCGCCCACCGAGCTTGCAGTGCACATAGAGACGCTTCCCCTGCGCCAGCGATCGCACCTGATCGAGCGAATCTCCGTTTTCGATGGACGACAGGGGAATGAGATGGCTTCCAGCAATCGACGCCACCGCTGCTTCCGAAGGGTTCCGCACATCGATGAGGACCACATCATCAGAGCCGGCCTCCAGCAACGCATTGAGATCGCTGACACTGATGCTGTCCATCGCAGACGACTCCGGGCGGCAGAACTGGCGGTAGTCAATCAGGTTCTCGATCGGCGGACGGTCTTGATCCACCGTCAGAGTCAACTCGCGGAAACGCATCGACAGAGCATCCACAACGAGCAGGCGACCATCGAGGCAGCGTCCGATCCCCGTGATCAGCTTGATGGCCTCGCTGGCCTGGATCAAACCGATCAGCCCTGGCATCACGCCCATCACACCAGCCTCAGCGCAGGAGGGAACCTCCCCAGGCGGCGGGGGCTCCGCCAGCAGATCTCTGTAGTTGGGACTGTCAACCGTTCGATTGAACACACTGACCTGACCGTGAAACCGCTGCACCGAGCCATAGATCAGGGGCTTGCCGAGCAGCACACAGGCGTCGTTCACCAGGAAGCGGGTCGGGAAGTTGTCGGTTCCGTCGCAGACAAGGTCGTAGGGAGCGATCAGATCCAGGGCGTTGTCAACCGAGAGCATCAGCTCATGGACGTCAACGCTGCAATCGGGATTGAGATCTGCAAGCCGGCTGGCAGCGGATTGGGCCTTGGAGCGGCCCAACCAGCGTTCCCCATGAATCACCTGTCGCTGAAGGTTGGAGAGCTCCACAACATCACCGTCCACGATGCCGATCCGACCAACACCGGCAGCAGCGAGATAAAGCAGCAGTGGCGAGCCGAGTCCTCCACAGCCAACGCACAGAACGGAGGCGTCTCGAAGCCGTTTCTGACCGTCGGCTCCCACCTCGGGAAGCATCAGATGACGGGAGTAGCGCTCCCGTTCATCGGGAGACAGATCGTTGCCAGCACTCGGGGGCGTGATCACGAGCAGGCCTCCTGGCATTGACGAGTGTCCCAGACCTCCACGGGAATCGAGGTCACCCGACGCTCCCCATCCAGCCACCAGGCGAGTGGGGAGCCATCGCGATCCGTGATCAGCATCAGTCCATCGGAGAGCCCAAGTCGTCGGTCTTTGTCCGATGGAATCGCCGCTGCTGCCGGATGGGAATGGGCCACGGCAAGCACTTGCAGGCCTCTGCCACGGCCCCAGCGCTGAGCCGCCAGCTGCTCCATCGGATTCACGGCGAAGCATGACGTCCGTTCCGCGGGCGGCCACCACACGTTGCAGCAGGGCCAGACCGTGTTCACCAACCAACGCGATTGCATCGGGACGGGGCCCAGCAACAGCGCGCATCCTTCATCCGGGGATCTGGCTCCGAAGGTGTGATCAAGAAGCGTGAGGCATTGATGATCCAGGCACAGCAGCGATGGCACAAACGGCATCTCGCCGATACGCTCTGCAAACCGTGCAAGTGAGCCCCTCGACCCCATGAGTGAAGCCACCACTGAAGTGAAGGATGCCGCTGAAACTCAGGTTTCGGCAGTCGACAGCGGAACTGGGGCCCCTGAGGCGGGCACATCGTTCGCAGAGCGATACAGCGATGTGCTCGGAAAAGTGAACGAGACCCTGGACCAGGTGGATTGGAATCAGATGGGGCGGATTGGAAAGATCGTCGGCATCTTCGCGGCCGTCATCGTTGCCCAGATCCTGATCAAGGGCATTCTCGACACCATCAATCTTCTGCCGGTGGTTCCTGGTCTGCTGGAACTTCTGGGGGTTGTCGTTGTCGGTCAATGGAGCTGGAAAAACCTCACCACCAGCGACAAACGCAATGCCCTGATCAAAAAGGTCCAAACCCTGCGTCAGGAGTATCTCGGTTGACTTCAATGATCACATCAGCCGCCTGACAAGGCTTCTGAGACAAGCCTTCGATTGGTCGATGTAGCCGCCGCCAAAAAGGTTGGCGTGATTGAGCAGGTGATAGAAGTTGTAAATCTCGATGCGATCTTGTGACCCCGGTTCGGCCGTCATCACTGCGTTGTAGGCCCGGTAAAAGTCCCTGGAGAAACCTCCGAAAAGGCGTGTCATCGCCAGATCCACTTCGTGGTGAGCCCACCATGCGGCTGGATCGAATAGGGTGCCACGGCCGTCCGAAAGAGCACCTGCATTGCCACCCCAGAGATCCCCATGAACCAGTGATGGAGTGATCGAAAGACGATTCAGATGGGTGGCGAGCGCCTCAAGAAACGCCTGACAATCCTCCAGCTTCAGGCCCCATGAGCATCCAAGCTTCAGCTGCGGGAGCAATCGCAGCTCGATGAAGGCATCGCCCCATCGATCACGCCATCCCCCTGGCTGGGGGCCAGACCCGATGTAACCGTCTCGATGCCAGCCGTAACCGCGGGAATCGGCAGCCAATGACGAGCTCTGATGAAGCAAGGCCAAGCCACGACCGAGGGCCGTCTGATCCATCGCGCTCAACTGCAGCCAAGGCAAGAGCAGAACGGCGTGAACCGCCATCCGGCTAATGCCGAGAGGGCGGGGAACCACCAGCAACTCCCGAGGGGCATGGTCATGCAAGGCGTCGAGAGCATCCGCCTCGACCTCGAACAGATCCATCGCCTGTGGCGGTCCGCTCTTGGCGAACACGATGCGTCCACCACCCAGGGTCAAACGCCAGGCCCGATGAATGCAGCCACCACTCACGGGGTGCACCGACTCCAGGGTTTCGCCGGCGAGGAGACCGTTGGGAGCCACCAGGGCCTCTCTCAGGCTTGAATCCATCCGCAGAGAGCCCCGGCTGTTGCCAGCATGCCGCGGTGATTGCGAAGCGCTTGAGTCAACCCGGTGTGATTGTGATCGGCGGTGGTATTGCCGGTCTGACCGCAGCTGCGCTGCTCGCCAGGCAGGGTGTTCCCGTCACCCTGCTGGAAGCCCACCATCAGCCGGGTGGATGTGCTGGCACCTTTCGGCGCGGACCGTGGATCTTTGATGTCGGAGCGACCCAAGTGGCAGGCCTGGAGCCTGGAGGCAGCCATGAACGGGTCTTCCGTCATCTGGGCATCCAGATCCCGGAGGCCGAGATCCTTGATCCAGGTTGCGAGGTGGATCTTGCTGATGGCTCGGAACCGATCCGCCTGTGGCACGACCCTGAGCAATGGGCCCTTGAACGCGAGCGTCAGTTCCCTGGAAGTGAGCGGTTCTGGAAGGCCTGCCTCACCATCCACCAGAGCAACTGGGCCTTTGCAGCGCGCGATCCGATCGTCACGCCTCGCAATGGATGGGACCTGCAACAGCTCCTCGGTGCCCTTCGCGCGGGAACCGTTGCCTCAGGCCTCCTGACGGGGCTGACCATGGCCGACCTCCAGAACCTTTGTGGCTGCGCCGGTGACCAACGGCTGCGCCACTTTCTTGATCTGCAGCTGAAGCTCTATTCCCAGGAACCGGCCCACCGCACAGCAGCGCTCTACGGCGCCACCGTGCTGCAGATGGCTCAAGCACCCCTTGGCCTCTGGCACCTGCATGGCTCCATGCAGATCCTGAGCGACCGACTCGTCGCTGCAATGCAACGACACAACGGCCACCTGGCGCTGCGTCATCGCGTGATGGCCATCCACCGATGCCCAAAAGGCTGGAGGCTGACGGTCGACAGCCCTGGAGGGACACAACAACTGGAGGCTGAGGACGTGATCAGCAGCCTGCCGCCGCAGTGTCTGGCAGCGCTGATGCCCGAAGACCTGCCAGCGGGATACCGCCGACGACTGGACCAGTTACCAAAACCAAGCGGTGCACTGGTGTTTTACGGCGTCGTGAAACGAGATGCCCTGCCGAATGACTGTCCAGGCCATCTACAGCGAAGCTGTGATGATCCAGGGCCCCTGTTCGTCTCCGTCAGTCGCGATGGCGATGGGCGTGCCCCCCTCGGCCAGGCCACCTTGATCGCCAGCGTGTTCACACCAACCTCGGATTGGTGCCAGCTGGAGGAAGAGGCCTATCAGCGACGCAAAGGAACGATGCTGGAGACGATTCGCTCGCAGCTGAACCAGTGGCTCGGCCTTGATCCGTCCGCATGGCTGCATGGCGAACTCGCGACTCCTCGAGGCTTTGCAGGCTGGACCGGTCGGCCCCAGGGCATCGTTGGCGGACTTGGCCAACATCCCAATCATTTCGGACCCTTCGGGTTGGCAGGACGGACACCCATGGACGGGCTCTGGCTCTGCGGGGACAGCCTCCATCCCGGAGAGGGGACAGCGGGAGTGACACTTTCAGCCCTGAATGCCTGTCGTCAGCTGATGGCGAAGCGCGGCGCGCCCTTCACGTTGGCCTGACCGATCGGTCGCCCAAAAACGATGGTCTCAAGGCCTGGGTACGTTCCAGCTCCTGACGGAGCTGTTGCCAGTTCTGATTGAGAACAGCCTCCTCCAGCTGTTCCAGGCTCCAGCGATAGGCGGCAAGCCCCCGCAGAACAGCGTCCGTGTTGCCGGAAGCCATCGCCACTCCCAGGGCCGGATTGCCACCACCAACACGGCTGGTGTCCTCAAAACCGCTGGACGCCAGATCCATGGCCAACTGACGCACGCCTGGATCGCGCTCATCCCCAACGGCACGGAGCAGCGCGGCACTGACCAGAACGGGCAGATGGGAGATCAGGGCGACCGCCTGATCATGCTGGCTGGCGGCAGCCGTTTTCCAGAGACTTCCGAGACCGCAGGCCAGTGCCTCCACGCTCGCGAGAGCGTCTGAATCCGTTGACTCATCTGGGGTGGCGATCCATGGCCGCCCCCTGAAGAGATCCCGTCGACCGGCTTCAACGCCCGACTGTTCCGTCCCCGCCATGGGATGACTGGCGACGAAACGGGGGTGACATCGACGCCAGACCGCCAGAACAGGTGCTTTCACGGAGGCCACATCGGTGACCACAGCCTCCTTGGGCAACGCATCAACGAGAACGGGGTCTGGCTTGAGCAGTAGAGGAATCGGCAGGGCCAGAATCACCAGATCGCAGCTGGCGAGGCAGGCAGGGTCAGTGCTGACGGCACTCGCCAGCTCCCGTTCGATAGCCCGCTCGGCGGTTTCGGAGCGGTGCACCAGACCCTGAACCCAGCAGCCTCTGGCCTGAAGATCCAGTCCGAGTGAACCGCCGATCAGACCAAGGCCGACGACCCCCACCCTCTGTTGTGCCGCCATGGCTGTCCCCTCGGCTGCCGTCATGTTGCTCGATGGATTGCAATGCACCGTTTGCATCGACAACTGTGTTTAAGGTGCCCCGATGCTGGAAGCGCAGGCCCACCTCCAACTCAAGTCGCTGTTGCGACAAGGGGCCTGCGACTGGCCCCACCATCTGACCTTGAGTCGTTTGGTGGGGCGCAGCCTGCGCCGTCGCGATCGAACGCTGATCCATCTGGCCCCAAGCCACCAGGAACACTGGTGGCTTGGTCTGCTGGTTCCGCTTTGCCTGGAGGTGCGTGACACCGTTCTGGTGCTCAACGAAAGGCAACGTCATCGACTGCTGCAGGTCGAACTGCCTCGACTCCGGGAGCTCGGCTTTCGCCTGCCCTGCTGGGAGGGTGACTCCCCGCCAACGCAGGAGGGGCTCTGGCTGCTCAACACCGAAGAGCTCGTGCGAGCCTGGCGCCACAACAAGCTGGGGACCAGACAACTGCTCCTGCCACAGGTGGAGCAGTTCAGCCATCAGCTGCGACGCAGCCTGGCCATCCGCATCCAAACCGGCGACTGGGAACATCTGCGTCGCGCCCACCCCGCGGTTGATGGCGCCCTGATGCAGTTGCACGACCGCATTGGCCGACGACTGTTCAGTGAGGCCCCGCGGGTGGATGCTCAGATGCGCCTCAGCGGTGGAGAGCCCCAGGCACTCAGAGATCTGCTGCGCTTGATCGGTCCCTGCCCTGAACCCTGGTCTGCATGGCTGGCAGCGGACCCGACGCAATGGGGCAGCTGGGCGGAACTGGACCACAAACTTCTCCAGTGGAGCTGGTGTCTTGAACCGCTGGAGCCACTGGCGTTGCTTCAGGGATTGCTGCGCGACCGCCCCGCCCTGATGCTGAATACCGGTGGTGAGAGCAGTTCCCTCGACAGGGAGCTCGAGGAGGCTGATTTCAATCCTGACGTCAGCGCCTGTCTGCGGGAGCCGGATCTGGATGAATCCTTGTCAGTGTTCGCCCCCAGACGTCAACCGCTCCCCAACACTGAGATCTATGCGGAACATCTGCTTGAACAGAGCCGGCGCCTGATCCTCGGGCGCTCAGGACTGACTGTGCTGCTCCTCGATGATCAGAACCTGCGAAGACCCCTGACCAGCTCACTGGCGGCTGAATTCGGCACCCGCGTCGTCGAGGAGGCCACCGCCCCCGAGCCGAATGGGGTGATCAGTGCCCGGTGGACCTGGTGGCTGGAGCACCAGAACCAACTCCCCCAACCAGAGCAGATCATCATTGCCCTGTTGCCGATCGCAAGCCTCGAGAACCCTTTGACCTCGGCGCGGGTGGAACAGCTGAAGCAGCGCGGACAGGACTGGTTCCGCAGCCTCCTGCTGCCGGAGGCTCTCAGCCTGCTCCCTGCAGCCACCTCGTCTCTGCGACGGAACGGCGGTCGTCTAGCGATCCTGGATGGACGGGTGCGCGGTCGTGGATGGGGTGAACAGGTGCTGCAATGTCTTCAACCCTGGGTCGCCCTGCATCGACTTCTGCCGGACTGACAGGTCAGAGGGCTCGGACGTCCTTAGGCTTGGCGCCCAACGCCGGGCCACCGCATGGGAGAAGCACGTCGTCGAGCTGCCCAGGGACTGCCACCACGGCTTCAGAAGCCGACAAAGCAAACAGATGATTCTCCTCGGGTCGTGCCCTGGCTGCCGCTGAGCCAAAACCAGACGAGACAGTTCGTGGACATCACCACGCGAGGGGCCTGGATTGGCATTGCCCTGTTGGTGGTGTTCTGGATCACGGTCCGCTTCATCGGACCCGCCGCAGGTTGGTGGACGCTGACGGACACGCCCTGAGCGCCACAATTCTGTAGAAAACCTTTAGCGTTGGAAATATCCGTAGAAGTGGCATGTTTCCACGCCTTGCCGAGCACTATCGGTCCGTCGTTCAGGATCTGGTGATGAGTCTCCAGGCCCTGGCCGAAGGCCTGCAGAGCAAGGGAATCTCCGCCAGCTGTTATGTCTGCGGGGATGGCCGTGATGGACACGGAGCCTCCTTCGTGGCAGACCTCGGAGACGCCCATATGGTCCGGTTCCTGGTCTCTGACTTCGGCATCAGCTGGGTCGAATCAAGAAATGGACGCGAGCTTGTGAAACTCGAAGGTGCCGAGGCGATCCAGGAGCTTCAACGAATTGCCCAGATGCTGCACCAGAACCAAAAATCCGAGCAAGCACAATCAGCTCACTCGGATATGGCGATCGTCCGGACGATCTGAACCTGTCAAGCCGCTTTGGCCGGCTTGATCGACGCTGACTTCTCGGCAGTGCTGCGGGCAGCAGCAGCTGCGAGCGGCCGCATTGAGTTTGAAGTGACTTCAGATCCTTCCGTCAGCTTCTGACGAACAAGCTGTTCCACTGTCGAGGCAATCTCAGGATTCTGTTCCAGCCACGTGATCGTGTTGTCCCGGCCCTGCCCGATGTTGTCGCCTTCGTAGCTGTACCAAGCGCCTTTGCGGATCACCACACCCGTCTCTTCCGCCAGATCCAGAAGACAGCCAACGGTGCTGATGCCCCGACCAAACAGGATGTCGAACTCCGCAATCCGGAACGGAGGCGCCACCTTGTTCTTGGCCACCTTCACCTTCGCCCGGATCCCGAACTCCTCGGTACCGCGCTTCAGCGTTTGAATGCGACGGATATCAAGTCTCACCGAGGCATAGAACTTCAAAGCGTTTCCACCGGTGGTGGTTTCAGGGTTGCCGTAGGTGACGCCGATCTTCAAACGCAGCTGATTGAGGAAAATCACCGTGCAACCCGATTTACCGATGTTGCCGGTGATCTTGCGCATGGCCTGACTCATCAGACGCGCCTGGCTCCCGACAGCCAGATCTCCCATCTCTCCCTCGATCTCCGCCCTGGGCGTGAGAGCCGCCACGGAGTCGACAACAACAATGTCGACAGCCGCCGAACGGACGAGCTGATCGACAATTTCGAGGGCCATCTCACCCGTATCGGGCTGGGAGACCAGCAGGTTCTCAACGTCCACACCCAGCGAGGCGGCATAGACGGGGTCGAGAGCGTGCTCAGCATCGACGAAAGCAGCCACACCGCCTCGTTTCTGCACCTCCGCAATGGCATGCAGCGTGAGCGTGGTTTTACCGGAACTTTCCGGGCCGTAAATCTCGACGACCCTGCCCTTCGGGTAACCACCACCAAGGGCCAGATCCAGCGTCAGAGCCCCGGTGGAGATGGTCTCAACCCGCATGCGGGATGCATCACCCAGACGCATGATCGATCCCTTGCCGAAATTGCGCTCGATCTGACCGAGCACCAGATTCAGGGCTTTGTCACGCTCGCCGGGACGCCCTTCATGGGGACGGAGATCGGAACCGGAAGCGTTGGATTTCATCTCTGCAGGCATAAAAACGACCTGAAGCTAAAGAACGAGAGATCCAATGCCACGGAAGCGTCGAATCGTCTCAGGTAGTACAAGCGTACGCTACCGAATCAGGGCCAGTCCGCCAAGGGGGCCGCGAGATCAATCGGCTGCAGAAGGTGAATGCCCTTTGGCAGATCACGGCGATCCATTGGCCTGAGATACCCCCAGCTCACGAGCAGGCAGGGCAGATGTTCCAGGCCCGGGGTCGCAAGCACGGTCTCGAGGGTGGCGCGACGGTCTTCAACAAAAGCCCGCAGGGGACGCTCCCGCTGCAACGCAAGCAACACCTCGGGCTTGGAGCCGGATTCACGACCGTCAAGCCGCCATGGCTGAAGCCCCATTGATGCCAGCAGTTCAGCTGTGAATGCCTGGCTCTTGGTCGTCAGGACCGCCCAGTCGGCTCCTTCAGAGGCGAGAGAGGACAACCGATCAACCATGCCCGGACAGGGCTGATGCAGAGCCAGCCAGGCGTCCCGATCGGTTCGCACCGCCTGTTGACGGGTCCGGTCGAGAGCATCCTGCAGCTGTTCGGCCTGCCATCCACGCCGCTGTATCGCCTGCCGCTGCATCGCGTCGTAATCACGGATCCAGGCCTCCGGCTCCAGCTCAGCCATTTCGGCGGCAAGCAGGACCATCTCCCAGCCGTGATGTACCCATGGCCGCAATTGCCGGAACGCCGCGGGAACATTCAAGGCGGAGGGCAACAGGGGCTCCTCCTCGGCAAGCAGAGTGCGCGCCGCCATGCTTGCGCTCCACCAGTACTCAGCCATGCCATCGACGATGACCCCGTCGAAATCGAAGACGAGCAGTGGACGGTCAGTCATGACGGAAAAACTGGGCCGCTAGGATTCGAACCTAGGAATGGCGGGACCAAAACCCGCTGCCTTACCACTTGGCGACGGCCCAATGATCCGGGCGGCTCCACGATCGGACGGCGCTCCGGCTTCTGAATAGTTACCCACAGCGGCGCCACCTTCGTCAATTGCCCGAGTCCGCCCCTCCAGCTGTCAGGGCGGGAACACCCTGAGGCGGCACGTCTCCTCATGCCCGAAGACATCGCTGCGCAGCCGGTAACGGCTGACGAGGTCGGCCTGCATCTGCCGCACCCGCTCGCTGCGTGGAAGCAGCTCCACAGGCCGCCCCTCAGGCATGACGACCTGCTCCACGGCCAACCGGCATTCCTCCAGGCCGGCCAGCTCATCGTCATGGTCATCTGGGGGGACCGGCTCCAACTCCGGTGAATCGGCACGGCGCGACAGAAGTCGCTCGAGCGCACGCTCGATCTGCGCGAGTGTGTCGGATTTGATGACCAGGATCGGGACGCGAAGGTCCCTGGCCTGACGGCGGACCCGCGGTTCCCGTCCCAGCCCCTGGCGAACACTCAGAACCACATCGGCCTCACCGAGATCCTCGACCACCTGAACAGGCCAGCAACGACGCCTGATCGCCTGATCCACGTTCGCAACGGATAGACCACAACAGAACACCTGCAGATCGTCACTTGAAACGACATCCAACGAGCTGGACGCGGGACTCGGTGGCGACCCCTCAGCACGGGAGCCATCGGGGGGCGGCATCGGCACCGCAGCCAGCACAGGGCGTCTTGGCCGGTTGGGCGCCGGAGGATCCACCAACTGCACGGAACCATCCACGGTCAGCTCACGTTCCTGAGCCAGGGGCAACTGACCGCGCAGCAACAGGTCCACCGTGGCGGCCACGTTTGTGTGGACGGCCCAGCGGTGACGACTGTGCATTTCCACCGCCAAGGGAAAGGTCGGTTCTGCGGCACGCTCCAGCACGGTCTTCTGACTGCGACGTCGCCGGGCTTCATCGTCACCGAGGGTGACCGACTGAATACCACCGACGAGGTCGCTGAGGGTGGGGTTCTTGATCAGATTGGCCAGGGCGTTGCCGTGGGCCGTGGCCACCAGCATCACCCCGCGTTCAGCAATGGTTCTGGCGGCCTGCGCCTCAAGTTCGGTTCCGATTTCATCGATGACGATGACCTCGGGCATGTGATTTTCAACCGCCTCGATCATCACCTGGTGCTGGAGCTCCGGACGGCCGACCTGCATCCGCCGCGACCGACCGATGGCCGGATGCGGGATGTCCCCATCACCGGCGATTTCGTTGCTGGTGTCGATCACTACAACGCGGCGGTGCAGCTCATCGGCGAGGACCCTGGCAATCTCTCGAAGTGCTGTGGTCTTTCCAACGCCTGGACGCCCCATCAGCAGGAGCGACTGCCCCGTATCGAGAAGATCCCGCACCATGGCGACGGTGCCGAACACGGCCCTCCCAACCCGGCAGGTGAGACCGACCACTTCACCCTGACGATTCCGGATGGCACTGATGCGATGCAGGGTGCGCTCAATCCCAGCCCTGTTATCGGCTCCGAAACGGCCAAGCCTGGACACAACAGCCTGAAGATCCTCCCGAGTCAGAGCTGCATCGTGCAATTCCAGAGCACGGCCCGGATAACGGGCCTCCGGTCGACGCCCCAGGTCGAGAACGACCTCCAGCAGCTGGTCACGTCGCTCCAGTGGCTTCAAAGCCACCTGGACAGGGTCAGGCAAGAGATCGAGAAGACGATCCAGGTCATCAGTGATTCGCTCTGTCGTCATGAATCCAGACCCCATCCGCCTTCTAGCAGTTGAGGGGCGACGAGGGGCGATCCAGCCATGGCTGGATCAGTGCTCTGGCCTGCTGAACAGCCGCAGCCCACCCTTCCGGCCATGCCCTGAGGGGAACTCCGCGGAGTTGTGCCCCGTCCAGCAGCGGCATCAGCAGACGCCTGGCAACGCCTCCAAAGGCGATACCGGCTGGTCGCTCACCCGGAGAAAGATGGTCGAGCGTGCTGGCATTGGTGCCGCCCGCAAGCTGCAGTGGCCCCGGTGGTGCCAACGGTCGCATGGCTCTCCAGAGCTGGACCGCTGAGCGGGCCGTGCCCGCCCCGACATCACCGCTCATCGGACGGCCATCGAGCTGCCAGAGCGGGCGAAAGCCAAAACGGCGAAGGCTTCGATATCGCTGCCAGAGCTCCTGGCTCAGTTGCCGGGTCGTCCAGCCATGTCCTTCAAGGCCGCAACTCACCGCTAGCCGCCTAAGGGGAACATCCGCTGTCGCCAACGCCCCCACCACATCCATGAACGCCTCATGTCGTCCAGGCGCCGTATGAATCTCGACGGCATCAGGGCAGAGTTCTGCGATCAGCCCACTGATATCAGCCAGGCTGACCTTGTGGTCATGGTCCTCAATCAATCCCTGGGGACATGCCGGAAGGCAGCGTCCACACCCATAACAGCGCTGAGCGTCAACAGCTCCCACGGCCCTGATCGCATCAGCAGGACAAACCGTCTGGCATGGCCTCGGGCAATCCAACGGGCATTTCGAAGCGTCGAACCATGCCTTGCGGAAATGAACATCCCGACCGTCGCTGAGGCTCACCATCAACCAGGGGGTGCTCAGGCCTTTTCGCGACAGCCAGTCGAAACCGGCTCTGGCCGCTTCGACGACGGCGGGGTCCGCAGCCACATCGATGCAATGAACGCCTGCAGCCCCGAACACGGTGCAGAGATCGGTGATGGCCGGCAGATCCTGATTGCTGGCACCGCAGATCAATTTCACCCAATGGCCCTGTGCAAGAGCCGTCTCGGGACTCAACGCTCCAGAAGATCGCCCATCGGCTGCCATCGCAAGCTCCTTGCTCCTCCCATCTCAACAACGATGCGGAGACGCGGCTCCCGTCGGCAGAGATCGCAGAGCGACAACAGCTCGGATCTCGAGAGCACCTGTCCCTCAAGGAGCCACAACGCGACGGGCGCATCACCGTCGAAGAGGTCTCCCAGCATCGGGACCACCTGCTGCACCTCTCCCACAGCCGCACCTCGACCGACACTCTGATGTCCGAGATGCGGTGGTCGAATACCGTGTTTCTGGGTCAGGAACACCTCCGGATCGCCCAGTCCCCGAGCTGAAAGGATGCGGGTGCGATAACCGGCTCCGCGCAAACGACGCAGCAAGCGGGTTTCAGCGCCTCCTTCCAGTGGGGCATGGACGGCCAAACAGCCGTTCGCTTCGAGGTCTCGTCGAAATCCTCGGCCGGTCAGAAGCAGCGGCATGGCTGGACAGGGGATAGCAGGAGTCTGGCAGGAGCTGGACCGCCAGCAGAAGCGGGTCGGCAGTCCTGTATGTTTTTTGTTTGTTCCATAGTTCTGTGCCCGTCCGCTAGCCGGGCCTCCAGACGGTGGAACAGATTCGGCGATTGCGCCGGATCTCCAGGCCAGTGCGGCTCCCCCCGGGAGACGCCGGGAAACTGAAACGGATGCCATTCGGCCTCCGTCCTTCAAGTCCCAGCCTTGCTGAATCGCCCGCTAGCCCCATCGAAAACGTTGTTCTGAACTTTCCAGAACGACTTTTCGTTCAAGTCTGCGTTCAAACGATCAGCACGCCAAACCCTGTCCGGGTAACCGGAGAGCGGTTGTCCAGCTGGCGCTTATCTCCTCCCATGTCCATCGGCATCCTTGGGAAGAAGCTGGGAATGTCCCAGTTCTTCGACGAGCAGGGAAAAGCCGTCCCGGTCACCTTGATCGAGGCGGGCCCCTGCCGGATCACCCAACTCAAGAGCAACGACACCGACGGTTATGCCGCGGTACAGATCGGCTTCGGCGACACACGCGAGAAGTTGATCAACCGCCCTGCGAAGGGCCACCTGTCCAAATCCGGCGATGAGCTGCTGCGTCATCTGCGCGAGTACCGCGTCGATGCCGTTGACGGCTTGGAACTCGGTGGAGCGATCACCGTCGGTGATTTCGAGACCGGTCAGAAAGTCGACGTCAGCGGCGACACCATGGGCCGGGGCTTTGCGGGCTATCAGAAACGTCATGGTTTCAGCCGCGGTCCGATGACTCACGGTTCCAAGAATCACCGCGAGCCAGGTTCCACAGGCGCCGGTACGACTCCAGGTCGGATCTACCCGGGCAAACGCATGGCTGGCCGCTTCGGCGGCAAGAAGATCACCACCCGTGGGCTGACAATCCTGAAGATTGACAGTGACCGCAATCTTCTTGTGGTCAAGGGTTCCGTTCCCGGAAAACCCGGCTCCCTGCTCAACATCCGGCCTGCCAAGCGCGTGGGCGCCAACCCTGACAAAGGAGGTCAGTGATGGCTAGCTGCATTGTTCACGACTGGCAGGGCAAGGAGGCCGGCAAGGCAACTCTGGACCTGAACGTGGCGAAGGAGACCACGGCTGTCGATCTGATGCACAGGGCGGTGCTCCGTCAGCAGGCGCACAGCCGCCAGGGGACAGCCAGCACGCTCACCCGCTCGGAAGTGCGTGGTGGAGGCCGCAAGCCCTACAAACAGAAGGGCACTGGACGGGCCCGACAGGGTTCCATCCGCACACCCCTCCGTCCTGGCGGCGGCATCATTTTCGGGCCCAAACCAAGGACATACTCCCTTGCGATGAATCGCAAGGAACGCCGTCTCGCTCTGAGAACGGCACTGATGTCACGCCTTGAGGACGTCAAAGTCGTCAAGGACTTCGGTGCAGCGATCGAGGTTCCGAAAACCCGCGAGATCACCGACGCCCTGGGCCGTCTCGGCATTGCCGCGAACGCCAAGGTGCTGATTGTGTTGAAGACTCCCAGCGAGGTGATCCGCCGCTCGGTGCGCAACCTCGAGAAGGTGAAGCTGATCGCTGCTGATCAGCTCAACGTCTTCGACCTGCTCCACGCCAACACCCTGGTGCTGGGCGAGGACGCGCTTGCAACCATCCAGGAGGTCTACGGAAATGACTGAGCGTTTCCAAGGACGCCTGGCGGATGTCATCCGCCGGCCGCTGATCACCGAGAAGGCCACCCGGGCCCTCGAGTTCAACCAGTACACCTTCGAAGTTGACCATCGTGCCGCCAAGCCGGACATCAAGGCCGCCATCGAACAGATGTTTGATGTGAAGGTCACCGGCGTCAGCACCATGAACCCTCCCCGTCGCAGCCGCCGGATGGGTCGTTTCGCCGGTAAGCGCGCCCAGGTCAAAAAAGCCGTGGTGCGCTTGGCGGAGGGCAGCTCGATCCAACTCTTCCCTGAGTCCTGAGGGGTCTGATTCGTCATGGCAATCCGTAACTACCGCCCCTACACCCCCGGAACCCGAACCCGGGTGGTCACCGACTTCAGTGAAGTCACCGGTCGCAAGCCGGAAAGGACCCTGGTGGTGTCCAAACATCGCCGCAAGGGTCGGAACAACCGCGGCGTGATCACATGCCGCCATCGCGGTGGCGGTCACAAACGCCTCTATCGCCTGGTGGATTTCCGCCGCAATAAACACGGCATTCCAGCCAAGGTGGCGGCCATCCACTACGACCCGCACCGCAACGCTCGCCTGGCGCTGCTCTTCTACGCCGATGGCGAGAAGCGCTACATCCTGGCGCCGGCCGGCATTGAAATCGGCCAGACCGTTGTCTCCGGTCCCAATGCTCCGATTGAGAACGGCAATGCCATGCCGCTCTCATCGGTGCCCCTGGGATCCAGCGTCCATTGCGTCGAGCTGTATGCCGGTCGCGGAGGACAGATGGTGCGCACTGCCGGGGCCAGCGCCCAGGTGATGGCGAAAGAGGGCGACTACGTCGCTCTGAAACTGCCCTCCACCGAGGTGCGTCTGATCCGCCGAGAGTGCTACGCCACCCTTGGCGAGGTCGGCAACTCCGAGGTGAGGAACACCAGCCTTGGCAAGGCGGGGCGCCGCCGCTGGCTGGGGCGCCGTCCCCAGGTTCGAGGCAGTGTGATGAACCCCTGCGATCACCCCCATGGTGGTGGTGAGGGTCGGGCACCGATCGGTCGATCAGGTCCGGTCACCCCTTGGGGCAAACCCGCCCTCGGTCTCAAGACCCGTAAGCGGAACAAGCCCAGCAACCGATACGTGCTCCGGAAACGTCGCAAGACGTCCAAGCGGAGCCGTGGCGGACGTGATTCCTGATGCCAACCATCGTTTTGCCGCTTGCTTAATCCGCTATGGGACGTTCACTCAAAAAAGGGCCATTCATCGCTGACAGCCTTCTTCGCAAGGTTGAAAAGCAGAACGAGAACGACGACAAGTCCGTGATCAAAACCTGGTCCCGGGCCTCGACGATCCTGCCGATGATGATTGGCCACACCATTGCCGTTCACAACGGCAAAACCCACATCCCGGTGTTCATCACCGAGCAGATGGTGGGTCACAAGCTGGGGGAGTTCGCTCCGACCAGAACCTTCAAGGGTCACATCAAAGACAAGAAAGGAGGCCGCTGACGCCATGACCACGTCAACCACGGCGGCCCCTGATGCCGCAACAGCCAAGGCCCACGGACGCTTTATCCGTGGCTCCGTGTCGAAAGTACGGCGTGTCCTTGATCAGATCCGCGGTCGCACTTATCGCGACGCGCTGATCATGCTCGAGTTCATGCCCTACCGCTCCACGGGTCCGATCACCAAGGTCCTTCGCTCAGCGGTGGCCAATGCCGAGCACAACCTCGGACTTGATCCGGCGTCACTGGTCATCTCCAGTGCAAGTGCCGACATGGGGCCCTCCATGAAGCGCTACCGGCCGCGGGCTCAGGGTCGCGCTTACCAGATCAAAAAGCAGACCTGCCACATCAGCATCGCTGTGGCAGCTCAGACCGACTCCTGACCCCCGAGGACACTGACCCATGGGACACAAAATCAACCCAACCGGTCTGCGCCTGGGCATCACCCAGGAACACCGGTCACGCTGGTATGCCCCCAGCAAGAGCTATCCGGCCCTCCTTCAGGAGGACGATCGGATCCGCAAGTTCATCCACAAGAAGTACGGTTCCGCCGGCATCAGTGATGTGCTGATCGCCCGCAAGGCTGATCAGCTTGAAGTGGAGTTGAAAACGGCCCGTCCTGGCGTTCTGGTTGGACGTCAGGGCAGTGGCATTGAGGAACTCCGCTCCGGCATTCAGAAAACGGTCGGCGACCACAGCCGCCAGGTGCGGATCAATGTGGTCGAAGTGGAACGCGTCGACGGCGATGCGTTTCTGCTTGCGGAGTACATCGCACAGCAGCTGGAAAAACGTGTGGCTTTCCGCCGCACCATCCGCATGGCGGTGCAGCGCGCCCAGCGCGCTGGGGTCCTGGGTCTCAAGATTCAGGTCTCCGGCCGCCTCAATGGTGCCGAAATCGCCCGTACTGAATGGACCCGCGAAGGCCGGGTTCCCTTGCACACCCTCAGGGCGGACATCGACTACGCCACCAAAGTGGCCAGTACCACCTACGGGGTGCTGGGCATCAAGGTCTGGGTGTTCAAGGGTGAAGTGCTGGGCGATGAAGCCCCGCCAATGCCGGTGGGGGCATCACCCCGCCGCCGGGCCAGCCGTCGGCCCCAACAGTTCGAAGACCGCTCCAACGAGGGGTGAACAGGAGGCCTGAACCATGCTGAGTCCAAAACGCGTCAAATTCCGCAAAATGCAGCGGGGCCGCATGCGCGGCATCGCCACCCGGGGCAACACCATCGCTTTCGGGCAGTTCGCATTGCAGGCCCAGGAGTGTGGCTGGATCACCTCGCGCCAGATCGAGGCCAGCCGCCGGGCCATGACCCGCTATGTCAAGCGGGGCGGGAAGATCTGGATCCGGATCTTCCCGGACAAATCGATCACCATGCGCGCTGCCGAAACCCGGATGGGTTCCGGTAAGGGCAACCCTGAATTCTGGGTGGCGGTGATCAAGCCCGGAAGGATCCTCTTCGAGATGGGCGGCGAGGAGATCACTCCGGAGATCGCCCGGGCAGCCATGCGCCTCGCGCAGTACAAGCTTCCCGTGAAAACCAAGTTCATCCAGCTGGATGAATCTGAGCAGAAAGCTAGAGCCGACGCCCCGGCTGCTGCTGAAGCCGTCACCGTGGAGTCCTGACCATGGCCCGTCCCAACGCCACCGATGTGCGCAAGCTGTCCGATTCGGACATCACGGAACAGATCGACGGCCTGCGCCGCGAGCTGTTCCAGCTCCGCTTCCAGCAGGCCACTCGCCAGCTCGGTAACACGCACCGTTTCAAAGAGGCCCGCATCAAGCTGGCCCAGCTGCTGACGGTGCAATCGGAGCGCCAGCGCTCCACTGCGTCCTGATCCTCAAGGAGAACCACCCATGGCACTCAAAGAAAGGGTCGGCACCGTCGTCAGCGACAAGATGGAAAAAACGGTGGTGGTCGCGGTGGAAAGCCGCTTCCCCCATCCCATCTATCAGAAAACGGTCAGCCGAACCACGCGCTACAAAGCTCACGACGAAGGCAACAGCTGCCGCGTCGGCGACCGGGTCCGCATCACCGAAACCCGCCCGATGAGCCGTCACAAGCGCTGGGCCATCGCCGAGGTCCTGAGTCACAGCCCCAAGGCTGAAGCTCGGGCCAAGGAGGTGAGCCAGTGATTCAACAGGAAAGTTTCTTGACTGTCGCTGACAACAGCGGCGCCAAGCGCATTCAATGCATTCGGGTATTGGGCACCAATCGCCGCTATGCCCATGTCGGCGATGTCATCGTCGCTGCCGTGAAGGATGCGATGCCCAACATGGGCGTCAAAAAATCGGATGTTGTGAAAGCCGTGGTGGTCCGCACCAAGGCAACCCTGCGTCGCGACACCGGGAATTCCATCCGGTTCGACGACAACGCAGCGGTGATCATCAATGACGACAAGAACCCGAAAGGCACCCGCGTCTTCGGACCGGTGGCCCGTGAACTGCGTGATCGCAACTTCACGAAAATCGTGTCCCTCGCTCCGGAGGTGATCTGACCATGGCGACCGCAACTCCCAAGGCCCAGTCCACCGATCGCATCAAGATGCGCATCCGCAAGGGCGACACCGTTCAGGTGATCGCCGGCAAAGACAAGGGAAAAACCGGTGAAGTCCTCCGGACACTTCCCAAGGAGAACCGCCTGATCGTGGAGGGCGTCAACATGCGCACCCGCCACGAAAAGCCCACCCAGGAGGGCGAGAGCGGACGAATCGTCACGGAGGAAGCTGCTCTGCATGCCTCCAACGTGATGCTTTATTCCACCTCCAAAAAGGTGGCCAGCCGCGTCGAAATCGTCGTTGAAAAAGACGGCAGCAAAAAGCGACGGCTCAAGAAAACCGGCGAACTGATCGACTGATCAACCCATGCCGTCCGGCGTCGTTCGCCTGACTTCTGACCACGACCAGAAGCACTCCATCCCCCGACATGTCACTGAAAAAGCGCTACCGGGAGACCATTCAGCCCAAGTTGCAGAAAGATCTCTCCCTCAAGAACATCCACGAAGTCCCGAAGGTCCTCAAGGTCACCGTCAACCGGGGTCTTGGTGAAGCCGCCCAGAACGCCAAGTCTCTTGAAGCTTCTGTCGGTGAGCTGGCCCAGATCACTGGCCAAAAGGTCGTGGTCACCCGTGCCAAAAAGGCCATCGCCGGCTTCAAGATCCGCCAGGGCATGCCGATCGGCTGTGCCGTCACCCTGCGCGGTGATCGGATGTATGCCTTCCTGGAGCGCCTGATCAATCTGGCCCTTCCCAGAATCCGTGACTTCCGCGGCGTCAGCCCGAAGAGTTTCGACGGGCGTGGCAACTACACCCTCGGCGTCAGGGAACAACTGATCTTCCCTGAGATCTCCTTCGACAAGATCGATGCCATCAGGGGCATGGACATCACCATCGTGACCACTGCCCGTAACGACGAAGAGGGCCGGGCCCTCCTCCGCGAGATGGGAATGCCGTTCCGCAGCAACTGAGCCCTCCCCGTCGACACCTATGGCCAACCACGACCCCATTTCCGACATGCTCACCCGCATTCGCAATGCGAGTGAGAAGCGTCATGAACGCACCAAGATTCCCGCTTCAAGGATGACCCGCAGCATCGCCAAGGTGCTGCAACAAGAGGGCTTCATCTCTGAAATCAGCGAGGAAGGCGAAGGCGTGCGCACCCAGCTGGTGCTCGCCCTGAAGTACAGCGGCAAGCATCGCCTGCCCACAATCCGCTCGATGCAGCGGGTGAGCAAGCCAGGCCTGCGCATCTACAAGAACACCCGTGGCCTGCCCAAGGTCCTCGGGGGTCTCGGTGTCGCCATCATCTCCACATCCAAGGGAGTGATGAGCGACCGAGATGCCCGGCGCGAGGGCGTCGGCGGCGAAGTGCTCTGTTACGTCTACTGATCCGGAGCTGAACCATGTCACGTATCGGCAAAAACCCGGTCCCTGTCCCCGACAAGGTCACCGTGTCTCTCGACGGTCTCACCATCAAGGTGAAAGGCCCCAAGGGAGAACTGCAACGGACGCTCCCGGATGGTGTGAGCGTCAGCCAGGTGGACAACACCATTGTGGTGAAGCCCTCCACCGATAAGCGCTTCTCGCGCGAACGCCACGGCCTCTGCCGCACCCTGGTCGCCAACATGGTCGAAGGGGTGAGCAAGGGCTACAGCAAAAGTCTCGAGATCGTCGGAGTCGGCTCCCGCGCCCAGGTCAAGGGCAAGAAGCTTGTGGTCAGCGCCGGGTACAGCCATCCGGTCGAGGTGGACCCCCCTGAAGGCATCACGTTCGCGGTTGAAAACAACACGAAGGTGACCGTCTCAGGCACAGACAAGGAGCTGGTCGGCAATGAAGCCGCCAAAGTCCGTTCCATTCGTCCACCCGAGCCCTACAAGGGCAAGGGCATCCGATACGAGGGCGAGCGCATCCTGCGCAAGGCGGGCAAGTCCGGCAAGAAATAACCCTTGTCCTGACGTTCCTCCGCTTCTCCCACCATGTCTTCCTTATCACGCAAACAACAGACGCAGAAACGCCACCGCCGGCTGCGTCGCGATCTCAGTGGAACCGCCTCCAGACCTCGCCTGGCGGTCTTCCGCTCGAACAACCACATCTATGCCCAGCTCATCGACGATGAGGCTCAGAGCACTCTCTGCTCCGCCTCCACCGTCGACAAGGAGCTGCGTGCCGGCCTCAAAACCAATGGCAGCTGTTGCGATGCCTCCGTTGCCGTGGGCGAACTCGTCGCCAAACGCGCCATCGCCAAAGGCATCCAGCAGGTGGTCTTCGACCGTGGCGGCAACCTTTACCACGGCCGAATCAAGGCCCTTGCCAACGCCGCCCGGGAAGCGGGCCTTCAGTTCTGATCCCTGCTCTCACCATGACCGATTCCTCTTCGCAAACAAACCCCAACGCCGTTCCAGGCGCTGCTGATGTTCCTGCCGCCGCCGAAGGGCAGCAGCAGGAGCAGCGCCGTGGAGGCCGCGGCGAACGCCGTGGTCGCCGCGGTGATCGCCGCGGCCAGGAGCGTGATTCCGAATGGCAGGAGCGTGTGGTTCAGATCCGACGCGTCTCCAAGACCGTGAAGGGCGGCAAGAAGATGAGCTTTCGAGCCATCGTTGTTGTCGGCAATGAGAAGGGCCAGGTCGGCGTCGGCGTCGGCAAGGCTGGCGATGTCATTGGTGCTGTCCGCAAGGGTGTCGCCGATGGCAAGAAGCACCTCGTGAAGGTCCCCCTCACCCGTCACAACTCGATTCCAACGCTGTCCAACGGACGCGATGGTGCCGCCAGCGTGTTGATCCGCCCCGCCGCTCCAGGTACGGGCGTGATCGCAGGCGGTTCGATCCGCACCGTGCTGGAACTGGCCGGCATCAAGAACGTCCTGGCCAAGCGCCTCGGCAGCAAAACCCCCCTGAACAACGCCCGGGCTGCCATGGTGGCCCTCTCGCTGCTCCGCACTCACAAGGAGACAGCCAAGGAACGGGGAATCTCCCTCGAGCAGATCTACTCCTGATTCGCGATGACTCTCCGACTCGACTCCCTCAAAGCCAACAAGGGCGCCCGACGCCGCAAACTGCGCAAGGGCCGTGGCATTGCCGCTGGCCAAGGTGCCAGCTGCGGCTTCGGCATGCGCGGCCAGAAGTCACGCTCCGGACGCCCGACCCGACCAGGGTTCGAAGGTGGCCAGATGCCGCTGTACCGCCGGGTACCGAAGCTGAAGCACTTCCCGTTGGTGAACCCCAAGCACTTCACCGTGCTGAATGTTTCAGCTCTCAACGACATCAAGGATGGAAGCACCGTCAATCTCGACTCTCTGGTCAAAGACGGTGTGGTCACCAGTCCCAAGCACCCCCTCAAGATCCTTGGCGACGGCGAGCTCACAGCCAAGAAACTGACGGTTCAGGCCGCCGCTTTCACCGCCTCCGCCCGCAGCAAGATCGAGGCCGCCGGTGGTACCTGCGAAACTCTCGACTGAAACCAGTGGTCCGACCACTGTTCAGCACTAGGGTCTGAGCCGTCCGTCGGATCGCGATCCACGGGCGGCTTCGCTGCTTTCAGCCCAACTCTTTCTTTCCGGACATGCTCGTCAGTCGGGGACGTAACCCCAACGCCTCTGAGGTGATCAACCAGCTGGTCACCAACCCTGGGTTGCGCAACCGGGTGCTCACCACCCTTGGCCTCCTGCTGCTCGTGAGGCTTGGGATCTACATCCCGATTCCTGGAATTGATCGCGAAGCCTTCCGCAGCTTCATTGATCAGGGTGGGTCCCTGATCGGCTTTCTGGACATCTTCACCGGGGGAGGCATTTCCACCCTTGGCGTTTTCGCTCTGGGAATCCTTCCCTTCATCAACGCATCGATCATCCTTCAGCTCCTCACAGCTGCCTTACCGCAACTTGAGGATCTCCAGAAGAACGAGGGTGAGGCCGGCCGACGCAAGATCGCCCAGATCACCCGGTATGTCGCTCTGGGCTGGGGACTGATCCAAAGCGTGGTGTTTGCCATGATCCTGCGCCAGTACGCCCTCGAAAGCCTCAGTGAGGTGGTGTTCGTGGTGCAGACAGCGCTCTGCCTGGTGACGGGATCGATAGTCGTGATGTGGCTGAGTGAGGTGATCACCGAGCGCGGCATCGGTCAGGGAGCGTCGCTGGTCATCTTTCTGAACATCGTTTCCACCCTGCCAACCGCGCTCGGCTCGACGATCGAGAAGGCCCAGACAGGGGACCGCAGTGATGTCCTGGGGATCGTCGTGCTGGTGCTGGTCTTCCTGGCCACCATCATCGGCATCATCTTTGTTCAGGAAGGTGCGCGCCGGCTGCCGATCGTCAGTGCCAAACGCCAGGTGGGAGGTGCTGGAGTTCTGCCAACGCGCCAGAGCTACCTGCCCCTGAAACTCAATGCGGGTGGTGTGATGCCGATCATTTTCGCCTCGGCTCTCATCTTTCTCCCGGTCACGATTGCCAATTTCACGAAAAGCGAGCTGCTGATCCGCTTTGCCAGCACCCTCAATCCCAGCGCCTCAAATCCCTGGCCTTATGCCCTGGCCTTCTTTGCCTTGATTCTGGGTTTTTCCTACTTCTATGCCTCGTTGACGGTGAACCCCACCGACATCGCGTCCAACCTGAAGAAAGGCGGTGTGGCGATCCCAGGCGTCCGGCCTGGCAGTGCTACCGCGAATTACCTCTCAGGCGTTCAGAACAGGCTCACCTTGCTGGGAGGCCTGTTTCTCGGTGCGGTGGCGATCATTCCTGCAGCAGTGGAGAGAGCCACCAATGTGCAGACCTTCCAGGGCCTCGGAGCCACCTCCCTGCTCATCCTTGTCGGCGTTGCCATCGACACGGCCAAGCAGGTGCAGACCTATGTCATCTCCCAGCGTTATGAGGGCTTGGTGCGCCAGTAACCGCTGAAGACACGGCCCTGAACGACCCCACCATTCCCGCCTTTCGAACCACCCGACATGAAATCCCGACTCCTTTTTCTCGGACCCCCTGGAGCCGGCAAAGGCACCCAGGCCGCACGGCTCTGTGAGGCCCATGGCATCAAACATCTCTCCACAGGCGATCTTTTGCGATCCGAAGTGGCGGCGGGGACCGCGCTGGGTCAGGAGGCGGAAGCCGTGATGAATCGTGGTGAGCTGGTGAGCGATGCCCTTGTGCTGGCAATTGTCGAAAGTCAGATGAATGCTCTGAACGGGGGGGGCTGGCTGCTGGATGGCTTTCCGAGAACCGTTCCCCAGGCCGAAGCCCTCGACAAGCTGCTCTCAGAGCTTCAGCAGCCGATCGACGCCGTTGTGTTGCTTGAACTCGTTGATGCTGTGTTGATTGAACGTCTGCTGGCCCGCGGCCGCGCCGATGACACCGAAGCCGTGATCCGCAACCGACTTGAGGTCTACCGCGAGAAAACGGCCCCATTGATCGAGTTCTATGCAGCCAAGGGGCTGCTCACCTCAATCGATGCCAAGGGCAGCATGGAGGCCATCGCAGAACGGCTTGAGACAAGCCTGAGTTAACCCGCGTGGTAGTGTTGCCGTTTGGAAAATTGGAGAGCCACGCCTCATGAAGGTGCGAGCCTCAGTCAAGAAAATGTGCGACAAGTGCCGGGTGATTCGCCGGCATGGTCGGGTGATGGTGATCTGCACCAACCCGAAGCACAAACAGCGTCAGGGCTGAAACCAGGCTGTCAGGCCCTCCCGTGATTTCAGGTCTCACACTGAGATCACCCCAATCCCCGGCCTCCATCAGGGAGGTCATTGTTCTCTCTCGATTGAAACTCCTTGGCACGGATCGCCGGCGTTGACATTCCCCGCGACAAGCGGATTGAAGTCGCCCTCACGTACATCTATGGCATCGGTCCGACCCGTGCCAAAACGATCCTGTCCAAGACAGGGGTCAACCCCGATACCAGGGTCAAGGATCTCGAGGACGGTGATGTCCAGAAACTGCGTGGAGCCACCGAGGGCTACACCATCGAAGGTGACCTGCGCCGTCAGGAGGGGATGGCCCTGAAGCGACTTCAGGACATCGGCTGCCTGCGGGGTCGCCGGCATCGGATGAGCCTGCCGGTCCGCGGCCAGCGCACCCGCACCAATGCGCGTACACGACGGGGTGCCCGCAAGACCGTCGCCGGTAAGAAGAAATAACTCTCACCTGTTCCCCAAGCCCCCGAGCATTTCCGGCCCATGGCCAAACCAGCCAAAAAATCAGGTCCCAAGAAGGCCAAGCGCAACGTCCCCAACGGCGTTGCTCACATCCAGAGCACGTTCAACAACACGATCGTGTCGATCACCGACACGTCCGGTGAGGTGATTTCCTGGTCCTCCGCAGGGGCCAGCGGCTTCAAGGGAGCTCGCAAGGGAACTCCATTCGCCGCTCAGACCGCCGCTGAAGCGGCGGCACGCCGCGCCCTCGATCAGGGCATGCGCCAGATCGAAGTGCTGGTGCGTGGTCCGGGCTCCGGCCGTGAAACCGCGATCCGCGCCCTTCAGGTGGCCGGACTGGAGATCACCCTGATCCGGGATGTCACTCCTCTGCCTCACAACGGTTGCCGTCGGCCCAAGCGCCGCCGCGTCTGAACCGACCTGCTTCCCGCTCCCGCTCCTTACTCCCGCATCAGACCGTGCTGCAGTATCAGATCGATCGCATCGAGCATCAGGTAGCCGAAGATCGCGCCCAGACCGGCGTATTCTTGATTGGTCCGCTTGAGCGAGGCCAGGCCACCACGCTTGGCAATTCCCTGCGCCGCGTCCTGATGGGAGGACTTGAAGGCAGCGCCGTGACGGCCATCCGCATTGCTGGCGTCAATCACGAATACGCGACGATTCCCGGGGTTCGGGAGGACGTCCTGGACATCCTGCTGAACTGCAAGCAGCTGTCTGTGAACAGCCGCTCCTCCGAACTGGAGATCGGACGACTCGTGATTGCCGGACCTGCCGAAGTGAAGGCCAAGGATCTTCAGTTCTCGTCCCAGGTCCAGGTGGTCGATGGAGATCGGCCGATCGCCACCGTGGCCGACGGCCACAGCATTGAACTTGAGGTTCATGTCGAGCGCGGCGTCGGTTACCGACCGGTTGATCGCAACAATGAAGATCTCAGTGCGATCGACCTCCTGCAGATCGACGCCGTGTTCATGCCGGTGCGTCGGGTGAACTTCAACATCGATGAAACCGCCGTCGCCGAGGGCGGTTCTGCTCGTGAACGGCTTCGTATGGAGATCGTCACGGATGGATCCATCACGCCGGACGATGCCTTGGCGCAGTCGGCGAATCAGCTGATTGAGCTCTTCCAGCCACTGGCCACGGTGACCCTCGTGGAAGAGCCTGGAATCGAGCCGGAACCCTCCACGGAGGCTCAGATCCCTCTCGAGGAGCTGAACCTTTCGGTGCGTGCCTACAACTGCCTGAAGCGAGCTCAGGTGAACTCCGTCTCCGACCTGATGGGCTTCAGCTACGAAGACCTGCTGGAGATCAAGAACTTCGGCTCCAAATCAGCGGACGAGGTGATCGAGGCCCTCGAGCGCATCGGCATCTCGATTCCTCAGAGCCGCACCACCGCCTGATTGCCCACCATTCCTTCGTCCTGATCCCGTTCCCTTCAAGCCATGCGTCACCAATGCCGAGTCCCCCAGCTAGGTCGTCCCGCTGATCAGCGCAAGGCCATGTTGCGGGCCCTGACCACCCAGCTCATCCGTGAAGGGCGCGTCACCACGACCAAAGCTCGGGCCAAGGCACTTCGTGACGAAGCTGAACGGATGATCAGCCTGGCCAAGGACGGCAGCCTGTCCTCCCGCCGCAGGGCTCTCGGCTACATCTACGACAAGCAGCTGGTGCATGCGCTGTTTGACAAGGCACCTGATCGTTATGCCGATCGCCGTGGTGGTTACACCCGCATCACGCGCACGGTGCGGAGACGGGGTGACAACGCTGAGATGGCGATCATCGAGCTGGTCTGAAGCCAGACGACGATCGCGTCTTCCCGACGTTGAGTGCACGGCCTCTCGTCTGATGGTTCAGAGGTTCCGATGCTTCGCAGGATCGCCCTGAGCCTTCAGTACGACGGGGCTGATTTCTGCGGATGGCAGCGGCAGCGCAATGGTCGCAGTGTCCAGGCGGTTCTTGAGGACGCGATCCAGCAGCTGGATCCTCATCGACCGATTCAAAGTTTCGCCGCTGGCCGCACCGATGCCGGCGTTCACGCTGCTGGTCAGGTCGTGCACTTCGATTGCAGCGGGCCGATTCCTGCTGAAAAATGGGCTCCTGCACTGAATGGACGCCTGCCGGGATCGATCCGGGTGCGCGAATCCGTTGCCAGGCCCGATGACTGGCATGCCTGCTACGACGCGATCTACCGCCGCTATCGCTACGTCATCTACAACGGACGACGACCCAATCTGTTCCTGAGCCCGTGGACGTGGCATCGCTATCACCACCGTCTTGATGAACAGCGCATGCGACGCGCCCTGGGTGGACTTCTGGGTCTCCACGACTTCAGCGCGTTCATGCGCGCCGGCAGCCGCCGCGCCCATGCCCGAACCACCGTGCAGGAGATTCAGCTTGATCGTCGCGGCGACCTGGTGGTTGTCGAGATCCAGGCCAGTGGTTTTCTGTACGGCATGGTGCGCCTGTTGATGGCGCAACTGGTCGCCGTGGGAGAGCACCGCCAGACCGTGGCTGAATTTGAGGAGCGTTGGCAGCAGCGACGTCGCAGCGAAGTGAGGGAAGCAGCCCCGGCCAGGGGACTCTGCCTGCTGCGTGCCGGGTACCGAGAGCCGATCTTCAGTCAATCCAGCTGGTACGACAGCCAGCCCCAGTTCCTTCTGAACCAACATGACCCACCGCCTGACCCTCCTCCGCTGCAGGAGAGCCGATGATCAGCATCGAGCAGCGGAAGGCCTTTGAGTAGGGGGTATCGACGAAGGAGTAAGCTCTTTGTTTGATCCCTTTCTAGGTCCGACCTTTTGGACCTGGTGTCCTGCCCAGCCTCTGCGCCCGCGCGGAAGCATTCCCGATCCGGCCTGCCGGTTTGATGAACAAGACCTCCCTCCCCCCCATCGATTCGATCGAACGCCAGTGGTATCTGGTGGATGCCGAGAATCAGACCCTTGGCCGTCTGGCCACAGAAGTGGCTGCCGTGCTGCGCGGTAAGAACAATCCCAACTTCACACCACACCTGGACACCGGTGACTTCGTAGTGGTGGTGAATGCCGACAAGGTGAGGGTGAGCGGGAAAAAACCTCAGCAAAAGCTCTATCGCCGCCATTCGGGACGCCCCGGAGGCATGAAAACGGAGACGTTCTCGGCATTGCAGGAACGAATCCCGGAACGGATTGTGGAGAAAGCCATCAAAGGCATGCTTCCCCACAACGCGCTTGGACGCCAGATGTTCCGCAAGCTGAAGGTTTACAAGGGCAGCGAGCATCCCCATGCCGCCCAGAAACCCCAGCCTCTTCAGCTCAACCCCTCCGCTTCCGCCCGATGAGCAGCAATTCCGTCGTCTACTGGGGAACCGGTCGCCGCAAGACGTCCGTCGCCCGAGTCCGCCTGGTTCCCGGCAGTGGAACCATCACCATCAACGGTCGTCCCGGTGATAACTACCTGAACTACAACCCGGCCTACATCGCCGCTGTGAAAGCTCCCCTCGAAACCCTCGGGCTGAGCACGGAGTACGACGTGCTGGTGAATGTGCGCGGCGGTGGACTCACCGGGCAGGCCGGAGCGATCAAACAGGGTGCTGCCCGTGCCCTCTGTGAACTCTCCGCAGACAACCGCAAACCTCTGAAGACGGAAGGTCACCTCAGCCGTGATCCACGCGCCAAGGAACGTCGCAAGTACGGTTTGAAGAAAGCCCGTAAGGCCCCTCAGTTCTCCAAACGCTGAGTTTCAGCATTTCCATCGCATAGGTTTCATTTTCATGCCCAAGCCCGACATCCACCCCACCTGGTATCCCGATGCCAAGGTGATCTGCAACGGTGAAGTGGTGATGACCACAGGGTCAACTCAGCCCGAAATCCACGTCGACGTCTGGAGTGGCAATCACCCATTCTTCACAGGCACCCAGAAGATCCTCGACACCGAGGGACGGGTGGATCGTTTCATGAGGAAATACGGCATGGGCACCAAGAAGAAAGGTGGCGACAAGGCCAAGGCCGATGCCGAGGCCAAGGCAGACGCCAAGTACTGAGCCTGAGCCCGGGGCATGGACGCCTCGACCCTTCTCTCCAGACTGGAGACCGCCACTGACAGCTTCCGCAACCTTGAACGGCAGCTCGCCGATCCGGATGTGGCAGCTGATCCAAAGCGATTGGAGACCATCGCTCGTGAGAGGGCGCGACTCGAACCCCTGGTGCTGGATTTCGAAGCTCTGCAGACCCTGGAGCGAGAACAGAGTGATGCCCGCCAGCTCCTCAAGGACAGTCGCGGCGATCAGGACATGGAGGCTCTCGCCCAGGAGGAACTGCAGGATTTGGAACATCGCCGCAGCGATCTGATCGAGCGGCTGACCCTGGCGCTGTTGCCGCGTGATCCACGCGATGAACGCAGTGTGATGCTGGAAATTCGTGCAGGGGCTGGTGGCGATGAGGCCTGTCTCTGGGCGGGCGATCTGGCGCGTATGTATGACCGTTACAGCCAGAAACTGGGTTGGACTGTTCAACCTGTCAGTGCGACGGAAGCGGATCTGGGTGGCTTTCGCGAACTGATCCTCTCCGTGAAGGGGGACAGCGTGTACAGCCAGCTGAAGTTTGAAGCCGGCGTCCATCGGGTCCAGCGCGTTCCAGCAACCGAATCCCAGGGCAGGGTTCACACCTCGACGGCCACCGTCGCTGTCATGCCTGAAGCCGATGCCGTGGAAGTCCAGCTCGACCCGAAGGATCTCGAAATCAGTACCGCCCGCTCCGGCGGCGCCGGCGGGCAGAACGTGAACAAGGTTGAAACCGCCGTGGACTTGCTGCACAAGCCCACGGGGATCCGGGTGTTCTGCACCCAGGAACGGTCACAACTGCAGAACCGCGAACGCGCCCTTGAGATTCTGCGCGCGAAATTGCTGGAACGAGAACTGGCAGCGGCTGCTGAGCGAGAGAGCAGCGATCGCAGAGCCCAGGTGGGAAGCGGCGATCGCAGCGAGAAGATCCGCACCTACAACTACAAAGACAACCGCACCACGGATCACCGGCTCGGCCGAAATTTTGCGCTCGATCCTGTGCTGGAGGGCCAGCTCGAGGATCTGATCGGTGCCTGCATCGCCGAGGAGCAACGACGGAAGCTGGAAGCCCTGGGAACGCAGGATCAGGACTGACCTGTCCTGATCAGGCTCCAATCACGTATTTGGCCCATTCACTGTGCTTTCCGGAGTGAATCTGGCGCGTGGCTTCGAAACTGAGACTGCTCAGCGGGCGCCGCGGCTCCCGCCTCAACGGCATGCCAGCTTCCTTCGGTGTCCGATTGCCTTTGCGCACATTGCAACTGAGGCATGCGGCGGTGACGTTCTCCCAGGTGTCGTCGCCACCTCGGCTGCGAGGGATCACATGATCTATCGAGAGCTGCTTGTCTCGACAGCCGCAGTACTGGCAGGAATGACCATCCCTGTGAAAGACGTTTCGACGCGTCAGAGGCAGTTGCCGAAACGGAACGCGCACGTACTGACGAAGACGAATGACCGTTGGTAGCAAAGTGCCCTGACGAATCTCGTGGGTGGGGTCTTGCTCGAGACTTTCAGCCTTGCCTTTGATCATCATCACCATGGCGCGTCGCCAGGTTGTGATGTTCAATGGCTCGTAGGACGCATTGAGAACGAGAACCTGGCCCATGCCAGCTCCCTGATTAAATGTCATGTTAACGAGCACACCAGGTCTTTCTCGGTAACGCCGAGCACCGAACACCCATGTCAGAGCTGAGTCGCGCTGCGACAGATGGGTCCAGGGATGCGAGCAAGGCCATCGATCCCCGACAGCGAGCTTGGGTGGAGGTTGCCCCAAAAGCGATTGAGGCCAATGCCGCGGCTCTCAAGCAACACCTCGCCGATGGCAGCGATCTGATGGCCGTGGTGAAAGCGGATGGCTACGGCCATGGCGCGATCACGGTGGCCAAGGCTGCCCTCAACGGCGGCGCCACCAGTCTCGGGATCGCCACGCTTGAGGAGGGCATTGAACTGCGCCGCGCCGGACTGAAAGCACCGATGCTGTTGCTCGGCAACCTCACGCAGGCCGATGAGCTGCGAAGTTGCCTGCACTGGGAACTGATGCCGACCTTGAGCAGCATGCGCGAAGCGCTCCTCTGTCAGAACCTGGCTGACGGAAGCGGACGCCGCTTTCCCGTTCAGCTCAAGCTGGATACGGGCATGTCTCGCCTGGGCTGTGACTGGCAGGACGGGCCGAGACTGGTTGAGGCGATCCGTCATCTTGAGAATCTGGAGCTTTGCGGCCTGTACAGCCACCTGGCCTGCGCCGACAGTGATCACGAAGGCGGAGACGCCTCGGTGACCGCCCTGCAACAGCGCCGGTTTCAGGAGGTTCTCGATCAGTTGCCTGGCCATGGGAAGGGCTTTTGCCGCCACCTCGCCAACTCGGCGGGGACGCTGCTGAACCGGACCCTGCATCACGACATGGTGCGGGTGGGACTGGCGCTCTACGGACACTCTCCGGCGAAACATCTTGATGGTGTGATCTCTCTGCAGCCGGCCCTGGCGGTTCGGGCCCGCGTGACCTTGATTCGCACGATCCCTGCTGGGGTCGGCGTGAGCTACGGACACCGTTTTGTGAGCCAGCGACCGACCCGGCTTGCAGTGGTGGGCATCGGCTACGCCGACGGCGTTCTGCGCTCCCTCAGCGGAAAAATTCATGCGTTGCACGGGACACAGCGACTGCCTCAGGTCGGCGCGATCACCATGGACCAGGTGCTGTTGGATGCCACCGAAGCCCCATCCCTGGAACCAGGCAGCACCGTGACGCTGCTCGGCCGTGACGGAGACGCAGAGATCAGTCCTCAGGACTGGAGCGAACGCTGTGGCTCCATCCCCTGGGAGATCCTCTGCGGATTCAAGCAACGACTCCCGCGCGTCGAAGTCTGAATCGCAGAAGGCTGTTGCTCACAGAAGGCTGTTGATCGCGCCAGCTCTTGATACTGTGGGTTGGCCACTGGAGAGGTGGCTGAGTGGTTGAAAGCGGCTCCCTGCTAAGGAGTTACAGGAGGCAACTTCTGTCGAGGGTTCGAATCCCTCCCTCTCCGTTCCAAAAGCTGCCCTGTAGGTCTTCCCCTTTCGGGCTTGCTTTTTGATGTCTGCATCGGTCCGAAGCTGACAACAGAGAGACCCAAGACCATCCAGACGTCAGCGTTACTGACGCCGGCTTCCACGCCTCTTGGAGCCCCCAATTCATTGATGGCATCGCTGAAAAGTGCTGGGCACAATGCCTTCACGTTGTCCCGACAAGACAGTGATTGCCTTAAGACAACAGGTCTTCCGATGGCTTGAACAGGATTCAGGCAACACAACGTGCACGGGCCTGAACCAGGCCATTCGCTTTCTGATTGCTTTTTCAATCATCGTGGCCGTCCTGGCGACCGAGCCTGTTGTCCGCGCTGAGTACATCGATCTGCTGACCGTTCTCGATACCATTATTGCAATACTTTTCTTGATTGAATATCTCTCTAGGCTCTGGATTGCACCCTTAAGATGCGAAGCACGCCCAGGAATTCGCGGGGTGATCGACTATGCCGTGACACCCATGGCGTTACTCGACCTGCTCGCCATTGCACCGACCATCCTGGGGATTGTCAGTCCCGAACTCTACCTGCTCAGAGTGTTCCGCCTGGTTCGCATTGCCCGGATCGGCAGATCAAAAAATCTTCAAAAAAGCATCAAGTATTTCAACCGAATCATCACATCAAAAAAAGAGGAATTGCAAATCTCAGCCATCTATTCAGGCATCGTGATCTGCATCAGCAGCGTGATGATGTACATCGTCGAAGGTCACATTCAGCAAGAGCAATTCGGATCGATACCCAGATGTCTGTGGTGGTCTTTGATCACGGTCACAACCGTCGGCTACGGCGATGTGGTACCCACCACACCGGCAGGGCGCCTGGTCGCCTCATTGACCGCTATCTGCGGGATCGCTGTGATTGCGATTCCCATCGGCATCATTTCTGCAGGCTTCACCGAAGCCTGGAGCCGGGAACAGGCAACTGAGGATTAAGCAAGCCCCAGCTCAAACTCAAACCAAAAGTCAACAGCGAGCACCCCATCCTTTGCAGGACACATGAAGCAGGGACGTGTTCAAGCCTGAAGAGATCCCACTCAACTCAACTCAACTCAACTCAACTCAACTCAACTCAACCCATCATCCAGAGGCGATGACAACCTGGAGCAACGGCACTATTCAAAGACATCAAATCAGAAACATCGAAGCGTTCCCAATCAGGCGTTGAATCTGATTCATTGTCATGATCTTGCGTTCAGGCAATGGGAGACAGCATCACTGTTTCAACCTCATGAAGCCCCGGAGGGTTGAAAGTTCCCCAGAGCGCGGGCCAGCGCAGGCATCAACTGTTCATCGCGGGAGCGATCCGGACCTGAACTGAACGCAACCAGCAGCATCGGCGGCTGATCACCGTGCTGCCACCAGGCCGCATCGTGCCGGGCCTGACTCATCCAGCCGGCCTTGCTCCAGAGCGTCGTGCCCTCTGCCAGTCCTTCCCCGAGAAAGCCGTCCACCTGGTTCTCCGGATCGGCCTTGCGCTGTTCCGGATCCAGTGAGCGATCCAACAGGTCCCGGAGCCGCCGGCAGGCCGGCGGAGAAACAACAGCACCGGTCATCACCGCCTCAAGCATCCTGGCCGTGGCCTGGGTGGACAGGGCATTGCGGTTCCTGTTGTCCGCTCCGTAGAACTGCTTCTCACGGCCATAGGGCCCATCTCCCCAGGTTTTCTGGCAGCAGTTGACCCCATCAAGCTCCGGCCAGCCGAGGCTGGCCAGCCAGTCGTTCACCAGCTGCCGCTGGCGCTGCCAGAGCTGCCAGGCGTTTCCCTGCAAGGCAGGGCCACTCGAGGTGCCGGTCAGCAGGTCCATCACCAGGCCGGTGGCGTCATTGCTGGAGTCACCGATCATGTCCCGCAACGCACGCTGCAGCTCCTCGCCATCGGGAATCAGATCCTGCTGAAGCCAGCGCTCGGCGGCAACGGCATAGAACAGTTTCACCACGCTGGCTGGATAGAGCTGGCGGTCCTGGTTCCAGCCAGCTCCATGACCCTGGCCGGCCTCAGGAATGGGATCCTCATAACGGATCCAGGTCAGTGCCAGGCTGTTGCGCAGGCCTGGACGCCCGTCAGCCGACAGCTCATCCAGGAGCGTCTCAAGTCGTGACGCCATCTCTGGATCAGGACGGTAGAACGCCATGACGACTGCGACTGACCATGGCGACCCTAGGAACCCCCTGTGCGTCCGACAGCCTGATTCCAGAGAGCCTGTGGCAGCTGGAGCACGATGTGAACGGCTACGCCCGCAGCCATGGCCAGGGCCTGGCCACCCAGGCACAGCAGGGCCGTCGGCTGCGGCTTCTTGAGGTGCGGCAACCCCGTCTCCGCGTGGAACTTCTGGAGGACGGGTACCACTGCTGGATGGATCCGGAGGACCTCATCGGCAAGGCCCATGGCTGCTCGCCATGGCGCCCCCCGGCGTTCGATCGCCAGACGATCACGGAGCGACTGCCGGCGATCCTGACCTGGAGCGAAGCCACGCAGACGATGCCGAATGTCTACACGTGGGGGGGCACGCTGCGCCCGAATCTCGACTGCTCGGGGCTGATGCAACTGGCCTTCGCCAGCCAGGGCATCTGGATCCCCAGGGATGCCTATCAACAGGAACGATTCTGCAGTGCCGTGGCCGTGAGTCCCGACAATCTGCAGCTGCTGCTGCCGGGGGATTTGATCTTCTTCGGATCACAAAGGCGATGCACCCACGTCGGCCTGTATCTCGGGAATGGACGCTATCGCCACAGCTCCGGCCGGGAGCATGGCCGCAACGGCATCGGAGTGGACAGCCTTCACAGCAGGGACGATCACCCCGTCGCCAGCCATTACCGAGCGCAGTTGCGTGGCGCCGGTCGGGTGATGCGCAGCCATGACGGATGCCATCTGGACTGACCCCCCCTGGCTGAACTCCCCCGTTGGTCAACGCTCCGGCTTGAAGCTGTCGGAGATCTGGGCGAGGTAGGACTCCGGACCACTCAGGGCCGTCTGACCGGGGACCGGTAGATCGGGGAGTTCAAGATTGGCCTGGCGTCCCTCCAGAGCGGCCTGCAACGACTCGATCATCTGGGTGTTGCCGGTGTTCTTCACCGCTTCGAGGGCCTTGCGAAGGCGCTGCTCACGGGTTTCCTCGATCGCATCGGTGGTGGCTGGTGGGGCCAAAACCGGAGTGCTGGCCCGCACGGAATCGAGCTGGCTGGCGAGGTTGTCCCAGAGCAGAGCCATGGTCGATCAAGGAATCAGTGGCCCACCCTTACCGCAGGTCTGCTGAGGAGATTGGGATCCAGGCCCCCGTCGCAGAACTTCGTTGGAAAGAAGCCGCTTAAGTTGCTGGCCGTGTTTCGTCCGTCGTTGATGACCTCCCACCTGGATCTGTCGGTGGTGGTGCCTCTCTACAACGAGGAGGAAAGTCTCCCCCATCTGGTGGAGCAGCTGCTGCAGGCTCTGCGTCCCAGCGGTGAACGCTTCGAGCTGGTGCTGGTCAACGATGGCTCGAGCGACGGCACCGCCAGGGTGCTGGAACAACTCAGTGGCGAAGTTCCGGAACTGGTGGCCGTGCTGCTCCGCAAAAACTATGGGCAAACCGCCGCCATGGCAGCCGGTTTCGACGCAGCCTCCGGGGAGGTGATCGTCAGCCTCGACGGAGACCTGCAGAACGATCCCTCCGATATCCCAATGCTGCTGAGCAAACTCAGGGAGGGGTACGACCTTGTGAGCGGCTGGCGGCACCAGCGTCAGGACGCGGCGATCCAACGCAAGCTCCCCTCCAAGATCGCCAACCGACTGATCGGACGCGTCACCGGTGTTCGCCTGCACGATTACGGCTGTTCCCTCAAGGCCTACCGGCGGGAAGTGCTGGCAGACATGCGCCTCTATGGCGAACTGCACCGCTTCCTGCCGGCACTGGCCTTCATCGAGGGAGCCCGCATCACCGAAGTGAAGGTGAACCATCGGGCCCGCCAGTTCGGCAGCAGCAAATACGGGATCGACCGAACCTTCCGCGTGTTGATGGACCTGCTCACGGTGTGGTTCATGAAGCGCTTTCTCACCCGGCCGATGTACGTGTTCGGCTTTGGCGGACTGCTCGCGATCGTGACCAGCCTGATCGCGAGCTCATACCTGCTGGTGATCAAGCTGATGGGGCAAGACATCGGCAACAGGCCCCTGCTGACCCTGGCTGTGGTGATGGGTCTGGCGGGCATTCAACTGTTCTGTTTCGGCCTGCTCGGTGAACTTCTGATCCGCACCTATCACGAAAGCCAGGACCGTCCGATCTATCGGGTCCGGGCGACGTTGCGCGGCGGCCGGGCGGGCTGATCAGGCAGGCGTCGCGTTGCTCCTCGCTGGGGGGCCATGGCGGCAGCGGCAGCCTCCACCACACGGCTGTCGCTGTCGCGCAGGGCGCGCCGCAACAGAGGAAGCACAGTCGCTGAACCCCAGCGCGCCGCGATCCGCACAGCCTCCAGACGCTCGTCCGGCCCGGCGTTCATGGCCAGTCGCAGAAGGGTCTTGAGCTCCAGGCACTCACGCTCCGTCCTCGGGGGCTGCCAGGCATCAGGCGGTGCGGGTCCATCGGCGACAGCGGTTTCAGGCTCGAGAACCACTCGCGACAATTGCACCCTGTTCAGTTGAGCCACACCGCTGGCATCGGTGCTGCGCAGCATCGGCCGTCCCGAACGGCCTCGCCACCACACCACGACCACCAGGAGAACAGCGGCGCCTGGGAGGAGAACGTTCTGCATCTGGGTTGAACTTTTATGTCGCCGATCCGGCTGAGGAGAAGCCGTCAGATCAGTGATCCCTACAGTACCGGCGAAGCTTTTGGCCTCGACATGACTGGAGATTTCGCCGCTGCATGGCTGCCCGCGATTTTCGTCCCCATCACCGGAATCGTTTTCCCCGCAGTGTTCATCGTCCTCGTCGGTCGAGTGATCACCGCTGCCGAGTGACCGCAGGCTGCGGATCGCCATTAACCATCAGCACTTCACGACAATGACTGTCACTCCCGTGTCCGACCCCTGCGTCGGCAATCTCGCCACCCCGGTGAACAGCGGTTACTTCATCAAGGGTCTGATCAACAATCTGCCTTTCTACCGCCAGGGCATTTCACCGAATTTCCGCGGTCTCGAAACCGGTGCGGCCTTCGGCTACCTGCTCTTCGGACCGTTCACCATCTGCGGGCCGCTGCGCAACACTGATTACCAGCAGACCGCGGGTCTTCTGGCAGCCATCGGTGCGGTTCACATCCTCACACTGCTGTTCCTGCTGTACAACCAGCCCGGCAAGCAGCCCAACATCCCGCCTGCTGATGCCACCGTTGGCAACCCACCTGCCGACCTGTTCACCCGCACCGGCTGGGCTGATTTCACCAGTGGTTTCTGGCTCGGCGGCTGTGGCGGAGCCGTGTTCGCCTGGTTCCTCTGCAGCACTGTGCACGTCCAGGATCTGTTCAAGATCGCCTCAGGCGTCTGGAGTGTCGGCTGAGACCGAGACAGCCCTGCCTTACTGACATCAAGGCTGAAGCAGAACCCCTGGGTGACGTCAAACGTCACCCAGGGGTTTTTCGTTGCCAGGATTCAGCTGCCAGCTGCGTGCCTCGGTGCGGTCGCTTTCCCAACCGTTTCTGCGCAGACCGGTGCTCACCATCGTCTGCAGCCTGCTGATCCTGCTGGCGGGCTTCACAGCCATGCTGGGACTTGGACTGGAGGACATGCCCCAGCTCGCCCCAACACGGGTGAACGTGAGAGCCACCTTTCCGGCTGCCTCTCCCGAGGTCGTGGAACAGAGCGTCACAGCCGTGCTGGAACGGCAGCTGAACGGGTTGGAGGGCGTCGAGAGCATCACCTCAAGCAGCCGTCAGGGTGGCGCCAGCGTGAGCCTGCGGTTCAGCGAGGGAGACCCTGAACTGAATGCGATCAAGGTTCAGAACGAAGTGAATCTGGCGACCCGACGCCTGCCCCAGTCGGTCTCGCGCCAGGGGCTGCAGGTCAGCCGCTCCTCCGACGACCTGCTGATGATCCTCGGTTTCAGCCATGACCAGGGGCTCTACAACGCGACCTATCTGCGCGGCTGGATCGATCAGACCGTGCGCAATGCCTTGCTCACGATTCCAGGCGTTGGAAGGGTCTTCATTTTCGGAGGAGACGACCTGGCCTTCCGCCTCTGGCTGGATGCCGACCGCCTGGAAGAGGCGAATCTGACGATCAACAACGTCACCCAGGCCCTGGCCGAACAAAACGTGCTCGCCGCAATCGGCAACCTGGGAGCCTCCCCCGCACCTGAGGGGCAGCTGATCAGCTTGCCCGTCGATGCCGAGGGGCGACTGCGGAGTGTGAACGACCTGGAAAACCTCGTGGTGAAAAGCCTCGGAGACGGCGGGACGCTGCGACTGCGGGACATCGGCAGGGTTGAGCTGGGCCAGAGCCGCTACGGCAGCGCAGCCATCAATCTGCAGGGGCAACGCTCCATGGGCATTGGCATCTACCAACGGGACGGCGCCAATGCCATTGAGGTCAGCCGGAGGGTGATGGCCCTGCTGAAGGAACGCGAAGCCAGCTACCCACCTGGCGTGGAGATGCAGGTGATCACGGATGTGGCCGACACGGTGCGCGACAACCTGACGCTCACCTTCTCGGCTTTGCGGGATGCGGTGCTGCTTGTGCTGATGGTGCTGCTGCTGTTTCTGGGGCGCTGGCGCCTCGCCATGATTCCCGGCATCGCCGTGCCGGTCGCCCTGGTGGGCAGCCTGATGGTGGTGCGCCTCAGCGGATCGGAGCTGAACACCCTAATCCTCTTCGGCCTGGTGCTGGCCACGGGAATCGTGGTGGACGACGCCATCGTGGTGAGCGAAGACATCTCCGGACGCATCGAGCGTGGAGATGAACCCCAGCAAGCCGCGGAAGATGCGATGGCGGAGCTGGCCGGTGCCGTGGTGGCCACCTCGCTTGTGCTGGCGGCCGTGTTCCTGCCGGTGCTGTTGATACCAGGCTCGATCGGGCGCCTGTATCGACCGATTGCCCTGGCGATCAGCGGGGCCATCCTGTTCTCGACGCTGAATGCCCTGAGCTTCACCCCGATGTCCTGCGCCAGGGTGCTGAAACGGGGCAGCGGTCGTCTGCCCGGCGTGCTGCGTCGGGTCTCCAGTGCACTGCGCCGCGGCATGGGAGCACTGCAGCAGCGTTACGCGATGCTGCTGGAGCGCTGGCTCCATCGCAGTCGATGGGTGGCCGTGCTGCTGGTGACAGGACTGCTGTTGACCGGAATCGGGCTTGTCAGCATGCCGACGGCCTTCATCCCCAACGAAGATCAAGGCCAGATCCGGGGCTATTTCAGCCTGCCGGAGGGCGCCAGCCTGGAACGCACCAGCCGGGTGATGGAGCAGATCCGCGCCGTGATTGCCAGGGAACCTCTGATCCGGACCGGAAATTTCTATGCCGGCTTCTCCTTCGGCCAGAGCGGTGAAGACAAGGGCGCCTTTTTTCTCAGGCTCCAGCCCAAACGGGAACGTCCCGGCCAGGACCAGAGCAGTGAAGCTGTCAAACGACGGCTGAGTTCAGCGCTTCGCTCCAACATCGACAACGCCAGGGTGGTGGTGACAACACCCCCCACGGTGCAGGGTTTCAGCAGCGAATCGGCTCTCTCGATGGAGCTGCTCGACCGAAGTGGTGGACGGCTCAGTCTCCAGGACTTCGAATCCGTGGTCCAACGCTTCATCAGCACGGCGGAACAGAGCGAAGCCTTCGAACGGGTCAGCACCCGATTCGATGCCAGTTCGCCACGCTGGCGACTGGAACTGGATCGTGAGCTCATGGCCGCTCTCGATCTGGATGTGGCCAGCACCCTTCAGAACATCGGCACCGCCATCGGTGGCCGTTATGTCGATGACACCTACGAAGGCGGAGAGATCCGACGGATCTACGTGCAGCTTGACGGCGGCGAACGGGCAGGTCCTCAGGACCTAACCGGGTTGAAGGTACGCACTCGCAACGGCGATCTGGTGTCTGTGGCGTCTGTGGCCACCCTGACGCGGGAGGAGGGAGCCAACAGCATCCCCCATTACAACCTCAACCGCTCAATCTCCGTCACAGCTGTCCCCAACAGTGGTGTGAGCTCGGGTCAGGCCATTGAGCTACTGGAGCAGGCCGGCGACACGGTGGGGGGTAACAACATCAGCCTGACCTTCACCGGACTGGCCCAGGAGGAACGTCAGGCTGCGGATGTGACCTGGATCCTGTTCAGCCTCGGGGTGGTGGTGATCTATCTGCTGCTGGCCGGTCTCTACGAGAGTTTCATCGACCCACTGATCATCCTGCTGACGGTGCCGATCGCGTTGATGGGCGCCTTGATCGGCCTGAAGCTGCGTGGTTTGCCGCTGGATGTCTACGGCCAGATGGGTCTTCTGGTTCTAGTGAGCCTCGCGGCGAAAAACGGCATCCTGATCGTGGAATTTGCCAATCAGCGATTGGCCGCTGGATTGGAGCTACGCGAAGCCATCCATGGTGCAGCGGTGAGCCGGATGCGACCGATCCTGCTGACGGCCATCACCTCGCTCTCCGGTTTCCTGCCCTTTTTACTGGCTACCGGGACGGGCTCTGCCAAACAGATCAGCATTGGCACGGTGGTGTTCAGCGGCCTGCTGGTGTCGTCGTTGCTGTCCTTGTTTGTGGTACCCGCCGTGTATCTGATCCTGAAGCGCTCGCGGAGGGCCACAGCTTGAGACGAGAACTGATCCTCCATGCAGGCACGCACAAAACGGCGTCCACCTATATCCAGGCCCGGCTGAAACGGAATCGCGATCGCCTGTCAGCCCATGGAATCGTCTACGCCTTCCCTGAGGGAGACACCACCTTTAAACGGCTCAGCAAGGCGATCGGCAATCGCGATTGGTCGGTCTGGCATGACTACCTGAGACAGACGATCCAACCTGACCACCACCTGCTGATCAGTGCTGAGCAGCTTGGATCGCGACTCACGGAGCGTCGTGTGATCGCACGCCTCGGCCGAATCGCACGACTGCATGGACTGCAATTACGCGTGGTGATCTTCATCCGCTCGCAGCTGGATTACATCAACTCCCGCTACGCCTACTCCCTCAAGCGCTTTTATCACACCGAACCCTTCGAGAGCTTTGTCAGCGCCGCCCTGCAGGGGAGACTGCCCTCCTCTGAAGCCTTTTCAGGTGAGCATCGGCAACGCCAGGACGTCTTTGATTTCTGGAACTACTTCCGCCACCTGCGTCGCGCCCGCCGCAAGGGGCTGTCGGTCAACTTCATCCCTTTCCGGCAGACCGTGTCCGACCCCTTTGATCAGCTGTTGTTGGAACTCGGCCTATCGCCAAGCAGCGGTTGGACAAGCAGCCCGGAACGATCAAAAAACCGCAGTCCTGGAATCCGCGGCATTCACCTGGCTCGGGAGCTGGGTCTGCGTCTGCAACAGGCAGGCATTGCAGCCCGGCGCATTCAAAACTCCTCCTCGGTGATCACAAAGGAAGAAGCATTCCGTGGCTGGGATGATCCGCCGTACTGGGGGTTCACACCCGAACTAGCGATGTTGGTAAGGAGTCATTTCAAGCGCAACAACCAGCGCTTTGCCCGTGAGATCTGGGGGCGTGCCTGGCACAAGGTCTATCAGCAGGATGCAGCTCTGCTGAACCGGGAGCGATGCGAATACAAGCCAGGCAGGCGCGAACAGGAGCGCATGATGCGCATCGCCGATCACCTGTTCAACAGACTTCGTCGACGGCTCCAGCCAAGACCACTGCATGGCTGGCGTGAACCACTGGAGCGGCTCAGCTTCAACCTGATTGACACGATCTCGTTTCGATCAAGACACCTGAGAGTGTTGAGATCACGCCGGGCCTGATCCAGGCATGGCATCAAAACTGGTGATTGGTGCCTGGGTCAGCCCAGAAGACCTTCAGGGTGAGGATTGATGTGGAGAATTTGATGCCACCCTCTTTGTTGGCTCGCTGATAGGTGATGTTCTGCTTGCGGGCGGGGAACTCAAATTCCAACGGTGAGCGATTGCCCGGGTAGAGAATCACGTAGGCATTGCCCTGGTACTGACTGAACTGGCAACGGGCAGCTTGCTGGGTCTTTTTGATCACCGGCGACTTGATCTGGAGATGACAGAACACCTGCCGCGTCTCGGAATGGGCCGAGGACGCCAACGTGGAAGAGGTGAGCAGCAAAGCAACGTAGATCCAGATCGAGGAGCGACGCATCAAAAGCAAGGGTCAACGCTTCATCGATAGCGACTGGGGCCTCAGGCCACCAGCTTCTGCAGCACCTGCTGATGCGACGCCAGCAAGGATCCACTGTCGTTGTAGTGACGGATCAATCGTTCCAAATGCTTCGGGGAGGCCAGCCACCATGCCTCAACGCTGAAACCAGAACGCTGCGTCACCGGAGAGGGGGCGATGAAACCACCACCATCGGGAAGGCAACGCAGCGTGGTGAGATCAGAGAGCGTGAGCCGCAGTGAGCAGGCCGACTCCTGCATGTCCGAAGTCCCGCTCTCTGCCGTGATCACAGCTTCGTGCCCCTGCCAACACCCTGTCAGCAATTCGGGCTGGAGAGGAGGAAGCTGACCAGCCTGGCTGCCAGCACGCATTTCGCTGATCAGCACCGGATGGTCGAAGCGTCCCGAGCCATCCCAGAGCAACACCTGGCGATGACGCCGATCGCCGAGCAGGAAGCAGAACTCGGCGTAGAACCGGATGAAGGGAGCCAGCTGAAGGGATCCGCGGCAGAAGCTTCCCGTCGGGAAAAAGGTGAGCTGCTGATCCGGCTGATAGAAGCTCTGACGGATCTGCTTGACCGGTTCACCGCCATAGGGATTCTCAGCTGGCGAAGGATTGTCAGGCCAGAACAGCAGGCTGAGGTTGACCGGAACACCCGATGCTGCTGGCTCAAGCGTGAGGATCGAGGGTTGACGCCGTTTGAGCTGAAGCCCGCTGTCGTAGGTGTTGAAGCTGCCATACCATTCGCCGACGTTTCGCAGCAAAAGCGTCCATTGATCCAGCATCCACCCATCGCAACGCCGGAACGCTAGGCAGCGGAACCGCCAACGGAGCTGATCCAGAAATCAACGTTTTTCAGGTCGCAACTGGCAAAACATGCTGAAACGTCGCAGCCTTTGCTAGAGAAGGGATTGTCATATTGACTACGCATTCATGGGCTACCACGGCTACGTCCCCGATGAAGTCACAGATGGCTTGGACAACGTGAAAGACGAACTGAATGAAGGTAAAGACAATGTCTAAGACGAACTGAATGACGGCAAAGACACCGTCACCGACGCTCTCGATGACGGCAAAGACAAACTTGATAACGTGATTGATATCGATGTCGATGACTATATTCCCAGCAACATCCAGAAGAAACTAGGCGACGGCGCAGAAACCATCGCGAGAATGATGAGGGATGGCTATGACAATCTCGATGTCAAAGGCAATTACATCTATCCCTGGACCGACAAAGTCCTTGACTATGCAGACTTCAATGTTGTTGTTCCAAGGACAAACCAAAAAACTGTCAAAGGGACAAAAAAAGATGACCTGATGAGTGGCCACTGGGAAAGCCACGTCTACGTGGGTGGCAATGGCAATGACAGAATCTTCACCTGGTACGGGAAAGACACGTTAAAAGGAGAAGGTGGTAGCGATCACCTCTATGTTGATGGAGACGACTGCACGATGATCGGCGGCAGCGGCAAAGATTATTTCTATCTTGATGACGGCGGCACTGCTCTGATCAAGGACTATGAGAAAAAAGATGTGATCCGGGTTGATGGATACGGCAAAGGCAACATCAAGGTCATTAATAAAAAGGGTGATTCATTGATCAAAGCCGGCAAGCACACACTCGCCAAAGTTGTCGACACGAAGCTCAGCAAGAAAGACCTTCAGTACCACGGAGGATCAAAGAATTACGATCTCGACGAGCCATTTACCGTTGAAGATGACCATGACCATGACCATGACCACTCCGGCCATGATCATCGTTCCATCGACCCGGCTGACAGCGGCTCGCTGACGGACGTGCTTCTCGGCGCCGTCTGAACGCTCTGCCGAATCACCCTTATCTCTTTCTAGAGCCCCCTTCAAAGGGGGCTTTTTCATGGGCGTTCATGCGCGCAACGTTCTCTCACCAAACTGACTGTCCTTCAACCGAGCTGATTTCATCGACTGAACAGTTCGTCGTCTGAACTGATCGTCGTCTGAACTGTCCTGAGACAAGTCTGCCTTTCACGGCTCAACCAGATACAACCTGAGAATCGAACAATAAAAAACCTCGCCCGTTTGTCGGGCGAGGTGGTTAACGAAGAACGACTTGGGAGTGAACCGTTGATCCACTTCTGAATCAACGGTTCAGAGATGCATCAACCGAACTTGCCTGATGTGGATGCGATCAGGAAGGCCGCATAGGTGAGGACGTAACCCACAGAGAAGTGGGCCAGACCAACCACACGAGCCTGAACAATCGACAGAGCCACAGGCTTATCGCGCCAGCCCATCATGTTGGCGATGGGGCTGCGCTGGTGAGCCCAGACAATGGTCTCGATCAGTTCCTGCCAGTAACCCCGCCAGGAGATCAGGAACATGAAACCGGTAGCCCACACCAGGTGGCCGAACAGGAACATCCAGGCCCAGACGGCCAGGTTGTTGCTGCCGAACGGGTTGTAGCCGTTGATCAGCTGGGAGGAGTTGAGCCAGAGGTAATCGCGGAACCAGCCCATTAGATAGGTGCTGGATTCGTTGAACTGAGCCACGTTGCCGGACCAGATCGCCAGATGCTTCCAGTGCCAGTAGAAGGTGACCCAACCCACGGTGTTCAGAGCCCAGAAGACAGCCAGATAGAAGGCGTCCCAGGCCGAGATGTCGCAGGTACCGCCACGGCCGGGGCCGTCGCAGGGGAAAGAGTATCCAAAGTCCTTCTTGTCGGGCATCAGCTTGGAGCCACGGGCATCCAGCGCACCCTTCACAAGGATCAGGGTGGTGGTGTGCAGACCCAGCGCAATGGCGTGGTGCACCAGGAAGTCTCCAGGGCCGATCGGCAGGAAGACATCGGTGTTGCCGTTGATGGCATCCAGCCAGTAGTGCTCACCAGGGATGTTTTGGGAGGCCAGGCTGGCGGAGCTTTGTGCGTTGGAGAGCAGCACATCGAAGCCGTAGATCGCCTTGCCGGAAGCGGCTTGGACAAACTGGGCGAAGACGGGCTCAACCAGGATCTGCTTCTCAGGCGTTCCGAAGGCCACGACCACGTCGTTGTGAACGTAAAGGCCGAGGGTGTGGAAGCCGAGGAACAGTGACACCCAGCTCAGGTGGCTGATGATCGCTTCCTTGTGCTCGAGCATCCTGGCCAGGACGTTGTCCTTGTTGGCTTCGGGGTCGTAGTCACGGATGAAGAAGATCGCACCGTGGGCGAAGGCACCGCACATCAGCGCAATGGCGATGTACTGGTGGTGGGTATACAGAGCGGCCTGGGTTGTGTAGTCCTTCGCGATGAAGGCATACGACGGCATCGAATACATGTGCTGCGCCACCAGGCTGGTGACCACGCCCAGGGAGGCGAGAGCCAGGCCGAGCTGAAAGTGCAGACTGTTGTTGATCGTGTCGTACAGACCCTTGTGGCCAGCGCCCAGATCCCCGGGGGTTCCCTTGGGCGGGTTGTGGGCTTCGAGAATCTCGCGGATCGAGTGGCCGATGCCGAAGTTGGTCCGGTACATGTGGCCGGCGATCACGAAGATGCAACCGATGGCCAAATGGTGGTGGGCAATGTCGGTAAGCCAGAGCGCTTCACTTTGGGGATGGAATCCACCAAGGAAGGTGAGGATCGCGGTACCAGCGCCTTCGGAACTGCCGAACACCTGATTCAGGGAATCCGGGTTCTCGGCGTACACACCCCAGTTGCCGGTGAAGAAGGGCCCCAGACCGGCGGGGTGGGGAAGCACATTGATGAAGTTGTCCCAACCGACGTGCTGACCGCGGGCTTCGGGGATCGCCACGTGAACCAGGTGACCGGCCCAGGCGATGGAGCTGAAGCCGAACAAAACGGCAAGGTGGTGGTTCAGGCGTGATTCAGCGTTTTTAAACCAGGCCAGAGAAGGACGGAACTTGGGCTGCAGATGCAGCCAGCCGGCGAACAGAGCCCAGGCCGACAGGATCATCATGAAGATGGAACCCTGGTACAGCTCGGCGTTGGTGCGCATGCCGATCGTGTACCACCAGTGGTACAGACCGGAGAACGCGATGTTCACCGGGGAGGAAGCACCCGCCTGGGTGAAGGCGTCAATGGCGCCTTGACCGAAGTGGGGATCCCAGATTGCGTGAGCGATGGGCTTCACATGCAGGGGGTCGGCAACCCACTGCTCGAAGTTGCCCTGCCAGGCGATGTGGAACAGGTTTCCCGAAACCCACAGGCCGATGATCGCGAGGTGTCCGAAATGGGTGGAGAAGAGCTTCTGATAAAGACGCTCTTCCGTCATTCCGTCATGGCTCTCGAAGTCGTGAGCCGTGGCGATCCCGTACCAGATGCGGCGGGTTGTCGGGTCCTGAGCCAGACCCTGGCTGAACGAAGGAAATTTCGTTGCCATTAGAGGGAAAGGTCAGTGAGGTCAGCCGACCACAAGAATGTGGGCGTGGAAGAAGGCCCACGTGGTCGCAATTCCGCCCAGTAAGTAGTGGGCAACACCCACGGCACGGCCCTGGATGATGGAAAGCGCACGGGGCTGGATGGCAGGAGCCACCTTCAGCTTGTTGTGAGCCCAGACGATGGACTCGATCAGCTCCTGCCAGTAGCCGCGGCCGCTGAACAGGAACATCAGGCTGAATGCCCAGATGAAGTGGGCACCGAGAAACATCAGGCCATAGGCACTGGTGTTGGAGCCGTAGCTGTTGATCACCTGGACGGCCTGGGCCCACAGGTAGTCACGCAGCCAGCCATTGATGGTGATGGCGCTCTGGGCAAAGTTGCCATTGGTGATGTGCGCGACGGAACCGTCGGCATTCACCGTCCCCCAGATGTCGCTCTGCATCTTCCAGCTGAAGTGGAAGATCACGATCGACAGGGAGTTGTACATCCAGAACAGTCCCAGGAACACGTGGTCCCAGGCAGACACCTGGCAGGTACCGCCACGGCCAGGGCCGTCGCAGGAGAACCGGAAGCCCAGGTTGGCTTTGTCTGGGATCAGGCGGGAGCTGCGGGCGTAGAGCACACCCTTCAGCAGGATCAGCACCGTCACGTGAATCGTGAAGGCGTGGATGTGGTGCACCATGAAGTCGGCGGTGCCGAGAGGCATGGGTGCAGCTGCCACCTTGCCGCCAACGGCGACAACCGAGCCGTTGAACACTTCGCTCACGCCGGCAAGAGCGTTTGGAGCGGTGCTGCCGGCTGCCGCAGCATGTGCGTTCTGGATCCACTGGGCGAAAATCGGTTGGATTGAAATCGCCGAATCGCTGAACATGTCCTGGGGACGGCCCAGGGCACGCATCGTGTCGTTGTGGATGTAAAGGCCGAAGCTATGGGCTCCGAGCCAGATGCAAACCCAGTTGAGGTGACTGATGATGGCGTCGCGGGCCTTGAGCACCCGATCAAGCACGTTGTCGATGTGCTTGGCGGGGTCGTAGTCGCGAACCATGGCGATAGCCGCATGTGCAGCGCCACCAACGATCAGGAATCCACCGATCCATATGTGGTGGGTGAAGAGACCAATCTGGGTTGGATAGTCAATGGCCATATACGCGTAGGGAGGCATCGCGTACATGTGCTGGGCCACGATGATGCTCAACGAGCCGAGCATCGCCAGATTGAGGCCAAGCTGGGCGTGCCAGGAGGTCGTCAGGAATTCATAGAGACCGTCGTGACCATTGGGAGCCGGGAATAGCAGGGGATCACCCTTCTGCCCTTCGTGAATCTCCTTGATCGAGTGACCGATTCCCCAGTTCGTCCGGTACATGTGCCCGGCGACTATGAACAAAACGGCGATCGCCACATGGTGATGGGCGATGTCGGTCATCCAGAGACTGCCGGTGACAGGGTTCAAACCACCCTTGAAGGTGAGGAAGTCGCTGTATGCAGCCCAGTTACCAGAGAAGAAAGCTCCAATCCCGGCACCAAATCCGGGGTAGAGCTGTGCAATCAGGTCCTGATTGAAGAACTCGTGCGGCAGGGGGATGTCCGCCACTGTGGCGATGGTTTTGCCATCGAGCACCAGCGGCTGACCGGCGTCGATCGCATCCATCAGCTTGCTGACGGGAGCGGAGACATGGATGAGGTGACCTGCCCAGGACAGAGAACCAAGACCCAGCAGACCTGCCAAGTGGTGGTTCAGCATTGACTCAACGTTTTGGAACCACTCCAGCTTCGGCGCAGCCTTGTGGTAGTGGAATACACCGGCGTTGAGCATGAGGCCGGCCATCACCAGGGCACCGATGGCCAGAGCCATGAGCTGGGTTTCGCTGGTGATGCCCCATCCACGCCAGACGTGGAACAGGCCTGAGGTGATCTGAATGCCTTGGAAGCCGGCACCCATATCGCCATTAAGAATTTCCTGGCCGAAGATCGGCCACACCACCTGAGCACTGGGCTTCACGTGGGTGGGATCAGCAAGCCATCCGGAGTAGTTGGAGAAGCGGGCGCCATGGAAGAAAGCACCGCTCAACCAGATGAAAATGACGGCCAGATGGCCGAAGTGCGCGGAGAAGATCCGCCGAGAAACCTCCTGGAGGTCGCTCGTGTGAGCGTCAAAGTCGTGAGCGTTGGCGTGGAGGTTCCAAATCCATGAAGTGGTTTTGGGACCTTTGGCAAGGGATCGGTCGAAATGTCCGGGTTTACCGAACAATTCAAAGGTCGCTGGATTGTCGACCTTTTCAACCTGATTCTTCGCACTGCTCCCACGCTCTGGTGGGCTGATGGTCATCGAGTCGTTCCTCGAGGGGACGGGATCGAGGTGATGGGACACCCCTCCGACGGGCCTGAGCCCGACGGGGCCCCGACAGCTCACCACGAATGGCAGGACTGCCGGGCGCCAGCTCGAGAAGAGGTCAAGACCTCATCTGCAAGCTGGTGCTTGGGCCCCGAGAAGGGGACCACTCGTGAAATCATAGATGCGAGAGATGACGTTCTTGGCCTCACAGTTACAAAGGTTCAATCCCCTCCTGCGCCTGTCAGCGACTGGCGTCTGCAGAAGGTTCGCACTCAGCGGGAGGAAACAATCTTCAAATGCTGACTAATACAATTGCAGCGATTTTTTCTTCTTGAGTGTCAACAACTGACCGGCACAGCTGTCGCGATCAAAATGAATGGATTCTCCGATGCCCGATGGCACGACTCGCACTGAGGCATTGGCTCGGAAGCATGCTGGCGGCAGCCCTATTCCTGCTCGCTGTATCACCCGCCATCGCCTTGCCGGACTGGATTCCGCACAAGGCCAGCCAGCCTCAGCAGACCACTGCCAGATCTGGTTCTGGGCTTCAGGAAGTGGCACCTCCGGGCGGGGTTCAGGAACTGCGAAGATCCCTCGACAAACACCATCCCAGACTGCGACTTCTCTCTCCAGACGATGGCGCCGTGGTGAACGCGGAACCGTTGACTCTGGAGTTGGAGATTTCCGACTGGCCGTTGCTTCAGGACGACGATCTGGGCTTCGGGCCCCATGTGGTGGTGCAGATCGATGATCAGCCTCCCCGGCGACTGGCCGAGTCCGAGAACGGTTTGCTTCGGGTGTCCTTGGCTGAGCTGAACCCGGGCAGCCACCGCTTCAGTGCCTGGGCCGCCTACCCCTGGGGCGAAGCGGTGACGGCCCCTGGGGCGGCAATCTCCTGGACGCTGCACCGCTGGCAAGCTCTCGCTGGAACCCAACCGGGTCCGGACGCTCCCTGGCTGGTTCCCATTGTTCCGACGAGCTGGCGCAGCGGCCAACCGCTGCTGCTCAACTGGCTGATCTGGAATGCCCCACTCCAGAACCTGCGGGACGGCGACCAACGCTGGAAACTGCGTTTGAGCCTTGACGGCAACAGCGTGCTGGTTGACCAGCAGGAAGCAATCTGGCTGAAAGGCCCGAGTCACTCAGACGGTGTAACCGTGCAAATGGAGCTGCTTGATGGCCTTGGCGAACCGTTGTCCCCTGTGTTCAACAACCGCGTGTTTCACATTGGCAGCCGGTCCGGTGAACGGGCGGCATGGACCAGGAACCACCTGCGTGATCAGGATCTGACGATTCTGAGTGGAACACCACCAGCCAAGTCTCCCGTTCAACGTCCCGATCCAGAGCCGATGGCGGCCATGACGGATCAAGCCGAGCCGGCAGCAGACAGCACTGAACGCGTCGTTTCCTCAGCCTCTGAATCAGAGGGATCAGCTGTGGCAGATTCTGCGGAAACAGAGGCCGCAGAGACAACAACCCCGGACTCCGACCCCGTGATTGTTGACGTCAAGCAAGAGGACGCCGTCCCTGAAATCAGCTCCGAAGCCAACAGCAATGGCAAAACCAACAGCAATGCCGAACAGGATCCGAAGCCCTCGGTCGGACCTGAGACCGAATCCAGGCCCGACCTTCAGACAAGCGACCTCCCGGTGATGTCTGAGCAGGCTGGGCCGACGATCGATTCTCGTGCCGATCGGGAGCCGCTTCTGATTCCGCAATCCAGCCTGGGAGGATCAGCACGAGAATTCCTCGAGCTGAACTGAGCAGTATTCCAGTGCCCTCTCCTGGCAGACGTCTCGGTCTTGCCCTGTCATCGTCAGGCCAGACGCTGCTGCAGCGTCTCCACCAACGTGGACATCTCAACGAACTGGTTGAGCGCGGAGGTGACAGTTCCGCCTGGTTCAAGACCAACTGGCAACCAGGGATTGTCCTGATCGTGGTCGGGGCCGTCGGCGCTGTCACGCGACTGATCGCAGCGCAGATCCGCGGCAAACAGCATGATCCAGCCGTGCTTGTGCTGGATCCGCAGGGTCGCTGGTGCATTCCTTTGCTGGGCGGTCACAGCGGCGGCGCGGAGCAGTTGGCACGGGAGATCGCAACCGACCTCGGTGGTGCGGCCGTGCTGACGGGCGCCTGCTCCAGCGAACGGCGGTTACCCCTGGACTGCCTTGGCGAACGCTGGGGGTGGCGGCGGGGTGGCCGTGTCGAAGCCTGGCGCGACCTGATGCAGGCACAGGCACGGGGAGAACAGGCCGCATTCAGCCAAAGGAGTGGCAACCGGACATGGCATCAGGGCTGCGATCAAGCACTGCTTTGCGACACAACGCTGCCCTCAACCACCGACTCAGCCGTTCAGCTCAGCATTGGTCCTCAGTCGGCGGCGCCCTGTCGCTGGCATCCCGCCAGCCTCTGGGTTGGGGTGGGGTGTGAGCGCCGAACGAGCCGCAACCTGGTGGAACGCGCCATCGAAGAAAGCCTCAGGGACGCCGGCCTTGCCCAGGACGCGGTTGCAGGGCTGGCCAGCGCCGATCGAAAAAAGGACGAAGCAGCCCTGCTTCAGATCTGCAGGGATCAAGCCTGGCCGATGCGGACGTTCGGCTCTGAACAACTGAACAACGTGTCTGTCCCGAACCCTTCTCAACAGGTTTTCGCCGAGATGGGAACCGCCTCCGTTGCAGAAGCTGCTGCCCTGCTGGCTGCTGGCAATGGCAGCCAGCTGCACCAGACCAAACGCATCTTTCACGCCGAGGGGGAGGAACGGGGAGCCGTCACGGTGGCCATTGCCGAAGCAAAGGTTCCATTCGCCCCCCAGCGGGGCGAACTGCACCTGATCGGGAGTGGACCAGGCGATCCATCTCTCCTGAGCTTCGATGCTCGTCAGGCACTGGAGCGGTGCGTCGCCTGGGTGGGCTACAGCCTTTATCTCGACCTCCTGGAGCCGTTGCGAAGCCGGGAACAAATCCGTCTCGAGGGCCAGCTCACGCGTGAATGGGATCGCTGCGCAGAAGCCCTGGCCTTGGCCCAGCAGGGAGCACGGGTGGCACTGATCTCATCCGGAGACAGTGGCATCTACGGAATGGCTGGATTGGCGATGGAATTGTGGTTGCAACAGCCTCCCGATCAGAGACCAAGTTTCACAGTGCATCCAGGCATCTCCGCCCTGCAGCTGGCGGCAGCCAGGGCCGGGGCGCCACTGATGCATGACTTCTGCACCATCAGCCTCAGCGATCGCCTGACGCCCTGGAGCGTGATTGAACAACGACTCCAGGCTGCAGCCGCGGGAGATTTTGTCGTTGCGCTCTACAACCCCCGCTCCAGGGACCGTGACTGGCAATTGGGCCGCGCCCGGGAGCTGTTGCTCGAACAACGATCGGAGTCGACGCCCGTGGTCCTGGCTCGGCAACTCGGGCGTCATAACGAACAGATCAAGCACACCAGCCTCAGGGATCTGCAACCCAGCAGCGTGGACATGCTGACCGTGATCCTGATCGGCAACAGCAGCACTTATTCAACAGATGGACACATGGTGACCCCTAGGGGATATCCAGGCGCGACGCTGAACTAACCGAAACGCTCCATCGATAACCCGAAACACCAACAACACAGAACAGAGATCAGAACAACAGGCCCCCGTCATCATTCCGCCCGGGGACAAGTCAAAGACGTCAGCTTTTGAGTAGCAATCATCACCCCAATCCGTAGAACTTCAACAACCAAATCTTGTTTGATCGAGCAATCTTGCATCATTATCCCCACAAAAAATGGCAGCGACGCCAAGCAATCCATCAAAGGTGAGGCTGCAAAAACTCACCAAACTAAGAGATTGGTGCATGGGCAGAATCTCATTTCTCTCCTTAAGAGGGTCGGACCTCGATGCACAGGCCATCACGAACGAGCATCTTGAAATACTCAGATCTGTTGATTCCGAATCAACTCTTTGGCTGAAGGTCGAGGAGAGGAATTGAATCCACCCTTGGCGGATTCACTGGAGAGACGCAAGCCGAAGAAAGCCGTCGTGACGACCGCAAGAAGAGCGACGATTGAAAGTCGAGCTGATAACATCGACAACAATTAAGAAGACGGATCAAGGCGCATAGATATGAATACAGACTCTTCTTTTCTGAGCCAATCAATCCTCACTTATGCACGTATCAAATGTTACGGGCAGCCAGCCCAATGAGCACAACAGCACCAAAAATCAGACGCTCATCAAGCAATGTGAGCCTCAGAAAGACTCAATCACTGGTTCTTTCAAAACCTTCAGAGCACCAATGGATTGATATCGAGATCAAAGAAGGGCTTCTAAGAATTTCGACGCATCAAGAGCTTGAGCAGGGAGATATCACCATGGCGATCATGTCACCCCTTGAATGTGGAAAGTTTCGCTATCCGAAATCCTGCCAACTAATGATCGAAGCACTCGCAGACACCAACCTCGTGATCTGCTTCAATGCGGAATATCATCATCATGACGACGACTTTTTGAATGATTGGCTTCTAGCTCTTCATTTTGTGCGCAATCCCGCGAAGGCTGACGAACGCCTCCTGGCACTACTCAGATTACTTTCCGAACGCTTTGGAAAGAGAACAACCGAAGGATTTCAACTAGAGTTTCTGTTGCCTCACTCACGCATCGCAGAAATGATCGGGGCCACACGGTCAACGGTCAGTCGAACTTTAAGTGCCATGAGAAAGTCCCGCCTAATCGCTGTAGACGAACTTCGCGAAACGCTGGTTATTTATATACAAGATTAATCCCTTCCACACCGACAAGAACCACCTTTCCATTTGGAGCATTTCGACTTTTTACAGCCCTTCTTCTTTTGCATTAACACGGTGACTACAAGCTTCGAATCGGCAAGCGCCATCTGCGATGTTTAATCCATCCAAAATTAGCACCTCAGGACAATCGAGACAAATTCGGTCATTCTTCTTTAATTAAGACCTGACCAAGCCCGATGCCACATGTAAAAAAAATCACCCTGCAAGCCAACATAAAGCAATGGCAAAAGGATGACATGATGCTAAAAAACTGCAGTTGTCCTGATGGATAACTCACACCAACCTGTCGGGCCAACCTCTGGCTGGCCTGATTTTCCGAATTGGGCCGATCGCAAGTATAAAAAGTCACGTCCATCAAGATCGTTTTATGTAGTTGAAACTACTTTTCTCTCCACAATAAAAAAGCCCACTCTCGGGCATTTCCTGTGTGAGGAATCTCATGAAGCTTTTCCAGCAACTGCTGGTGGCTCCCGCTGCTCTGGGCCTTCTGGCCCCTTTGGCTGTTGTCAACAGTCCTGCAGCCCATGCCGCTGAGCTGAAGATCAACAGCGTGTCCGACTACACGGACGTCGCCGACAGCGAAGAGCAGGTCACCAGCATCACCCAGTTCTCTGACGTCTACCCGACCGACTGGGCCTACCAGGCTCTCGCCAGCCTGATCGAGCGTTACGGCTGTGTTGCCGGTTATCCCAACGGCACCTTCGGCGGCAACCGGGCCATGACCCGTTATGAGGCAGCTGCCCTTCTCAACGCCTGTCTCGACCGCATCACTGAGGTCACCGACGAACTGCGTCGCCTGATCAAGGAATTCGAAAGAGAACTCGCCATCATCCGCGGCCGCGTCGATGGCCTCGAGGCCCGCGTCGGTGAACTGGAAGCCACCCAGTTCTCCACCACTACCAAACTGAAAGGACAGGCAGACTTCTTCACTGGCGGAATTAAGTATGCCGATCGCGATGAATGCAATGAAGAAGAGCCCGGTGAATGCACCAGCGACGCCTTTAACTTCTCTTACAGGCTCACACTTAACCTGAACACCTCGTTCACTGGAAAAGATCTTCTGTATACCCGTTTAAGAGCGGGGAACATGGATAACCAGTGGACACAAACTGATTCCTATCTTGCAGACGCCAAAAAAGGTGACAGCACGCTGAAGGTTGACAAACTCTGGTACACCTTCCCATTTGGTTCTGGATTCAAAGCCACCGTTGGTGCTCTGATCGAGAACTACTACATGATCGAGACGCCAACGCGTTACAAGCCAATCTTGAAAGCCTTCAAGCTCGGTGGCTATGGAGCAGTGCTTGGTGCCAGCACCGGCCAGGGTTTTGGTGTGCAGTGGCGGCAGCAAGTTTCACCTGGTGAACCTGCCTTGAATATCGCAGCCAACTATGTTGCCGACGGAGGAGATGGCGCCAAGGGCGATTCGAAGGAAGGCTTATTCGGTGAAAACACTGATGCTTACTTTCTGAGCCAGATCGGTTACGGAAATCGGCAGTGGCACATATCAGCTCTGTATGCCTTGAAGAACGCTGGTCAAAAAGAGGTCTGCGTCACCGACGAGGCAGGTTTGGAAAGCTGCAGCATTTCCTCTGGCGCCAAAGCGGCGATGGGATATTCCACTCCCCGTGCCAAGGATCTTGGTCATCCTCTGAGCGCCGTTGGCCTGCGTGGTTACTGGTCTCCAATCGACAGCGGCTGGATTCCCTCCATCAGTGCTGGTATCGACTTCGGTTTTGCTGATGGTCAGTTCGACGGCAACGCTGAAGCCGTCAAAGGCTGGATGGTTGGCCTGAACTGGAAAGATGCGTTCATGGATGGCAACAAACTTGGAGTGGGCTTCGGCTCCTATTCAAGCTATGCCACATCGGTGAAGGGTCAGGGGTGGCCTGATGACGAGAACTTCGCTGTTGAGGTCTATTACGACTTCCGAGTCACAGACAACATCCAAGTGACGCCTGCGATTTTCTGGGTGGATGACGCCTATGGACAGGAGCAACTCCCTGGTCAGAACAAATTTGGTGGACTTGTCAAAACCACCTTCAAATTCTGATCAGTCAAGAGCTGATTCGAACCAACAGACGCAAGGGAGCATCACCGATGCTCCCTTTTTTTCGACGACGATTGGTTGGCATCAAAAAAGCCACCTCTGGAGGCGGCTTTAAAACATGATGAGTAAGTGATTCACCAACAATTCTCGCCTTCTCCAATGGGCACACAAACATCTTCTTGTTCGGCCTTTTCCTCTAGAGCGGTAGCGTCGGCATCGAGTGTGCTTTTCTCGTCAACACCTTGATCAGTATTCCACTCCTTCAACCCGCCGGCATCCTGGGAGTAGGCAGACTGAACTGATCCTGTGGCCACAATCAGCGACGACGCCGCCAGAAAAATCGAGACAGGAGACAGCCTTGCCATTATGAGTTATGTAAAATTCAATTATTATTCAACTCCTTCCAGACGCATGCAAAAATGATTCCGTTCCAAGTAACAAATGGCACAACTTCAGCCTGATAAGCGCCTGACGGCGTTCACATACGACTGATAAATCAGATCTAGCTCATCAGAACGACCATGTTTCGCCAGGAGTGATCGAGCGCCTGCCTCAAGATTAAACAACAACAAGCGGTCTTCACTGGATCGCACATAACTCTCGATCCAACCAACGCAGGCTAAACGCGTGCCCTGGGCAATTGGACGAACGCAGTGGAGAGCGGTGCTTGGATAAAGGAAGATATGGCCTGGCGGCAAACGAACATCATGACTGTCCTGTGACGACTGTATCGATAAGTCTCCGCCTTGATAATGATCTAAATTAGACAAGAAAATGGTGAAAGACAGATCCCTTCTCCCATGTTTTGAAAACGGATTGTCAACATGCCAGCCATAACCATCCCCTTCTTCACACTTGGAAAACATAACCGAATGCACGCGTTTTACAAGAGAAAAGCTTTTAACCAAGGGGCTCGCGACCAATCTCCTGGTCACAAGATCAATCCCAGACATCGCTTCTGAGGACTCAGGGTCAAGTTGTTTGTTCTGTTTAACAGCAGACGCAAATTCGCCTGCTGTTAAGCTGCCATCTCGCCAGAGCGTTGGGTCACGACTCAACAGGTCAACAAGGGTAACAACATCATTCCTTTCAAGCAGAGGCGTTGATAAGTAGTCCATTCCCAACACTGATCCCGAGCCAAGAGTAAACGAGCCTGGAACGTGACATTTTATACTGCCTGATAGGGCAATTAGCACAGCCAACAAGCGCTGTCTGTTTACAGTTCAATAAACCTTCTTGTCTTCAATGAACAAGGCGATCATCAGCACAGTTGCGATTGGTGCCTTATGCATTCCTTTCGCTAGTGCCCAAGCCTTTGCCAAGGAAGTTCGCGTTTACTCAGGACGTCACTACAACACCGACAGAGAGGCGTTCAAAGCCTTTAGCCAATCAACAGGGATTAAGGTAAGACTGATTGAAGCAACTGGCATCTCGCTGGTGGAGCGATTGAAGCGCGAAGGCGCAAATTCTCAAGCTGATGTAATTCTTCTGGTTGATGCCGCAAGAATCAATAACGCTGCAAACGCAGGATTATTGGCACCAGTGCAATCAAGCCTCCTCAACAAGGAAGTACCGAAACAATATCGAGATCCCGGCAACCGTTGGTTTGGCCTAACACGACGTGTTCGTGCCATCATCGTCAATCCCAAAATCGTTAGTCCCGGATCGATCAAAACATATGCTGATTTAGCCAATCCAAAATTCAAGGGGAAACTCTGTCTTAGAAAACGGAAAAATGTGTACAATCAGTCGCTTGTTGCTGATCAAATTGTACTGAAAGGGCGCAACAAGGCGTCGCAATGGGTCAAGGGAATGGTGGAAAATGTCGAACAACCATTTTTCGGAGGTGACAGTTCACTGATTCGAGCCGTCGGCCAAGGTAAATGCGGCATTGGAGTGGTTAATCATTACTACCTGGCAAGAATGCAAGCAGGAAAGTCGGGTTCAAAAGACCAGACTCTAACCAAAAATATTAAATTGATCATGCCAAATCCAGCACACGTGAACATCAGTGCTGCGGGAGTCGCGAAGTCTGCCAAAAATAAAAAAGAAGCCATCCGCTTGATCGAGTTTTTAGCATCTCCAAAAGGGAGTGCTCAACTGGCTGGTCCTACCTTCGAGTACCCTCTTAGGGGGTACGGGTCTGCTTCTCAACTGAAAGCATTTGGCACGTTCAAGCCAGATAATGTTTCAATCAGCGCACTTGGTGTAAACCAAAAATTAGCCATCCAAATCATGGCAGCAAATGGCTGGAAGTAAGAAAGAGTCTTGAGTAATGAGATTGAGAATGCCTATCATTAGACACCTTGCAATATAACGAGATTGAGAATGCCTATCATTAAAGGAGGGGAAAATCGCACGATCTTCCCCTCACTTTGTGGTCGGATCTGTATGGTCAGTGCATCATGTCTTTAAAAGGGTGAGCGCATCATGACGTCAACGTCCAACATCAGCCAAGCGGACAGCAGCGTTCGCATGGGTCCCTTCGGCAGAGCGGTTGCCGAAGCCATGGACCCTGAACTACTGGCGGCTTTTCAGCAACACCTCAACATGGAGCGACATGCCCATGCCGCTTATTTTGCTGCTGCCATTTGGTTTGCTGAACGGGAGCTGAGAGGATTCGCCCGCTATTTCAGAGCAGAATCACAGAGTGAGCATGATCATGCTGCTCAATTTGGCGAATATCTGATCGCCAGAGGGCAAACCGTCGAACTGCATCCATTGGAGGCGCCTCGCCAAACCTGGACCACTGCGGAGGAGATTATGAAAAGCTCTTTCCTCATGGAAGCTGATGTCACCACATCGCTGCATCAGCTTTATGCCTTGGCAGAGAGTGCCAGCGACGTTCGTACAACAGTTTTTCTGGATCCGATGATTGACAAACAGATTCAAGCTGAAAATGAATTCGCTCATTTGTTGGGAAGAGTGCGGTTCGCTGACCAACAGCCTTCAGCAATCCTCATCATTGACAATGAGCTGGACGAAGGACGTCATCAGCCCGCTACATTGCAAAACGGCTGAAGACCGATCAGGTTTGATGGACCAAGAAGGATGGGCGGTCCCGCTCATCCTTCTTGGCTTGATGAATGATGAAGGTCTTAGTACCACTGATGTCGGTAATAAATCATTCAATCAAATGATCAAAACATACAGTTTGGCCTGACATTCAGGAAACAGCATAATTTTAGCGTCGAAACAAACACGTATTCCGATAGGCTCAAATCAGTAGCCACATTGCTGCATGCCCGGCTCATTACCAGCAATTAACTACCCCATTACGACTCAAAATTCTCGGGTTAATTCATATCAACTAGATCGAGACGATTTCAATCAAGCCGACAAAGACGACGGCATACAGGACGTGATCAATAAGTGCTATAGACAGATCTATTTTCATGCAATGGCCTGCGACAGAGAGCCTTATTTAGAATCACAACTACAAAATCGAAGTATTACTGTTCGAGATTTTGTTCGAGGATTGTTACTCTCAGAGAGATTTTACCGTGGCTACATACAGTGCAATAGCAACAAACGTCTCGCAAAGCAGGTTATCGGTCGAGTGTTCGGACGCTATTCCTACAATGACGATGAGCTTAGGGCGTGTTCAATTTTAATTGCATCCAAGGGATTTGCTTATTTTGTAGATACCCTTCTCAACTCAGACGAATACATCAATCGATTTGGATATGACAGTGTGCCATTTCAAGTCAAGAGAGTGCTGCCAGGAAGGAGCACTGGCTCAACTCCCATTAATCAAGTCCTCCCAAGGTATTCAGATGACTGGAAACAAACTCTGATCAACCGAATGATGCTGATGTCAATCAGCGATCACGCAAGGTTTAATCAGAATAAAACTAAAATCGCATCCTTGATCTATGAGAAACCGAAAGGAAAATCACTGATTGCATGGATAGCAGGACTTTTCGTGAGTGGTGGCGTAATCTTGTGGCTGACCATAACCATTGCTACAACAATGTTTACCATCCGCTGATCAAAAACGGTGATCAGCGCACATCATGACAACGAATACTGGGTCTTTGATCATCTACATCCATGCCGACATATGTGAGGATTGCCCACTATCAAATTAACGAGTAATATGGTTTACAATATGATCAATATGACAACAAATTGAGGGGCATTAAATGCACCATGCGTGACAACAAAAAGAGCAAAAATAGATGTCAATGCAAACAAATGAATGACTGTAATATTGAAAATACTGAAATCAACTCGAGTGGAGTGCTTGCTCACTGGTTTTTCCTAATAGGCAACCACAACTGCCTTCTGAACAGAAAGCTGAGCGGAAGGACGCGAAAAACCATGCAGCTGTGTTTCAGAAGCGGTAGCGACTTGATGATCGTTCTGACGCCCTTTGAGAAACAACCATTGGAATCCGGCTGCACAACCAAGAATCAGACCAAAGCAGGAAATACATCCTGTCAGACCTACAAGTGCGTTAAGAAAAGACGGCGTCGCTCGATTGCTCCAATGATTTAATCAACATGGACTTCCTAGACTTAATTGCATAGCATTTAATATCTCTCATGATTGATTTTGGAGAAATAAAGAGATGCTCACTAATCGATTGATATGTCCACCCTTGCTTTCTTAATGCCACCGCAATCCGAAGTCGCTTTGAGCGCCATCCATGGGCAGGACCGAGATATCTGGAAATTCGTTGGTTTGACTGAGTCATTCATCTTTAGTTTTGAATAGCCTAACAGCCAAGCTAATTTGCATGAGATCATTAAAGACAATCTGGGCCCTCGATCGAGACAAAGTCTGTAAAATAAAAAACAACCAATGGTAATCATTTGATCCACATCTCTATCAACCCAGCACGAACGAAAAGAGAGTTTGACTTAATCTCCCCCATTGAGAGCCCTGTTGAATGGCTTACTTTCATGTTCAACTGAATACACCAGATGGGATTCAGGAATTTGAATGCCCTGACGATGAATACATTCTGGAAGCAGCTGAAAATGCTGGCATCGATATGACGTACTCATGCAGAGCAGGTGCCTGTAGCTCCTGCGCTGCAAAAATCATCGATGGCACACTCGATCAAAGAGATCAGAGCTTTCTTGATCATCAGCAAATGCAATCGGGTTACGCATTACTCTGTGTCGCCTATGCGACGTCACAACTGGTGCTTAGGACCAACTGTGAAGAAGAGATATGGTGAGCTGATCAAGATGGCAATTCAAGGATTTTTGATGAGCATCGAGCCATTCCTCAAGTCATCAGGTGCAAAAGCCAACGACCATCAATACAGCACTACGAGCCAGAGGAACTGATCCTTGGTAACAAATTACACAAAAAGGATTATCAAACAAAACGAGCACACATTGGCGTAATAAATGATCTTATGAGGCAATGATTATTTATCACTCGCAAAAAGTAGTGTGAACCAAAAAGAGAAATAGACGGCCAAAAACATTAGGTTTTTTATGCCCCACGCAAACTTTCATGCAATCCTACGGGAACCCATCGGTCTCTTATGACTGGTGGGCAGGCAACTCGGGAGTTGCCAAACGTTCAGGTTCATTCATTGCAGCCCATGCCGCCCATGCTGGCCTGATCATGTTTTGGGCTGGAGCATTCACTCTTTTTGAACTAGCCCGCTACGACCTTGCCATTCCCATGGGAGATCAAGGTCTGATTCTGCTTCCACATCTCGCCTCCCTCGGCTTAGGTCTTGGAGAGGCGGGAACAATCGTGAATACGGAACCTTATATCGCTATTGCAGCTTTTCATCTGGTGTCCTCAGCAGTGCTGGGAGCAGCTGGAATCTGGCACACCTTAAGAGCTCCAAAGGATCTTTCCGAAGCGGAAGGACGCGCCAACCGTTTCCACTTTGAATGGGACGATCCCAAAAAACTGACTTTCATCCTTGGCCATCACCTCATTTTTCTTGGTCTGGGCGTGATTGCTTTTGTGGAATGGGCCAAACGACATGGGATCTATGACACAGCGATTGGAGCTGTAAGAAAAGTCGAGCCAACGATAGATTTGGGCATGGTCTGGGGTTATCAGACCCATTTCCTCACGATCAACAGTCTGGAAGATGTGATGGGCGGCCATGCCGTTCTGGCATTCATTCTCACCATCGGCGGCGTCTGGCACATTGTCACGACACCCTTTGGACCCTTCAAAAAGGTGTTGATTTATTCTGGTGAGGCCATCCTGTCCTATTCCCTCGCTGGAATCGCCCTGATGGGCTTTGTGACGAGTATTTGGTGTGCACAAAATACAACGATTTATCCAGTTGAATTTTATGGGGAGGCACTCAAACTCAATTTTGCTTTTTCACCCTATTTCAGTGACACCGCATCGGTTATTGGTGGTGGTCATACGGCAAGGGCATGGCTTGCCAACACACACTTTTACTTAGCCTTCTTCTTCCTTCAAGGTCATTTCTGGCACGCACTGAGAAGCATGGGCTTCAACTTCAAAAGCGTCTCCCAGGCGTTCGAATCCATGGATACAGCAAAAATTAGCTGAGGTCCAAGTTGAAGCTCGTTGACGCCCCCCTCTTGAGGGGGGCTTTTGATGCATATCAATACCAAAAGAACAGGCTCATCGAATCTTCAATCAAATTCTAATTCAAATTCAATCCTGAAGATGATCCTGCTTGCCTGCAACGGGGCCACGAAGATCGACGGTGGCGGATTGAAGTTTAAAATGATGAATGGTGACCAGATGAAGCTGATCTAGCTTCTCAAACCAATGATCCCATGTCGATGCTCCTTCAGAACGATATTGGATCTGACCTGACAGTGATGTCATTCGATGGCTAATTTTTTTCAGCATAGACAAGCCTCAAACTATATGAGTTAAAAAAACACACAAAAGCACTCGTCAACGAACAGCTTTAGGCAACATTTTTTACCCTTGTACGGGAGTGTCAATGCAAAAGTAAGATTGACAATCAATTAAAAGCTGATGGCACAGGCCAGCGCAGAGGAAAGTGTTTCAGACGTTGTTTCAATTTATCTAAATGCTGTAACTTTCAGAAGAATATCAATCCTTGCCCTACAACAACTTGAGGCTTTAAAAGCGGCTGCAGATGATTGTGACAAACGCTTGATTCAAAGCATCGATCGCATGGTGAAGGCTAAAAGCATCACGCTTGTAGCATTGGAATCATCAAATCAGCAGACTCCGACGTGTAGCATTTAATGCCTATTCATGTCTCAAGTGGAGACATATCGGTTCGCCGCCAGCGGAGAATTAAGAAAATCCTCTCCAGATGCTTGCACCTGAAATTTTATGGCTTGATCTCCAACCAAGCCTCTATTGCTTCAACTGCAGACTCAGTCGCTTGTTAACAGAACGTAGGACTGTAAGGCGTTGGTCGTTTCAACATGATCCTGATGAAGCCTGCACCATCTCACTGGTTCACGATCTTCTGCGCCAAACGATTATCAACTCAGGCCAATATCCTCACCTCGTTGCACATGGATTCAGTGGCATCGTTGCATCTCTATTTGCAAGCCAACATCCAGAGCTTATTCAATCCTTGACATTGCTTTCCGTTGACACAACAACGGCCAATCAATGGACATCTCATTACCATGCGATGCGAAATCAACTGCCATGCTCTCGATCTCGACTCTTAGAACATTTAACCTCTCTCCTTTTTGAAAGTGAAGAACCACGAATTTATTCCGCGTTGGCCAAAATCATGGCCAAATGTCTTGATACGAACTTTGTGACTAGCTCCTTAGTCACCCATGAACTGAATCGCTCACTGACGATCTCTTCTGTTCCAACATTAGTCATCAATGGAGAAAACGACTTTGTTGTAGACCGCCATGCCCAAGAGCGTTGGACATCAAAACTGAAACCTGGCGACCGTTATTTGTCAGTTCCCAACAGTCGCCACTTTTTTCACTTCCATCATCCAGAAACTGTTGTTCAGGGGATAGATGCATTTCTGGATATGGTCCCAATAACGTCAAGCCTCGAATGGTCGTCTAAACATCTTATTTCTAATCAATCCAATCATTCATAATGGCAGACTCTTCAATTTACGACGTTGTAATTATTGGCGGCGGTCCTGCAGGATGCAGTTGTGCTCTCTATACATCAAGGTCATCTTTAAAGACTTGTATCTTAGATAAAAATCCAAATGTGGGCGCATTAGCAATCACGCACAAAATTGCAAACTATCCAGGCTTTCATCAAGACGTGTCAGGTTTTGATCTACTTAAAGCGATGAGAGAACAGGCAATTTCCTATGGTTGCGACTATCTTCAAGCTCAGGTTTACGGTGTTGACCTTACAAGTGAGATTAAAACTGTTTACACACCTGAAGGAGAGTTTCGGGGAAGAACACTGGTTTTGGCTACCGGTGCGATGGGCCGTACGTCAACTCTCCCCGGCGAATCGGAATTCCTTGGTCGCGGGGTCAGTTATTGCGCAACCTGCGATGCTGCTTTTTATAAGGGGGAAGATGTTGCTGTCTATGGCTCAAACCAAGAGGCTGTAGACGAAGCTCTCGTCCTTACTAAATTTGCAACAACAGTTCATTGGATCACCAACACAAAGCCCAAAAAATCGATCATTGGAGCTGAAAAGTTATTAACCTCTTCCAATGTCAGACATTGGGAACGAACACGCCTCATTTCGATTTGCGGGAACGTAGAAGGTGTTGAAAAGATTGAAATTAAGTCAGCGTCGGAGAACAACCCTATCCACTTAAATATTTCGGGAATATTTGTCTACGCAACTGGCACACTCCCCATTACTGATTTCCTTCACGGTCAAGTGCCTGTGAATTCCGATGGAGGTATCAAGGTCAGCGACAATATGGAAACAGAAGCTCAGGGGGTTTGGGCGATCGGTGATATCCGAAACACACCGTATAAACAAGCCGTCGTTGCTTGCTCGGACGGCTGTATTGCTGCAATGTCCATCGATAAATTTCTGAATCAACGCAAAGACATTCGTGTGGACTGGGTGCATCAATAGAGAAAGCACCAATTCTGGCGCTTTCTCTATTCTGAAATCAAGCCTCAGAACTAATTTGTTGAACCCAAGCTTTTAACCGTTGATCGGTTAATTCCGATTCATTATCCTCATCAATCGCGAGACCACAAAATTTTCCATCAATGACACTCTTTGATTCATCAAAATCATAGCCCTCGGTTGAGACTTTGCCGATCAGCTTTGCACCTGACTGCAGGAAAGCCGTGTAAAGCTCTTCCATTGCGTCGCAGAAATAATCTGAATACCCAGAAGAATCACCAAGGCCAACGATCGCTACAGGCTTACCTGCAAAATCAAGGCTGGGGATCTCTTGAACATAGTCGTCCCATGCAGTTCCAGAACGAGCTTCATCAGCTCCAGTATTCCAGGTTGGAATGCAGCAGATCAATCCCTCTGCCGCTGCGAGCTCATCGGCTGAGCCAATGTTGTCGACATCTTTTGCTTCTACTCCTGGTAGAAGCTCCTTAAGACGATCAGCAACATCCTCAGTTTTTCCTGTAGACGTTGCAAAGAAAATGGTGAAGGCCATGGCAATGCTGTTACCTAATAAATTTTCTCTCCATCAATCGCGAATATCCTGATCCATGATCAAGAGGCCTGTAGCTCTTATCTATTCTGCTTGAAAATATGGTTTTCATTCAAGATTATTTGATTGATCTGGAGTGATTTTTGCTACTTAGTAATCATGGTTAGTCCGTTCGCTTGCCACTGATGAGTCCAGGATGGTTGCAGATCTGAGTACAGCACTCGAAGGTTTGCCGAAACTCGGATAAGGCCTGATCAAAGCCTGCTTCCCTAACACGCGCCAACCATCTTTGTCGTTCATCAGAGTTGGATTCAATATGTTCAACAAACCGTTCCAACATTTTTTTGCCTGCTAACACCACTGTCCACGTCTATTCAAATGAACGATAGAACAGTCACCATAAACTTGGCAAAGAAAGAGACCAGCCCTTGTTATCACAGATACAAAGTGTGGTTAATAAGATCATATCCTTTAATCTACAAACAACAGATAAAAACCCTCTCATAACATTAGAGAGGGTTCTTGAGCCTTGGACGGGACGTTTCGAATCTAACCAAATTTAAATTGATGTGAGAGCAGATGGTTATCAAAACCCCTCCACCCTCTGTCGACCATCACGACAAAAGGTGGCTGGTCATGGGGCTGCCGATCCCGTCCAAGGACGACTTCAGTATTATCGGCAAGCCCGTTCAAAAAGAAGAATTGAATGAGTAATTTTCGTGTATCCAATGAACAACGAAGCTAGATCCAATGACCATTTCAAATTCTTCTTGATAAGACGATCTCTCAGCATTCTGTGAGGCATAGAAAGCTGAGATTTAAGGATGATCGCCTCCGAGAGATCGGTTGTCGCTCCTTCTCTCGAATTGGTTCCCGGATGTGAACCAATTCAATTATTGATGAGAATCTTCGAATGATGCGTACGATCTGGTCTCCACCCAAAGCACTGATGTTTCACATCAATGTTGTTGATTTAATCAGGAGAACGGCACTTGAAGAACAGGTGCACGAGACGTGAGCGTTCGTGCTCTGTTGAGTTGCTCCTTGAGCAATTGTAGTTGTACAGAATGACAGCAAACCTCGACTTCAAGTCTTGTATGGATGCGCTCAATCTTCTGACAACGACGTTGCCAGATCTGCTGCTCATGGTGGAGCCGCTGACGCAATGACCGACTTCCGCAGCGTGGATATGCCCGATGCAATGCATCAAGGCGACGGCGAATCCAGGCAACCTCTCGAAGAAGCGTTCCAACAACGGTGTCCGACATGGTCTTCACCCTGGTCAGAAACTCAGCGGAGAACTGTCGATCAGCTCAGGAGAAAAGCGCATCGTGAGATCGGCACCACTCATCTCGAGCAGATCTGCCTGACGCCATTTCGAGAGCAATCGTGTTGTGGTGACCCGAGTGGCTCCAATCAGTTCCCCGAAGCGATCATGGGTCAGACGAAAGGGCAACTGGAAGGCATCGCTGCAACGAAGACCCAGGCGATTCACCAAAAGCGCCAGCAAGGCGTGCAGACGTTGCTCCGCCTGACCGAGATGACGAACGCGCAGCAGCTGAAGGGTCCATTCGTTCACAGCATCCATCCCCAGCTCATCGGCGCCGACGGCATCACGCCGGAACTTGAGAGCCGTCAGTGCTTCAACACAAGCGCCATCACTGCATAACCGATCGGTCCGCAACCGATCTCCCGACTGCAGGAACGCCAACGTCATCCCCTCGGTCTCCTCACAGGGGCAGTAAACCCTGCAGATGCCCTCCATCACTTCCAGAACGGTTGCCTGGCCACGACCAGCCGGGTCGAGAAGAACGGTTTGCAGCCTCGGCATCGCCATCGGCGCAACCGGATCATCCGGCAGGAAGCGATAGGCGGACACGGTCACGACACCTGAAATTGAGAATTACTTGCAAGAGTACTGAGTTGCTCCTAAAAATGCAAGTCATTCTCAATAGCAATAACGGGTCGTACAACGTCTGATTTCGGTGTCAAACCATCACCTCGACCTGTTGTGGCTGGGCGTCATCGGTGTGCGATGTCGACCATCTGGTGGGACGGCTCTCCGGGCTGCCCGCCTGTTGGTTTCTGCAAGGAAAAATCACTACATTTTCAAAACCTCTGAGACCAGTTGTGCGGAAAGGCATCGCCTCACTGTTGGGTGCATCCGCGGCCTGCGCTCTCCTTGCTGCAGGGCCCGTCGTTGCGGTCGAACCGATCACAGGACTGCATCAATTCAGTGATGTCAGGCCGACGGACTGGGCCTACCAAGCCCTCAGCCAACTGGTTGATCGCTATTGCTGCGTCGCGGGCTTCAGCGATGGCCGTTTTCTGGGTGAGCATGCAATCACGCGCTACGAAGCCGCCGCACTGCTGAACGCCTGCCTGAACGAGATCAGCCTGGTCACCGACGAGCTGCAGAGTCTGATCAAGGAATTTGAAAACGAGCTCGCTCTGATTCGCGGACGCGTGGATGGTTTGGAAGCTGACCTGGAGGAACTGGAAGCCAGTCAGTTCTCCACCACCACCACCTTGCGTGGGCAGGCCTATGTGGTGGTCAACGCCAATGCCTTCAAGGGCTCGGCGGGGACGCTCAGACGTGAGGCCAACAGGATTCTCGGCTCCGCCAATGTGCTGTTTGATCTTGAACTGGATCTCGCGACCAGCTTCAGCGGAAAAGACCTGCTGCTGACCAAGCTGCGCACCGGCAGCTTCAGCGCCAACAACAGCCTCAGTGGTGTCCCCACCAATCAGTCGGCGCTGAACATCGCATATTCCTCCAACGATGCAGGCACCCCGGTCCTCTCCGTCGACAAGCTCTTCTATCAGTTTCCGCTTGGATCAAGCCTCAGCTTCACAGTGGGCCCCAACGTGGGTCAGGACGACATGTTCGGGATGTACCCAAGCCTGTATGGCGATGACGCAATCCTGAACGTCTCGGCACTGGCTGGTGCCCCCCTGGCTTACAACCAGAACCAAGGGGCCGGCGCCGGAATCATCTGGTCCGGGGAAGGTGGCTTCAGCCTGACGGCCAGCTATGTCGCCATCAACGGCAACAGCGACAACACTCAGCAGGGTGGCATCGCCACATCCTCAGCCGGAGGGACGGCCACCGTTCAGGCGGGTTATCAGAACGGGCCCTGGGCCTTGGCTGTCGTGTACTCAGGACTGCAGAACGGCAACTGGCTCGAGCCCTACGGCACACCCCTACTGAACGACAGCCTGCAAAACAACAGCGGCTTTACCCATGCTTTAGGGCTGGGGGGCTCCTGGCAGCCAGCAGACAGCGGTTGGATTCCCTCGATCAGTGCCGGCTGGGGGATCAACTCAACCTCCTATGACCCAGGCGTGCAGCGGGACGGCCTGGCGGAGATCAGCCAGTCATGGACCGTGGCACTGCAGTGGGATGAAGTGTTTCTTCAGGGCAACAAGGCAGGCATGGCTGTGGGGCAGCCGGTGTTCGCCACCAGCCTTTATGGAGATGACACCCCGGACGATGGCAATTACGTGTGGGAATGGTGGTATCAGTTTCAGGTGACAGACAACATCAGCATCACACCGGCGCTGTTTTACCTCTCACGTCCGCTTGGCCAGGAAACTCCTGGTGGACGACGTTTTCAGCAACTGGGCGGACTGGTGATGACCTCCTTCAGTTTCTGAGTTCGCAGAGGTCTCGATCGAAGCGGTGCCAATCGAACTGGAAGAACCCGAGCCTCGGGTGGCGTTGTTTCCCGACCACTCCTCTTCATTCAGGCCATCAAAGTTGCTGATCAGCTGACAGATGGATCGATCCAAAACAGTTGATCACTCGACAACACGGATTGAGCCGGTCTTTCGAAGCAGGGGAGCTGCAGAGAAGCGAGCGATCAATCAAACCAAGGAGTTCGTTTCAAGGATTCAAACAAAGATGTCCAGACCAATCCTTTGAACGATTGACGAGCCAAGACCATCAATCGGGATGACAGGATTCGAACCTGCGGCCCCTTCGTCCCGAACGAAGTGCGCTACCAAGCTGCGCTACATCCCGTTGAATTCATCGTAGGAGACAACCCACAACGGGCGATGAATCCCTTGCAACACCTAGGGTCAAGCATTGATTCGGTTCTGCCGTGCTCAAACCCGAGTGGTTGCGCGTCAAAGCCCCGCAGCGGGAACGTATCGGTGCAGTCTCCGATCTGCTGCTCGACCTGAATCTCAACACGGTCTGCCAGGAGGCCAGTTGTCCCAACATCGGTGAATGCTTCGCCGGAGGAACCGCCACCTTTCTGATCATGGGGCCCGGCTGCACCCGCGCCTGCCCCTACTGCGATATCGATTTCGACAAGAGCGTTCGGGCGCTGGACCCGACGGAACCCATACGTGTTGGAGAGGCGGTGGCGCGCCTTGGCCTGAAGCATGTGGTGATCACCTCGGTGAACCGCGATGACCTTGAGGACGGCGGAGCCTCCCAGTTCGTGGCCTGCATCGAGCAGGTGAAGCAGCGTTCACCACTGACGACGATCGAGCTGCTGATTCCTGACTTCTGCGGCAACTGGGAGGCCCTGACCACCGTGATGGACGCCGCCCCCCATGTGCTTAACCACAACATCGAAACGGTGCCGCGCCTGTATCGGCTGGCACGGCCCCAAGGCATCTACAAGCGATCCCTGGAGCTGCTGCATCGGGTCCGTCAGGGCTGGCCGAAGGCTTACAGCAAATCAGGACTGATGGTGGGGCTCGGCGAAACCGACGAGGAGGTGATCGAGGTGCTGCACGATCTGCGCGCCCATCAGGTGGACATCGTGACCATCGGTCAGTACCTCTCCCCTGGCCCGAAGCACCTGGCCGTGGATCGTTTCGTCACACCCGGACAATTCGACCACTACCGCCACATCGGCGAACAAGACCTGAACTTCCTGCAGGTGGTGAGCACTCCCCTAACCCGCAGCAGTTATCACGCCGGCGAGGTGCAACGACTCATGGCCAGCCATCCCCGCTGACAGGGATCCATTCCTGCAACGTCCAGCTCACCAGCTCGGACTGAATCATCGGGTCCTGCTCCACCCACGCCAGCGCCTCGGCGTAGGAATCCGCCTCGAAGATCAGCAGGCCACCGCCACCAGGCCGATGCTCTGCATCCACCAGGTATCCGCTGCGGATCTTCCGTCCCGCAGCAACCTGCTGCTCGACCCAGGCCCGGTGCGCCTCGAGACATGGGCGCCGCTGGGCCATGGGCAGAGAAGCCGTTTCAGATGTGAACGTTTCGTGCTTGACGAACCAGGCCACCAGATCAGTGCAGAACCGTTGAGGCGGACCGGATCAGGCAGCAACCGCCAGCTTTTCGGTGAGGCCCATGGCCTCCCGTTCGCTCGGGGGAACCAGCAGTTTGAAGCGTCCCTTCGCCGCGGCCCAGTCAGCCAGCAAAGCCGATGCCTTGCTACTGCCTGTCGCCGCCAGATGGGATTCGAGCAGACCTTTGAGCAGGGCTTCCTGCTCAGCCGTGGTGATGCAGCAGACCTCGACGATCTCTGGATTCACGCGCGGCTGCACGCGATCGCCTTCATCCAGCAGGAAGGTGACACCACCCGTCATGCCGGCGCCGATATTGCGACCCGTACTGCCCAGAACCACCACCACACCACCGGTCATGTATTCGCAGCAATGGTCGCCGGCACCTTCAACAACAGCCCTGGCGCCGCTGTTGCGGACACCGAAGCGTTCACCGGCACGGCCAAGGGCGAAGAGCTCACCTCCGGTCGCGCCATAAAGGCAGGTGTTGCCCAGAATTACCTGCTCGCCGGGATCAACGCACTGATCCGATGGCACAACGCTGATGCGACCGCTGTTCATGCCTTTACCGACGTAGTCGTTGGCCTCGCCTTCGAGTCGCACATTCATTCCCTGGACCAGGAATGCACCGAAGCTCTGTCCTGCCGCACCGAGGAAGGTGAGATCCAGCTGTCCGGCAAATCCACGATTGCCGTGACGCTGCGCGATCTCTCCGGCAAGCCGGGCACAGACACTGCGGTCGGTGTTGATGATCTCGATCGTGCGGCTGTGGCGGCCATGGGTGTCAACCGCATGGATCAGCTCGGCATCCGCCAGCAGCCCGTCCTCAAGGATCGGCCCATTGCTATGGGCATCGGCAGCGTGACGCAGCCAGGAACGATCCTCGGCCCCCTCGATCGGCGCCAGCAGACTCGACAGATCAACACATCTGGTTTTGGCCAGCTCGACGCTGCGGGGCTGCAGCAGCTCGCTGCGACCGATGAGATCCTCCAGTCGAGCCACCCCCAGCAGGCTGAGCAGCTGGCGCACTTCCTCAGCGATGTACCAGAAAAAATTCACCACGTGGTCGGGGACTCCGGTGAAGCGCTTGCGCAACGCTTCCTTCTGGGTCGCCACCCCAACTGGGCAATTGTTGGTGTGGCAAACGCGGGCCATGATGCAACCCTCGGCGATCATCGCGACGGAACCGAACCCGTATTCCTCGGCGCCGAGCAAAGCGGCGATGACCACGTCCCAGCCCGTCTTGAGGCCGCCATCAGCGCGCAGCAGCACCCGGTTCCGCAGCCCGTTCTCCACCAGGCTGCGGTGCACTTCCGTCAGCCCCAGCTCCCAGGGACTGCCGGCATGCTTGATCGAACTCAGCGGAGACGCACCGGTACCGCCGTCATGACCGGAGATCTGGATCACATCGGCATTGGCCTTGGCGACACCGGCAGCGATCGTGCCGATCCCGATCTCGGCCACCAGCTTCACACTCACAGGAGCCTTGGGATGCACCTGGTGCAGATCGTGGATCAATTGCGCCAGATCCTCGATGGAATAGATGTCGTGATGAGGCGGAGGCGAAATCAGCGCCACGCCGGGCTTGCTGTTGCGAAGCCAGGCGATGTACTCATCCACCTTCGGCCCCGGCAGCTGCCCGCCCTCTCCAGGCTTGGCCCCCTGGGCCACCTTGATCTCCAGCTGTCTGCCGCTGCGCAAGTACTCGGCTGTGACGCCGAAGCGTCCCGACGCCACCTGCTTGATCGCTGAACAGGCCGTATCTCCATTGCGGAGGCCGCCGATGCTGGGGAATGACGATGAACGCCCATCGGCATCGACATCGTCCAGGGTCTGGAATCGTGCGGGATCCTCACCGCCCTCGCCGCTGTTGCTCTTGCCGCCGATGCGATTCATCGCCACCGCCAGCACCTCATGGGCTTCCCTCGACAGGGCCCCGAGGCTCATGCCACCGGTGCAGAAGCGCCGGCAGAGGCTCTCGACGGACTCCACCTGATCCAGCGGCAGTGGGGAGGCGGCAAGCTTGAACTCCAACAGGTCCCGCAGGGCGGTGACCGGCCGGTTCTTCAACAGAATTTTGTAGGTGGAGAAGTGGTCGTAACCGGGGCCGGATTTGACAGCCGCATGCAGGGCCTTGGCCATCTCCGGGCTGTTGAGATGGAACTCGCCACCGGTGCGGTACTGCACAAATCCCATGAACTCGAGTTTGCTGCGGTTCAACTCGGGGAAAGCCTTGGCATGCAGGGTGAGGGTCTCGTTGGCAAGCTCAACCAGGGTCATACCCGCCACACGGCTGGTGGTTCCGGTAAAGGCGATGTCGATGACATCCGCACCCAGACCGATCGCTTCGAAGATCTGGGCTCCGTGATAGCTGGCGAGCAGAGAGATGCCGATCTTCGAAAGAATCTTGCGCAGTCCGTTCTCCAATGAGAGGCGCACATTCGCCTGGACCTTGTCTGCGTCTAGCTGCGGCAGCTTGCCCTGCTCGATCCGCTTCTGGGTCTTGGGATGGGACAACCAGTGCCGAGTGGTTTCCCAGGTGAGCCAGGGGCAGACAGCGCTGGCGCCGTAGCCAATCAGGCAGGCGACATGGTGGGTGCTCCAGCACTGGGCGGTCTCGAGGACGAGTGAACAGTGCAGCCGCAGTCTCTGACGCAGCAGATGGTGATGAACAGCGCCCACCGACAGCAACGCCGGCATCGCCACGGTGGTGGCATTCAAGTCCGATGGCTGACCGGCCTGATCGACGCGATCGGAGAGCACCAGCACCTGAACACCGTTGCGCACCGCCTGCTCCGCCATGTCGCACAGCGCTTGAAGGGCTGACTGCAGGCCCCCCGCGCAGGCTTCGACAGCAACCTGTGTGGACAGCGTTCGCACGGGCAGACCCTGCTGGCGGATCGCCGCCAGCTCGGCCTCATTCATCACCGGGCTGTCCAGATGGATCAAGGCCGCAGCTGCCGCCTGCGGCTTCAGGGCAGGGCGGCGCTCTCCCAGATGCATCTCCAGGCTCATCACCAGCTTCTCCCGCAAGGGATCGATGGGCGGGTTGGTGACCTGAGCGAAGCGCTGCTTGAAGTAGTCGTAGAGGAGATGCGGACGATCCGAAAGAACCGCCAGGGGGATGTCATCCCCCATGCAGTAGGTGGGCTCCTTGCCAAGCCCAGCCATGTCCTCGATCACAAGATCGAGGTCCTCGGCCGTGAATCCCATGGCGGTCTGCAGCCTGAGCAGATCGAATTCGCTGAGGGCACACTCCTGATTCCAGGGTTGCGCCGCCACGGAACGTCGATGCTGCGCAAGCCAGTCGCTGTAAGGAAAGCGCGCGGCGGCATCCTCTTTGACCGCCCAGTTATCGAGCAGCTGACCACTCTCCAGATCGACAGCCAACATCTGCCCAGGTCCAAGCCGGCCTTTGCGGACAACGGTCTTCCCGCTGAGATCAACGACGCCCGTCTCAGAGCCCATGATCACGAAGCCGTCAGACGTGGCACACCAGCGAGCCGGACGCAGTCCATTGCGATCGAGCGTGGCTCCGACACGCTTGCCATCGGCGAAGACCAGGAGCGCAGGACCGTCCCAGGGTTCCTGGATACCGGCGTTGAACTCGTACATCGCCGTCACATCAGGGCGATTGTCAAGTTCGGGCTGGTTGCGAAATGCCTCAGGCACCAGGGTGATCAGGCTGTCGGTGATCGATCGACCACTCCTCACCATCAATTCCAGGGTGGCGTCGAGGTTGGCGGAATCGCTGAAGGCTTCGTTGACCACCGGATTGAGATCGCCGGCTGCATCACCCCAGACCTCCTCGAGACTGGCTTCAGACGCCTTCGCCCAGTTGAGATTGCCGAGGAGCGTGTTGATCTCTCCGTTGTGACCGAGCATCCGCATCGGCTGTGCCAGAGGCCATCGGGGCAACGTGTTCGTGCTGAAGCGACGGTGATACACCGCAAAACTCACTTCAAAGCGAGGGTCACGAAGATCGGCGTAGTAGCGGGCGAGCACCTCGGACCGCACCATGCCCTTGTAGACAACCGTGCGACTGCTGAGCGACGCCACGTAGAAGTTCCTGGATGCCTCAAAGCCCCAGGCGTGCCTTGCCCTGGAGCCAATCCTGCGGCGAAGACGCAGCAGCGCAGCTTCGAATGCATCTCCTTCCTGGCCGCCACCGACGAGCCATTGCTCGATGACTGGAGCGGTCTCGCGTGCCAGTGGTCCCAGCACATCGGGATCCACGGGGACCACACGCCAGCCTTCCGACGTCAGACCAAGGCTGCGGGCCTCCTCCTCACAGAACCGGCGGGCTTCATCGCGACGCTCTGCTTCAGCAGGTAGAAAAATCATGCCAAGGCCGCGGGCGGCATTGGCTTCCGGCCAGATGGATTTGAGGTAAGACCAGGGTATTTCGCAGAGCACACCGGCTCCATCTCCGGAGTCGCCATCCCCTCCGCATCCACCGCGGTGCTCCATGCAGCCAAGCCCCCGCAGCGCCTGGCTCAGAACCCAATGGCTGGCTTCGCCTGACAACTGCGCCAGAAACCCGACTCCACAGGCATCCTTCTCACCCGCGACAGACTCCGGTGCGACGGAGTCGCAAAGAGGCCACGATGCAGCAACGGAATGGATGGAGTCGGGCATGAACATCAACCGGACGGACGCATGAGCTGCAGCGTCAGCGCCTGCAGAAATCATCTCTCTTCCCAATCCTAGGCAGGCGGCACTCCCTTATCGACTTTCATCATGCTTCTGATCGCTCAGCTGCCTCCACCGCTGCCCGAGCTTCGTTCCAGCGAGGTGATCAGCGGTGATCGCATGTCGATCGAGGGGCAACGTCTCGATGCATCCTGGGCCTGGCAGGGGCGCAGTTCGTCGCGACCGGATCGCCTCTGGTTGCCACTGAACGTTTTGGAAGCCCGTCTGGGCTTCCGGCGCAGCAGAGCTGGCGGCAATGAGCAGCTGGAGTGGTACGGACAACGCCAGGAACTTCAGTCGTTCCCAGCCAGAACACTCGGGGATGAAGTTGGGCTGGAGGTTGCGTCATGGCTGAACAGCCTCGGCGTGACCCTGCGGCGTCAGAGGGACAATCTCAGCCTGGAGCTGCCGACAGCACGGCTGCAGCAACTGAGGCAGGGCAAAGGCAGCATGGCCGCACGGTTGGTGCTGGACATCGATCAACCGGTCTTCGTGCAGCGCCGTGGCAACGATCTGCTGCTGAATCTGCGCAGTGATCGACGTCAGCAGAACACGCTGCGCAGTCTCGGGCTGATGCCGAGGCAGGTCGGCTCTGTGCTGACGCTGCGCGGACAGGCCACCAACCTTCAAAGCCTGACCCTGGCCGGTCCCTGGCGCGTCGTGCTGGACGGGATCAAGCCGGCGACTGCCTCTGGACGACCCACGCGAAGCCAGGGTTTGGCCCTCTCGGACCCGGCGATCACGGCCCTGATCCGTCGCGGCCTCATCGTCGAACGCCGCACCATCCGTGTTGGCGTGAAACCTCTCGAGATCCTGCGGGCCGGGGGAGATCTGCCACGGCTGGGTCTGAGCCTGACGCCCCTCGCGATGGCAGGCAGCCAGCAGGGCCTGCGTTTCCTGCCCCAGCTCTCACAGCCCGCAGGGGCACTGGTGGCCGTCAATGGTGGATTTTTCAACCGCATCAAACAGCTTCCGCTTGGCGCCTTGCGTCGGAATGGGCTGTGGCTGTCGGGTCCGATCCTGAACCGGGGTGTGATCGCCTGGGGCGCCAACCACCCACTGGCTTTCGGACGTCTGCGACTGGATCAGGCACTCCAGGTCGACAACGGTCGCCGCTGGGGGCTCGGGTTCCTCAACAGCGGCTACGTCCAGAAAGGTCTGAGCCGCTACACATCGGCCTGGGGCCCGTTCTATCGCTCACTCAGCGGCCGGGAACAGGCGATCCTGATTCGCGCAGGCCGCGTGATCGCTCAGTACGACAACAATCAGCTCAGCCGTGGGGTTCCATTACCTCAGGGATCAGATCTCGTTGTTGCCCGTGGCGGAGCACCCTTGCCGGCAGGGACAGGAGAACGGGCAAGGGTGGAGATGCGCTCGAGCAACAAGCTCGGCGAGATGCCGAATGTGCTCGGCGGCGGACCCCTTCTGATCCAAGGCGGGCAGGTTGTTCTCAACGGTCGAGCCGAAGGATTCAGCCCTGGCTTCCTGAGCCAGACAGCACCACGCACCGTGATCGGCCAGGGGAAAGGGGGAATCTGGATGCTGGCCATCCGAGGCGTTGGCAGCAGTCCCACCCTGCTTGAGACAAGCCTCGCCATGCAGCAACTCGGCATGCGTGATGCTCTCAACCTCGACGGTGGAAGCTCGACGACCCTCGTCGCGGCGGGCCGCTCGTTGATCAACGGAAGTGGCAGCCCGCCCAGGATCCACAACGGGCTGGGACTGGTGCCGCAGAGAGCCCTGCCATTGTGGTGAACGGTCCCTGCAGAATCTGATGGCTGCCAATCTGCGTCTGACCGCAAGCGCAGCGGCGGAGTTGGCTCGTCAGGCTGCCGTGGCCGGCACGCCTGGCCAGATGCATCTGGATCTGACTCCGGGGGACTGTGCTGAGCACGTGATTCGCATCCGACCCGGGCATCTGGCCGGCATCGCCATCGCGAGGGCTGACGGTGTCACGCTGCATGCTCCTGAAAATCAGCTGGGTCAGCTGCAGGGCCTCTGCCTCGACTACCGCGGCGATCTCAGCGGCGGTGGCTTTCTGATCCGAAGTGGAGCTGGGATCGAACCCTGTGCCTGCGGAAGCGCCTTCAGTCGAACCTGAGGGGTCAGCGACCCAGTAAAGTGACGGATTGTCGAATCTGGTCGGGGCGTCCGACCGCTTACCGACCCTCGATGCCAACCATCCAACAGCTGATCCGCTCGGAGCGCTCACGCCTCAAGGCCAAGACCAAGTCCCCTGCCCTGAAGGCCTGTCCGGAGCGACGCGGTGTTTGCACCCGCGTTTACACCTCCACGCCGAAGAAACCCAACTCGGCGTTGCGCAAAGTGGCTCGTGTGCGACTCACCTCCGGCTTCGAGGTCACCGCATACATCGGCGGCATCGGCCACAACCTGCAGGAACACTCCGTCGTGCTGATCCGTGGTGGACGTGTCAAGGATCTTCCCGGCGTTCGATATCACATCATTCGCGGCACCCTGGACACCGCTGGCGTCAAGGACCGTCGTCAGTCCCGCTCCAAATACGGTGCCAAAGCTCCGAAGGAGTAATTTCCGCAGCCAATAAGACCTTCACCATCCATTCCGCTCACAAAGACCTGACCCTCCATGTCCCGCCGCAACGCCGCTGAAAAACGCCCGGTTCTGCCCGATCCCCAGTTCAACAGCCGACTCGCCACGATGATGGTGGCCCGGTTGATGAAGCACGGAAAGAAATCCACGGCCCAGCGGATCCTTTCGGATGCCTTCGGACTGATCAACGAGCGCACGGGAGGTGATCCTCTCGAGCTGTTTGAAACCGCCGTCAAAAACGCCACACCCCTCGTCGAGGTGCGCGCCCGCCGTGTGGGTGGCGCGACTTATCAGGTTCCGATGGAAGTGCGTCAGGAACGCGGCACCGCCATGGCACTGCGCTGGCTCGTCAGTTTCTCCCGCTCACGCAACGGTCGCAGCATGGCTCACAAGCTCGCTGGTGAACTGATGGATGCCGCCAACGAGTCCGGCAGCGCTGTCCGCAAGCGCGAGGAAACGCACAAGATGGCCGAAGCCAACAAGGCGTTCGCCCATTACCGCTATTAGAGATCGAATACCAGCGCGACACGTCTGAAAGACACGTCTGGCCTGTAGAGTCTCACCCGCCTTTTAACGCCCCACCCCGGAGATTTTCCTGTGGACCGCGCCTTTCCCCTGGAACGCGTCAGAAATATCGGAATCGCCGCTCATATCGATGCCGGCAAAACCACCACGACCGAACGGATTCTGTTCTACTCGGGCGTGGTTCACAAGATCGGTGAAGTCCACGACGGTGCGGCTGTAACCGACTGGATGGCCCAGGAACGCGAGCGCGGCATCACCATCACTGCTGCGGCCATTTCCACGAGCTGGGAAGACCATCGGATCAACATCATTGATACCCCCGGTCACGTGGACTTCACCATCGAGGTGGAGCGTTCCATGCGTGTGCTCGACGGCGTAATTGCTGTGTTCTGCGCTGTGGGTGGTGTGCAGCCTCAGTCGGAGACCGTCTGGCGTCAGGCCGATCGGTACTCAGTGCCGCGCATGGTGTTCGTCAACAAGATGGACCGCACCGGAGCCGATTTCCTCAAGGTTCACGAGCAGATCACCAGTCGTCTCAAGGCCAACGCCGTACCGATCCAGCTCCCCATTGGAGCAGAGGGTGAACTCAGCGGCATCATCGATCTCGTCGGCAACAAGGCCTACATCTATAAAAATGATCTCGGCACGGATATCGAGGAAACCGATATCCCAGCAGACATGGCAGATGAAGCGGCCGAATGGCGCGGCAAGTTGATGGAGGCTGTCGCAGAAACCGACGAGGAGCTGATTGAAAAGTTTCTCGAGTGTGGTGAACTCTCTGTGCAGGAGCTCAAGGACGGGATCCGTGAAGGCGTTCTCAAGCACGGCCTTGTTCCCATGCTCTGCGGCTCAGCCTTCAAGAACAAAGGTGTTCAACTGGTTCTTGATGCGGTGATTGACTACCTGCCGGCGCCCGTTGATGTTCCCCCGATTCAGGGTGTTCTGCCGAATGGCAAGGAAGCGGTCCGCCCCTCCGACGACAGCGCTCCTTTCAGTGCACTGGCGTTCAAGGTGATGGCTGACCCCTACGGAAAACTCACCTTCGTCCGCATGTACTCGGGTGTGCTCGAAAAAGGCAGCTACGTCCTCAACTCCACCAAGGATGCCAAGGAGCGCATTTCCCGTCTTGTGGTGCTCAAGGCCGATGATCGCGAGGAAGTCGATGCCCTGCGCGCCGGAGATCTCGGAGCCGTACTGGGTCTGAAGAACACCACCACAGGTGACACGCTCTGCACACCGGACGACCCGATCGTCCTCGAGACCCTGTTCGTTCCGGAGCCGGTGATCTCTGTGGCTGTGGAGCCAAAGACCAAAGGGGACATGGAGAAACTCTCCAAAGCCCTGGTGTCTCTAGCTGAAGAGGATCCCACATTCCGGGTGCGCACCGACCAAGAGACCGGCCAGACCGTGATTGCCGGCATGGGGGAACTTCACCTCGAAATCCTCGTGGACCGAATGCTCCGAGAGTTCAAGGTGGAAGCCAACATCGGCGCACCTCAGGTGTCCTACAGGGAAACCATCCGTGGTTCCGCCGGTGGTGAAGGAAAATTCTCCCGTCAGACGGGAGGCAAGGGCCAGTACGGCCACGTGGTCATCGAGATGGAGCCCGGTGAACCGGGCTCAGGTTTCGAATTCGTCAACAAAATCGTTGGCGGTGTTGTTCCGAAGGAATACATCAAGCCTGCTGAACAGGGCATGAAGGAGACCTGCGAATCCGGCGTGATCGCTGGGTTCCCTCTCATCGATGTCAAGTGCACGATGGTTGATGGCTCCTACCACGATGTGGACTCCTCGGAGATGGCGTTCAAGATCGCTGGCTCCATGGCCTTCAAGGACGGCGTCAAGAAGTGCAATCCAGTGCTGCTCGAGCCGATGATGAAAGTCGAAGTCGAGGTCCCCGAGGATTTCCTCGGTTCGATCATCGGCGACCTGTCGTCCCGACGGGGACAGGTTGAGGGGCAGTCTGTTGAAGACGGCACCTCAAAAATCTCAGCCAAGGTGCCCCTGGCTGAGATGTTCGGTTACGCCACCGAGCTCCGTTCCATGACCCAGGGCCGGGGCATTTTCTCAATGGAATTCGACAACTACGCCGAAGTTCCTCGCAATGTGGCTGAAGCCATCATCTCCAAGAATCAGGGCAATTCCTGATCTCTAAACTCTTCCAAATTTCACCCTCGATTCTTTAACCACCAATGGCACGCGAGAAGTTCGAAAGGAACAAGCCCCACGTCAACATCGGCACAATCGGTCACGTTGACCACGGCAAAACCACCCTCACCGCCGCGATCACCAACGTGCTCGCCAAGAAAGGTCAGGCCCAGGCCCAGGATTACGGCGACATCGACGGTGCTCCCGAGGAGCGCGAGCGCGGGATCACCATCAACACGGCCCACGTTGAATACGAGACCGATAACCGTCACTATGCCCACGTGGACTGCCCCGGCCACGCGGACTACGTGAAAAACATGATCACCGGTGCCGCCCAGATGGACGGAGCCATCCTGGTCTGCGCAGCCACCGACGGACCGATGGCCCAGACCAAGGAGCATATCCTGCTGGCCAAGCAGGTCGGCGTTCCCGCCCTGGTTGTCGCACTGAACAAGTGCGACATGGTGGACGACGAGGAGATCATCGAATTGGTGGAGATGGAGGTGCGTGAGCTGCTCGACAGCTACGACTTCCCTGGCGATGAGATCCCCGTGGTTCAGGTCTCCGGCCTCAAGGCGCTGGAAGGTGAGGCCGCCTGGGAAGCGAAGATCGAAGAGTTGATGGCTGCTGTCGACTCCAACATCCCCGAGCCTGAGCGCGAGGTCGACAAGCCTTTCCTCATGGCCGTCGAGGATGTCTTCTCCATCACCGGACGCGGCACAGTGGCCACCGGCCGAATCGAGCGCGGCATCGTCAAAGTTGGCGAGGAGATCGAAATCGTCGGCATCAAGGACACCCGCAAAACCACCGTCACCGGTGTGGAAATGTTCCGCAAGCTGCTCGACGAGGGCATGGCTGGCGACAACGTTGGTCTGCTGCTGCGCGGCATCCAGAAGGAAGAGATCGAGCGTGGCATGGTCCTGGTGAAGCCAGGCTCCATCACCCCACACACCAAGTTCGAAGGTGAGGTGTACGTGCTCAAGAAGGAGGAAGGCGGACGTCACACCCCCTTCTTCGCCGGCTATCGGCCGCAGTTCTACATCCGCACGACGGATGTGACCGGCCAGATCACCGCCTTCACCGCCGACGATGGCTCCTCAGTGGAAATGGTGATGCCCGGAGACCGCATCAAGATGTCCGGCGAATTGATCTGCCCCGTCGCCATCGAGCAGGGCATGCGTTTTGCCATCCGTGAGGGCGGTCGCACCATCGGTGCCGGCGTGGTGACCAAAATCGTCGAATGATCCCCCGAACGTGATCGTTCAAGGGATGGTGCGGGCTGCGGCCACACCATCCCTTAAATTTCTTTCAGAACCTCGACAACCGTTTCCGCGCCCTTCAGGGCCTGAACCTGCATCCCCATGTCCACTGCAATCGCTCAGCAGAAAATCCGCATTCGCCTCAAGGCGTTTGATCGCCGCATGCTGGATCTTTCCTGCGAAAAAATCATCGAAACGGCCGACAACACCGCTGCAACGGCGATCGGTCCGATCCCCCTCCCCACGAAACGCAAGATCTACTGCGTTCTGCGCTCACCCCACGTGGACAAGGACTCCAGGGAGCACTTTGAAACCCGGACCCACCGTCGCATCATCGATATCTACAGCCCGTCGGCGAAAACCATCGACGCACTGATGAAGCTGGATCTCCCAAGTGGTGTGGACATCGAGGTGAAGCTTTGATCCCGTCGGAACACGTTCTGCGTTCCTAGGATCTAAGCAATAGTCCTGGCAGGCGTCCGTGATCGATTACTCCGTCAGGGAATTGCCTCTCTTTCCCCTGCCGGACGTCGTTCTTTTCCCGCAACAACTCCTGCCGCTTCACATCTTTGAATCGCGTTATCGGATGATGCTCCAGACGGTTCTGGAGTCCGACAAACGCTTCGGAGTCGTGCGCGTCGACCCGGAAACCCGTGAAATGGCAGAGATTGGATGCTGTGCTGAAGTCCTGCAGCACCAAACCACCGAAGACGGGCGCAGTTACATCGTCACCCTGGGGCAGCAGCGCTTCCGCGTGCTCAATGTCACTCGAGAAGCGCCGTTTCGCAGTGCCATGGTGAGTTGGCTGGAAGACGACCAGGTCAGCCATCACGAGGGCCTCAATGACCTGCGCGACACCGTTCGCGATGTCTTGAAGGATGTGGTCACATTGACCTCAAAACTGCAGGGTCGCGAGGTGACCCTGCCTGAGGATCTCCCTGATCTACCGAGGGAACTGTCCTTCTGGATCGGAGCCCATCTCGATCACAACGCCGCATCTGAACAGCAGGCCCTGCTCGAACTCACCGACACCTTCGAGCGTCTGCAACGCCAGTTCGACATGCTCGACAACACACGTCGTCAACTGGCGGCCCGAACGGTGCTGAAGGACACCTTCGGCAACGTTGATGGCCGGGACGCCAGCGACAGCCGGGATAACTGATGATTCTGGGTGCTGTTCTTGTGGCAGGCGGCCTCCTGGTCGCAGCAGCCTTGCTCTGGTTGCGGCGGGACCGGCGTTATCAGTCGTCCGAGAGCGTTGCGGAGGCCTACGACGCCTGGACCGATGACCGGCTGCTCGAGCGCCTCTGGGGTGAACACGTCCATCTCGGCCACTACGGAAACCCTCCAGGCGCTCGCGATTTTCGCCGCGCCAAGGAAGCATTCGTCCACGAACTGGTTCGCTGGAGCGGTCTGGACCAGCTGCCGGCAGGCTCGACATTGCTTGATGTCGGCTGCGGGATCGGAGGAAGCGCTCGCATCCTGGCTCGCGACTACGGCTTTGATGTCCTGGGCATCAGCATCAGTCCTGCTCAGGTGCAGCGAGCCACGGAGCTCACACCGGACGGACTGACCTGTCGTTTCGCAGTGATGGATGCCCTGGCTCTCGATTGCCAGGACCGGAGCTTCGATGCTGTCTGGAGCGTCGAAGCGGGACCGCACATGCCCGACAAGCAACGCTATGCCGATGAATTGCTCAGGGTGCTGCGCCCAGGAGGGTGTCTCGCCGTTGCGGATTGGAATCGACGCGATCCCAGCGATGGCGCGATGAGTCGCAAGGAGCGTTGGGTGATGCGCCAGCTTCTCAACCAATGGGCCCATCCTGAATTCGCCAGCATCAAGGGGTTTCAAACCAATCTCGACGTCAGCACTTACCACCTGTCGGCTGTCGAGACAGCTGACTGGACCGAGTCCACCCTGCCGTCATGGATCGAATCGATCGCCGAGGGGATCAAGCGACCTGGGGCCGTTCTCGGGCTTGGACCGTTCGCTGTGCTTCAAGGTCTGCGGGAGACGCCTACCCTGCTTCTGATGCATTGGGCGTTCGCATCTGGGTTGATGCAATTCGGTGTGTTCCGACTGAAACGCTGAATCCTCAGGCGTCGTTCAACGTGCTGCTCGGATAAGCACCGAAATGGGCCAGATGCTCACAAATCGGTTTCAGATCCGTCAACAAATCCTGCAGCGCGGACGAGGGCTCCGCGATGAGATCCACATCCACAAAGAAAACGTATTCACCGAGTTCGCGTTTGGAAGGCCGCGATTCAATCCTGCTCATGTTCAGGCTCTGACGCGCCAGACAGCCGAGGGCTTCCAGAAGAGCCCCCGGTGCGTTGCGCCGCAGAGAGAACGCCAGGCTCGCCACGTCCCCGCTGTGACGACGTTCACCGCGTTGCAGCAACAGAAAACGGGTGCGATTGCCAGGCACGTCGTTCACAGGAAACGCCAGCTCGTCAAGGTCATGCTCCGCTCCTGCCTGTCGAGACGCGATTGCGGCTCGGAAGCGGCTTCCAGCCACCATCCTGGCGGCTTCTGCCGTTGACGATGTCGGCAACTGAAGCGCTGCTGGCAGATGGTCCGCCAGCCAGCCACTGCATTGCGCAAGGGCCTGAGGGTGTGACAGCACCTCCGTGATCCCACTCAAAGTTCCATGACTCAGCAGGGCATGGCGAATCGGCAGCACAAGGGCCCGTCGGATGCAGAGTTCACGATGGGTCCAGAGGGCATCAAGGATCGCCGTGACACCCCCTTCAACGGAATTCTCAACAGGAACCACAGCAGCGCTGCAGTCTCCGGACGCCAACTGATCCACAACGGAGCGCAGTCCTTTGCAGGGAACGAACTCAGGTTCTGAGATCCGCTCAAGCTCGATGAGAGCGGCGGCGGCCTGTTCTCCATAGGTCCCCGCCGGACCAAGAAAGGCGATGCGTGTCGGCATCAGAGGTGGGACCTGGACTGGATAGGATCATGCCCCGTCAGGCGATGTCCATGCCTCTGGCTTTCGATGCCAGTCAGCATCTTGATCTGCCTGTGCAGCGGCATGCCGAGCGACTGGCCGACTATCTGAGGCAGGAGGAGAGGCTCCTGGCAGCCCTGCTCGACGAGCGGCAGCTGACGCGGCTGGGGCCTGGTGAATACCGCTACCTCGTCACCAACCTGCAGGTCTTTCAGTTGCAGGTCAAACCGATCGTGTCATTGCAGATCGAGCACGGCGACAGGTCGCTGCTGATGCGTGCTGTGGATTGTGAGCTCGAAGGTCTCGGACTGGTTGATGATTTCCAACTGACGCTCGAAGCCAACCTGAACGCCACCGATCGTGGCCTCGTCGGCGATGCCAACCTGGCGGTGCGCGTCAGTCAGCCGCCGCTGCTCCGGCTGATCCCGAAACGCATGCTGGAAACCACCGGTGAGTCCCTTCTGAGCGGAATCCTGGTCGGCATCAAGGCCCGTGTCGGGCAGCAGCTGATGACCGATTTCCGCCGCTGGTGCCGATCAGCAAGGCCCGATCAGCAGGCGCTTGAGGAAACTACAGCGGTGCAGAGCAGTGGGGCCTGAGGCCAACAGCGCCTGGCGATGAACAACCGTGCCGTAGCCAGCATGACGCTCCAGTCCGTAGCCGGGAAATCGCTGCGACAGGCGCCGAATCAGAGCATCCCTTGCCTGCTTGGCCATCACGCTTGCCGCCGCAATCGCTGCTGAGCGGGAATCCCCTGCCACCAGTGTTTCCTGTGAGCCAGGCCAGAGACGCAAGGGCAAGGAACCGTCGACGAGCACCAGTTCAGGCGGTCGATCCAGTCGCTGCAGGGCTCGCAGCATGGCCAATTCGGTTGCGCAACGGATCCCCTGGCGATCGATTTCACGGGCCGATGCCTGGCCGAGGGCCGCGTCCATGCAGACCTCGTTGATCAGGGGGAGCAACTGCTCGCGCCGCTTGGCACTCAGCTTCTTGCTGTCGGTCAGACCAGCCTTGAGCAGGCGCTCGGCGGAGGGATGGTCCAGCACGACTGCCGCCGCAAACACAGGACCAAAAAGACTCCCCCGTCCCACTTCATCCACACCGGCGACACCAGGGCCTGCCGGCACTCCCTCCATGGACATTGTTTTGATCAGCTGGACACCACCGCTGATGAGCGGCGGCGGCGGCGGCGCGGCTCATCGGGCTCCTCTGGGGGGGTTTGAACCGCCAGGGATGGCTCAGCGCCACTGGCCGAGGGGGCTGGATCGGTCACAGTCGTGTCGGAGTCCACGGGCGTGAGTGGGAGCGGTGTGATTTCCACCATCAACGGCGTGTCCGACTCAGCCTCTTCCACCGTTGCTGCCGAGGACTCAGCCGAGCCAAGACCGGAGGCTCCCTGTCCCGATCCATTGCGGCCAGCACCGCGGCCGCCCCGTCCACGCCGCCGCCGGCGGCCAGCGCTCGCGGCAAGTTGTTGTCTGGCTTCGTCGAGGACGGCCTCGGCATCCTCTCCTGGCCGCACCACCCGAACCATGACGTTGTCCGACTCCGGAGGCGTCTCCAGCAGCAGGGAGGGGTTGAGACCCAGCCAGCCATAGAGCTCCTGCTGCTCTGGTGTCATCGACACCGCCACAAGCTCAGGATCGGAGCGTCGCGAGGGCACGGCCGCCGTGGCCTCCTCCTGCGTGTCGTCAGAGCCGTTGGCCTCGACCGGAGCGACTCCCGTCGATGTGCCGGAAGCGGCGATGACCGGCTCAGCCCCACCACGACCGCGACCACCACGGCGGCGGCGACTGCCATTCGTTGCCTCGGCAGGGGAGAGAACCTCAGCCCGTGCAGACGCCACGGAACGCACCAGCCCCGCAGCCGTCGCCAGCGGCTGCAGCAGATCCTTCCCGGGCAGAACAGCCACATGTCCAAGACCACCACAGCTCGGGCAGGCACGACCGAACAACTCGTAGATGTTCTGTCCCTGGCGTTTGCGCGTGAGTTCAACCAAGCCAAGCTCGGTGAGTTGGGCAATCTGGGGCCGAGCCGCGTCATCTCGAACAGCACTGGTGAAGTGCTCCAGCACCTGCAGCTGATCCCGACGGGAGTCCATATCGATGAAATCGATGATGATCACTCCACCGATGTTGCGAAGCTTCAGCTGGCGAGCGATTTCAATCGCGGCTTCGCAGTTGGTCCAGAGAACTGTTTCCCGGGCATTGGCCGAACGCGTGAACGACCCTGAATTGACATCGATGACCGTTAGAGCCTCAGTGGGCTCGATGATCACGTAGCCGCCGGAAGGCAGATCAACCCTGGGCTTCAGGGCATTGCGGATGGCGTCGTTGATCTTGAAGTGCTCCAGCACTTCGTCGGACTCGTTGTGAGCCTCCACCTGCACATCGGCTCCATCAGGGCCAAGAAAACCTGTAACCCTGGCCGTTGCAGCGGGATCATCAACGATGACCCGGGCCAGATCAGGGCCCATGTGGTCCCTGAGGACCCGATGGATGAAATCCTCATCGCGATTGAGCAGAACCGGAGGAACCGCCGTGTCCGCAGCCTGCTGAATGCCCTCCCACTGGCGCAGCAGTGCTTCGAGATCATCAATCAAAAGATCCTCACTGATCCCGTCCGCTTCCGTACGGATCAGCAGACCGGCAGCGGGAGGCTTAATCAGAACACCGAGAGCCCGGAGCCTGTTGCGCTCAGCCTCCGAAGCAATCCGCCGCGAGATATTCACCCCCTGGCCATGGGGCTGCAGCACCAGGTAGCGACCAGGCAAGGCCAGGTTCCCAGTGAGGCGTGGCCCCTTGGTCCCGGTGGGCTCCTTCATCACCTGAACCAGAACCTTCTGACGAGGCTCGAGGAGTTCCGTGATGCCCGCCGACGCCTTCTTGAGCCGCAGTGGGCCTAGATCCGTGACATGGATAAAGCCGTTTTTTTCGCTTTCACCGATGTTGACGAAGGCGGCGTCGATTCCAGGGAGAACGTTCTCAACGGTCCCGAGATAGACGTCGCCAATCTGATAACGACCCTGGGCAACAATCAGCTCATCGACGCGGTCATCGGAGAGCACCGCTGCGATTCGCAACTGCTCCGCGATGACGATGTGTTGGGGCATGGAATGTCAGGACTGGAGCCCAAATGAGCTCAGATCCGATCGGAGACCTTCCGGCCTTCCGCCTCGGGTGTTGGTTGAACGAACAGAGGTCTTGAGGACCGAAAGAGTGCGGAGTGAAAAACTCCTTTGAAGCCGGGGCTCTGCTGAGATCAGTCAGCCGCACGGTTTTGTCGCAGGTTCCGTTGTTGATTCGGAACGGATGGGAGTTTCAGGAACGACTGAACCGTTTCCTGATGTCCGACGAGGACCCTAGCACCGGGCCAGCCGCAGCTCCTCGCGGCACAGCCCTTGAAGGCTCAGAGGATCACCGATCTCTTCAGTCAGCCAGTGCTGGATCTGCATGGGGCGCAGACTGCGTCCCATGGGATCTACCTCCGCCTCCAGGCGAAGGCTGATGGAAGGGCCCTTTGGCTCTGAAGACGGGCGCAGGCTGATCAGCAATGGGCGGCAATCCCTCTCGCGGGGGCGTCCCTTCTTATCGGTGTCATGCCAGATCAACGTCGGGGCAGCATTGATCGCCGCAACAGCAGCGGACCAGTCCGGAGAGATGCCACCCTCGGCAACCAGGTCGAAGGTCCAGACCGCTGCCTCAATCTCCTGGGACAGACTGCGGCCGTTGACCGGCACCAGCTCGACCTGGAGCAGATGCATGTCGGTTGGAAGCAGTGGCTGCAGTGTCTGAAGCAGGTGATCGGGATTCAGCGGTTGGCTGAATTCCAGATCCATCCATTCACCATGGGCGTTGGCCCCAAGAGGCAGAGCCAGCGCGATCTGAATCCTTGGCAGCGGATGAAAGCCGCCGGTGAAGCTGATCGGCAGACCACTGCGCCGCAGCGCTCGCTCCAGCATCCTCACAAGATCCAGATGGCTGAGCAGGGGCATCGAACCGACCTTGGCGAAACGGATTCTCACCCGACAAGCACGCAGACTCGGAGGCGCCTTCGTCGCCACCTGGGTTGGAATCGGAGGAGCGGGAACCACCACGTTGTGGCCAAGATCCGGACCACAGACCCCGCAACTGCTGCATCCATCAAAGGAACAGTCAGGCACCACGGCTGCCGCCAGTGCCCGCTTGAGATCATCCGCCAGCCAGCGTTTGTCGATGCCGGTGTCGATGTGATCCCAGGGGAGAGGTTGGCGGCAGAACGCCTCGAGATCCTCCCGGTCAAGAGCTGCCACCGCGCTCCAGCCCCCCAATTCCATCTGGCGGTAGCGGCCTTCAAGCCCTGCCTCAGCGATCGCCCCGGTCCATGCTTCATAGGTTCGATCGAGTGCTTCAAACCAGGCATCCATGCCCGCACCGGCCCGCCAGGCCGCCTCGATCACCGGCGCCAGTCGTCGGTCGCTGCGACCGACGAAGTCCTCCATGGCCGAGAGGCGGACATCGGTGAAATTCACCTTCAGTCCTCGCAGTGCCTTGAAGGCATGGCGCAGCAGGCCCTGGCGTCTCACAAATTCATCGGTGGAGACGCTGTGCCATTGAAAGGGCGTGTGGGGTTTGGGCGTGAAATTGCTGATCGTGATGTTCAGATTCAGCCGCCCCAGGTCGCGGCAGCGCTGCTGCAACATCACGCAGGTCTCGACGATGCCGAGCACATCGGCATCGGTCTCTCCCGGCAGACCGATCATGAAGTAGAGCTTCACCTTGCGGTAGCCGTTCTGCATGGCCGTACGGATGCCGTTCAGGAGATCGTCATCGGTCAGCCCCTTGTTGACGATGTCTCGCAGACGCTGGGTCCCAGCTTCAGGCGCAAAGGTGAGACCCGCCTGACGGGTACCGCCGAGGATGTGGGCAATGTCATCGTCGAAGCGATCCACCCGCTGGCTGGGAAGCTGCAGCGTGACGTTCTGATCGGCCAGACGGTTGCGCAGTTCAACCCCAACGGCCGGCAGGGCCAGATAGTCGCTGCAACTCAGTGAAAGAAGTGAGAAATCGCTGTAGCCGGTTTGCTTCATGCCGGCCTCCACGGCCTCGATCACCGCTTCCGGCTCCACGTCCCGGGCTGGACGGGTGAGCATGCCGGGCTGGCAGAACCGACAACCACGGGTACAGCCACGTCGGATTTCCACCGTGAGCCGGTCATGCACGGTTTCCACATGGGGCACCAATCCCATGGCGTAATGGGGCATTGGCGTGGCCACCCGGCGCAACACCCGTGGGGGAAGCTCAGGATGCATCGGCCGGAGCGTGACACCGTCCTCCCCGGGGGCATACAGAGACGGCACATACACCCCAGGGACATGGGCCAGATCCCGCAGCAGCTCTGATCGACTCAGGGCATCGGCCTTGGCCTGCGCCACCACCAATCCAATCTCAGGCAGCAGCTCCTCACCATCACCGAGGGCGATGAAATCGAAGAACGCGGCATAGGGTTCCGGATTGCTCGTGGCGGTGGGGCCACCCGCAAAGATCAACGGTGGAGCTGCCGGATCAACCAGAGGCAGATCTCCACGATCGGCCGCCAAGATCCGAACACGACAGAGATCCAGCATCTCGAGGATGTTGGTGGCACCGAGCTCGTAGCTGAGGCTGAAGCCGAGGAGATCAAAGGATGGAAGTGGGCGACGGCTTTCCACAGCGAACAGCGGCTGTTGCCGCTCCCGAAGCCGGGACGCGAGATCGGAGCCAGGCAGATAGGCACGATCACACAACTGCCCCGGCACGGCATTGAGGATCGAGTAAAGGATGATGTGGCCGAGGTTGCTGGAGCCGACCTCGTAGATCTCGGGATAGGTGAGGGCCCAGCGCACCTTGGAGCGCAACCAGTCTCTCGGGACAACACCGAGTTCGTGGCCCATGTAGCGAGCTGGTTTCTTGATGCCAACGTCCACCAGCTCATCGAAATCGATGGGTGCATCGATGGCGTTAGCGATCACGGCAGGCGAGACGGCGCATTTCTGCATCGTATGGAGCGGCCGGCGCGCCAGGATGCATGGGCAGAAACCCTTCGGTTCCGTGGTTCAGGTCAACGGCAATTACCTCAAACTCAAAGCTGGCTATCTGTTCCCTGAAATCGGCAGACGGGTGAAAGCCTTCAGCACGGCCCACCCCGACGCCGCCCTGATCCGGCTGGGCATCGGTGACGTGACTGAACCACTGCCGCAGGCGTGTCGTGATGCCATGAAGCTCGCGATCGACGCGATGGGGACGGCCGAAGGCTTCCACGGCTATGGCCCGGAGCAGGGTTACGCCTGGCTGAGAGAGGCGATTGCCACGCATGACTTCCAGTCCCGCGGTTGCGAGATCAGCGCCGATGAGATCTTCGTCTCTGATGGCTCCAAGTGCGACAGCAGCAACATCCTCGACATCCTTGGAGAGGGCAACCGAATCGCCGTCACTGACCCCGTTTATCCGGTGTACGTCGACAGCAATGTGATGGCCGGCCGGACCGGCCAGGCCGGCGGCGAGGGCCGCTACGCCGGTCTGAGTTATCTGCCGATCAGTGCCGACAACGGCTTCACCGCCGAGATCCCCAGTGAGCCTGTGGATCTGATCTACCTCTGCTTCCCGAACAACCCAACGGGTGCCGTTGCCTCGAAGCAGCAACTGACAGCCTGGGTGGATTACGCCCGCAGGAACGGCTCTTTAATTCTCTTCGATGCCGCCTACGAGGCGTTCATTCAGGATCCGGAGCTTCCTCGCTCGATCTATGAGATCGATGGAGCGCGTGATTGCGCCATCGAATTCCGCTCCTTCTCCAAGAACGCAGGATTCACAGGCACCCGCTGCGCCTTCACCGTGGTGCCCAAGGGGCTGAAAGGAAAGGCAGCCAACGCGGAGGAGGTGGGACTCTGGGGTCTCTGGAACCGCCGCCAGAGCACAAAATTCAACGGCGTCAGTTACATCATCCAGCGCGGCGCCGAAGCGGTGTACTCCGCTGCCGGACAGCAGGAGGTCAAAGGGCTGGTGAGCTTCTACATGGAGAACGCCGCCATCATTCGCAAGCAACTCAGCAGCGCCGGACTCACCGTCTACGGCGGCGAACACGCTCCTTACGTCTGGATCAAGACTCCGGACGGCATGGACTCCTGGGGATTCTTCGATCATCTGCTCAACAAGGCCAATGTCGTCGGCACCCCGGGCAGCGGATTCGGGGCCGCAGGTGAGGGCTACTTCCGACTGTCCGCGTTCAACAGCCGTGCCAATGTTGACGACGCCATGGCAAGGATCCTGGAGCTCTGAACCGGACCAGACCCAGCAGCCTTTAGATTTGCTACAGAACTGTTCCATGGCCATGGCGGTTGACACTCCCGTCCGCAACCCGGGTGGCGCTGCGGTGCTGGAGAAAGCGCCCGAGCGGGTGCGCAAGCGGTCACCGCGTTACAAGGTGCTGCTTCATAACGATCCTGTGAACACCATGGAATATGTGGTGGGCACCCTCTGCGAAGTGGTGCCTCAGCTGTCCGAGCAGGATGCGATGGCCGTGATGCTGGAAGCCCACAACACCGGCGTCGGCCTCGTGATCGTTTGTGATCTGGAGCCGGCCGAGTTTTACTGCGAAACCCTCAAATCCAAAGGGCTCACCAGCACGATTGAACCTGAGGAATGAAGCCTCGCTGGCGCGGCGCATTCCTCTATCCGACCGTTCTCGTAGGGCTGTTTCTGGGGCTGCAGGGGATCCTCGGCCTTGCCGGTGTTCCCCTCAACCAACAGCCGGCCATTGCCGCTGTTCCCAGCCTGGCGGCCCTGATGCTCAGTTTGCCCTGGCGCTTGAGGCGCGCATGGGGGGAAGCCAGACCCTGGCGGCGCCTGGGTGTGCGGGCCAGCTGGCCGGCATTGCTGACGAGTTTGCTGCAGGGCCTGCTGCTGGCTGCAGCCTTGCTGTTGCTCATCGTGGTGACACTGCTGGTCGCTGGAGCCCAGTGGGAATGGCAACTGACGCCGCCTCTGCTGCTGAATGGCCTGGCTCTCGGCCTTGGCGTTGGCTTCACTGAAGAACTGCTCTTCCGCGGCTGGTTGCTCGGGGAGCTGACCCTGCTGCTCGGGCATGGCCGCGCGCTCTGGCTGCAGGCGCTCCTGTTCAGCCTGGTGCACACACGCTTTGATTTGCCGCCCGCTGAACTCCTGCCGCTGTTGGGAGGACTGCTGTTATTCGGCGTGGTTCTCGCACAACTGCGACAGGGCGATCATGGAGTGCTCTGGGGGGCGATCGGGCTTCATGGCGGAGCCGTCGGCGGCTGGTTCCTGCTCAGCCAGGGACTTCTCAACCTCAGCGGCACAGGTCCTGCCTGGTTGCTGAACACCGCCAATCCGATCGGTGGGCTGATGGGCTGGGCTGGGCTGGGCCTGCTGCTGGCTGTCTTGAGAGCTCGACCGGTCAATCAATGCACTGCGGTCGCCAGTGCAGCACGACCTGACACCGGAGCCCGCAGGGATTCCTGAAGAGGGGCAACGCCGTAATCCCTCTCCAGCAAAGCCATCACCGTCCTGCCGAAGTCAGCGGGGTTCCGATCAAAGGCCTCAAGGCAGACCCGACCAAAGGTGCTGCCCATGGGCTCGGGATTCCACAGAAGCTTGCGTGCGGTCCAGGGCATCATGCTCATCGGGTTGTATCCGGGCTTGATCAACCCCTGGTCGAATCCGTACTGCTCGAGATGGGTATGGGGTTGCAGACCGATGAAGAAGATGGCCGGCTCAACCAAATCGGCGCCGAAGATCGTCTCCAATTCGCGGTGATAGGCCACGGTCTGGCGGATCGTTTCTGGCCGCTCATCGATCACGTTGAAGGAGTAGTTGACTGAGACGTGATCGCGGAAGCCCGCCTCGGCAAGCATGCGGCAGCTGTCGAGAACCGTGCGCAGGTTGTAGCCCATGCGCATCTTCCGAACCAACTCCTGAGAGCCTGAGGTGATGCCGATTTCGAAATAGCTCATACCGGTGTCGACCATGAGCTGCGCGAGTTCCGGATCGAGGTTGTCGGCTCGGATGTAGGCAGCCCATCGAATTCCGGTCAGCCCCTCGGCCTTGATCGCTCGAAGCAGCTCCTTGGCGTCCTCGATGTATCGACGGGCGGGGATGAACTGGGCATCCGTGAACCAGAAGCCACGCACGCCGCGGTCGTAGAGCTGACGCATCTCCTTGACCACCTCCTGCACGGGATTGAGGCGAACCTGTTTGCCCTCCACCACCGTGTAGACGCAGTAACAACAGTTGTGAGGGCAACCTCGCTTGGTCTGAACCCCCACATAGAAATCGCCACCTTCGAGGTACCAGTCAAGCTGGGGCCAGATCGAGGAGATATATGAGTAATTACAGGCGGTTTTCGGGCGACTTTCTGGCTGCTCATGGATCAGGCCTGGGCGTGGCGGCTCTCCGACAACAAAACAACGTTCACTCTCGAGAGACTGACCCTGCAGCAACTTCTCCAGCAGCGGCTCACCCTCACCGACGGAGACGATGGTCCCCTTCGGCAGCGAACGGCCGAGTTGTTCGTAAAAGACACTGACGGCACCACCACCCAGGACAGCGCGAGCCTGAGATTGAAAAATGCGCGCCCGTTTGAGACCCTGGCGCACCAGCCGTTGATTGCGTCGCAGTTCGCCGTAGTGACTGGTCATCAGGCGGAGACCACCAAGCGCTCCGTGAAGACGCTTCAGGGGGTTGGCTGAATAAAAAACCTCAAAGGAGTTCTGAAGAGGATTGCCACCGCGCCCGTCCACGGGCGCATAAATCTGGATATCGCGCCAGGAAAACACCAGCAGCGTGGGGCGGAACTGGTCGATCGTGTCGAGTAGCACACGCTGCACGTCAAGCATGGGCAAGGCAGCCAGATCGAGGATGCGCTGTGGCAGTCCCGGGAAACATTTATGGAGATGGTCCGCCAAATAAATCGGACCAATCGGAAAGATTGGGTTGCAGGGCAACCGCACAAACAGCACCCGTTCCTGATCTGGTGACAAGGCAACGGCCACAGGGCTTGCGAGACGCTAACAAGCTCACCGGCACACAGTGCTCAATCCTTCTTCACAACAGCTTCATAAAGCAAAGGTCACACAGCGCAAACTTCCTTTACATTGGCACGAGGCAGGGCATCCCTGCCCTTCCTTAAACCGTTCCTCCGGGAACATTTCTTTCCGTTCTCATGACCACCACCCTCCAGCAGCGCTCCGGCGCTACCAGCTGGCAAGCCTTCTGCGAGTGGGTCACCTCCACCAACAACCGTCTGTACGTCGGTTGGTTCGGTGTGCTGATGATTCCCACCCTGCTGGCTGCCACCATCTGCTTCATCGTTGCCTTCGTCGCCGCACCTCCGGTCGACATTGACGGCATCCGTGAGCCTGTCGCTGGTTCTCTGATCTACGGCAACAACATCATCTCCGGTGCTGTTGTTCCGTCCTCCAACGCCATCGGCCTGCACTTCTACCCCATCTGGGAAGCTGCTTCCCTCGATGAGTGGCTGTACAACGGCGGCCCCTACCAGCTGGTTGTCTTCCACTTCCTGATCGGCATCTTCTGCTACATGGGCCGCGAGTGGGAACTCTCCTACCGCCTCGGCATGCGCCCCTGGATCTGCGTTGCCTACAGCGCTCCTGTGGCTGCTGCCTCCGCCGTGTTCCTGGTGTACCCCTTCGGTCAGGGTTCCTTCTCTGACGGCATGCCCCTGGGCATCTCTGGCACCTTCAACTTCATGCTGGTGTTCCAGGCCGAGCACAACATCCTGATGCACCCCTTCCACATGATGGGCGTCGCAGGTGTCTTCGGTGGATCCCTGTTCTCCGCCATGCACGGTTCACTGGTGACCTCATCCCTGGTGCGTGAAACCACCGAGACCGAGTCCCAGAACTACGGCTACAAGTTCGGCCAAGAGGAAGAGACCTACAACATCGTGGCTGCCCACGGTTACTTCGGTCGCCTGATCTTCCAATACGCATCCTTCAACAACAGCCGCAGCCTCCACTTCTTCCTGGCTGCCTGGCCGGTTGTGGGCATCTGGTTCACCGCCCTCGGCGTGTCCACCATGGCCTTCAACCTGAACGGTTTCAACTTCAACCAGTCCATCCTTGATGGTCAGGGCCGCGTCCTGAACACCTGGGCTGATGTGCTGAACCGCGCCAACCTCGGCATGGAAGTGATGCACGAGCGCAACGCTCACAACTTCCCCCTCGACCTGGCTGCCGCTGAGTCCACCCCTGTGGCTCTGCAGGCACCTGCAATCGGTTGATCTGGAATCAACCTGTTCGCTTTAGAACAGCAAAAACGATTCAGATCAACTGAATCGGAAAGCCCTCGCCTCACGGCGAGGGCTTTTTGTTGGTCTGCTCTCGGCGGCGCCATCACTCAGGGTTCACCGGCACATCAGTCACTCCAGCCAACAGAGCAGACAAGTGGACTTATCCCACACAGTCCAAGGCCTGTGTCTTGACAAGAAGAACGATGGGGACGCCTATCTCCAGGTTGAGTTCCCGCTTCGCTTCCAGGGTTATTTTTGCCCAGACAATGCTGCCGATATCAACGCCGACAAGCACATGGGACGCTTGTTCAACGAAGCGCACAACATCACCATGGAGGTGATTTCTTGTGCTGATATTCATCAAAGGATCTTTAGCGAGAACAACATCGTTAGCAAAAAATTGGATATACATTTTATCGCCAAGATGATCATGGAAGCCTGGTAATTGAATTTTTTGACCAAAAACGATCGCAAACATAAAACCATCATGCTTTTCAAAAGAATCAATTTTGAGCCAATTCATCGGCCCCTTAGCCGACTTCCAAATGTCAGGGCCATAGGCTTCAATCGTGCTGGACGTTAACCCCGAAGACAACACTCGACCTTGGTCTACAACAATTGTGTGGCTCGAAAAGCGCTGAACCAATGACTGGTTATGGCTGATAAAGATTGCCGGAATATTCCACTCTTCAATAATTCTGTCCAGATACTTGAGAATCGAATCCCTCAATCGATCATCAAGACTGGCCAAGGGTTCATCCATCAACAGGGCTTCCGGACCGCTGAGCAACGTTCGACCGATGGCAACCCTCTGGCACTCACCACCAGACAACGTCTTGGGATAACGCCCTAAGAGATGACCAATTTCCAGCACATCACAGACACGCTCGACATCAGAGCGCACCGAGGCAGTCCTGCCACCATGAAATCCATACAACAAATTATTCTCGACATTCAAATGCGGAAACAGTAGATGATCCTGAAAAATAACACCAATCCTTCTTTGATGAATTGGCACATTAATCCTCGAAGAGTGATCAAATAGAACGCGATCATTCAAAACAATCGTCCCCTGCTCAGGAACCCTGAGCCCCGCAATCATCGCCAAAATTGTTGTCTTTCCACTTCCAGAGGAGCCAAAAATAGATGTGATTTTACTGTCGATAGCAAAATCAACATCAAGGGTAAAACCTGATGCGTAGCGATGCTTAAAGCTGACCTCAAGTATGCTCATATTTCCCGCTTTGTCGCTCAAGCAGCTCTCCTAAAATCAAGGATAGCGATGACAGCAAAACAGCAATCAACACAAGAGGCCAACCACTTTCAATACCACCAATGGTGTTCGACAAGCTATAAATCGCCAGGGGAATGGTTCTTGTTTGTCCTGGAATATCTCCTGCAATCATGATCGTCGCACCAAACTCACCAATACTTCGAGCAAATGCCAAGAGGCAGCCAGCAATGATGCCATTGGCAGAAAGAGGCAACGAAATACGGAGGAATGTTCTCCAGGGTGGAACTCCAAGGGTCTGAGACACCAGTTCCAGGCGTGGATCAATGGAGAGGAAGGCACTACGGATCGACCGAACCATCAAGGGATAGCTGACCACTGCTGAGGCCAGAGCAGCTCCAAACCAGTTGAACGAGAGCCTGAGGTGGAATGTTGTTTCAAGGAAAGAACCAACCGGCCCTTTGGGCCCCAGAACAACCAGCAGACAATATCCAGTCACCACAGGAGGAAGGACCAGGGGGAGATCAATGAGATTTTGCAAAATAAATTTTCCCCTGAAACGATGTTTAGCCAGGAGATAACCGAATGCAATGGCACTGGGAAGGCTGACAAGAACTGCTGTCAGCGCCACCTGCAGACTGAGACGGACTGCTGTGACATCGATGGCCAAGATAATCATGACTTTCCTTTCACCAAGAAGCCATGTTTTTCAAAAACTTCAAGGGCAGCATCGGACCTTAAATAATCATAAAAAAGGTTCGAATATAACTTGCTGTCTGAGCGATCCAAAAGAAGCATTGGATAGCTAATCGGACTCAACGACGCATGCTCAATCTCAAAACTGATTTGCGTGTCAGGTGAAATCAGTTCATCTGTTGAATACACAAAACCAACATCAGCTCCCCCATTCTCAACGTGGGCCAAGGTATGGCGAACGTCGCTACCAAAAATAAATTTGTGCTTGAGTTGGTCCCATAAGCCCTTGGCAACCAGGATTTCCTTCGCGTAGATTCCCGCGGGCACACCCTCAGGGTCTGCGATCGCAATCCGTTGAATACTCGGATCCAGAAGATCCGCCAGTCTGAGGGGCGGATTCGATGCATCACGATGCGTGATCACAACCAATTGATTACCGAGCCAGTCCCGTCGCTGCAGAACCGCTTGACGTTGCTCAACAGCGTTGGCCCAATCTTGATTGGCAGAAATAAACAGATCAGCCTCTGCTCCGTGGATGATCTGCCTGGCAAGCGTTGACGATCCTGCGTAATTAATGGTTAGTTCAACGCCGTTATCCCGCTCAAATTTCTCTTCAATCTCCGAAAGCGAGTTGGTTAAACTTGAAGCAGCAAAAATAAGTAAATTAACCTGCCCCGCGTCGGTGGCTATAACACTTCCGGTGCTGACAAAAGCCAGCGTCGCCACGATCAAGAACCGCAGAACATATGGGGACGACTGCCAATGAGCCGTGAAATATTTTACCATTTCAGATTCTCCGGAGACTTAAACTCTTCCAAGCAAGCCAATAAAAACTGATTGACATCAGCGACAATGCGATGAACGCTTGACTTCATTGAAATGTAGCTCTACTGGATGCGAACGATTCGATTTCGCTATTCATTTAAAATTGCAGGCCGCAAACAAATAGCTATGCTACATAAAAAAACCATGAAAAACTTTCTTCATTCGCATTTAGCATCTTTTTACCTGTCGCAACGGTCTACATTGTGTTGTTTGAAATTCTATCTGGCGAGTCATCGCTGACGCTTGTCTTTGGCAGCCCTTTGTGGCACACATTTCTACTCCTGGTTTTGACGCTCTTGCTTTTAAGTAGTCTCGAAGGATCACAAATCGCGATCATCAGCTTGTCCGATCGAAATACTGATCAATTAATAGGTGTGAAGAATGAGTCTCCAAAAGCTTGTTCCAGGATGCGTTTGATCTGCAGCAAAATTCGATCGCAACAATATCTTGCCGGTCGTCAGTTTTTTGTCATTTTAACCGTCTTTGTCATTGCACAAATGACGTCGTTCCCTCGTATGGAAGCCCTACCGTTTACAAATTATCCAGTATCACAATTGCCAGATTGGATCAACTTGATTTGCTTTCAATTTGGATTCCTAGGTGCCCTTCCTGTCCTTTGGACAGCCCAACTCATTCCTCAGTATTTCGCGAATCGACATCCCGATATGTTCCTCAACTTCCCTGGCAATTTTTTAGTTGTACGGCTTTGTCTGCTCATTGAATCGATAGGACCCACGAAACCTGCCAACTGGATGTGCGATGTCTTGCTGAAAGCCGTGGAGGATGACAATCCATAGCAGATCAGGAGCTGACCTGTTCCTCCCTTGGATCATGACGATCAATCGTTGATCCAGCCATCCAGGCTCTGCTCAGGCAGGCTCTGCTCAGGAACCTCGTCACATGACCGACAACCTGACGACGCTGATCGCCACGTGGAACCTTTCCCCTCATCCAGAGGGTGGTTGGTGTCGAGAAGTTCAGCGCAGCGGCATCTCCGTCCGGCGCCCCGACGGAGAACAGCGAAGCGCCATCACCACCGTGTTGTTCCTGCTTGGACCGGAGGATCTCAGTCGCTGGCACTGTGTGCATGGAGGCGACGAAATCTGGACCTTCATCAGCGGGGCCCCACTGAGCCTTTTCCTGCACGGCGACCAGGACACCATCTCGCGTGAAATCACCGTGGGCCTCAACAATCCGGTGGTTGTCGTTGAGGCCGGTGTCTGGATGGCCGCACGCAGCCAGGGGAGCCACAGCCTGGTGAGCTGTTGTGTCGGACCGGGTTTCAGCTTCGAGGATTTTGAAATGCTGCAGGACCGACCCATTGCGAGTCGTCCGAAAGGCATCCGTGAGGACCTGCTCTGACGAACCAAGTCACCCACAAAACTGTGCTCTTCGTAACAGGCGGAGCGACAGAGCGCTGTCAGAACGTGGGCTCTTCGACGTCCATGGATGAACGGCGCAGAGTTCATCGTGAAAACCCTTGAAGCCCACGGGATCACCCACGTGTTCGGGATTCCAGGAGCCAAGGTCGACAGCGTTTTCATCGCCCTTCTCGATTCGCCGATCGAGCTTGTTCTCTGCAGACATGAGCAGAACGCGGCATTCATGGCACAGGCGATGGGGCGCATGACCGGGACGATCGGCGTCTGCATCGCCACATCAGGGCCCGGCGTCACCAATCTCGTGACGGGGCTCGCAACCGCGACAACGGAAGGCGATCCAGTCCTCGCGATTGGAGGGGAAGTCTCCACAGACGACCGTTACAAGCACTGCCATCAATCACTGGATGCCATCTCGCTGATGGAGCCAGTGACCAAATACGCCAAAACGGCGCTGAATGCCCACGATCTGCCCGAGGTGCTCGGCAATGCCATCAGGGCCGCTGAATGCGGTCGACGCGGCGCCGCCTTTCTGGGATTGCCCAAGGACATCGGCCTGGGTGAAATCAGCGACTGCGAACCCTCCGCTCGCTGGGGACAGTCGATTCGCCTGGGATCAGCCTCCTCCGACCTCATCGCCGAAGCCAACAGGCGAATCAGGCAGCTGAAACAGCCGATGCTGCTGCTCGGACTGCAGACATCCGATCCTTCCTGCTCCGAGGCGTTGATGCGCTTCGTGCGCAACAGCGGTCTTCCCTATGCCAGCACGTTCCAGGCCGCCGGTCGCTGGGTGGCTCCGGAGCAGTTTGTCGGACGTCTTGGCCTGTTTCGCAATCAACCGGCGGATCGGCTTCTGGACGCATCAGACGGGGTGATCTGCATCGGATTCGATCCCGTTGAGTACGACGCGTCCATCTGGAACAGCGACAACAACCGCTCCTTGATCAGCGTTGATGTCGCGCCACCCGATCAGGACCGCGCCTTTCTGCCCGACGTCGAGCTGGTGGGAGATCTGTCGGACACCCTTCAGGCATTGAGCGCCGCCGGTGCTGCAGATATCAACCCTGAATTCCTGGCCCTGGCAACTGCATCGGCGGCAGAGCTCACCAGCACCGCTGCCGAAGGCGCCAGCATGACGGGCATGCCGATGCATCCCCTTCGCGTGGTGCATGAGCTGCATCAACTGGTGACGCCGGAAACGACGGTGGCTCTCGACGTTGGTTCCCACTACATCTGGATGAATCGCTACCTGCCCACGGAGCACGCCAGGCAGGTGCTGGTGAGCAACGGCCAGCAGACCCTTGGCGTTGCCCTTCCATGGGCCATCGCCGCCAATCTGGCTCACCCCAATCAACCTGTGATCGCCGTCTGTGGCGACGGGGGATTCCTGTTCACGGCCACGGAGCTTGAAACCGCGGTCCGTATCGGCTGCAGATTCGTTCTGCTGATCTGGGACAGCCAGTCGTACGACATGGTGGAATTTCAGGAGCAGGCTCACTACGGACGCGTTTCCGGCATCAAACTGAGCTATTACGACGCCGTGAAATTCGCTGAATCCTTCGGCTGCAAGGGGTACGTCGTGACGGATTCAGAAACGTTCAGAGAGGTCTTGCAGGACGCCCTGCAACAGACGGTTCCAGCGGTGATTCAGATCCCCATTGACTACTCGGACAACATCAAATTGATGCAGAACATCCATCAGTCGTTCATCCACTGATTCATCCCTTCACCGTGACGCTGATTCAGGACTCGTCATGCAAGGCTGAGATCCGTCCGTCGGACCTTGCGTCAGACAGGGTTTGATCCCATGCGCTACGCCAATCTGTCCTGGCAGGCGGAGAAAGCCCGCCTGGCCAGTGCCGCAGGGGATCTGCGCAGCATGACCGAGGCCGCCAACAAGATGGAGCGATGCGGTTACTACAAGGAGGCCTGGAAGACCTTCCACAGCATCGCCGCACTGCAGGGCCCGACAGGCAGACGACCGTGGAGAGGGCCGCGCGATCACGTCAAATTCCTTGTGCTCGAGGGGCGCAGACGCGATCTCGGCGATGAGCTGCGACTGGTCCACCTCGTGGCCAGAGCCGCCGAGGATGTCGGCCAGCTGATCGTTCAAACCGAGGCGCGCCTGGTTCCGTTGTTCCAGCGCAGTTATCCGGCCGTGCATTTCATCAGCACAGCGGACGTGGTGCCCCAGGGCAACGAATCCGCCTGGACCACCTACGAGCAACTGGCCTTTTTCTATGCCCGACACGAGGAGATGATCAGCAGCGGCTTCCTGCCGCTAAAAGCGCCGCCCCCATCGGACAAACCCCGAGGCGGACTTGGGATTTCCTGGTACTCGAAAGCGATGTACAAATGTCTTCCATCGCTCGAGGACTGGGCGGGGCTTCTCAGGGGCGTCCAGGGACGGGTGCAGTCCTTGCAGTATCAGGAGGGGCGTGCCGGGCTGGCCGAGTTGGTCAAGGCCAGTGGACGTCCGGTGAAGGCGGCTCGCCGGGTGGATCAGTTCAAGGACCTGGATGGCTTCGCCGGCCAGGTGTTCTCTGTTCGACGTGTGCTGACGATCAGCAACACGACGGCACACATGGCGGGAGCCCTTGGAATTCCCTGTGTCGTCGTGCTGGATAAGGAGAGCGTCACGACCTGGCCAGACCATGGCGATCGGTCGCCTTTCTATCCCAACACCCGGCTGATCCGGCGCTGCTCCGATGGTTGGGCTCCCACCCTTGAAAAGGCTCTGGAACTGCTGTTGCAGATCCGTGCCGATCAGGCTCAGGTCCCGGCAAGCACGGCCATGCGATGAAACGACTGCGCCATGGTTTGGCAGGCCTGCAGCAACGCCGCCGCAATGACAGAGACACGGCCTTGTTTCTCCGGCAAGCCATGCGCCTGCTGCATTTCAATCGAATCGAGGGCGACTACGCGGAGTTTGGATGCCAGCGCTTTCTCACCTTTTGGATGGCCTGGAGAGCCCTGCAGGCCCAACCGAAGGAACGCAGGATCTGGGCCTTCGGACGCTTCGATCGCATCGCTGCAGCAGAGACAGCGCGGGATCTTCATCCCCGCTGGCAGCCAGACACGCCCGTGCTGTCGAAAAAATCCTTCGAGAAACGCTGCAACTGGGCGGGAATCGGTCGCGGGCAACGCGACGTGGTGAGGTGGAGCCCGCAGGAGCCTGAGACGATGCACCCCGTCCCGGAGCGGCTTGCCTTTGCCTTCATCAGCAGCCACTCCTTCAGTGATGTTCGAGCCATCCTGCGCTGGCTGCAGCCCCAGCTTTCCTGCGGTTTGCTCCTGGCCTTCGAGTACTACCACTGCGGAACACGCTTCGATTGCTCCGGTGCCCGCAACGCCTTGAAGGATCTGCAGTCCCTGCGGCCGGACCTTGGATTTGATCCTTATCGGCCCTTCGGACTGGCGGGTCAGTCCTTCATTGTTGAAGACGCCTGACAGCTCGGCTACGTAGGCTCCAACGAGCGAAGGACGGTCATGGGCAGCAGCTTCGGTGATCTCTTCCGGGTCAGCACCTTCGGCGAATCCCACGGCGGTGGTGTCGGCGTGATCGTCGAAGGGTGTCCGCCTCGGCTGACTCTGGATCTCGATGCGGTGCAGGCGGACCTCGATCGACGACGGCCAGGACAAAGCCACATCACCACTCCGCGCAAGGAGGCGGATCGGGTGGAGGTGTTGAGCGGACTGATTGACGACACCACGCTCGGTACGCCGATCGCGATGCTGGTCCGCAACAAGGACCAACGTCCCGGCGACTACAAGGAGATGGCCGTGGCCTTCCGGCCATCCCATGCGGACGCCACCTACCAGGCCAAGTACGGCATCCAGGCCAGAAGTGGTGGCGGCCGCGCCTCAGCCCGAGAGACGATCGGACGTGTGGCGGCAGGGGCCATCGCCAAGCAGCTGTTGCACAAAGCTTCCGGCACCGCGGTTCTGGCCTGGGTGAAACGGATCCACACGCTTGAGGCCTCCATCGATGCTGCAACCGTCACACCAGAGGCGATCGAGTCGAACATCGTTCGTTGCCCGGATGCAGGCATGGCTCAGCAGATGATCGAGCGCATCGAGTCGATCGGACGCGATGGCGATTCCTGCGGTGGGGTGATTGAGTGCGTCGTCCGTCACCCTGCCATCGGATTGGGCATGCCGGTGTTCGACAAGCTGGAGGCGGATCTGGCCAAGGCCGTGATGTCGTTGCCCGCGACCAAGGGCTTCGAAATCGGATCCGGGTTCGATGGCACGTTGCTCAGAGGCAGCGAACACAATGACGCCTTCCTTCCCAGTGAAGACGGACGGTTGCGCACGGCGACCAACAACTCCGGAGGCATCCAGGGAGGAATCAGCAACGGTGAGCCGATCGTGCTGCGCGTGGCATTCAAACCAACAGCGACGATTCGCAAAGAGCAACAGACCATCGACTCTGATGGAAACGCCACAACCCTCGCTGCCAAGGGGCGGCACGACCCCTGCGTTTTACCGAGAGCCGTGCCGATGGTGGAGGCGATGGTCGCCCTTGTTCTGGCCGACCACCTGCTGAAACAGCAGGGGCAGTGCAGTCTCTGGTAAGCCTCAGCTGATGGCTGCCGGCGCTTTGCCATTGCTGCTGGCCGTAGCCGCCTCCGTTGCAGCAGCGGACACGGAGCTGCGCGTCCGGGTGCGACGTGCTGGTTTCTGAGCCGCCACCTTTTTCTTCACGGTGCGACGGGCCCGCGTTCCTGCAACACGATTGCCATTGGTGGCCTTGCTGCTGGCCTTGCTGCTGGACCGGCTGCTGCTGCGGCTGCGATGGCTGAGGACCAGTGCCCATTCCTCGTCTGACAACGTCGACGGCTTGCTGCCGTGGGCATAGGCCAGCTTGGCTGCTTTTTCGATGTCCTTGATCAGATTGGTCCAGGACGTCGCGAAGCGTTTGTCGGACTGGGATTTGGCACCACTTTCAACGAGTGTTTCCACCACGCCGGATGCCGACACTTTCTTGCGACGTCGATTGAAGATCTCCTTCTGCAGCTGGGCGATGAGAGCATCAGCTTTATCGCTGAGCTTGATGGTGAGCTGCGACATGGTGTCGGCAATAGCTATCTCATCTGTAGCACTTTGGTCTCACGGCAACCAGTGAGCGTCGTCAGGTTTTGGATGTCAACTGTCTCAGCCAGTGGACCAAAGCAGGATCAACGCCTTCGGATTTCATGGCACTGCGGCCAAGGGCCACGGCACCATGGCCGCTGGACAACCAGGCGGAGACGTCCTTGAACGCAAGGCCTCCAGCGGCGATCACAAAGGGAAGCGTCCCGAGCGGGGCCCGCAGTCGACCCCAGTAGTGACAGCCCAGATCGGCAGCAGGAAACAACTTCACGATCCGGTATCCAGCACCGATCGCCTGCATCACTTCGCTTGGACTGAACACGCCGGGGACCAGCAACTGGCCCTGGCGCCTGGCGGTCTGCTGGAGCTCCGGATTCCACACCGGAGCCATTGAATAGGACAGGTCAAGCGAACGGATCTGGTCGAGAGCCTCCGGATGGACAACTGAAGCGGCACCGAGCAAAAAATTGGGACATCGCTGCTTCAGGGATTTGATGAATCCCATCCAGCCCGGGTGTTCACTCCAGGCCACCTCAACATGCCGTAGTCCCGAGGCGTGGAGGGGTTCGAGACATTGAATCAACGTGCTGTCACCAGAAGCAGCACTGAGATCAATGTCCTGAGGTCGCACCACCAGAAGCACTGGCTGGGAGGACAACGTTGCAATCAGGTTGTCCTGTTGGTGCCGCCAGTGCTTGTCAGCTGGGACTGTCAGACGTACTCGGCAACGCGAACGTCGCGGTTGATCAGCAATTCCTGCAGCTCTTCAGCGTCCACCGTTTCCTTCTCAACCAGAAGGTCCGCGAGCTCATCAAGAACCAGACGATTGTCGACAAGAACCTTGGTGGCACGCTTGTAAGCCACATCAACGAGGTCGTAGACCTCCTGATCAATCGTTGAAGCTGTGTCCTCGGAGAAATCGCGCTCGGCGGCAATATCCCGACCGAGGAACATTCCACCTTGGGATCTGCCGAGAGCCACAGGACCGAGTTTGTCACTCATGCCGAATCGCGTAATCATCTGACGCGCCACCTGGGCAACCTGCTGGAGGTCATTGGAGGCCCCGGTCGTCACTTCGTCCTCGCCGTAGATGATTTCCTCGGCGACACGGCCACCAAGGGCTACCGCCATCTGGTTCTGGAGGTAGGCACGTGAGTACAGACCCGACTCCATCCTTTCCTCACTGGGGGTGAAGAACGTGAGACCTCCGGCATTGCCGCGGGGAATGATCGAGATCTTCTGGACGGGGTCGTAGTCGGGCATCAGGGCACCCACGAGGGCATGGCCTGCTTCGTGGTAAGCCACGAGACGCTTCTTGCGCTCGCTGATTACCGCGTCCTTTTTCTCAGGACCCACCATGATCCGCTCGATCGCATCGCTGATCTCGTCGTTACTCACCTCGGTGAGTTCACGACGCGCCGCAAGAATGGCAGCTTCATTCAGAAGGTTGGCAAGGTCTGCTCCGGTATAACCCGGTGTCCGGCGGGCCACCTTGTCGAGGTCGACATCCTTGGCAAGGGTCTTGCCACGGGCATGAACTCCAAGGATCTGAAGACGACCGGCGTAATCAGGACGGTCAACGGTCACCTGACGGTCGAAGCGGCCGGGACGCAACAGGGCTGCATCAAGAACATCAGGCCGGTTCGTGGCCGCAATGATGATGATGCCGGTATTGCCCTCGAAACCGTCCATTTCGGTGAGCAACTGGTTGAGGGTCTGCTCCCGCTCATCATTTCCACCACCGAGGCCAGCACCCCGCTGGCGTCCAACGGCATCGATCTCGTCGATGAAGATGATGCAGGGGGCGTTCTTCTTGGCCTGCTCGAACAGGTCACGAACCCTGCTGGCTCCGACGCCCACGAACATCTCGACGAATTCAGAACCTGAAATCGAGAAGAAAGGGACTCCAGCCTCGCCGGCAACAGCCTTGGCGAGGAGAGTTTTGCCCGTTCCTGGAGGACCAACAAGCAGACAGCCTTTCGGAATCTTGGCGCCGACGGCCGTGAAACGATCCGGGTTCTTGAGGAAGTCGACCACCTCAGTGAGTTCGAGCTTGGCTCCTTCAATCCCGGCGACATCCGTAAACGTGACCTGGGTCGATGGCTCCATCTGAACTCTGGCTTTGCTTTTGCCGAAATTCATGGCCGGGTTGCCGCCGCCGCCGCCCTGGGCACGGCGGAACAGGAAGAACAATCCGCCAAGCAGAAGCAGGGGGAAGATCAGGCTGCTTGCTGCTTGTTGCCAGGCGCTGGGCTGACGGGTGGGCTGAACGGCAATGTCAACGTTGTGCTGGGTGAGCAGCCCGAGCAGCTCCTTGTCCGGTGCGAGGTTGACTTCGGCACGCCGTCCGTCGTTCTCGACCACCTGGGCAGTCCCGCGATCCGGCGAGATCAGCACCCGACTGACCTGATCCTCCTGGACGGCCTCGACAAAGTCGCTGTAACGCAGGGTACGAGCTGTTGTCGCAGGGTTGGGACGATCCAGGAAGGCCGTCCCGACAACGACCACAACCACCACGAGTAGGACGTAGAGGCCAATGTTCCGCCAGCGCTTGTTCAAGGCAATCCCGTCAGAAGTGAAGGAATGTTAATGCTCTCCTGAGAGATCATGCGGAACGAAGGACATCCACAACGCTTCGGAAGGCGAACCATTCAGGAATCTCCTCCCCGTTGCGCAGCATTTTGCGGAATTGAGTGCCGCTGAGTTTCTTCACATGCAACCCACGAGCCTCGGCATGTTCCGCCGTGACGTAACCCTCCTCTTCCGTGTAGACGAGATTGAGTGACGGCACGGTCTCCATCGTGAGCTCCGGAGCGCACTCCTTGGCGAAGTTCTGAGCGTCGTAGGGACCGTAGAAGTCGTCGCCGCTGAGAGATGACTTACAGCCGGCCATGTCCCGGCCGATGATGAAGTGGGTGCAGCCGTAGTTCCGGCGAATGATCATGTGCTGCAGGGCCTCACGGGGACCTGCCATGTGCATGGCATATGGCAGGTAAGCCCAGCGAATCCGATCGTTGTTGACCTCGCCAGCCAGACGCTCATAGGTCTGGAAGCGAACGGATCCGGGAATGTCGTCCTGCTGGGTCGGTCCGCAGGTTGGATGGACGAGAACCACAGCGTTCTCGCTCACGTTCTGGGCATGCAATGCCCGGGTGAACAGCTCGTAGTGCGCCCGATGAATCGGGTTACGGCACTGGAACGCCACGACATCCTCACCGGCAGGGAGACCTGCGCGCACCTCAGCAGGGGTTTTGCATGGGAACACCCGCTCAGGGAGCTCCAGGCCCTGGAGACTGCCGCCCAGGTAGAAGCGCTTTCGCTCCATTGAGATCATGCGCACCGCGGGGTGTTCCAGCGATGTGGTGCCGTAGCAGCCCTTGGCTTCCAGCACCTTGTTCGGTTCCCACTTGTCCTCAACGTCGAGGACAGCCAGATCCTGGCCCTTGTAGGTGAGCAGAATCCGATCGCCAACCGACACATCCTCTCGATCGGTGTCCATCACGATCGGCAGACCGAACAGCTGACCGGCCGCCGTGCGATGCCCAGCAACGACGGCGTCGTAATCCTCCTGATGCATGAAGCCGCGCAGCGGCGAGAAGCCGCCAATCACGAGCAGCTCGACGTCACAGGCGTTGCGGTCGGAACATTCAAGGGTCGTGGTGGCGCTCGATTTGACCGCCTCGCGTTCCGATGGAGACACCATCAGATCCACAAGAGTGCCTCCGTACGGAGCGATCACGCCTGAGTCCTGCGTGGACGGAGTAGCGCTGACGGTCATGGCGTGGGGATCGTTGGGGCGAGATTCTCCCAGATGAAGTAATCGAGCACAAAAAAAGGGGCCCGCAGGCCCCTGGATCGGGTTGAGGCAGGCTGCAGCCGTCAGAGGGTTTCAAGACGTCCGTAGAGCTCGCCGCTGATTTTGATGTCGACCACTTCCCGGCCACCCATGTCGGAGTCAGAGGGCTGGATAGCGCTGAAGACGCCAGCGAACTCACCGGTCTCCGGATCGACCTTCGTGATCGACAGGCTCATGGTGCCGACACCGTCGATGTAGCGCTTGTTGTTGTCCTTCTCGAGCTGCTCGTCATCACCGCCCAGTGCCACCAGGCCCTGGGCGTACTGAACGCCTGTGGTGAGGGCGCGGCCCTTCGGGTCGATGAAATTGCTGGTGCGGTAGCTCGGAGTGCGGTACTTGCCTTCGAAATCGGTACTGGTTGTGATGGCAGCACCCTCGGCCGTGGCATCCAGCGATTTGCTTGAGAAGGTGAAGGGGAATTCCTCACCACCAGGCACCAGAACGGTGATGGGCTGGAAGTCGATACCGCCCTTCTCCTTGAACTGGAGACCTTCTTCGGTCACCGTCAGGTCGCCATAGACCTCGTCGAGGCTTGAGGTGAAACGCGTCAGGATCTTGCCTTCAACGAACTCTGCGACCTGGCGGCGATTGGTGGGTTCCTCCTTGGCGTACACCTGAAGCGGATGCATGCAGAGGTCGCGCAGCTCGTACTGACCACCCACGGTGAGAGGAATGGAGCCCCGTGCCGAGTCAGCGATGGTGGGGCAATCATTGGCCTTGCCGGTGTTGCGAATGTCGTCGTAGGTCACATTCGACCCGGCACGCTGAACAGCTTCACTGTCGCCGCTGCAAGCGGTGGTAACGAAAGCGAGGCAGAGAGCCAGCACAGCGGCCAGCAGAGAGCGAATGCGCATGAGTTAAGGAGCCAGAAGGCTGTTGAGGGCGATCGTGCCGATCCAGGTGGGATCCTACAGCTGCTAAACCGTCTCCACGGCTGGCCTTTTGCAGCTCTCAACAACTGGTTGGCGTTGCCAGACCTTCTGCGAGGGCGTCGAGGAGATCGTGGGCCAACGCCAATTTCGACGTCAGCGGCACGCGTTGCTGGAGTCCATCACCCAGGAGCCAACCACTGGCGTTGTCCTCACCAAAACCCTCTCCAACGCGGTCAATCGGATTGACCATCAGCAGATCGCATCCCTTGCGAAGACGCTTCTCGCCTCCACGCAGCAACAACTCCTCGTCGGATCCCGTCAGTGCGGCAAAACCGAGAATCCGCTGTCCTGGAGGCCTGCGATTCACCAGACCCTCGAGGAGATCAGGCACCGGTTCCCAGCCTTGCTCCAGAAGCTGGGGCAGGTCCGACTTGGGCGGTTTTGACAGGAGTCCTCCTCCTGAGCGTCTGAGATCAGCCACCGCCGCCACCATGGCAAGGGCTGACGCCTGCTCCTGCCTGCGGTGAAGGGCCTGCTGCATCTGATCAGCCGATTCCACAGACTCACAGTCGAGACCCTCCAGCCAGGCCTGAGGAACCTGCAGAGGTCCATGAATCAGTTCAACCTCGGCGCCGCGCACCCGGGCGACCTGGGCCAACAGCACACCCATGCGCCCGCTGCTGCGATTGCTGATCAGGCGCGCTTGATCGATCGATTCAAGGGTCGATCCGGCGCTGACCAGCAGGCGGCGGCCCAACCAGCTGCGATCGATGCTGAGTTCACCCTCGTGACGACTGAACAGGACAGCGGCAGCGAGTTCGATCTGAATCGGATCAGCCATACGCCCATCGCCATGTCTGTCACAGGCCAGCAGTCCAGCCGTCGGCGAGAGAGGGATGACACCCGGCAACCGTTGGATCGATTGCCAGTTGGCCTGCACGGCAGGGTGCTTCCACATCGCCGTGTTCATGGCGGCGGCTGCCAGCACCGGCCGTTCACAGGCCAGCAGGGTGCTGGCCAGCAGACCATCCGCGAGACCCAGCGACCAGCGGCCAAGGGTGGTGGCACTCAAAGGTGCCACCACCATCAACTCCGCCCATTCAGCGAGTTCGATGTGAAGCGGGCGGGAACGGCCGGGGTCCCATTGATCCTGGTCCCGGTAACAGCGATGTCGGCTGAGGGTGGCCATCGCCACAGGACTCACCAGGTGTTCGGCACTCGGGGTGAGAAGACAGCGCACCTCGGCACCGGCTTGCACCAGACCGCTCACCAGCAGGGGAGTCTTGACCGCAGCGATGCTGCCACTGGCCGCCACAAGAATGCGACGTCCCCTCAGAGCGCCGTCATCAGTCCTCATCAAACGGTTCCTGATCAACAAGGTGCAGGTAGGGCCTGGTCAGCTCGGGGCGATGAATGGCAAGTGCTCTGAGCAGATGCCAGTCAGACAGTCCGGCGAACGGCGTTGGGTAGTCGTCGTCATCAAGACGTCGGGCCAATTCAGCCATGGAGTCTTCGTCGAAAGCCGCCAGGCGTTCGGGCGTGATCGGATCGCTGGAACCGGACGATGGATGGGAGCTGGTCTGCATCAGCGGGAACCAATCTCTCCATTCTCGCTGCGGCGCTGACAGCTAGTTTTCCGGCAAGGGGAATTAGCTCAGCTGGTAGAGCGCTGCGATCGCACCGCAGAGGTCAGGGGTTCGACTCCCCTATTCTCCATCTCGATCGATAACGGGTCGGGAGATGACATTTCGATCCCCGATTCGGAGACGGCTCTCCTTGCTTGTCATGCTTGCCGGTGTCGTGCTGCTCAGTGTCTTGGCACGACCTGCTGCACTGATCACCTTCGCCCTCGTGGCCCTGGCCGGTGGCCTCACCATCCCGCAATCACCGCAGCGCTGACACATCATGGGGTAAAAGGGGAGAGTGAAGTTCCCTGTTATCGATGTCGCAGTCGAAGCGTGAGCAGGTCGTCAGCCACCTGCGCTACATCCGCCAGGAGCTGCGTGAAATGCACCAGGGCGTCATGGAAGACGGACTCCTTCCCGAGGCTGGGGAAGTTCGGGGCGTGATGGCTCAGATGGAAGCCCTCCTGGAACTCCTGGAGGGCAAGTCGTCCCGAAAGGCGAAAGCGGAATCGAGCTGAGTGCCCCCGGGGCGGGTTGCCAAACCAATCAAGGCAGGCTTTGCTTCGCCAGTCCCCATCATCCGGCTCGGGATCATCCCGGGCTTTTTTATTGGCATCCCCCATCTGTAGGGTTTCTAACCTGCATAACCACCAAGTCTGGTGTAAACATGGTTCGGCAGGGCACGGCCGGGTGATGGGGATCACCGAAAAGCTTCCCTGCCTCTTTCCCATCAAAAGACGCTGATTGATGGTGATCCGACTTCAATCCACGCGTCTTCAAACCAACGTCGGAGAAGCGAATTCCAGGCTTGAGCGCTGGATCACCAATCCCTGGCGAAAACTTTCCTTGCAACTGATCGCCCTGCTGATCGGCTTTCTGATTGGAAGCGTGATCACATCCGTTGCCGGCGTTCTCGGGCAGATGGATCCGGTTGTAGCGCTGATTGTGGTGATGGGCTGCGAGCTCACTGTGCGCGTGCGACGAAGCTGGACCAAACGGGGGCCTGTTCCTGTCGTTCTTCATCTGCTGGACCTGAGCAGAATCGGCTTTCTTTACGGGCTCTTCCTTGAGGCCTTCAAGCTGATTTGATCACGTTCTGAACGTCACCGGACACAGACAAATCGGAATGTGATTCATAGCCTGTTGAGACACTGCGTTGATTGGACGCGCCATGGCCGGCGACCATTTCTTTCTCGAGCTCGAACCCCCTGAAGAGCATCTGCGTCGTGCCCCCCACGTGGTGATCGTCGGCGGCGGTTTCGCCGGCGTTCATGCCTGCAAGGCTCTCAAGAAAGCGAATGTCCGCATCAGCCTGATCGACAAACGCAACTTCAATCTCTTCCAACCGCTGCTTTATCAGGTTTCAACAGGCTTGGTCTCGCGCGGGGATGTTGCCACCCCTCTGCGGGAACTGGTTGGTGTTCAACGCAACGTGCAGGTGCTGCTGGGGGAAGTGACCCAGGTGAATCCGGAAGGCAAACAGATCGTCTTTAACGGCAAGGCGCTCAGCTACGACTACCTCGTGCTGGCCACAGGATCAGGCAGCACCTTCTTCGGCCATGAGGACTGGCGGACCTTCGCTCCGCCGATGAAGATTCTCGAACACGCCGAGGAGATCCGGCGCCGGCTGCTGATGGCGATGGAGCAAGCCGAACAGACTCCGGATCCAGAGGCGCGGGAATTTCTTCAGACGGTGGTGATCGTTGGTGCTGGACCGAGCGGCTGCGAAATGGCAGGAGCCGTCTCGGAGCTCATGCGCTGGGCGATGGAGAACGCCTTCAAGCAGCTCGATCCGAACAAGACTCGAATCGTGATGGTGGACCCTGGCGACCGCGTGCTGCGGGCCATGCCGGAGATGCTCTCCAAGGCAGCTCTGAAATCCCTGCAGAGCGACGGCGTCGAATTCCTGCCGAAGGGTCGCGTGCAGACCATGCGTCCCGGCGAGGTGATCGTTGGCACCCCGGATGGAGACGTTCGAATCCAGGCAGCCACGGTGATCTGGACAGCTGGTGTGCGCGCTTCCCATCTGGGCACAAAACTCAGCGAAACCACCGGATGCGAGGTGGACCGGGGAGGTCGTGTTGTGGTGGAACCGGATTTCTCGATTCCAAACCATCCTGAGATTCGCGTCGCCGGGGACCTGAGCAGCTACAGCCACACCAGCAACGGCAAACCTCTGCCTGGCATGGCTGCACCCGCCAAGCAAGCGGGGACCTTCATCGGCAAGGACATCGCCGCCATCGTCGCTGAACGTTCACGCCCAACCTTCGATTACTTCGATTTCGGCAGCATGGCGGTTCTGGATCGAGCAACGGCCATTGCCGATCTGCGGGGCTTGAAGTTTGCCGGAGGTATCGGCTGGCTGCTCTGGGCGTTCGTTCACCTGGTGCTGATTCCTGGATGGGAAAACAGGATTTCCCTGTCGATCAAATGGATCTTTGCGCTGTTCACCCAACAACGCGCCTCGATGTTGCTGACCGGCATGCCCAGTCAGCATCTCGCCCTTGACGCCGCCGACGCCCACTTCCCGATGCAGGCCGGAGAAGGACCATCCATCGCTTCACCCGATGCCGCTCTGAGTGCAGCCATGGACTACTACTCCCATCAACTCACGGGGCATCCGCAACCTCAGGAACTACTGGACACCAGCGATGGCTCAGCCGCTGATTCAGCAGCAGCCATCAAATAAAGAAGAGCCATCCTGATTGGGACGCCGTTGCGGACCTGCTCTTCCACAAGGCAGATCGAGGGATCATCGAGCACATCACTGGCCATTTCCACACCTCGGTTCACAGGGCCGGGGTGCAACACCGGCACGCTCTTGCCACAGAGCTGCAGACGGTCCCGACTCAGGCCGTAGTCGCGGTGGTAGCGATAGAGATCCGTGAGCCGCTGCTGGCTCATGCGTTCCTTCTGCAGGCGCAGGGTCATCACGGCGTCCGCCCCGGGAAGTGCCTTGTCTAGCCGTCTCTTCACCACGATCCGACCACGCTTCTCGATGGGATCGGAAGGCTGCCCCGGTGGAGGCCCATCCACGAAACTCTCAAAAGCCTGCGGCAACAAACTCGGCGGGCCGCAAAGCACAACATCCGCACCACAGGCCGTTAGGGCCCAGAGATTGGAACGCGCCACCCGCGAATGCAGGATGTCTCCAACAATCACGATTCTTTTACCCTCAAGGACCCCAGGTCGGGGTTGGGCAGGGTCGAACTGGCGAGCCAGGGTGTAGAGATCGAGCAATCCCTGACTGGGATGACTGTGCAAACCGTCACCGCCATTGAGGATTACTGTGCGGTCTCCGGACTGCTCGAGTGCTGCCGCCAGTTGCTGCGGCACCCCTGTGGAACGGTGCCGAACCACCAGCACATCGGCCCCCATGGCGACATAGGTGCGTGCCGTATCGAGCACACTCTCCCCTTTGCTCAGGGAACTGCTCGACGGAGAGAAACTCTGCACATCCGCGGACAGACGTTTGGCCGCCAGCTCAAAGCTGCTGCGGGTTCGTGTACTCGGCTCAAAGAACAGGTTGGCCACCAATCGTCCCTGCAAGGCAGGTAGTCGACGCACGCCGGTGACGGGAAGAGAGCGGAAACGCTGCGCCAGCTCCAACACAGCGGCGTAGTCCTGCCACGAGAAGGCGGCCAGATCAAGGATATGGCGATGATTCCAGCCGCTCATTTCACTTCAAGATCTGCTGGACACAAGGCATCTGCAGGGGTTGGCTTGCGATCACCTTTGGCGCGCCGGCTGACACTGCGGCTGCTCTTGAGATACCAACGCAGAGGCAACTCTTCTCCCTGGGAGATTCCGATCCGCGTCGTGGTCACAAGTGTGGGGCAGGCGAGGGACGCCGGCCTAGGAGCCAGCCACACATCATTCTCACCAGTAACGGCGAGAGTGTCATGTTGTCGGTCCAAACCAAAACGACGCGCCAGCAAACCAGGCCCTGCTGCGATCCTTTCCGGTTCCTCAGGCAGGGCGACTGCTCTGAGCAACACACCATTGGCCCAGTTTTCTCGATCGGTCACCACATTCACGCAGTGGTGGATGCCATAGCTCACATACACATAAAAGCGCCCTGGTTCACCGAACAGGGTTTCGTTCTGCGGTGAGCGGCGCCGGTAACCGTGGCAGGCGGGTTCGTCCTGGGAATACGCCTCCGTTTCCACAATCACGCCCCAGAGCAGGCGTCCATCGCCCTGACGTTTCACCAACCTGCAGCCCACCAAGTCTGGTCCCACCACCTCTGCAGGACGGCAGAAGAAGGATTTGGGTAAAGCGGAGAAATCCTTGGCGAGCACTACCAACAGCACATTTCGGCTCAATCCTTTCGCAATCAAAGACTGACGGCTGTTGCACCTCAGCGTGATGTGAAACGAAGAGCCCTGCGGAAGCTGGCGTGGTGAGCGGAGCATGGCATAGGCGGCTCTTGGATTTTGATTTCATGTTTTGACCTTGCAGGGGACATTTGTTTCGGAAGTGGCGCAACAGCCCATGGTGATGACAGTCCGTCGTCGCTTGGCCAGGCTTGAACCAGCCTGGATGTGACACAGCCATGAGCAGCAGCCTCCAGGCCCGGCGCGATGGAGTGTTCCTGGTGCTTGCCGGCCTGTTTCTCGGCACCCTGGGGATGCTCAACATCCTTGGCCTGACACGCTTTCTGCAATTGGGGACGATCGGAAGTTGGCCGATCGTTGTCGCTGTTGGAGCTCTCCCGTATCCGATCACCTTCTTGTGCACCGATCTGATCAGTGAGCTCTGGGGTGAACAGAAAGCCAATCAACTGGTGTGGGTGGGTCTTCTTCTCAATGGTTGGGTGTTTCTGATCCTGTGGTTAGGGGGACTGCTGCCGGCCATGCCGGGGAGCTCAGAGACCACCTTCCGCACGATTCAAGCTCTGAGCTTCGGATCGATTGGAGCCTCAATGGTGGCGTATCTCACCGCCCAGTTCGTCGATGTGCGGCTGTTCCACTTCTGGAAAGCACTCACAAACGGCGAGGCTCTCTGGCTGCGCAACAACGGCTCCACGCTGGTGAGTCAGCTCGTGGACACCAGCGCCGTCGTGCTGATCAGCCATTACGGGGCCCACGTGCTGCCGGTGCGAGTCGACGATCCTGTGCTTCCGCAGCTGGCCAGCTTCATCGCCAGCGGCTATCTGTTCAAAGTGCTGGCCGCCTTGGCTGACACCCTGCCCTTCATCTGGCTCACAGGTTGGTTGCGTCGATGGCTGAATGTCCCGGGAGATGGCGCGGAACTGTCAGCGGAATCCACCTGATGGGCTGCAAGAAGGTTGTAAGTCCGCCAAGCTGACGTCATCAACGTGCTCAGCATGGACGCCGCTCTCTCCGGCTTCAATCTCGGAACCGTGCTGCTCGGCAGCATCGTGCTCTTCCCACTCGCCTGCCTCTTCTTCGGAACACGCGGCGGCTACTACAACACTGATCAATACGACGGCAACGGTACGGCTCACTGATCGAGGCCGAGCCGAGCGATCATCAAACCAATGCCAAGCCAGCGATGACCGCCAGCTACCCAGGCCCCGCCAATACACCTGAAGACATCCGGCTTGCCCTGCGCAGCTGGCCCGAGGTGGAGGCCTACCTCGAGACCTGCAAAGGCGTGATCATCCCGCTTGGATCCACCGAACAACACGGACCAACGGGGGCGATTGGCACCGACGCCCTCACCGCCGAGGCCATCGCCCTTGAGGTCGGTCGTCGGACCGGTGTTCTTGTGACACCAGCTCAAGCCTTCGGCATGGCTGAGCATCACCTTGGCTTCGCGGGAACCATGAGCCTTCAACCCGCCACCTTGCTGGCTGTGCTGCACGATCTTGTTCTCTCCCTGGCCCGCCATGGCTTTGAGCGGGTGTTTGTGATCAACGGTCACGGCGGCAACATCGCCACCACCCGAGCAGCGTTCGCCCAGGCCCATGGCACGGCCGCCAGCCGCGACCTGCCCGTGGCTTCAAAGCTGCGCTGCCGTCTGTCCAACTGGTTCATGGCCGGACCGGTGATGCGTGAAGCCCGCGATCTCTATGGCGACAAGGAAGGCCATCACGCCACCCCCAGCGAGATCGCCGTGACTCTTCAGCTGGAGCCCACTCTGATCAGCAAGCAGCGTCCCTTACCGGATCCAGCTCCCGCGGGACCGATTCATGGCCCGGACGATTTCCGCCGGCGACATCCGGATGGACGCATGGGATCACACCCCTCGTTAGCGACAGCGGAACAGGGAGCCTCATTGATCGAGACCGCCGCCTCGGCTTTGAGCGAGGATCTCTGCAGTTTTCTCAGCGAGGCATGAGCCGCATCACTGCCGATGACGTCCGCAAGGTGGCGAAGCTGGCGCGCCTCGACCTGCCGGAGGAGAAGATCACCACCTTCACCGGGCAGCTGGAATCGATCCTGGATTACGTCAGCCAGCTCGAGGCCGTCGACACCACCGATGTGCCCGCCACCACCCGCGCTGTGGAAGTGGTGAATGTCACCCGGGAAGACGGCGTCACCCCGACTCAAGTGCGCGAAGAGATTCTCAATCAAGCCCCTCAACGGGAGCAGGATTTCTACCGCGTTCCCAAGATCCTTGCCGATCAATAAGCAGGACCATCAGCAATGAAGTCTGGCCGGATGAGAAGAGAATCAATCATCAATCCCAGACTCATTTCAAACAGTGGATGGCCTTAGAAGACAATCAAACCACCATGAGCACCTTGACCGAGACGACCAAGACAAAAACGATTGCCCAAAACGAGCACAATTCAATGCCTTATAAGAACAGCTAGAATGTCTAAAGATATTGAATGAAATAGACAATTAATACCTTTAATTTGATCAATCAGTAGTTGGCATATCAGCTAGCATCAAGTTCCTGCTGATGGGGTAACTTTTTACTGGGTCGGATTAACGCCATACTCCTTCATTCTGAACGTTCTGGATCAGGATCTAAGCCTTGCGGGACTGACCGCCGTTCGCTGCAAAAGAGCAATCCAGCCACGTCGCAGCCGCGCTCCAGGCAACACTTTGGCAACCCGTCGCATGCGACTTCTCCGGGCTTTATGGCTGCGAACCCCGACAAGAATGTCATACAGAAAATTAAAGCCGTCGGAGCGCGTTTCAAAAATTCCAAGACGTTGGGGCGATCCCTTGGAATCGAGCAACGGCTTTGTTGCTTCATAGGCTGGCTTGTACTCAAACCAGGGAATCGAGGGCCAAAGGTGATGCACAAGGTGATAATTCTGACCCATGATCAACCAATTCATCACACGGCCTGGATAAACCCGAGCATTCCGCCAGCGGCTTCTTGAAAGAAATGGACGATGGGGGAGGTAGTCGAAAAACAAACCAAGAGTGACGCCCACCATCAGAGCAGGTGCAAACCAGCAATTGAAAATGAACGGGAGAAAATCAAAGCGCGCAGCAGCGAGAACAATCGCCACAAAAACGCTGCGCTCAAAACCCCATTGCAGCAATTCCCAGCGCTTCCAGAGCCGTCGCTGAAAGAAAAACCACTCGTGGTAGAAAAATCGAGGCGCAATCAGCCAGAGGGGACCGAAGGTGCTGACGATGTGATCAGGATCGTTTTTCGGATCATTCACATTGGCGTGGTGCTGGAGATGCACCCGTGTGAACACAGGAAAACTGAATCCCAGCAACAATGCGGAGCCATGGCCCATCGCCTGATTCAGCCAACGGTTGGGATGGGCAGCGTTGTGGCAGGCGTCGTGGATGACGGTTCCCTCAAGATGCAGAGCCAAAAAGCCTGAGACCAAAAGCAGGGGGAGGGGCCAACCGCCAACGAACCAGCCCCAGATGGTGACCCCGGCCAGGACATATCCCCCGATGAACAATCCAACCGTTGGATTCCATGCATCCGGGGGGTCAATGAAACCGCTCAGCACAGAACGCAGCGACTCCATCGCCAGACGCGGCTGCTGAGCCGATGCAGGTGCCTGGGTCATCTGGTCAGGAGCCAACAATTCCGAAACAATCCGTTGCCAAGTTAGGGAAGGAGATGCCCACCGGGGGACTTGAACCCCCACAGCCATGGCCACTGGTACCTAAAACCAGCGCGTCTACCAATTCCGCCAGGTGGGCACTGATCCGACTTTAGGGATCGGATCACAATGGAATCAATCTCGAGGAGGTGGCGATGCTGGCCACGCTTAGCGGCGATGTCTGCCTGCTGTTCGGCCTGGCGCTGCTGTTGTTACCCCTGCTGGCGGTCGAGCTGAGTCGTCCTCGCGATGGGGTTTGGGGTGCCGTGGTGCTGCTGCTCGGCCTCGTGCTGGTGACAAGCAGTGACCGTTTGCGGGGCGCTCCGATGCTGGCTGTGCTCTGCGGAAGCCTGCTGGTCAGCCGCCTCAGCGCCGAAGTGGGCCAGGCCCGCTGGAGGGCTCTCGACGATGACGAGCGGCAGCGACTTGGATCTCCTGAGTACTGGCTGACAGGTCTCAAGCAGCTGGGCGCTGCAGTAACGAGCCTGACCCAGGGATTGAGCGGAGCCGCCAAACAACTCAAACCCGCTGCCAAGACAGGCGTGTCTGGGAAGAAATGGGTGCGTCCTGACACCAACACCGCCAACGAGCTGCCGTCGTCCGACGCAACAGAAACAATTGCCACGGCAACGGACATGGCTGATCAGAACAGCGAGGCGGCCAATCTCCCCGAGACAATGCCAGTGGCTGAGCCGGAAACCGTGGCTGAGCCGGAAACCGTGGCTGAGCCGGAAACCGTGGCTGAGCCGGAAACCGTGGCTGAGCCGGAAACCGTGGCTGAGCCGGAAACCGTGGCTGAGCCGGAAACCGTGGCTGAGCCGGAAACCGTGGCTGAGCCGGAAACCGTGGCTGAGCAAGAGACAGCGGAGGAGCCAAAACCTGCAGCTGAATCGACCGCAATCGCAGATCCAGAATCAGTGGCTGACGCAAAAGCAGTCGCTGGGCCTGAAGACTGATAATCCCCAAGTCACATCAAGGCCCCTGTGAGCAAGCAGACGCGAGACGCCGCGGAGCAACGTCCCTCCTACAAGGACACGCTCAACCTGCTGCAGACAGGCTTCGGCATGCGTGCCAACGCAATCAAACGAGAACCTGAACTTCAGTCCTTCTGGAAGGACAACGGACTTGATTTCAGGCTGGGCCTGAACAACAGCGGTGAGGTGTTTACGCTGCACGACGGCCCGCCCTACGCCAATGGGGCACTGCACATGGGCCATGCACTCAACAAAGTGCTGAAGGATGTGATCAACAAGTTCCAGGTGCTGCGTGGACGCCGTGTGCGCTATGTGCCGGGCTGGGACTGCCACGGCCTGCCGATCGAACTGAAGGTGCTGCAGTCGATGGATCAGGAGCAGCGCAAGGCCCTGACCCCGATCAAGCTGCGCAAAAAGGCTGCCGCCTACGCGCGCAAGCAGGTGGATGGCCAGATGAAAGGCTTTCAGCGCTGGGGCATCTGGGCCGACTGGGAGCAGCCCTATCTCACCCTGCAGAAGGAGTACGAATCCGCCCAGATCCGGGTATTCGGGGACATGGTGCTCAAGGGGCACATCTACCGGGGCCTGAAGCCGGTGCACTGGAGCCCCAGCTCACGCACAGCACTGGCCGAGGCCGAACTGGAGTACCCGGACGGCCACACCAGTCCAAGCGTCTACGCCGCCTTTCCGGCGGTGGAGCTGCCGGCACTCCTAAGGGATGCGCTCGAGAGTGATGGCCTTGAGCTACCCACCGAGGCGGACGCCCTCGGCGAAGCGCTGCAGGTGGCGATCTGGACGACAACACCCTGGACCCTGCCCGCCAACCTGGCCGTGTCCGTGAACGACCGCCTGGAGTACGCCTTTGCTGATGACGGCAGCGGTCGGCTCCTGCTGGTTGCTGCTGAGCTGGTCGAGGCACTCACCACAACGCTGAACCTTCCACTCACCGTTCGAACAACAGTGAAAGGAGCCCTGCTGGCTGGTCTGATCTACCGCCACCCGCTGCTGGATCGCACCAGTCCAGTGGTGATCGGCGGTGACTACATCACCACCGAATCCGGCACGGGCCTTGTGCACACCGCGCCTGGCCACGGCGTCGACGATTTCCATACGGGCCAGAAGAACGACCTGCCGGTGCTCTGCCCAGTGGACGAAGCCGGCACCCTCACCGACGAAGCCGGGCCGTTTGCCGGCCTGAACGTGCTCAAGGATGCCAACCCCGCCATCATCGAGGCGCTCGTTGCCGCCGGTGCCTTGCTCAAGCAGGAGGCCTATGGCCACCGCTACCCCTACGACTGGCGCACCAAGAAACCCACGATCTTCCGAGCCACAGAGCAGTGGTTCGCCTCCGTGGAAGGGTTCCGCCAACAGGCACTTGATGCAATCAGCCAGGTGGAGTGGACCCCCGCCTCCGGTCGCAACCGGATCGAATCAATGGTGAAGGAGCGCGGCGACTGGTGCATCTCCCGTCAGCGCACCTGGGGCGTGCCGATCCCAGTCTTCTATCACCGCAGCAACAGCGAGGTGCTGCTGAACGCCGACACCCTGGATCACATCCAGGGACTGATTGCCGAACACGGTGCCGACATCTGGTGGGAAAAGGACGAAACGGATCTGCTGCCGCCCGCCTATGCCGACCAGGCCGACCAGTGGCGCAAGGGCACCGACACCATGGATGTGTGGTTCGACTCCGGCTCGAGCTGGGCCGCTGTCGCCAGTCAGCGTGACAACCTCAGCTATCCCGCCGACCTCTACCTGGAGGGATCCGACCAGCACCGCGGCTGGTTCCAGAGCTCCCTGCTCACCTCGGTCGCCGTCAATGGCCACGCCCCTTACAAACGGGTGCTCACCCATGGCTTCGCCCTGGATGAAAAAGGCCGAAAGATGAGTAAATCCCTCGGCAACGTGGTCGACCCGATGGTGATCATCGAGGGGGGCAAGAACCAGAAGCAGGAACCGCCCTACGGCGCCGATGTGCTGCGGCTCTGGGTGAGCTCGGTGGACTACTCCGCCGACGTGCCGATCGGAGCAGGGATCCTGCGCCAGCTTGCGGATGTCTACCGCAAGGTGCGCAACACCAGCCGCTACCTGCTGGGCAACCTGCACGACTTCAATCCTGCAACCGACGCCATCCAGGTCGCGGAACTGCCGTTGCTCGACCGCTGGATGCTGCAGCGAACAGCCGAGGTGATGGACGACATCACAGAGGCCTTTGAAAGCTTCGAGTTCTTCCGCTTCTTCCAGCTGCTGCAGAACTTCTGCGTCACCGATCTGTCGAACTTTTATCTCGACATTGCCAAGGATCGTCTCTACGTCAGCGCACCAGCAGATCCGCGGCGGCGCAGCTGTCAGACCGTCATGGCCCTGATCATTGAGCGCCTCGCTGGTCTGATCGCTCCGGTGCTTTGCCACATGGCAGAAGACATCTGGCAGAACCTTCCCTACCCCGTGGAGGAGACGTCCGTGTTCAGACGCGGCTGGCCATCGGTCCCGGAGAACTGGCGCGACCCCAGCCTGATCGAACCGATGCAGCAACTTCGACTGCTTCGGACCTCGGTCAACCGGGTGATGGAAGGCTGCCGTAGCCGACAGGAACTCGGAGCCTCCCTGGAGGCCGCGGTGCGAATCGAAGCCCGTGATCCAGGGCTTCAGTCAGCCTTGGCCTGGCTGAGCGATCATGGCCACAGCGATGTGGATGGCCTGCGCGACTGGTTGCTGGTGTCCCAGCTGCAACTGGGGGGTGAACCCTGGGCGGAGGTGCTGGCCAGTGACCAGGAGGACAGCGCTCTGATCGAAGTCGCCCGAGCCCGCGGCAGCAAATGTGAACGCTGCTGGCACTACGAGAATGATCTGGGTCAGCATCCAGAACATCCTCATCTCTGTGGCCGCTGTGTTGCAGTGCTGGAGCGCCGGGTTCACCAGATGGCCTGAGCCAGCAACTGCTCCGGCGTCATCGGCCCGAGCAGAACCTTGACCTGAGAGGGCTGAAGCGGTCCCTCAAGGAGCTCGGCGTTGTCGAGCACCACCGGCATCCGCAGCACGGGCGCATCAGGATCAAACGATGTGGGATGGGTGGTGCTGCTGCTGAATCCCCGGAAAATCAGTAGTTCGCACGGTTCGTCGTCGACCGTGCCGGTAAGACGCACGACACGATTGGGAGATTGACGACTGCGCTCCTCCAGCGCCCGCAGCAGATCCGTCAGCGTTGTGGTCATCGCTTCTTAAAACCCGCCGGCCACCCGACCCTGGCGTGGCAGACGCACAAGCAGCCATTGAAGAAGTCCCGCCAGATACGCCACTAGTGCGACATAGCCGATGAAGGCGGCAACGGCCTCCGTCCACTGACCGCCGAACACGAAGTCAAAAACTGTTTCCACCACACCGTGAACCCCCTGCGGAGCCTCCAACCAGGCCTTGCAGTCGCTCGTCGTGCCCTGCTGCATGCAGCCAAGAGCCGTGGCATTCATGGCGGCACACACCAGGGCGAACCCACTCAGAGCCCATCGCCACAACCGCACACAGAGAGAGAGGGGCCGCCAGGGCGGCAGATCCTCCAGTTCTTCGTTGAGATCGACCCAGAACCAAACCGAAACGAGCATCAGCAGCGGAGCCACCATTGCCGTCAGGTATCCCAGAGGCCGCTGATCGGTCAGCAACAGCATGCTGATCCCCATCAGGCTCGCCACTTTCCAGTACAGCGACAGCAGACGCACCACCGAGGCCTCACGGCGCATAGATGACCAGATCAGGAGCACAAGCGGAAGTCCCAGCGCGAAGACGGCTGCCAGTCGATAGGTCAACCAGACCAGCGCGCGATAGGACAGCTCGTTCACTCAGTCGGTACAAGTTGGCGTCATTATCAACGCCCCCTCCGCCGTCAAGGTTGATAGGGTCCCACTCATGGCGTCGTTCTCCCCCCTCGACTGGTTCCGGGCGGCATCGGCGACGCCGATCTGTCGGACCGCCCTGTCCTCAAGACCCTCCCTGGATGAGGCCGTTCAGGACGTTGTCACCAGTTTTGGTCGTCACAGCGAAGCGGATCTTGCCCTGGTTTTCGTCGACACGAGCTACGCCAGCGATCTTCCTCGTTTGCTGCCGCTGCTTCGCCAGCGCCTGAAGGCCAGCAAGTGGCTTGGATGCGCCGGTGGCGGGGTGATCGGCACCACTGAACGCGGGGTCGCCACCGAGCTCGAGCAAACCCCAGCCCTGAGTGTGTCATTGCTCAACCTGCCGGGTGCTGAGATCCAGACGCAGGCCCTGAACACCAACGCCCTCCCCGATCTGGACGGACCAGCTTTGCGGTGGCAGGAATGGACGGGGATTGATCCAGACCATTGCCGCAGCCAGATCGTGCTGATTGATCCCACCAGCAGCGGCATCAATGATCTGATCAGCGGTCTGGACTATGCCTACCCCGATGCGGTTCGCATCGGCGGGATCGCAGGACCACACAACGCTCCCCACGGATCACTGCTCATCGATGATGGTGTCGTCGCCGGCGCTGTGGTCTGCTCCATCGGAGGGGACTGGACGATGGATGCCGTGGTGGCCCAGGGGTGTCGTCCAATCGGCCCGGTGTTCGCCATCGAGCAGGTTCAGCGCAATGTTCTGCTGGAACTGAGCGAAGGCGACCGCAGGGCGAGCCCCGTGGCCTGCCTGCAACGGGTGCTGGCAGATCTGAATGAACAGGAGCGCGAGAAGGTTCGCCACTCGCTGTTCCTCGGCATCGAACGCCGTGAACTCAAACTCGGTCCGGACGGCACCAACACAGCTACAGGGGCGTTTCTGGTTCGCAATTTGATCGGTGTGGATCCCAGCAATGGCGCCGTTGCCGTGGCTGAACGGGTTCGCCCGGGCCAGAACGTGCAGTTCCATCTGCGGGAAGCCGATGCCTCCCGGCAGGAGGCCCTGCAGCTCCTGCGTTCGGCGGCCGATCACCCCGCTCCGGCCCAGTTCGGCTTGCTGATGGCCTGCCTCGGACGAGGCAACGGCCTGTTCGGAGCCCCCAACGGTGATGTCTCGCTGGCCAGGCAGGTGATGCCGGAACTTCCGGTTGCCGGAACCTTCTGCAATGGCGAAATCGGACCGGTTGGCGGAGCAACCCATCTGCACGGCTACACAGCCTGCTGGGGTCTGCTCCGGCACGATCCGTCCTGAACAAGAAGCCTTGCGTCAGCACGTCAATCCGCTCAGTCGCTTCTTTCAGCTGCCGCTGCAGCTACCAGCGCCCTGCGACCTGTTCGAGAAACCCCTGCAGCCGATCCATCTCGACATCGGCTGCGCCAGAGGCCGCTGTCTGCTGGGTCTGGCGCAACGGAATCCGCACTGGAACCACCTCGGCGTCGAGATCCGCCGGCCACTGGTGATCTCCGCGGACCGTGACGCTCTGGCAAGCGGGCTCGGCAACGTCCGCGTGCTGTTCTGCAACGCCAACATCAGCCTCGAAGGATGGATGGCATCCTTGCCGCCCGATCAACTGCAACGGGTCTCGATTCAGTTCCCTGACCCATGGTTCAAGCGGCGCCACCGCAAACGGAGGGTGCTTCAACCGGCTCTGCTGCTGGCCATCGCAGCTGCTCTGCAGCCAGGCCGTGAGTTTTTCATCCAGAGCGATGTGCTTGAGGTGATCACTCCGATGGTGAATCTCACCGAACTCTGCGGCTGTTTCAGTCGACCGGCAGGCGATGCAAGACCATGGCGCGCCGACAATCCCTTGCAGGTGCCAACGGAACGGGAGAGCTACACATCCGAACAGCAGCTTCCTGTGTACCGGGTGCTGTATCAACGCAATCACAAGGAACGACCAGACCTGTCCGAGCTGGAACGTCGCTGGCAGGCGATTGATAATCCCGCAGAAACCGTCAGCCCCTAACCCTGAGCGATGGCCGTTCCACTGCTGCTGCGCTGGCAGGGAGTGCTGCACCCTAACCCCGATGTTGTTCGCCGTCTTGAGTGGCTCGCTGGAGGACTCCTGACACTCCTGCTCGCCGGCCTCCCCTTCTTCACGCGTGCCGGTCTGACGCTGCTGATCGCTGCGACAGGGGGCCTCTGGCTGCTGTGGTCACTGGTCTCCCCACCTGATCGCATTCGTCCCATCGGGGGCTGGCTCCTGCTGTTTCTCGGCATCGCCGCTCTAGCCACAGGCTTCTCCCCGGTGCCATCCGCCGCGGCCAAAGGCTTGATCAAATTGCTGGGGTACCTGGGGGTTTACGGCCTGGCCAGCAAACTGCTGCTGTGCAACAGCCGCTGGTGGGATCGATTGCTGGCTGGTCTGCTGTGCGGAGGCCTTGCCAGCAGTGTGCTGGCCTTGCGACAGCTGTACGGCAACTCTGAAGAGCTGGCCCGCTGGGCAGATCCGAATTCGATCACTGAGGGAACCATCCGCATCTACGGACCCCTGGGAAATCCGAATCTGCTGGCGGGCTATCTGCTCGCCCTGCTGCCGCTCGCTGCCCTCGCCGTGCTGCGCTGGCAGGGGTGGGGGCGCCGGGTGTTTGCCATCTCCACCCTGGGGCTGGCGGGAAGCTCGATCGTGCTCACCTACAGCCGAGGTGGCTGGGTCGGTCTGATGGTGGGCATGGCGGTGCTGATTCTGCTGCTGCTACTGCGCAGCACCCGTGAATGGCCAGCCCTATGGCGACGACTGGTTCCTCTGCTGATCCTGCTGCTGGGAGCAGCGTTATTGGCCATCGCCGTCACCAAACTGGAACCGATCCGCACCCGTGTGAGCAGCCTGCTGGCGGGACGAGGTGACAGCTCCAACAATTTCCGAATCAACGTCTGGCTGGCATCCATTGAAATGATCCAGGACCGTCCCTGGATCGGAATCGGCCCTGGCAACAATGCGTTCAACAGCATCTACCCGCTGTACCAGCAGCCCAAGTTCAACGCCCTCAGCGCCTATTCATTACCCCTGGAAATCCTGGTTGAAACAGGCATCGCTGGGCTGATCGCCTGTCTGGGATTGCTTCAGAGCAGCGTTCGCCTGGGACTCCAGGGCTTGCGCATCAATGAACCTGCCGCAGGCACTGCCCTTGCCAGCCTGGCGGCGATCGCCGGTCTGCTGGGGCAGGGCATCGCCGACACCATTTTCTTCCGTCCGGAAGTGCAGATCATCGGTTGGTTCTGCCTGGCGACGCTGACGAGCCTTCCCTCAGACGAGAGGACAAGCCTGTGCTGATCGCCGGATTCGACGCAGGTCAGACAGGCACCCGCTGCCGAATCAGCCGCAGCGAGCTTGGGCAGCTGCACCGTCTCGGCTCAGGCGCGGGGCCCGGTGTCAGCCATCTCGATGCCCAGCAGGGGGAACAACGGTTCCGACGTGCAGTGCAGGACAGCGTTTCAGCAGCTCTTGTCTCCGCTGGAGTGAATCGCGACGATCTCCTTGCCGCCGCAATCGGCGCCAGCGGCATCGAGCAGGGAACCGAGCTGCAAGGGCGCGCTGCCGCCCTGCTGGCGGAGGAACTGGGACTGCCGCAGTCGCAGGTTGTCGCGACGGGGGATGAACGCACCGCCCTGCGCGGAGCCTTCCCTGAGCAGGCCGGGATCGTGCTGATCAGCGGCACGGGCATGATCTGCGTTGGCCGTGATGGCTCTGGCAGAGAACATCGCTGCGCGGGTTGGGGATGGTTGCTGGATGGCGCCGGCTCTGCCTTTGACATCGGCCATCAGGGCCTGCAGCTCAGCTTGCGGATGGCCGATGGTCGACTTGCAGACCATTCATTCCGACAACGGCTGTGGCAGGAGCTGGGATGTGACAGCAGCGCCGCCATCAAGGCGTGCGTCGTTCAGCAGGAGTTCGGCCCCGCCGCGTTCGCCAGGCTGGCGCCACTGGTGGCGGCGGCTGCCGCTGAGGGCCTGGACCCTGCGCAGCAGATTCTCAACCGCTCAGCAGCCTCGCTGGCTGAAGCCTTCAAGGGTGTTGCCACTGCCCTGAACCTGAATCGACCGAACGTCGTTGGTCATGGTGGTGCGTTTGCCCACCTGCCACCGTTCCGGGCTGCCGTGGAGAACGCTGTGGCACAGGCCATTCCAGCGGCATCCTGGTGTGATCCCCACGGTGATGCCTGTGATGGAGCGCTGCACCTGGCTCTGGACAGGCTCAGGCCGCGTTGAGGTGCTGATCGGCCACGGATGCCAGTCGGGTGGTCCAGGTCTCCACATCCTGCGGATCCGCGGCTTCCACCATCACCCGCAGCACTGGCTCGGTTCCGCTGGCTCTCACCAGCACCCGGCCGCTCTCCCCCATCGCATCCTCAGCGGTCCGCAAGGCATCGACGAGCGGGGAGCAGCTGGTCCAACCCTTGCGACGACCCCGATCGGGAACCGTCACATTGACCAGTCTCTGAGGGAAGGCCTCAAAGCTGCGATTCAGCCAGTCACAGAGGCTGATTCCCTGGTCGTGGCAGAGGGTGGCAAGCTGCAGCGCCGTGAGCAAGCCGTCTCCACACAAGCCATGGGACGCGGCAAGGATGTGACCGGATTGCTCGCCACCGAGGGCTGCTCCGCTCGACACCATCGCAGCGTGCACGTGCTGGTCTCCGACCGGGGTGCGCTCAAGCAGGCCGCCACGCCGCTGCCAGGCACGCTCGAATCCGAGGTTGGACATCACCGTCGCCACAAGCCGCTGATCCGGAAGAGCCTGACGCTCCTGCAGCACGGATCCCCACAGGAACAGCACGTGGTCGCCGTCCACGACGCGACCGCGACCATCGACCGCAAGCATGCGGTCAGCATCGCCATCGAAGGCGAAGCCCATCGCAGCACCGCGCTCCACAACGGCCTGCCGAAGCGGCTCAAGCTGCGTGGAACCGCAGTCGACATTGATGCGCTGCCCATCGGGCTCACCGTGCAGAACGGTTAGGTCGGCCCCCAGGGCCTGAAACACCTCCGCTCCGCAGGCTGTGGCGGACCCCCAGCAGAGATCCAGAACGATGGGGACGCCATCAAGGCGGTGGTTGCCGACGGAGGCGATGAGGCAGTCGCGATAAAACGACAGCAGATCATGGCGCTGAAGCGATGGACCACAGCAGAGATCAGGGGTTCCGGTGGCGTCCAGATCGCCGCGAAGCCCCTGTTCGATCAAGGCCTGATGCTGAGCATCAAGCTTGGCGCCATCGGCACCGAACACCTTGATTCCGTTGTCCTGCGGCGGGTTATGGCTGGCAGACACCATCAGGCCACCCGACGCGCCCAGCTGACGGATCAGCAGGGGAACCGCAGGGGTGGGGCAGAGGCCAAGCGTCCAGACCTCGCGGCCAGCCGCCGTGAGTCCGGCCGTCAGGGCTGAAGCCAGCATCGAGCCGCTGCTACGGGAATCCATCCCGATCAGGATCACACCATCCTTTGGCAGGATCCGCCCACACCAATATCCAATCTGAAGGCAGAGCGCAGGGGTGAGGACCTCGCCCACCCTGCCGCGGATGCCATCGGTTCCAAACCCTGGAACAGCAGCCCCAAGTGACGGGCCGATCGGAGACAGAACTCCTTGAACCATGGGTCTCATTCGTGGACTGCAGCTTAAAAGCCTTGCCCCGTCTGAGAAACCCGCAGGGGACAGGTCACGCTCCGCCCGTTCACTGGACCCTGATGCATGCCCCGAGTCATCGCCAGCGATGGGGAAACCAGCAGAGACGGATCAGCTCAAGACCCGCCCAGGCGAAGAGAACCGCCACGATCCAGCCCGGCCAGCCCTGCAGTGGCCACAGCCAGCGCAGGCCCCAGACCAGCAATGCGATGCCGACCAGCACAAGCGCCCGCCAGCGCTGCCAGCGGCCAGGACGGGCAACGGATCGATTGGACGACATCGCCGGGCCCAATGGCGGAGGACGACCAGAATGCCAGCAGTTCAGACCGACACGTGCCAGCGGGTTCTCGACGAGGTGCTGTGCTGTTGCTCGGGACCGCTGCCGGCGCCCTCACGGTGACATGGTTCGGTCAGCAGTGGATCCAGCAATGGTATCGAGCGAACACGGCATCCTCGACAACCGAGAGCAGACAGCTCTGGAGGCGCTACCGCTGGTCGATCGATCCGCAACAGCGCCGTGACGCCGCCCTGAGGATGGCGGCCCGGGAACGGGATGACGCGACTGGGATGGCCAGGCTCCTGGCTGGACAGGGCTGGGGGAACGCTCCCCTCGCCTCCATTTCACTGGAACTAGCGGCGGAAACCGCCGCAGACCTCGGCCGGCAAAAACAGGCGACGGATCTCTGGCGCAGCCTCCTCAAACGTTTTCCAGAGTCTGCGTCCTCCGCCTGGGCTCGACGGCGACTAGGTGCCGCCGAGCCCGACCTTCTGTTTGAGCTTCTGGAGCGTCAACCCCGTCATCCCGCAGCCCTGTCGGCAGCGGAAGCCATTGATCCGGAGCAGACCAAGGGGCATCAAGGGGCGCTTCACCTCGCCCGTTGGGGAGTGACCTGGCCGGGAGCGGCCGGCCGTCTTCGTGATGCCTGCGAGGACCAGGGCCAGTGGGCGCCTGATGACAACGCTCGCCAGCACCTAGCGCGTGGATTGGCCCAGCTTGGCGACGCCGACGCGGCCGAAGACTGCCTGCCGGAGGGAGCCTCTGATCCAGAGACAGCGCTGGCGATCGGCAGGACACTGCTGCGAGGCAACCGTGAACAAGGCAGTCGCGGAGAACGGCTTCTGCTGAACCTCACCAGAGAGCACCCGAGGCACCCAAGCAGCCTCGAGGCAGCAAAACTGCTCAGCGATCCTCTCGTTCCAAAGGCGGAGATTCTCAACGCCCTGCCGTCGACGCTCGCCCAGTCGTCCCCAGCGGTGGCCGCAGGTCGCGTCCGGCTGGAGCAGGGATGGGATGCGGATCGGGTGATCGAACAGTGGCCGGATGACCCTGCGATCTGGCAGCTGCAGTGGGATCTCTCACGGGATGCCCTGCTGGCCGGTCAGTGGGAGAGAGCCAACACCCTGTTGACCAAACTGTCCAGCGGGACCCTGCCCCAACCCCTGGAAGCCCGGCGCCTGTTCTGGCTTGGTTTCAGCGCTGATCGCCTGGGCGAGACAACAAACGCCAGATCCCATTGGCAGGAGCTGATCGAGCAGCAGCCGGCTGGGTATTACAGCTGGCTTGCGGAACGGCGTCTCCACCGGACTCCGTTGCCCAACCTGCAACGTCCTGACCTTGAGTGGGCGGAGAGCAGCCAGCCGGCAGAGGGAGCCGTAGATCTTGACCCACTCAACAGTGGCGATGACCTGGTGAACCAGCTCTGGGACCTCGGCCTCATGGACAAGGCCTGGGACCAGTGGCTCACGCGCAGAGAAACAGGACAGGAGCCCTCCTATCCGGATCAACTCGTCGAGGGGCGCCTGCGCATCGCCGTTGGAGATCCATGGATGGGTTTGGACCAGCTGTTCAGAGTCAGCCTGCGCTGGCGCCACCCCAATTGCGAGGAGGCCGAACGTCTGCAACGCAACCAGTCACCACGGTTGTTCAGCGCTCTGTTCCAGTCCGCTGCCAGGGACGAGAACGTGTCGTCGAACCTGCTGTACGGGATCAGCAAACAGGAATCGCGCTTCACCCCTGACGTGCGATCCGTCGTCGGCGCCGCCGGCCTGATGCAACTGATGCCGGCCACCGCCGCTGAGCTGGCAGGCCGACCGCTTGAGGCTCATGAACTCGATGACCCTGAACTGAATATCAACCTTGGTGCTGCCTACCTGAAACAGCTGTTGGAGCAATGGCAAGGTCACCCATTGCTGGCAATCGCAAGTTACAACGCAGGGCCTGGAACCGTCGAAGGCTGGCGAAACGACGAGCTCGACACAGCACCGGAACTCTGGGTGGAACGAATTCCCTATCCGGAAACCCGCTACTACACAAAAAAAGTGATGGACAACCTGTTGCGTTACGCCGACCTGAGCTCAGGCGTCTGCGAACAAAACGGGGCTGGGTAGAGCATGGCCAACCAGCAATCCGCTGATCACCAGGATGAACAACAGACATCCGGTTATGGCAGAGGGTGGGCTGACTCCGATACGACTGAGATCCAGACGCGCCAGCAGAATTGAGGTGGCCATGATCAGGATGTCCGACAGCAAGTTCAACCGCAGCACGTAGATGCCGAGCGTGATCACCAGCAGCAGGGTGATCACCAGGCTGATGACGCGACTGGCTGCCATCAGCATGGAGACCTGTCGCATCAGCAGATCGGGCATGGTGCAGATCACCACGACAGCCAGGACCTGGGTGACCTCAACGGTCCAAAACAGCTGGGCACTGATGTTTCGGGTGTTTTCCAGATGCAGCTGCAGCAGCGTCCAGTGGTTTCCCATCAGGACCGCGACACCGAACAGCAGCAGCAGCAACGGAGCCCTCAGCGGCAGAACGAGACAGCGCAGAATGACCATGGTTGGACGCTAGCCGCGCCCACCGATCAGGCCTGTCAGAGTGCTGACAACGCAGTGCTTTTGATGACCGGCAGCACGCCTCAGCCGTTGCTGGGCCAGGCCCAGAAATTGCTTCTACTGGCCGTCGCCCTTGGCCTGGCCGTGACACTGGTTGCCGTGCGCGGTGGATTTCAGAGTGAATCGCCTCTCGAACAGCTGGCACGGCGATCCCTGGAACCGGATGTCGCCCTGAACAACGGCCGCCCGACGGTGATCGAGTTCTATGCGGACTGGTGCCAGGCCTGCCGCGCCATGGCCCCCGCCATGCTCTCCCTGGAACAGAGCACCCAAGGCAAGCTGGACATCGTGATGGTGAATGTCGACAATCCGCGCTGGCAGGACCTCGTGGACCGTTACGACGTCAACGGCATCCCGCAGCTTGATCTGTTTGGCCCCGATGGCATGCAGCGAGGGCGCTCCATCGGCCTGCGGCAGCCGGAGGATCTCATGGCAATCAGTGAAGCTCTGATCCTGGAGAAGGAGCTGCCAGGCCTGCAGGGGATCGGCAGCCTCAGCCCGGTTCCTGGCAATGAACTTGCAACAACCGGACCAACCACCGGCCCTCGAAGCCACGGCTGATGAGCAGGGCTGGCTGCTGGTCGCCATGATCACGCCAACGCCGTATCGGTAACTCCATGGATCGTTTCCGGGTCGATCTGATCGCTGCAACTCCTCATCCACAGCGGTGCGTCTATGCCGCGATGCATCAGGACTACAGCGAGGGGTTTGTCGCCGGGGATCGCGAGAACTGGCCCGATGAACAACGCGCGGGCGAGATCTGCGTCAAACGACTGCTCTCTGGAGAGCGTGGCCACTACGGCCCCCTCGAACATGCCCAGATCGTGTTGAACGTGGGCTGGTTCCCCCACTCGGTGATGCAGCAGGCCCGCACCCACAGGGTGGGCGTCAGCTTCGACGTCCAATCGATGCGATACACCGGCGAACGCATCTGTCGGGCCGCCGATGGTGCACTTGACCTCGAGGAGGTGTTCTATCTGCGGCCGGTCGGCGACTACAGCGATCGGCAAGGCAAAAAATATGCCTACACCCAGGATCAGAGACAGCTGGATCTGAAGCACTGTCAAGCCGCCGCCGAGCGTTATCGCGATCTGTTGCGAGCGGGTTTTGCTGAGGAGCACGCCCGGGGCATCCTGCCGTTCGACTACCGCCAGCACTTCGTTGTGAGCTTCAGCCTGAGGGCGTTTCTGCACTTCATGGATCTACGCGCCAAGCTCGACGCCCAGCTTGAGATTCGTCAGCTCTGCGATCTGATGTGGCCTCATTTGCTCACCTGGGCGCCGCAGTTCGCCGAGTGGTATGAGAAAAGTCGGCTGCACAGGGCGCGGCTTGCGCCGTAAGGAGAGTTCAACTGAGAGAACCTTCTTCGCAAGCCCCCACGCAATGTCATGCAACGCATCGAGGCCGAGAAGCGGCAATCACTCTCTTCTGAGTAATAGTTTTCATTTGTGTCCATATAAAATTTTCTATGGACACAAATGAAGCAGTCTTCGATAGGCAATAAAAACCTACTGGGACCGTTAATCGTCAATCTCCACTGACAGGAATCATGCACTCATAAATTCATCAAAAAATAATTACTCCAGCGAAAGAGATACATCTGGAATTAACTCCTGCTATGGCTTACAACAACATTCAAGATAATATTTCACGCATTGATTGATCGTTTTTGTTTTGAAACTTAGGGAGATATTGATTTGGATAGCAATGGAATATCAACAAGATTAGTTCAGCTTTGATGTGATCAAACCCTGGCGAGGGTGACCTTTTCCGGTTGATGCTGGTACTTCCCTGCTCGGTCGCTGTACGTCGTGTCGCAGGGATCCCCTTCGAAAAACAGCAACTGACAGATGCCCTCACTGGCATAAATACGACAGTCGGCTCCGGAGCTGTTACTGAACTCCAGGGTGAGATGTCCCTCCCAACTCGCTTCTGCGGGAGTGGTGTTCACAATGATCCCGAGGCGGGCATAGGTGCTCTTGCCGAGGCAGATCACCGTGATGTTCGGCGGAACCTGGAGTTTCTCCAGGGCCACTCCCAATCCATAGGAATGGGCCGGAAGGATGAAGTACTGACCATCCTCGTCCTGATGCAGAGGGGTGGGCTCCAGGTTGGCCGGATTGAACCGCTTCGGGTTCATCACGGTCCCTGGAACGTGCCGGAAAATCATGAATTCCTGCGGAGACAACCTGAGGTCGTAGCCGTAGGACGAGCAACCGAAACTGAGAACGGGGCGCTCGCGGTTCTTGGGATCCAGATGACGCACCAACCCCTTCTGAAAAGGACTGATCATCCCTTGGGCGGCTTGCTCAGTGATCCAGCGATCGCTTTTCAGCATCAGAAACCTCGTCGCAATTCAGTCACCTGGTCGGCCATGGACATCACGCTGGCGGGAATGGCAGGTCCGGTGATGATCACATCCATCGAGCCGGGCCGCTGCTCAAGAGCGTCAATCAACTCCTGCTCATCGAGATAACCCAACGCCACCGCAAGTCCTGGTTCATCAAGCACCAGTTGATCGAGATCGCCTTGCATCAGGTGGTGACGGCAGGTGTGCCACACCTCTGCCACTGCCGGCCTGGCCTGCTCAAGACCAGCTTCCGACAGGCAGGCCTCAACGTCTGGCCGCAACCAGGCCAGCCCCCCACAGAGATTGACGCAACCGGCAGGACCCTGCTGGACACCACCCTTGAGGAATTGTGCGATCAACACCCGACTTCCGAGCCCCGCTGCACGCACCGCCTGACTGAAGACCGTTGAAAAACTGCCCCGATAGGGAGCGGTATGCACCTGCAGCTGACCTTCAGCCTCGACAAGATGCAGTGGAGCCCTCGAGGGAACCGACGGCAGGGGAAGCAAACCGGCTTGATCAAGGACCAGCGAGTCCTGGCTGGGGAGCTCCGCCGATTGAGTGCGCGTGGATTTCAGGCTGGCGGTCATCACGGTGATGGTCAACCGGACACCCCGGAAGACCTTGAATGTAGCGGCGAGTTCATGAGGATCAAGCCCATTGACACTACCTGTGGTGTGCTGTCCAATCATTCCATGAGTGATCAATTCGCTTCTCGCCGAGACGGCCGCGACATCAACGACTTGAGACCCTTCAGCGTCAGCTGGAACCCCATGGGATTCGCACTCAGCTCACTGATCGTTCAGACGGGCCAAACCTCAGTGCTGTGCAGTGTCTGCCTGGAGGACAAGGTGCCCCGCTGGCGTCAGGGAGAGGGGCTGGGCTGGATTTCAGCCGAGTACCGGCTCCTGCCCGGCTCCACGCCTGAACGCCAGCCAAGAGAACTCATGAAACTGTCGGGTCGCACGCAGGAGATCCAACGCTTGATTGCCCGAAGTCTGCGAGCCGTCATGGACATGCAGGCCCTTGGCGAACGCAGTCTGCTGATCGACTGCGATGTGATCCAGGCCGATGCCGGCACCAGAACGGCGGCGGTCACAGGAGCCTGGCTTGCCCTGCGTCACGCGACAGACGTTCTGCTGGATCGTGGCCTGCTCGAACGCGACCCACTGATCAATCAGGTCGCTGCTGTGTCCGTTGGCCTGGTCGATGGAACGGCCCTGCTCGACCTGGACTACAGCGAAGACAGTCGAGCGGAGGTGGACCTGAATGTGGTGATGGCGTCTGATCGACGACTGCTTGAAATCCAGGGGACAGCCGAACGGGCTCCATTCAGCCGCGAGCAACTGAATCAACTCCTTGATCTCGCCGAACCCGGCCTGCAGAGCCTGTTCTCCGCCCAAACAGAGGCCTACATCCGCTCCAGAGCCTGAAGCACCGGGAAGACGGCAGACAAATAGTAATGACTGTTACAGGATGAACCTTCGTCGATCCTTAGCTTCCTGAGAGGAAGATTGATCCAAGCGGCGAAACCATGAATGCAGCCAGCAGTGGTTTCACTCGCTACTCCCCAACCGTGCCTCCATCAGCATTGGCGTCGCAGGCTCCCTCGAGCCGCTCCTTGCTCGATGTGATCCGTGATCTCGATGGTGCCAGCAGCGAACTGGTGGAACGCAATAAGACAATCTTTTTCCCAGGTGATCCAGCGGAGCGCGTCTACCTGATCCGCCGTGGAGCGGTTCGCCTGTCCCGCGTCTATGAATCAGGTGAAGAAATCACCGTGGCTCTTCTTCGAGAAAACAGCCTGTTCGGGGTGCTCTCGCTGCTGACGGGACATCGATCCGACCGCTTTTATCACGCTGTCGCCTTCACCCGCGTTGAGATGGTGACCGCCCCCGCAGCCTCCGTTCGCGCTGCAATCGAAGCGGACACCGCCGTTGGCCTGCGACTGCTGCAGGGACTGTCCAGTCGGATCCTTCAGACGGAAACGATGATTGAGACCCTCACGCACCGCGACATGTCCTCCCGTCTGGTGAGTTTCCTGCTGGTGCTTTGCCGAGATTTCGGTGTCCCTGATGACCTCGGCATCACGATCGACCTTCGCCTCTCTCACCAGGCGATCGCTGAAGCGATCGGATCCACCCGCGTCACGATCACCCGCCTGCTGGGAGACTTGCGCCAATCAGGATTGGTGCAGATTGATCGCAAGAAGATCACCGTGCTGGATCCAATCGCTCTGGCCAAGCGGTTCAGCTGAACAGGTCATGCCTGCAGGGAGTAGCCAGTGAGCGGCTGGCTGCTCGTCCTGTCGTTGCTCATCCTCGGTGGAGTGCTCTCGACCCTTGGCGATCGTTTGGGAAGCCGGGTTGGCAAAGCTAGGCTGAGCTTATTCAATATGCGACCTCGGCGTACAGCCGTTGTCATCACGGTTCTCACCGGCAGCCTGATCAGTGCCCTCTCCCTTGGCCTGATGCTGCTGGTGAGTCGCCAACTACGCGTCGGCTTGTTCGAACTCGACGCGCTGCAGCAGAAGCTCAATGAGAGCCGACAGCAACTGAAAGTCAATCTGGCGGAACTCGAACAAAACAGAATCGCCCTTGCCTCTGCCGAAAAGGATCGACGGACGGCCCGAGCTGAAACTCAGGAGGTGGAGAGGAAGCTTGAGGAAGCCAAGCAGCGGGCCGGTCGGCTGCGTGAAGAACTCGCACCACTGCAGGCCCAACGTCAGACCCTGGAAGCTGAACGCGATCGGCTCAGTCAAGACATCGCAGCTCGTGACGCCGATATTCGACGCACCGAAACAGAGCTCGCGGCCGTCCGCAATCGCATCAGCGCTGGAGAGACTGAACTGAAACAGCTGGAACGCAATCTGATCGCCTTGCGGCGTGGGGATGTTGCTCTCAGCAGTGGACAGACCCTGGCCACTGCCACCGTGCGTCTGGATGATCCCAGCCAGGCCAAGCAGGTGATCGATCGCCTGCTGCAGGAGGCGAATCTGACGGCTTATGGGCGGGTTCTGCCGGGCAACAAACCAGACAAACAGATCATTCTTGTCCCCCGCAGTGATGTGGAGAGGCTCCGCAAAATGATCAGCAAACCTGGAACCTGGGTGGTGTCGATGCGCTCCGCCACAAACGTTCTCAGGGGAGAGGCCATCGTTTACGCCATTCCTGATGTCCGCCCCAATCGCACGGTTGCCCGTCAGGGAGAAGTGCTGGCCAGCGCCACTCTGGACGCGACAAAGCGGACTCCAGACACCATCCGAACCAGCATGAACCTTCTGCTGGCCTCCGCTTTCGCCGAGGTGAGGCGGAGGGGCTCGCTGACGGAGGGGCTGCAGTTCGATGCCAACGCCCTCAACCAGTTAGGCCAGTCACTGGTGAATCGTGACTCCGGATCGGTCAATCTCCAGGTGGTGGCGGCGCACACCAGCGAAAGCGTTGACCCGGTCCAGGTGTTGATCCAACTCGCACCATGACAAGGGTGATCGGATTCGATCCCGGCCGCAGCAAGTGTGGCCTGGTCCTGGTCAGGGCTGACGCAGCCCAGGTGCTCGACAGCGATGTGCTGGTGCCTGAGGCTGTGCTCAACACGCTGGACCAATGGAGTCAGGGTGGCAATCTGCCGATGATCGTGATGGGCGATGGAACAGGGAGCGACGCCTGGAAGACACCATTGCAAAAGCTCACCACGGTGGTCCAGGTCAACGAACGCGGAACAACCTTGAAAGCACGACAGCGGTACTGGCAGCTGTGGCCACCCAGAGGCCTGTGGCGACTCGTACCCGAGGGACTGAGAGTGCCACCGGCCGAGCTCGATGCAGTTGCAGCTCTTGTGATGGTGGAGGCTTATCTGAAGCTGACCTGTTCATGGCAGGTGAGCCCACCGATCAAAAACGTGCGCGGACGGTGAAGACGTAATCGCCACCAGGTTCCAGTCGGTAGTCAGCCCGGACCAGGAAACGACGCAGAGCGTCCTGAATCAAAGCCCGTCCAAGCGAGGGTTCAACGGTGAGTTCCCCACGATCGAAAAACCAGCTGAACTGCCACTGAAAACCACCGGCAGCCACTTCTCCTTCGAGACATTGATCCAGAAAACACTGCCTCAGAACCCTGAGATGGGCTGTCGTTGCCGGTAGGGCCGTCATCGCTGCTCAGCGTGTCGCTCAGGACGAAACGCATTGATGCTGTTTCCAGCACGTTCGATGCCAAGTCGCTGGATCAGCGGCAATCCATCGAGCACTTCGTTCAGCACCTGTTTGACCGTGTCCTGTTCGTCCTTGCCGAAATGACCGAGCACATGGGAGACGGTTCGAGCTTTGCGTTCCACTGGAGTTTCGGCCGGGGCACCGATCCCAATCCGCAGCCTTGGAAACATTTCGGTGCTGAGATGTTGGATCGTGCTGCGCAGACCGTTATGACCGCCGGCACTGCCCTTCGCTCTCAAACGCAGGCGACCAAGCGGAAGATCCATGTCGTCCACGAGAACCAGCAGCTGATCCGGAAGCAGATCGAACCAGTCGAGCGCCGCTCGAATCGAACGACCACTGTCATTCATGAAGGTCTGGGGCATCAACAAACGCAGTCGCTGATCACCGATGCCGACATCAGCGGTGAGACCGTGCAATTTGGATTGCTGGCGGAACTGAAGTCCATTCCTTTCCGCCAGCTGCTCCAGAGCCATGAAGCCGATGTTGTGGCGTGTTCCGTGATATTTCGCGCCGGGGTTTCCCAGACCCACGACCAACCTCAGCCGATTGGACATGAACTGAAGCTCAACTGTCTGCTGATGATTGCTCCGATGCTTCGGACGTCTCTGCGTCGATGGCCTCGGGGTCGGCCATGGCTTTGTTGATTTCGCGCTCGAATTCCTTCGATGCGGACTGAAATCCCTTCAACGTTTTTCCAAGAGTTCGTCCCAGTTCCGGAAGACGCTTGGGACCAAACACCAACAGGGCAACGGCGCCGATGACCGCCATTTCAGGAAGACCGACGCCGAAGATATTCATGAAGTGCGGTCAGCCAAGACCGTTCCAGTTGACGTTGATCCCCTCAAGAATCAGCGACTTGTTGTACAGCTGCAGGATCACCAGAAGGAAGACCAGGAAGAGGACCATGAAAATCCCCATCACAGGGGTCGTTCCCCAACCGGGCACCACCTTGCCGTACTCGGAGTTAAGAGGGCGGAGGAGGTCTCCCAGACGGGTGCGCTGAGCCATGGCGACGCTTGGTCTCGGGTCGAGTGAAGTGCCGATACTGTAGGGGCCGACTCCGGTAAAGGGTCGATCCTGTCGAGAGATGTGATGGAAACCACCTCCCCTGCCCTTTCCGTGGCCATCGGCGTGCTTGCCGCGCTGCTGGGCCTCACCGGTTTCGGTGTGTATCAGGCCTTTGGCCCGCCATCGAAGGGACTGGATGACCCCTTCGATGATCACGACGACTGAGTCAGGATCAACTCCGTTAATTCGCCGGGTTTCATCGTCACAGCGTCCGAATCCAGATCTTCACTGGCCCGTCTGAGCCGCCATCCGGATCCCGGGTTCCAGACACAGCGTCTCGGGCCAGGATTCAATAGGCGCATTCGGCGGCATTCCTGGTCGTGATGGAAGCTCACGGGGACAAGTTCCCTTGGCAGCGCTGGTAGCCATTCCGTTGTTTCAGCGGCGTTGAGAGGCCCCCACCAACCCGGCTCCCTGAACGAGATCGCCGCTTGCGGAACACCGGCTGATGCCCAGTCCGCAACGATCGGCATCAAGGCAAGCCGTTGCCGTTGCCAGCCCTGATCAGCACCTGGGTCCGGCCAGGTGGGTCCACGCAGCAGCGACACCCCCATGCGTTCCGGAGTTCCATCAACGCCCTGCGGGCCATCGAGCAACAGGGCCAGCCCACCACCGGGAGCACCACTCTGTGATGCCAGCCAGGAGATCACCGGCACCTCCCAGCGTGAGCGTTCTCGGTCCGTCTCAGCCTTGGCAGGGCGTTCGAGCACCCCACCACTGGTATCTGCCGCGAAGCGAACAGCCGATCGAGCAAGGGACAGCTCGAGTCGCAGCAGTTCATGACGCTGCTGCCATTCGACACTGCAGATCACTTCGAGCCAGGGGCAATCAGCCCGAAGGCGCAGATCAAGCCTGAGGGCACTGAGACCGATCCGATAACGCAGCACGGCATGGGTCAGGAGTGGACCGGTCTCGAGAAACTCCAGTCCCGACGAGCACTCCACCGGCAATGGATGCTCGCGGTAGTCCTCCGCCAGGTCCCAGGCATCCCAGAACTCCCCCCGATCGGCGAATCGACTGAGCTGCAATGGTCCCGACAGTTGCTCCACGCCCAGGGCATCCCGAAGTTGGAGAAGACCTTGATCGGAGAGATCGAAGGCCAGCCGACCGTTGCTGATTCGCCAGATGCCGTTCGGCAGCGCATCAACCTCAACGGGGTTTCGGACCTTCGCCGGCTTGCCCTGATCGATCGCAAGGCGATCGAAGGCCTGAGCCGAGAGGCCCCTCTGTTCCGGGAGCTGCACCCAGACGCCACCGCCGGCAGCGGTCTGCTGCGGCAGCACAACCGTGGCGGTTCGCCAGTGGCCCTTGGGCAAGCGCAGCAGCGGCGACCATCGCGCCAGCGGTTGCAACGCCAACCATGCCCAGCGATCAACACGCTCTAATGGCTGAACGGCGGGGGACAAACGGGAGAACAGACGCTGGATGCCTCGATCGCGCGAAGCCCTTGCCTGTCTGCGTGCCCCACGCCAGACCGGCTCGGCTTGCTCAAACACCTCAGGGATCGAGGTTCCGGGAAGGATGTCGTGGAATTGCTGGAACAGAAGGGGGCGCCAATCGGCAGTCCCTGACCCATCGGAGGCTTGCGGCACAAGAAAGCCGAGAACGTCCACCTCGCGCAGCAAGCGTTCCAGGCTGCGGTTGTGACGCTTCTGATCAACGCGACTGGTGGCGCAACCGCGATGCAATTCGAGATACAGCTCGTCTCGCCAGACCGGGAGCCTGGCCGACAGCGGCTCGAGTGAAGCGAGAAAAGCGCGAACCGTGCCGGACTGGCAGGGAAGAGATTGCGGCGAATCCCTCCAGAGCTCGAATTGGTCGAGCATCTCCTGGGTTGGGCCGCCACCATGGTCCCCGACACCGGGAATCCACAGAGCCTTGGACAACCCTGTCGCCCGGCACCACGTGCGTTGCTCCTGGAGCATGTCGAGCGGGTCGGCACGTCGACCGATCGGCGGCAACATCAGGCTCAGGACCTGATCCCCTCCACGACTGCGCCATCGAAACAGTCGATGCGGGAAGGGATGATCGGCATTCCAGGCCAATTTGTGCGTACAGAACCATTGAATGCCGGTTCGTGCCGCCACCGCTGGCAACCCGGCGCCGAACCCGAAACTGTCCGGCAGCCAGGCCAGGTTGTGCGTCCATTCCGGAAAGATGTCAGCACTGAAGTCCTGCCCAAGCTGGAACTGCTGCCAGAGAGACGCGGTGCTCACCAGAACGCAATCGGTTTCCACCCAGGGGCCGTTGATCGGCTCCCATCGCCCGGATCGGCTGGCCGCGCATACGGCATCGAACAAGCCGGGACGGTGCCGCTGCAACCAGGCGTAGAGAGCTGGCGTTGAGTGCGCGAAACGCAAGTTCGGGTTGGCAGCCATCAGCTCCAGGGCCGATCGGAAGGTGCGTTCAGCCGCCAGCCAGGTGTCAGCGACGGGCCAAAGCCATGCCAGATCAAGGTGCGCATGGCCGATCCAGTGAATGCTGCCTTGAAGAGGAGCTCCTCGCTGCAGCTGGCCAATCACGGCGGCACCGGCCTCGGCTGTCGCTGGATCGAGCTGCTCCCAGGCAGGGGGGAGGTCTCCCCCTGACTCCAGATGCAGCATCAACGTCTCCGGCAGGAGAGCTTGATCGACGTCATGGCCAGGCTCCCTTGGCTCGAGACAGAGCGCACTGATGATCAGTGCGCCGTCGTCATGCCCCGGGCTGCGGAGTTCCAGTTGAAGCTGAAGCTCAGCCCCTTCCCGGCAGCGGTCGGGCACCAGCCAGCGGCAGGTTGTATCGAAGAGGTCGCCTTCATGCACCAGGGTTCCATCAACCCAGAGACGCATCGCTTCTGCCCACCAGCTGAGCAGAAGTCGTGCCTGACTCGCCTCCGACGCTCGCCAGCCATCTGGCCAGCGCAAGGTCTGCTCCAAACGAAGCGTCTGACGACCACGTGGCCAGACCAGAAGACCCCGTTCCGCCCAGTCTGGACGGTGGATCCGCCCCCATGAGTCCAACTCGAAGGGGGTGTCCTTGGGACGGTCACAACGGCGCCAACCAGCCCTGAGATCGCAGCGCGAGCGACCTCGAAACGTTTCAATCCAATCCGATCGCCTGGCCTGCAGGGGGTCCCACCCGTTGGAAACGCTGTTGTGCCCCATAGGATGATGTCGCTCTCACAGACGCCGGTCGGTCTCCATGCTCGCCCTCAAGATCTCCGTTTACTCGGTCGTCTTCTTTTTCATCGGCATCTTCGTCTTCGGCTTCCTGGCGAGCGATCCAAGCCGCACACCGAGCCGCAAGGATCTCGAAGACTGATTTTCGGTTCCTGCGGACCGCGCCACGCACTGGTCTGATTGCCGCTTCAAGGTTGATTTGAAGTGTCAGGATCTCAGGCCGCAGCAGGCATCCATTGGCGGAGACCCGCCTTGTTATGAAATACGCCGGCTGGTTCCTGGCAGGGATCACCTCGATCGGTTGTCTGCCAATGGCTGCCGAGCCACTGGAGGTTGAACCGGATTCTGTTGAGCAGCCTGCTGGAGCTCCACAGCCGCCAGGGAACGTTCAGCTTGAAGCTGATCGCCAGTTTTACGACCAGCGTCGGGGCGTCACCATCGCCGAAGGCAATGTTCGGGTGGTGTTCGGAAACGCCGTCCTTCGCGCCGACCGAATTGAATTTGATTCAGGATTCCGCAGCCTGTTCGCCCGTGGTTCCGTCAGGCTGAAACGCGGTAAGCAGTACTTCCAGGCCTCTGCCTTTCGCTACAACCTCTTCCAGAACGAGGGAGAACTGGACGACGTTTACGGGGTTGTCGATCTTGAGTCTCTGTCCGGCAATTTTCTGCAGTCGACGGTGCAGACCATGGATCAGGACGACCTGGACCAGGACGACCTGGATCAGGAGGTGCTGAATGAGGAGGTGCTGAATGATGGCGATCTGGAGGTCGACGGCCAGGCCGACGACAACCGTGAGAGCACGGATTCCGCTCTGGCGAGCCGCCTCAGGTCTGATCTCCCGGCGGATGAGGACGTGAATCAGGGCATGGCCTGTCCCCCTGAACTACCAGCCCCTCCCGACTGGAACCCTGAACCATGGGCTCTGACCGCCTGGGGGGGCCAGTCGATCGATTCAAATTTCGGCGACACCTTCCTGTTCAATGGTCGGATGCGTCCGGAATATCTGCTGGGCCTTGGCTTGCAGAAACGGATCCTGCGCGCCGGACCGCTGTCGCTCGAACTGGAGGCCGATCTGTTCGGCCACAAAGCCGGACGGCAACCGGGTGGCGAATTCAATCAGACAACTCCCTTTCAGGACTTACCCGCTCAAACCTTCGGTGAAGGAATCCTCGGGATCGGAGCGAGGGTCTGGGTTCAGCCCTGGCTGAATTTCGGCTTCATCGAAGGAATCAGTTACAACACCGACTACAGCCTTTATGAAAAAACCTTCCGCGAGAACTACACCCAACTGCTGAACTACCTCGGCTTTGAAGTGGAAGCGGCGGTGTCATCCGATCTCTCACTGGTCGGCCGCATCCACCACCGATCCGGCGCCTTTGGTACCTACGGCGGTGTAACGGAAGGAAGCAACGCCTACCTCCTGGGGCTGCGTTACCGCTGGGGTGAGGAAGCTGCAGAGCCGGAGTCAGCCGTCATGCCTCCACCACTCGGCTGCCCTGATCCTGATCGTGGGGATCGCGTCCAACCCACCTCGCTCTCCGATCGCCTTGAGGATGTTGCACTTGGCGATGGCGGGCAGCCCCGGAGCCCTGCCTTTCCTGAACAGCAACCCGCTCAACCCGGGGTGGATCCTGCCGTTCAGCAGGCCCTCCGGACTCAAGCCATCGCCGAGATTGACCAACGCGTCAGCGATGTGACCTTCCAGGGAACGCTGAAACTGGAACGACGCAGCGGCGTTCCGCTGATGCGAATCAATTCGAACGTCAGGGATGAGAATCGTTTCGGGGTGGTGAGGGTCCCCGAGCTGAAGCGACTGGGGGGAACCCAGCTCATCGATGGAACAATCAGCCGTTGGCGAATTCAGGCTTCACGGGTACGGATCACGCCTGAAGGCTGGACAGCAGATCGCATGGGATTCACCAATGACCCATTCACCCCGGCTCAGACGCGGATTGATGCTGAAGGGGTGATTGCCAGAGAGCAACCGAACGGCGCCATCCTGATCACGGCGAGACGGAACAGGCTTCTGGTCGAGGATCGACTCCCAGTCCCTGTGAGCCGTCGTCAACTGATCGATCAGGAAGAAGAAATTGAAAACCGCTGGGTTCTGGGAATCGACAACAAGGACAGAGACGGCTTGTTCGTCGGTCGCAACCTCAGACCGATCGAGCTCGGATCAGACACCGAACTCACCGTGCAACCACAACTTCTCATCCAGCGCGCCATCGACGGGAAAGGCGATGGGGTTGGAGACCTGTTGGGCCTTGAAGCTCAGCTGTTGGGTCGATACGGCGACTATCGACTGAAGGCGAATGCCGACATCAGCACCTTCCATCCCAGCAACTTCATCAACGGCAGTCGCTACTGGGGAAGCTTCGGCCGCAACCTCAACATCGGCGGGCTTGGGTTGTTGAAGACCGAGTTGTTCGGCACCTATCGCTACAGGTCCTGGAATGGATCTCTCGGAGAAACCGATATCGACGCGGCCTATGGCCTGTATGGGGAGCAGCGCGGTGAGTGGATGCAGGGTGAGTCAAGCCATCGCTATCTGGTACGTGGCGCTTTCGGCGATTACTACGCGGAGCGCTACTCCAGCAACAGAATGCTGCGGGCCGGGCGGGGAAGTCTGTTCGGATCTCTGACGAGCCGTTTCCCACTGGTCAGTGGAGAGACAGCGGAGCTCAGCCCCCAGGCGGCGTATCGCTACACACCGGAGCCGATCGTCCCCGGGATCACGCTCAACACCAACATCAACAGCACGCTCGCTGTCTACGGAACTGGGGATTATCAGAAGTCCCTGAGTTTCAGTGGAGGACCCACGCTGACGCTCGGAACATTCAGCAAACCCTTTATGGATTTCACCCAGTTCACGGTGATTGGTGGCGGGACCCTACTTGGTGGTGCCAGCCCCTTTGAATTCGACCGGGTGGTGGATTTCGGAACTCTCGGGCTGGGAATCACACAGCAGATCGCCGGGCCACTGGTCATCAGCACGGGAGTCAAACTCAATGTCGACCCCGGGTCGCAGTACTACGGCGATGTGATGAACTCCAACATCGAATTCCGCTGGCAAAGACGCAGCTACGACATCGGCGTGTACTTCAATCCCTATGAAGGAATCGGTGGTGTTCGCTTCCGACTGAACGACTTTGATTTCGATGGCACCGGTGTGCCGTTCGTTCCCTACAACCCCATGAGGGTTGACGACAGAAACGACGGCCTTCCACTCTGATCAATCAGCGCCGCCGTAGATCAGGTTGCTGCCTGTGAGGTTGGCCCCGACATAGCGAATTCCATCGGTCTGGACTCCGGGTGAATAGGCATTGATCACCAAGGCGTCGCTGAGGTCGGCATGGGAAAGATCCACATTGCTGAGATCGGCATTGGTGAGGTTGGCGCCCCGTAGGTCGACACGGCTCATCAGCGCTCCAGTGAGGTCTGCACCCTCGAGATTGGCGAGGCGCAGATCCGCTCCACGCAGATCGGCCCCACGAAGATCAACCCCGATCAGATGCGCTGATCGCAGATCAACATTCCTGAGATCACAAGCCCGGCAAGCACCCTCCTCGATCAAACGAGCCCGCATCGACAGCTGCACTGGCTCGATGACCAGAGGCACAGGCGCCGCAGCTGCCACAGCAGCTGTCAGTGGAGCCAGCAGACCCGCCAGAAAGACCGCGGGCCGCACAGTCAACTGAGCCATCGGACAATCACGCGGTCGCCTATCTCTTTCATAGACCCACGCGTCCAATCCGGCAGCCCCTGCCGATCATTCAGGCCGGAAGGAAGTCGTTGAGATAGGGAAGCCGCGCCATCAGAGCCTTCAGCTCTGCACTGTTCTCCACGAGCTGCGATGTGGCATCCCAGCGACCACTTCGAAGCATCTCGTGCGGCCCGGCGTCCATGGCGACATCCCAGTCAGCACCGCTGGATGTAAGACGCAGCGACGACAGATCAAGACACCAGGACCGGTCCGGTGCGGCGAGCACAGCCTGCTGAATCGCCTCAATCGTTTCCGCATTTGCAGTGACGCAAGGGATCCCGAGTGCCAGACAGTTTCCAAAAAAGATTTCAGCGAAACTGACCCCGACCACGGCCCGGACACCCCATCGCATCAGAGCCTGGGGCGCATGTTCACGGCTGGAGCCGCAACCGAAGTTGCTGTTCACCACGAGGATCGTGGCCCCTTGAAACTCGGAGCGGTCGAACGGATGCTCTCCGTTGAGCTCGGCTCGATCATCGGCAAACACCTGATCACCCAGCGCATCGAAGCTCACGCATTTGAGAAAACGCGCCGGAATGATCCGGTCCGTGTCGATATCCTCGCCCTGCAAAACAAGTGCTCGTCCATCCACCTGTGGGATGGAACCGTTTGGAAACGTGCTCATGCCTTGACGGGATTCACAGACAGACGGCGGACGTCGATGACGTGGCCATGGACGGCAGCGGCAGCCACCATGGCGGGGCTCATCAACAGGGTTCTGCCGCTGGCTGATCCCTGACGCCCTTTGAAATTGCGGTTGCTGGAGCTGGCGCTGATCTGGCGACCTTCCAGTCGGTCGGGATTCATCGCCAGACACATGGAGCAACCTGGCTCCCTCCATTCAAAGCCGGCCGCACGAAACACCTGATCGAGACCTTCGGCTTCCGCATCCCGGGCCACCTGTTCCGATCCAGGAACGACAAACGCCTTGATTCCCGAGGCCACATGCCGACCATGGGCGACGGCGGCGGCGGCGCGAAGATCACTGAGACGCCCATTGGTGCAGCTGCCGATGAAGCAGACATCAACAGGCACGCCGGCAATGGCCGTTCCAGGATGCAAATCCATGTATCGGTAAGCCTCCTCGGCGATCGGGCGTTCGCCGGGGTCCAGCGCCTCCAACGCTGGAATGTGCTCGTCGATCCCCAGACCCTGGCCCGGGGTGATTCCCCACGTGACGGTGGGAGCAATCATCGCGGCGTCGAAGACCACTTCGTCATCCAAAACGGCATCGCCATCGCTGGCCAGTCCACGCCACCAATCGACCGCGCGCTGCCACGACTCACCCGAGGGGGCGTGAACGCGACCCTTCAGGTAATCAAAGGTGACCTCATCCGGATTGACGTAGCCACAGCGGGCACCACCTTCGATCGCCATGTTGCAGACCGTCATTCGCTCCTCCATGGACAGAGCCTCGATGGCCGACCCAGCGAATTCGTAGGCATAGCCAACACCACCTTTGACGCCGAGCACTCGGATCACTTGGAGGATCAGATCCTTCGCACTCACGCCATCCGCCAACTGCCCATCAACGCGGATGCGACGGACCCGCAGCTTGTTCATTGCCAGGGTCTGACTGGCGAGCACATCGCGAACCTGACTGGTGCCGATTCCGAAGGCAATGGCTCCGAAAGCGCCATGGGTGGATGTATGGGAATCTCCACAGGCAATCGTCATCCCCGGCTGGGTCAGTCCCAGCTCGGGTGCAATCACGTGCACGATCCCCTGGCGGCCACTGCCGATGCCGTTCAGCTGGATGCCGTACTCCTGGCAGTTGCGCTCCAGGGTGCTGAGCATTTCCTCCGCCAAAGGATCAGCGAACGGGCGCGACTGAGAGGTGGTCGGAACAATGTGATCCACCGTTGCGACCGTTCGTTCAGGGCAGCGAACGGTCAATCCCTTGTCCCTGAGTGCGGCAAACGCCTGAGGACTGGTGACCTCATGAATCAAGTGCAGCCCGACAAACAGTTGTGTTGATCCTCCGGGCAGATCGCCCACACGATGAAGATTCCAAACCTTGTCGTAGAGGGTGCCTGTACTCAACAGCGCCAGTGCGGCAGTCGAAAACCCTAGCTCTGAGAGTTCGAACGCCTGGCCAGCAGGCGCAGCCTGAGCCGATCCAGACCGCGAATCACACTGAGCTGCTGCACCGCGTCACGTCCGCGACGCGCTCCGAAACGTTCCGCTGCAGCCACGCAGCCATCAGGACCGGCCACCGCCAGATGCACCAGACCAACCGGTTTGTCGTCGGAGCCTCCGCCGGGGCCAGCGACGCCGCTCACGGCAATAGCCCAGTCACTGCCGACGATCTTGCGAACCCCTTCGGCCATTTCTGTGACGACGGGATCCGAAACGGCGCCGTGGGTCTCGATCAGCGTGGGGTTCACAGACAGGAGCCCTTGCTTCACAGCATTGCTGTAGGCGATCACCCCTCCGAGAAAGACATCCGAGCATCCCGGCACGGCGGAGATGGCAGCGCCGAGCCCACCACCGGTGCACGACTCCGCCACTGCCAGCGTTTCACCCGCATCGCGCAGAAGCCGCAGCACAACCGACGCCAGACTGTCGTCATCGCGGCCATAGCAGTGGTGGCCCGCACGGCGAAGCAACTCAGATTCGACCGGATCGAGCAGCGACTCCGCCTCAACGGAATCAGCCGCACAAGCCGTGATCCGCAGCTTCACGTCACCGAGTGAGGCATAGGGAGCAACCGTTGGGTTGCTGCCCTCGAGCAGATCCGTCACCTGTTCAGCCAGGTTGGATTCCCCGATCCCGGTGAAGCGCAGTTGACGGCTGGCGAAGACGCCAGCGGCTCCTCCATTGGCGCGCAACCAGGGTTCAGCCGTTGCCGACCACATGGCCCGCATTTCCGAGGGCACCCCTGGAAACGTGATGATCGTGAAACCCGGTCGCGGGGTCCAGATCATTCCCGGCGCAGATCCCAGTGGGTTGGGAAGCACCTCTGCGCCTCGTGGCAACAACGCCTGGCGGCGGTTGCTTTCGGCGACGGTCCTGCCACCGGAGCCCAGCTTCTCCTGGATCTCGCGCCACAATTCCGGACGCTCGTCCAAGGGCGTGTTGAAAGCGGCGGCCAGGCTCGCCGTGGTGAGATCGTCCGGAGTAGGCCCCAAACCGCCAGTGGTAATCATGATGCTGCTGCGACCCGCAGACTCCAACACCGCCAACTTGAGTCGTTCCTCGTTATCTCCGACGACGGTCTGGCGATAGTGGGGCAGGCCGATCGAGGCCAACCGCTCAGAAATCCAGCGTGCGTTCCCATTGAGGATGCTGCCCAACAGCAGCTCCGTGCCGACGCAGAGAATCTCGACACCGCGTTCAGCCATGACGATCGCCGCAGGAGGCGATCCCTGTCGGGTCTGAGGTCGACGAAGGAGCTGTTTCTCGAAACGCCAGTTCCGTCTGCAGCTGACGGCGGCTGATCACCACGGTTGCCACCAGAATGGCCGTGGCGAGGGCCAACCAGAGAAAACGCATCTCAGCATTGGCCACCACCAGGGCGAGAGCTGCAAGCCACTGGGTGAAGACGTAGATCAACAGCACGGTGCGGCGATGGCTGAACCCAGCCCGCAACAGCCTGTGGTGAAGATGGCGTCGATCCGGATGAAACGGTGAACGCCCCTCACGCAACCGACCCATGATCACGGCGGACATATCCGCCAGTGGCAGGGAAAGGATGAGCAGGGGCAACAGCAGGCTGACGGTGGTCAGCCCCTTCGCGGGACCAACGATGCTGACTGCCGCCAATGAGAAGCCAAGGAAATAGGAGCCACCATCGCCCATGAAGATGCGCGCTGGATTGAAGTTGTGTCTGAGGAATCCCAGGCAGGAGCCTGCGAGCGCTGCCGCAAGGAACCCTGCAGCAACCTGGTGCAGTGAAAAACTCACCGACACCAGGCCAACAGCAGCGATCCCTGCCACACCGGCGGCCAGACCATCCAGTCCATCGAGCCAGTTGATGGCATTGGTGATACCGACAAGCCAGATCACCGTGGCGATCAGACTGAGACTGTCCGGCAACACGATCGGGGTGCCGCTGGCACTGAACCAGGGGAGATCAATCGCACCGATGCGAACCCCTTCACTCCAGATCACACTGGACACCAGCACCTGCCCTGCCAGCCTTGGCCAGGGAGACAGGGCAAACAGGTCGTCGGCGAGACCGATCAGGAAAAAACAGAGGGAGCCAGCCAGGGTGCTCCAGATCAATTGATCCCGTTCCGGAGCGAGAAGTCCAAAACCGCCCATCAGCCAGATCGCCGTCAGGGCGAAACCAAATCCGAGGACCATCGCGACACCGCCGAGACGGACCATCGGTGTGCTGTGCTGCTTGCGGGGGTCAGGTTTATCGGTCAGACCCAGACGCATCCCGGTCGAGCGAACAACGGGAACGAGGGATGTCGTGACGGCAGCAGCCAACAGGAAGCTCACCGAGGCAACCGCAACCGGGCTGGAGGCGAGGGACACAGAAGCTCCTGAAGCGGTCAGGCCCTCAGGTCATGAAGGCTGCACCGATCCTAGGAAGTCCCCCGGCTCGGAACCAAGCTCAACTGGTCCAGTCAGGTAAGCGCTGGTTGCTTCTCTCTCGAGTAGAGCGGGAAGCGACGACAAAGGGCTTCAACCCTGGCCAGGCACTGCAACTGCACGGCGTCGTCCTCGGGATGATGCAGCCGATCAGCGATCACATCCGCTACGTCCCGGAAGGCAGCTTTGTCGAATCCTCGAGTGGTCAGGGCAGCCGTTCCCAGGCGCAATCCACTCGTGACGAACGGGGATTCGGGATCAAAGGGCACCGTGTTCTTGTTGGCCGTGATGTGCACATCACTGACCAGCAGATCAGCAACCTTGCCGGTCATCCCGATCGAACGCAGGTCCAGAAGCACCACATGGTTGTCGGTGCCTCCGCTCACCACATCAATGCCGCGCTCAATGAGACGCTCCGCCAGGGCTGCCGCGTTTGCGACCACCTCCCGGCTGTAGGTCTTGAACTCGGGCCTGAGCGCCTCCCCAAACGCCACGGCTTTGGCAGCAATGACATGTTCAAGGGGCCCGCCCTGGCTTCCAGGGAACACCGCCTTGTCGAACTTCCGCGCAAACTCCGCGTCACGGCAGAGGATGAGACCACCACGAGGGCCCCGCAGCGTCTTGTGGGTGGTTGTGGTCACCACATCACAATGCGGAACGGGGCTGGGATGGACACCTGCAGCCACGAGGCCGGCAATGTGTGCCATGTCCGCTAAAAGAAACGCTCCGACCTCATCGGCGATGGCCCGGAATGCCGCAAAGTCGATGATGCGCGGGTATGCGGAATAACCGCAGACGATGAGTTTCGGCTTGTGCTCCAGGGCAAGCTGCCGAATCGCCTCCATATCCAGACGCTGCGTCGTTCTGTCGACGCCGTACTGGACGACGTTGAACCACTTTCCGCTGACGTTGACAGGCGAGCCATGGGTGAGGTGCCCGCCATGGGACAGATCCAATCCCATGATCGTGTCTCCAGGCTGGAGCAACGCCAGAAAAACAGCGAAATTGGCCTGGGCTCCGCTGTGGGGTTGAACGTTGGCCCAGGCAGCGCCGAAGAGCTGTTTGGCGCGGTCTATCGCCAGCTCTTCAATGGCATCAACGTGTTCGCAGCCACCGTAATAACGCTTGTGGGGAAGGCCTTCGGCGTATTTATTCGTCAGAACGGACCCTTGAGCTTCCATCACCGCTCTGGACGCGAAATTCTCGCTGGCGATCAGCTCGAGGTGTGTTTCCTGCCGCAATCGCTCCTGCTCGATCAGTTCTGCGATGGCTTGATCTGAAGAGGCGAGGTCGGTATTGATCGCTGTGACTTGCAGCTCATTCATGGCGAGTCGTCTATCCGTGATCCGATCGTAAGGAACGGTTTCCGTCCGTCCGTGAAGGAAATGAGCAAAAAAAACTGCCCGCAGGGCAGTTGAAAAGCGCGCCTGGAGAGATTCGAACTCCCGACCCTCTGATCCGTAGTCAGATGCTCTAATCCGCTGAGCTACAAGCGCCTGCGTCTGTCCATCAGACCCCATCGAGGGCACCTCCGTCAACTGAAGCTGATCGGACGCCACAATCAGCATTGCGTCACCGACCATCGCCATGCCGATCCGCTGGTACGGACCCGCTGATCCCGATGATCCCACCTACCGGCATTTCGAACGTGTGGTGAATCTCACCGTTCATGCCATGGTTTTCGCAGCCCTGAACAGTGGTCTCTGGTTTGTTCAGGAAATGCGTCATCCCTGGCAGGGATTGCAATGGATCACAGGTCTCTGGCTGGCAGCGCTTGTCCTGCATCTGATCGTGGTGATCGCCCAACGTCCGAACCCCACAGCGGATGCGTCGGACAGCTGAGGCAGCATGACTGCGGACCCGATCCCCTGAGATGTCCCTTCCCGCTGCCGACCTGCAGGATCTGCAGGCCACTCTTGCCGACCGGCTCTTCATCCAGATCAGCGGATGGCACCTCTATCTTGGAGATGCCGAGCTGGCTGGTCCCCTGGCGATCGAATGCAGTGCTCGCATCGATCAAGGTGCTTCCGTCGCCGCCAGGCAGGCCATCGAAGCGGTCAAGGTCTCGCTTGCCGGGGGAGCCACTCACCTGCCCCTCGCCAGACTTTTGCCGCCGGCACAGCTTCGTGAACTCGAGGAAATTCTCGAGCCTTACTGCCGATAAGGTTGCAGTCCTCCGGGACTGGTGATGTGCTGATCATTGAAGTCACCAACCCGAGAGAGGTGGTGCGACAGCGCATCGGATCCCTTGGTGAGCGTTTGATCGGCAGGGTCGTCGACCCGGAAGCGCAGGTTGAGAAAGCACTGATTCAGGAACTTGAAACGGCGTTCCGCGAATTCGGCATCGAAGCCCGGATCGTCTCCGTTCAGGGACCTCAGCTGATCGGACGGCAGCAGTTGGAATTGCCGATCCAGGTGCGAGAAGACCGGGAAGTCCGGCTCAATGAGTACTGATCCTGCGGCGCAGCGCCCGCCCGAGATCGGAGACCTCAGGGACTCCAAAGGTCGAACCCAGCAGTCCGAACAGAACGAGTCCAAGCAGGCCTGGCAGGGCCACCTGCAGGGCCTGGCCAACAAGAGCAGCGGACCAGGCCACAGTCCCCTGGAACCACCAGGCCGGCAGAGCGGCGAGCAGACCCGCAACGCAAAGCTTGACGGCATCGACGGCCCAAACCGTCAGGGGCAAAATCACGAGCCTGCGCTGCAAAGCCACCAGCAAAGCCGCACAGGTGATCACATTGATCGCCACGGTGGCCAAGACAAGTCCAGGCGCTCCAAAGCTGAATGGGAGCTGATCGCCCCAGGGCGAGGGACCGCCCACAAGCAACCAATCGAAGACGACGTTGAGGCCGATGCCGGCCAGCGAGAGGCGGAATGGCGTGGTTCCATCGCCAAGCGCGTAAAACACCCGCACGAGCACATCTCTCGCGAGATACGCCGGCATGCCCAGGCCATAGGCCATTAGCAAGCCCGTGACAAGGCGTACGGCCTCATTGTCGAAGGCACCCCGGGCGTAGACCAGCACCACCACAGGGGCTCCAAGGGCGATGAACAGACCTCCAAGCGGCACCATCGAGGTGATCGACAGCATGAGGCCCTGGCGAATCCGCGCGACGAGCTCAGGCCGATCCTCCAGCGCCGTCAGCCTTGAAAATGTTGGCAACAACGGCACCAGCAGGGCATTGGAAATCAGTCCCAGCGGCGTCTGCACAAGCAGATTGGCGTAACCGAGTCCAGCTGCGGCACCGGCGATCCCGGATGCGAAGAACAAATCGGTGAACACATTGATCTGCAGCATCCCCGACGACAACGTGGCCGGTCCCATCACCCGCCAGACCTCCCTTACTCCGGGATGACGCCAGTCCCAAACCAACTGAAAACGGGCCAGACCCTGCCGGATCAAGGCCGGCAACTGAATCAACCACTGGAACAGCGCCCCCATCAGGGTGGCTGCGGCCAGCACCGCTCCGCCCAGCAGGGCATTGACGGGCAGGGCGATTCCATCACCCAGCTGCCACCAGAGCAGTCCAACGCCCATGATCAAGGCAAGGCTTGACATCAAGGGAGAGACGGCCGGAATCCAGAACTCATCGGCTGCATTGAGGGATCCGAAGCCAAGACCGATGAGACCGGCCAGCAATGCCATCGGAGCCATCACCTGCAGCTGCACAACAGCGATGCGATGCAATTCGCTGTTCAATCCTGGGCCAACCAGCGTGATCATTGGGTCCGCAGCAAGAACCAGAACAGCGGTGACGCCCAACAGCAGGGCACTGACGCTGGTGTTCAGAGCCGCGAGGATGTGAGCACCTTCTGCACGCGGTCGACGACTCAGCACGCTCACCATGGCGCTGTGGAAGGGCCCGTTGATTCCGCCGAGCAGGATGAGCAGAAAACCCGGCAACACGTAGGCATAGTTGTAGGCGTCGTATGCCGCGCCGACACCGAAGGCGGCGGCGATCACCAACTGACGAATCAGTCCACCAAACTTGCTCAGCAGCGTTCCAAGGGTGACGACCAGGGCAATGCCCTTGAGTGATCGCGCCATCCGAGCCCATTGAGGATCCGCGCATTTTGGGCTTGTTCAGGGGCACCATGGACGAATCCCAGCTAGCGCCATGACCGGCCCCGCCTCCGAGAGCAAACCGTTGCTCAGTTTTGAGCCGCTTGTGGAAGGGGTTCTGATCAACCGCTACAAGCGCTTCCTGGCCGATGTGGAACTGAGCAACGGTCAACAGATCACAGCCCACTGCGCCAACACAGGACCAATGACCGGTGTTTTGATCCCAGGCCAGAGGGTTCGACTCAGACATGCCCCGTCTCCGAAGCGAAAGCTGGCCTGGACCTGGGAGCAGGCGGAAGTTCCCGGAGTTGACGGGACACCCTGCTGGGTGGGCATCAACACCGCCTTACCGAACCGCCTGATCCGTGCCGCGATCGAAGCGGGCCATCTCGATCAGCAGCTGGGTCCCATTGCCGGGATTCGCCCTGAGGTTCCCTACGGCGTGAAGCGGCGCAGCAGGATTGATCTGCTCCTCACCCCCGCGGAGAGCAACCCCGACCCACGTGCGATCTATCTGGAGGTGAAAAACACCACCTGGACCGACGGAACGACCGCCCTGTTTCCCGACACGGTGACCGAACGCGGCCAGAAACATCTCTTGGAAATGATGGGCGTCCTGCCAGAGGCAAGGGCGGTTCTTGTTCCCTGCCTCAGCCGTGCGGATGTGAAAGCCTTTGCTCCGGGCGATGCCGCTGATCCCCGTTACGGAGAGCTGTTCAGGGAAGCTGTGAAGACGGGCGTGGAGGTGCTGCCCTGCTGCTTCCGTTACGGGCTGAACTCGATTCGCTGGGAGTCCCTGCGGCCGTTGATACAAGTTTCAAGTTCTGTATCAATTAGAACATGAACACTGGCGGACCGTCGCCACCGTGGAGGGGTAAGCAGGGATTCAAGGCCTTGCTCGTTTAGCAGTTCTGCCCCCTTCGTTCATGACAACTGCCACTCAGGCGCCGCCGGTCCGGCGTCGAAAAACACTTCAAGAAGCCAGTCTTCTCGAGGGTCCGATGATGCTGCTCAAAAGCATCAGAGGTTTCAGCTCCCATCGCTCCCTGGTCTGGCTCGCATGCGTCCCGGTCGCCCTGTTGGGTCTGGGAATCTTCACTTTCGCTGCCAAAGCCGAAGAACTGCCGGAACTCAATGCAGCCTTTCTGGCCAACAATCTCTGGCTGCTGGTTGCCACGATTCTGGTGATCTTCATGAATGCCGGCTTCGCCATGGTGGAAGCCGGAATGTGCCGGCAGAAAAACGCCGTCAATATTCTGTCCAAGAACCTGTTCGTCTTCGCCCTTGCGGTGACCGCCTACTGGGTTATCGGCTATTCACTGATGTACGGCGACGGTGATAACGGCTGGATCTATTTCGGCGGTCTGTTCTTCGATCCGACCGTCAGCGCTGAAACGATCAGCGATGCAGGCCTGGTCCCCAGTGTTGACTTCCTCTTCCAGGCGGCCTTCGCCGGAACGGCAGCCACGATCGTGTCCGGCCTCGTCGCCGAGCGGATCAAGTTCGGTGAGTTCGTGCTCTTCGCTCTCGTTCTCACAGCGTTCATCTACCCCATTGCCGGTAGCTGGAAATGGAACGGTGGCTGGCTCGATTCACTCGGTTTCATCGATTTCGCCGGTTCGTCCATCGTGCACTCCGTTGGAGCCTGGGCCGGCCTGGTTGGCGCCATGCTGCTTGGACCCAGGATCGGGAAATACACGAATGGATCCGTTCAGGCCATTCCCGGCCACAACATGTCCATTGCCACCCTCGGTGCCCTGATCCTCTGGATCGGCTGGTATGGCTTCAACCCTGGTTCCCAGCTGGCCATGGACCAATGGGTTGCCTACGTCGCTGTGACCACAACGCTTGGTGCAGCCGGTGGTGCCATCGGAGCCACGGTGATCTCCACAATCACCTCGAAGAAGCCTGATCTCACCATGATCATCAACGGCATCCTGGCTGGCCTGGTCAGCGTGACCGCCGGTTGTGGTGATCTTACCTTCGGTGGCGCCTGGGTCGCCGGTCTGGTGGGCGGCATCATTGTCGTCTTCGCAGTTGCCGCTCTCGATTCCGCCGGAATCGATGATCCTGTTGGAGCCTTCTCAGTCCACGGCGTCTGTGGTGTCTGGGGAACTCTGGTGATCGGCCTCTGGGGCAAAGCCATCCAGGGAGACGGTGCCGGTCTCGGCCTGTTCAACGGCGGCGGCATCGCACAGCTCGGCAAGCAGGCTCTCGGAGCAGGCGCCTACGCCATCTGGACGATTGTGACCTGCTACATCGCCTGGCAGATCATCGGTGCTCTCTTCGGTGGCATCCGCGTCACCGAGGACGAAGAGATCGAAGGTCTCGATATCGGCGAACACGGAATGGAGGCCTACGCAGGCTTCTCCACAACCAACAACTGATTCAGACCACAGACGTTTGTCTGTATCCGCGCCCGGCTCATCAGAGCCGGGCTTTTTGATGCAATGCAGTCGCCGGAACCCCCATAGAGTCGTGTCAAACAGCGCAAGCCATGGACACCCACGCCTTCAAGCGCTCCTTACACCATTCCGAGCGTTACAACCGACGTGGCTTCGGGCGCGCCGAGGAGGTTGCGGAAAGCCTGGAGCAGGCCTACCAGAGCGGTCTGATCGGCACAATCCGGGACAACGGTTACAAGCTGAGCCACGGCCGCCTGAACGTCCGCCTGGCTGAAGCGTTTGGCTTCTGCTGGGGTGTGGAGCGCGCTGTGGCCATGGCCTACGAAACGCGCCGCCACTATCCGGACGAAAAGATTTGGATCACCAATGAGATCATCCACAACCCGTCCGTCAACGACCACCTGCGTGAAATGGATGTGCAGTTCATCCCTGTTGACCAGGGAGTGAAGGATTTCTCCGGAGTCAGCTCAGGGGACGTTGTGATTCTTCCTGCCTTCGGGGCCACCGTGCAGGAGATGCAGCTGCTCAACGAGCGCGGCTGTCACATCGTCGACACCACCTGTCCTTGGGTGTCGAAGGTCTGGACCACGGTGGAAAAGCACAAGAAACATGCCTTCACCTCGATCATTCACGGCAAGGTGAAGCATGAAGAGACTCTGGCGACCAGCTCCTTCGCCGGAACGTATCTCGTGGTGCTCGATCTGGAAGAAGCCCAGCTCGTTGCCGACTACATCCTCGGTCGTGGAGACCGCGAGAGCTTCATGGCGCGTTTTGCGCGGGCCAGTTCCCCCGGCTTCGATCCGGATCGGGATCTTCAGCACCTTGGTGTCGCCAACCAGACCACGATGCTCAAGAGCGAAACCGAGGAAATCGGGCGCCTGTTTGAACGCACCATGCTGAGGAAGTACGGACCCAGCCAGCTGAACGAGCACTTCCTCGCCTTCAACACGATCTGCGATGCAACGCAGGAGCGCCAGGACGCGATGTTCTCGCTGGTGGATGAACCGCTGGATTTGATGGTGGTGATCGGTGGTTTCAACTCCTCCAACACCACCCACCTCCAGGAAATCGCGATCAGTCGTGGGATCCGTTCCTTCCACATCGACACGCCTGATCGGATCAGCGAAAGCAACCGGATCCACCACAAACCACTGGGTGAAGAGCTGACGACCGAGTCCAACTTCCTACCGCAAGGGCCGGTGTCCGTGGGAATCACGTCCGGCGCCTCCACCCCGGATCGCGCTGTTGAGGAAGTGATCGAGAAACTGATGCGTCTCAGCGAAACCTGAGCTTTACAATCGCTTCACATTTACCGCCGGTTCAGCCGCCTTTCTGCCGCCAGTTTCCGTTCCTCGCCACTTTTGTCGCGCAACGACATCGACCACCTGCGCCATGGATCAGACCCTCAGATCCGTTGCTATCGGAGCACATTCTCCGACCAGATGGAGATGCTTGCCCCCACGTCGGTTGTGGCCGACTACCTCGACCACCACGAAGACTGGTTTGAACGCTGCGCGGCTCCCATGCAGGTGCATGCCGTCGACCACCAGTCCTACGGGCTGACACTCGGACGGTTCGGCAATTTCGGGTTCGAGGTTGAACCCACGATCGGACTGCGACTGCTTCCCGTACAGCAACGGGTGTATCGCATCGAAACCATTGATCTCAACGAGGACGGCACAGAGGGGGAAAGCCCGGCTCTGAACGATCACTACGACGTCGATTTTCGCGCGCGCATGGAACTGAAGCCCTGGGCCTCTCAGGAATCCATCGATGCGTCCCTGGCAACGGCTGTCAGCTGGGATCTCGATCTTTCGGTCTGGATCCGGCTTCCCCGTGTGATCACAATGCTCCCCGACAGCCTCGTGCAGTCCAGCGGCGACCACCTTCTCAAGCAGATCGTGCGCCAGATCTCACGGCGACTGACCTGGAAAGTCCAGGAGGACTTCCATGCCAATCGCGGTCTCCAGTGCCCGCCACGACGACGGGCGGCCTTCTGAATCCCTCAGCGATTCGACCAGATCTTGTTGACGATCTCCATGCCGCTGACGGCTTGCCAGAGAAACAGGGTGAGTACACCCATGTTCAGTCCCACATGAGCCTTTCTGGCAATCAAATTGCCCTGTTGCATCAAGGGAGAAAGAGAAGCCGCGACAGCGATCATGCCGGTCATGGCAAGGCCCACGAGCAGGTGTGGACCCACGAACAGTTTGCCGTTGTTGAGGTAGGTGACGGCCATGCCTCCAAGGGTCCCAACACTCATCACAGCCAGAAACAATGATCCCCAGCGGTAGTGCCGCTGGGCAAATTTTCCGGGGATCAGCTCTTTTCGTTGTTCTGGGGTCCCCGTCCGTGTCTTCTTGGCTTTGATCCCCAGATACAGGGCCCAGCCTCCAACGGCCAGCAGAGCCCACTCCGTCAAGGGGTGAAAGAAGTTGAAGCTGAAGGGGAGCGTGGCCAGCATCGAACGACGGGGGAGCGACCCGACGAGGCTAGGGGTCGACGGTCCCAATCTGTGTCAATGCAGGAAGTGGCGTCGACCCGTGAGCAACATGGCCATTCCGAGTTCATCGCAGGCTTTGATCGATTCGGCATCCCGCAAACTGCCCCCAGGGTGGATGACAGCGCTGATGCCATGGGATGCCGCCAGACGGACGGTGTCATCGAAGGGAAAGAAGCCATCACTGGCCAGAACCGCCCCCTTGGCCTGATCGGCGGCAGCCTCCAGGGCGATCCGTGCAGAGCCCACGCGATTCATCTGGCCAGCTCCAACACCCAGGCTCTGGCCATCGCGCGCAACGACGATGGCGTTGGAACGCACGTGACGTACCAGACGCCAGGCAAATTCAAGGTCCTGTCGTTCCTGGGGTGAAGGCGGCCGTTCGGTCGCCACCGTCCAGGCATCGGAATCGCAAGGCCGATCGTCAAGATCCTGCACCAGCAGTCCACCGAGGATGCTGCGCACATTATCCGGACCGGCCGCGTCGATCGCAGCTGGCGCAAGCTCCAGCAAACGGAGATTGGGCTTCGCCGCAAGGATTTCACGCGCCTCCGGACTGAAGCCCGGGGCCACCACGCACTCCAGAAACAGACTGGTGAGTTCACGGGCAGCTGCGGCCTCCACACAACCATTGATGGCAACAATCCCCCCGAACGCACTGATGCGATCTCCATCAAGCGCCCGGGTCAACGCCGCCGGCAGAGCATCAGCGACAGCGACACCACAGGGATTGGTGTGCTTCACGACAACGGCTGCCGGTTGCCTCGCCGGGTGTTCGCCGTCGCTGCCGTAACCGAACTCCCTCACCGAGGCCAGGGCGGCTTCCAGATCAAGCAAATTATTGGTGCTGAGCTCCTTTCCCTGCAGCTGGATCGCACCACCCCAGCCCTGTTTTGGCTGACTGAACCAACGGGCCTTCTGGTGCGGATTCTCACCGTACCGCAACGTTTGCCTGAGGGGGACGGCCGTCAGCCAGGGGCTCCCGGGTCGCGGACTCTGATCAGCCATCCAGTTGCTGATCGCTGTGTCGTAGGCAGCGGTGTGCTGAAAAGCCTCGAGTGCCAGACGTCTGCGCAGATCAACCGGGACGCCGTCGCTGGTCTCCGCAAGGGCTGCCAGAACGACGTTGTATTGCTCCGGGCTGGTGAGCACAGTCACATCCGCGTGATTTTTGGCAGCGGCGCGCACCATGGCCGGACCGCCGATGTCAATGTTCTCGATGGCCTCGTCCCAGCTGACATCGGCTTTGGCGATCGTCTCCCGAAAGGGGTAGAGATTGACCACGACAAGATCGATGGCGACGATTCCCTGCTGGTCGAGATCGGCTCGGTGCTCCGGGTCTTCTCGCTTCGCCAGGATTCCGCCATGGACGCGCGGATGAAGGGTTTTGACACGACCACCAAGGATTTCCGGTGCGCCGGTGTGGTCGGAGACGCGGGTCACAGGAAGTCCAGCGGCCTCGAGAACCTTGGCGGTGCCTCCACTTGAAAGGAGCTGATAGCCATGGCGCCGATGCAGAGCCTCGGCGAGAGGCACAAGGCCGGTCTTGTCCGAAACACTCAAGAGAGCGAAAGGAGCCATGAATCCCGCGGGAACATGATGCTGAGCCAACCTACGCATCAGCGCTCTAGGCCCCAGTGATGCCACGTCTGGTTCTTCTGCACGGATGGGGAGCTAATGCCGATGATCTGCAACCTCTCGGGGAGGTACTCCAGGAGCGTCACCCCGATCCCCTCGATGTTGTGGCTCTCGATGCACCGGAACCTCACCCTGAACCGCCAGGACGTCAGTGGTACAGCCTCTTCCCAGCCCAGTGGCAGGAGGTGCCAGCCGCGGTGGACTCCCTCAGAACGCGACTGATCCAGCTGGACGGAGGTGAACAGGCTCTGGCCAGCACGGTTCTGTTCGGGTTTTCCCAGGGAGGAGCCATGGCCCTCCACGTCGGTTGCTCTCTTGACCTCGCAGGGGTGATCTCATGCAGCGGTTACCCCCATCCGGGATGGGCACCACCGGCAGCACATCCCCCTGTACTGCTGCTGCATGGCGAGCAGGATTCCATCGTTCCATTCATGGCGATGGATGCGATCTGGAATCGGCTGAATCCGTCTCGCCGTCAGAAGCAAGTCTTCCGCGATGGTCACACCATTCCTCAGGACGTGATGCCTTCCCTAAGCCACAGCCTGAGGCAGATGCTGGATCAATGCAGCAGCGGCTGATCAGACGAACGCGTACTCGTACTCCTCCATCTCTTCCCAATCGTCCGCAGCCAGATCGAGCCCTTCAAAGAGCTTGTCCTCGCCAACCGAATCAACGATCACACGAAGGGATGGAAACAGAAAGTGGTTTTCCTCGGCGTACTGAGCGCTGAACAAACCTTTCTCTCCCCAGAAGAATCGATCGGTCGTGTGCTCGTTGCGTCGGACATTCAGCAGGGCAGGCGGAACCAGCGCTCCTTCGGCAATGAAGCGTCGAGCCGCCGTAACGGGCTTGTAGTCACCGGTTTCAAGGTGATGCGTCGGCACATGGGCCAGGACGCGCTGCCCGGCAAGACGGCGACGACTGATGCGCTTGCGCTTCTTGGACATGACTGAACTCCGGGAAGGGGGCTTTAAAAGGAAGACAAAGCTGAACAACCATCCTGTGACTGGCACAGGGAGCTGCACCGATCAATTGAGATGGACTGGGCGACGCATGGACGTCAGAGGACCGCGTCACAAGATGACTGCAGCCGTGCAGCAGCCATCGGAACACCAGCAACCCAGCTAGGCCGGAGCCGGAAACAGCAGGGGACTCTTCAACCTCTGCTGTAACCTCGGTCGCATAGAAATTGCAACCTTTACAAGGTCTGGCGGGCAGCCGCTCTTGTGAGCTTAGCCTCGGTCAGTCCTCAAATCTTAAGACTTTTCCTAGATTTTTCAAGCCCCCCTGGGTGGTCCACCTCCTCCTGTCATCCGCACACCCGTCTCGATGCCGTTGACAGACCGATTTCTCGGGTTTTCGGACAGGTTGCTATCTGCACTCTGTCAAGACACAAATCTGCGACAGCTGGCCCTTTATCTCAGCCGTCCTGAAAACAATCCAGGCCCTGCGCTGGAACTGGTTCGACAGTGGCCAGTGGGTGAACGCCAACTGCCTGCGGTCGAACGTGATCATGCTCTTCGAGTGCCATCTCGGGATCGACGCTGGTACCCACTCCAGGACGGCTCGCTCATCCTCGGTGCACTGCGCGCCGAGATCCCCTCTGAAGCCGATTGGAGTCCTGCACTGGACGAGCGACTCCGCAGCAGTGCTGTTGCGATCAGCCATGCACTGACACTCGACCTTGAATGCCTGCAGCTGCGAGAGGCCCTCGTCGACCAGCGTCGCCAGACGCAGACGCTGGTGCACCAGCTGCGCAATCCGCTCTCCGCCCTGCGCACCTATGCCCAGCTGCTGCTTCGGCGACTGGAACCGGACAGCCAGCACCGGGAACTGGTGGAGGGCATGCTGAGCGAGCAAAGCCAGCTCGGCCAATACATCAATGCCCTCGATGGCCTCAACCAGGACGTTCTGCCGGCAAGTCCTGATCCCGGCAGTCCACTTCTGCTTCCACCGGGGCTGTCGTCCAACACCGTTTGCCTGCAGGAACGGCTGCGCCCGCTGATCGATCGCGCTGCCGCCACCGCCTCACTTCAGGGCCGCCCCTGGCATGGTCCGCCGCGGTGGCCGGCATGGTCCACCGACCTCTCCACGCCAGGCACCGATGCCATCGTGGAGATCGTCGCCAATCTGCTCGAGAACGCCTTCCGCTACAGCCCAGCGGGCCAGTCGATTGGGCTGAACCTCCTGGACGATGGGTTGGCAGTCTGGGACAGCGGACCTCCGATCCAGGAGGCCGATCGGGAGCGGATCTTCCAACGGGGATTCCGCGGTGCAGCGGGGCAGGAGCGTTCCGGAACGGGGCTTGGCCTGGCCTTGGCACGGGATTTGGCGGAGCAGCACGCCGGGGCCCTTGATCTGCTCACCCAACCCTCGTGCCTCGTGCCCGACCTGCCCAGCCAAGGCAACGCCTTTCGACTCAGATGGCCGTCGCCAGCAACGCAGACATCAACAGGATGAAGGCTTCGGTGAGCACCACCGTCGCTCCGTAGGAATCTCCGGTGTGTCCGCCGAGTCGTCGTCCCAGCCATTCAGGGACCAGCAGAGCCACCAGCGTCCCCATCACCAGGGGAAGGGCACCCGCCATTGGCAGCAGCAGTGCCAGAAGTGGCAACAGCGGCAAGAGATCCCAGCCAGGACTTGCGTGCTCACGGTGAAATGCGGCAGAGCCGTCTTGACGCAGGTAGTCGAAGTGAGCCATCGCCCAGAGCGGCGCAGCGCGAGCTCCGATCGCGGCGAGGAGCAGGGCCACCGGTGCCTGGGGACCCAGCTGAATCAGGGCCCCCATCTCAATCAGCAGCACCATGGCCAGAGCCAGAACTCCGCTGGCACCGACGCGACTGTCCTCCATCGCCTCCAGACGCCGCGAACGGCCGGCCGCAAGCCCATCCGCCGTATCCATCAGGCCATCGTGATGCAGTCCGCCGCTGAACCAGATTCCGAAGGCCAGGAGCAGTGGTGCCACGGCAATGGACGGCCAGCCCAGGAAGATCAGGACCCACCAGAAGCCAACTTGAATGGCACCAAGCGTTAACCCGATCCAGGGCGCAAAGCGAGCGATCCTTCGAAAGCTCGGCTCCACCCAGGGCAGACCGGGAAGCACGGAATAGAAGACCCAGGCCCCGGCGAAATCGGCCAACCAAGGTGGTGATTTCCCAGCGATTGACCTGCTGCGTCGCCCTCCAAACCTACGGGTGAGGGCTCAAGGCAACATGGAATGCCGTTCGCCGACCAGGATGCAACTGGCCATCATCGGCGCCGCCGGTCATTGCGGCCGTCAACTGGCTGTTCAGCTTTTGGATCGCCATCTGATTCCTTCGGAAGGACTCTTGCAGCTGGTGGGACACCGGGGCGGCGGCAGCGAGGTCAGCCTTTGGTCGTTGCGAGCTGATCTCAGCGATGCGTTCTGCGACAACGCCCCAGCAATCGATGTCGTTCTCGATCCCGAGGAAATTCGAGCCGACGTTGTGGTGATGCTGGCCGGGCGCACACTGAGCAGCAATCCCGGCGAAAACGCAGACCGGGCAAGGCTTGGACGGGACAACCTCACATTGTTCCAGCACTATGCCGATGTCCTGGCGGGACAACCCGGGGAACCCCCGGTTGTGATCGTGCAGTCGAACCCGGTCGAACTGGGTGTTCGAATCTTTGCCGAGGCGCTGGGGCGCCACCGGGTGATCGGCGCCGGTGCCTGGTCAGACACCCTTCGGTTCCGAGCAGAACTCGCACGCGACCTATCGATCCGTCGGACGCATCTGCAGGCCTGGGCCCTTGGACAACACGGCGACCATCTGATCCCCTGTCGCAGTCAGATCAATGCCTGGGGAATCACCGCAACCAGATTGCGCGAGCTGCAAAACCAGCTGAAAGAAGCCGGCAGGGCCACGGACTATGGCGAGCGCCTTCGTCACCAGCGCCGTGAACTCCTGCAGCATCTGCAGAACGAGGCGTGGAGCGACGCCAACGCCCTGATCTCGTCCTGCCCCGCGGATCTGCGCACCGGACTCAGGCCTTTCCTGACGCATTTCACCAGCGCAGGTCACACGACAGAAGTGATGACGGCCCACGCGGTGGCGGATCTTGTGGCCTGCCTCGCCGAAGCCCGAAGTCAGGTTGTCGCTGCTCAGGTGCTGCTGGATGGTGAATGGCCAGGGTGCCATGAGGTGCTGGGAGTGCCCGTGCTGCTCGGCAGCAACGGATGGACCCAGGTCTGCCCTCTGGAGCTCGATGCCGACGAACATGAGGCGATGCATCAGGCGGCCAAGGCCATCAGCGTTGCCATTGCAGCTGCTCACGAGGCGTGACCGTAGGGTCAACAAAACGGTGATCAACCGTGTTCAGCTTTGAAATCAGCGCGCACTGCCCCCGCAGTGCAGCTCGTTGCGGCTGTTTTCAGACCCCGCATGGACCGGTTCACACACCGCGTTTCATGCCCGTGGGCACCCTGGCCACCGTGAAAGGCATCAGCACGGAACAACTGCTGAGCACCGGTGCCGAAATGGTGCTTTCAAACACCTACCACCTCCATCTGCAGCCAGGGGAAGACGTTGTGGCTGCTGCTGGAGGACTCCACCAGTTCATGGGTTGGCGACAGCCGATGCTGACGGACTCGGGTGGCTTTCAAGTCTTCAGCCTGGGAGACCTGAACCGAATCGATGATCGCGGCGTGGTGTTTCGAAACCCTCGCGATGGCCGCATGATCGACATGACGCCGGAACACGCCATTGCCATTCAGATGGCCCTGGGAGCTGATGTTGTGATGGCCTTTGACCAATGCCCGCCCTACCCGGCCACCGAAAACGACGTGGACGACGCCTGCAGACGCACCCATGCCTGGCTTGAACGCTGCGTCAGCAGCCACACCCGGAGAGACCAGGCTCTGTTCGGAATCGTTCAGGGGGGTTGTTTTCCTCATCTACGCCGTGAAAGCGCCAGGACCGTCGCGGATTTCGATCTGCCAGGCATTGCGATCGGAGGAGTCAGCGTCGGGGAACCGGTGGAGGACATGCACCGAATCGTGCGCGATGTGACCCCGCTGCTGCCCGACGATCGACCGCGCTATCTGATGGGGATCGGCACCCTGCGAGAGATGGCCATTGCTGTGGCCAACGGCATCGATCTCTTCGACTGTGTGATTCCAACACGGCTGGGCCGCCATGGCACAGCGCTGGTGGGGGGGGAACGATGGAATCTGCGCAATGCCCGTTTCCGGCATGACCACACACCCCTTGACCCATCATGTCCCTGCATCGCCTGTCAGGGGCACACCAGGGCCTACCTGCACCATCTGATCCGCAGTGATGAGCTCCTGGGTCTGACGTTGCTGAGCCTTCACAACATCACCCATCTGATCCGGTTCACGACCGCCATGGGGCGCGCGATCCGTGATGGCTGCTTTTCAGAGGATTTCGCTCCCTGGGAACAGGACTCGCCGGCCCATCACACGTGGTAGCGTCCCAATCTCGCCCGTTTGTCACCAGGGATGGCTGCCTACACCTTCGATCTGCTGGCTCAGCTACCGGAGGCTTACCAGGCCTTCGCTCCCCTGATCGACATCCTGCCGTTGATCCCTGTGTTTTTCCTGTTGCTGGCCTTTGTCTGGCAGGCCTCCGTCGGTTTCCGCTGATCAGCGATTAGCGCTCACCTCTGCTGATCACCTCCCAGACGAACTGGGGAAGTGACAGCATCCGCCGCCAGCGGCTGGGCTCCTGGATCAGCCTGTAAAGCCATTCGATCTGAAACCGTCCCATCCAGCTCGGAGCTCTGTTTTTCACCCCAGCCCAGACGTCAAAGCTGCCTCCGACTCCCATCCAGAGCCCTGCGACCCCGGAACCGATGGTTTCAGACCAGAGTTCCTGACGGGGAACACCCAGAGCGATCAAGATGAGATCAGGTTGAAGACCAAGAAGTTGCGATTCCAGCCCAGGCCACGCCTCGGCCGGTTGGTATCCATGTACGGTCATCACCAGATTCAGACCCGGAAGCTGATCAGGCAGTGTCTGCTGAAGGGTGCTCATCACATCAGGTGACGCACCAATAAGCGCAACGCGCCATTGATGGGCAGCTGCGTAGCCCAGAAGCGTCCAGGCCAGCTCAATCCCTGGACTCCGCACAACTTTCACGCCCTGACGGGACAGCGCCCAGACCACCCCGGCCCCATCAGGGATCACCAGATCCGCTGAGCCAATGGCTGCACAGAGCTCTGGATTGGCCCGAGCCGTCATGGTCATCTCAGCATTCAGGGTGACGATGCGACCGCCGCCGCGGGCATGCAATCCCAACGCAGCGGCTCGGACATCCCGACAGGCATCGACCGGGATGCCGAGAACCCTGCAGCGCCGGCGATCGTCAGGGGTCGTAGAGACAAAGTCCATGGCCGAAGGCTGAGATGGAGAATTTAGGGGTGGTGTCGCATGAGGTCATGGTTCTGTTCTCAACGGCAACCGCCATGGACGACGCACGGGCCGCGGAGCTTCTCAGGCAACTCGACAGCTCCATCGAACGTGTCGTCCTGAACCGACAGGACCCGATCAGCGGACTGCTGCCAGCAAGCACAGCCCACACGGTGCATGGCAACTACGGCGATGCGTGGGTCCGGGACTGCGTCTATTCCATTCAGTGCGTCTGGGCTCTGGCGATCGCCCATCGACGACGCTTCGGAGAACGCTGCAGTCGAGCCTGGGAACTGGAAGAACGGGTGTTGGCCCTGATGCGGGGATTGCTCAGAGCCATGATGCGCCAGGCCGCCAAGGTCGAACGGTTCAAGCACAGCCTTGATCCTCTTGACGCGCTGCATGCGAAGTACGACAGCCGCAGTGGAGATCCTGTGGTGGCTGACAACGCCTGGGGGCATCTTCAGCTCGATGCCACCTCGTTGTTTCTGCTGCAGCTGGCCCAGCTGACCCGCGGAGGGCTACCGGTGGTCCGCAGCCGGGACGAAGCTGACTTTCTGCAGAACCTGGTGCATTACATCTCCAGGGCTTACCGCACCCGCGATTACGGCATCTGGGAACGGGGAGACAAGGCCAATCACGGGCAACCCGAACGCAACGCCAGCTCGATCGGCATGGCGAAAGCCGCTCTCGAGGCCCTTGAAGATCTTGATCTGTTCGGGCCCCATGGCGATGGCAGCGTCCGACTGCTGATCCCCCAGGGAGCGGTCGTCCGGTTGAGACGGGCCCTGGAAAGCCTGCTGCCGAGAGAATCCGCCAGCAAGGAAGCCGACAGTGCCTGTCTGTCGGTGATCGGCTATCCCGCCTGGGCTGTGGAGGATGCCGAGCTGATCGAACGCACGGTCAAGCGCATCCGGCGTGACCTGGGCGGCTCCTTCGGATACAAGCGCTTCCTGCGGGATGGTCATCAGACCGCGATCGAGGACGTCAGCCGTCTCCATTACGAACCGGAGGAACTGATGCGTTTTGCAGGGATTGAATCGGAGTGGCCCCTGTTTCTTGCCTTCGAACTGGTGACGGCTTGCTGCGAAGGGCGCTGGAGCGATGCCCGTCAATGGCACGACCGACTCACTCCCCTGGCCGTCCCACTGGATGGAGAGCGTCTGTTTCCCGAGCTATACCGCGTTCCCGATGATGCTGTGGATCTTGAACGCCAGACACCTGGCAGTCAGAGGCGTGAGGCCAACAGCAACATCCCCCTGATCTGGACCCAGAGCCTCGCCTGGGTCGGGGAGATGCTGCTGGAGGGATTGGTCACTCCGAACGACCTCGATCCCTGCGAACGGCGGCAACCGACAAGGCTCGGTGCTGATTCCGTGCTGGTGGCGATGGCACCGGAGACCGCATCGATTCAGCACGCACTGATCGCCGCTGGACTGCCGGTCGACAGCCACGAGTCGATCACGGTGCTGCCCTCCGGACGGCTGAACCGACAACTGCGCCATATCGGCGAGAACATGCGACTCGCCCTCAGTGGCCATCCCTCTCAACGGATCGAAACCGAGGACACAGCTCGTTTCTACCGCTGCGACGGTCGCTCGCTCTGTTTCACCGCAGCCGTTCTCGAAGACACGATCAGCTACCTGGCGGACGATCCTCGCCAGCTGGTGGAAACCGTGGTCGATGAGCTGCACCTGTTGCAGCGTCATTGGCGAGGTCATGGCCTGCCACTTCTTGTGATCCCGATCGGAGCCGAGGCGTTTCAACTCCATCCCGAGGCCTTCATCGCCCTGGGGCGAACCCTGCTGAGCGGCCTGATTGAAGGGATTCCGGTGCAGTTCAACCGGGTGTCCGAACTGGCGAATCAGGGGCGTTGGCACACGCTTCCGGTGACCGAATCAGACAGCCTGAGCGGACCAGAGCCACCCTCCCAAAAGACGCCAAGACTGAGAGATGCCACAGATCTAGCTGATCTGACAGCGGCACAGGAACAAGAGCTCGATGACACGCCCGTCGAGCAACTGCATCAGCGCTTGTGGGCCAGCTCATCGCTCCATGAGCAGGCAGACGTGCTGGAGCTGCTGCAGCGCCGTCTCGGCGCCCAGGCGATCGAGACGGGACCGGATGGGCGACCTGTCGACCTGCTGCTGCTGCTCGATGAGGTTTATCACCACGGACTGCGGTGCCAGGACTGGAGTGTGGTGCGTCGCTGCGCGGGAGCCATGGGCATGGTGCACCCCCAACTGGAGGATGCCCTCACAGACCTGCTGGTGCGTCAGAAGCAGGTGGTCGTCGGGCGCAACTACACGGCAGACTCACGCCTGATCACACCGCAGTCGAGCGCATCGATCGCCGCGCTGATTGCTCGCACCAGCGGGACGGACGCCAGGGAGCGCATGCTGGAGCAGGAGCTCCTGCTGGCCCTCGATGCGATCGCAAGACGGGAGCCAGGACTGCTGAAGGGCAGCCTGACCCTGCAGCTTGGGCAACTGCTGCTGCTGCTGACCTCGGAACTGGCTCTTGAACGTAACCTCAGTCAGGACGAGGCTTTTGAAGCGGTCTGCAGCGAACCCCCCCATGCGATCCGGACCCGACTCCGGGGCGTGCTCACCGACATGGACCATGCCAGGGCTGCCTTGCAGAGGGGCGAGCAACTGCATCTGAGTGGCCGGGTTCAGTGGAAGGTGCCGCCACCACTGGAGGAACGACCCGGTGGTGACAACTGGCTGCAACACCGCATTCGCCTGGGGACCCTGCAACGGGTGCCGCGTGATTTCTATGCAGGGATCTGGTCGCTCCTGCAGCATTGCCGCGGCCTGGTCATCGGGGACAAGCTGGAACGACGCAACCGGCTCAACAGTGCTCTGGTCCTGGAAAAAACAGCGGGCGAACGCAATTTCGCGAGCCAGGTGGACCACCTTCTCAGCCGCATTGAAGCCCCCGAATATCGGCAGCTGTGTTGTGAATGTCTTCTCTCCTTGATGGCCTTCGTCGAAACCAACCCCGATGTGCGGGTTGATGACGACCTCGCCCTCGACGTTGTGATCGGTCACGCGGTTCGGGTGGGGTGGCAGCAGAACCACCCGGAGCTTGATCACAAACAGTACGGACGGCACAAAACATCAGCCTGGGAGCTGTTCTATCGAGCCTCGCCGGCGGATTGCCGCCGTTGGCAGATCACTGCCTTGCGCCAGCTGGCTGAACAGAAGGGCCTGGTCAGATCGGTGCCGTAAGCGGAGCTCCCATCGCGGAATGTTCCACAGCCTGCTCAATCAGATCCGCCAGCCGCAGCGCCCTTGACGCTTGCTCACCATCCACGGCAGGCGTTTCGCGACCACGGACGCACTGAAGGAAATGCTCCAGCTCGGCGTACAACGGTTCGATCGAGGTGGTGCTCACCTCCTCGATGAAACCGTCATTGCGGTAGAGCAGCTCCCCATGGTCGGCGGAGTACCACTCATGGGCACGGCGATGGATGTGCAGGGTGTGGTTGAGGAAATCAGTCTCCACAAGGCTGGATCGGCAGTGAGCACTCAGGCTGCGGATCTTGCGGTGGCTCATCTTGCTCGCTGTGAGGCTGGCCACGACGCCGTTGCTGAACCCAAGTGTCGCGTTGACATAGTCGATCGGCCCCTCAGCGCTTCGACCGCCGGCAGCCGCAAGCCGTACGACAGGCGCCTGAGCCAGCTCCAGGACGAGGTCGATGTCGTGAATCATGAGATCAAGCACGACGGAAACATCATTGGCCCGGTCGGCATGGGGACTGTGGCGGCGCCCCTCCAACACCACGACCTCCTCGTTGGCCACCACCTTGATGAGCTCTCGGAAGGCTGGATTGAAGCGCTCGATATGGCCGACCTGCAGCAGGCGACCGGCCCGATTTGAGGCGTCAATCAATGCGGCTGCCTCATCCTGGCTCGCGGCGATCGGCTTCTCGATCAGGACATGCAGGCCTGCATCGAGACATTCCATGCCGACCTGATGGTGAAGCAAGGTCGGCACCGCAATGCAGACCGCCTCCACCTCCTGGAGCATCTCCCGGTAACTGGAAAACCAGTGACAACCGAACTGCTCACGGGCGAGGCAGCCCCTCTGCTCATCCGGATCTGCCACGCCCACAAGGTCGGCATCCTTCAGCAGGCTGAGCACACGGGCGTGATGCCAACCCATGTTGCCGATCCCGATCACCCCGACCTTGACTGGAACCATGGGGTCGGGGGACATCAGATCACCATGGTGGATGAGGGCAAGATTAAGGGTGATCAGCCCTGGGGCTCCTCCTCCGCCGGAAGCACGAGACGAACCCGCTCGATGCGTGGCCCCTGCATGGCTGTGATCTCGAACTGAAGGCCGTTGAACCGCAACGCTTCACCGGGGGATGGAATGTGCTGGAGGCGTTCCAGCAGAAAGCCAGCCAGCGTGTGGTGGTCATCCGCTTCCGGCAGGTCGAGATTGAGCTGGCGGTTGAGCTCGAAAATCTCAAAATCACCGTCCACCATCCAGACATCGGCCTGCCCGTCCTCCTGCTCTAGGACAGGCTCATCGGAATCTTCCTGCAACTCATCGCCAACGATCTCCTCTGTGAGATCAGCTGCCGTCACAAGCCCTTCCGTGCCTCCGTGTTCATCAACAACCAGCAGCAGGGGATGACCACTGCGGATCAGTGGCATCAACTCCGCCAACGTGCTGGTTTCCAGAACCCGAACGGCGGGCTGGAGATACGGCTCCAATGGAGAATCGGCACGCAGCCTGCCGAGAGCGATCGGTTCCGCCAACTGGCGAAGGTCCAGGAGGCCGCGGACGTCATCAAGTGACTGGCCGATCACAGGAAAACGAGCGTGACGGGTCTGGTGCACGGCTTCCATCAACTGGGCAAAACGCACATCAACCGGCAAGGTCACCATGCCGGAGCGGGGAACCATCACCTCACGCACCTGGGTGTCCCTCAGAGCGAAGACACCCTCGAGAATGTTGCGCTCATCGGGAAACAAGCCGGTCACACGACCGGATTCAATCAACGTTTCAAGTTCCCCCGCTGACAAGGCAGGCACCAGCGAATCCCACTGCGGTGTCAGTCCCACCAGCTTCAGCAGAAAGGCTGCAAATCCCTCCAGCAGATTGAGCAGGGGACTGAGTGCCCGCATCACGGCCTCCAGAAGCGGAGCGAGACGCAACGCCGCAGGCTCAGGCCGATTCAGCACCCAGGCCTTCGGCATCAGACCCGCCAGCAAGCTGGCAGCCAGCACGATCACAAGAAACAAACCGGTGTCCAGCCAGGCGGCTCCGGGAGTGCCATCAGGCCACAGCTGGCGTCCCAGTCCGCGACTGACCCAACCGATCGCGACCAGGGCCAGCGTGGCTCCCAACTGCGACAGCATCAGTGCCCTGCGCAACCGTCGCTGCAGCCGCTGAACAGCCTGAGCACCATTCAGGCCCTCTTCCACCAGCACCTCGACGCGACTGGGGCGCAATCGCAACAAGGCCACTTCGCCGGCAGCAAAGAAGGCCGGCAAAAGCAGCAGCAAAACCAGCAGCGGCAGCCTCATCGCAGACACGGGATGGGGGTCGCGAGGATCGAACTCGCCTTAGGCGAATTATGAGTTCGCTGCATTCACCAGATTGCTAGACCCCCAGGTCAAAACACAGAAGCGTCGTGTCCCTTCCGAAGTGTTACCACAACGGCTGCAGAGGCGATGGTTCATCGAGATCAAGGATCTCGAAATCAGTTTGCTGCCCCTCCATGGCCAGGCTTGAGTCGAAGCCATTCGGCAGATCCATTGTTCGCCAGGGTTGTACTGGGCTCTGCTCCTCGATCAACGCCTCGATGGTGTTCCCGGCGGCAGTCGCGTCCCAGATGACAGCCTGCTCCGGAAAACCGAAGCCCATCAAACGATTGCCCTCCGGCCCCCCGACCGCGATTCCCATGAGATCGGTGAATTGGTGAACCATGTCGAGACCACGGGCATACGGTGCCCTCCAAGTGAAGAAGCGCCGGTTGATCAACTCACGGGTGGTTTCCACGCTTTCGCAGGTGGTGACCTGCACCGGGGATCGGATCTCCGCTGAGCGATCGGGCGCTTCCAGGGTGGTTGTGCAGATCACAGGGCCTGCGGCGGCAGGCGCAGCAAGCAGCGCAATGGCGAACAGCGTCCTGGGGATCACGGTGCTTGGCCCTTCTGCACGCAAACTAAGAAGGGTTGTTAACCGCCGCCAGCCCCATGCCCACCATGCCGCTCACGCCTGAGGAGCAGCGACAGACGCTGCTGCGGCATTTGGCTCGTGCGGCCTACCGACGGGGCCAGTTCACCCTGGCGTCGGGACGGCAGAGCGAGCACTACGTGAATTGCAAACCGGTCAGCCTCAGCGGCAGCGGTCTTGCGTTGGTGAGTTCCGCCATGCTCCCGCTCGTGGAACAGGAATCGGTTGCGGTGGCAGGGCTCACCCTTGGCGCTGATCCACTGGTCAGTGGTGTTGCGATCACAGCTGCGGCAGCAGGACGATCCCTCGATGCCCTGATCGTGAGAAAGCAGGCCAAGGGCCACGGAACCGGCGCCTGGCTGGAGGGACCGTTGCCGGAATCAGGGGCTCTGGTGACGGTTCTTGAGGATGTGGTGACCACAGGTGGCTCGTCGCTGAAAGCCGTGAATCAGCTCAGGGAAGCCGGCTACAGGGTCCAGCGGGTGGTCACCATCGTGGACCGGGAGGAAGGGGGCGCGACCGCGATGCAAGCGGCGGGTCTTGATCTGGTCAGCCTGTTTCTGCTGTCGGAGGTGGCGGCCTGTGCGATGGAACTGACGTCATGACCACAACGCCTCCCCTGACCACCTTTCGCTGGGACGCCGAATTCCCCCTGCTGCGGCTGGAAGGATCCGGTGCCGAATCGTTCCTTCAGGGACAGACCAGCGCTGACATGAGCAGTTGCAAGGACGATCTGATGCACAGCTGCTGGCTCACGGCCAGTGGACGACTCAGAGCTCTCCTGGAAATCCGCTTCGATGAGAGCGGTGCGGACGTGATGGTGCTGGCCGGTGATGCCGACAGCGTTCGGCAGGGATTTGACCAGGTGATCTTTCCGGCCGACCGGGTTCGCTTGCTGACACGGGAACCGCAACGGCGCCTTCAGGTCCTCTCCAACGCGACGTCCTCCGAGGTGATCTGGCATGACACCTCCGGTTCATTGCCCGAACCCTGGGACCAACGTCCACCAGCGGATGCCGAGGCTCTGGAACGTTGGCGCCTGAAACAGGGTTGGCCCAGCGGCGACGGGGAACTCTCCGGTGAGACCAATCCCTTTGAACTCGGCTTAAGCCACTGGGTGAGCCTCAGCAAAGGCTGCTACCTCGGTCAGGAGACCATGGCCAAACTGGCAAGCACGGGTGGTGTGAAGCAACAGCTCCGCGTCTGGAGCAGCACAAGCTTGCTTGCCAAAGGCACAATGCTCCAGCGCGATGGAGCGCGGGCCGGACAAATCACCTCGGTGTTGCCGAACCGTGATGCACCCGGCTGCATCGGACTGGCACTGGTACGCCGCCAGCACCTGGACACCACGGTCCTGAACGGACCGGAAGGGGAAGATCTGATCCTGCAGCGGCCCTCAGGATTTCAGGATCCACCACTTGCTGTTGCATCCTGATCTGCCAGCCAGGCCGCGACCGCCCAGGTCGCCAGACAGTCGTCGCGGTTGTACTGCAGGATCCAGCGCAAGGCATGACGACTGCCACGACGCTGAGGGCCTTCACCAAGCCACTGGCGCCACCACAGCAGCGCTCTGGCACCGTCGGCACCCTGCAGGGTCCAACGGAAGCCCCGCCAGCTTGCAACAGCTTTGAGTCCGTAACTGCTGAGCGGCAATCGCCAGACACGACGGATGCGGGCATGGACATCGATCAGTCGTCTCTGCAGAAGCCTCAGCTGATCGTCCGGCAACGACTGACGCTGGGCCATCCGTCGCAGAGCCAAGGACTCGGTCTCGCCGTAATGAAGAACAGGCCAGTCCCGGTACCGGGTGAGGAGTCGCTCGAGCCGTCGCCAACAACGCGCCTCGCCGTGGTGCTCCAGCACCAGAATCGGGTGATAGCGCGCCCGATCCAGATCCCAGCGACTATCACTGCAACGCGGCACGCGCACAAAGCCATGCAGGAAATCATGGCGCGCGTCCGGATCCGATTCGATGTCGTAGAGAAGGATCCCCGGTGCCTGGATCAGTTCGGGCAGGGCAGGGCTTGCGGAGAGACGGGTCACTCGGTTGTCCCGCTGGGATCTGGCCTGCAGGACAAGAGCCCGCGCCACCTCGCCGTGCTGGTCGCCGAACCGCTCCATCCGCGATGCCAACCAATCCGGATCAGCTCCCGCAAGATCCGCCAGACCATGGACACCGAGCTCGATCAGCATCTCCCGTCGCTTCGCTCCGATTCCACTGACTTCACTGAGATGGCCCTGTGCAGAGGCCTCGGCACCGCAAACCCCTCGCCAGCAACAGAGCGTGCACTTGCGGCGGTCGGCAGCCAAGGCCGGCGGATTCGGACGCTGCAGGTCGTGGGCGAGCCTGCGCAGGGAATCAGTGAGTTGACGCTTCAACCCCGTCGTGAATGGAACGCGATCACGTTCGAGACGACGCCCACCTCCTCCCACAACAAGGAGTTCAGGGACTGGTGCCTGCTGCTCTGATTCCAGCAGCTGGGCGCTCAGTGCCAGCGGCAGCTGATGCTCACGGGTGAGGCGTCGCCCCTGGCGAGCGAGGACCGGTTGATACGCAAACCGGCCCCAGCGGCTCTGACCCTGCACTTTCAACAACAGCGGTGGATGAGCTTCCAAGGCCTCGCCGGCCGGCCCCTGTCCTTTCAGCCGCAGACCCACAACCCCTGGCGCGCCATCCCGGCAGGCCGCATCACCATGGCCCGGACGTTGGGGCAGCAGGGCTACAAAGCACCGTTGCTGATCATCGAGCTGCAAATTGCGGTGCGCCGTCCATTGGCGATCGGCTGGATCCGCATGACGATCAAGCCATGCCTTGCGTCGACACCGCAGCCAGCTGCGCAGCAACCGATCGTTGAGGACGTTGGCGGCAGGCGGGGTGTCACCCATTGGGCGACCCTAAGGCGACCAGCTGCTAGATCCTGGTCACTGCCAGTGAACCCATGTCCTCGGCCCCATTGTCTCTGGAGCCAACCCCGATTCGTTTCGGCACCGATGGCTGGCGTGGCGTGCTGGGTGTGGACATCACGGTGGAGCGGTTGCTGCCGGTGGCAGCGGCCGCTGCCCAGGAACTGGCCTACAGCGCTCCGGAAGGACTCAACAGCCGCACCGTTGTGATCGGGTACGACCGACGGTTCCTTGCTCCCGAACTCGCTGAAGCGATTGCAGCGGCGGTGCGGGGCTGCGAACTCGATCCTCTTCTGACGGAAACGCCGGTGCCAACACCGGCATGCAGCTGGACGGTGGTGGAACGCAAAGCCCTTGGTGCCCTGGTGATCACAGCGAGCCACAACCCGCCTGAATGGCTTGGGCTCAAGATCAAAGGTCCCTTCGGTGGCTCCGTGGAGGGGGAGTTCACCGCTGCCGTCGAAAAGCGCCTGGCCGCGGGCGGGATCACACCGCCAATGCAGCACCAGGTGGATCTTTTCGATGGACGCGGCGAGCACCTTGATGGTCTGAGACGAAAACTGGATGTTCCAGCTCTGGTGAAGGGCCTGAAGGCCATGAACCTCAAGGTGATCGTCGATCCGATGCATGGATCCGCTGCGGGCTGCGTCACGGAACTGCTCGGTGCAGGCTCGCAAGGGCTGGTGGAGGAGATCCGCAGCGATCGCGATCCAATGTTCGGCGGCCATCCCCCGGAGCCTCTGGAGCGTTATCTGAAGACCTTGATCGACAGCGTCAAGGCGGCCGCCTCTGCGGGACGTCCGGCCGTTGGACTCGTGTTCGATGGCGATGGAGATCGCATCGCCGCCGTGGATGAATCCGGTCGGTTCTGCAGCACCCAGTTGTTGATGCCGCTGCTGATCGATCATCTGGCAGGAGCCCGCGGCCTGCCCGGCTCGGTCGTGAAGACCGTCAGTGGATCAGACCTGATGCGCCTTGTGGCGGAGGGTCATGGGCGTGAGGTGATCGAACTTCCCGTGGGGTTCAAGTACATCGCTGCCGAGATGCTCGCTGGAGACGTGCTGATCGGCGGCGAGGAATCAGGCGGTGTCGGCTTTGGAATGCACCTGCCGGAGCGCGATGCCCTCTTCGCAGCCCTGCTGGTTCTTGAGGCTCTGGTGGAGGGAGGCCAGGCCCTCGGCGCACGACTCGATGCGCTGAAGCAACGCCATGGCGGGGCCAGTCACTACGACCGCCTCGATCTTCGGCTCGCCGATATGGAGGCACGCCGCCGTCTGGAGGGGTTGCTGGCGGATTCGCCACCCGATGAGGTCGCTGGCTTGCCGGTTCAGGAGGTCATCAGCACCGATGGCGTGAAATTGCGCTTGGGGCCGAGTCACTGGCTGATGTTGCGCTTCTCAGGCACGGAACCCCTGCTGCGCCTGTACTGCGAAGGACCGGATCCAGAACGCGTCGCCACGGTGTTGAGCTGGGCTCGCGACCTCGCGGAAACCACATGAGCAAGGACAAACGCATCCTGGTGATCGCCAGCGGAAACCAGGGAAAGATCCGCGAATTCCAGGGGTTGCTCGCCGATCTGCCTGTGACCGTTGAGGCTCAGCCCGATGGTCTTGACGTTGACGAGACTGGCGAGACCTTTCAGGCCAACGCGCGTATCAAAGCGCAAGCTGTCGCCCGTCTCACCGGCCATTGGGCCCTCGCAGACGACTCGGGGTTGAGCGTGACAGCCCTGCAGGGAGCACCTGGAGTGCACTCGTCCCGCTATGCGCCGACCGATGCAGAGCGAATCGCGAAATTGCTGGCGGCCATGGACGGACTTCAGGAGCGATCAGCCGAGTTTCGAGCTGCTCTTTGCATCGCAGCCCCCGATGGAAACGTTCTGCTGGAGGTGGAGGGTTGCTGCGAGGGGCAAATCACCCGAGAACCACGTGGCAACGGCGGTTTCGGGTATGACCCGATCTTTGAAGTCAGCAAGACAAGGAGGACATTTGCGGAGATGCCTCCGGCGGAGAAGAAGCATTACGGCCATCGCGGTCGGGCCTTCGCATTGCTCAAAAACCCCCTGCAGGACCTGATAAAGGCCAGCTGACCCGCTGAAGGTGCTTTCTGTCACGAACCGCTGACTTAACAATCTGTTACGTTCTGGCCTTCCGCTGACGAGGTCCATGGCCATTGCCATGACCACGGGTTACAGCGCGCAGACCGAAGGCGCTCTCCTCTGCATCGAAGCCGCCTCCGACTGGGCCTTGACTTGTGTTGATCACCTAGCTGCTCAGAGCAGTCATCTTCTGATCGATTACGGAGCCGCCGATGGAGGCACCGCTGTGGGGCTCTGGAATCAGGTGCTGGATCGCCTCCACGCCCACCAGCCGAACGCCCATTTGACGCTGATCGGCAACGACCTGCCGAGCAACGACAACGTTGCTCTTGCCGAGAATCTTGCCCTGCAGATCCCGCGGCCACCGCAACCGACTGTGCTGGTGAGTGCCCGTAGTTTTTACGAACCATCGGTGGCACCAAACAGCGTCAGCTTCGGTTTTTCCGCCACGGCGATGCACTGGTTGAGTGCTTCGCCAGGCCCTCTGAACAATCACATCCATGTGCTGGCTTCAGGCAACGCAGAGGCCCTGCAACGCTTTCAGGCCCAGGCCATGCAGGACTGGAACCGAATCCTTGAACTTCGCAGCCGAGAACTGCAGCTAGGCGGACGCCTGCTCACTGTGAATCTTTCCCGAGATGATGCTGGGCGCTATCTCGGCCACAACGGCGGCCAGACACGGCATGTGCTGGACCAATTGCACTTGATCTGGCGCGACCTTGCCGAGGACGGCCTGATCAGTGAAGAGCAATACCGCAACGGCACCGTTCTGAACTTCTACAAGTCGCCTGAAGAATTCATGGCGCCGCTGAAGGACGAAACATCAGCCGCTTATCGCAACGGTCTGCGACTGGTGGATGAACGCACGGTTTACGTGCCATGCCCTTACCGCCAGCGCTGGAACAACAACGGTGATACCGCCAGCTTTGCTGCAGCTCTGATGGCCACGATCCGAAGCTGGAGCCGCCACAGCTTTGCAAGTGCTGCCGGAGATGCGGCTGCGGACATGGTCTTCGCACGGCTGCAGCAGCGCATCGCCGAGGCCCCCAGCGAGTGGAGTCTGGATTACGTCGAACACCACCAGATGATGGAGAAAGTCGCCTGATGACGACAACCATCCATCCCGCGCCGAGCGTTTCGGTGCTGGCCGAACACGTCTCCAAACACCTGTCTGTGTTCATCGTGGGCGAAGAAGCCAGCCCCAAACGGCCGGCGAACGGTGGCCTGCGTTTGCTTGATTACGTGAGCGACTCGGCCTGTCTCGCTGATGGAGAACGACTAGCCGGGCTGATGACCCACAAGCACGATCTTTACGGCACGGGTTTTGCCGGTGGAAAAATCGTGGCGAGAGCCTCGGAGCCAGCAGCTGTGAAGGATGAGCTGATCGGCATCACCGCCGAATTGCTCCAATCTCTTAACGGCGCCATGATCACAGGCTGCGACCTCAACACCAGTGTTGAGGACATGGCAAGACTGACAGCGCTCACTCCCCATGTGCTGGCTGCCGTTGGCAGCTCGGTTGACGCCAGTGCCGCGACAGCTCACGGCACCCTGGGCGCTGTGGAAGCCGTGCTGAAGAGACAGTTGAAGCACGCCAAACCGGGTCGCGCTCTCGTCCATGGCTGCGGTGCGGTCGGCAGCACCGTTGCCAGAAGCCTGGTGGAGCAGGGTTGGACCGTGCTGACCGTGGATTTGAACCATGAACGGGCTGCCATTCCTGGCGCAATACCCCTTGACGACGGTTCCTCCTGGTGGGAGTTGGAGGTCGATCTGCTATTGCCGTGCTCGATTTCCGGTCTGATCACAGCCGAGATGACGAGAGCCATGCGCACATCAGCCGTGGTGCCGGCCGCCAATGCCCCGTTCAAGCACCCGCAACTGGCGGAGGATCTGCGTCAACGCGGGGTCCAAGTCCTGCCTGACCCCCTGGTGAATGCCGGTGCCGTCATCGCCGATTCAATCGAACGGTTCTCGCCGGAGGCCTGGAAGGACGCTGGACCCGACGAGGTGTACGCGTTCGTGCGACGCGAAGTACGTGATAGAGCCATGAACTTCCTGGAGCAGCGGAAACAGGGAATCTCCGTCAGCGAAGCCCTCCTGCTGGTGGCCGCAGAACGATCCAACGACCCGATCGGGCTCAGTTTCGGAGAGCTTCCATGAGCACTCCTTCAAACCTGCCTCGGACAACCTCCCCTCCATCACAGGCCAGCGTTGTCATCGTCGGTGGGGGAATGGCCGGTCTCAGCTGTGCCGCTGCCCTGGCTCGGCATGGCATCAGTGATGTTGTGCTTCTCGAAGCCAAAACCCTCGCCCACGCAGGCGCCAGCAGCTTCGGCGAAACCCGGATGTTCCGGGAGATGTACTCCGATCCCGTGCTCTGCCGTCTGGCTCAGGAGGCCAATCGGCTCTGGGGCGAGGAAGAGGTTCAGGCGGCTGAACCTCTGCGCGAAACCCATGGACTTCTGTTCTACGGCGAGAGCTGGGATGAGGAAACCATCGAGGGGTCGATTCCCGGGGCTCGCCGGGTAATGGACGACCAGGGCATCCCCTATGAAGCACTCCGCTCAGAGGAGATCCGAGCTCGTTTTCCCCTGAAGCCGAAACCAACCTTCACCGGATTATTCGAGCCCACGGCCGGTGCCGTGCGCAGTGACAGAGTGATCGCCCACTGGACACGAACCGCTCGAAACGCAGGCCACCAGCTCATCGAGCACTGCCCTGTGGCCGGCATCGATGCCGATGGAGCCGGTGTCAGTCTCGAGAACGGGCATCACATCAGCGCCGATCAGGTGGTGGTGACCAGTGGCATCTGGAGTCAGCTGTTGCTGGCACCGCTCGGACTGGCCCCGAAACTGGAGGTCTGGCCGATGCTCTGGGCCCACTACACCGTCGATCCAGCGCTGGCTAATCGCTACCCGCAATGGTTCTGCTTCCAGCAGCAACGTGGCGACGACGGCGGCTTGTATTACGGCTTCCCGGTACTCAGCCACACAGACGACGGACGACCGCGAATCAAAGCCGGGATCGACTGGGCGCCGAAAGAGCTCCGTGTTGCCGAGCCCAATGCGATGACGACCGAGCCACCGGCTCGGCTGGTGGAACTGCTTGATGCCTTTCTCTTCAACGAGGTGGACGGCATTCAAGAGCGAGTCGACACCGTGATCAGTCCGTACTCGATGACGAGCGATGTGAATTTCATCCTCGATCGACTGACACCGAATCTGAGCCTGTTTGCCGGCGGTTCCGGTCAGGCCTTCAAGTTCGCCCCCTTGATCGGCGACTCCCTGGCGCGACTCGCCTGCGGAGACCAGCCCGCTGTTGATCTGTCCTGCTGGAGCCACCAACGCGACGCCGTTCGCGCCTGACCCTTCATCCCCCAACCAATGTCTGAGATCCCCGCGAGCCAAGGCTCCTGGTGGCGACAGTCGCCCCTCTGGGTTGGCGCCATTCCCTTACTGATCTTTCTGCTGGTTTCGGCCATCGATCTGGCCCTGGCCAAGCAGTTCACCGACAACGGCAAAGCGGTCGTCAGTGATGCCCTGGGTGGGATCTGGCAGTGGATGGTGGTGCTGCTGTTTCTGATCGCGCTGATCCTGGCCATCAGCCCGCTCGGCAGCCTCCGCCTTGGAGGGGAGAACGCCAAACCGAGCCTCAAATTCTTCGATTGGTGCGCGGTGCTGATCTGCACCCTGCTGGCTGGAGGTGGCGTGTTCTGGTCGGCGGCCGAACCGCTGTATCACTTTCAGACTCCATCACCGGTGTTCGAAGGGGTCGAAGCCAGCACAGCGGCAGCGGTGGATCCCGCCCTGGCGGTGAGTTTTCTGCACTGGGGGTTTCTCGCCTGGGCCCTCGTGGCCACAACGACAACGATCACCTTTTCGATCCTGGAACAACGCGGCGAACCCCTGCGTCCCCGAACCCTGCTGGTCAACATCGTGCCGCGACGCTGGGTGGATGGCCCGCTTGGTGATTTGGCGGATGGATTATCCGTGGTGGCAGCGATCGCCGGCACCGTTGGACCCCTCGGCTTTCTCTCCCTGCAGCTCAGCAACGCCGCGGGACAACTGCCCTGGCTTTCCGACAGTGCCGGCCTGCAATCTCTGGTGGTGGTGCTGCTGACGGCCGTCTTCTCGACGTCCACGGTCAGCGGCATTCAGAAGGGAATCAAGTGGCTCTCCGAGCTCAACGTCTGGCTCACCCTCGCCATGGCCGCGGGCCTGTTGCTGCTGGGCCCGGGCCTGTGGCTGATCCAGCACTTCTTCAGCGGTTTTCTCACGTATCTGATTCATCTGCCGCAGATGGCCCTCACCCCCAATGCAATTCCTGACAACTGGGTGAACGGCTGGACGGTCTTCTACTGGGGATGGTTCCTCGGCTATGCGCCGCTGATGGGGCTCTTCACCGCCGGCGTCAGCCGAGGCCGCAGCATTCGTGAACTGGTGCTGGCCGTGGCGATCCTCTGCCCGATCGTGACCAACCTCTGGTTCACCCTGCTCGGGGGAACAGGCCTGCACCTGGAACTGGCGGGAGGGGGCATCAGTGACGCCCTGGCACAGAACGGAGCCGCCGCCGCACTGCTGGCCATCCTCAGACAATTGCCCCTTGCTGGACTGCTGATCCCCATTGGTTTGGTCCTGGTAGTGCTGTTCATGTGCACCAGCGCCGACTCGATGAGTTACGCCGCGGCGATGGTGGTGAGCGGCCGCAATGAGCCGCCGGCACTGCTGCGGTTGTTCTGGGCGCTGATGATCGGCAGTCTCACTCTGGTGCTGCTGCGCATCGGCACGGGCCTGGGAGACAGCACCTCCATCGATGCATTGCAGGCCTTCATCGTGATTACAGCGGTGCCTGTCACACCCTTGGTGCTGGCAACTCTCTGGACAGCACCGAGGCTGGCCTGGAGCGAATCACGCCGGAACCGAGCCCAACAAAACCCGACAGATTGAGGATTGCCGTTCGCTCATCGATTTCTCAGGATTACGATGAGATCAAAACGCGCAGGAAGCAACAGCTTCGATGCATAGAACGTTTAATAAGCCAATAAAGACATACAACCTTGGACCTGTTCAATCGCTCTCAGATGACATAACGGGAAAAGTCCTGTTTGGCCATCCCCCTAGCTGCCTGTGCTGCCGCACACTTCCGGATGCAGATATCAAGAAACTTGGCGAAGTCGTTGCTGGCAATCAAAACAATGAACGCCTGTCTGCAGGATCTGCAGGCTCCAATGTCACGCTGGCAACCTATCTAAGATCGGGATTTTGGACTGATTTCAGCACCACGTCTAGAAAGTTCAACCTGACATCTACAGGTACATATGCGAAAAATGGCGTTATCACATACAACACATCAGGAAATAACTTTGATGGTAACGGAATATCTTCTGCAAGAGCAGAGCTCGTCGATGAAGCCTTCAAAATTTTCGAAGATGCTTTAAACATTAATTTCCAAAGCACAACAGATACAGACGCTGATTTTCGTTTTGGTGATTGGGCTTCAGGCGCCTATGCATCGTCAAGCCGATCATCTGGGAACATCAATTATGTGAATATCAATGTTTCTTCAAGCTGGCATAGTGGACTCAGTGGTTTTGGCAACTACACGTTTCAGACAATTCTGCATGAAATCGGTCATGGCCTCGGGCTAGGCCATCAAGGCGATTACAACGGCTCCGCCAGTTACAGCAGCGACGCTAAATACGCCAACGACTCATGGCAGACCACCATGATGTCGTACTTCTCACAAAGCGAGAACACATCAATTACTGCAAGTTATGCCTTTCTCAGTTCACCCATGGCGGTGGACTGGATTTCACTCGATGACTTGTATGGGTCGCAGGGTTACAGCATCAGCAATGCCTTCAGTGGCGACACGACTTATGGATACAACACCAACATCAGTTCATCCACAAGTGAAATATTTTCGGAACTGAAAGACTGGATCAGTTCAACAGCTTTCACGATTCTTGATGGCTCCGGAACAGACACGCTTGATTTCAGCGGCTTCAGCAATGACCAGTCGATCGATCTTCGATCAACGGATGAATCAGCATCCAGTCTTTATCCCTCCAACATTGCCGGCGACGTCGGCAACCTCGTCATTGCGGCAGATACGGTCATTGAAAAGGCCATCGGAGGCAGTGGTGCAGACACACTGACGGGTAATTCTGCCAACAACACTCTTGATGGCAGCACCGGCAACGACACCCTCATTGGTGGCGCCGGTGATGACACCTACGTCGTTGATTCCACCTCAGACGTCGTCACCGAATCCTCCTCAGATGGCACTGATCTGATTCAGGCCTCGGTGACCTACACCGCCCCTTCCAACGTTGAACAGCTCACCCTCACGGGCTCCAGCAACATCAACGCCACGGGCAACGCCCTCGACAACACACTTACTGGCAATTCCGGCAACAACTCCATCGATGGCAGCACCGGCGACGACACGCTCATCGGTGGCGCCGGTGATGACACCTACGTCGTTGATTCCACCTCAGACGTTGTCACTGAATCCTCCTCAGAAGGCACCGATCTGATTCAGGCCTCGGTGACCTACACCGCCCCTTCCAACGTCGAACAGCTCACCCTCACGGGCTCCGGCCACATCAACGCCACTGGCAATGCCCTCGCCAACACTCTCATCGGCAACAGCGGCGCCAACCGCCTGATCGGCGGCGATGCCAACGACACGCTCACCGGCGGCACCGGTGCCGATCAGTTCCAGCTCGGTGGCGGCGATGACCTGATCACCGACTTCTCCATTGCAAGCGGCGATGTTGTTGGCATCGAAAACGGCCAGAGTTACTCGATCTCCCAGTCCGGGAGTGATGCGCTGATCAGCGTCGCGTCCGTGGGATCGGTTCTGCTGCAGGGCATCAACGCCGAAGACTTCGATGAGGAGACGCTGATTGTGCGGACCGATGGGTCGGGCAACCCCAGCTCAACCGCGCCAACACTGACATCGGCCACCTACAACGCCTCCTCCGGTGCCCTCGCCGTCACCGGCGCCAATCTCACCGCCAATTCAGGTTCTGATAACGACATCGACGTCTCCAAGCTCACCCTCACTGGAGAAGGCAGCAACACCTACACCCTCACCTCCGCCGACGTTGAACTCACCTCAGCCACCGCCTTCTCCATCACCCTCAACGCCGCTGATCAACTCCAACTCGCTGGTCTGCTCAATAAAGACGGCACCTCCTCCGGCGCCGGCACCACCTACAACATCGCTGCTGCTCTGAACTGGAATCCAGGCGCCAGTTCCTCACCAGCAGACAGCACCGGCAATGCCATCACCGTCTCCAACGTCGCCGCGCCAAGCCTCAGCTCCGCCACCTACGACGATTCCAGCGGTGTTCTTGCCCTCACCGGCAGCAACCTGCCCGCCTACCCCGGCGCAAGCAACGACATCGATGTCTCCAAGCTCACCATCACCGGTGGCTCCGGCAGCACCTACACCCTCACAACTTCCGACGTTGAACTGACATCGGCGACAGCCGCCAGCATCACCCTCAACAGCACCGACCAGAGCAACCTCGATTCCCTGCTCAACAAGAACGGCACCGCCTCAACCCAAGGCACCACCTACAACATCGCCGCTGCTGATGACTGGGCACCAGGCGCTGACAGCAGCACAGACATTGCCGATCTCACCGGTAACGCCATCACCGTCTCCAATAGTCCCGCCCCGACGCCAACGCCCGCTCCGACCCCGGCACCCTCACCCAGTGGTGGCGGTGGCGGCGGCGGTGGCAGTGGTGGTGGTGGTGGAACCCCAACACCGGCACCAAGACCAACACCAGCTCCGGCGCCCACCCAACCGCGAACGCCCCTACCCACGCCGGCACCAGCTCCTGCTCCCACAACAGCTCCGGCTCCCGGGTCCACTCAGCCACCGGGTCCCACCAGGCCACCCACATCCGGGCCCAACACCGACAACAACAACGCAACGGCGAACACCACCAACACCGGCGCGCTCAATCCAAAGCAGATTGCAGCCCTGTCGCTCAATGCCATTGCAAACCTGAGCACTCAGCAGGTGCAAAAGCTGAGCACCGCCAGCATCGGTGCGCTCAAACCAGCGCAGTTATCGAAATTCAAACCCGATGTGATCAGCAGCTTCAGTCAGCAACAGATCGCCAACATCAAACCGAGCACCATCAAGGCTCTCAAGCCCTCTCAGGTCTCAAGCATGGCGACCAGGCTGATCAACGCCATGCAGGGAAAGCAGGTGCGCAAACTGACGCCCAGAACCATCAAAGCCCTGCGACCAAACCAGGTCAGCAAACTCTCCACTCAGTTCGTAGCAGCGATGACCAACAAGCAGCTGCGCAAACTCCCCTCCGACGACCTCACCCCAAAACAGCTCAAAACCTTCCCCACCAAGGCACTCAGCAAACTCACTCCAAAGCAGTTCAAACAGCTCAACATCAAGCAGATCAACGCCTTGCCGGATGACCTTTTAAACAGGCTCAACAACAGGCAACTCAAAGCACTCAATCGTGCCTTGCGTGGAGCCAATGGCTCCAGGCGCCTCACTCAAAACACCCAACGCAGAACGATCGAGCCCCTCGCAGAGCCGATCGTTATCCAAGATCCACGTGAAACCTGGTTCTCAATCACAACAGATCAATCAACACACCAGCGGGATCTGCAGACCAACGATCCTCTCGACCTTCTCGCCCTAAGCAACCCCAACCAGTCCCTTCCCCTCTGATCCATCACTGAGGCAGTAATCCAGCTGCAAACGCAGCGTTTGTGCCCTAGTTACTAACAATTGCTAAACCGTCAGCAAGACTCCCCCAGCGAAAACACGCCAGATGTCGGTGTGATTGAAATGAAAACCTGCTTAGAGTGAATTAAAAGGAAACGTTCTTCTAGTCTTTCGGTGCCCAGAACAAACGACTCGATAGCCACGTCATTGTGGAAATGGAATATCGACCAACTCAATGGAGAAAATATCTTAAGCGAATACAAAAACGCTGCTAATGCTAACGGTTTCCCACCCAATCATTCACCCGCAAGATGTGACTGCTTCTTCTGCCAAAGAGCCAGGGGTGACACACCTGCAAACGAATTCTTCAAAGACCCGCCTCCACGAGATTTAGAGCCCTGGCAATACCCCAACAACAATGACCTGAAGCAATCAGGCAGCAAAATATCAACCAATCCCGCAACGACTAACTTCTACGGAAAAAGCAGCTCAGAGGTTGCAGACTTAACATTCGACAGCCTTGGCTCGCTCAACAGCCCGTACATCGACGGAACATTTGTCGCCGCCAAATGGGGATCGATCGACCCCGATTCAGGAACTACAACGGAGCTTTCCTACTACATCACTCCGGCAGGAGTGACACTGTCAGATGGGAGAACATCTGTTGCGTCAACCGCTGCTGAACGCAGTGCCATCGCCATCGCCAACGCTGCGTTCACGGATGTTGCCAATCTTTCATTTACCGAAACAAGCACTGGCGATACAGATGCGAATTTCAGGTGGAGCTTTGCTACTGGCGGCGGCCTAGGCCGAGCCGACTTTCCTGGCCTTTACGGGAACGTCACGAGCGATGTGATCACCTATAGCAACCAATATTCAGGCGTCTCTGGTGCCATGAATGCTGGTGGGTTTTACTACATCACCCTCCCCCATGAACTCGGCCATGCACTGGGCCTTGCGCACCCTCACAATGGAAGTGGAGCCTGGAATTTCTCCCCTTATAACGGAAACTTTGGCAGCGAACTCTATCCAGGCGTATCAAGCAATGCCTCAACATCAGGTGGAAACAACTACCTGAACTCCACGCCTTACAGCGTGATGACATACAACGATGTGACATCCACACTGGCCACACCAAATTCTCAAAATATTGATAAAAATGTAACGCCGAGATCATATGTGAACTATGGGTACAATGAAGGCTTAGGCCCTTTTGATATTGCCACTCTGCAATATCTGTATGGGCCAAACATCACAAAATCAACAGGGAACACCACTTACTATCTCGATACCAGCACCCTCAACGGCTATAAAACGATTTGGGATAACGGCGGCACAGACACAATCACTGCTGCCAATTCAAGTGCCGCTGTTTATATCGACCTCCGAAGTGCAACCCTGGAGGATGAAGCCGGAGGCGGCGGATATTTATCAAGAGTTGATGATGAATACATCGGATACACCATCGCCTACAACACCACAGGCACCGCAGCTATTGAAAACGCGCTTGGCTCTTCACAAAATGATCGCCTGACAGGAAACAGCAGCGACAACTCCCTATCAGGCGGCACCGGCAACGACACCCTCATTGGTGGCGCCGGTGATGACACCTACGTCGTTGATTCCACCTCAGACGTCGTCACCGAATCCTCCTCAGATGGCACTGATCTGATTCAGGCCTCGGTGACCTACACCGCCCCTTCCAACGTTGAACAGCTCACCCTCACGGGCTCCAGCAACATCAACGCCACGGGCAACGCCCTCGACAACACACTTACTGGCAATTCCGGCAACAACTCCATCGATGGCAGCACCGGCGACGACACGCTCATCGGTGGCGCCGGTGATGACACCTACGTCGTTGATTCCACCTCAGACGTTGTCACTGAATCCTCCTCAGAAGGCACCGATCTGATTCAGGCCTCGGTGACCTACACCGCCCCTTCCAACGTCGAACAGCTCACCCTCACGGGCTCCGGCCACATCAACGCCACTGGCAATGCCCTCGCCAACACTCTCATCGGCAACAGCGGCGCCAACCGCCTGATCGGCGGCGATGCCAACGACACGCTCACCGGCGGCACCGGTGCCGATCAGTTCCAGCTCGGTGGCGGCGATGACCTGATCACCGACTTCTCCATTGCAAGCGGCGATGTTGTTGGCATCGAAAACGGCCAGAGTTACTCGATCTCCCAGTCCGGGAGTGATGCGCTGATCAGCGTCGCGTCCGTGGGATCGGTTCTGCTGCAGGGCATCAACGCCGAAGACTTCGATGAGGAGACGCTGATTGTGCGGACCGATGGGTCGGGCAACCCCAGCTCAACCGCGCCAACACTGACATCGGCCACCTACAACGCCTCCTCCGGTGCCCTCGCCGTCACCGGCGCCAATCTCACCGCCAATTCAGGTTCTGATAACGACATCGACGTCTCCAAGCTCACCCTCACTGGAGAAGGCAGCAACACCTACACCCTCACCTCCGCCGACGTTGAACTCACCTCAGCCACCGCCTTCTCCATCACCCTCAACGCCGCTGATCAACTCCAACTCGCTGGTCTGCTCAATAAAGACGGCACCTCCTCCGGCGCCGGCACCACCTACAACATCGCTGCTGCTCTGAACTGGAATCCAGGCGCCAGTTCCTCACCAGCAGACAGCACCGGCAATGCCATCACCGTCTCCAACGTCGCCGCGCCAAGCCTCAGCTCCGCCACCTACGACGATTCCAGCGGTGTTCTTGCCCTCACCGGCAGCAACCTGCCCGCCTACCCCGGCGCAAGCAACGACATCGATGTCTCCAAGCTCACCATCACCGGTGGCTCCGGCAGCACCTACACCCTCACAACTTCCGACGTTGAACTGACATCGGCGACAGCCGCCAGCATCACCCTCAACAGCACCGACCAGAGCAACCTCGATTCCCTGCTCAACAAGAACGGCACCGCCTCAACCCAAGGCACCACCTACAACATCGCCGCTGCTGATGACTGGGCACCAGGCGCTGACAGCAGCACAGACATTGCCGATCTCACCGGTAACGCCATCACCGTCTCCAATAGTCCCGCCCCGACGCCAACGCCCGCTCCGACCCCGGCACCCTCACCCAGTGGTGGCGGTGGCGGCGGCGGTGGCAGTGGTGGTGGTGGTGGAACCCCAACACCGGCACCAAGACCAACACCAGCTCCGGCGCCCACCCAACCGCGAACGCCCCTACCCACGCCGGCACCAGCTCCTGCTCCCACAACAGCTCCGGCTCCCGGGTCCACTCAGCCACCGGGTCCCACCAGGCCACCCACATCCGGGCCCAACACCGACAACAACAACGCAACGGCGAACACCACCAACACCGGCGCGCTCAATCCAAAGCAGATTGCAGCCCTGTCGCTCAATGCCATTGCAAACCTGAGCACTCAGCAGGTGCAAAAGCTGAGCACCGCCAGCATCGGTGCGCTCAAACCAGCGCAGTTATCGAAATTCAAACCCGATGTGATCAGCAGCTTCAGTCAGCAACAGATCGCCAACATCAAACCGAGCACCATCAAGGCTCTCAAGCCCTCTCAGGTCTCAAGCATGGCGACCAGGCTGATCAACGCCATGCAGGGAAAGCAGGTGCGCAAACTGACGCCCAGAACCATCAAAGCCCTGCGACCAAACCAGGTCAGCAAACTCTCCACTCAGTTCGTAGCAGCGATGACCAACAAGCAGCTGCGCAAACTCCCCTCCGACGACCTCACCCCAAAACAGCTCAAAACCTTCCCCACCAAGGCACTCAGCAAACTCACTCCAAAGCAGTTCAAACAGCTCAACATCAAGCAGATCAACGCCTTGCCGGATGACCTTTTAAACAGGCTCAACAACAGGCAACTCAAAGCACTCAATCGTGCCTTGCGTGGAGCCAATGGCTCCAGGCGCCTCACTCAAAACACCCAACGCAGAACGATCGAGCCCCTCGCAGAGCCGATCGTTATCCAAGATCCACGTGAAACCTGGTTCTCAATCACAACAGATCAATCAACACACCAGCGGGATCTGCAGACCAACGATCCTCTCGACCTTCTCGCCCTAAGCAACCCCAACCAGTCCCTTCCCCTCTGATCCATCACTGAGGCAGTAATCCAGCTGCAAACGCAGCGTTTGCGCAGGTTTTGGTGCTTCTCCGGGTCTGAATCCTGAACGCGCCGTCTCCAGAGGAATCGCACGGGGGCGAACCATCGCATCCGGACGGTTGATCCGCAGCAGACGCACCCGAGACACACCAATCGCTGCAGCCATCGCTTCCGCCTCCGCCGTTCCTCGTCGCAGCGCCGCCACGGTGAGGCGCTGCTGCACAAGCTCGGCATCGCCTGGATCTGCCTGAGAGGTCATTCCCTGAAGACGAACCCCTGCCATACCTCCAACAGCCTCAATCAGCGCGTTGTAATTGCTGCGCTTCACGTCACCGGAGACACCCGTACTGGCTGTGTACCTCCGCTCAGCATCAACCTGGCTGCCTCGCTGATAGGTGGATGGAGCAGGAACAGTCAACGTCCCAACCACCAGGGGCTCCAGGGTGAGGCGCAGACCTTGCAACCGTTTCTGCAGCTGCTGAAGAGCGACTTTTTCACTGGCGCCCTCTGCCATCAGAGCCAGTGAAAACCGAAAACGGACCGCTGGTGTTGTGCTCTGTTCCGCCACCGACAGCTGCAGAACAGTGCCACCACAGGGGGGCTCATCCGCCTGCACCGCTGCAGGAGCAGGCAGGAGAATCGCAGCAATGGAAGCTGTCAGGACAGACAACGCCAAGGCTCGCCGGCGTCGTGACGTTCGAAGGAACAACGCATGGCAGCAGCTGTTTCAGCTGTAGCTCCAGGGAGCTGTCAACTCGCAACTCAGAAATGTCTGAACCCCATTGAGATGTTCACAGATCTGACCAGCTGCCATGCAGACCATGGGGGACCGCCAGAGGGAGCTCAAGCACAGCCACTTCAGAGAGATCGCGGGCGTTGAGGATCACCAGGTCGGACGCATCTCGTGAGCCATTCCAGATCAGATCCAGCACCCAGCCGTCATCCTCAGCATCAGCACCCGGCCTGCGCACCATCAGAGGTTCACTGACGAATCCGCGGGGAGCCGCACTCCAGATCCAGGTTTCACCACTGCTGAGATCCAGCTTCTGGATGGCCTGCAACGGGTCATTACCGGTTTCCCGTTCCGCCACCGCCATCCAGGCATAACGAGCGCTGAGGCCCTGCCGCTCGGGATTCACCATGGCGAACTCGCAAGTGCGCTCGCTGATGCGCTCGCTGTTGACGATCTCGCGGCTGAGATCGAGTCGGCAGCGATGCAGGATTCCTTCAGGGACCTTGTCAAAGTCCACCTCAGCGAAATCCTCATCCGGACCGATCGAGGGAAAGTCGTCGTAGACGATGCTCTCAACGACGACGTGATCGCCATCCTCGAAGGCATTGAGGTGATGGAAGACAAAACCATCGGGAGCCTCAAGGATGCGCGGCTTCTGCCCGGCAAAGCGACCGGAATCGCGCGGAACCAACCAGAACCGACCCTTGCCACCAGGCTGTGAGGCCAGACATTGAGCAGCACCTTTCTCGCCGGTGACGTATGGAATCGGGTTGAAGGCGATGGCGTTCTGCAGGAACACCGCCCAGTTGGGTGTGATGGCGAAGTCGTGCAGAAAGGCAAAGCCGGGAAAGCTGTCGGAGCGGTCATGCAGCAGACGACCGGCCTCCGGACCATCAGTGGCGAACTCCATCAGACGGATCGTGCTGCGGGGCCCGGTCTTGACGCCGAAGGTCACCATGCGAGGACTGCCGTGATGACCAGGGTCGAAGCGGGGATGGGCACTGAAGGCCTCCCCTTTCTTCAAAACGCCATCAAGCCTGGACAGGCCATGGGTTTCCAGGGTGATGGGATCGAGCGCATGGGGTTCAGCGGCCTCCCAGAGCGCCAGAAGCTGATCACCAAGACGCACCACATTGGTGTTGGCGATGTTCTTCAGCCTGAGATCGAAGGCATTGGCCAGTCGACCACCGGGTTTCTGACTGCCGAACACACCTCGGTACAGCACCTTGCCGGCGGCTTCTTCAGCCAGCCAACCGGAGGTGCGCACATAGCGATTGGTGAGGCAGGCACGGCCGGCTTCAAACCGCATGGCCGCGATCATTCCGTCACCATCAAAGGGGTGATGCACGCGCTGGCCCCCTCGCTCAAGGCGTCCTGGACCATTGCGATAGAAGATACCGTTCAGCTCAGCCGGCACGGTGCCGCGAACCGCCGCGAGTGGCACATCCGTGAGCTCCTTCTCCACATTCTGGAAGGCACTGGCCCAGTCGCGACGGTCATAGGAGCGGGCGGGAGCGACGGTCACGGGACAACGATCAACGTCACTCCATCCTCTCGTAACGGACTGTGAAGCGCGCCCCGGTCACCGGAATCAGTTGGCCCCGGCCTGTTCCAGCACGCCCTTGCTGCTTGGGATCGCCCCAGAACGCCTGGGATCGATCTCCGTGGCCATCCTCAGAGCTCTAGAGAAAGCCTTGAAGCAGGCCTCCACGATGTGATGGGAATTCACCCCATCCAGCTGACGGATGTGCAAAGTCAGGCCGCTGTTGTTGACCACAGCAACAAAGAACTCCTTCACCAGCTCAGTGTCGTAGGTGCCGATTTTCTGGGCTGGGATCTTCAGGCCGTAACTGAGATGCGGTCGACCAGAGCAGTCGAGCGCCACCTGCACCAGGGCCTCATCCAACGGCGCGACGAAATGGCCGAAACGATGAATGCCCCGCCGGTCTCCCAGAGCCTGAGCAAGGGCCTGACCAACGGCAATTCCCACATCCTCATTGGTGTGGTGGTCGTCGATAAAGGTATCACCAACGGCCTGAATCTCCAGATCCAGCAGACCGTGACTGCTGATCTGATGAAGCATGTGATCGAGGAACGGCACGCCGGTTGAGGCCTGACAACGGCCGCTGCCATCGAGATCGAGGCGCACCTTCACATCGGTTTCACCGGTGACCCGATGCACGGTTCCACTGCGCATGTCCGTGACTCCGATGACACCACTCAACACATCAATCATCGCGAAACGGGGGAGTGCCGCCAAGCTCTTCGGGTTCTCCTTAAGGGCCTAGGTCACCACCGGGCCGGCATGAGTCCTCTGACTCTGTGCCAGTGGATGATCATCGCCCAGCAGATTGGCCGTGATCAGCTGACAGATCCGATCGAGGGGCAGCGCAAACCTCGGGTCACGGAACGGGTTTTCCAGGAACATGCCGATCCGCTCGGCCATCAACAGCGTCAGGAACGCCAGCCAACCCACAACGGCAGCACTCAGCAGGCCCAGCGCATCCAGCTTGAGAAACACGAGATAGCCATAGACCCAGGTGAGAGCACGGATGCAGATCGTCGATGAGGCCGGCAAGGGCTGACTGCGAATGCGCTCGAGGCCGCCAATGGCTCGGGTCAGCTCCTGCTGCACATGGATGAGGTCGGCTCGTTCGATCGTGTTCAGCTCTTGCTGCTCGACAAGCTCTCGCTGCCGCGAAGCCATGGTCTGCATCACCTGCTGCACCGATGGATCACGCATGCCCAGGGACTCAGCCAGGCTCTGAACGGCTGAAGGAAGGCGCTCGAGACGGCCGTCGCCTGACCGCAGGTTGACATTCACACACCAGATCAGCAGCACCTCCAACTGCAGCAATCGCTGCCGCATCGCGAACGACGAACGTCGCGGCAGCACAGTGGTGAGCAGATCGCGCCAGTTGCGGCTCTCATTCACGAGGGCTCCCCAGAGAATCCTGGCTTCCCACCAGCGGTTGTAGGCCTGGCTGTAGCGGAAACCGAGAAAGAAAGCGAGCAGAAATCCCAGAACCTGCAGCAGGTCCTCCGGCAGCAGCACAGCCGCAATGGTGTCGTGAACAGGAAGGGTCACCAGGCAGACGACGGTGGCAATCAGCAGGGAACGTCGCTCATGGCGCAGCATCTACCAGATCAGCCTGAGAGCGTCCTTGGGGCCTCGAGGCTGAATCACATGCCGGTGATGCAGTAACCGGCATCCACGTAAATCGTTTGTCCGGAAATGCCGCTGGCCAGATCGCTGAGCAGAAAGGCCGCGGTACCGCCCACTTCCATCTGGGTAACGGTGCGACGCAGGGGAGCCTTCTCCTCCACGTTGTGGATCATCTCCAGAATTCCGCCGATGGCGGAACTCGCCAGGGTGCGGATCGGGCCGGCGCTGATGGCGTTCACACGCACCTGCTTCTCCGGGCCGAGCTCAGCAGCGAGGTAACGCACCGATGCCTCAAGCGCTGCTTTGGCCACACCCATCACGTTGTAGTTGGGAATGGCCCGATCGGCTCCCAGATAAGAGAGCGTGATCACACCGGCCTTCTCGCTGAACAACGGCTTGGCATGGGCACAGAGCGGTGCCAGGGAATAGGCGCTGATGTCGAGGGATCGGGAGAAGCCTTCCGCAGTGGTGGCGCTGTAATCGCCGATCAGCTCTTCCTTACCGGCGAATGCCAGACAGTGGACAAGGCCATCGAGAACGCCCCACGTCTCCTTGATCTCCGCGAACACCCCGGCCATCTGCTCGGCGTCCTGGACATTCAGCGGCAGAAACAGGCTGGGCTCGAGCGGCGCAGTGAGCTCACGCACCTTGGCCTCGAAGCGCCCCTTCTCATCCGGTAGGTAGGTGATGCCGAGCTCAGCACCAGCGGCCTTGAGTTGCTGAGCGATGCCCCAGGCGATCGAACGGTTGTTGGCGATGCCGGTGACGAGGATCTTCTTGCCGGTGAGATCGAGCAGCATCAGGCGGACCGAAACGGGTGGGAATCGCGCGATTCTCCCCCATCACTCGCCAAGATCTCGGCACCGTTGCTGCCGAAAGCCGGTGACCACCGCCCCATCAACCCCGATCAGCGGCGATCTGCCTCGAAAGTTCGCCTCACGCGACAACCTCGATCAGCTGCTGGCAGACGTTTTCCCTGAGGCTGAAGGACGCATCAGCCACATCCAGGGTGGACGTCAAGCCGCAGACAAGGCGCTCAAGCGTGTGGATGCCAAGCGCTACGCCAGAAGCCGGAACCACCTCAATGGTGCTGTGACGGGGCTGTCTCCCTACATCCGCCACGGCGTGCTGACGCTGGCTGAGGTGCGAGACGCCGTGTTCCATCGCATCCGCAGCCGTGAAGAGGGCGGCAAATTGATCAACGAACTGGGCTGGCGGGATTTCTGGCAGCGGATGTGGCATGACCTGGGGGATCGCATCCATGAGGACCAGGAAGACTTCAAAACAGGGCATGACGGCGCCAGCTACGCGAGGGAGCTTCCCTCAGACGTTCGTGATGGCTGCACCGGATTGGCCTGCATGGATGGCTTCCGCGACGAACTGGTGAACACCGGCTGGCTGCACAATCACGCCCGCATGTGGCTGGCGGCCTGGTTGGTGCACTGGCGCCGGGTGCACTGGACAGCAGGGGCGAACTGGTTCCTTGAACACCTGCTGGATGGTGATCCCGCCAGCAACCACCTCAGCTGGCAATGGGTCGCTAGCACCTTCAGCCACAAGCCTTATTTCTTCAACAGAGACAACCTGGAGCGGTACAGCGACGGACGCTTCTGCAAGACCTGCCCCAGCGCTGACCACTGCCCCCTTGAGGGAAGCTACGCGCAACTGGAGAACCAGCTGTTTGCGGTGCAAACGAGCGTGCGTGATGTTCCGATGAGACGCTCCGGCAACCGCAGCAGCAGGGCAAAGAGCCACAACAACCGGACGCGAGGCCAGCGATGAATCTCAGTCATCCCATCGTGTGGGTGCACGAGGAAGCTCTTGGCCCCGGCAATCCCGCTCTCGAGGACTGGCCCGACAGCCCGGCTGTGTTCGTGTTCGATCAGGCCTGGATCAAAAATGAACGGATCAGCCGCAAGCGGCTCGGCTTTCTTTACGAGTGTTGTCTGGAGTTGCCCGTCACCATCCGCAAAGGTGATGTAGTGGAGGAAGTGCTGGCCTTTGCCCAGCGCCACGGCGCTGATGGCGTCGTCACCAGTGGAGCTGTTGATCCACGCCTGAATCGAATCGCCGCCGCCATCGATCGGACTGTGCCCCTCTGGATCCTTGATGGCGAGCCCTTTGTCGACTTGCCTCGGCCGCCACGGCTCGGCCGTTTCAGCCGCTACTGGCGCGAGGCGGAACCGGTTGTCTGGGCAGCCTTCTGCAGCTAGGGCTCGGCCTGGCCATCCGTATTGGTGTTCTCCCCCAGCAAGGCTTTCTGGCGTTTCAGTTCCTCGTTTGGATTGGTGAGAAGTTCTGCTCCCTCAAGTGCGGGCAGCTGAACGGGATCCACTTCGGCCTCAGACTTCGGTGGATCGAGCCATTGCCAGCGAGCCTCCGGCGCCCGGGCCGCACACAGCAGCTCAAGCTCCTTCTCCGCTGCCTCCAGAATATTTTGCCGCCGCATCGCCTCGAAAAATTCCTGGCGCGATGCCAGCCCTGAACTGAATGGAGCTGTGCCACGACCATTGAAGAGTCGAGCCGGATCAGGAATCCAACGCGGCTTGCACACCTCGGGATCTGCGGTGTCGGTCTCCAGAAAAATGTGCAGGCCATAGCCATCCGGCTGGCTCACCACGGCCAGTCCGTCATGGGGTGCACTGCGCGGCAGAGGGAACACGCTCCAGGGAGCCGGACTGGGCGTTTTTGCCGCGCAACCGCCGATGAACAGCAACGCCACGAACGCCCAGGCTGACGGTGACTGCCCTGGCATCGGCATGGACATCTCGATCGCTTGCCTGCACGGCCATCCTGATAGGGACTTCCCGTTCCTGCATCGGAACCATGGCGCTGACTCCCTCCACGATGCTTCCGCTGGAGACGGCTCTGCCTGTCTTCTCCCTGCCCACAGCAACAGGTGGTCACCTGGCCAGCAGCGAACTGGATGATCGGCCGGTTCTTCTGATGGTGATCTGCTCACACTGCCCGTTTGTGAAACACATCGAAGCGGAGCTCACACGCCTCGAACAGGACCATGGAAAGACCATTCAGATGGTGGCCTTGAGCAGCAACAGCCTGATCACGCACCCCCAGGATGGTGCCGATCAACTGGCGGATCAGGCCGAACGTCATGGCTGGCGGTTTCCATACCTGATGGATCAGGAGCAGACCCTGGCCAAAGCGCTTCAGGCCGCCTGCACACCAGAGTTTTATCTGTTCTCTCAAGACAAGAACCGTCAGCACGTCCTGCGCTATCGGGGCCAGCTCGATGGCAGCCGACCCGGCAACGACCAACCCCTGAATGGCGCTGACCTGCGCCACGCGATCGACGCCGTCCTCAACGATCGCCACGTCAATCCTCAGCAGATCGCCTCAGTGGGATGCAACGTGAAATGGCATCCCGGCCGGGAGCCGAGCTGGTTCGGCTGAACGACACCGAATGGATCGGATTAAGGTGGCGGCCATGCAGGTGCCTCCTTTCAGCCTCAGCCAGCAGATCAACGATCTGGGCTCAGACCTTGAGCAGGCCGTTTTAGACGTGTTGCGCAGCGGGCAATACATCGGCGGAGCCAAAATTCAGAGTTTTGAGCAAGCGTTTGCCGACAACGTCGGGACCCGTCACGCCGTGGGCTGTAACAGCGGCACCGACGCTCTGATCCTCGCGCTGCGTGCACTCGGCATCGGACCAGGCGATCAAGTGATCACCTGTGCCTTCAGTTTCTTCGCCACTGCGGAAGCGATCAGCTCTGTCGGCGCCGAGCCGGTCTTTGTTGATGCGGACCCCGACACCTACCTGATCAATCTCGATCAGATCGAAGCAGCGATCACGCCAGCCACCAAGGCTCTGATCCCGGTGCACCTGTTCGGTCGACCTGTCGACATGACCAGGGTGATGGCCATCGCTTCCGCCCATGGGCTGCGGGTGATCGAGGACTGTGCCCAGGCCACCGGAGCCACATGGCGGGACCAGGCCGTCGGCAGCTTCGGCGATGTGGGGTGTTTCAGCTTTTTTCCCACCAAGAACCTCGGAGCCGCAGGGGACGCCGGAGCGATCACCACCGATGACGATGGCTTGGCACAGACCATGCGCGAATTGGCCGTGCATGGAATGCCCCAGCGATACCTGCACACTGCACTGGGCTACAACAGCCGCCTCGACGCTCTTCAGGCTGCTGTTCTTAATGTCAAGCTGCCGCTGCTCGGCGAATGGATCGATCAACGCAGAGCACTGGCTGAGCGCTACATGGAGCTCCTGGCGAACCTGCCGGGCATCACCCTCCCCTCCGATGAAGACGGGCACAGCTGGAACCAGTTCGTGGTTCGTGTCAGCAGCTGCACCAAAGGCGAGTCGCTCTGCCAGTCACAATGCAGTACCTCAGCGATCAGCAGCCGTCATGGACTGCCGGACAGCTGTTGCCGCGACTGGTTGAAACAGTGCCTGCAAGATCAGGGTGTCAGCACGATCATCTACTACCCGATTCCCATTCACCGTCAACCCGCTTACGCGCATCTCAACCTTGAAGCGGGATCAATGCCAACGACCGAACGCCTTTGCACCCAGGTGCTGAGTTTGCCGATCTTCCCCGAGTTGAGCGAGCTCGAACAACAGCATGTCGCGTCCGCCCTCCAGCAGTTGCTGAGCGGCAGTGTCCAGGCCACTCAGGCAACGATGGCGGCATAAGGGTCCGGAACTCACTGCCACAACCAGCGGCGCATGGACGTTACGGAGTTGCACGCTGGCATGGTCGACAATCAATCAACACGCTCAGATGTGTTGATTAAAGAAATTCGATTCCAGCATTCCTGAACAGGACGAAGAACCTCATCAAGCTGGACTCACCAGTCACTCATCAAAGATCACTCTGAAAAGTGCAAAGAGTCCGACGAAAGGGACTGTGTTGCGGGACGGCTCATCGGATTCGAACCCACGATTCCAGTGCTCTGAGAGACCGGCTGTCTGTGAGAAATTCATGAACTGATCATGAGAAAGATTCAGCTGTTTAAGGGTTAAACCCTAGACAATCATCACCCGAAAGAAGAGAAAACAACAAGGCACATCAAAAAGACTGGGGGCAAGATATAAAACAATCAAATGTCTTCTTTTGAGAAGCATGCATCGTCATTGATGCATGTCGGCTCACTGAGCGACGCTGTACTCAATGCAAGCCAGACTGCCAACAGAAACATCATCAATAATGACGACGAAACTCAATTAACGGCTGACAGTTCAGAGCTTCGATATCACATCAAAACCTGCGGCTGCCTGGCTTGCCAGAACAAAATCTCGGCCAAGGAGCCCTGGCTCGTAAGCGGGACGACATATCCCAGAGGGAATAAACAATCAGCATCGATCGACCCCTCACTGTTGATCAGCAGCGCTTTCGGAGACATCACAAAGGGATATTTAAACGGCCAGGAAACGTTCAACTATTACATCTTTAACGTGTCAACAAATATTCAGTATCTTGACCAAGAACTTCAGACGATCCAACATCAAGACGATTCGATCCAGTTTATCAATAACATTTTCACTCAGCTTGATCCTCTGATAGACCTTGACTTCAAGGCCACATCCAATCCGGAGGAATCTGATCTCATGATCATCTCCGTTGACGATTGGAAAGCATGGTCAAGCGACACTGTTGGGCAAGTCGTCAACGTCAGCTCTGGATGGCATCTCCTGTGGAAAGACATCGCACAGGATTCCTTGAAGGGGAACGCATCTGGATCGAATGACAGTTTCGATGCCAATACGATCACCCATGAAATTGGTCATGCACTGGGTTTATCCCATCCCAATGAAGATCCTTTCAACAGTCGATGGACAACGGACGATAGCGTCATGTCGTACAACATCAGTCCCGATGGCTGGGACTTTTTCTTCTCAGACGCAGACATTGAAGCCCTTCAAAGAATCTGGGGAAGGGAAGATGACAACTTGCCAACCAATGCACCACCTGCACAAACGGGGAAGAGAGCGATTCTTTCGGAAGGACAGGAAGATTCTGCCTACATCCTGACTGAAGCTGAGTTACTGCAGGGATACTCAGACCCCAACGGAGACGACCTCTCTATTTCAAACCTCTCAGCATCCAATGGAGTGCTGTCAGACAACCGCAATCAATCCTGGACATTCAAACCCGCAAAAAATGTCAATGGAACTGTGAGCCTTTCCTATTCCGTTGAGGATGGCTTTGGGGGTTCTTTAGACGCCAGTCAATCCTTTACGGTTGCTCCTGTCAACGACAAGCCATCGTTAACTGGTAATCGAGCATCTCTCACGGATGGGAAAGAGAACTCGTCAACCATCATCAGAGAAGATGCATTGCTTCAGGGATATTCCGATCCCGATGGGGACCAACTCTTCATCACCAATCTCTCAGTATCAAGCGGTGCGATCGAGCAGACCGGCAATCGGTCGTGGATCTTCACTCCTGACGTCACATTCAACGGCACCATCAGGCTGACTTATGCCGTTGCAGATGGCTACGGAGGATCCATCAACGCCACCAATCGATTCAAGGTTACGCCAATCAAAAAGTCCCCCGCTCGGCGACCGGAAGCACAACTTGCTGGAGGGGCTGATCAGATGGCAAGCCATCATCAAAGTCAACCCATCAAAACCCTTGGATCATTGAATCTGGACAACAGAACAATCATCCAATCAAAAGGCAAGCAATCCAACAGAATCAAAGGAACGAAGAAGAATGATCTGATCTGGGCAGGGAAAGGTTCTGACGTTCTCACAGGAGGAAAAGGAGCAGATCACTTTCTGTTCGCTCAAAAGGATCCATTCGGCAAGCGAGGGGCTGACACAATCAAAGACTTCGACATCAATGAAGGAGACCGACTCTGGCTTGGAGCCAAACGACTTAAGGGGCTTGATTCAGATCCAACATTCGCTACTGCCTCCAAGAAAAAACAACTCAAAAAGCTTGCCAGACAGGACAATGACGTGATCTATTTCGAACCACAAGGACAGCTTATTTACAACCAAAACGGTGAGAACCCTCGATTTGGAAACGGTGGGATGTTTGCCATTCTGGAGAACAAACCCGAGCTGTCGTCAGAAGCCATTCATTTCATCACCGCATAACACTCTTACGAAGACCACCTGCTTTTTCATCATTCAACTGATATTTATGATCCGACCGACAATCATCGTAGATTTGTGAAACAACATTTAAAAAGCTCGAATCTTTGAAAAGAAATCAACCGCTACTGGCGGCGCCAAGGCTCGTGGGCAACGCATGCTGATTGGCCACAGGCTCAGCGAACTCGCTTTACAGCGCGTGAGGCCGAGTCCGCAGCAGCGATCCCTGGGCAGCGTGAAGCGAACAAACCAACCATAGATAGTGTCGTAGAACACCGAAAATAGAATCAAGAATGAGCGGGTTGCGTCCGATTGGTTGATCGATGCGCTCCTGGACACATTGAGGCTAAAAATTTCCGACAATAGACTACGAATCAGCAATCAATTGCCTTTCAGCATCAGTGGAGCTTGCCTCGTACAAGCTGAATATCGCCAGGCATCACTGCCTGCAGAGTTGCAGACAACGCATGGCGACTGAAGTCGAGATGAGATTCCGAAGCCGATAAGCATCGCAGACATCCCCATGTCATTTCCACAACGCGCAGGAGGATCTAATCGCACGCAGGCTTTCTCCATCGATCTATTCGATGACGGAAGTTCGTTGTTATGTGGGATGTTTTTTGGAACCGCGAACTTTGGCGACTCAATCAGCCTTGACTCAACGAACGATGCCGATGGCTTCACAGCAAAACTAAATGCGGACGGTAGCTTTGCCTGGGCAACAAAAGTAGGAGGTAGCAGCTCCGTTCGAGTTTCAGACGTCAATGTCTTGTCTGATGGCAGTTCCATCATGACGGGACTGTGGAGCGGAACGGCCACGTTTGGAGGCACCTCGCTTACGACCAATCCAACGAATTACAACGACGCCTTTGTTGCGAAGCTTGATTCAAACGGAAATTACCTGTGGGTGACACAAGCGGGTGGAACACAGAGTGACGAGCCTGCAGCCATTACAACATTAAGCGATGGCAGCAGCATCATTACAGGTAGCTTCAGCGGAACGGCAACATTCGGCTCTACATCTCTAACATCGACAGGCAATAGAGAGATCTTTATTGCCAAATTAGATGCAGACGGTGATTACGTTTGGGCCACAAAAGCTGGTGGAGGTGGTCACGACCATAGCAAAGACATTATTGCACTATCCGATGGAAGTTCCATCATTACCGGTGATTTTGCTTCAGGAGCAACCTTTGGTTCAGACACACTTCAGGAGCGTGGCAGCAGCAGTGCATTCATTGCCAAGCTCGATGCAGATGGTGATTTTGTCTGGGCAACAAAAGCTGGTGAACAAAATTGTTGTAGCGCCGACAGCGTCTATGGATATGGCGTTGGTGCATTGAGCGATGGCAGTTCACTGATCACGGGTAAGTTCAAAGGTAGTGTCAATTTCGGAAGTAATGCACTCACTAGCGAGGGATCGTCTGATGACATTTTTGTCGCCAAAATCGATGCTAACGGTGATTTTGTCTGGGTTAGCCAAGCCAGTGGCACCAGTGCTGAACTCGGTCAGAGCATAACGACCCTCAGTGATGGCAGCTCCCTGATAAGCGGCCGGTTTCAGGGAACCGCAACGTTTGGAAGTACAACGCTCAGCAGTGCTGGATCAAATGACATTTTTGTTGCCAAATTAGATGCAGATGGTACGTTCTTGTGGGCTACAAAAGCTGGTGGCACTAGTAGTGATTATAGCATCAAATTGGACGCCAAACTTGACGGAAGTTCCATCATCGCTGGTGACATTAATGGAACCGCAAGTTTTGGAAGTTCTGATCTAACAAGTCCAGGGAATAGTGACGCCTTTGTAGCCGCGATGGGTGCCAATGGCAGCTGGACATCATCTCTCGTTTCTCAACCATCACTCACATCGGCTACCTACGACGCCTCCTCCGGTGCCCTCGCCGTCACCGGCGCCAATCTCGCCGCTAATTCAGGTTCTGATAACGACATCGACGTCTCCAAGCTCACCCTCACTGGAGAAGGCAGCAACACCTACACCCTCACCTCAGATGACGTTGAACTCACCTCAGCCACCGCCTTCTCCATCACCCTCAATGCCGCTGATCAACTCCAACTCGCTGGTCTGCTCAATAAAGACGGCACCTCCTCCGGCGCCGGCACCACCTACAACATCGCTGCTGCTCTGAACTGGAATCCAGGCGCCAGTTCCTCACCAGCAGACAGCACCGGCAATGCCATCACCGTCTCCAACGTCGCCGCGCCAAGCCTCAGCTCCGCTACCTACGACGATTCCAGCGGTGTTCTTGCCCTCACCGGCAGCAACCTGCCCGCCTACCCCGGCGCAAGCAACGACATCGATGTCTCCAAGCTCACCATCACCGGTGGCTCCGGCAGCACCTACACCCTCACAACTTCCGACGTTGAACTGACATCGGCGACAGCCGCCAGCATCACCCTCAACAGCACCGACCAGAGCAACCTCGATTCCCTGCTCAACAAGAACGGCACCGCCTCAACCCAAGGCACCACCTACAACATCGCCGCTGCTGATGACTGGGCACCAGGCGCTGACAGCAGCACCGACATCGCCGATCTCACCGGTAATGCCATCACCGTCTCCAATGTTCCGGCGCCATCACCATCGCCATCGCCATCGCCGGGGCCGTCACCGTTTCCAGACCCCTCACCGTCTCCTGTCGCAACTCCAGCTGCAACGCCAACCCCCAAGCCAGCTCCTACGCCAACTCCAACTCCCACTCCATCAGCATCCGCCCAACAGCCGCCAACATCGACGCCGTCGACATCGAAAAATGGCGTCAATCAATTTGAACTAAATACAACCGATAGTGAAAACATTGTTATCAAATCTTCTACGAAGAAGAAACCTAATTCTGAAATATCATCACTTGTCATCACCAACACATCGACAAGCCAGCCTGGTATTGCAACGATTCTACAAAGCTTTAACAATAATACGATTGTCACAGCAACGCTTCCTCCCTCTGTAAGCGTTACTTCTGAGGGGCCTGCGTCGTCACAGTCCCCTAACAATGCAATCTTCACCATCACCAGCTCCACAACAGAGCGCGCCGATCAACCAATGTCCGTGAATTTAAAAGCCGTGGAATCTTACTTGAGCAAGCTACCAGAGACGACAAGATTAAACATTCGAACCATTACTCCACAAAGCAAGTCTGAAGAACTTAATCAACCTATCATTATCACGGGAAATATTGCAGATGATGATGATCCTGAATCTGAAGCTCTTATTCTTGACATGCGTTTACTGCCAACCGGGAACAAGCTACAAATCAAAAACATCGCATTTTCCGTGATCCTTGGAGAGACTTCAATATCAGCTGGCCGAAGGAGCAATTATATAATTGCTGACGAACAAAAACAACAATTTAATCTTGGCAAGGGAGATGACACATTGATCGGAGGAGGCGATGATGACACCATTCGTGGCAACAGTGGCTTCGACGTGCTTGTCGGAGATCCCGGCAACGATTTGATATTTGGTGGATTTCAAAATGACACCCTTAATGGCGGGCTGGGTGCCGACAACCTAAAAGGAGGTTCAGGCGACGATAAACTGAATGGAAAGAAAGGAAAAGATACTCTGATTGGACAAAAAGGTGACGATACGATCAGAGGCAGGCGCGGTAATGACTTACTTTTGGCTAAGGCAAATACTCAATCAACTAGCCCCATTTATGGGAACAATCTTCTCAAAGGTGGTACAGGCGACGATACGCTAAAAGGCGGTAATGGAAACGACAGACTCGGCGGAGGCAGCGGAGACGATGTGTTGATTGCAAGCCAAGGAAATAATACACTTCGGGGACATTCGGGAGCCGATGAATTTATACTTTCAACAGGGAATAATACAGTTTTAGACTTCCGCATCCGCGAGGAAGATCACTTACATATCGAATCTCCTTCTAATATTTTGATTACTCAACACAACAATGATCTGTTGATTTCAACGGAAAATAGCGACCTAAACAGCATCATAAAAAATTTAAAACTTCCCGATCTTTTTTCGTATCAACCTGAATTGTTCAGCTGAGTTCCTATGGATTGCTATCACTTCATCTAATCAATGCGTACAGCTCCTTGAATTTCGCCTGCTGACGCTTGTGATCAATCAAAGGCTCGGGGTAACCACGACGTTCCAGAGCACCGATGTCACCGCTGAGGAGATCCTTCGTGTTCACGTGCTTCAACTCAGGGACCCAGCGGCGGATGTAGTCCCCTTCGGCATCAAATTTGGAGGCCTGGGTGGCAGGGTTGAAAATTCGCAGAGGTTTGGGATCCATGCCGCTGCTCGCGCTCCACTGCCAGCCACCGTTGTTTGCGGCCAAGTCGCCATCCACTTCCAGTTCCATAAAGGCACGCTCGCCCCAGCGCCAGTCGCAGATCAGATCCTTCACCAGGAACGACGCCACGATCATTCGGCAACGGTTGTGCATCCAGCCGCTCTGATTCAGCTGACGCATGGCGGCATCAATGATCGGCATCCCGGTCTGCCCTTCTTTCCAGAAGGCAAACCACTCTTCGTTGTTCTCCCAGGGAAAACGTCGCCACTGTTCGCGGTAAGGACCCTCCGCCAGCTCGGGGAAATGAAAAAGCGCCTGCTGGTAGAACTCACGCCAACCCAGCTCCTGCTCCCAGACCCCGATCGCTGACAACTGCTCATCACTGCGCGCTTGTTCACGGGCCTCACGGGCGGCCACCCAGGCCTGGCGTGGGCTCAGTGTGCCGACGCTTAAAGCCGCACTCAGATACGACGTCCCCACAACGCCTGGAAAGTTGCGATCGGGCTCATAGCGAGAGAGAGCAGCATCGGAGAACGTCTGCAGTTGTTGGGCCGCAGCTGCCTCGCCGGGACGACAGGGGCAGAGATCGGTGCCTTGAAAACCATGGGACTCGCGCAGCGCGACCAGAGGATCGCCCGAGGGCACATGCTCCGGATCCAAATCCAACAGGCCGGAGGGAGCATCAGCGCAGATTGGTTGCCTGGACTGCACCTGAGCGCGCCAGTTCCGCAGGAATGGGCCGTACACCCGGTATGGATCGCCGCCACCGGTCTTGAGCAATTCCGGCGCAATCAGCAACTGGTCCCAGTCCACAACGACCTGGCGACCGTCGGCTTGAAGACGTTTGGCCACCTGGCGATCCCTCTCGCGGGCGTAGGGCTCCACATCGCGGTTCCACAACACTGCTTCCGCGCCGATGCGCTCTGCCACCTTCGGCAACACCGCCACCGGATCACCTTCAAGAATCAGCAGACGACTGCCGGCCTCGCGCCAGCGCTGCCGAAGCTCGATCAGGCTTTCAACCAGAAACCACAGGCGAGCCGGTGCCATTGGCGGCAGATGCTCAGGCGGGGTGATGACCTGAGGATCCAACACGTAAACGCCGGTGACTGCAGGGCTGATGTCCACTGCAGCCGCAAGACCAAGGTTGTCCGCCAGACGCAGATCACGGCGGTGCCAGAACAGAACACGGGGCGTCGTCATGCCAGACCCAGCAGCTGTTTGGCGCGGTACCAGGCCGTGATGCTCTTGCCATCCAGCCATTCATCGCCAGACGCCAGACATGCGTCGAGATCCTCTGGGGTCATCAGCAACACCTCGAGGTCTTCATCGTCATCTCCCGCCGGCGGGTTCTCCAGGGGGGTGAGTTTGCGCGCCAGGAAGCAGTGGATCACCTCATCGGAATACCCAGGGCAGGGCAGCATTGGACCAAGAGCATCCCAACGGGCAGCGCTGTAGCCCGCTTCCTCTCCGAGCTCGCGCTTCATCGAATCCAAAGGGTCCTCACCCTCCTCAAGGGTGCCCGCAGGGAATTCGAGCAACCGCGCCTGCACGGCGAAACGGTATTGGCGCAGCACCACCACCTGGCCGTCATCGGTGATCGGCACAGCCAGGGATGCCCCTGGATGGCGAATGATCCCGAAGGTGCCTTCAACGCCCATCGGCAACTTGATCCGGTTGCGCTCGAAGCGAATCTTGCCCGCATCAAGCGCATCAACGGCATCCAGCAACGCGTAGGGCTCCTGTGACGGCAGCGGCGCCATGGGGAACAGGCTGAAGGGCTACCAGCATGGCGGGTGAGGCCCTTGCATCGCCTCCAACAACGGTTCCAGGACAAAAGTTCTCAGGTGCAACCTCGGATGGGGCAAGACCAGTCGAGCGGTCTCCAACCGCAATTCCCCCCAGAACAGCAGGTCGAGATCCAGGGTTCGTGGCCCCCAGCGCTGTTCCCGCTCACGATCACGGCCGAATTGACGCTCCAGCGCGTGGAGACGCTCCAGAAGCTGTAACGCCCACGCTTCTGAAGGCTGTCTGGCGATGTTGTTCACCAACACCACACCATTGAGATAACAAGGCTGATCCACAGGCCCAACCGGGTCGGTGGTCAGCAATGTTGACCAGTGGAACTGCAACGGCTGATCAGCCCAGGCGATCAGTTGCTCCTCCAGACGTGGACGTACAGCGGCAAGCGTCTCCCGCGGCTCACCAGCTGCACTGGCCTGGTTGGCCCCCAGAGCCACCGCCAACGGTTCCTGCAACGCTGCATCGTCTGCAAGGGGCATCGGCGAGACTGACCGGCACAGTCGGGCTGAACGCGTCCATGGTGGCAAGCGGTGTAGCGGCAACGGACGACCGGGCAACCCGTGCTTTCCCGCTGGCCGCGATCACCGGCCACGGCACCTTGAAACTCGCCCTCCTCCTGGCCGCCGTCGACCCAGGCCTCGGCGGGGTGGTGATCGCCGGTGGGCGCGGGACCGGCAAGTCCGTCCTCGCTCGTGGTCTGCACGCCTTGCTGCCACCGATCGACATCCTGGATGTGACCAGCAGCGTGGGACGCAATCTCGATCCCCAGACGCCCGAGGAATGGGACCCGGCCACCCGTGCACAGATCAGCGGGGAAGCCCCCTCCAAGGTCATCCCGGCGCCCTTTGTTCAGATCCCTCTCGGCAGCACAGAGGATCGCCTGGTGGGCGCCGTTGATGTGGCCGCCTCACTGGCCAGCGGCAGTTCGGTCTTCCAACCGGGCCTGCTGGCCGATGCCCACCGTGGCGTGCTCTATGTCGATGAGCTCAACCTGCTTGACGACGGCATCGTCAACCTGATGCTCGCAGCTGTGGGAAGCGGCGAAAACCGGGTGGAACGGGAGGGACTCAGCCTCAGCCATCCCTGTCGCCCCTTGCTGATTGCGACGTACAACCCGGAGGAAGGCAACGTGCGCGATCACCTCCTCGATCGCTTCGCCATCGCCCTCTCCGCCAACCAGTTGGTAACAACCGAGCAGCGCGTGGAGATCACCAATGCCGTGTTGAACCATGGCCAGTGCAGCCGCACCTTCGCGGAGACCTGGGCGGAGGAGACCGACGCCCTGGCCACCCAGTTGCTGCTCGCGCGCCAATGGCTGCCGGATGTGAAGATCAGTCGCGAGCAGATCCAGTACCTCGTCAACGAAGCCATCCGTGGTGGCGTGGAAGGTCACCGCTCGGAGCTCTACGCCGTGCGGGTCGCTCGCGCCAATGCCGCGCTCAGCGGCCGTGATCGAGTCGAAGCTGACGACCTCCAGGTCGCTGTGGCCCTGGTGATCGCTCCCCGCGCTTCCCAGCTGCCACCTCCGGATCAGCAGATGGAGCCACCCCCACCGCAGGATCAGGAACCCCCTCCACCGCCGGAAGGCGAAACGCCGCCGGAGGACGAGCAGGAGCCGCCGGAGGACCGTGATGACAGCGATGACGAGCCGGACAACGATGAGGAGGACACCCCTGAAGACCAGTCGCCTCCTTCGATCCCGGAGGAATTCATGCTCGACCCCGAGGCCGTGGCCATCGACCCGGACCTGTTGCTGTTCAACGCTGCAAAAAGCAAGAGCGGAAGCAGCGGCAGCCGATCGATGGTGATGAGCGACAGCCGCGGCCGTTACGTCAAACCGATGCTGCCCCGAGGGCCCGTCAGGCGCATTGCCGTGGACGCCACACTGCGGGCCGCCGCACCACACCAGAAGGTGCGCCGCGAACGGCAACCGGAACGGACGGTGATCGTGGAGGAGAGTGACCTGCGAGCGAAGTTGCTGCAGCGCAAGGCCGGAGCGCTGGTGGTGTTCCTGGTGGATGCCAGCGGATCGATGGCACTGAATCGAATGCAAAGCGCCAAGGGTGCTGTGATCCGTCTGCTTACGGAGGCCTACGAAAACAGGGACGAGGTGGCCCTGATCCCGTTCCGCGGTGATCAGGCCGAGGTGCTGCTGCCTCCCACGCGCTCGATCACCGCCGCCCGCAGGCGCCTGGAGTCGATGCCCTGTGGTGGCGGCTCACCGCTGGCCCATGGCCTGACCCAGGCGGCCCGCGTCGGCGCCAATGCACTGGCCACAGGAGATCTCAGCCAGGTGGTTGTCGTGGCGATCACCGATGGGCGCGGCAACGTTCCACTCAGCACCTCCCTGGGTCAGCCGGAGCTGGAGGGCGAGGACAAACCCGACCTCAAGCAGGAAGTTCTGGATGTCGCGAGGCGCTACCGCATGCTGGGCATCAAATTGCTGGTGATTGACACAGAGCGGAAATTCATCGGCAGCGGTATGGGCAAGGATCTGGCTGAGGCCGCCGGCGGAAGATACGTACAACTTCCCAAAGCCAGCGATCAGGCCATTGCAGCCGTGGCGATGGACGCCATCAGCATGATTTGATGAGGAATTTGAATCAGTAACGGCCCTAATTGGTCTCGGCGGGATAAATCTCCGAAAACAACTCACCAAGTCCGATGGTGACGTTGCGCAAACCCTTCATGAATTCCGGGTCTGAGGTCAACTTCTCGACATCGCCGCCAACTGCATCGATCTTGGCAGTGAGCTGGCTGGCGTTGTAAGCGGTCTGACGTAACTCATTCAAGGTGGCCGGGTTGTCCAGAGACGCCACGATGTTGTTCACGTGGGCCGATGCCTTCACAGCATTGGTCGTGGCGGCATTGAGATTGGAAATCATCGGCTCAGCTTTTGCAATCTCCGTCTGAAGTTGCTTCACGAGCACATCAATTTCCTTGGTCGTGAGGTCGGCATTGGCCAGAAACTCTGAAGCGTCCTTCGCCGTGTCTTCAAACTGGCGGGTGGATTGGGCCAGAGCTGGCACCAACCTGGCCTTTTCGGCTTCAGATAGCAGCTGCTGAAGCGTTCTGGTCACGGTGGCGATGCTGGGGGCCTGCAAGCCACGGATCGTGCCACCGTCGCAAAGCTGTTTTGCTGGGTTGCACTGTCCAGAACGTGGCATCGGAGCATCCTTCGGCAGCGCTGCACCCTCGCTCACCAAAGACACCTGAGCATCCCCGCCCAACAGTGAACCCGGAGCAACCGTGGCGGTCACGGGCATCGGCAACCTGAGATCTCCCTGGCTGATCTCCAGGTCAGCCACCACGGCGCCGGGGGTCACACGGATCGACTTCACCGATCCGACAAGGATCCCCCTGTAGGTGACCGGTGAGCGCTCGGCCAGTCCGGATGCATCGGAGAACTGGGCCGTGATTTTCCACTCACTCGCACCAAGACGAACGCCCCGCATCCAGGCCACCGTTGCCGCGAAGCCAACGATGGCGCCGATGACTGAGAAACCGACGATGGCATCACGGACACTGCGTCTCATCGGCAATCAGTGCGCAGGCTGCATCGGTCCGCGCAGGCTACCGGTCCTGAACTGTTCAACAAACGGGTTGTCCGAACTGCGGAACTCCTCCACCGAGCCCTGCCACTGGAAGTGACCTCCATAAACCATCACCACCCGCTCAGCCGAGCGCTCGATTGTGCTGCGCACATGGCTGACTACCACAGAGCAGCCCCTGGCCACGGTGGTGGTTTTCACAATCAGATCCTCAATTCTAGTGGACGCCACGGGGTCCAGTCCGGCCGTGGGTTCGTCGTACAGCAACAACGGCATGGTCTGATCGCTGCGCTGCGGATCGTCGATCAGAGCCCGGGCAAAACTCACACGTTTCTGCATCCCGCCACTCAGCTCCCCCGGATACTGATCCGCCACATCAAAAAGGCCCACTTCCTCCAGGCAGGCCTCGACGCGTTCAGCGATCTCCTGATCGGACAATCCACCCTTTTTGCGGAGCAGAAAACCAACGTTTTCACCGACCGTGAGCGACGCCAGCAAGGCGGGGTTCTGAAACACCAGGCGCACGTCGGGGGGATTGTCCTGGTCAAGGCGCAGATAACTCTGACGCTTTCCAAACAGGCGCAGTTCTCCCTCCGTGGGCATCTGCAGCCCGGCCAGCAGTCTCAGCACCGTGGATTTTCCGGCTCCAGATGGCCCCACCACCGCCAGTCGCTCTCCGGGCTGCATCGCCAGGTTGACGGCGTCCAGAACACGCCGCGACCCCCACTGCATCGTTAGGTCGCACATCTCGACCACCGGTTGGGACTCGGTCACAGCGGGACGCGTCATTTGGGCCACATCCTGGCTCGAGTCGACAATCTCCGTACAGTTCAGGCGACGCCCTGCCTTCACGCTTCTTGGCGCCTGTGACCACGCAGAGCAGAAAACGACAAGCCAAGGCGCTGAGAGACCAGCGGCGGCGCGATCTGCTGACGCGCTCCCGCCGCGCCGTGCGCTGGCTGCAGCCCGGTCTCGTGGTGAAGCGCTGGGTACTCACCTCAGGCCTTGGCCTGCTCATGGCCCTGCTTGGAGCAGCGGTCTGGGCAGATCTGAAGCCCATCTACTGGATCCTGGAAACCCTGAGCTGGTTTCTCAGCTTCATCACCGCGGTGCTGCCAAGGGAGATCACCGGTCCCCTTGTGGTGCTGTTGGGCATCGGTCTTCTGCTCTGGGGCCAGAGCCGCAGCTTCGGGTCGATTCAGCGCGCCCTTGTCCCAGACAAGGACACGATCCTGGTGGACGCGCTGCGCGCCAAGAGCCGTCTCAACCGCGGACCCAGCATTGTCGCGATCGGCGGCGGCACAGGTCTGTCGACCCTGCTGAGCGGGCTGAAGCGGTACAGCAGTCACATCACCGCGATCGTCACCGTGGCCGATGACGGCGGCAGCAGCGGGGTGCTTCGCAGAGAGTTGGGCGTACTGCCGCCGGGAGACATCCGCAACTGCCTCGCCGCTCTTTCGACGGAAGAACCCCTGCTGACGCGCCTGTTTCAGTACCGCTTCTCCGCTGGCAGTGGTCTCGAGGGACACAGCTTTGGAAACCTGTTCCTCTCCGCCCTGACGGCGATCACCGGCAACCTGGAAACGGCCATTACTGCCTCCAGTCGAGTGCTGGCGGTTCAAGGCCAGGTTGTTCCCGCCACCAACGTTGATGTGCGCCTCTGGGCGGAACTGGAAAACGGAGATCGCATCGAGGGCGAAAGCAATATCGGCAAGGCCCCGAGCCCGATCGTGCGCCTTGGCTGCCTGCCGGAGCGTCCACCAGCCCTTCCGAGAGCTCTCGAAGCCATCGCCAATGCCGATCTGATCCTGCTCGGGCCGGGCAGTCTGTACACCTCCCTGCTGCCCAACCTTCTGGTTCCAGAGCTTGTGTCAGCCATCCAGGCCAGTCGCGCCCCGAGGCTCTACATCTGCAATCTGATGACCCAACCGGGAGAGACGGACGGCCTTGATGTCAGCGGACATCTGCGGGCGATCGAGGCTCAACTCGCCAGCATCGGCATCAGCCGCCGTTTGTTCACGGCTGTTCTGGCTCAGGATGATCTCGGATCATCACCCCTGGTGGACCACTACCGATCCCGGGGCGCTGACCCGGTGATCTGCAATCTCGACAGCCTGCGTCAGGATGGGTACGACGTCATGCAGGCACCGTTGCAGGGAGCGAGACCCACAGCAACGCTTCGCCATGACCCACGAAGCCTGGCCTTGGCTGTGATGCGTTTTTACCGAAAACATCGTCGCGATGCGAGCGGGCGCGATCAGTAGGCGTCCTGAAGCTCGTAAAAGTCCGGTTGGATGTAATCCTTGCGCAGTGGCCATCCCTTCCAGTCTTCCGGCATCAGGAGGCGCTTTGGATGTGGATGACCCTCGAACTGGATGCCGTACATGTCGAACGTCTCACGTTCCTGCCAGTCCGCACCACGGAACAGACCATAAATGGATGGAAGGGTTGGTTTGCCTTCTCGGTCGAGGAACACCTTCAGACGAACTTCGCGGAGCTTGACGTCAGAGGACTTCGCCAAAGCATCAACCTGCTCAGCCATGGCCAGGAAGTGGTAGAAGCAGACAAGCTGTTTGCCTGGACCTTCGTCGTATCCACCCTGCACCTGCAGATAGTCGAAGCCATTGGCTTTCAGTGCCGCCGCAATGATGGGCAACATCGGAGCGTCCACACCGACCTGCTCCACGCCGACGTGATCTGAGTCGAGCGAAGCATGCTCGAAGCCCTGCTGACTCAGCCACTGGCTCACCGCACCAGGCTCGGAGGCAACGACAGCACTGGAGTCGTTGTCTGGATCAGGGGTCTTTGCTGGGGATTCAGTCATGACTCAACTGGTTCAGCAGCAGGGGTGAGAACGGCCGCATCCGTCTTCAGAGCCTGGCCGGGAGCTGCAGCCAGAGCCTCGCGTTGTGAATCCGCCCGCAGGTACTCGCCGGTCACAGCTGGCTCGACCCGTTTCATCTGGTGCGACACCGTGAAGTAACGATGCGTCTGCTGATGCTGATAACGCTCGGCGATGGAATCGTTGCCCACTTTCTTGCGGAGCTTGATCACGGCATCGAAGATCGACTCAGGCCTGGGTGGGCATCCCGGCAGGTATAGATCAACAGGGATCAATTTGTCGACTCCCCGCACCGCTGTTGTTGAGTCGGCACTGAACATGCCACCGGTGATCGTGCATGCACCCATGGCGATCACGTATTTCGGCTCTGGCATCTGCTCGTAGAGACGCACGAGGGCAGGGGCCATTTTCATGGTGACCGTGCCTGCCACGATCAGCAGATCAGCCTGTCTCGGTGAGCTTCTGGGCACCAATCCAAACCGGTCGAAATCGAAGCGGGAACCAATCAGGGCTGCAAACTCAATGAAGCAACAGGCCGTTCCGTAAAGCAGCGGCCAGAGGCTGCTCAGACGGGCCCAGTTGTGCAGATCATCCAGACTCGTGAGGATGACGTTCTCGCTGAGATCTGTTGTGACCTGCGGGGCACCGACAGGACCACAGGTCGTTTCCCGCAGATCGCGGACTGCTGTGATGGAAGGGGTTGAAGGTTCAGTCATGGCTCAGCTCCACTCGAGGGCACCCTTGCGCCAGGCGTAGGCCAGAGCCACTAGCAGGATGGCGATGAAAATCAGCGCTTCGATGAAGGCCAGAAGCCCCAATCGATGAAACGCGACGGCCCATGGATAGAGAAAAACGGTCTCCACGTCAAAGATGACGAAGACCAGGGCAAACATGTAGTAGCGGATGTTGAACTGAATCCAGGCCCCACCGATCGGTTCCATGCCTGATTCGTACGTGAGCTGACGCTCACCGGCTCGGCTCCTGGGAGCCAGCAGTTTGTTGGTGATCAGCGCCAGCGCCGGAACGGCAGCGGCGATTAGAAGAAAGCCAAGAAAGGCGTCGTAACCGGGCAGGGCGAACATGGGCGTCCCCATCATCGTTGGGCAGTCTGGCACTCACTGACTGCAGGTGACGCCGATAGAGTCATTTGGCATGACATCACTGCGGTGAGCGACGAGATTCAGTCCGTTGAGGACACGAGCGCCTCGCCCGAGATCGCAGCGGAGGCAGCTGCCGCAGCGGAACCCGAGAGCGATCCACGCACCCACCGTTATGAGTGCCGCAGTTGCGGCTACGTCTACGACCCCGATGAAGGTGTCAAAAAGGTCGGAATCGCTGCCGGCACGGCTTTTGAGGACCTTGATCCCCTGAGCTTCCGCTGCCCGGTTTGTCGCAGCAGGGTTCCGGCCTTTCGCGATATCGGTCCCCGTGCCAAAGCCAGTGGCTTTGAGGAGAACCTCAATTACGGCCTCGGCGTGAACCGGCTGACACCGGGTCAGAAGAACGTTCTGATTTTCGGAAGTCTGGCTCTGGCCTTTGCCTTCTTCCTGTCGCTTTATTCCCTCCGTTGACCAGCTCAGCCATGAACAGACTGCTGTCCTCGATCGTCAATCTGGTGCTCGTGATGGTGCTCGGCGTCAGCCTCAGCGGCTGCGTCACCACGAAACTGCCCATCGCCGCCGCCAGTCCCTGGGAGGCCCAGATCCTGAAGACCCAGGCCAATCCTCTGGATGTGGCTTTCACTGATGCGAACCACGGCTTTCTGGTCGGCAGCAACCGGATGATTCAGGAAACTGATGACGCAGGCCGGAGCTGGAACGAACGCAGCCTCGACCTACCGGACGAAGAAAACTTTCGGCTCATCAGCATTGATTTCAAGGGTCAGGAAGGGTGGATCGCTGGACAACCCGGCCTGCTGATGCACAGCACCGATGGCGGTCAGAACTGGACTCGTCTGTTCCTCGACACGAAGCTGCCCGGTGAGCCGTATCTGATCACTGCCCTGAGCTCCAACACCGCAGAACTGGCTACCAATGTCGGAGCTGTCTACGAGACCCATGACGGGGGTGGAAGCTGGGAGGCGAGGGTGACCGATGCCGCTGGAGCCGTGCGTGATCTGCGCCGCAGCGAAGACGGCAGCTACGTGAGTGTGAGCAGCCTCGGCAATTTCTATGCCACCTGGGAACCTGGCGATGCTGTGTGGCAGGTGCATCAACGCGTCAGCAGCCAGCGACTGCAGAGCATTGGATACCAACCTGACGGAAATCTCTGGATGGTGGCTCGTGGTGCTCAGATCCGTTTCAACGATGATCCCGGCGATCTTGAAAGCTGGAGCAAGCCCATCATTCCGATCACCAATGGTTACGGCTATTTGGACATGGCATGGGATGAAAAAGGGGACATCTGGGCCGGCGGAGGCAACGGCACCCTTCTGGTCAGTCATGACGACGGCGACAACTGGGAGATCGACCCAGTCGGAGACCGCCAACCGAGCAATTTCACCCGCATCGTTCTGGAAGGGGAGCACGCCTTCGTCCTCGGCGAGCGAGGCAATCTGCTGCGTTGGATCGGCAACGCTGTGTAACTGGAGAGGACCCGCTCCGACGACCACCCTGGACAGCCCTTTAAGATCTCCGGGCTGATACGCCCGAGGCCATGGCTGCAGGCTCTACAGGAGAACGCCCGTTCTTCGAAATCATCACGAGCATCCGCTACTGGGTGATTCACGCCGTGACTCTTCCGGCAATTTTTTTGGCTGGATTCCTGTTTGTGTCCACGGGCCTTGCCTATGACGCATTCGGCACTCCTCGTCCTGACGCTTACTTCCAGGCGACTGAAAGCAAGGCTCCTGTTGTGAGCCAGCGTTATGAGGGCAAATCTCAACTTGATGTTCGCTTGAAATAAGCCATGACACAGGCCCCCATGTCCACCACGCCGCGCAACTACCCGATTTTCACGGTGCGCTGGCTTGCCGTACACACCCTTGGTGTTCCAACGGTCTTCTTCCTCGGCGCCCTCGCCGCGATGCAGTTCATCCGACGCTGATCCACACCAATGGAACGCAATCCCAACCCGAACAATCTTCCGGTTGAGCTGAACCGCACAAGTCTCTTCCTGGGGCTGCTTTTTGTGTTCACAACCGGAGTTCTGTTCTCCAGCTACTTCTTTAACTGAGGTCTGAGTTCATGAGCGGAAAGAAATCTCCCTTCCCCGACGGTCGCATCCCTGATCGTTTACCGGATGGTCGCCCTGCTGTTCCATGGCGCTCCCGCTGGACCGAAGGCGTTCTTCCTCTGTGGCTTGTCGCTACAGCAGGTGGAATGGCCGTTCTGTTTGTGGTTGGCCTGTTCTTCTACGGCTCCTACACCGGTGTCGGTTCGGCCTGATCAGAGCTCGATCACATTTGTTCGATTGGCTGATGGTCGGTTGACAATCAGCTCATGGTTTCCAAATCGGCCATGGGGCCGATTTTTTTATGCAATGACGGAAGGTTTGCGCGCCGAGGTTGCCGATCACCGATTAATGAACCATCGATCAGACCGCATAAAAGTCCCGATACCAGCGAGCAAAACGCGCAACGCCAACCTCAATCGATGTTGATGGTCGGAAGCCCACCCAGTCCTCCAGCGCCTGTGTATCGGCGGCCGTCGCCACCACATCCCCTGGCTGCATGGGCTGAAAGGTCTTGATCGCCTCACGCCCCAACGCCTTTTCCATCACTTCAATGAATCGCAGCAGGGGAGTTGGTTGGCTGTTGCCGATGTTGAACACCCGATGGGGAGCTGCAGCTGTTGCCGGGTCGGGATTCAGCGGATCAAACAGGGGGTCGGCGGTTGCGGGTTTGTCGCAGCAGCGAAGCACCCCCTCCACGATGTCGTCGATATAGGTGAAGTCCCGCTGCATCCGACCGTGATTGAACACCTTGATCGGCTCGCCGGCGAGGATGGCCCGTGCGAACAACATCGGCGCCATATCCGGGCGTCCCCATGGGCCATACACCGTGAAGAAGCGCAGACCGGTGGCCGGCAAGCCATAAAGGTGGCTGTAGGTGTGCGCCATCAGTTCATTGGCCTTTTTGCTGGCCGCGTAAAGACTGACGGGATGATTCACGGGCTGCCGCTCATGAAACGGGAGATTGCGGTTGCCCCCGTACACCGAACTGCTTGAGGCGTACACCAAGTGCCGCACGCCATGGTGGCGGCACCCTTCAAGAACGTGCCCGAAACCGACAAGGTTGCTCTGGATGTAAGCGGCTGGGTTCTCAAGCGAGTAGCGAACACCCGCCTGAGCCGCCAGATTCACGACCACCTGCGGTGACTCCTCAGCGAACAACGCCATCAGGGCCTCGCCCTCCTCAAGGGCCATGGACTCAAATCGCCAGGATTGCTCCGAAGCCATCGCCTGGATCTGATCCAGTCGTGCCTGTTTCAGCGAGGGGTCGTAATAACTGTTGAGGTTGTCAAGACCAACAACGCGATCGCCCTGCTGAAGCAGTCGTTGCGTCAAGGCAGCCCCAATGAAGCCAGCGGCTCCGGTGACGACAACCGTACGGCTCACTGAGCGCCGTCACCCACGCGCCAGTAGGTCAGCCCGGCGGACTGAACCTCAGCCCGATCGACAACGGAACGGGCATCAAAGACCCAGGCGGGACGCCGCATGCGTTGGGCCAGATCCTTCCAGTCCAGATGGCGGTAGAGAGTCCACTCGGTGAGGATCAGCACCGCATCGGCCCCAGCCACGGCCTGTTCGACACTTCCAGCGGTCCACCAGCTTCCCTGGCCACTCAAGGCCTGGGATGTGGTTCCCGTCTCTGGATCGGGCACCACCGATTCGAGTCGAAGATCGCGGGAAATCTGAGAGGGTTCCACCTTGGGATCATGGATCGCCAGCTGCGCACCTTCCTCAAGAAGATCGCGGGAAATTCGAATGGCAGGCGCCTCGCGAGTGTCATTCGTATCCGCTTTGAAAGCGAAACCCAGAATCGCCAAGCGCTTTCCGGTCACCGTGCCGAACAACCGCTGAACGACCAAACGCGAGATCCGGTGCTGCTGCCAGGTATTGAGATGGACCACGCTTTCCCAGTAATCAGCGACTTCAGGCAGTCCGAAATGGCGGCAGAGATACACCAGGTTGAGGATGTCCTTCTGGAAACAACTCCCCCCAAATCCCGGACCGGACTGAAGAAATTTCGGACCAATGCGACTGTCCGTACCGATGGCGCGCGCAACCTCCCGCACATCAGCACCAGTGGACTCACAGAGGGCTGCCACCGAATTGATCGAGCTGATCCGCTGGGCCAGAAAGGCGTTGGCGGTGAGTTTGGAGAGTTCACTGCTCCAGAGATTGGTGCGCAGAATGCGATCGTCCGGAACCCATTGCCCATAGACCGCTGCCAAGGACTGGATGGATCGTTCGTCCTCCCCGCCGATCAAGACCCGATCCGGCGTCTCAAGATCCCTGATCGCTGTGCCCTCGGCCAGGAACTCGGGATTGGAGAGTACGGAGAAGGTGCGCGGCACATCACCGTTGCCAGGTGGATCCTGAGCCGCTTCCAGAATTGTTTTGATGGCTTCGGCGGTGCGGACCGGCAATGTGCTCTTTTCCACGACGATCGTGTGGCCTGTGGCTGCCTTGGCCACCTGACGGGCACAAGCCTCAACCCAGCGCAGATCACTGGCCTGGCCTGCCCCTAAACCCTTCACCTTGGTGGGTGTGTTGACGGAGATGAACACCATGTCCGCCTCCCCAATCGCCCCATCCACGTCCGTGGAAAAGAAAAGGTTGCGCCCACGGGCACGACCCACCACCGCATCGAGGCCAGGCTCATAGACAGGCAAACGACCGAGGTCCGCGTCATTCCAGGCCGCGATGCGCTGATCATTGAGGTCCACCACGATGACCTGGACATCAGGACAACGATCGGCAATCACGGCCATGGTCGGTCCACCGACGTAACCGGCTCCAATGCAGCAGATCCGCCGAATCGTCATGCCGTCACTCCGGAGTCCACGTCGTTCTGAACGGAGAGGACCTTACGGAACCATTCGATCGTCGGGCCCAGTCCCTGCTCCAGAGAAACAGTCGGCTGCCAGTCAAGTTCACGACGGGCAAGGTCAATCACCGGCTGGCGCTGCAACGGATCATCCGCTGGCAAGGGCTTTTCAATCAGTGGAAGATCCGAGTTCACGCGATCGCGGATCAACTCCGCCAGCTGCCGGATCGTGAACTCTCCTGGATTACCGATATTCATCGGACCGGTGTGGGAGCCCTTCATCAGGCGGATCATTCCCTCGACGAGGTCGCTCACGTAGCAGAACGAGCGCGTTTGACTGCCATCTCCGTACAACGTCAGAGGCTCTCCCTTGAGTGCTTGAACGATGAAATTGCTCACCACCCGGCCATCGTCAGGGAGCATGCGAGGTCCATAGGTATTGAAGATCCGCATGACACGAATTTCAGTGCCATGCATCCGCTGGTAGTCGAAACAAAGTGTCTCTGCGATCCGCTTTCCCTCGTCATAACAACTGCGTAGTCCGATCGTATTCACACAACCTCGATAACTTTCTGGCTGGGGATGAATTTCAGGATCGCCATACACTTCGCTGGTACTTGCAAGAAGCAAGCGGGCACCAACCCGTCTGGCAAGACCCAACATGTTGTAGGTACCGAGGAAACTTGTTTTCGCCGTCTTGATTGGATTGAACTGATAGTGAACCGGTGACGCAGGGCAGGCAAGATGCCAGATGCGATCACATTCGAGCCGAATGGGATCAGTCACATCGTGGCGGATCAATTCAAAGCGTGGATGAGCCATCCACTGGGAAATATTCTTCTTACGGCCTGTGAAATAGTTATCAAGACAGATCACTTCCTCGCCGGCCTGCATCAGGCGATCAATCAAATGGGAACCGACGAAACCGGCTCCACCCGTCACCAGATTGATCAAAAACTTCCGGAAATTTTCAAAAAAGTACCACGCATGATCCGGTGGATGACCTGATCTCTAGGGATCCATCAGAGCCTGGACCACAGCACGATGGTCTCCTAAAGGCAAGCAACGTTCCTCACCCTCCGTCTGCAGTGGCTTGAGGCGAACCTCACCACGGCAGGCCTCGTCATCGCCCAGCACCAGAACCCAACGGGCTCCGCTGCGATCTGCCCGCTTGAACTGCTTGGCGAAGCCCGCGCCACTGCCATCCAAGTCCACTGACAATCCAGCCAGTCGCAGGGATCTGACCAGACCCAAAGCTGCCGCCTCAGCCTGCTCTCCCCGATTCACCACGAAAAGATCCGGCACTTGCGATGCCGTGAGCCTGGCGGCCAGGCCACCGGGATCCTGGGAAGCCGCCGACTCAAGGACCAGGATGAGCCGTTCCAATCCCAGGGCCCAGCCAATGGCAGGGGTTGCAGGCCCCCCCAGCTGCTCCACCAAACCGTTGTACCGACCACCACCGCAGACCGTGGCTTGCGCACCGAGCTGGTCACTGGTGATCTCGAAGGCGGTGTGCCCGTAGTAGTCGAGGCCACGCACCAGGCGCGGATTCAGGCGAAAGGGGATGCCGAGGGCCTGAAGTCCCTGCTGCACATGCTCAAATCGCTCACGACTTTCGGATCCAAGAGCGTCAATCAACCGCGGGGCCGACTCCAGTAACCCCTGGGTATCGAGATTCTTGGAATCCAGAATCCGCAGCGGATTGCTCTCCAGACGCGACCTGGAATCGTCGTCCAGAGCATCGCGACGATCCTGCAACCAACCCACCAGCGCTGACCGATAAGCCTGTCGATCCTCCACGGAGCCGAGGCTGTTGAGCTCGAGCTCAAGGCCGCCAACACCCAGCTGAGCAAGCAGATCCCAGGCCAGGGCAATCACCTCGACATCACTGCGAGGGCTGGCAGCCCCCAACCACTCAACCCCGATCTGATGAAACTGGCGTTGACGTCCGGCCTGCGGACGCTCGTAGCGAAACATGGGGCCGCAGTACCAGAGCCGCTGGGGGCCCTGGCTCAACAGACCATGCTCGAGCGCAGCTCGAACAACGGAAGCCGTGCCCTCCGGCCGCAGGGTGCAGGAGCGATCTCCACGATCCTGAAACGTGTACATCTCCTTGCCGACAACATCGGTGGCCTCTCCGATGCCGCGGCAGAACAACTCCGTGGTCTCCAGCATTGGCGTCCGGATTTCACCGAAACCGGAGCGACGAAAATGCTCCCGTGCAACAGCCTCAACCGCTTGCCATCGCTGCAGAGCGTCCGGCAGAAGATCCACCATGCCCCGGAGGCTCTTCAGTTGCGTCAAGACGGACGATCGCAATCAGCGCTCCAGTTTGCCGCTTCAGGCTCCGATCGAACCGCTGGCCACCAGATTGATCAGGGCCAGATGGCGAGACACGCAGGCATTCAGCTCATAGGTCTGCTGAACCGTCTGTCGTGCAGCCTCGCCAAAGACACGGGCACGCTCTCGATCGTTGAGCAACTCGGTCACAGCGGTTGCGAGGTCTCCGGGTGAGAAGAAATCAACCAGCAAACCGTTGTGCCCATGGCGGATTGCCTCACGCACTGGAGCCGTATCGGAGCCCACAACGGCGCAACCGCAGGCCATCGCTTCGAGAAGACTCCAACTCATCACGAAGGGATAGGTGAGATACACGTGGCAAGCACTCAACTGCAGCAGGGGGATGAAGCTCTCGTAGGGGAGTGTGCCGGTGAAACAAACTTTGGAGGGGTCATAGCGGCCATCGATTTCAGCCAGAAAACGGTCCCCCCATTCGCCCTCGTCGCAGGCAGCGCCGTAGCTCACCCCCTTGGTGTCGCCAACGATCACGATGCGGGCCTCCGGGCATTGCTCCTGAAGAAGAGGAATCGCTCTGATGAAGGTGTGACAGCCCCGGTAGGGCTCAAGGCGGCGGTTGACGAACGTGACGACCGGCTGCCCCGTCTCCAGAACAGTCCCATCCGGCAGGGTCAGGGGATCCGGGCTGGGATCCGGCTTGGCCCGTTCGGTATCCACTCCGTCGTGGATCACGCTGATGCGCTGGCGCCAGAACGAAGGAAAACTGCTGGCCTGAAAATGTGTCGGGGAAACATTCCACGTGGATTGCTCCAGGGCCAGGTGTAGATAGGCATTTTTCATAATCAACTTCGACTGGGCATACCACGACCTCTCTTCGTGGAATTCCGGATCAAAATTGGAATCGAACCCATGTTCGTTGTAAAAGAATTCCTGATAGCAAAGCAATGGAGAATTGGGCCAAATCGTCCTCAGGAAAAGTGGCTCACCCCAGCCAGGATGAGCCAAAATGACATCTGGATTAAATCCCTTTTTTTGAAGCTGTTCCGCTGCTCTCGTACAACCTTCAGCACGAATCACTTTGGTTTCAGTTTCCATCACCAAGGGATGGATTCCACGTGTATTCCCTCGGTCAAGTTTATAGCGGAAGTAATTTAATTCCTCAGGAAGAGGTCGATGCTTATCCAGCTCATTAACACCAAGCGCAACTAATTGATGCCCACCAAACCGAGCCAGTCTCTGAACAATATGCAGATATTGACCAGGAAAGTTCTGGTGGATGAACAGAATCCGCATCAACCTCAGAGTCTCTGCAAAGACTCAGCCTTGTCCTGGAACTCACCCAGCAGAAGCTGCAGATAGGAGACCTTACGCAACTTGATGTTGGCCGTGAGACTCATGCCCACACCAAGCCGTAGATCAGCCCCGCTTTTCAGCTTCAACTGCTGGCTGGCCAACGCGATCGTGACTGGAAAGGCCAGCTCCTGACGTTGCTCCTGAGGGTCAGGAGGCAGGGAATCAGAGCCAACCTTGCTCACTTCACCTTGAAGAACGCCGAAGTCAGTTGATGGATAGGAGTCAATGCTGATGTCCGACTCCATCCCGGTGCGCACAAAACCGATCTTGTTGCTGGGGACCTCAACCCTGGCCTCCAGGGCCCCATAGTCTTCCTGGCCTCCGGGCCCATCCTGGCGGTACGGAACAATCTTCATCACGGTTTCGGTGCTCTGCGCCGTGTAACCGGGGGAGGTGGGCTGCATGTCAAAGACCAGGCCACGAACAGGTGACTTCAGCTCCTGATAACGAAGCGTCACGGTGGCCTCGGTGAGCTTCGCCTTCAGATCCGCCTGCTGAAGCTTGAGCTGTTGCACCGATTGCTGCAGTTGATTGATGTTCTGTTCCAGCTGCTGAATGCCCTGGTTCAGAACCGCTGTCTGGCGTTGTTGATCAAGCTCACTCTGCATCAAGTTGCCCCTGGTTTCTTCCACCCTGTTCTTCTGACTCAGAAACTGAAGCTCTGATTCAGCTCCTTCCAACGCCAACTTTTCGTACCTCGTGAGAATCTCCGAATCCAGCTGGAGTTTGTTCTTCAGCATGGACACCTCTTCCTGGGTCATCTCAATCGTGCGGGCCAGCTCCGTTTTCTTGAGATCAAGCTCCAGAAACTCGAGCTTCAGCTCCTGTTGCTTGAGGGCCAGGGTTTCTTCAATGGCCTTGAGCTGGGTTTCGAATGAGATTTTCTGCTCGTTGCTGGTCTCCGTATCCAGCTTGATCAACACCTGGCCAGCCTGAACCTCCTGGCCGTCCTTCACCAGGATCTGCTGGACAACACCGCCGACAGGCATCTGAATCTTTTTCACTGAGCCAATCGGCTCGAGCTTCCCAGTCGCCACGACGATTTCCTCCGTGCGGGCCAGTGCCAGCCAGGCCACACCGAAGACCGTGGTGCCGATCAGGGTCCAGGTGACCGTCCGCATCCAGAAACGGCTCTGCTGCAGAACGGACTCGTCGTACTTGGTGATTGAAACGGTCGAACCAGTGACGTCCTCAACCTCCGGCTGCTGTGCCAGGGAACCGCCCCGAAAACGCTTGAAGGGATTCAACTTCATGGTCAGGCGTCCCCCTGTTGGCGATAGAGGGCGTAGTAACGCCCGCGATGGTTCATCAGATCGTCATGGGTGCCGACTTCGACGATGGCGCCCTTGTCGAGCATCACGATCATGTCTGCGTTGCGGATGGTGGACAGACGGTGGGTGATGAAGAAAACCGTGCGATCGTTCAGATTTTCAAGCAGGTTGTCGCAGACCTTGCGCTCGGTTTCGTAGTCGAGAGCGCTTGTTGCCTCATCCATCACAAGCAGTTTCGGATTGCTCAGCAGGGTTCTGGCGATGGCGACCCGCTGACGCTGACCGCCACTCAGAGCAGCACCCCGTTCACCGACCGGAGTGCTGTAGCCGCTTGTCAGATCCATGATGAAGTCGTGGGCATTGGCCAGTCGGGCCGCCCGGACGATCTCCTCGCTGGACGCCTCTGGATTCGTCAGAGCGATGTTCTCACTCACGGTGCCGCTGAACAACAAGGGATCCTGGGGAACGATCCCGATCTGACGGCGCAGCGAGTAGAGCTCCACCTTGCCGATGTCGTAGCCGTCAATGAGGATGCGCCCCTCGCCAGGGTCATAGAGGCGCGGCAGGAGTTTCATCAACGTGCTTTTGCCGCTGCCGCTCTGGCCGACGATGCCGACAAAGGTTCCTGACGGGACTTCCAGATTCACATCCTTGAGAACCTCCGGCTGACCGGGGCGGAAACGGAAGGACAGATCTTCGAAGCGAACCTGGCCTTGCAGAGGAGGCAGCATCACCTTCGACTTGTCGACCTCATCCGATTCCTCGGGCGTGTCAATCACATCGGCGAGGCGCTCGAAGCTGACTCGCAGCTCCTGGATGTTCTGCCAGATCGTCGACAACCTCAGCAGTGGTTGCGTCACGTATCCGGAGATGATCCGGAATGCGATCAACTGGCCGAGGGTCAGATCACCGCTGAGCACCATCGAGGCGCCGATCCAGAGCACCATCAGCTGGGAGATCTTCTGAAGAACCTGACTGGTCTGGTTCAGCGCCGTCCCGGTGATCGTTTTTTCGAAGGTGCGGGCGATGTACTGGGAATAAAACTCCTGCCACCGCCAACGACTCACCATCTCGACGTTCTGAGCCTTCACCGTCTGAATGCCGGTGAGCACCTCCACGAGGTGGCTCTGGGTCTTGGCGTTTTCTTCAGCAGCAGCCCGGAACTGCCGTCGGAACAACGGCGCCCCCAGCAGCGTGAGACCGATCTGAATCGGCAGCACGGACAGGGCAATCAGCGTCAGCAGCCAGCTGTAGACCACCATCACGGCGATGTAGATCAACGAAAAGGCGGCATCCAGAATCGTGGTGAGAGCCTGGCCTGTGAGGAAGTTGCGGATCTTCTCAAGCTCAGCGACACGGGTCCCCAGTTCACCGACCGGTCGACGATCGAAGTATCCGAGCGGCAGGCGCAGCAGATGATCGATCACTTCCGCACCCAACCGCTGATCGATACGGTTCGTGGTTTCCGCAAACAAAAAAGTCTTGAGGCTGCCGAGCACACCTTCAAGGATCGTCACCACCACGAGAGCGATCCCGAGCACCTGTAGGGTGTCGAGGCTTCGCTGGCTGATCACCTTGTCGATGATCACCTGAATCAGCAGAGGGTTGGCCAGCGTGAACAGCTGGACGACAAAACTGGCCGCCAACACCTGGATCAGCACACCCCGGTAACGCTTCAGCGCCGGCCAGAACCAGCCGGGCCCGAACTTCTGATCCGGTGTTGCATTGGATCGCTCCATCAAGAGCAATTCGATCCCTTCAGGGAAGTTCTCCTCGAGGTCGTCCGGTAGCAGCGTGACCATCCCATGCTTCGGGGAGGCCAGCTTCAGAGCCCCTTCATGGCTAGCCACCACGAGAGCGAATCCGTTGTTCCAGGGCACCAGCGATGGAACCTGGAGGCGTGTTCCGGCAGCAGCGGGCACCCGCGCAGCCATCACGTGCAGCCCAAGGCTGGCCGCCAGCTGGCCGCAAAGCTGAAGGTTGGGAGTCAGTCCTCGGCGCAGGTTGTCCTGGAGAACCTTTTCGATCGAATCCCGCCGGAATGGCAGCTTCATCAGCTGCGCCAGCATCTGGAAACAGGCCAGGGTCTCCTGCAGGGGCCCATCCGCGCGAATCAAGCGCAGGCTGTCGACCACATTGCGTTCCGGGCTATAGCGACTGACCGGAGGCAGCGTTTCTCCCGCCTCGGAATCCTCGAAAGGAATCAGGTCACCACCGATGCTGTCCCCGTCCGTCTCCTGATCGGCAGGAGCGAGCGTCTGCGACAGGCGTTGCTCAAAGTCTTCGGGCAACCCGACAAGACGTGGACGGAAGCGCCCGCTGGATTCAAGGTCACTGATGGAATGGACAGCCTTGCCGATCTCATCAGCACCCCAGTGGGAGGAGAGAAAGAGCCGCTGCCCCTCGGCGAGGGCCGCATCGATCGCAGCAGCCTCCGCCGCACAACGCTTGGACAGTTTCAGACCATCCTCAAGCAGCTCAAGCGCCGTGTCCTCAACACTGGCGGAACGTTCGGCGAGAATCTCCAGGAGCTGCAGCAGTTCCTGGGGCCAGATCTGACGATTACACCACGTCTGGAAGGCCGTTTCCGAGCTGTACAGATCACTCCAGAGCTCATCACTGATGGAACAGGCCACCACCTCCTGGGAAGCGACGATGTTTTCACAGGGTTGCCCCATCAAGAGGCTGGCCGCTCCCAGAACACTGCCGGGGCCGAATTTGCCGACGGTGGTCAGCCGACCGTTGTGGCGTCCGACAAGGCGTGCCTGGCCCTGAAGCACCACCAACACCCTGGCTGGGATGTCGTCCGGCTCAACCAGTTGCTGCCCGAGTTCAAACCGTAGCACCTTGGTGCCCTGGCGCAAGCGTGATGCACCGGCATCACTCAGACCCTTGAAGGCCGGATGCTTGAGCAGGGGAAACGGAGGTGACGTCGTCATGACTGGGTAGTGGCGTCAACGTTCCCGTTCAGTTGGCTCAACGTAGTTATGGTCTGCTCGTTGATCCACTCATCAAACATTTCCCGGCACATTCGGTCAGAAATCTCATCGGTGAAGGTGGCTGGGGAATAGCGCTCCAAACGCACCACAAGCCACCAGTCGGAGATACGGAACGGTTCGAGCAACACACCCGGCTGGGACACCCTCAACTTTTCAACCAGCGACGGATGGGCCTGGGTGAGCGGAACAGGGCCAACGATTCCGTTGGTGTTGCGCTCCGGACCTTCGGCGTAGCGCTTGGCCAGATCAGCGAAGTTGGATTCGCCGGACTCGATCTGGAGATACAACTCCCTGGCGAGAAAGCGGTTCTCCAGACGCAACAGGCTGTACACCACCTGATCCAGCTCATTTTTCCGCTCGAGGAAACGCGCTTCCGCCTTCACAGCAAATCGATCCCTGGCCGTGGCCCGCTGCTGAATGCCCCGCTTCAACTGATCCAGCACCGCCTGCTCCGGACGACCCAGCTCCTCGAGCAGTGATGGCCACTCCTCCATCGTCTCGTAACCCCGTCGCTCAAGCAGACCCTGGCGGGCACGAAGCAGGGAGTCGTCGTCCACAGGAGTCTGCGAGACGGCCTCGACGATCAGCATCTGTTCAACAAGCGGGCGCAGCAAATTGAACCTTTGCAGAAGGGCTCTGCCATCAGAGCCAATCAAACGCTTCAGCTCAGCAACCGCTGATCCACTCTCCACGTCAGAACCATCAACTCTCGAACCTTAGGGATGAACTCCAGCAGTGACAGGCGATTTGAAGGCCTACTCCAGAATCATGTCGTTCCGGACCACCCATTTGATGGCCAACCGTCTGCTGATCACCGGCGGAGCCGGTTTCATCGGCAGCCATACCTGTGTGGTCCTGCTCGAACAGGGCTACGAGCTGGTGGTCCTGGACAGCTTCGACAACAGCAGCCCTGTAGCGTCTGAGCGGGTGAGGGAACTCAGCGGCAGCCAGGCGTTGCATGTGCTGAAGGGGGACATCCGCAATGCAGAAACGGTCAACCAGGCCTTTCGATGCCGCGGCCCCATCGACGGCGTGATTCATTTCGCCGGGCTCAAAGCCGTCGGCGAGTCGGTGGCCAACCCATTGCTCTACTGGGATGTGAATCTCAATGGAAGTCGCGTGCTGGCCGCCGCGATGGAACAGCGCAGCTGCCGCACCCTGGTCTTCAGCAGCACCGCCACGGTCTACGGAGAACCGGAACAGTTCCCGCTCCGGGAGGACTCCCCCACCGCCCCGATCCACCCCTACGCCCAGACCAAGGTTGCAGTAGAGCAAATGCTGCAGGCACTCTGCCGTCAGAAGAACTGGCGCGTCGCCAGCCTTCGATATTTCAATCCCGTGGGGGCCCATCCCAGCGGGCGGATCGGAGAAGACCCCCTTGGAATCCCCAACAATCTGTTCCCGTTCATCACCCAGGTGGCGGCCGGGAGACGCTCGCACCTGCGCATCTTCGGTTCGGACTACCCGACACCCGATGGAACAGGCATCCGCGACTATCTGCATGTGATGGACCTCGCCGAAGCCCACTCCGCAACCATCAGCCATTTGTTGAAACAGGACCCATGCACCCATCTCACCCTCAACATCGGAACAGGCCGGGGGCTGTCGGTGCTGGAGGTGGTCCGCGGCTTCGAGCAGGCCACCGGACTGACCATTCCCTTTGAAGTGGTGGAACGGCGGCCGGGGGATGTCCCAAGGCTGGAAGCCTGTCCTGATCAGGCTGAAATGACCTTGGGTTGGCGTGCCAAGCACTCGCTTCTGGAGATGTGCCGCGATGGCTGGACCTGGCAGCAGGCCAATCCGACCGGCTATCGCTCAGCGGCATGAGCAGCCAGGGAGCTCTGTTGCTGGCCGGAGGCGGTCACAGCCACGCACTGCTCCTGAAACGGTGGGCCATGCACCCACGAACCCGTCCGAAACGGGCCCTCATCCTGGTGAACCGCTCGAGCACTGCGCTCTACTCCGGCATGGTTCCGGGATTGATCGCCGGCCTGTATCGCCGCGACGAGGTCGAAATCAATCTCCGCCATCTTTGCGATCGTGCAGGGGCGGCCTTCATCAGCGCCGACATCGCCGGCATCGATCCAAGTCGCCGGCATCTGCTGCTGGTCAACCGACCACCGCTGGCCTACGGACTGCTGAGCCTCAATGTGGGTGCGATTTCACGGCCAACCGCTCCCGGTGTCCCCATCAAACCCCTGGAGCCGGCGCTGGCGTTCCTGACGCGGCAGGACGCCGAGCAAGGCAGCCCATTCCGCGTCATCGGCGCTGGACCCGCTGGCATCGAAGTGGTTCTGGCACTGCGCCGACGCTGGCCGCAACGCCCTCTGGAACTGCAGACCCGCCCGCATCAACTGGGTCGAGACATCCAGCAGGCGATGGCCGCAGCCGAGATCCGGCTGGTCAGCGACGAGGACCCTGCCAAGGGCCCGACACTTCTCTGCAGCGGCAGCGACGCTCCACCATGGCTGTCGGACTGCGGACTGCCCGTCGACGATCACGGACGGGTGTGCACGGATGCCTGCCTCAACGTTGTTGGCCATCCTGAAATCTTTGCCAGCGGTGACTGTGCGGTCTTGGTCAGTGACCCTCGACCCGCCTCAGGAGTCTGGGCAGTCCGGGCAGCCCACCCGCTCGCCCGCAATCTGCACGCCGTCTGCGGGGACGAAGCGGCGCGGCCATGGCGACCCCAGCGATCAGCACTCCAGCTGATCGGCGATCTCAGCCACAACGATCAACCCAGAGCCTGGGGTCGCAAGGGGAGCTGGCGTCTGGGATCCAGCTCCCTTCTCTGGCAATGGAAACAACGGATCGATCGGCGCTTCATGGCCGGTTTCCAGCCCAAACCATCCATGCAGGCATCGATGAAGCGAGCAGCCATCGACAACGATCAACAGATGGTCTGCCGTGGTTGTGCCGCCAAACTGCCAGCTGAACCTCTGATCGCTGCTCTTGCGGAGGCTGGGCTGGCAACGCTGGGGCACAGCCCCGCCGATGCCGCTCCGATTGGCGGGGATCCGCCAATGCTTCAGAGCGTCGACGGTTTCCCGGCCCTGGTCAGCGACCCCTGGCTGAATGGCCGACTGACGGCCCTGCATGCCTGTTCAGACCTGTGGGCCAGCGGTGCCCGCTCCACAAGCGCCATGGCCGTGATCACGGTGCCGGCCACCGACCCAACCCAGCAGCAGCAGCTGCTCCGGCAAACCCTGGCGGGGATCCACTCAGCCCTGGAACAGCAGGGTGCCGCTCTGGTTGGAGGCCACACCCTGGAAGCCCGCCACTCCTCTCCACTGCCGGAGAGTCTTGGAGTGCAGGTCAGCCTCAGCGTCAATGGCGTCGCGGCGAGAGTCTGGAGCAAACAGGGCATGCAGGCCGGCGACGTGCTGCTGCTCAGCCGCCCCCTCGGAACAGGCGTGCTCTTTGCAGCGGCCATGAGCGGAGCCGCTGACCCCCGTCACCTGGATGCGGTCCTTGAGAGGATGAGCGAAAGCCAGCATCCCCTGCTCGATCAACTCGTCGAGCTCGGAGAAGCTGTCCACGCCTGCACCGACATCACCGGCTTCGGACTGCTGGGACATCTCGGCGAAATGCTGGCTGGATCAGACCTGCTCCTGAGCTTGGATGCCACGGCAATACCGGCTTACGACGGCGTTCTGGAGCTGTTCGCCAGGGGCTTTTCCAGCACCCTGGCACCGGCCAATCGGCAGGCACTCTCGATGCTCGACAAGACGGTCTCCCTGGCAGGACAGAGCTCTCATGGTCTGCGGGAGCTGCTGGTGGATCCCCAAACCTGCGGACCGCTCCTTGTGAGCTGCAGCCAGGCCGCCGCCACGACACTCATGACCCGGGGATCCTGGACTCCGATCGGCAGTGCAGCAACCGCCCATGGCTGAGATCGGCCGCCGCGTCGACACAGGTGTAGCCGGCCTGCTCCACCATCTCCTCAAGGGGCCGGAGCTTCTTTTGCATCGCTCGCTCGGGACCACTAGTGGCCAGCCACAGCTCGTCTGGAGGCGCGCTGTCCGCAAGACGGGCCCTGAGTGGGCGTGGCCCCTGCCAGCTGCTGACAGGCTGCTCAATCCTTCCCATCGACCACTCCATCCGGTCGCTGAGATTTAGTAGTCGCGCCCGTGGTGAATAACGGTCCACCAAACCCGCTGCGCGCTGACTCACCGCGCGGAATTGGTCCTGTTCCCTCACCCCGAACCTCAGCGGATCCAACTCAGCGAAGCCAGGCCCCCACCAGCTGATCAGGAGCACGACCAGGCCAGCATTCACGAGCCAGCGTCCGCATCGATCGAGACTCCAGTCGAGCGATTGCACCACCAGCCAGGGGAGCAGTGCCGGCAACACGACCACGAAGTAACGACTGAAGGCCAGGGGTTTGAAAAAAGACACCAGCACAACGGCCCCGGTCATCACGGCGGAAGGGATCAAGCCACTGCGATCGAGCAGATCAGGATGGCTCCAGGCCTGAGAGCGTTGACACCCCCGGCGACGCAGAAGCCACAGCAGCAGGATCAGCAGCAGCAGCTTGGGAATGGGCCAGACACCAATGGCTCGCGCCAATGTGTCTTCCAGCAGAGCGAAATCGGGCCGACCGATCCAGCTGCCGGAACGGGAGCTCAGCAGATACGAGGAGGCATAGGCAATCCAGCCGAGACTGGGGAGGACCGCCAGCGCTGCCGCCAACGTCATGGGCCAGCGTCGCCGCCAGCCATCCCAGAACGCGGTCGCCAAAAACAGAAACAGGCCATAGAAGTGCGTGAGTGAGGCCAAGGCCACCGCACAGCCGTAGAGCAGCGGACGCTCCGTCCGGCGCCACCACCAGGCCAGTGCCACCACCAGCACCAGCAGGGCATAGCTCTTGCCCTCAATCGCGAACCGAACGGGGAAGGGACTGCAGAACGCCAGCAGCAGAGCCAGGGGGACCCCCCGCTGTCCCCCGAGCGCTCTGGACTGAGCCACCATCACCAGTCCGCCGGCCAGGTAGGCCAGCCAGGAGAGCAGGCGGAGCGTCAGCGGACTTTGCCCAAGGAGCTGCCCCCAGAGCCAGAGCAGGGCGTAATAGGCCGGAGGATGCGTGTCCTCGCGCAGCATGGCGATCAGGGCGGCAGGACTCGCCTGAAAGCTTTTCCCGACGCTGTAGAGCTCATCGCTCCAGAGACCGGTGGCATCAATCAGCAGCAGGCAGCGCAACGCAAAAGCAGCTGCCACAACAACAGCGAGCAGAAGATCCCAACGCAGCTGATGCCTCATCGACCCTGATCAAGCTCCACCATGCGCAGACGCTGGAGCTCGGCCCCAAGCGCGGGACCGGGAACCCAGCCGGCAGCCATCAGATCGCGCGCTGCCAGGGAGGCGCGGCGATGGCGCCAGCGCCCCCACCAGCGCAGCAGGGGTCGCCAGTTGTCCGGTTGCTCCGAAATCAGCAACGCCACCGTGCCTGGGGACCAACCGCCCGTTTCCAGAGCCTGGGTCCATTCAGAGGGCGAGGCGTCCAGGGGCGGCGCTTCGCTGAGAGCCCAGCGTCCAAGACATGGAAGCTGTTCAAGCCATGTCAGCTGCACCCCGGACAGCTGCAACCTCCGAGCCGTTTCCAGCGGCCGATCAGCGGCCGTCAGCAGCGCTGGCAGCAGCGGAACGCCCAAACGCCGGGCCCAGCGCAGACGCCTGGACCGCTGAGGGTCGCGCTGCAGACCCGGATCAATCAGGGACAAGGCCCCCCAACGATCGAGAAGATCGAGGCCCTGTTGCCAGGGCTCATGGTCCAAAAGGCGGTCCAGTTCCATCCGCAACCGCGTCGAGAGTGCAGGGGGAGACTGATCCGCTGGATCGCCTGGCTGCCATGACCAGGGCCAGCAGGCGAGCGTGGATTGCGCCTGATCCAGGGCGTCCGCGCTGAAATCAAAGCCCAGCCGAGCCCCGTAGCGGGCGGCACGGATCAAACGGGTGGGGTCATCCGCAACGCTGGCCGGATGCAGAAACACCAACTGGCGTTCCGCCAGATGGGTTTGGCCGTCATGACGATCGATCAGTTCCCCTGAGAACAGATCGAGGGCCATGGCATTGATCGTGAAATCACGTCGCACCAGATCGGATTCCAGGGATCCAGGCCGCACCACAGGGTTCTGAGCGGGAGCTGCATAGGTCTCCGCCCGGGCTGTCGCCAGATCGAGCGCGAAGCCATCCAGCGTCAACGCCACCGTCGCGAAGCTGGCGTGTTCAAGGCAGCGCGTCAGTCGCTTGGACCCGCAGCGTCGCTTCAGCGCGGATGCCACGGCGGCCGCATCCCCTTCCACCACGATATCCAGATCGGTGACGCCGGTCCAGGTGGTGCGCTGTCGTTGATGCAGCAGAGCATCACGAACCACGCCTCCCACCACGGCCAGTCGCCCCGATCCGGCGGCGAGGGCCGCCTCACGCAGCTCCTCCAGGAGGTCGGATGACACACCCGGCAGGTCGATCGCCAGGTGATCCATGGCCCACGTGCATGACAATGGCTCGATCATCACGGATCAAGCCGTTGTCCGCTCTCACGCGCTGTCTGCAGGAGGAAGCATCCGCGATCGCAGCGGCAGCGCAACGCCTGAGCAGCGAACAGGTGGAGGCAGCCCTCGATCTGCTCGAACGGTGTGCAGACCGCAAGGCCAAGCTGGTGATCACAGGGGTTGGCAAAAGCGGAATCGTGGCTCGAAAAATCGCAGCCACGTTCTCGTCGATCGGATTGATGGCGCTGTATCTGAATCCCCTGGACGCTCTCCATGGGGATCTGGGTGTTGTGGCCTCTGAAGACGTCTGCCTGCTGCTCTCCAACAGTGGAGAGACATCGGAATTGCTCGAGGTGCTTCCCCACCTCAAACGCCGCGGAACAGGACGGATCGCCATCGTCGGCCGGGCCGAATCATCCCTGGCACTGGGCAGCAACGTGGTCCTGATCGCTGGGGTCGATCGCGAGGTGTGCCCGCTCAACCTGGCACCGACCGCGAGCACAGCCGTGGCCATGGCGATCGGTGACGCCCTCGCCGCGGTCTGGATGGAGCGCCGTGGGATTTCACCAACGGACTTCGCCCTCAATCATCCAGCGGGCTCCCTGGGAAAACAGCTCACGTTGACGGCAGCGGATCTGATGGTGCCGACCAGCAGGTTGCATCCTCTTCAGCCCCACACACCGCTGCCCGAGGTGATCGGCGGCTTGACCCGGGACGGAATCGGCAGCGGTTGGGTGGAATGCCCAGAACGCCCCGGCGCGTTGCTGGGCATCCTCACCGATGGCGATCTGCGGCGCGCCCTTCAGGAGCATGGGACCGAGTCCTGGCCTGAGCTCACCGCCAAGGATCTGATGACAGCCGATCCGATCACCGTGGAGGGGGATGTCCTGGTGGTGCGCGCCCTGGAGCGGATGGAGCGCAACCGCCGCAAACCGATCTCCGTGCTGCCGGTAGTCAACGCCGAACAACGCATGCTGGGCCTGCTGCGCCTCCATGACCTCGTTCAGGCTGGTTTGGCATGAGAGCCCTGCGCTGGCTTCGGCTGCGGGGACGACTGCGCCGCATCACCTTGCTGGTGCTGGATGTGGATGGTGTTCTCACCGATGGGGGACTCTGGTTTGATGCCGATGGGCGACTGACCAAACGATTCGATGTCAGAGACGGACTGGGCATCCGGCTTCTGCAGCAGGCGGGTCTGGAGATTGCCTTTCTGAGCGGCGGCCAGGGTGGCGCCTCGGAGAGTCGGGCACGACAGCTCGGCGTCCGTCACTGCCTGGTGGGTATCCGTGACAAGCCGACTGCTCTCGGCAAGCTTCAGCAGGCCCTGAACGTCACAACCGCAGAAACGGCGTTCGTCGGGGATGACCTGAACGATCTGGCCGTGCGAGCACAGGTGGGCTTGCTGCTAGCTCCAGCGGACGCCTGCCGCCCTGTGCGATGGCAGGCCGATGCCGTCCTGAATCGGCCGGGGGGCCAGGGAGCGATCCGCGAGCTTGCTGAGCGGATCCTGCAGGCACGCGAAGGTTGGGGAACCCTGGCCAGCAACGGTTGGCGCGACCGCAACGACTAAAGCTCTGCAGCGATCCTCCTGGCCTGCTCGAGCTGGTCGGAGGTATCAACGGAGAGGGATGTGCCCTGAACCTCAAAGGTGGCAATGGTGTGCCCTGCCTCAAGCAAGCGCAGCTGTTCAAGTCGCTCGAGATCCTCGAGGGGGGATGCAGGGAGCTGATCCCAGGCGGCCAGCACATCGCCGCGGAAGCCGTACATGCCGACGTGCCCCCAGAAGGTGGTGTGGTGATGCCAGTCCTCCGGGGCCACATCCCGCACGTGCGGAATCGCCGAGCGGGAGAAGTAAAGAGCCCGTCCGTCATGGGCCAGCAGTGTTTTCACCACATTGGGGTTGTGCACGGTGTCCGGTTGGAGGCCGTAAACAGGCGTCACGACAGCTGGGACGGGATCCCTGCTTTGGAACTCACGCACCATGGCTGTGATCACCGCTGGGTCGATGAACGGCTGATCACCCTGAACATTGATGATCGCCGTCTGCTCGGGCACCGGGGCCTGGTCAGCCCAGACGAGGCGCATCAGATCCTCCGCAACGGAAGCGATGCGTTCACTGCCCGAACGGCACTGATCAGAGGTCATCAGCACCGGGACGCCCCAGCCCCGGGCAAGTTCCTGAAGCTGAGGGCTGTCGGTGCATAGCACAACAGCCTCAACATCGGCTGCCTGCCGGCATCGTTCCAGAACCCGTTGAATCATCGGCTTGCCACCGATGTCGGCCAGCACTTTGTTGGGAAGACGGGAGGACTGCAGGCGAGCCGGAACCGCCACCAGACTTTTTCGGATGGCCATCAGTCCCAGAGCTTCATCGCATCGTCCCGGGCGCTGAACCATTCCGCTGCCAGCGGACCACCCATGGTGCGTTGTTCGCGAAACCAGGGACCGCCCAGTGTCCAGTGCAGCAATGAAGGGGCCGACTCGGGGTCGGGGGCAACCTGCACATCAACCAGATGGTTCCATCCCCCCTTGATGGCGCCGATCTCGTGATCACCCTCGAGCCAGTGAAAACGATGCAGCTCCAGGCCTGAGGCTGTGTTGACGTAGTCAGGAGTCAGCGTTCTGCAGCGGCTGCAGTTCAGCAACATCAGCGAGCTCCAGTTCTTTTTGGGGTAAGCGCTCTGAACCTCTCCCAGAAATTTCACCGTCTCATCCGGTGTGTGCTCGTGCTGGACGCACATCGCGCCGTATTGCTCATCACGCTGATCCCAAAGCCCCTTGATGTCGCTGCGGCAGAGCATGTCGCAGTCCATGAAGATCGCCCAGCCGCTGTAATCCATCAGATGGGGGACGAGAAACCTGGTGAAGGAGAAGGCCGTGCTCTGCTTTGGATCTCGGGCACGGCGATACAACCCCTGTTTCTCCAGTTGCGGGGTGACCAGGGGAGTGATTGCCAACGGAACACTGCTGAACTGATAGAGGCTGTCGATCAGCACATTCGTGGCGGCCCGCTCTCTGGGGTCGTACCCAATGAAGATCGGAATCACCTGGCTTGGGGTCGGCACAAACCGGCGGAGTCTGGGCAGGAGGTTAATCGGCAACTTGAAGCCCTCCTCGCTTCAGCAGGCCTGGCTGGCGAAGCGGAAAAACGTGATGTCAGGACGCCTCATCGACCGGCTCGATCGGTGCCAGTCGGGGATCAAGAATCTTGGGTCCCATCCCTGTGAACTTCACGGCTATCGACACCTTCTCACCACTGCCGAAGGTGTGGGTGATCTCGCCGAGGCCGAAGCTGCTGTGAATCACCTTGTCGCCAACACTCCAGCTGCGTCCTGGGGCAGGTCCGGCATGTCGCCGTCGAACAGCATTGGCGGGGGGGGACGATGTCACATCCCGATCGACGCGGGTCAGACGCTCCAAGCGCCGCTCCCGTCGCAAGGAGGCTCCACCGCTCTGGGGCAAATCACCTTGCACCAGTGCCTCAGGCAGTTCCGACAGGAACACGGACGGCACGGCAGCCTCACGCATGCCGCCCCACAGCCGGCGTTCACTGGCATGGGAGAGGAACAGGCGTTCCTTGGCACGGGTGATCCCGACGTAACAGAGCCGTCTCTCCTCCTCCAGGGAAGCGGGGTCATCAAGGGAGCGATAACTGGGGAATAGACCCTGCTCCAATCCCACCATACATACGACGGGAAATTCCAGTCCCTTGCTGCTGTGCAATGTCATCAGCGTGACGCGATCGGCTGCTGTGTCCTTGTTGTCGGCATCACTGGACAGGGCAGCCGTGGCGAGGAATCCCTCAAGATCCGCCTCGTCGTTCTCCTCCTGAAACTGCAGAGCAGCATTCACCAGCTCCTGCAGATTGCGCCGACGCTCCTCCGCCTCATCGGTTCCCTCCGTGATCAGTTCACGGACGTAGCCACTCTTTTCCATCACCTGCTGGATCAGTTCCGATGGAGCGGCTTCGGTCACCTGCTGCCTCAGATCGTTGAGGAGTTCGCAGAACTGAAGCAGGCCTTTTGCGGAGCGACCGCCCAGGGAACGCACCGCTTCGGGATCACTGACGACATCCCAGAGCGGGATCCCCAGTTGATTGGCCGCATCAGTCAACCGCTGGATGGTTGTCTTGCCGATGCCCCGCTTGGGCACATTGATCACACGCAGAAGGCTGACGGTGTCTGCCGGATTCACTAGTAGGCGCAGATAGGCCAGCAGGTCCTTGATTTCGCGCCGGTCATAGAAGCGCAGTCCACCGACCACTACATAGGGAATCCCCCAGCGCACCAGAGACTCTTCAACGGCCCGGGACTGGGCATTGGTGCGATAGAGAACCGCCATATCTCCCCAGCTCAGCTCCGGGTGAGCCGCTTCCAACATGCGCAACCGGTGCACCACAGCTTCAGCCTCAGCAATCTCGTCATCACAACGCGTGAGGCTGATCAGCTCACCGTCCCCCCGGGTCGGCCGCAGCACTTTGTCGATCCGCTCGCTGTTATTGGCGATCAGAGCGTTGGCAGCCTCGAGAATCGTCGCGGTGGACCGGTAGTTCTCCTCGAGCTTCACCATCGTGCGCGTCGAGTCGTCAGGTTCTCGATCGCCGAAGTCGTCCTGAAAACCCATCAGGATCGTGAAATCAGCGGCACGGAAGCTGTAGATGCTCTGGTCCGCATCGCCCACCACAAACACGGAGCGACCACCCCAGTCCTTGACCTTCTGGGGGTCTTGTCCGCCCGTCACCAGCAACTTGATCAGTTCGTACTGCGTGCGGTTCGTGTCCTGGTATTCATCCACCAGGACGTGCCGAAAGCGTCGGTGCCAGTAACTGCACACCTGTTCGTTCTGCTGCAGCAGCTGAACAGGGAGGAGGAGCAGATCATCGAAATCCAGAGCGTTATTGGCCGCCAGGGCCCTGCGATATCGCCGGTAGGTCTCAGCGGTGAGCTTGCCGCGCTGACCTTCGGCGTTGGCCTCCAGCTGATCAGGCAACCAGCCCTGATTCTTGGCATTGCTGATGGCCCAGCGAACCTTCTTCGGTTCGAAACGTTTGGGATCGAGCTGCAACTCCTGGGTGACGATCTCTTTGACGAGGCTCTGGGCATCCGCCTCGTCGTAGATCGAGAACTGACGTGTCCAGGTGAGGCCTTCGGAGTCCTTGAATTTGTCAATGTCAAATCGCAGCATCCGTGCGAACAAGGCATGGAAGGTGCCGATCCAGAGTTCTTTGGTCACCTCCCGGTAGATGCGGGACCGCAACTGCCTCTGTTCCACGGGCGGCAGCGTGCTCCAGGGCTGGCCGAACTGGCTTTGCGCCAGGCGCTGGGCCAGCAGGAGCTCCAGGCGCTCCTTCATTTCCCTAGCCGCCTTGTTGGTGAATGTCACGGCCAGCACCTGTGCCGGATCCACCCCATGGGCACCGATCAGATGGGCAATGCGATGGGTGAGGGCTCGTGTTTTGCCGCTGCCGGCACCTGCCACCACCAGTAAAGGGCCTTCATGGTGATCCACTGCCCTGCGCTGGGCATCGTTGAGGCCGGCCAAGAAGCTCATTGGTGGAGGCTATCGCTCGCAGCCCGTCTCATCACAGTCGGTAAGCTCCGCCTGGCATTTGAGGCACGGTGATGGCAGCGCGTCTGGTCCAGTTCGGCGACATCACCTTCGCCAATGACCAGCCCTTCGCCCTGCTGGGTGGCGTGAATGTTCTGGAGGACCTCGAATTCGCCCTGCGCTGCGCCAGCCACTACAAGCAGGTGTGTGAACGCCTGGGAATACCACTGGTGTTCAAAGGGTCCTATGACAAGGCCAATCGCTCCTCGATTCATTCCTTCCGAGGCCCTGGCCTGGAGAATGGACTGCGGATCCTCCAAGCTGTCAAGGACACCCATGGGATCCCGGTGATCACCGACGTGCACAGCCCTGAGGAGGCGGTTGCCGCCGCCCACGTCGCCGACATCATCCAACTGCCGGCTTTCCTGGCCCGTCAGACCGACCTGGTCCGCGCCATGGCGGAAACCGGAGCAGTGATCAACATCAAGAAGCCGCAGTTCCTCAGCCCAGATCAGATGCGCAACATCGTGGACAAGTTCCGAGAGTGCGGCAACGAGCGGCTGCTGATCTGCGAACGCGGCACCAATTTCGGTTACGACAACCTGGTTGTGGACATGCTCGGCTTCGGGGTGATGAAAAGAAGCTGTGATGGCTTGCCACTCATCTTTGATGTCACCCATGCACTGCAATGTCGAGATCCAGGAGGTGCTGCCTCCGGAGGTCGGCGCTCCCAGGTCGTGGATCTGGCGCGTTCTGGTATGGCCATCGGCCTGGCTGGACTGTTCCTGGAAGCCCATCCGAATCCCGACAAAGCGCGTTGCGATGGGCCAAGTGCTCTGCCACTGGAGCTTCTCGAACCATTTCTGCAACAGGTGAAGGCTGTTGATGATGCTGTGAAAACGCTTCCGGCACTGGAGATCAACTAGCTCGATCTGGATTTTTGATTATGGATGGAACTGATAAAACCTCAGACAGCACATCTAAAAGTGGAGATTCTCTCCAAGATATCAATACCAAAAAACGGCTGAAAATTCCCACTTCAAGCTGGCTCTATCAAAAAACTCATATCTGTGACCCAAAAAGAATCAGAAAAACAACCGATCTTCGAATGCAATGACCTCGCCAGATCATCATTTCAAGGTTTTTCTTCTTGGCGTCGGAGCTCAAAAAGCAGGCACATCCTGGCTGCATGAGCAATTACACAATCGCCACGATTCTAATTTTGGCTTTTGCAAGGAATATCACATCCTGGATGCACTCACACTTCCTCAATTCGCCCATTTTCAACCCAAAAACAGTCCGCCCTGGAAGTGGAGAACCTGGAGAAGAAAGCGTTTCCTGCAGAACAGCAACCGCTACTTCGACTACTTCTGCAACTTGCTGCAACGTCCGTCGAACCGTCTCACCGGAGATATCACACCGTCCTATGGCTGTTTGTCAGCAGACACTCTGCAATGGACCCGCGAACAATTTTCAGAACGTGGTGTCACCACACGTGTTGTGTTTTTGATGCGCGATCCGGTGGAGCGGATCCTCTCCCAACAGCGCATGAAACTGCGTAAACGTGGTGAACTCCATCCGGATGCAGAACAAGAGCAGTTACGACGCACCGCTAGAACATTGCAACAACGTTCGAGTCAGCGCAGCGATTATCTCCACACGCTCCAGGCTCTGTCACAGGCCTTCAGCTCAGATGATCTATTCATTGATCTCTATGAACGATTGTTCACAGAGTCTGTATATCAACGGTTGTGCCAACACCTGATGATCGACTACGAGGAACCGAACTGGAGCCGACGCATCAATGAAAGCCGCACCACAACGAATCTTCCGGAGGAGGTTCTCGCCAGCATTGGGCAAAGCCAGGCACTAGTTTATAACAACGTCGCGCAACAGTTCCCCCATCTCAGCCTGGAAAGACACTGGCCCCTGGCCAGCGAATGGTGCCGCTAGATCAACAACTAACCAGGATTGATGAGCTTGTTGGAATACACCAGTTTCCGATTCAAGGCAGCAACTCCTGGAACCAGCACTGAAATCTGGATCGGCCAGTCCCGCGAGGCCATCCAGGCCGCGTCGTAACGGATTGCGCGAGAGCGATCGCGATCAAATCGCATCCGATTTCCTGACAGCAGATGACTGGTGCTGTGGGCTCCGGGCGCCAACATCTGTTCAGAAAAGGGCAGGTTCAACCAAGCGCACACCAGTTGAAGCGAACGCTCAGGTTGCAACGCCAATTCCTCGTAACCCAATCGAAACACAGGCCTGCCGCACTGCTGCAGCACGCGATCGAATTTGCGATTCACGTACCACCAACGCAGCAGCGTCCTGAGCTCTGAGAAGGGTTTTCCTGACTGACGGGCGGATTTGAGACGGGAATGCAACCAGGAGCGGACATCGCGCACCAGATGAATCACCCGTACGTCCACATCGGACGGCATGGACTGGGGCAAGACAAGCTCATCCTGAAAAGAGTCCACCAGCACTCGGTGAGGCCCCTCGCCGCGAGCCGTTGGCAAGGCCGCGGCCAGATGCATCAGATGTCGCATCTTGTCGGGCAAGGTCCAGGCTTCGTGCGATTCCAACCAATCCAGGGCCGGGCCCCAGATCGGGCAATCCGCTGCTGAAACCCCGCAGGTGCAAATTCTTTCCCGTCGACGTGGCCCGCGCAGCATGGCAGGGGCACGACCCTCTTCACCAGGCTTCGGGGTCGCCAGAATCCTGGCGGCCTCTCCAAGACCCATCACCTGCGGATGGGCACCAAGGGCAAGATCAAGAATCGTGGTGCCGCTGTGACCCAGCCCTCGGATGAGCAGCAAACAGAGTCGTTGGCGATTGGTTCGAGACAGTGCCACCAGCCTTAAATCAGCGCAGCCAGATGGGCGGACGCCAAGCGATCAAAGTAGTCGTAACGCTGAAGGAGTTGATCAGCAAAAGCAAGATCTTGCTCTGAAAAATAATCCTTAAACCCACCAACTTTTCCGCGTCTGACTTTGAAACTCTCCTTGTTCTCAGGATCAACTGGTGTCAAGGCTTTCTTGTAGCGTCTTGCAAACACACCTTGTTTTTCCTGCTGCTGCATCCGCTCGAAACTGGCCCGATCTACCTCCCTGCAGATCCGGCGCCGGTTGATGGGTCGCGATGGCATGTAGGTCGCAACCAAAGCGGACAAACCATCCGCTGTATTGGCGCGCAACGCCTCATAGGACAGGGTTCGATGGGTATTGTCTGAGCGGGAGCAATGCTCGATCCAGGCCAGATTGAACACCAGGACTTTTTCAATGCCGTGATGTGGATCGCGGATGAAGTGCGACAGATCACCCTCATATCCCTGGTCGATACGCAACGATTTCTGGAAGAAGCCCGACACAGCCGTATCTCTCGGATCCCGGTGAAGGAAGACGAGAGGCTGATCCTTGGGATCCAGGCCACAGCTATTCAATGACTGAAAATGTGCGCCTAATTTATGTTCGCTGCCATCGTGGGTGTAACGAATCGAGAGATGTAAACGATCAAGCATCACACGCACCCAGGTGCGGCCAGATTTCGGGAAAGAGACCAACGTTCCACGAAGCTGATCATCATGAATCCTTGAAAAAAAACGATCAAGCATCGACATTTATATGGTTTGCAAAGGTCTCATGTCTGGCATTATTGTTTCCCCAGTAAAGACTGCCAGTCACCATATTTGATCCAGTCGCGCATCCTTTCAAACAAGGCCTCACTTCTTAACCGTACCGGCATCGTCCAGGCCATAATCACAAGGATCTGCCGCCATGAAAGTTCCCATAACCACTTTCGATCCAAGCGGATTCGATCCGAGGTTCCAAAACGCATGATGTTGCCGTGAATATCGCGATGCTGTTGTGCACGCCAGTTGAACTGAGCCTCTTCAAACGACAAACCGACAAACTCCATGACGGTTTGCAACTGAGGTCGCGGTCGTGTCGCCAGTCGTTCGTAGGTGACAAAGAGGCTGCGACAGGATTTCAAATGCTCTCGGGTTCGAAAAAACATCTGGTTGTAGTTGTATGCGGAGCGACGCAGATCGTCTCCTTTTTTCAATGCACTGTTGAGGGAACCAAGAGGACCACGATGCAGATGCACAATGTTGATCTGCAGCCCGGAATGTTGAGCAAACGCCTGATGCAAGGCCATCGCTCGCTGGATTGATTTCGAAGAGTCAACAATGACGGAGCAACCGCTGACGGATGCCACCGCCTCAAACAACGCCTGATTGTCCTGGCGAAAGGTCAACGCATCATTCCCGCTCAGATCAAGCTGCATGAATCGCTTGCCGATCGCCTTGATCAGATGGTCCTGGACAGCGCTCCAGAACGGACACTGATCAGGGGGCTGGCGATGACAGCAACACAGTTTTCGCTGCGGATCCGGGTTGATCAACATCTTGATCTCGCCAACACAGAGCACGCGACTGTGGGAACCGATCAGCTGACTCAGAAGCGTGGAGCCACTGTGTCCGCGGCTTGTGATGTAGATCAGCTGAATCGATGGATCCCGCATCAGAGCGAACGCACCAGGGACTTCAACAGGGCGCTGATCTGGTCGATGTGATGCTGCACGGTGTACGACGACAGTGCCTGATCGCGTCCAGCGGAACCCATCGTTTGTGCCAGAGCCGGGTCAACCGTCAGACGCAGCATCGCATCAGCCATCCCACGAACATCCCCCTCGGGGACCAGGAATCCGCTCACGCCATGTCGGACGACGTCAGGAATCCCCCCATGAAGGGTTGCCACCACAGGCAGACCGCAGAGCTGAGCCTCCATCACCGCCACTGGGCATCCCTCCTGATCCCCGTCAGCGGCTGTGCGTGAGTGCTGCAGGAAAGCCCTGGCCTGACGCATCTGATCCGCCACATCCTCCGGCGCAAGCATCCCTGGGAAACACACGGATCCATCGAGGCCCAGGGCAAGCACCCGCCTCTGGACCGGTTCAAGCAGGGGACCGGCTCCCACCATCACCAGCGAAGCCTGATCTCCCAGCGGGTGTGACTCCCGCAGGATCCGGAAGGCTTCAAGGGTCTCCATTGGACCTTTCTTCTCAACAAAACGACCCACCGCCAGAAAACGCGGCGGGTTGTCCGCCGGCGCTGCACCGTGGAAACGACGTTCATCAGCGCCGGATGGGCTGATCAGGACCGGTTGAGCGCCGACACCAAGCCTGGCCAGGGTCTTTTTCATCACGTCGCTCTTGACGATCACGGCAGATGTGAGGGTCAGAAGTCGGCGGTAACGCTTCTGAAGTCGCTTCAGGTATCGATCCGCCGAAGCATCGGCACCTCGAAAATGAACAACCATCGGCCGATTGCACCAGGCCGCCAGCTCCATCACCCGAACGGCATGAAATCCGAATTCCACAAGCACAAGGTCCGGCTGGTGGTGGCGAATCAACAGGAGCGCCACAGCGGACGGAGGTAGGGAGGCCAGGCGAAGCAGGCCGAGACGGCTCAGCACTTTGCTGATCAGAACCGCAACGCCGTAGAGGCAGCGACGTGGTCGACCCAATGGCGTTTCATCACCGAAATAGGCGTCGATCGAAAACGGCAAACGCTCCAAATTGGCGCGGATGAACGTTTCGCTTGCCACGCGACGGGTGGGCGCAAGGATGAGAAGTCGCCGACTGACGCTCGCAGGCGACGTTGACGGAAAGCCGCTGCCCATCAGAGCGGGTCGAAGCCGAGCACGGACCTCCAGAGTGGCTCCACCACGGGCCATTCCATTGATCGCAGCGTCTGCTGCGCCGCTTCTCCCAGCTGAGTCCGCTGTTCCTCAGTCAGCATCAGCCTTTGGAGAGCCGCCGCAAACGCAACGGGATCCTCCGTCGGCACCACAAGGCCATTGCGACCGTCCGTCACCATCTCGAGCGGCCCTGGGGAAGCATCGGTCACGACCGCTGGCAACCCGGAAGCCATGGCTTCCAGCAAGGCATTGGGCATTCCCTCGAACCTGGATGGCAGGGCAAAGATGGCGGCGGAATGCATGTAACTCAGAGGGTTCGACTGAAATCCCTCGAACGCCACCGCCTCAGCGATCGACAGGGTTTCCCCGAGTGTCTGCAGCCTCTCCCGCTCAGGGCCATCCCCCACCAGGACCACGGTCCAGCCATCGCGAACACTCCTGGGCAGCGAGGCAAAGGCCCGCAGCAGCACATCCAGGCCTTTCTGCGGGACCAGCCGGGCCACCGCCAGAATCTGACGACGACGATCTGCGGTGGATGGCGGTTGATCGGTCCTGACCGCATTGGGCAGTGGATTGGGCAGCAATTCCAGGCGACGCCAGGCCCCCATGTCCTGCAAAGCATCCAGAACACCCTCTGTGTTGGCGGTCACAACATCGGCACGGCGGTAGTACACCATGCGCAGCCAGCGCCAGAGGTGATCCATCGTCTGCAGACGCGGATCATTGCGTTCCGACACCACCAGGTGAATCGGCAGATCCCAGGCTGCTGAGCAGCAGAGAATGTTGGTTTTGCTGAGCAGCGCCAGCACGCGGCGTGGTCGTTGCTCAGCCAGGAGCTGCTTGAGGCGGACATACCGCAGACCCCCGGCGCTGCGCATGCAGTGTTCCAGCAGCCCATTGACCAGGCCGTCACGTCCGGGCTCCAGCCGTCGATCAAACCAGGGAAGCCCCATCTGAAGGGCACGCAGCAGCAGAGGCGTGATCAAACGGATCGCGAACCGGCGCAGCTTGATCAGCTGAGCAATGCTGAAGCGACGCCCTCTGGCAAGCAGGGATCGGTCCCACACATCCCGCAGCCAGGGGTGCACGTCCTCAGCATCCGGATGGAGATCGATGTCGAGCATGCGCACATTGGCGGGAAGTCGATGCTTGACGGGATGCTCCGGTCGCAGGGACAGCACCCGCACCTTCATCCCCTGCTCGGCGAAGTGCTCAGCGGCGAGAAGCCCGACTTTCTGGGCACCTCCAGCACCCAGATGGGGAAGAACAACCCAAAGGTCATCCATGGTTCACCCCCTCAAGAGCAGCCAGAAACGTGGAGCGAAGCCGGGTCTCTCCAAAACGCTCTCGCACGGACACTGCCTGCTGCGCGAACCGGGAACGCTGGGATGCATCGCAAAGCAGAGGCTCAAGCACCTCGATCCATCGATCTGTCGACGCATCATGCGCCAAGAGGCGTCCGTTCTGGTTGTCGTTGATCAGATCGGAGGGACCGGTCGGACAATCACTCGCCACACAGGCACATCCTGCCGCCATGGCCTCGAGCAGAACATTGGGGAAGCCCTCAAAGCGTGATGGCAACACGAACAGGTCAGCCCTTGCGTACCAGTCGGCCATGTTGCCGACAGCTCCTGGCAGCAGCAGCCTCTGCTGATGATCCGCATCGTCGCCCAGCAGACCTCGCAACCAGGTCTGCTGTCGGAGGCCCTGATAAGGCTGATCGCTCAACCCCAACAACACCAGCCGCAGGTGGGGCCAGCGTTGGGCAAGGGTGGCGAACATCGGCATCAGGCGATCAAAACCCTTCTGGTGCGCTTTCGTCCCCGCCGCCAGGATCACCGGAACGCCCTCCGGCAGAAGGGATTCAGGATCCACGACCGGCTCATGACTGGGGAGTGGCCAGATCACAGGATTGGGAAGCAGCAACTGGCGATTCGCACCGCAGTGACGCTGCAACCAGGCGCCGATCGTTGACGTCTGAACAAGATGAAGATCCGCCCACGGGTAAGTGAGACGCCGCAGCCAACGCCATGGCAGGGAGGGCGAGCGGGCCGGTGGATAGTTGCGTTCCGACACCAGGCATCGCATGGACAGACCGCGGCTGGCCAGCAGAAGCTTCACGGCTGGAAGCACCGTGACGCCGACAGCGATCGAGACAGACTCCTCTTGCAGCAAGGATCTCAGAGCCAGCAGCCTGGCCGGGAACGCCCACCAACCCAGGCGCTCGAAACCGGAGGAGAGCCGAGGCTCCTGACGTCGAATCAAGCCGGACGGCAGCGGGTAGGCATCACGCTCCGCTCCTTTACGGGTGATCACCACCACCCGCCAGCCGGCGTCCCGACACCAGACAGCCCAGCGGAGCAGGGTCCGCTCAGCGCCACCGAGCTTGAGCGAGTCGATCGTGAAGGCGATCGCTGGAGTCGACCCCTGGCTCATGCCGCGGACTGGCCGCTCAGAGCCGTGAGAAAACGCCAGGCCTTTTCGGCACGGTCTGGACGCAGCACCGGGAAATAGACGAGCAGAAGCGGCTCAACAAACGCGTCTGCTGACGGCAGCCTGGCTGACGGGTCCATGGACCATCGGCAACCGCGCAGCCTTTCCAGCATCTGATCGGCAAAGCCACGATGGTCCTCCTGCGTCCGTTGCGAGATGGCATCGAAGCGATCGGCAAAACAGGCCGTTCGCAAGCGCTCAGCCTGCTCCAGAACCGCATCCATGCGTCGGCTGTCGGAGGCATGCCATGCCATCACAGCTGCAATCGCCAGACAGCGCATCATGTTGCGGGTCATCCGGGTTGCCGTGGTGCGATCAATCGCGAACGGGTCGTAACGCCCGGCACAGCGGACGAGCTCGCTAGCCGCCTGATCGAGGCCAGAGTGGTCCTGAAGGGCCATCAGGCCACGCAACCTGGTGAGGTGAGCGGAGATCAGCAACTTGGCCCGGTTTTCACGATTCGGCCTCAGGCAGCGATAGGTGTTCGGATCCTGTTCGAGCTGGTCGATGATCCGGGCCAATGCGCTGCAACATCGCTCCAGAGTCGCCGGTTCCTTGGAATCGATGGCTCGGTAGGTCCGCACAACACGGCAATAGCCGGCGAAATGAAGCGGCAGCACGGTGCTGGATGCCAGAGCATCGAACATCGCCAACTGATCTGTTCGATCACCTGGACGGGATCCCCGTCGGAAGAGAAGCTGATGAAGCAGCTCAGCCTCACCATCGAGCTGCCAGATCCGCTCGATCAGTTGACGGCCGCTGTCGTGGTCGCCGGCAGCCAAGGCCTGCCTGGCCCGCCCCGCCAGCCAGACAACACGATCGGGAGATCGGATCAGCAGCCCATCCAGGAGTCGTTGGCTGAGCCTTGACGCTCCAGCCCGCTCGAGTCCTTGCGCCATCAGAAGACCCAGGCTCTCGGCGAACCATCCGGCCCGCAGCTGACGCCGCACACGGTGATAAGGCATCGCCTGAGGCGGCGCTGGATCTGCCGGCATCAGCCCATGGGCGTCGAGGCAGTCCAGCATCGAGGCGGTGCGGCTCTCGTAGGTGAACCGCACCGCCCGTGCCAGACGCTGTTCAAGCGAAGGACCATCGCCTTTCAGGAGGGCAGCAATCGCCGCCTGGAACGGTTCAACCTCCGGGGGACAGAGACAGGCCACATCCGCCTGATCCAACAGGGAAGGAATGGCGGTGGACACCACCGGGCAGCCGGCCGCCAGGTACTCGAAGAATTTCATCGGGTACATATGGCGGGTGTAGTCGTTTAGCTGCAGCGGCAGAAGAGCGACGTCGGCTGCAGCCAGATAGGCCGGCAGCTCGCTGTAGGGCTTGGGGCCGAGCCAGTGGGCGTTGGCATGCGCCGTCAGAGCCGATGCGTCAGTGCTGGGATCGGTCTCCCCGACAGGGCCGATCAGAACAAAGGTCCACTGGGGATTCCCAGCCACCAAAGCTTCGAACAGCGGCAGGTCGAGCTTGTAGGCATCGATGGCACCGATGAACATCAGACATGGCCCATCGCTGGTCGGCAGATCCCTGGGCCGCTGGACAAGGTCGGAGCGGGCCTGAGCGAAATGGCCGGCATCGGCGACATTGCCGAACAGATGCGTGCCTGCGTTGAGAGGTGCCAGGGTCTTCTGCAATTGCGGTGCGGTGGTGAAGACAGCATTCACCGCCCCGCACAGATCCTGTTCAGCGGTCTCGAGAGCGGCGACGGGCATGCCCGGTTGCGCCTGGATGCGATCAACGCAGTGATAAATCGTGGAATGGAAGCGTCCGAGCTTCAGGTAGAAGCGCGTGTTGGGGTTGAAGGTCCACAGCAACGGCGTTCGAAGATCCAGGCACCAATCCGCCCAGAACAGCGCCAGATTCAGGCTCCAGCGATTGAGCCGGCCCGCCAAACCACTGATCTGTCCAGGCAGCACGAGGGGCGAGAGCACCCAGATCCGCTCACGGACCTCCCGAAGTGGCGCCAGGCTGCGACGCAGTCTGCGCAGGATGCGTCCGGCATCGGAACGGCCGGCACGGGCGGAGCGAACCCCAAGTGAATCGACGTAAAGAACCCTGTGGCCCGCATCAGCAAGGGAAACAGCCAGATGCTGCTTGTTCGTCCAGAGCGGATGGTCCCAGTCCGCCGTGGACAGAAGGATGACATCAGCCATGAGGCTCAGCCTTCATCCAGCATGGCCATTTCACGGAAACTGGTGGACATCGACCGCAACGTGTCGAAATCGCCGGAGGCATGAATGCCGCCGTCGGCGATTTCGTAGATGCGATCACATTTCTTGACCGTGGACAGGCGGTGGGCGATCACCACCATCGTGCAGCGACGTCCCACCAGTTCCAGAGCCTGCATCACGTCGTGCTCTGTCTTGTTGTCAAGGGCACTGGTGGCTTCGTCGAGAACCAGCAACTTGGCATTCCGATAGAACGCTCTCGCCAGAGACAACCGCTGACGCTGGCCACCGGAGAGCTTCATCCCGTTCTCACCGCACATCGTGAACAGTCCATAGGGCATGTCGCCGACGTAATCGGCAAACTGTGCTGCCTTGAGTGCCGCCCAGACCTCGTCGTCATCGATGTCGTCGGGGTTGGCACAGAAGGCCACGTTCTCGCGGACACTGGCATCCAGCAATCGGATCTGCTGAGGCACGAAAGCGCAGTTGGCCTGCCAGGCCGGCATCTCCTCATCGGAGACCGGCAGTCCATCCAGCAGAAGTTCACCCGAGTCAGGCTTGAACAGACCCAGGAGCAGATGGGCAATGGTGGTCTTGCCGCTGCCGGTCTTCCCCACCAGTGCGATGCGGGAGCCCACGGGGATCGACAGATCGACATTCCGCAGAACAGGCGATCCCGAGTGGCCATAGGCATAACTCACATCCCGCAGCTCGATCAGACGACGAGGCATCACACCATCCGGGGAGGGCACAGCCGGATTGGCAAGAGACAGCCTGCCTGGCCTCATGCACAACAGCTCCAGCGCATCCTTGACCTCCGGCAGACCACCACGCAGACGATTGAGGCTGCGAAACATCGACTGGAGGGGACCGGAGATGCGCAGCAACACCAAGAGCACAGTGGCCAGCTCAGGCATCGCCTCCCTGAGCTGCTCACTGTCACCACTGAGGAGAGCGGGCGCCAAACCCACCAGAAACAGAATCGAGATACCGGCTGGCTCGATCAGAAACTTCGGAACATTCGGGAGGAGGTTGGCCAGCCGATCATTGCGTTTGGCGATGGTTCCATCGCGCATGAAACGGTCAACAAAGAACTGATGGGAGGAGTACAGCTGGATATCCCTCATCGAACGGAGCGATTCGCCGAACGTGAGCCGGATTCGCCGCGTGTACCGCATCTTCTGACGCAGAAATAGGCGCAGATACGGCGTGATGATCAACGAGGCGATCAGATACGCCACCAGCAGAAACACAAAAATGGTGATCGCCTTGCCCCCAAGAGCAACAGCGACACCGAACAGAAGAGCCGAAACACTGAGAACGTTTCCCGCAATCGCAATCACCGGAGAGATCACGGCGGACGTGACCCTCGTGAGGATGCGGTTGAACCGCTCCGACAGCACAGCGGTGCGCTTCTGCGTGAAGAATTCGTAGTTCTGCATCAACAGGTTGCTGTACACCTTGTTGACCAGATCAGACCAGATGTCAGCCGCGAGCAGGGCCTCCAACAGAGCAACGCTGAAGCGAACCGCTGAAGCGAACCAGAAGGACGCAATCAGCAACACGACAATCCAACCGGCCTGATCCAGAAAGCCACCGCCGAAGAAGCGAATGCCGGGAATCTGGTCACCAAGCTTTGCGCCTGACAGAAGGCCGACAAGGCGTGCCAGCAAACCCACCAGCAGGATGTCGATCACTCCCTGAAACAGGGAGGCGACCAGGACGACAACTAAAAACTTCCGACGTTTTGGCGACAGTTCACGGAGCAGAGTGCTCAGCTCGTTCCAGGTCTGGCTCTGCAAAACGGGCATAAAACAAACCGATCGCTTCGCTGAAACGAATCCGCGTGAAAGTCCTGACGTCAGGCAGAGTTAAGCCGCCACCTCTCGGCTTTCAGGCCTGATTCGGCCAGCCGGGCAACCGATCGACCACTCGCCTTGCGCGCTGTTGGATTTGGCCCCATCGCAGGCGCCAGGTGGGAGGACTTGAAAGCGGCGGATCCTGATGCCACTGCCTCTGAAGCTGATCGAGCTCCAACAAGACGTGACGCCAGCGCTCCAGCAGCCTCGGCTCGGCGTTGGCATGAAGCAGGGCACCCAGCTCAGCAGCCGGTGGACGCCATTGGCAAGGCTCGCCGATCGCAACCTGAATGCGATTCAGGTCGTGAGCCAAGCTGCCGCACCCGATCTGATGGGCTGAACGACCCGGGTCGCAGTGATCGGCGAGAGCATGATTCAGGCTGGTGAACACGACGCAGCCGCAGGCCATCGCCTCAAGCGGCGGTAGGCCGAACCCCTCCGTCACCCCGCGCCCCCGCCAGTACTCAGCCGAGTCGTAGAGATACACCGTTGACCGATTGAACAGCGACACCAGGTCCTCCACCCATCCGCTCTGCACCTCCACTTTCACCCCACGCTGACGCAGGGCCGGAACCAGCTGTCTCAGCACGTAATCACTGCTTTTTCTGGCTTGCACGAGAACGTCGATGGGACGATCGCGCCCACTGGCATCGGCACGATCCCCCCGTTCAAGCCATTGAGGGTCGAGCGCGTTCGGCACGAGGAACAACGGATTGCGGGGCGCCCGGTCTCCCCAGTAGCCCAGGGTGTTGCGGCTCACCGCCAGCACTGGAACACCTGGTGGAAGGTCAAAGCCATAACCACTGCTGTGCGCGTGATAGGCAACCCGATGGCCCCTCAGGCGTCTGATCAGCTGGGGGACATCAAATCCCCAGCTCACAATCCAGAGAACATCCTCCGACGGTGGCTCCGACCTGAGCAGATCGGCCAGATAAGGGCAGTCATCACGCCGTTCCCTGTAAGTGACGATCTCGCTGTCGCAGACAGCCCCAACGAGACTGGCCGTCTGCAACTCAACACTCAAACCACCGCAGCGGAAGCAACCGCTGGTTCCAGGAACCAGGAAACGAACAAGCCTGGTGGCCACAGAATCAGGCGGCAGCCGCCTCCGTGCTGCCAGCCCGCTGACGGCGGGTGAGGAAACCGAAGAGAACCTTGCCGATGGCTGCCACCAGGTTCCCCTCAAGCTCCTTGAACATGTTCATGTTGAGGTGGAAGGCATGATTGGCTTCCTCAACAATGCGATCTGCCGTGGCCTGGTCGATCGGCAGCGCATCCATGGCTGATCGATAGGTGGTTTTGAAGGCCTTCTCGTCGTCAATGTCGTTGAAGACGTAAAAGCTCAAGCCGTCATCACCATCCATGTTCATCGCTTTCTGGGCGATGTTTTTAAGAATCTGCCCCCCGGAGAGATCGCCGAGGTAGCGGGTGTAGTGATGGCCCACCAGCAGCTCTGGCGACTCCTTGGCGACGGCATGAATGCGCTCGACGTACTCGGACGCTGACGGTGACGGCTCGATCTGATCCCGCCATCCAGCTCCGTAGTAATAGGTCAGGTCCTGTTCGAGAGATTCACGTCGGTTGAGCTCTTTCATGCCGATCGGGCCCACCACTGGATGGTCACCGAGCTTGCCGATCTCGTCTTCCATCGCCGTGTAGACGAAATACAAATCAGCGACGAGCTTGCGATAGCTGGCCTTGTCGACCACACCCTTAAGAAAACAGCTCACGAAGCCGGTGTTCTCCGCCATCGTGTGGGATTTTTTCGTGCCTTCACGGATCTGGGCAGCCAGAGCGACGGACATAATCAGCCTGCGGCAAGCAACCCATCGACCTTATTAGGAGAGGCTCGAACAGCGGTGATCTGAGTTGCGAAGGGTTACGGCACGGTGCCATTCGTTGCATCAGCTGGAAACAGTTCAAACAAGTCCTTGCAAATCTTGCGGAGTTGTTTCACCTGATCCGGCTGGGGCAGGTGGGATCCAGCCGGCTGCCAGTCGCCAACCGTGGCCAGCCGCCAACGCTCGCCCTCATAGGTCATCCCACGCATCAGGACCCCGAGGAGGTGGCCCTGCCGCTCCTGATCGTCACTGCTGAGGCGCAGCTGAATCAGCAGGCTGCGGCACTGCAAGCGTGGACTCCAGCCCGGGAAATGAAAGGCAAGGTCGATGGACTCCGGTTCACTCCACTGACGTGTCTGGGCATCATCCCGCCAGGGGCGGAGGTTGGGCGTGGCCGCCGGAAAGTGCCGTCGGACCAGCGTGACGGCAGAGGCCAGGGCCTGTGCCTGCTCCACACTGCGAACGGTTTCACCTGCGTTCAAGATTGTGCCCTTGCCTTCCCTAATCCTGCAGGGGGCGTCCAGGGGGCGCCGTTACGGTGACATCACATCACAGGGTTCATGACACGTCCGCTCCATCTCGGTCTGCTTGGAGCCATGCCGGAGGAAATCGGCTCTGATCTGGCCCATCTGGAGGAGCCGAGTCAGGAGGAATTCGGCGACCTGGTGATTCATCGCGGTCACTGGACTGGTGATGACGGAGCCGCGGTGCAGCTGACTCTGGCCTGGAGCGGCTGGGGCAAGGTCTGTGCCGCGCGAACCGCCACCCGCGTCCTGGCTTCAGCACCAGCGGACAACCCGATTGATCTGATTCTGTTCACGGGCGTGGCCGGGGGAGCGGATCCCTCCCTTCAGCAATGGGATGTCGTGCTTGCCGATGCCGTTGTGCAGCACGACATGGATGTTCGCCCGATCCTGCCGCGTTTTGTGGTGCCTCCTCTGGATCGCGCAGTGCTCAAACCCCAGCAGGCCTGGTTCGAATGGGCCTGCAAGGCCCTCGAGGGCAGTCACCTGGCTGGAGAGCTTCCAGGTTTCGGCCGGCCAAGGCCTGGCCTGATCGGCACAGGGGACCAGTTCATTGGTGATGCGAAGGTTTTGATGGCATTGCGGGATGCCCTGCCTGCCCTGACCGCCGTGGAGATGGAAGGGGCCGCCGTGGCCCAGGTCGCTGAACAGGAGGGGGTTCCCTGGCTGGTGCTTCGGGTGATCTCCGATGGCGCCGATGCCGAAGCTGCCCAAAGCTTCAACGACTTCGTCAAGGCCTACGACCAGCGGGCCTGGAATCTGATTGCAACCCTGTTGCGTCAACAGGCGTCTGCTCCTCTCCCCTGAATCGTCTGCAGTGACAACACCTTTCTGCAGTGACACCACCTTGAAGACAGAGCCTCGATGAGAGAGCCTTCCCTGCTCGTGCGTCTGGGTCGGTACGGCGCCGTGGGGGTTACGGCGGCATTGGTGCACACCACGGCCTTGCTCAGCCTTGAGCGGATTGCGCCCTTGTGGCTGGCCAACCCCCTGGCCTTTCTGGCGGCGTCCATCGCCGGTTACATCGGTCATGCCGTGGTGACCTTCCGCGAAGAAACGGGCGGCCGACGGTTTGCCAGGCGCTGGCTGCTGTTGCAGTACGCCGTGAATCTGGCTGTCTGTGCGCTGCTTCCCCTGCTGCTGGGCAACTGGATCACGATGACGCTGCGAACAGCCGTCCTGGTGTTCACACCCACCCTGCTCAACGCCCTGATCTGGAGCCGTGCCGCCCGTTTCAGTCAACGGCTGCAGCGGTCGAACAGCGTCCCGACTCGCATCCACGCCGACGATCTCGGCCTGGATGACAGCATCAATGCAGCCATCTTGGCCCTGGCCCGCGACGGCCGGGTGGACGGCGCCAGTCTGCTGGTGCATGGCCCGGCAGCCCAGGCCGGAGCCGACGCCTGGCGGCAGCGATCCGACGCGATGCCGCTGTGTCTTCATCTCTGCCTGACGGAGGGTCCATCCACCCAAGGTTGTCCGGACCTTCCTGCCAGATTCGGGACACTGCTTCTGGCCTCGCTGTTACCAGGCCGGCAGCGGCGCCTGCGGCCCCAGCTGGATCGAGCCATCCGCGATCAGATTCAACGGTTTCGCCTGATCACCAACCAGCAGGTGATTCCTGTGGACGGGCATCAACACATTCATCTGGTACCAATCGTTCTGGAGAGCCTGCTGGATCTGGCCGATGACTCCGGGATCACCTGGATCCGCACCACCCGCGAACCGTTGCCGACGGGCCTGCCGCTGGCCGACTGGTGGAATGCCCTGCGCCGTGGAGGTCTGATCAAATGGACGGTTCTGCAGTTGCTCAGCGGGATCGCCGTCAGACGGCTGAAACAGGCCGGCATCGCAACCAATACCTGGTTCAGCGGTGTGCTGTTCACCGGTGAGATGACGGGGGACAAGCTTGATGCCTGCCTCGATGCCTTGAAGAGCCGGGGCGAACAGGAGGGGCCGACCAACAATCTGCTGCTGACCCATCCAGCTGGGCCGTTGAGGGAAGGCGAACTGACCCGTCACGGTTTTGACCTGTCGGAGAGCTTCTTCAGCTCCTTCGATCGGCAAAAGGAATGGCAGTCCCTTCGCTCTCGTGCACGGCACGGATGAAGTAGTGGGGTCGTTGCTTCACATCGATGTAGATCCGTCCGATGTACTCGCCAAGGACGCCGATGCCGATCAGCTGAATCCCTCCCAGGAACAGGATCGCGACGATCAATGAGGCATATCCGGGGAGATCGATTCCGAAGACGAGCGTGCGCAGCACAATCAATGCGGCATAAAGGAAACTGAAACAGGAGATCAGAACCCCGATCACACCCCAGACCTTCAGCGGTTTCACGGAAAACGAGAAGATCCCATCGAGGGCATAACGCCAGAGCTTCAGCGAACTCCAGGAACTGTTGCCACCGGCCCTGGCCACTCGGCTGTAAGGAATTTCAACGCTGCGGTAACCGGTCCAGGGCATCAGACCCTTGGAAAAGCGCGTTGCCTCACGCATCTGGGTCACAGCCTCCACAACGGGTGCCGACAGCAAACGAAAATCACCGGCCCCCTCCTGAAGCTGAATCGAATCGACCAGTCGGTTGAACACCCGGTAGAACCAGGACGCCGTGGCCACCTTCATCAGGGACTCTTCGTCGCGGTCGTCGCGCACAGCGGTGACCACTTCAGCCCCATCCCGCCAGGCGGCCACCATCGCGGGAATGCGCTCCGGTGGATGCTGGAGATCAGAGTCGATCAGGATCGCGGCAGCGCAGCGACGTTTCGCGTAATCCAGCCCAGCGAGCATCGCCGCTTCCTTGCCGAAATTGCGCGTGAGTTCAAGCAGGGTCACAGGGGCATCGGGGTGGCCCTTCTGCCATGCACGAATAACTGACACCGTGGAATCACTGGAGCCGTCGTCCATCAGAACAAGCCGATCCACCTGCTCAAGCTGGAGCACCGACTCCATGAACTGACAGATGAGGCCCTCTTCGTTGAAGCAAGCCGCCACAACCCAGAGCTCGTCCCTGCCCATCTCATCCCTGTTCGCATGGCAACGGTAGGACTCGCCTTTGAGTCATAGGCTCCAGTTGCTGACGCCCGATCGACCGCCATGGCCCAGTTCGAGAAGCTCACCGCCCCCAGCCAAGGCACACCGATCACCTTCACAAACGGTCAACCCGTGGTGGCGGACGATCCGATCATTCCCTTCATCCGCGGAGATGGGACTGGCGTGGACATCTGGCCGGCCACCCAGGCAGTGCTGGATGCTGCAGTCGCCAAGGCCTACGGCGGCTCCAAGCGCATCGAATGGTTCAAGGTGTTCGCCGGTGATGAAGCCTGCGAGCTCTACGGCACGTATCAGTACCTGCCGGAGGACACCCTCGAAGCGATTCGCCGCTTCGGCGTCGCGATCAAAGGCCCACTGACCACGCCCGTCGGCGGCGGCATCCGATCTCTGAATGTGGCCCTGCGCCAGATTTTCGACCTCTACTCCTGTGTGCGTCCCTGCCGCTACTACGCCGGCACCCCCAGTCCCCACAAGCGTCCCCAGGATCTGGACGTGATCGTTTATAGGGAAAACACCGAAGACATCTACATGGGCGTGGAATGGGAAGCCGACGACGCCGTTGGTCAGGAGTTGCGCAAGCACCTCAACGAGGTGGTGATCCCCGCCAACGGCAAGCTCGGCACGCGTCAGATTCCCGAAGGATCTGGCATCGGCATCAAGCCCGTGAGCAAGCACGGCAGCCAGCGCCACATCCGCAAGGCGATCCAGCAAGCCCTGCGCCTGGAAGGGAACAAGCGTCACGTCACGCTGGTCCACAAGGGCAACATCATGAAGTTCACGGAAGGAGCCTTCCGTGACTGGGGCTATGAGCTGGCCACCAGCGAGTTCCGGGATGTCTGCATCACCGAGCGGGAGAGCTGGATCCTCGGCAACCTCGAGAAAGACCCCAACCTCAGCGTTCAGGCCAACGCCCGCATGATCGAGCCGGGCTACGACAGCCTCACGCCTGAAAAGAAAGCTGACATCGATGCCGAAGTGCAGGCCGTGCTCGATGCCATCGGCGCTAGCCATGGTGGCGGCAAGTGGAGGTCGATGGTGCTGGTCGACGACCGCATCGCCGACAGCATCTTCCAGCAGATCCAGACCCGGCCCCAGGAGTATTCGATCCTCGCCACGCTCAACCTCAACGGCGACTATATCTCCGATGCCGCGGCCGCCATGGTGGGTGGTCTGGGTATGGCCCCCGGCGCCAACATCGGCGAGAACGCCGCCATCTTCGAAGCCACCCACGGCACCGCCCCGAAACATGCCGGCCTCGATCGGATCAACCCCGGCTCGGTGATTCTCAGCGGCGTGATGATGCTGGAATTCCTCGGTTGGCAGGAGGCCGCCGACCTAGTGACCAAAGGCCTCAGCGCCGCCATTGCCGACAAGCACGTCACCTATGACCTGGCCCGACTGATGGAGCCCCAGGTTGATCCCGTGAGCTGCAGCGGCTTCGCCAAAGCCATCATCGAGCGATTCTGATCAGAGCATTGCCATTGCCGTGGCCCAAAGTCTTGGGTCAATGAGCTGCTGAGTCGGATCCCTGCATGCCCACGAGTGATCAAGCCACCTCTTCGGGAAACCTTCGAGACGATGTGCTGTTGAAGCGATTTTTGATCGCACTCACCGTGATCAGCGCAGCCGGGCTCAGCCTCTGCATCTGGGTTCAGCAACAGCGGAGCTTTCTCCCCGCACCAGATTCAGAGCAAGGTCGGGCTCTTCTTCTCCAGTACCAAGAGTTGAGTCATGGCTTTTGGCTATTTTTTTTATTACTAGCATGTGGATATCTGATCAATCAAATTTACAGCAATGCGCGAAAAGAAACACCCACTTCTAATCACTCAATTGGACAGCTAATCGAGAACACCCTGGGGTTTATCCGAAACAACTCGATCGCGACTCTTCTTTTCACGATTTACGGCATCGCGATGATCTCAGGTACGACTTACCTGTACAAAGACATGTTCGTCTGGTACCCGGAACTGTTAAAAGGGCATCTTCTCAACAACTTCTCCCTGAGAAACAGCTTTATTGAAGAAACAATGCGGCGAACTGATTATAGGTTCTTTCCATTAGCCCATCAGGATTTGCATCTCCTGAGCTGGTTCAGCATACACATCAAAACATGGATGCTGTTCAGCACTGCTGAACTGATTGCTATCGTTCTTCTTGGCGTTAAGTTCATCGGAGAACTTGACCAACACACAAGAGCAAAGTCGTCAACAATTCTGCTGATGACAGCGATATTTCTAATTCATCCATCAACAGGGACTGCGTTCTTCCATGTCATTTATTGCGAGCGACTCTTATGTTTAGTTTTCATGTTGTACGTCGTCTCGTATTTGCACTACCGAAAAACAAATAGGAATTCGGCCTTCTTCAGCACTCTTCTATGGGCACTAATAGGAATTTACATCAAGGATATAGCCATCCTCTTGTTTGTCGTTCCGCCAACAAGTCTTTGGGTCTGGGATGCTATCAACTCAAGACTTAGCACTGCAACCAATATAACATTCCAGTCAAAACAGAACCACAAACTTGAACGGTGGCTCTGTAGCTTTTCTGCCTTATTCATCACAAGTTACATTATTTTAGCACTCATTCCTGGCATCTACTCGGCAGAAGAAGCATACAATCAGGATTCCAATCACATAATAATATTAGACTTACGTTTTTATATTTTTTCTCTTATCGCTGCAGCGCGCGTGCTGATGGTAGCCAGAAAGAGTATCAATATTTCACTTCTGGATGGTATCAATCTATCTGCCTTTTCCTATGCCTTAGCCCTCGCAATAACTTATGAATTTGATACCAACAGCTATCTTGCACTTCCCATTCAACTGATCACTACAATGAATATAGGCTGGGCATGGACAACTCTTATCGGGAATCGCAATCTGAAAACTTTCAGGAATCAAAATCATATGGCAATCGCCTGTATTGCGGCAGGAACGGTCATTGGCGTCGAACACATAGCAACTCAAGAAACATTTTTGAACAACGCCATCGAGCAAAAAAAAGAGCAGTCTCGCATCCAGCTTACTTACGAAAATCTCGACCAAATCACACGTAAAATACGCGAATCAGGTGATAATGTTAATATTATCACAAACCAAGATTCAAGATTTTCAGCGAGAAGACATCTTAACAGAATTCCCTATCACTCACTGATCGAATATGTCCCAGATGCGAAGAATTTTGTCGTCGTCGATGGCGCCAACAAAGGCACGCTTTACATACCAAAAGTTGGAGACCTGGTTGCCAATCTCGACAAATCCACTGACCTTCTGGATCCGATTCTGAACAATGTGGAAACCCAAGAAATCTACAGACACGATGTCAGTAAACATACAGGATTAATCCTTAGAATTACAGACATTGAATCTTAGAATCTGGCAAAGAAAAATTCTTGTCAAATTCTTACATCGCTACGGATATCTTAAGAAAATAGTTGAAAATATTTTCAACGGCCCCAACCGGGCTGGAAACTCACATTTACCAAGAACAAAGACTGACTTGAGCACTGAAAAGAGGCCCTACAAAGACCCACTCAATTCCAATCAAAAAAATTAAAATCAGACGCGTCTTTGCTCAAAAATCGAATGGGGCGAGTTATACATGAAAAAAAATTTGCCAAGCGCTAAAGATCCTTCAACCAAAGGCCTCAGCGCCGCCATTGCCGACAAGCACGTCACCTATGACCTGGCCCGACTGATGGAGCCCCAGGTTGATCCCGTGAGCTGCAGCGGCTTCGCCAAAGCCATCATCGAGCGGTTCTGAGTCAATCGGACGAAAGCCTCGGCATCCGGCAGATCGTCGACGAGAGAACACACCTCAGAAGATTTCTCCGGACATCTTTAGGGTGACAGCGAAAAATAATATCGTTCTGCGCATCAATAACGATGCGCGAACGAATGCGCTTGTTGTCTAAATAGTTTTCCCAGCGCGCATAGATGTTTCGATACATTCTTCTGGCACGCTGATCATCGACTTCGCTCAATTCAAACAATTGCTGTGCACACTCGCTGACTGTTCTACCGAGATCATGCCTGCGTTGGATCCTCCTCAGCCACTCCTGATACGGGAGATACAGCTGAATCGAATGGACGGACTTGAAATGAGAAAAAATGATCGGACAAAACTTAAAGTGTTTGCCACAACTATCGGAGGTTAGATCCAGATGGATCATGCGATTGTTCTGAGTCGGCAGAAGAGCCTCCCCCCGTTTGATCAACTTCCGGGCTGAGTTCGCCCCCATCGGCCGAAATCGACTCTCCGGCGAAAGGCCCAGGGCCTGGAGTGAATCCTCTGCGAGATATGGGCGATTTTTATACTTGAATTGCCTGATAAATGTTGTTTTGCCAGATGCTGATGGGCCAGCAATAACAACAAAAATTGATGAATGGTTCCGACTCTTCACACTCAATGTCAATCATCAGCTTCAATGAAATACTCAAAAGACCAAGACTCTTGATTATCCAACCATTACAGGCATCTTCAGACCAAACAATTAAATAGCATACGTTCACGAATTCGAATACACGTCCGGCACCCACCAGTTCAAGGGATTCAAATCAAACGAACTCAATTCATTCATCACGACCAGGCGATCGGACCAACCACGATCACGACGTCCGCATCAGACCCTTTCTCTGAACGCAATCTATGAGCAGCCCTGTGATGGGCTCCCTTGTCCGGCGCAGAGGTCGACATCCGAAAAGGCTTCTGATGCCACTGCTCTGATGCCACTGCATTGCTTCGACGTATCCGGCCCCGATCCGAACGGTTCAAATCAGCCAGAATCAGTCCATGGCCCCACCGACCGAGTTGCCCGGCCTTCCACCGGGTGCAGCTGATCCCTGCGTGCACTGCGGTTTCTGCCTGCCCACCTGCGCCAGCTATCGCGTGCTGGCCAGTGAGATGGACTCTCCCCGCGGCCGCATCCATGCGCTGCGGGCGATCGAAGCCGGTGAGCTGGAACTGGATGCGACAGTCGCCAGCCATTTCGACACCTGCCTTGGCTGCTTTGCCTGCGTGACGGCCTGCCCGTCGGGGGTTCGTTACGACCAGCTGATCGAACACACCCGTCCAAAACTGATCAATGCGGGGCAACGCAGCGCCTGGCAGAACAGCTTCCGACGGTTGCTGTTGCAGGTGCTCCCCTATCCCGGTCGCCTACGGGCCCTGCTGCAACCGTTGCGGGCCTATGCCGGCACTCCGCTCCAGGCCCTGGCCCGCCGGACGGGTCTCACCCGTTTGTTCGGTCCCGAAATCGAAGCGATGGAGCGGTTGCTGCCGCCCCTGGCAGCGGAGGCCTTTAGCGATCAACTGCCGCAGATCAACCCCGCCACCGGCGAATCCCGCGGCCGCGTGGCGCTGCTGCTCGGATGCGTGCAGCGCTGCTTCGACCCGGATGTGAGCACCGCAACGGTGAAGGTGCTGCAGGCCAATGGCTTTGAGGTTGTGATCCCGCCGGATCAGGGCTGTTGCGGTGCGGTGAGCCATCACCAGGGGGAACTCGAACTCACCCGCCAGCTGGCGGCAGATCTCGTAGGCAGCATGAACGGCATTGAAGGCCCCCTGGACGCAGTGTTGGTGGCTGCCTCAGGGTGCGGCCACACGATGAAGGCCTACGACGAGCTGCTGAACACAACCGTCCGCTTCCGTGCGCCGGTGCTGGATGTGCAGGAATTTCTGGCTGAGCGTGGCCTGAGCATGGCGTTCCGGGCCCGGTTGCAACCGCTGGCAACCGTTGTGGCGATGCACGATGCCTGTCACATGATTCACGGGCAGGGCATTCAGGCCCAGCCACGTCAGCTGCTTCGCGCCATCCCGGGGTTGCAGCTCAGGGAAGCCAGCGAAGCCGGCGTGTGCTGCGGCAGTGCCGGCATCTACAACCTCGTGCAGTACGAGGAAGCCGCTGAACTGGGCCGGATCAAGGCCGACGACCTCAGCAACACCGGTGCTGAGCTTGTGGCCAGCGCCAACATCGGTTGCACGCTGCAGCTGAGGCGTCACCTCGATGGCCGGGCCAGCGTGCATCACCCCATGGAACTGTTGGCCGCCTCAGCCGGCCTGCATCCGCTGCCAGGCATCCCGCAGGGTCCCAGCCTCTCCGAGGTTGCCGGGGAAGGTGAGGATCGGCAGCCCACTGAACACCCCCTCCAAAGGCCTCACCAGTGAGAGCCCCGGGAGGAGCTGACCTTCCAGCTGCACGGCCTCCAACCTGAGGCCATGGGTGAGGAGCGTCTGCGTTGTGATGCCGCCCTTGCTGATCAGGTAACCGAGCTCCGGCGCCAGAGCAGCCGCCAGGCGTGCCATCAGCCGTGCCATCTCCTGCGAAAAACGACGACTCTCCCGCTCGGAGGCAAAGGTGAGCTCACCGCGGCTGCTGAACAGAACCGGTGTCCTCCCCAGCGTCAGCACATCCTGCAACTCAGTCCGCCAGATGGTTTCAAGGTCGGAGAGGAGCAACTCCGCTGTCGGACCCTCAAGAACCCTGGCGATGCGCCTGACCGGCAGTTCGATGGCCGAGCAGGTCGACTCCCCCAGCAGGCGCTCCAGCTGCTGATCGGCCAGCGGCACATGGGATCCCACCATCACCAGGCCAGGGAGTCCCTGCCCGGCAGCGTCACATCGCCGCAGCCGGGCAAGCTCGGAGGCGTCAAGCCGCTGTGGACCGGGATCCGCCAGAGCCTTCACAAGGCTGGCCGCCGCTCGGAAGAGAAAGCGTTTCCGATGGCGCACGGCCCATACCGCAGCCGCAAACGCCTGGAGCTGCTCCATGCGCTCAGCGTCAACAACAACGGGACGATTGCCCTGCAGCTGCTGCAGCCGAGCGATCAGGGCCGACTGATCATCGGCGCAGGCCTGGTCGAGGTCGCGGCCGTGAATGAGATCCACCTCAGCTGCCTGGATCTCACCGCCACTCTTCTGCTCCAGCCAGATCGCCAGATCACTGCTCGAATAACCGAACAGCCGATCCCGCGCAAAGGCCGTGGTGTGGACCGGTTGGCCATGCAATCGATGGACACCATTGAGGGTGGTTCGCCCTCCTTCGAGGAAGGCAGGAACATGGAACGTGGCATCAAAGGGACCGAAGGCCTGCTCCAGCACAGCAGGCTCCAGCACCCCATGGCCCCGCAGGGTGGAGTCCCCTCGGCTGACAAGCAGCAGATCATGCCGCCGCAGGCCTTCCGCCCCAAGCGCCTGATCCAGATTCGAGGCGATCTCGCGATTGCGCTGGGCAGCCGATTCCGGCGTCAGCGCACGGGTATCGGCCAGCAGAAACAGCAACGGGGATGGATGCCGCAATCCCCGTCTCAGGGTTGGCACATCCCAACGCAACAGCAACGGACAGCCATGAACCGTCTGCGAGCCGGTGGGGTCATCATCGATCGCAACGACCTTCATGGCACCATCGTGCCGTGGATCATTCCCCTGCCTCACGCAAGGCCCTGATCGATCTGGTGCGCCAGTGGCATCACGACGCAACACCCTGGGTTCCCAGCGGAATGGGGAGTCGCCTGCACTGGGGTCCAGCGATCGAAGGACACCCCGAAGTCCTCAGCTGCCGGGCTCTTCAGGGGGTGATCGACCATGCCGTCGATGACCTGACGATCACCGTTGAAGCAGGGCTCTCACTGGCAGACCTGCAATCTCTCCTGGCCCGGCAAGGGCAGTGGCTTCCGGTCGACTGGCCGCGCGGGACGGATCCTGATCAACCCGAGAGCGCCGGCAGCATCGGCGGCCTGGTGGCTCGTGGTCTGGCGGGCGGGCTGCGTCAACAACACCTCGGCATCCGCGATCAGATCATCGGCATCGGTCTGCTGCGAACGGACGGAACCAGCGCCAAGGCAGGAGGACGGGTTGTCAAGAACGTGGCGGGGTACGACCTGATGCGACTGCTCTGCGGCAGCTGGGGCAGCCTTGCCCTGATCACCGATCTCACCCTCAAGGTTCAACCGATCCGGCCGGCCCACGGCGCGCTGCACCTGCGGGGCTCCCTCGACGATCTGGAACGCTTTCGCGCCGGTGTGCTGCGCTCCACCTTCACACCAGAACGCTGCGACTGGTGGAATGAAACAGACCAATCCTGGACGCTCAGGTTGCTGGTCAGCAGCGTGTCCGATCAGGCGGTGGCAGACCAGCTGAGCCGCCTCGCATCTCTCGCTGAGCAACACCGACTGAGCGCGGAGCAACACGACCGGGGTGAACCGCTCAACAGTGGGCGCCAGGCAGATGCGATGCACTGGCTCGTGCGTGTGGTCTTGCCGCCGGCATCCCTGTCGACCCTGCTGATCAGCCCGGACTGCGCACAACTGCAGGGCTGGCAATGGGATCTGGCGGCAGGGGCCGGATGCGGGGATGGCTGGCAACCTCAGCCCACGTCCGCCACGTCAGCCACGTCAGCCACGACCGGCGAGGCGGTGATGCAGCTGCGTCGCCGGGTCGAGGAGCTTGGAGGGCGCCTCAGCGTGCTGCAACAACCGTTCGGATCCGAAGCGCGCATTCCCGCCTGGCTGAATGCACCGGCGCGAATGGTGATTGAAGCTGTGAAGCAACAGTTCGATCCAAAGCGGCAGCTCAGCATCGGACGCCTGCCGGGAGTCGCTGGATGAGACGTCAAGAGACGGCGTACCGGCAGTTGAGTTGACTGCGAGCACCTGGCTGGATCTCCAGCCTTCGATCACCGGAGATCAGAGCCTGGCGAGGACCGGTCCAGGGCTCCACGCAGACCATCCTCCGGGGAGGGTCCGTCCAGATCACCGTGAGATCCATGGGGGGCTGATGCTGCAGCTGCACATGGGCTCCATCGACCCGATCGATCAGCGTCACCGGACCGGCGGGACGACAGAGGAAATCCACCCCCTCCGAAAGCCGACCCAGCTGGGATGCGGTGTCGGTGTCGGCCATCTCGAGATGGTTGAAGCAACGCTCATTCAGGCCTTCCAGCTCAACCTCAGCCGGATCGGTTACGTTGAAATAGGGGTGTAAGCCGAAGCTGAACGTCATCGTCTGCTCACTGCGATTGAGGATCGAGATGCCGATCTCGAGGGCCTGGGCCACAGGGCGAACCTGCATCTCGATCAGAAAGGAGAAGGGGTAGGAGGCACGGGTCGTCTCCGTATCGCTGAGGTTGAGGCTGATGCCCGTCTGATCCTCCAGCAGCTGCAGCTGCCAGGGAAGATCACGGGCGAAGCCATGCTGCTGCAGGGTGTAATCGACCCCATTCAGCGGCAGGACATCACCGGGCACGTTTCCACAGATCGGAAACAGCACGGGAATGCCGCCACGAATGCTTTTGGTCGGGTCGATGTAGCGCTCTGCATCGAAGTAAAGAACGTCACGATCACCGCAACGCCATTCGGTGACGAGGCCACCGCGCTCCGGAACAATGCGCAGCCGATCTCCGCTGGCGGGATGGACGAATTCCCAGTGCAGGTATGGGTCGGTTTGCTGGGTCAGTGTCATCGACATCCGCCGGTCGTTTCAGATGGCCGGAAACTAACTGTGGTCTTCAGGACAGCTTGTGCGCTGGCTCACCTCAAGCTCGGACAGCCAATGCAGGAGCGCTTCGTTCACCTGATCGGGAACTTCGTCATGGGGGCAGTGGCCCGCTTCCAGAACCACTTCGGTGGTAGCAGCGGGAGCATGGCGCTGGAAGCTGGATCTCCGCCCCGGTGCATTGATCCAGGGATCACGGATTCCCCAGAGCAGAAGCAGCGGGGCCTGAAGTTCGACGAACAACTCATCCAGCGGTTGGCCCCGTGGGATATCGAACACGGTGCGAAAGACGCCGAACGCTCCCGGATCCAGGGATGGTCGACGGATCGACTCCACAAGAAAATCGTCGACGTTCGTGCGATCGACATACACCCGGTTGAGGGTGCGTCGGATCGTGGCCGGTCGGCGCAGATTTTCAAACAGAAGCCTCTGCAGCACCGGACTCTTCAGGAGAGCGCTCCCAATCGTTTGACGGGCGATCGCAGCAAGACCTTTGGGAGGTTGTTGCTCGTCGCTGAAGGGACCAGCCGCATTGAGCAGTACAACGCCGGCACAGGTGTCCTGAAGAGCGGCTCCGGCCGCCAATGCGGCAAAACCGCCGAGGGAATTCCCAGCAATCACCGTGGGGCGACCGATCTGGTCATGGACATAGGCCACAAGCTGATCGCGCCAGAGGCCACCTCCATAGGGAAGACCCTGAGGTTTGGCACTGCGGCCAAAGCCCAGCAGGTCCAGGGCGTGAACCTCATAACGGTCCGCCAAGGCCGGAATGTTGTGCCGCCAGTGGTCGGTGGAGGCGCCGAATCCATGCACCAGCAGCACCGCCGGCTGATCCCTGTCGCTCAGCTGCTGCGGAGGCCTCTGGCGCACGCTGTGGACGGGATGGTCGAGGTAATTCCAGGTGAAGGACTCCACAGTCCGGCGCGGAAGCGGCGATGCTAGGCAGCTCAACCGTGGGGCTGAATGCAGAGCTACGAGGTGATCGGCGGCCCGCTGGCTGAACCGGCCATCTGGCGAGGAGCCCTGTTCTGGGCACTGGCGCTGTACATCCCCCTGAGCGGTCCGCTGGCTCGCTTCGAGAAGAGTCTGGACGCAAGCCCTGTACCGGAATCAGGCCGTCAGGCCGTTCTGATCGCTAGCAGTCTGCTGCTGGCGATGGCCGTGGGACTGGTGACCCAGCTGATGTTCAGCTGGACCCTTGGACCCGGTTGGGCCTCCAGCCTGGCCCTGATCGGGATCGGCTGGAGTCTGCTGCTGCTGTTGTCGGATAACGGTCAGGAGAACAGCTGAAGCTTCCTGAGCCTTCAGACCAACGATCAGATCGTCGAGGTTCCGGCCGTGGGATCGGCCACGAATTCATCGGGCACCATGTCGCCCTTTTCAGGCGGCTTGCCTTTCAGAACGAGACGAAGCAACACTGGTGCCAGGAAGGTGGTTCCGATCACCATCAGCAGGATGGCCGCTTCCAGTCCGGGATTGAGCAGACCCGAGGCTGTGCCCAATCCCAGGAAGATCAGACCGACCTCGCCCCGGGGCATCATTCCCAGACCCACCACCAGGTGATTCGTGGGTTTGTCGCTGAACACGGCCCACCCGGCCGCAACCTTGCCGATGATCGCTACCACAAACAGGAAGCCAGCGATCACCAGGGCCGAACGAGCCGCGGGATCGGCCGGGTTGATCACCGACAGGTCCATGCCCGCACCCACCAACACAAAGAAGACTGTGGCGAACAACGCCACGATCGGCGTCACGGCGGTCTGAATCTCTTCGCGGTGCTTAGAGGTGCTGACGATCAGGCCCCCTGCGAACGCACCCAGCGCCGCCTCAAGTCCGATGGCGGTTGCCGCGAAGCAGCTGAGAGCAAGCAACAGATAGGCACCGATCAGCTTGGCTCCAGGCGCCTTGAGCTGATCAATCACCCAGTCAAACGCCGGCGCTGCTTTCTGACTGAGCAGCAGGGCGACAACCACGAACACAACCGCAGCCACCACAAGCTGCACGATGGGAGCGATCTCGAGGGTTCCGCCGGCTGCCAGGGAGACCACCACAGCCAGAATCACGATGCCGAGGATGTCATCGAGCACGGCGGCGCCGATCACGATCTGCCCCTCTCGGGTCCGCAGATAACCGAGTTCCCCAAAGACACTGGCCGTGATCCCGATGCTGGTCGCTGTCATCGATGCACCTGCAAAGATGGCCGGGATCGCATCGACATGGAAAATCGCCATCAGACCCAAGGTTCCGAGAGCGAACGGGAGCACAACACCAACAACGGCAACGGTAAAGGCCTGAACACCAACGGCCATCAGTTCCTCCAGCTCACTTTCAAGTCCCGTCAGGAACAACAGCGAGTAGAGGCCGAGGGTGGACACGGATTGCAGAGCTCCGAAGGTCTCTTCGTACAGCTCTGGAATCTCGTCAGCGGGGATGTGGGCCAGACCGGCCACAACATCCGAAAAGGCGGCGCTGAGCTGAACACCGGTCTCCGGTGGCACCAGCAGATGCAGGCCGGAAGCGCCGATGATGACGCCAGCGAGCAGCTCGCCAAGAATTGTGGGTAACTCGAGACGACAAAGAATTTCAGCCAGCGTTCTGGCGCCGACAAAAATCAGAATGAATCGGAGCACACCAATCAGAGTCTCCGCCACTTCCAGGTCGTGACTGCTGATCTCGCTCAGCAGGGTGGGTAACAGCATGGTGCTGCGGTGCGGTCACGCCGAGATTAGTGGTGATTCCAAAAGCGGACTGCTCCGAAGGAGACGGAATGGTCCCGTTTGGACGAGAAGCGAAAGCTTGTCGAGATCTTTGTCGGCAGGGCGGAACGAGATGGCTACTTTCCAGACAACCGCATCGCTCGGACGGAGCATCGTCCCTCTGAGCCCGTGGGTGACCTGAACAGCTTTGAAACTTCGAGCCATTCATGACGACCGCGCATCAACAGCAATCATTTGCTGCCGTTCAATCTCCTTCAGACGAGGAGTTGCAGAACCTCGACGCCTACTGGCGCACGGCCAACTACCTGGCCGTCGGCATGATTTATCTCCAGGACAACCCTCTGCTCAAGGAGCCCCTTCGTGCAGAACATATCAAGCCCCGCCTGCTGGGTCACTGGGGATCGAGTCCCGGCCAGGCCTTCATCTGGACCCATGCCAACCGCTTGATCAACAAATACGACCTGAACATGATCTACATGTCAGGTCCTGGTCACGGTGCCCCCGGGGCTCGAGGTCCCGTTTACATCGACGGCAGCTACACCGATCGTTATCCCGATAAATCAATCGACGAAGAAGGGCTGAAGAAGTTCTTCAAGATGTTCTCCTTCCCGGGGCACATCGGCAGCCACTGCACCGCCGAGATGCCGGGCTCCATTCATGAGGGTGGTGAGCTCGGTTACGTCCTCTCCCACGCCTGCGGGTCCATCCTCGACAACCCTGAGTTGATCACGATCGCCTGCGTTGGGGACGGTGAGGCGGAGACCGGACCGCTGGCCACCAGCTGGCACATCAACAAATTCATCAATCCGATCCGGGATGGTGCTGTTCTTCCGATCCTGCACCTGAACGGCTACAAGATTGCCAATCCCACGATCCTGAGCCGGATCGACCACGAAGAGCTCGAGAGCCTCTTCCGCGGGTATGGCTGGACACCGATCTTCGTTGAGGGCTCCGACCCGATGACGATGCACCGCGAGATGTCGATTGCTCTGGAACAAGCCGTTCTCGACATTCGTGCGCAGCAGGAGCAGGCCCGCATCAGCGGCGAAGCGTTCCGCCCCCGCTGGCCGATGATCGTGCTGAGGTCGCCCAAGGGTTGGACGGGCCCCCAGGAAGTTGACGGCAAGAAGATCGAGAACTTCTGGCGCTCCCACCAGGTTCCCGTCGCCGACGTTCAGACCAACGAGAGCCATCTGCGGATGCTCGAAGAGTGGATGAAGAGCTACCGGCCCTGGGAGCTGTTTGAAGACGATGGTTCCGTCAAACAGTTCATCCGCGATCAATCCCCCAGAGGAGATCGTCGTATGGGCAGCAATCCCAACACCAACGGCGGCGTTCTGCGCAAGGACCTGCTGTTCCCGGCGATCGAGAACCATGCCGTGCCCGTCGACTCTCCTGGCACCACGGAAAAGGAGAACACCTACCCCCTCGGGGAGGTGATTCGCGATCTGATTCGCGACAACCCCGGCGGTTATCGCCTGTTCGGTCCGGACGAAACCCACTCCAACCGTCTTCAGGCGGTCTACGAAGCTTCGAAGAAGGTCTGGATGGCCAACTTCCTGCCGGAAGACCTCAATGGAAGCGAGTTGTCACGGGATGGCTCGGTAATCGAGATGCTCTCCGAGCACACCCTCGTGGGGATGATGGAGGGCTACCTCTACACCGGTCGCAACGGCTTTTTCCACACCTATGAAGCCTTCGCCCACGTGGTCTCCTCGATGTACAACCAGCACTGCAAGTGGCTGGAGCACTGCGAGGAGATTCCCTGGCGTGCGCCGATCGGGCCCTGGAACATCCTGATCTCCTCCACCGTCTGGCGTCAGGATCACAACGGCTTCACCCACCAGGATCCTGGCTTCATGGATCTGGCCGGCAACAAGAAGGGGTCGATCACCCGCGTTTACCTCCCCGCCGATGCCAACAGTCTTCTGGCCGTCGCTGAGAAAGCGCTCGTTGAAACGAATGTCTCCAACATCATCGTTTCCGACAAGCAGAAGCATCTGCAGTATCTCGACCTCGAAGCGGCCCGTCGCCACGTGGCCAAAGGCGCAGGCATCTGGGAATGGGCCTGCAACGACGACTGCGGCACCGAGCTCGACGAACCCGATGTTGTGATGGCGTCCGCCGGTGACATTCCCACCAAGGAGACCCTCGCGGCGATCGAAATCCTGCGGGAACAGATTCCCCAGCTCAAGGTCCGCTACGTGAACGTGGTGAAACTGTTTGCGCTCTCACCCGACAGCGAGCATCCCCACGGCCTCAGCGATGCCGACTTCGACAGCCTCTTCACGCCGGACAAACCGGTGATCTTCAACTTCCACGGCTATCCCTGGCTGATTCACCGCCTGGCCTATCGCCGTCGTTGCGCCCACAGGCTGCACGTGCGGGGGTACAAGGAGCACGGCAACATCAACACCCCGCTTGAGCTTGCGATCAGCAACCAGATCGATCGCTTCAATCTGGTGATCGACGTGATCGACCGCGTCGACAAACTCGGCTCCCGTGCCGCCCACGTCAAGGAGCGCATGAAGGACGAAATCCAGAAGCATCGCAACTACGCCTACACCGTGGGAATGGATTCTCCCGAGATCAACAACTGGCGTTGGAGGTACGGCACCGGTTCGGGTACCTGCTGAGCCTGCACTGCATCACTGAACAACGGGGAGAGCCATGGCTGTCCCCTTCCACCTTTCTGTCGTCATGACCGCCTCACAACCTCTCGATCTGCGACTGCCGACCCCCGGTTGTTACAACGATCCCGAACGCGCCGGCCTCGATGCCAAGAGCGTGTTCGACGGGATGACCGAGCACCTCTTCTTCACGCTCGGAAAACTGGCCCCCACCGCCAGTCGCCATGACCTGTACATGGCCCTGAGTTACGCGGTGCGGGACCGTTTGATGACCCGTTATCTGGCGACGATGGAAGCGATGCGCGCCCATCCCCAGAAAGCGGTTGCCTACCTCTCCGCCGAATTCCTGATCGGCCCGCAGCTCAACAACAATCTGCTCAACCTGGGGATCCAGAAGGAAGCCGAAGAAGCCCTGCGCAATTTCGGCATCGAGTCTCTACAGCAGATTCTTGAAGTCGAGGAGGAGCCGGGTCTTGGCAACGGCGGCCTCGGTCGACTGGCGGCCTGCTACATGGAATCGCTGGCCAGCCTCAAGATTCCTGCCACCGGCTACGGCATCCGCTACGAATTCGGCATTTTCGACCAGCTCATCCGCGACGGCTGGCAGGTGGAAATCACCGACAAATGGCTGAAGGGCGGCTGGCCGTGGGAACTCCCCCAACCCGATGAAGCCTGTTTCGTCGGCTTCGGCGGCCGCACCGAGAGCTATATCGATGACAAGGGCAACTACCGCTCCCGCTGGATTCCGGCGGAACACGCCATCGGTGTCCCCCACGATGTGCCGACGCTCGGCTACAGGGTCAACATCTGCGATCGCCTGCGCCTCTGGCGAGCCGACGCCACCGAGAGCTTCGATTTCTACGCCTTCAACATCGGCGATTACTACGGCGCTGTCGAAGAGAAGGTGGGCAGCGAAACCCTCTCCAAGGTTCTGTATCCCAACGACGGCACCGACGAAGGCCGGCGCCTGCGCCTGAAGCAGCAGCACTTCTTTGTGAGCTGCTCATTGCAGGACATGCTGCGCAGCCTGGACAACCGAGGACTTCCCGTTGAGGACTTCCCGAACTACTGGACCGTCCAGCTGAACGACACCCACCCCGCCATCGCCGTGGCGGAGCTGATGCGCCTGCTGATCGACGATCGCCACATGGAGTGGGACAAGGCCTGGGACATCACCTCCCGTTCCGTGGCTTACACGAATCACACCTTGCTGCCCGAGGCCCTCGAGAAATGGGACCTCAACCTGTTCGGCAATCTGCTGCCGAGGCACCTGGAGCTGATCTACGAGATCAACCGTCGTTTCCTGCAGCAGGTGCGCATTCGCTACCCGGGCAACGATGCGATGCAACGCAAGCTCTCGATCATCGATGAAGAGGGCAGCAAGGCGGTGCGGATGGCCCACCTGGCCACCATCGGCGCTCATCACGTCAATGGGGTGGCCGCTCTTCACTCCGATCTGGTGAAGACCGATCTGCTGCCGGAATTCGCCGAGCTCTGGCCAGACAAGTTCACCAATGTCACCAACGGCGTCACGCCCCGACGTTGGGTCGCCCTCTCCAACCCAGGTCTGGCGACGCTTCTGGATGCCCATGTCGGCAAGGACTGGATCTCCAACATGGAGTCTCTGCGCAAGCTCGAGGAGTTCCAGAACGATCAGGGATTCCTCGAGCAGTGGGGTGAGACGAAGCTGTCCGTGAAGCGCAAGCTGGCTGGCTACATCCACAAGAACACCGGTGTGCTGGTTGATCCCTCCACCCTCTTCGACGTTCAGGTGAAGCGGATTCACGAATACAAGCGTCAGCACCTCAACGCCCTGCAGGTAATCACCCAGTACCTGCGCATCAAGAACGGTCAGGCCGAGGGGATGGCTCCTCGAACGGTGATCTTCGGTGGCAAGGCGGCTCCCGGCTACTACATGGCCAAGTTGATCATCCGCTTCATCAACGGCATTGCCGACACCATCAACAGTGATCCCGACATGGACGGCCGCCTGCGGGTGGTGTTCCTGCCGGATTACAACGTGAAGCTTTCAGAGCAGGTGTATCCCGCCTCCGACCTCTCGGAGCAGATCTCCACCGCAGGCAAGGAAGCTTCAGGGACAGGCAACATGAAGTTCGCCATGAATGGTGCCCTCACCATCGGCACCCTCGACGGAGCCAATGTGGAGATCCGTGAGCTGGTGGGCGCCGAAAACTTCTTCCTCTTCGGCAAAACCGTCGAGGAGATCAAAGCCCTCAAGGAACAGGGCTACCGCCCCGGTGATTTCATTGCCGCCATCCCTGAGCTGCAGGAAGCACTGAGGCTGATTGAGATGGGCCACTTCAGCAATGGCGATGGGGAGCTGTTCCGTCCGCTGATGGACAACCTCACAGGCAACGACCCCTTCTTCGTCATGGCCGACTTCGGCGATTACGTCAGGGCTCAGGAAGCGGTCAGCCTCGCCTGGACCGATCGGATGCACTGGAATCGGATGTCCCTGCTGAACACGGCCCGGACCGGGTTCTTCTCCTCCGACCGCTCCATCGCGGAGTACTGCCGGAACATCTGGAACGTCGACCCCCTCAACGTTGAGATCACCTGTGACGTTCGCTGATGGGTGATCTGACCCTGGTCATCAACCTCGGCAGTTCCAGCCTCAAAGCGGCCCTGGTGGATTCCACCGGGGCTTTCCTTTGGCACAGCGGACGCAGCATCGCTGCAGGCGAGCATCTTGAGGACGTCCTTCGACAATGGCTCGAACCGGAACTGGAGCCCCATCGAGAGCGGATCGGCCTGATCGGCCATCGGGTCGTCCATGGCGGTGAACGCTTCACGGCGCCGACGCAGATCACAGAGAACGTGCTGAAGACGCTCGAGCAGCTGACACCATTGGCTCCGTTGCACAATCCACCGGCCCTGATGGGGATGGCATGGGGCCGTGCCTGGGCCCCGTCACTGCCCCAGTGGGCCTGTTTTGACACGGCCTTTCACAGCACCCTGCCAGCCGCAGCCTACACCTACGCCATCCCTGCTGAATTCAGGCAGAAGGGATTCCGCCGTTTCGGCTTTCATGGCATCAACCACCAGCACATCGCAGAGACCGTGGCCGATCGGTGGAGCGAACAGGATCAGGACCCGTCGACCCTGCGACTGATCAGTGCCCATCTCGGAGCTGGGGCCTCCCTGGCCGCGATCCATGGCGGCCGTTGCATCGACACCACCATGGGATTCACCCCGCTCGAGGGATTGGTCATGGCAACCCGCTCCGGAACCATCGATCCGGGGATGATGCTGGAGCTGATGCGTGAGGGATACAGCACGGATCAGATGGCGGCCATGCTTCAGAAGCAATCAGGCCTCAAAGGTCTCACAGGTTTCGGCGGCGACATGCGCGAGATCCGAGAAGCGGCCGAGCAAGGACATGCCAGCGCCATCAAAGCCCTGGATGTCTTCCGCCACCGTCTGGTCCAGCTTCTGGGCGCCATGGCCGCCAGCCTTGGTGGCGTGGACGTGCTCGCACTCACTGGTGGGGTGGGTGAGCACGACAGAACACTGCATGGGGAGCTGGCTCGAGCTCTCAGCTGGTGGGGGAACTACGCAACGATGGTCATTCCGGCCGATGAGGAGGGCATGATTGCCCGCCTCTGCCAACGCCAGAACGACAGGGGCCCCTCAGCTGCGATCGGGTAGATCAGGTGTCTGATGCAGCAGGCGGTTCAACCGCAGACGGTCCACGTTGAGTGGGTCGGGAGCCAGTTCACCGGCGAGCTCCTTGAATTTCTGCTCGATTTCCTCCGGAACGCGAACGTCAAACACGCGTTCCATCAGGGCTTCAATCGAGAACAGATGGGCATTGATGTTCTCAAGGTCAGCCATGGCCTGTTGAAGAGCATCGCTGCTTTCCTCGGATGGGCCTGCTACAGAGAGCTGCTGACCCGTGGGGACTTCCGTCTGCTGCCGGGATCCCTGCTGCTTCTGGAGATCCTCAAGGACGCGTCCGGAGAGGGTTCGGAAGGATTGCAGGGCTGCCCAGTTGAGTTCCTGTTGCTGACGAAGAGTGGGGAACTCCCGGATCAATCGGTCATGTTCCCGATAGAACCTCTGGCAGTCCGGACATTGGCAGGGCTCTTCCGGCACCGCAGTCCTCACTCATTCAATGTCCACTATGGCACCTGTTACGCCGCTAGGGGACCTGAATCACCGTCATGATCCCGTTCCTGCTCAGGATCATCCTCTTCAACCGTGCCTGGCAGTGGAATTTCAATGGACGACACCACCTGAATGACGTCCCGCAACCGCATCGAGTCGGCGAACCAACCCATGGCTTGCTCGGTATCACCGCGGCGTTCCGCATCACTCGCCTGATCCTCGTGGGCCTCGGCTAGCAGTGCAAGCCAGCAGAGGCAACGGGCCTGCACCACCGACAGATCAAGGTCCGTCGGCTGGGAGTCGGCGATCCTCTCACTCTCCTGCTGGACCAGCAAACGAAGTCGGAGATCGTGAAGCTGGGTCATAGCACCCGCCTGGATGTGCCAACCCTAGCGATGGAGAGCGATCAGGCCACCCCACCAGATGTAGCGTTCACTACGACGTGGTCGGGACTCAACGGGGCTGGCGGGACTCGAACCCACGACCTACGGTTTAGGAAGCCATGACATTGCCCCACGTAAACATGGCAAATAGCTGTCAGAGACTGGGTTTTGCGTCATACCCTGCTTGCTCAAGATCACCTTTGCAAGCAGGGTTTTCGTGAAAAGTGAGTGCATGCACTCACCTGATTGTGGACATGCTTCAGCCCCCTGCAGGCCTCTGCATATCTGTTTGATTTCTCCCGGCCTGATTGAGATCAACCCTCTGCATTAGGCACTCAGTAAATGCGGTGCCCGGCCATCGCAGTGTGTCTTGAACTCTCGATTCCAGACAGCAGATATCTGACTGCATCAGCCGCGTGATCGATGCCGGTCGTGTCGAGATCCTCTGGGTTGTGTTGGTCGTAGACCAGCCCCGGCAGGGTTGCCCAGAAGCTCGAGCACTTCTCCGTCGCATACAGGCCTGGCGCTGATGGATCACCAGCGGCCTCCATCATCTGCGCCATCAATGCCCAGCCAGCCACACGTTGCTTTGGTGCTGGGACGAAACCACAACCAAACCGTTTGAGTTGATCGGCGATCGATCCATCACTGGAGCCAATCGCTGAGCCGATGGCGGCATCAGCAAAGCGCTGCCGGAGGGGTACTTCTCTGAGATCCAGTCCATTGCGGTTGCATAGCTCCTGACACCGGGCAGCAAAGGTTCGAGTGGTCAGCGTCCGGTCGCCAACGTGCCACTGGCGGCTTCCATCGGGGGTGCGCTGATCGGAATAAAACTCATCCAGCAAGATCACTGAATTCGACCCGATCACCCGGCCGGCGTATTCGATCTGCTGCGTCGGCCGCAGTGCAATGAACACTGCTGATGGTGATCGGGTTCCACAATCCATCCCCATCCAGATCCAACGACCGCTCCAGTCGTATCGATGACGCTGAGAACCCTCCCAGGCCAGCTGCATCCGTTGCTGAGAAAACACCGAGCCAAAAAACGATCCAGAGGTCAGCCCCCAACGGCCGTAAACCTCCGATTCGATCTTGGATGAATCGAAATTGCAGCTGGCTTTGAGCTGCTCGATGTAGACGTTGCGATCCGCAAGGTGCGGGTTGTCGAACAGCGTCGAGCTGATCAGAACAACGTCTTTTCTGAACAGCTCTGAGCGATGGGGCCTCCACGGCACCATCCGCGAGACGAAGTGCTCAAAAATCCACCAACTGCCCACGTTGTTGGGATTGGCCGTCAACACCATGCGGGGAGTGACTGATTCATCTGTCGTCCGCATTGATGAGCGCAACCGGAGCAGCGGCGCCGGTTCTTGGATCTGCCCAGCTTCATCGACATAGATATGGCTCAGGTCGACGCCTTGGAACCGGCCGTAGGCGTTCTCATCTTTGATGTAGTGCAGGAAGATCACCGCGCCGTTGGAGAAGCGGAACTCCTTTTTGCTGGCCAGATACTTGGTGCCTTTCAGCTCAGGCTGGGCATCGATCAACTGTTGAATTTCTGACTGCAGCTTGAGAAGACCAGCCAGGTCACGACGCACCAGCGCAGCGATGTATCCCTTCCCGAACCGCATCGCATCGCGAACGATCAACATCGACAACAGCGTTGATTTGCCACCACCGCGGCCACCAACAAGCACCAGATCCATTGCATCTGGCACTGACAGTGCAGCGCCCTGCCAAGGCAGCGGTTGGAAGCCCTCCGCCGGAGCAGTCATAGGTTCAACTCCTGATCCAGCAGGCGATCAAAGGCTTTCTCCATCCGTTGTTCCAGTGGAGTCAAAACAGGAGCAGGAACAGTCCTGCGGGCTGAACGACGACGTTGCTCTGCAATCAGCGCATCACGCATCCTGAGCTCGTTGCGCTGTTGTCGTTCACGCTGACCAAGCGCTGGAAGCATAAATTTCCAAGCCTGCACACGCTGCTCTTGATCGAATCTGAGGTCTAAACCAGAGGGCACCACCGTCATTCCCTTCAAGCAGAACTGATCAGTACTAGTAACTTCACCGGTCATAACTGAGTAAAATTAAGAATTTTATTTGGTCTAATTTCTACACAATGAGATCATGCGATCTGAAGTCATTCAGAGCAATATCCTTTAGCAGCATCTGGCTTGTGAATCGATACTGCATGAAGAGTTCCCCGCTGTTGATTGCGGGTTGCGAATGTGCCTCACGATTGTGTCCACGGCTCAGTACGTTCGGGCTGAGGTGCAAAGGATGGTTCTTTAATTACAGGCCGCTCTGGAACATCAATCACAACTGCACCCTCAAGCGGGCTGACATATCCCGGCCCATCAGACTCAATCGTCGATGGATCAGCATTGAACTTCGGGCTGTGATGATCTTTAAGCAGATTGGAACGGACCGGACCGACACTCGAATCCCAATCGTTGCCAGTATTAAATCTCGGGCGTTTGTCGGATGAAGGCATTGATTTGAAATCGCTATTCCATTCTCGCAAGTCAAAAACCCTTTGACGCGAGCGAATCTATATCTAAAAGCTATGGAATCAGCTGATCTCCAAGGCACGGTTTTCTTCCCTTGTTATAGGTGCCATCAGGACAACGCGTCCATTCCCAATCCGCCGTATCTGCATTGACTGCTTGATCTAAATAGAGCGCTCCAGTCAGGTCCGCATGCTGCAGTTCCGCACCCTGAAGGTTCGCACTACGAAGGTTTGCACTCGTAAGTTCCGCACCCTGAAGGTTTGCACCTTGAAGGTTGGCACCTTCCAGGTTGGCGGAGTCCAAATTCGCCTCCCTCAGGTCCGCCATCCACAGGTACGCATTATTTAGCTCCGCACCCTCCAGGTCCGCATTCAACAGAAGCGCCCAATTCAGTTTCGCATTCTCTAGATCCACAAATCTTAGGTCCGATCTCTGCACATTCCAATATCCTAGTGATCTACCATGCAGATCTGCTCCATATAGAGATGCACCGGAGCCGTAACTCTGAGGGTTTGAAGGACGCCAACGTGCGGGTTCTAATGCACACAAAGGATCGGTGGTATCCGTTTCACCTCCAACACCTGTGATGATATCCGACTTGTGAGTTCGTAGTCCCACGAAGTCACAAGCGTTCAGTTCAGGTTTATTTTTGATTTTTGCAACCAAGCCACCAACCTTTTTCTTGCCCCAGCCCTTCTCCTCACCGTTGGCATTCAGATACAACTTGCCTTTTTTGTGTAGTACACGACAGCCGCATCTGAATTCATCAGTGTTTTGGCTTCCGTCTTGGTACGGGCGATAGCGAAAGTTTGGCCGTAAGCTCCCTTCACGCCGTAGACAGGATCAGGGTCAACGGCTTTGAATTTGATGGCCTTTTTGGCTGAAAACTCCAGCACCTCCTCGCCATGGTCGTGGTCGTTCCACTCACTCATTAAAAAAGCCCACAGTACGCATTTTTTAGCATCGATTCAAAGAGACGACAAAAACCCCGTCATTGCTGACGGGGTGGTGTGTATGAGTGTTCTGCCGGGGGTTTGATCAGGAACCACACGCCCTGCCCTGCTTTTCCCAAGGTTGGGTTTTGTATAGCTTTCAGTTCATTGAATGAACATCAGGCTCCCCGAAAGCCAATCAGCATAATTCCACACCAGTTGTCAATACTCTTTGGACGTAATCAGATCCTGTTACTACAAGCTGTGTATTATCATCGTTTACTTGTACATCAAAGCCCTGCAAGTCAGTTGCAAAGATTTCTGCAACTGCCTTGTTATTGTCATCATAGAAAACCATCAAATCTTCAGTGGTACCTGGGAAAGCGGTACTATGGTAATCATCTGGTCTTACGCCGCCAAATTTAGTTTGTTCTCCGTTTCGATCAAGTCCAAAATTAATAATTAATTGATCTGCCTGATTAAAGTCCGCAATATAGGCACGATTATTTCGATTGCGAGTTGTATCCGTATATAGAACAAACTTGTCGCTATAATAATTCCCATGATTCCTAGAACGATAGGGGTAGTCTCCGAAATCTCCTCTCAACCAGCACTTGCCTGTACCAACAAGAACATCCTCTCCATGCCCACCATATGCCCAGTCATCGTGATATGCAATAAGTGTATCCTTTCCGTTTTCCCCCATTAGTTTATCACGATCTAAATAACCTCTTAGGTGGAAGTCTCCTCCAACAATTACATCGTCACCCCAGCCTCCCTTTATAGTATCTTCACCGTTATCACCGTAGATGAAATCATGAGTTTTTGAATGCATTTCAATGTAATTGTTTAATTCATTGCCATATACATTCCAAAATTTAATTTCTTTACCACGCTCGTTGTAGTGAGTTCTTCTGCTCCAGTCATCTTCTCGCTCGAGCAGGTGATAGCTGCCACTATGATTCTGCCTCAAGTACTGTATTCTTTCTTCCATTTTCCCTGCCGCTTGTTCTGCTAAGTACTCAGCGACATCTTTCACGTTTTCTCTCTCGAAATCAGTAATTTTAGTTTTTGGTTGATAAACACTCTTTTGTTGGAATGTTTCGAATTTCTGGAAGTCCATTTTGTTTTGTGGTGTTTGGCGTGTATGTCTTTGGGGTGTCCCCCACCGATGCACACACCATCTCCGGAATCACAGCTCCACTTGTTGACCTGAGTCAGCCCTGCCTGTGAGGTTGGTCACAGGGGGCCAGAAGCACTGCGATACCTGGGATTCAGAGGCTCACGCCCAAGTGCCAAGCAATCAACCTGTTCTTCTCCGCTTCAGTCAGAAACGGGGCAAGCCAGTCCAGAAGCAGCTTCTTCACTGCAGGTTTACCAAAGGTGTTGCACCCCGCCAGAAAGACAACGCTTAATCGTCTGGCTCGGTGATGTCCTCCCCCGTCTCTGACTGCTTTGGCTTCCAGATCTTGAACGACCCCCCTAGGGATGCTGACTGGCCTGAATACTTCTGAAGCGTTCTCCCCTCGTAACCGAACGAGACTGGGTCTTGGTGTTGCTTGGCCTTCTCTTTCCTCTCGATCTCCAGTCCGGCGTCTCGGATCTCGGGGTAGGTCTCAGCCCACCAGCTCTCGGGATGCCTCCAGTCTCCGAAGTACTCAGGCGGATTCTCTGATGGCCGGGGAGGTTTGTCGCTGGCCTGTTTCAGCAGCCAGGCCGTGAAAGTCGCCTGAGCAAAGATGGCAGCGCCGCCTATGAGTAGGACCCAAATCATGGCTTAACCCAAGTTTATATTTTTCTGTCCCAAAGCTTTACTTTGAGTGTTGGCTTTAGCGGGTGTAGTAGTAATCAAAGATGCGCACACAGCAGCAGCAGCGGCGGCGCTTGAAGTGAAGAGCTGCATTTAAAGGTTGTGATGTTTGAGGCTGCCCCTTGAACCCATTTTTCTCCGCGCAGCTTTCTCTTACCTCCCCTATTAGGAGAGTATTTGATGAGATTTTCCTGAATCTGGCCCCCAATATGATTTAAAGACTCATGCCCAAATGCCAAGCAATCAGCCTGTCCTTCTCCGCTTCGCTTAGGAAAGGGGCTAGCCAATCCAAAAGCAGCTCTTCCACTGCAGGCTTTCCAAGGTCTTGCACCCCGCCACACAGCCAACGTTTGAAGAGGTCAGGGTCATTAGCCCTCAGCGCTGAGACGAGTTCATTCAGCAGGAACAGGGCAATGCGGGTTTCGAGAGTCATGGGTCAGACGTGACTGCCTGAAGTGTTCCCCGCTCTGCTCAGGCACTAAAAACCCCGCCATTGCTGACGGGGCTAAGTGTGAATTAAGACAGTATTGAAAGCTGATTTGGGGGATTATTGGCCAGATTAAAGAAATAAACCCCCTTGCTGCAAGGGCCTTGGGTGGTTAGGTTGTTAGGGGTTAGGTTAGGTCGAAAGATCCCACAAGGACATCAGCTGCACTCTCGCCTCAGATAGCACGATTCCATCTTCCCACCTTGGGAGAACAACGATTGCATCGCTACAGAATCTAATTCAATATCATCAAATGCTCCACCGTTATTCATCTCGTCCAACTCTTCTTCGAGTTCGTCGCGATCAAAAACATAACCTTCTTTCTTGCCATCCTTGATCACACGCTTCAATGCTTTCTTGGGCTCCAGAGTGAAGTCCACCAAAAGATCAGCTTCCTCTGATTCCGTCAGTGTTTCTCGATAAGCAGCAATCTGCTCTTTGGTGTCACCGCCGTGCTCGTGATCATGGTCGTGCTCATGATCATGGTCGCCCGTAACAGCATCAAATGCCTCCATCCCCTCAAACTGCTCAGCACTCAATTCAGGCTTGCCTTTGAACCGGGCGATCAAGCCACCCACCTTTTTCTTTCCCCAGCCCTTCTCCTCACCGTTGGCATTCAGATACAGCTTGCCTTTCTTGGCGTCGTAGACCACATCCGCATCAGACTTCATCAATGCCTTGAGTTCCTTCTTGCTGGAAGCAACCGCAAAGGATCCGTCCTCGACGCCATCAACATGGATCAGAGCATCGGAATCAAAGCTTTTGAGCTTGCTGGGTTTCTTGGCTGAAAACTCCAGCACCTCCTCACCATGGTCGTGATCGTGGTCGTGGTCATGACCGTGATGGTCGTGGTCGTGCCCTTTTGCCATAACGATCAATGCGCGATGAAACTTTCTAGCTGAGTTTCAATGATCAATCCTGAAGACAGTGACGCTTTCGCTGTTGACGGTTGATCAGCGCATCAAAAACCCCGCCATTGCTGACGGGGTGGTGTGTGTGAGTTTTTGTCTGGAGATGGATGGCTAAGATTTAAAGATCAATGCCTTCACTCGCTGTTAACCCATCGGAGTGTTATCCCACACGATATTCTTATTCATTTTTCTATTGACATATCTGGATAGACGCTTGAATAGAAGTCTAAACAGAAAATTGACTCCCAGCATGATTGCACACGCGAGTATAAATTCAAAATCAGTTATTTGAGGATCGTCCTTTGGTTCTGTGCCTGTCAAGAATGCTTGCGTATCGAATGTTCCAAAAAAAGGAATCACTATCAGTAGCGAAGCGAACATTACAGCCCACCAAGCCATACCAGCTCCGACAGCTGAAATAATCCGCACAAGTGGATTCTTGCTTCTTATGCGAAATGGCATCGGTAATGCACATGGTCTACCTTTTTAGCCTTTATGCATGAGTCATGTCTATGCCTCATCTCCAAATAAAAACCCCGTCATTGCCAACGGGGAAAGCATTGAAAGAGTTGAAATCAGACAGCTTCAGATTTCAGCACTGATTTCTTACCCATTCAATCGGTTTGGTATCCCCTAGACCTACCGCTTTTTTCCAGTCCTTACAGGCCCCTTTCAGATTACCTACTTCTTCTAAAGCAATGCCGCGGTTAGTAAAGCCATATAAAATCTGGGGTTTACTTCAATTGCTTTTGTGTAATCAGTAATAGCTCCTTGATAATCCTTTAATTTACTCTTGATAGTGCCACGACTGATGTAGGCATGAGCAGAATCAGGTTTGTACTTAATTGCTTTTGTGTAATCAGAAATGGCCCCACTTAAATCGCCTAATTCATATCTCCTCAACCCACGACCGAGATAAGCATCCGCATACTGAGGGTTAATTTCAATTGCCTTCGTGTAATCAGCAATTGCTCCTTGATAATCTCCACTCATTGCTTTTTCGATTCCTGAATCGAACCAGTCTTGAGCACTTTGTGCATAGGCTGTCTGCGTCGAGAGCAACCCTGCTCCAATTCCAGCAACAGGAATCAGCCCTACCAGCAACGGGCGTCCTATCGGCAAGAACAAGGCCAAGGCCGCAGCAAAGGCAGTTGTAACGCGAGGCATCCTGAGGGCTGCATGGCTAGCCCATCTTTAGCCCTTATTGACGATCCCTGTCTGTATCTGATCTACAAACAGAAAACCCCGCCATTTCTGACGGGGTGGTGTGTGTGAGGTTTTGTCGGGTAATAGATGTAACTTTGCCCTACCACCTTAGAGTAGATAGTTGAAAGCGAGAAATAGTTGAACTAAAGTCGGGAGCCTCCACGGTGTGACCAGATAGACGGTGTTTCTATTTTTTCTACCAGCCCTCGGAGTGGCTTTAGGCCTTTTCATTTTTGCTCTTATTTGGAGTATTAAGTCTCTCACTCGATCCTCTAAGGTTGGCGGCACTGCCGCAGTCATCACCCATGTATTACTAGGGAGCGCTATTTTGGTGATTTCTTTTGACATATATGGCGACTATTTCTACCACTGGAGTTGCAGCGAGGGTTTCATCGGTTACTGTTATTTAGAAGCCTCTATGATGTTTATCTTGATGGGACTTCTTCCTTGTGGATTCCCAATCACTGGTCACATCCTTAGGTCGGTATGGCGCAGTAAGCATTAGCGTGATATCAGAGGGACCAGCTACGCCGCCTCTTTATTCAGGGGGGATCAAAAGAGCAATTCGCTTGAAGAGGTCAGTGTCATTGGCGCGTAGAGCAGCCACCTGCTCTCCCATCAGGAACAGGAGCAGGAAATCTTCTCCGGGCCGCTCTGCTCCGTTACTCTGCAATCAGCGCATCACGCATCCTGAGCTGGTTGCGATGTTGGTAAATATCTAAACATAAATCTGGTAAATTAGTCACAGATACAGGTCTGAAGAGCGCAGGATATCTACAGATGGAATTTCAATGGACATTGAAGGAAGCACGGTACTATCAACATACAAGTTCAGCATTTTTGTTGAACTATTGAAAACAGCTGTACCAGCTTCTGGAATGAAATCAGACGAGAAGGAAAGTTCGAAGGCTTGATCACCTGCAATATTGACATTGGCATCAATGTCAGTCAGATCGATCACATCAAATTGGGACTGGTCAAAATCAGTGATTACATCATTTTCTCCAAAGGGTGATTCGGATATTGACGTATACAAAAATGTATCAAAGTCATCGCCACCCGCAATTCGATCTGCACCCAATCCACCTTTAATGATGTCCATACCACCGAATCCTATTAGAGTGTTATCTAAATCATTACCCGTAATTCTGTTATCCAAGGGGTTTCCATATGCATAAGTAGCTTGATTTCCCACAAGACTCAAGTTTTCGATATCACGAACTTGGCCATAACGATTAGCCACCAAACTAAAAGAAATGTAGGATTTAACATGGTCTATATCGGTATTCATCTCAGATTCTTGGATGATATCATTTATACCTCTAATAGTGTACTCATCACGACCCGACCCACCAAATAGGGTGTCAGCACCGGTACCACCATCGAGACTGTCATTACCAAAACCGCCAATCAATGAATCATTTCCAATGCCACCAAGCAGTGCATTATGACCTAGGTTTCCAGTGATTTCATTATCAAGATCATTTCCTATTAAGCCAATATTAAGAGTGCCTTGCAACTCAATGTCTTCAACATGCGGAGTGACTAGCAAGGAGTAAAGTGAGCGAGTATAGATTTTATCTCTTCCGTTGTCAGATAATTCAATAACCTTGTCATGGCGCGAATCAAGATAATAAACATCATTACCGGATCCACCAATTAGGGAATCTACGCCAGTACTACCATCAAGTGTGTCATTGAGCAAGCTTCCTTCTAATGTGTCATTACCACCCAATCCATTGAGGTAAAGACCTTGGGCTCTAGGCAGTCTTGATGACACACCGGTAATGTGATTAGAGGAGCTATTACCATTCACCTCAAGCAGGCGGACTTTATCTTGAACAACATTTGCATTCTCAAGATTCTCAGCGAGAGTAATTGATTGATTGATTGCATTAACAGTATCGATACCGCCGTCTTCTGATTCAAGGATTTGATCCAAGGAATCAATATAATAAGTATCATTTCCTAGACCTCCAGCTAATGTATCCTTTCCTTTTCCACCAGTCAAACTATCATCTCCATCATCTGATAACAAGTAATCATCTCCTTTTAAACCGCTTAGTGTATCGTCCTTACTCCAACCATAAATTGTGTTATTGGATTCGTTACCTTTAAAATCAAATGAAGGTTCTGTTCCAGCTAACACATCTGCCCAAATTTCCTCCGTATGAGCAGGCATCCTAAAAGTCTCTGCTCTGCAGTGTATTACGTCAACACCCTGGTTTCTTCTTTCTTTGACGATATCACGAGTGTGATTGACATAAAAATGGTCGTCACCTTTTCCGCCATCCATTGAGTCTGTGTAAGGTCTTCCCCATTCTTTGTCTGGGCGACCTCCTTCATTACGCCGCGAATTATGTCCTCGACCATCACCAAAAAGGTAGTCAGTATCTTTTCCACCTATGAGTGTATCCTTACCGTCATGACCATATAGTTCGTTACGTGTATTGTTACCAACAATTTTGTCATCCCCTCTGCCAGCAACAGCATTTTCGATAATTGATTGATATGAAATATTTAAATTATTCACACCGCCACCTACACTTGAGAAAAAGGCGTTCGATCGGCGTGGCTTTGAATCCCGTAAATCTATAATTTGATTAAATTCATGAGAATTATCGGCGCCGTCGTTATCGGTATCAAAGTATGAGAAGTCAATCCGATCATGCTGATTGGGATTTCGACCACGATCTACGATAGTGTACTGGAAACGATCAGCATTATCGATCATTCTCGCGTAATGATGTGATGTTTTTACGTCAATATTAGTTTTGTAACCATATACCGTTTCTCCAGCGAAGGCATTGATCGTTCCCACCGCTTTGTCATGATACATACGATCAAATGCTCGCAAGTCGGCAACATTTGGCGTTACCACTAACTTGTTGGTTTCATTAGGTCGAGCCACCATAGAATCAACCTGATCCCAATATGACATCAACGACAAGCTGAGTGAATCGTTTTTAAAGTGAGCCTGTTCGCAAATATTTCTATTCGAGTTGTAGGGGCCTGGATGGCCAAGACCTAGTGCATGACCAATTTCATGTAGATATGTCTGAAAGATCCTTTGGTTTCGATTATTCTGATTTCGATCTCTCCCATAATGGATTAAGATATATGCTCTATTTATCCAGTTCCAATAATTACCATCATATCCGTTGTCTTCATCCACATACGATAAAGCAGAGCCAAAGAACATATCACCCGAGGCAACACCATCGATGGCCTGGAAAACTGGACCGCCCCAATCAGCAAACTCGTCTCCAGTGTCTCCAAAGGTGATATCTGCATCACGGTTGCGCTCCTTGAACTTGATCCCCGTAACAGCAGACCAAGTTTTGAGTGCTTCTCTGGCTAAGGGGCGTCGATCGGGTGCCCTGTAACACGTTCCAGGCGGGTCATTCTCATCCCATGGAATTGCTGGACAAACTCTTTGTGGACGGAGGTCAGTTAAATCTACGGTTAGATCATATGAAGAAGGTTGGGTGACTTCTCTACCGAACTTTCTCCAACGAACCGGTTCTGATATCCATCTTGTCCACACATCAGAATCAAGATGATGCCAATCTTCACCTCTACGTTTTGAGACGAACCAATTTTTTACTAACCAATCTGCAAGCTTATTAATAGTTGCTGAGCTTGAAGGTCCTGAATTTCTCCAATGACTTGGTCTATATAAAGATTCGGAGGTATTAAAATGTGGGTAGTTATCACTAGTACCATTATCAGAAAATGGCTGACTACCAGTGAGGCCATCGCCAAGTTTGTGGGTCTTGCAAATGGTTGCAAACGAGAAGCCGCCTTCAGGATCACCATCGATCTTGTCAAGAACTTCGTGATCGTGATTAGCGCCCATTTTTAACTCTGTTTAGAGCCATAACACTTATATACTGCCCTATAAATTAAATAAACGTAATTTTAATCCTGTTTTAATGTATTTTTCAAATATATGCAGTATCAGCGATATTTGTCAACTCGCAGGCAAGAGAGTGCTTGCTAATTGACAAGTAATAGAAATATTGTTAATTATGGCATCGTTTAGTTCGGTTCTTGGGTAGAGGAAAAGACAGAAGCACATATCAGAATATCGACTTCCTGACTCCCAAGAGGAGACGAGTATTTAGCTTGAAAGCTAAATCCGGACCTGAGCTAGCAACCAGGTGATGCTACAAAATCAGCAACCTTCGTTTACTTGCATGGGGTAACGATCAGCGAGCAAGACCAGACGAAAGGATTATTTCCTCTAAAAGAAGGACAGCGATAATGAATATATCTGGGGGGATCCATAATCACTCCGAAGAAACGGATCGAGCCCGTCCAGCAGCAACTATTCGCCGGAAGATTATTCAAGTCCTGCACCCCGCCACGAAGCCATCGCTTGAAGGTTTCAGGGTCGTTGGCGGATCTCTTAATCAGCGTGTCGGTTCACAGTCCTCAGGGAAGAGACGCGAAACATCGGGATATTGCGCCCAAAGCCCCCTGAGATTCCCTCTCCTCCCAATCCTGTAAGACACAATCCCGTGTTGATTAGGGCCTGGGGACCAACTCGAGGCCAAAACATTGCCAGTTCGAATCGCAATGCCATGGTGAACTGCGCCGCCGATCGTCCAAGTCAACCGATACCCATCACCTGAACGTTCAATAACGATGTTTGCCTGATATTGGCCGCCGTTGGGATTGCTACCGACGCAACGATACCGACCGACAAGGTCTGCAGCTGCTGCTGGAGCAGCCGTGATTACGGCCATGGCTATCAGCCTTAATAAGAACAAACGATTCAAACCTCTCAGCATCACAGTCATCCTCGTAATAGCAAAGGCTCAACTGAACACGATGCTTACAAATCACATTACCCATTCGGGAGATCTTGCTGCTGGCCTATCCCCCATCTGAGTAGACACGAAAAAGCCCCGCCGTAGCAAGCCTGATGTTCTGCATGAAAGAAGTGCTAGGCAGCTGTGTCTGATGTCTTAGGGATAGTCACCATGAATAATTGATCATCTTCAAATCGACCTAAGCCTTCGGGCACGATCTTACCCGCTGGTGTGTCCAAAGTTAATTTGTAAGCAGTAGGCACGAAATCTAAAGTGCACGCAATTGGCTTATTGCCCTTCATGATATCCCAAGTGCATGAATGTAATTGTCTTGTGAACTTGAGTCTGGATGTATTCGTCAATTCATCGTGTGTTGCATCAGATGTCTTCCCTTTGAAGATCAGCTCATCCTTGCTGAACCTGCCATCTTCATTAATGTCCTGAAAAAGCTTGATTCTGGTAACCCGCCCGTTTTGCTTGGCTGTGATTAAACCATCTGTTCCACCTCTTGGACCGATAGGTCTGTTGAAATCAATCAAACCATTGCGATTGTTGAATTTGCCACGGATTGTTCTGATTTTGGCTGGCATTGACCCAAATAGTTTTGACAACTTTAGGTCTGGCTCAAGAAAGAGAAAAGTATCGTCTGATCCGAACGTCCCAAATGGTAAGAATACTTAGCGGCAAGATAGAGGATCAACATTGATGTTTTTACTCCCACACTCATCTAACAAATGGGGCATCTGGAGTTAGGCAAAAGGACGAAAGGCACAAAGAAGCCCTGCCGTAGCAGGGCTTGTGTTCTATGTGAGTATTCTGCCGGGGGTTACATCAGGAACCACACGCCCTGCCCTGCTTTTCCCAAAGTTGGGTCTTGTATGGCTTTCATCTACGTATTGAGCATCAGGCTCCCCGGCATGCGACGGATCAGAAATCAGTAGCGATTAGTGTGATTGAATCGTCGTTGAAGTCAATCCCAATGGTTGCTTCAGTCGAGTTGCTGTCAGCCATTTCAGAGCGGAGAGTGTCAAAGAACGTTGGATTAATTTCTTCCAGAAGGTCGATCAGCTTGCTTTGAGGTTCGCCGCTTTGGCTTCCATCTTGTCCGTAGTTAATAGTGGGATCGAAATCTGCAAGGAAGTCAAATCTTCCACCCGTATACTCCATCGCTTGTCCGTCAGGGCCGTGGTCAATATCTCCTCTAAAGCCAATCAGATAGTCGTACTGATTGGTTGTACCGCTCCGTTGTCCGTCTGGTCCGTAGTTGATGTCGCTGTCGATGGAATCGAGATCATTGCCAGTGTTGTCTCCACTGTCATGGCCTGAATTGTCGTCCATAGGGTTGTCCATTGACGTGCCTTTCTTTTTCTTTTTGCTCGAGCTGTTGTCGTTATCTTCATCGTTTTCATCTTTTTCTTTCTTCTTGGCCTCGGCAGCTTTTTTAGCTTTTGCAGCTTCTTCTGCTGCTTTCTTTTCGGCTGCAGCCTTTTCTTCAGCTGCCTTTTTAGCTTCTTCCTCTGCTTTCTTTTGTGCTGCTGCCGCTGCTGCCGCTGCTCTCTCTGCTTTTCGTTTCTCTTGCGCTGCATATGATTCAGAGCAGACTTTTGCAACTACTGCTCCTCCTACGACACCCGCACCCCAGGCGACAGCGGGTCCACCTACCGCGCCAATGGTGGCAAAAACCCATGACGCTTTGGCACCTACTGCTGTGCAAATAGTGTCTCCTGTTGTCCAGTTAAGTCCGCTTTTGCTTGATCCAGAAGCCCCATTTTGAACGGTTGACTGCAAGTCACTATCTCTCCTGTTAACAGCTTCTTCCAGAGTGCCAAAATTGACACCTTGATTGTTAATCAGATTTTCAATCTGGATAATTTCGCTATTGATGATAGTGTCGATTTTGCTGGTGTTGATATTGCTTATCTTGTTGGTATTGACGTCTACTTGATTGCTGTTTGTGTTTGCAGTGATATTGGTGAGATTTGCCTGTGAGGCATTTACAAACTTGCTGTTGATTGTGAAGGTCATTGTTCTGAGTGGTGTGTGGTTTGTGTCTTTGGGGTGTCCCCCTCCGATGTACACACCATCTCCGGAATCACTGGACCAGTTGATGACCTGCGTCAAAGGTGCCTGTGATGTTGGTCACAGGGGCTCAGAAGCACTGCAATGACTGTGTTCTATAGGTTCACCCCCAGATGCCATGCAATCAGCCTGTCCTTCTCGTCTTCAGCCAGAAACGGGGCAAGCCAGTCCATAAGCAGCTCCTTCACTGCAGGCTTCCCAAGATCTTGCACCCTATCACCGAGTAATTGAGTTTCAAGCCGCAACCAATTCTCTCTCAGCAAGACTCTGCCTGTATTGCTCAGCCTCAGCAAACCGTGTCCAATGGATCGAATAGCGGATGTTGGAGTTCTCAGATGCCTTGTCCACTGCAGCCTTTAACTCGTCAATTGAGATGGTGAAAAATTCACGGCGCAAGTTGACGCGGTTAAGGCGGTATTCCTCAATCTGTTTGTGGATGGCGTGTTCCAGCCCTGGCGCGTCATCTGTGAAAATCATGGCGTGAACGTCAAACGGGAAGGGAACGGAAGCATCGCCAAGTTCACGAACGCGGTCCATTGGTTCCAATCGTCGCGTCATTCCAACCTTGTAAACATGATCACCAAAAGAACCGATGTTGCTAATGATGTAAACGTGGCCGCTTTTCGTCATCTGTGCGCGGCTCATAGCACGTTCCTTGTTTTCGTTTGCTTCCTCAAGCAACCTTTCCAGTTCAGCGATTTTCCTGCGTTGCTTCTCTGATGCTTCCTGCCCTGCAAGTTCAACAATCTTCTGTGCTTCCTTGAGTGCCTTTGCATACTGTGCTGCTTCTCTTTCGGCATCGTTAGTGGCTTTTTCAATTTCCCTGATTGCCCTTTCTTCGTCCCTGATTTGTTGCCTTAGCTCAGCCTGTTCTTCTCTTTCAATTTGCTTTTGGAGATGAATTTCATGCACTAAATATGCTTCCTTTTCACGTAGGACAAGCAACTTGTCATTCCATGGGATTCTCTCCATCCCTGCCTTTTTATCGTAAAAATCAAACGCCCTGTTGATCTTGTTAATCACCGTTGAATCATTATTGTGCTTCAGGGTGGAAATCGCAGCATCACATTCTCCATTAAAACCACGTAGATAAGCGGTCGCCCGACGTTTCAAGGAATTGCGATATTTAGCAATTGAGCCATCAAAAATTAATTCATCCTCAATAGTTAAATCATCTGATCTCATGCAACGGAGGAGGATTCCGGCCGCAATATTCTTTTGCTTTTCTCGATTTGCCTTTAGCTTCATCTCCATTTCGGTTGAATTCAAATCCGGGTAGCGGCGAGGGCCAAAGCCAGCGGCGGACATCGCTTCTTCGTTTTCTAGTTCTTCCTGAAGAGCAGCTATCTCTGATTTGAGTCTTTCTGTCTTCTCTGTTGCCTTTGCGGCTTCTTCGTTGTTGGTGTTGGCAGTCTGCTCAGACGCGGCAATCTCACGCCTCAGGGACTCGATTCTTCGTGTCAGCTCAGTAAGGGTTTTTTCCTCTGCAGTGCGGACTTTCTTGATTTCATCCTCAACGCTGATGATTCCGCCATATCGCTTATTGAGTTTGCCGTTCGCTACCAGCAGTGCAACAGCCGAACAACTTGCAAAACCAGTGCCTGTCAGGGCCATGAATTTGCTGCGCCAACCTTCGCTAGCCATTGAGCCAACAGCTAGGCCAATAGCAGCGGCCACAGAAGCACCGGCAGCAAGAGGGAGTCGTAATCGCATTTGAAGAATATGAGATATCTTATAGATATCCCATAGCTATTGCATCTGTCAACCTAAGGGCTGGCAGCTATCGCAAAGATTTCGGTATGGTTGGGACATGGCCGAATCCCTCAAGCAAATCGCGCTCAGGCTTCCTCCGGAGTTGCTGGAGAGGATCGACAAGGCAGCGAAAGAAGCAGGGCAAGACAGAAGCAACTTCATCAGGGCTTGCGTCCATCAGGTAATCAGTGGCGGTGGCCTGAACCGGTATCCGGAGATTGACCAGCTTGAAGTCGTTGACGAAAGATCAAGAGACGTCATTCGTTCAGTTCTTGCGAGGCTGGATCGACTGGAAAGGGCACAGTTCGGCGACGTAACGACTCCCGATCCGTTTACCTGAAACGATCAGGCCAAGGTCGTCCTAATCAGCAGGGACACCGCTCTCAGGCCACGGTGCGCCTGCCTCTGGCCCGCCTGACCTGGAAAAGCGAGCGAATGCTGGGGGCGATTGATTTGTGAATTGTTGGGCAATAAAAAGGGGGCAAAGCCCCCTCAGTGGTCTTAGCAGTTAAGTGCTTCAAATTCTTCGGGATCTATCAAGTTATTGAGCATCAGCTCGCGCCTGAGTTCAATAAGGCGACTGCCGCCGTCTTGATGCCGTCTTGGTTTGAGGTAGTCGAGGGACGCAGCAATGACCTCACACCAATAGGAGCCCCGTGGCAGCTCCATTTCCTCGCAGTAAAAACCATCTGCAATGTCGAGACTTGAAGTCTCGGAAAGGGTTTCCTGAGTCCGCTTGAGGATCTGCTCAAGGAACGACCGCTTGCGACGGCTGAGGTTGCCGTCAGCAATGACGTCATTGCAAACGGACTCGACGTCCCAGTCAGATTGGCGCTCAGTAGCGCCAGCACCAGTTGTGATAGTCATGATGAATTTTTTTGAGATAAACGTGCCTCCGCTCCGTTGGAGAAAGATTAGAGATGCTTCAAATGGTTTTGACGACGCGCCGAAGCGGGAAATCTCGTCTCACTCAATATAAGCGAAAGGAAAGGGTTTTGCAAGCACCAATTGAACAGTTGAATACAAACGTTCAGTGGGTGAGACCATTTATTGGTCTGTAGTTGTTGGCTCCTACCACTCTTTAGTGAAGCCCGGCCTTCACAGCGGCGCCACCTCCAACAACAGCTGCCCACGCGTGCGATACACCCTCCGGTAGGCCTGAGTCAGCGCGATTGGCACACCACCACCAGCCTGCACCGTCTTGGACTGAGACACGGGCATTTCTGGACTCAGAACCCGCTCGAATCTCAGCTTGTGAGACGACTAGATCCGTATCGCTACTAGCTAAACCGGCACATCCGGCCCTTGAGTAACTGTCTCTGAAGCAATAACTCGATCGCTGGACTGAGCTTGCATTGGCATCGCTGTCAAAGCTCCGGGTCCAACGCTTTGAAGCCACGCTTGATAACAATCGGTGCCCTTCGGAGCCAGGCTGTTTACGGTGCTCTCACTGACATTGACGACGCTGATCGCAACGTCGGCTTGATCCAGCAGCACCCTGCTCACCCGTTGTGCGTGCAAGCTTGAGATTCCCAACAACGACCTGAGCTCATCCCGGGCTCCACGTTGTTTCGCATCATCTATTTCTTGCCAAAGCTCTTTGGTGATCGATTGCATCAAAGCAAGGGCAACGCCTGCGCGTTCTTCCGGAGTCATCTGCACCAGTGGATGCTGAGTTGCAGCTTTCTTTACTGCCCTGGAGACAGCCTGCTGAGTCATGCTCATGGCCTCAGCGATTTCTGATTGCTTCATTCCGCGAATGTGCATCTCGAAGCACTTATCCACCCGCTCCTGATACTTACGAACAGAAGTTCTGCCGGCCATCGAAGAAAAAGACACGTTCGTACAACTATTTTGGCGAGCCATTGCAGGTTCAACGTCTCTAAATACCTCTACCCCTCCCCCCCCCCCTCTCTCGATCTATTGGTAAATGAGGTGAGTAGAAGGGTTGTGAGCACTGGGATTGAGAGGATTTGTTTTCCCGGAGGGGTTGTGGATGTGTAAGGGGGGGGGTCAGGCAATCCAATCAGGCTGATCGGGCGAAATTTTCAAGGATTCGACGAATCGCTCACCGGCGGAAGTCAATCGGAAACCGCGACCACGGGAGCGAATGAGCTTCATTCCCCGGAGTTCATCGAGAGCGTTGTAGACGGACTGTGGGGGTCGATTGGAGAGTCGGATCAGATCGCTAGGGCTGGTAAAGCCAGCGACGAGGATTTGCTTATGGATGAGGACGAGAACTTGCTCACGGCAGTTCTCAAAGAAGTGGCCGTCGGTGACTTTGAGTTCACCGGCCTCGAGGACGTAACTAAAGCGCCGGTAGTTGGAGCCACGAAGCTTCAGGACATGCCAAATGCGGATCTTCGAGCCATCTGCCTGTTGCTTGGCTTCGATGAGGTGAACAACGCTTGGAACCTCTTGAAAGGCTGGATGGCCACCAATGGCCTTCATGGTGGTTCCACCGTTCCGGTTGGTGTGTTGTGAGATCCAGAGCGGGGCGGTTCGGCAAACGATCTGTTTCAGGAGCCGGAGATAGGTCTCAATCGGTCCTGTGCCGACGTTGATGCCAGCACCTCTAAAGACGGCGTTTGCGGTGTCGATGATGACGACAGCCACATCACCCATGGCCATGCGTTTGTAGAGGCGCTGGAGGTTGTGTAGAGAAACGTTCCATGGGTTTTCTCCTTTTTCATCGTCCTGAGCCCAGACCTCGAGGAGAGCGCCGCGTTCCTGTCCATTGATGGAAGCGAGATAGTTCTCCCACATGGAATAGGCAGTGCCCTCTCCGTCAGAGGCAATCACCAAGGCGGTAGAGCGCGGATCGTCGGGTGGATCAATGCGGGGAGCTTCGTGATCGAGAAAGCCTTTATCTCGAGCGGTCATGACAGTGGCCAGCTCGCAAAACGCTGTTGTCTTGCCTGCAGCGGCATCAGAAACCAAAAGATGCAGGTCGTTGTCGAGCCCGAACCCTGGGAGCTGTTGGCGCATGCCTTTGCCTTCTTTCGCTTTGCCAATCACCCGACCACGCACCTGCTGATTTGGTGCAGCTGTGGTTGAAATATCGAGGCCATGGGATTTGGCCCACTGCATCAGGATTCGCTCTTCTGCGCGATCACGGCGGACACCGAGCTTGAACAAGTCAGCAAAAGCAGCGTCGATTTCCCCGGCGTTGTTTTTGAGGTGGGCTTCCAGCAGGGCTTCAACGCCCAGATCGATCCGTTCGTTGAGAGGCAGGTCTTCGTCATCTGCATCGATAGGCTTTTCGACTAGCGCGGTGGAGGTGATTTCAGCTGACGGCTCCCATCGCAATGGAGTGATGGCTGCCAAGATCTCGTCATTGCTGGGGCTCTTGCTGGTGATCCAGTCCTCAACGCCACGGCACCATCAGCAGGTGGTGAACGCCAATCCATCTTTTTGTCTGGGCACTGCAGGGTCTGCAGCTGAGGGATGGCACCGGTCAGGTCGCGATACCAGTGATCAAGATCGGCCAGGTCGCAGTCGGGTGCCAACGCGACGGTGTGGCCATCAGCAATCAGCTTTCGCAGTTCTGTCACCAGCCGATCGCCAACGGCCAGGACAGAGATGGCAGGGATGCCACGGCCCGCCAAAAGGTCAGCTTTCAGCTCGCCGCGCAGCACCACAAGAACGCCAACGCTGACCACCTCAGCCATGGCTTTGTGCCATCGGTAAGGGGCGATCTCGATCTCTTTGGTGCCGTTAAGCCGCTTTTCCCAGCCAACCCATTTCGGCTTGTCGGGATAGTCGGTGCGCTTGCGGCTGACCTTTAGTGGGGAGCCATCCCAAAGCCGGTATTGAAAAAACTGGGTCTTTGGCTCGCGCCTGGTTTTCAGCGGTTCGGTGCAGAGATGCAGTGGCTTCCAGATGCCAAAGCCCTGCGCCTCGTCCGACTTCCCGCAATAGACAAAATCCTTTTTTGGATGCTGTTTGCCTGGGATGACGCCATTGCGTTCGCTGTGGCAAAAGACCAGCCCCGAATCAAGGATTCGACAGTCGCCGTCACGGGTGCGGCCACAGATTGGGCAAGGGTTTGCCCTGCTGCTGCGGGTGTAGCTGGTCATCAGCAGCTGAGAACTCCGCGAAGGCGTTCGTATAGATGGCAGCCGATAGATTTGTAATGCATTGGATTTCCCTGAAGCGGGGTTGTTCGATCGCGGGATCCAGCCAAGCTTTCCAAGGGCCGGTGGCTGAATCCCAGTGCCTGTCAGTACGCGATTGCAATAAGAGCTCTGTGAATGATTTCGTTCAGTGCTTGATTTTTTGAGCGAAATCCATTCACACGGGTGTAGTGCTCAAGCAACCTCTTTGTGCCGACCGGCACCCTGGCAACAAGGTGCTCGTGGGTCTTTAGATTTTGGGCGCAGGTTGACATTAATATAAAGATTTAATCAGGCTTGAACTGACACTAACCACCACAGATGGGGCAGCAAGGTGAACATCAGTGGTCTGCGTAAACCATGCAAGCATGTGCATTACTTCACAGGCAATATCTATTTAATTCCGCAAAAGTTGAGTATTTACACGCATAAAAAAGACCCCGTTTCAGGAGTCCTCGGAAAGAAATCTCTTTTTGCCCTGTTTTCACTCATGCGGGTGGAAGTGAATTCACGCCTTCGGCAACGGCCTGCTCCAACCGTCGCGGGTTGTAAAGCGCTCCGACGGAATCAAACATCGCCAGCATTCTTGTGATGGCATCAACGTGGCCCGATGCTTCGTCGCTTGCAGCTTGATTCTCCGACTCCCATTGTTTGTGCCCAGCGGCAGATAACCAGAACCAGAGTTCTTCACGAATCAACGCACGGGCAGCAGTTGGATTGGCGATCAGCGCATTAGCTTCCACCTTCCGTTGACCGTACGTCGCCAGGTAGTCCTGCACATACGGAAAATCATGGTGGTTGTGGTTCGGGTTGGCCAAGTCTTCACCGCTACTGGTCTCTAACCCGTCGATCCACAGCAGACCGGCATTGTCCACAAACTCGGCATTGAGCCCGAAGCGGACGATTCGGCCGTCTTCAGCCATCTCCTCCAGCTCGTATTCCCAGTTGAGAACCTTGGCCAATGGCATCAGGTTTTCAAGGATGGCTTCGGACATCTTGACCCCCATCGGATCCAAGTCACCGCAGTAGAGGATCACCGGTTCCAAACCCTCTGATTCAGCCCATTGGCATTCTTCAATCAGAGCCACTCGGCTGTTCACATCGGCTTGGCCTTTGCTGGCGAAGCGTCGCACCGCCTGCGGCAGCTCAGGTTCAAACAGCTTGATCAGGTCGCGTTTTTCAGTCCAGATGATCGGGAAGTGTTGCTGGTGTTTCCAGAAGCTGGCAGGCCAGTACTGCTTGGCTTGATCCAGCGATTCCCGCAGCTGACGGTTGATGTATTCCCGCGGGGTTAGCTCTCGATCGTGAGCATCGTGTCCAGAGAGAGCACGGGTGGAATCGGCAGCGACGAGCTCAAACGGAATCAGCCCTTCTTTTCGGCGATCGGCCAGCCATTTGCCAGCCCAGTTGAAATCACCTTTGGTGATGATGCCTTCAGACTCCAAAGCGTAAAGCCAGGATCGTGCGACAGGAGCGAAGCCAAGCTGCTCAACGTAATGGCGCATCCAGGCCACCACTTCGCGAACATCAGCGTGAAACTGCAGCCGTCGGGCTTCACTCACCCTGCCGCTGCCCATCCGGGGCAAAGCAGTGATGGTCATTGAATACAGGATCTAGAGATTGTTTTTGAGAGGCCCCAGGTGAAAGGGGCCAATGTGTTCATGCGCCCCAGAACTGCCGCTCGGCATCGGCGAGCTCGAGCAAGCACTCCCGCCTCGCACGCAACAGTTGGGCCTGCTCAGGTGTTGCAGGGCCACGGTGCACTCGCAACTTGCGATCAATGTCGTCGAGCCGTCGCTTGAGGTGATAAAGCTCAGCCACGAGCCACCCCCCCGCTCCGGAGCCCAATCCTCTCCTCAACATCGAAGCCAGCGGTCAGGATCTGATAGACCAAGCGGTTGCACTGCTGTTCCCGCTCGTCCATAAGGGCCCAGCACTGGGAATCAGTTGGCCTGGACATGCGGACCGCTTCATCACGCAGGCACTGAACGATCAGCAGCAGCTGGTCTTGGTCCAGGTAGATGTTGGTGCGGATGCAGCCGCCATCCACAGACAGGTGATGGCTCTTGTCGGTGTGAGGGGTCATCACGCTGCACCTTCAACAGATTTGCGTGCCTCATCCCAGGCTTTGAGCGTCAACTCGCGGTTCCAGATCCAGGGCGATCGATCCGCGGGAGTGAGGCGTTGGAAATGGCGCCCCTGCTGCCAGGGGCTCTGCTGGGACGAACGCCAATGATGGATGCTTCGGATTGAAATCCCGAGCTCAGCCGCCATCGGACCCGTGAGGAGCCAGGTGGTTTCAGACATCGTTTAGAGCCAGAAAGATCAGGTTTTGAGGTTTCTGGCGATCGCCGTTATCGCTGTTGGGCTCTCTTGGTGCGGAAAAACGCCCGATTCCGTCGGATCAATTCGTTCATCAACACGGGGTGGACCCGGGTGATTAAACAATTGCAGCCAGGTGGCAACTCAGGGCATTTCTCGACAGTCTCCTCAAGAAATTGACCAATCTGACGACGCTGAAATTTGAGCTCCGGAGGGAGCTCAAAAAAGGCAGCCTTGGATCGGTTGGATTTTTTGGGCGAGCGGCGAGTCATGCGAGCTGGGAAGGGAACCGCAGAGAAACAGCGATAACGGCGACCCGACCCGATAGTCATCGCCGGCTGCCGACCGGAGAGATCTGGCCCCCTGCGAGCAAGGAGGGGGGCTTGGTGACCCCACGTCGTTCCTTGAACATGACACGCGCTGCACACCATTGCAAGCGTTGGCGGCAAACGCTTGCCCCTACATGTGGAGTCGCGTTACACAGAAAGTGGGAGCCCTATTGCTGTCCCACCGTTTTTGTCACGCAAACGGCAAAACAGAATCGTCTCTGCTCCATTCGTACGAGGACGTGTGCACGGTCAGGCTGTGCCCCATCGCCGTGCAGAGCACATCGAGACGATGTCCAGCACGGTGCCCACGCAAGGAATATGAATCTCTGAACGAATACGGCCTCACCCACTCATTGCGCTCGGCGTAAACGGCCTTCAGCTCAATCCAGGCAGGTTGGCGCTCGAGGAACGTTCTCAGCGAATATTTGTCGCTGAGTGGTGGAAGCTCAAGCTGACCAATTGCCATGGCACCCGCCAGGTTCCACTCCACCAACTCGCCGAAGGAGTCGGTCAACGGCAACGGCATGAGCCAGCGTGGTTCCGTCGAGCCGCGAGCATTCTTTTTGCGGTATGTGCAGAACAGTGCTGGCTTGCCGGTGGTGGGGTGCTCCCTAACCGTGAGGTGGTTCAACTCTTCAGGCCTCAAGCCAAACAGAGCCAACAACTTGATCGCATTCCTCCAGCGATCGCCAGCAGCGGTATTCGACAGGCTGTTGAGCAAGTGGAGGATCTCGGCATCGGTGATCGCCGCCACGGTGCGGCGCTCTGGGCGCTTGCCCCGAAGCTGCTTGGCAGCACGATCAGTCAGTGTCCAGGTCTGGGCTGGCAGGCGGTGAACCTCAACCGCAAAATCCAGGAACCGCCGAACAGCGTCTACCGCCATGTTGCGACTCCTGGGCTTGTCGGCCCAGGTGCGAGCCACTTCAGTAATCAAGCTCCGGGCATCCCGCGGTGCTGATGCTTGGGTGAGCAGTTCAACGGCCCGCGTCAGGAACGGCGAATAGTTGCGTTGCCAGGTGCTCTCCTTGATCTGGCTCAGCGTGTTCAGATCGTCATGGAACCGCTCCAGCAGCACAGGCCACTGACTCGAGCCTGTTGCCGCCACCTGAGGTGTAAAGCCATTGATTCGAGCCAGCGCATCACGCAGGTCAACACCAGCCTCAACCTGCTGATGAAGCTCTGTGATCAACGCGATGGTCTCGGAAACCGTGTCTGCGGCCCAGGCGATTGGAAGGGTGACGCAAGCCGCGCTAGATCCTGCCTTGCCGGAGCGAACACTCAGATAAACCTTGCTGCGCATCTCACGCACAGACCAGCCACGAGGGCAGGCGCCACGAAGACGAGCAACCCACCTTGGAGGCCTGGACTGAGGCATTAAGGGAGACAGCTAAAACGTTGGATGCCTACACGATAGCCACGTTTACGAGGATTTATTCAATCCTTCAGTCGCTTTTTCAGCCAGCTCTCAACTCCAAGGCATGCCCCGCGCCATAGCTCAGCCTGGAGGTCACCCCCGTAGCGTCCTTCCTCCTAAGCAGTTGTCAGATATGGCCCAGAACCCAGCTGCCGCCTTCAGGAGATCCTGATTCTCCCGAAACAGCCCTGGATCCGCGACGTTGTTCCAGTACCAAAGAGCCGATGCAAACCCAACGAACAGAACCCTGTTGGTCTCTGAGGGGCGAGGCAGGCGTCGGTGAGGGTTCCAGTGCTGGTCATCTTTAAAAAGCACCGAGACTCCATCACCTTCGCCTGTCTGGTCACGGAAAGACCACCAGACACTTCCATACCCATTGGATTGGCCTGTCTGAAAAATGCCGAGGGTCACGCCCTTCTGCTGCAACTCTCCGTTCAGCGATACAGCAGACCGTTCCTTGAGCAGGATCTGTATGGATGGCACTTCCTCGCTGGTGAGGTCGCAGACCAGAGGGAGTGGAATGGCAGCTGCAGGCTGCGCCATGAGGTGCAACAGCACGAGCATGATCAATCTCTTGCTCGATGCATTAAGCCTCCGCATCTAAAGCCAAGCGCACTGCATCACGGATAAAGGTTGCCTTGTCTTTCTTGTTGTTCAAGCGCTGTAAATCCTCTGCATACGGCCTAAACGAAATGATCGAAGTTGAGACTTCCTTGGTTAGCGGCGGAAGGCCACGACGGGCTGGGAGGTTATTTCTTGTGAACTGCGTGTCTTCGGATGGCATTGATAGATAGCCGCGGCCAATGACGGATGGCTTCAGGACGATTACAAGAGCTTAACGAGGCCTATTCCACGTAAACAAGGAACACCCAGCAGAGGGGGTGAGTGCAGCGATGCGCACGAAAGTGAGTGCAAAGTGAGTGCAGAAGGGATTTTGGGAAAAGAGCAGTGAGCTCATCTTCCCCAAAACCCTTGCTGTGACTGACGGGGCTGGCGGGACTCGAACCCACGACCTACGGTTTAGGAAACCGTCGCTCTATCCAGCTGAGCTACAGCCCCAGGCGCGTGACCGTCCTGGATAAGCAAATTATGCCGAGGCGGCATGATGAGGCCTGAAAGCAGGCGAGGTGGTTGCAATCGGATCCCCTGGATCGGATTGAGGAAAGTCCGGGCTCCCCGATGGCCAGGCTTGCTGGGTAACGCCCAGTGCGGGTGACCGTGAGGAGAGTGCCACAGAAACACACCGCCGATGGCCCCATGGGGATTCCCCAGGCACAGGCAAGGGTGCAAAGGTGCGGTAAGAGCGCACCAGCAGCATCGAGAGGTGCTGGCTCGGTAAACCCCGGCTGGGAGCAAGGCCAAGGAACAACGGTTGGCCATCAGCCCTGTTCCGATTGAACGCGCCGCTCGAGGTCACCGGTAACGGTGATCCCAGATAGATAACCACCCACCCTCTACGGAGTGGTGAACAGAACCCGGCTTATGTCCTGCTTTCACCCAAATCCTGGCCGAAGTCCAGGCACGGTGGATGGCTCGAGATAGGTGAAATCCGAGGGACCTTTCCCGTACCCCTTCAGCGGGGTGCGCTCCTCGCGGGATTGCGCCTGATCGCAGCGTTGCTGGAAATCCCTGAGTCGCTGATCCATATCGGGGATCGCGGCGATGCGTTCATCCAACAACCCTGAAGCCGCGCGATACAGCTCCAAATCCTTCAAAAAACAATTCATCTTCAAAGCATTGTCGATCTCTTTGGACATGTTCTCAACATTCTGTTGGCTTGCCTTGCTTTTATTCTTGCGGCCAGGGTATGCAAAATTCACAGAAATACCCTGCTGAAGCAACAGCCATTCAAACACCACCATGGATTCATCAAATCGCTCAAGAATCCCGAGCTTGAAGGTTTGTAGAATCGATTGTACGCGATCTTCTTTGATATCTTCACCACCGAGAACCCTGACCTGAAAATCATGATGGCGCTCAAGATACTGGGCATACGGAAAATTGCAATCCGTTGATCCCTGATGGATTTGAAACTGATAAGCCGACCAATTGCGATCCATTGGAATTCGCACAATCGAGCAGGGGAATTGTGCTAGTTGTGCGCAAGCTGGCTCAGCGAGATGGGTGGAGAGCACCTGGTAGCCATGGCTCCCTGCCTGCCGAAGGTGATCTTCAACGGATGAAGCCTTGAGACGCCCGCGGCATCGATCAGGCTTTTCCGCATACAGAACGTTATCAGGAAAATTATTCTGAAGAATCCAATTGAATGTTGTTCCGCCACATTTAAATAAATGGAAGAAACAGATTTTCATCTTGACTGCCATGGACCCCATTCCTCATCACCCTAACTGGCCCGAGAGCCCCCTTCGATGAAGCGATTACCTGCAGAGCGCTCACAACAGTTAATCGGCTTCCTCGTCGCCATCGAGCCGACATGGAAGGACGCGATTCAGGATTTACAGGTCATTGATGAAGCGATGACCCATACGTCTGCACGTCTTGGCAGGAATCATGAGCGTCTTGAATTTCTTGGAGACGCTGTTCTGAGACTGGCCTGTACAGACTTTATCGATCAGCAGTTGCCAGAACTCAGCGTTGGACAACGATCCGAACTTCGGGCCCAACTGGTGAGCGACCAATGGCTTGCTGACCTGGGCGAATCCATCGCGATCGAAACAATCCTGAAGGTCGGAGCTGATGCCAAGGGCGACCGGCAGGCCCTCAAGACCTTGCGAGCCGAGGCAACGGAAGCTCTGATCGGTGCCCTGTACCTTCAGGATCAAGGCCTGAACCTGGTGCATCACTGGCTTGACCCCCGTTGGGTAGGCAGCGCCAAAGAGGTTCTGGATCATCCGCACCGTTACCAGAGCAAATCGGCCCTGCAGGAATGGAGCCAGGCGCGCAAGATCGGACGTCCGCGCTACATCACGGAAGAGAACAATCGCATCCATGGCGACCTCAAACGCTTTCACACCTCTGTTCTGTTGAATGATCAGCTCGCTGCCGAAGCCTGGGGACGCTCCAGGAAGGAAGCTGAGCAAAAGGCGGCCGAGGCCGCTCTTCAAACGCTGGACGCTTTGTGATCTCTCAGCAGAGCACCGCATCGGTCGCAATGGACCGCATCATTGCGATGCCCTGAACGACCACAGGCAGGACAGTTGCTGGCCATGGATTCCTGGCGCTGTTGTCGCACCCCCGAGTAGGTGAGAATCCCCGTGGGAATGGCAATGATTCCAAAACCGAGCATCATCACAACTGAAGCGAGTAAACGGCCAAGTGCCGTCTGGGGCACATAGTCCCCATATCCAACCGTTGTCATCGTGACAATCGCCCAATAGACACCATTACCCATCGTTTTGAAGGGGCTGTCTGGATTGACACTTTCAATCACGAAAATGAAGTACCCCAGCACAACCTGGAGCATGAAAACAAAAAACAGATAAACGACAATCGTGCGAGCACTCCTTTGCAGTGCTGCCCCAAGCACCTTGGCTTCATCGATGAAACGCAGTAGCTTGAAGACACGAAGAATACGTCCGAACTTGAAAATCCAAAGCAGAATTTCGCTTCGAATCTGCGGTATAATAAAGAAAACAACCGCAAGTAAATCAATCAGCCCATAAAAACTGAACAGGTATTTCAAAGGCCTTTCGCTGACATACAGGTTTAGCAAAAAGTCAACCGCAAAAACAGCAAGACAACTGTTCTGAATAAAGTAAATCCAGCCAACCGCTGATCGCTGGTAAATCGATGTTGACAACGGATTTGGATCCATCATCAGCGCCAGAACGCTTAACAGAATGGCTCCGAAGACCACAGCGTTGTAGGTGCGCCCGGAGACGGTTTTCGTCTCCAGCACCATGGCCCTCATGCGCAGTTTGAAGCGATCGGGCGACGACATCACCCTCAAGAAGCCTTCAGATCCTTCAAGCGCAAGGTCACAAGCTTGTCCCAGTTACCGCCTTCAAACAGCACCGCAGCTCGGTCGCCGCTGATGCGCTGCACAAAACCCGTGTAGCCGTTGTAGATCGAACAAGCATCCTCAACCGTCACCGTCGAGCCAGGCAGGATTGGAGTTGAGGTCGTCGCCATCGCTCAGGTCCGATGAGGTCTCCAGCCATTATCGACGGATCAGGCAACCATCGTCATGCCCGAATCAGTGGAATGGCTCACGGTGGGCAAGGTGGTGGGAGTCCAGGGGTTGAAGGGTGACCTGAAGATCAACCCAAGCAGCGATTTCCCCGAGCGGTTCCTGAACCCAGGCCCGCGCTGGCTGAAGGGTCGCAACGCAGAGCAGCCCCAGGAAGTGCATCTCCAACGCGGCCGTCAGCTGCCCGGCCGTTCCCTGTTCGTGGTGCATCTCGAAGGCATTGATGACCGGAGCGCCGCCGAAGCCCTGGTGGGTCGAGAGTTTCTGGTCATGGCGGACGACCGTCCTGAACTAGCGGATGGAGAATTCCACCTCCTGGATCTGATCGGACTGGAAGTCCGTCTGGAACCCGATGGAGAGCCGGTCGGCGCGGTGTCGGATCTGATCAGCGCCGGTCACGATCTGCTGGAAATCCGGCGCCAGAACGGCAAGGTGCAACTGGTGCCCTTCGTGGAAGCCATCGTGCCGGAGGTGCATCTCCACGAAGGATGGTTGCTGCTGACGCCTCCCCCCGGCCTGCTCGATCTCTGATGCCCATCGACAGAGACAGGGCGGACAGGCGATTCTGGGGAACCCTGACGTGGGTCCCTTGGCTGTCACCCCTCTGATTCCGGTGATCCTCTGCGGTGGAACAGGCACCCGCCTGTGGCCGCTGTCACGAGCCAGCTATCCCAAGCAGTACTGGCCGCTGAGTGGCGATGGCGACGCCACGCTGCTGCAGCAGACCCACCAACGGCTGACAGGGCTCAATGGGCTGGCGCCGCCGTTGCTGATCTGCAATGAAGATCACCGCTTCATCGTTGCCGAGCAGATGCGTCAGATCGGCATCGAGCCAAACGCGATTCTGCTGGAACCCATGGGCCGCAACACCGCTCCGGCCGTCACCGTCGCAGCCCTGCAAGCCACCTCACAGGGGGAGGATCCGCTGTTGCTGGTGCTGGCGGCGGACCACCTGATCCGCGATGCCGGGCACTTCCGCGACGCTGTCGAAGCGGGCCGCCGACCCGCTGAAGAGGGACGTCTGGTGACCTTCGGCATCGTGCCGACGGCCCCTGAGACCGGATACGGGTACATCGAAGCCGCCCAGTCCTTCCCCAGCGATCAGCTGCTGGATGTGCCGATCAGTCGCTTTGTCGAGAAGCCGGATCGGGCCACCGCTGAGCAATTTCTATCGACGGGTCGTTTCACCTGGAACAGCGGCATGTTCCTGTTCCGAGCTAGCGCCATGCTCGCTGAACTGGAACGCCTGGTCCCGGAGGTGGTGAGCTGTTGCCGCGCTGCCCTGGAACAGGACACGGCCGATCTGGAATTCCTGCGTCTCGAGCGGGAGGCCTTCGCCAAATGCCCGAACGTCGCCATTGATGTGGCTGTGATGGAAAAAACGGACCTTGGCTCTGTCCTGCCGCTCGATGCCGGCTGGAGCGATGTGGGCAGCTGGAGTGCGTTGTGGGAAACGGGGACGCGGGACAGCGAAGGCAATGTGCTGCAGGGACGGGTGATTTCCGAAGGCAGCCGCAACTGCTACATGCGCAGCGAACATCGTTTGGTGGTGGGTCTAGGGGTCGAAAATCTCGTGGTGGTGGAAACCGATGATGCGGTGCTGATTGCGGACCGCTCACAGGCGCAGGCGATCAAAAAGGTGGTGAAACAGCTCGAAACGGACGGCAGCCCGGAAGGCAAGGCGCACCGAAAGATCTACAGACCCTGGGGCGCTTACACCGGTGTCGTGGAGGATCACCGCTGGCAGGTGAAGCGGATTTCCGTGAAACCAGGGGCGAGCCTCTCGCTTCAGATGCACCATCACCGGGCCGAACACTGGGTGGTGGTCCGCGGCACCGCTCTGGTGGAACGGGACGGCGAACAGCAGCTGCTCGGTGAGAACCAGAGCACTTACATCCCGATGGGTTGCCGGCACCGGCTCTCCAATCCCGGCAAGATCCCCGTTGAACTGATCGAGGTCCAGAGCGGTGAATACCTCGGAGAGGACGACATCGTGCGTTTCGAAGACCGTTACGGCCGCCATGAACCGACCCTTCTTGCCGGATGATGGGTCTCAGGGGCTAGCGATTTCCGAATGACCAGAAACGGCTCCGGCCAGGCCCGTGTCGCCCTGATCAGCGGAATCACCGGCCAGGACGGCAGTTACCTGGCCGAACTGCTGCTGGAGAAGGGATACATCGTCCATGGGATCAAACGACGGGCCAGCAGCTTCAACACCAGCCGGATCGATCATCTGTATCAGGATCCCCACGATGTGGATCCCCGACTGGTTCTCCACTATGGAGATCTCACAGACAGCAGCAATCTGATCAAGATCATCCAGGAGATCCAGCCTGATGAGATCTACAACCTGGGCGCCCAGAGCCATGTGGCGGTCAGTTTTGAGGCACCGGAATACACAGCCAATGCCGATGCGCTGGGCACCCTTCGGATTCTCGAGGCCGTCAGGGTTCTGGGGCTGACGCAACGGACCCGCATTTATCAGGCCTCAACCTCTGAGCTCTATGGCCTGGTGCAGGAGGTGCCGCAGACGGAAACCACCCCGTTCCATCCCCGCAGCCCCTATGGCGTGGCCAAGCTCTACGGGTTCTGGATCACGGTGAACTACCGGGAGTCCTACGGCATGTACGCCTGCAACGGGATTCTGTTCAACCACGAAAGCCCCAGACGCGGGGAGACCTTCGTCACGCGCAAGATCACCCGTGGGCTGGCCCGCATCGATGCCGGCCTGGACGACTGCCTCTACATGGGAAATCTCGATGCCCTGCGGGACTGGGGACACGCCCGCGATTACGTCGAGATGCAGTGGCGCATGCTTCAACAAGAGCAACCCGAGGATTTTGTGATCGCCACCGGACGGCAGGAGTCGGTGCGGCGCTTCATCGAACTGGCCGCCGCTGAACTTGGCTGGAGCGGCGAGGGCGGCACTGATTCCATCCACTGGGACGGGGACGGGTTACAGGAGGTGGGACGACGCGGCAGCGACGGGGCTATCGTGGTGTGCATCGACCCGCGTTACTACAGGCCCGCTGAGGTCGAGACCCTGCTGGGCGATCCCAGCAAGGCCCGCGAAAAGCTCGGGTGGACTCCCACCACCAGCCTCGAGGAGATGATCGCGGAGATGATCCACCACGATCAGGAGGAGGCGAAGAAGGAGGCCTATCTGCGTCGGAAGGGCTTCCAGGTGGTGGGCCCCCGCGAATGAAGCCTGAAACCTCGCTGCTGATCTCCGCCAGCGATCGAATCTTGGTGGCCGGCGCCCGTGGCATGGCCGGCAGTGCGGTGGTGAGGGCCCTGCGACGGGCTGGCTACGGGGACGAACGCTGTGGCGGATCCTTGCTCACGCCGACTCGACAGGAGCTGGATCTGCTGGACCTAACCGCTGTTCGGACCTGGTTTGCAAAGCAACAACCCACGGTGGTGGTGCTGACGGCTGCCACCGTGGGCGGCATCGAAGCGAACCGCAGCCGACCGGCGGATTTTCTGCTGCAGAATCTGCAGCTCGAAACGAATGTGATCGAAACGGCCTGGCATCAAGGTGCTCGACGCCTGCTCTTTCTGGGCAGCAGCTGCATCTATCCAAAATTTGCCGACCAACCGATCCGTGAAGAGGCCCTGCTCACGGGAAGCCTGGAACCCACGAACGAGTGGTACGCCATTGCCAAGATCGCCGGCATCAAACTCGCTCAGGCTCTGAGGCTTCAGCACGGTTTTGACGCGATCAGCCTGATGCCGACGAACCTCTACGGACCGGGCGACAACTACCACCCGACAGGGAGCCATGTGCTGCCGGCACTGATTCGCCGTTTCCAGGTTGCCATTGAGCGTGGCGTCTCGACCGTGACCTGCTGGGGATCGGGAACCCCACTGCGGGAGTTCCTGCATGCTGATGACCTGGGCGAGGCCAGTGTGTTCGCCCTGGAGCGCTGGAATCCCGATGCAGAGGATGCCCCGTGCGATGAAGCCGGATCCCCCCTCGCGTTTCTCAATGTGGGGACCGGCATCGATCTGTCGATCCGGGAGCTCGCAGAAGCGGTTGCCCATGCCGTTGGATATGCAGGGTCGATTGAGTGGGACACCAGCAAGCCCGATGGCACCCCAAAAAAGCAGCTCGATGTGAGCCGCCTGGCGGCCATGGGCTGGCGCGCGGGAATCAGCCTGAGCGAGGGGCTGCCCAGGGCCGTCGCGGATTTCAGAGAGCAGAAGGCGGCAGGCACCCTGCGCAACTAGCTGAGGCTCAGCGCAAGCTCACGCCACCGTTCTCCCTGCTCGATGATTACTCCACCGTGACGCTCTTGGCGAGATTGCGCGGTTGATCCACATCCAGGCCCCGATGGGCAGCGATGTGATAGCTGAGCAGCTGCATCGGCACCACGGTGAGCAAAGGGCTGATCCACTCACTCACGTCCGGGACCGGCAGCAGCTCATCAAACAGAGCCGTGTCCGGTCCATCCGGTGCCACCCCGATCAGCTGCGCGTCGCGCGCCTTGGCTTCCTGGGCATTGCTGAGCACTTTTTCGAACACCACGCCGGGGACCGCGATCGAGACCACCGGGACGTGGGAATCCAGCAGGGCGATCGGACCATGCTTCATCTCGCCGGCTGGATAGCCCTCGGCGTGGATGTAGCTGATCTCCTTGAGCTTGAGAGCCCCCTCAAGGGCGATCGGGTAGTTGATGCCGCGGCCCAGGAAAATCACATCCTGTGTTTCCGCAAAGCGGTGGGCGAACGCTGCACAGCGCTCATCGTGGAGATCAACCAACGCCTGCAGCTGATCGGGCAGACGGCGCAGCTCCATGACCAACTCAGCAATCTGTGCGGCCGAACGGCTGTTGCGGCGAGCGGCAAACGCGATGGTCAGGCCGTAGAACGCTAGGAGCTGCCCCATGAACGTCTTGGTGGCGGCGACGCCGACTTCAATCCCGGCGCCGATGTCGAGGATGTCCGGCACCTGGCGCGACAGCGAGCTCTCCGGCCGATTGGTGACGCCCAGCTGACGTGGTGCATAAGCGGGATCCCCGTGGTCGAGGCGACGCTGCGCCTCCATGGCCAGAGCCGCAAGGGTGTCTGCCGTCTCACCGGATTGGGTCACTCCGATGGTGAGGGTGTGGGGAGCCAGTGGCGGCGGTGCGTAGCGGAATTCGCTGGCGTAATGCACAACCGTGGGGATGCCGGCGAACTGCTCGAGCAGATAGGCACCCACCATCGCGGCGTGGCGGCTGGTGCCACAGGCCAGAATTTCGACACGCTCGATGCCCGCATAAAAGGCATCGTCGAAGGGAAGAGCCACAGGACATGCGGGGGGTAACCCCTGAGGCAGATGCCTGGCAACCCAGAGGTCAGCGGTTTCCGGCTGCTCATGAATCTCCTTGAGCATGAAATGACGGAAATGGCGCTTGTCCGCCACGTGATCCGCACCGGAAAGAACCGACGGCATCCGCTGCTGGCGCATCCCGGCATCGTCGTAAAGCTCGACTCCCAGGGGAGACAGCAGGGCCACTTCGCCGTCCTCCATCGGCAGGATCGTGCGCGTGAAACCGGCCAGGGCTGGCGTGTCACTGGCGCAGAGGAACTCGCCTTCGCCCAGTCCGATCAGCAGTGGGGCGGCACGGCGGGCCACCACCAGCGCTCCAGGGGCCGCCTGCCAGATCACCGCCAGGGCATAGGCCCCCTGCAGGTCGGGGAGCACCGCCTGCACTGCAGCGAGCAGCAACGGACCACCAGCCTGTTCACCCGCTGCCAGACGACGCTGCAACTCAGCGCCGATCAGATGGGGGATGACCTCCGTGTCGGTTTCGGAGCGGAAGTCCACCCCTGATGCCTCCAGCTGTTCCCGAAGCACACGGTGGTTTTCGATGATGCCGTTCTGCACCACCGCCACGGATCCATCCATGCTCCGGTGCGGATGGGCATTGCGTTCCTCAGGCTTGCCGTGGGTGGCCCAACGGGTATGGCCGATACCGCACTGGCCCGGTGAACCCAGCTCATCAAACCGTTTGGCGAGGTTGGCCAGTTTGCCGCTGGCCCTCAGGCAGTGGAGTTGTTCAGCCTTGGCATCAACCGTTGCGATGCCTGCGGAGTCGTAGCCCCGGTATTCGAGTTGCCGCAGACCTTCCAGAAGCTGCGGGGCCGCCTCACGGGACCCCACCAGAGCAACGATTCCGCACATACAGAAAAGCCCGGCAGTCGCCGGGCAGAGCTTATGGGGTTTTCAATGATTCAATTCAGAGCCTCAGTAGGCGAGACCCATGCTTCGCGTGGTCTCGTCACCCAGGTAGACGCGGATGCTGAGAAAATCGGTAGGGCAGGCGGTTTCACAACGCTTGCAACCGACGCAGTCCTCGGTGCGGGGTGACGACGCGATCTGGCCGGCCTTGCAGCCATCCCAGGGCACCATTTCGAGCACATCGAGGGGGCAGGCACGCACACACTGGGTGCAGCCGATGCAGGTGTCGTAGATCTTGACGGCGTGGGACATGCCCGGTGCTCAAAGAAGTCCTTGGGCTCAAGGTACCCGCCCTGCCACCCCCTGGCGCCAGAGCCGTCACCGTTGTTCATACCCACTTCAAGGGAGGCCAAGGCGTGCCCGTAGGATGCAGCGTCCCGTTGCAACGGCCCATGTCCCAGGAAGCGATCCTCGAGAAGGTGCGTTCGATCGTTGCGGAGCAGCTCAGCGTTGATGCTGGCGAGGTGAAGCCGGAATCCAACTTCCAGAACGACCTCGGCGCCGACTCCCTGGACACCGTGGAATTGGTGATGGCCCTCGAAGAAGCCTTCGACATCGAAATCCCCGATGAAGCGGCTGAGGGCATCACCACCGTCGGCGACGCCGTGAAATACATCGAAGACAAGCAGGCCTGAGGAACGGCATGGTGGACGGTCTCCATCGCGTCGTGGTCACTGGCCTCGGCGCGGTCACACCGATCGGCAACACGGTTCAGGACTACTGGAGTGGTCTGACATCCAGCACCAATGGTGTCGCGGCCATCACCCTGTTTGATGCCTCAGCCCATGCCTGCCGCTTCGCAGCGGAGGTGAAGGACTTCGACCCTGCCGGACTGATCGAACCCAAGGAAGCCAAGCGATGGGATCGCTTCTGCAAGTTCGGTGTGGTTGCTGCCAAACAGGCGCTGGCGGACGCGGGTCTCACGATCAGCGAGGACAATGCCGATCGAATCGGCGTGATCATCGGTTCCGGCGTCGGCGGACTGCTGACGATGGAAACCCAGGCCCACGTTCTTGAGGGCAAGGGTCCCGGCAGGGTGAGCCCATTCACGGTGCCGATGATGATTCCCAACATGGCCACTGGCCTTGCGGCCATTGCGCTGGGGACAAAAGGGCCCAGCTCCGCCGTGGCCACAGCCTGTGCTGCGGGCTCGAACGCCATCGGCGATGCCTTCCGGCTGCTGCAGCTCGGCAAGGCCGACGCCATGGTGGCCGGGGGTGCGGAGTCGGCGATCACGCCGCTGGGGGTCGCAGGCTTCGCCAGCGCCAAGGCCTTGTCGTTTCGTAACGATGATCCCTCCACCGCCAGCCGTCCCTTCGACGCCGAGCGCGATGGTTTTGTGATCGGTGAAGGCGCCGGAATTCTGGTGCTGGAAACACTGGAGCACGCCGAGGCCCGCGGCGCGTCGATCCTGGCCGAGATCGTGGGCTACGGGATGACCTGTGACGCTCACCACATCACCTCACCCACGCCGGGCGGCGTGGGTGGTGCCGAAGCGATGCGGCTGGCCCTGGCCGATGGCGGCATCAATCCAGATGACGTGGACTACGTCAACGCCCATGGCACCAGCACACCGGCGAACGACAAAAACGAAACCTCGGCCATCAAAAGCGCCCTGGGTCAAAGGGCTTTCCAGATCCCGGTGAGCTCCACAAAATCGATGACCGGGCACCTGCTGGGCGGCTCGGGCGGGATTGAGGCCGTGGCCTGCATCCTCGCCCTGCAGAACGGGGTTGTCCCACCCACGATCAACCACAGCCGTCCTGATCCAGACTGTGACCTGGACGTCGTCCCCAATACCGCCCGGGAGTCCACACTGGGAACGGTGCTTTCCAACTCCTTCGGCTTCGGCGGACACAACGTCTGCCTCGCCATCCGACGGATGACGTGAGCGGCGACACCGCCCGCATCGGTCAAACTCTTCAGCAAATCTGACGCAATCCCCCCTCGAACCATGGTCGTCGCACCCGCTTCTCTCGACACGCTCTGCATCAACAGCATCCGCTTCCTGGCTGTCGATGCGGTGAACAAGTCCAAGAGCGGGCACCCCGGGCTGCCGATGGGATGCGCTCCGATGGGCTACACCCTCTGGGACAAGTTCCTGAAGCACAACCCCAAGAACCCGAAATGGTTCAACCGGGACCGCTTCGTGCTCTCAGCCGGCCATGGCTGCATGCTGCTGTACGCGCTGCTGCATCTCACCGGTTACGACTCAGTGACGATCGAGGACATCAAACAGTTCCGCCAGTGGGGCTCGCGGACCCCGGGGCACCCCGAAACCTTTGAAACCCCTGGCGTGGAAGTCACCACGGGACCCCTGGGTGCCGGCATCTCCAACGCCGTGGGTCTGGCGATCGCCGAATCCCACTTGGCCGCCAAGTTCAACAAGCCCGACGCCAAGGTCGTTGATCACTACACCTATGTGGTGATGGGTGACGGCTGCAACCAGGAGGGCATCGCCTCAGAGGCCTGCTCCCTGGCCGGTCACCTGAAGCTGGGCAAGTTGATCGCGCTTTACGACGACAACCACATCACCATTGACGGCCGCACCGATGTGTCCTTCACCGAGGACGTATTGAAGCGCTACGAGGCCTACGGCTGGCACGTGCAGCATGTGGCGGATGGCAACACGGATGTGGACGCCATCGCTAAGGCGATCGAGGCAGCCAAGGCCGTCACCGACAAGCCTTCGATCATTAAAATCACCACTACAATTGGTTACGGCTCCCCGAACAAGGGCGACACCGCAGGGGTTCACGGTGCTCCGCTAGGTGAGGAAGAAGCTGAACTGACCCGCAAGCAACTGGGATGGGACTACGCCCCCTTCAAAGTGCCCCAGGAGGCCTATGACCAGTTCGGCCAGGCCGTTGACCGTGGCGCCAGCCTCGAGGCGGAATGGAACCAGGCCTTGGCCGCTTATCGCACCAAGTACCCCGCCGAAGCGGCTGAATTCGAGCGCATGCTGCGCGGCGAACTACCCCAGGGATGGGACAAGGATCTGCCGACCTACACCCCCGACGACAAGGGCCTGGCCACCCGCAAGCACTCCCAGATCTGCCTGGGAGCCCTCGGACCGAACCTGCCCGAACTGATCGGTGGCTCCGCCGACCTCACCCACTCCAACTACACGGACATCAAAGGTGAGACGGGCTCCTACCAGCCTGAAACCCCTGAGAAGCGTTATCTGCACTTCGGTGTGCGTGAACACGCCATGGCCGCCGTCCTCAATGGCATCGCCTATCACGACAGCGGTCTGATCCCCTACGGCGGCACCTTCCTGGTCTTCGCCGACTACATGCGCGGCTCCATGCGCCTCTCCGCCCTGAGTGAACTGGGCGTGATCTACGTGCTGACACACGACTCCATCGGTGTTGGGGAAGACGGGCCCACCCACCAGCCGATCGAAACCATCCCGTCCCTGCGCGCCATGCCGGGAATGCTGGTGTTCCGTCCCGGCGACGGCAACGAAACCAGTGGTGCATACAAGATCGCGATTCAGAACCGCAAGCGCCCCAGCTCCCTCTGCCTCAGCCGCCAGGGCATGGCCAACCAGGCCAACTCCTCGATCGACAAGGTCGCCCTCGGTGGATACGTCCTCGAGGACTGCGACGGCACACCGGATCTGATCCTGATCGGCACCGGAACGGAACTCGACCTTTGCGTTCAGGCTGCCAAACAGCTCAGCGCCGACGGCAACAAGGTGCGTGTGGTCTCCATGCCCTGCGTCGAACTCTTCGATGAGCAGAGCGACGCTTACAAGGAAGAGGTTCTGCCCAGCGCCGTTCGCAAGCGCATCGTCGTGGAAGCTGCGGAATCCTTCGGGTGGCACCGCTTCATCGGCCTTGATGGCGACAGCGTGACGATGGATCGTTTCGGTGCATCAGCTCCCGGCGGCACCTGCATGAAGGAATTCGGCTTTACCGTGGAAAACGTGGTCGCCAAGTCGAAAGCCCTGTTGAGCTGATCGATACCCGAACAGCAACAACCAACGCTTAACAACGAACTGAATCAAGCCTCCCCAGTCCCCGGGGAAGCTTTTTTGTCAGGTCAATCAGCAGCAAAACAAACCCTGCTCGCTTTGAGCAGGGCTCGGCAGTAAAAACCTCTGATCAGTTCAGTTTGTCGAGCTTGAGAGGTGTCAGCTCCGCCGCACCCTTGGCGTCCAGCACTTTCTCCAGACCCTCGAGATCCTCATCCGTGATCTTGGTCTGCATCGGGCAGTGCTTTGGTCCGCACATCGAACAGAACTCAGCCTGCTTGTAGATATCGGCCGGCAGGGTTTCGTCGTGATACTCCTTGGCCCGCTCGGGATCGAGAGACAACTCGAACTGCTTGTTCCAATCAAAGGCGTAACGGGCCCGGCTGAGTTCGTCATCACGGTCCCTGGCACCGGGGCGGTGGCGCGCGATGTCGGCCGCGTGGGCGGCGATCTTGTAGGCGATCAGGCCCTCGCGTACATCCTCAGCGTTGGGCAGGCCGAGATGCTCCTTCGGGGTCACGTAACAGAGCATCGCCGTGCCATGCCAACCCGCCATCGCCGCACCAATGGCTGAAGTGATGTGGTCATAACCGGGAGCGATGTCGGTGACCAGAGGACCGAGCACATAGAAGGGCGCTTCATTGCACTCCTCCATCTGCTTTTTCACGTTGAACTCGATCTGGTCCAGCGGTACATGACCCGGGCCTTCCACCATCACCTGGACGTTGTGCGTCCAGGCCCGGCGGGTCAGTTCACCCAGAGTGTGCAGTTCAGCCAGTTGCGCGGCATCGGAGGCATCGTGCTGGCATCCTGGACGCAGCGAGTCCCCCAGGGAGAAGGTGCAATCGTAACGCTTGAAGATCTCGCAGATGTCGTCAAATCGCGTGTACAGCGGGTTCTGGCGGTGGTGATACAGCATCCACTGGGCAAGGATGCCGCCGCCGCGGCTGACGATGCCGGTGATGCGCCCTTTCACCTTGGGCAGGTGCTCAATCAGCAGACCGGCGTGGATGGTCTGGTAATCAACGCCCTGCTGACAGTGCTTCTCGATGATGTGCAGAAAATCGTCTTCATCCAGCTTCTCAATCGAGCCATGAACGCTCTCGAGAGCCTGATACACCGGCACCGTTCCGATGGGGACCGGAGACGCATCGATGATCTCGGTGCGCACCTCGTCCAGGTTCACGCCACCGGTGGACAGGTCCATCACCGTGTCGGCGCCGTACTTCACCGCCAGCTTCAGCTTGTTCACTTCTTCGGCCGCATCGGAGGCATTGGGTGAGGCGCCGATATTGGCGTTCACCTTGCACTTGCTGGCGATGCCGATGGCCATCGGCTCCAGATTGGTGTGGTTGATGTTGGCCGGGATGATCATGCGACCCCGGGCCACCTCCTCCATCACCAGCGACTCGGGCAGGTTCTCCCGCCTGGCCACATGGGCCATTTCCTCGGTCACCACACCCTGCCGGGCGTAATGCATCTGAGACACATTGGCCTGTCCCTTGCGGGGAGACACCCAGGAAGCACGCATGGTCGACGCAGCAATGGAAACCCAGGAGTCGGCAGATGCCGGTTCGATCACGCTGGTCACTTCCCTGCGCCGGCATGACCCGGAATCAGGTTCAGAGGGTGTGATCTCAGCCCGTCAGCGTGATGAAACGCCGTGGCACCCCTAGTGATGTCTGAAAACTAGCAAGATCGCTTGATCAGGACTGCAGACCATTGAGTGCCGCCGCCACCACGCGGTGATCGACGTCCTGCTGCAGAGGCTGCAGCAGGCTGCGGGCTGTCCCGCCAACGCCCGCGGCGCCCTGCTCGCGAACGAGCCGACCGAGAATCTCCGCTCCACTCACACGGACGGTGCCATCGCCGTCTTCGATGGCGAGACGGGACAACTCCAGCAGCCAGGTTGGATCGATGTCGGGTTGCTCCGCCAGGGCGGAGAGGATGCTGCAGCGCACCAACCAGGCCTGATCGACAGCAAAAGCGTTCTTCAGCAGCTCCCAGGAACGCACAACGCCGTAACTGACCATCGCATTGGCCGCTTCAGCACGCACATTGGGATCAGAATCCTGTTGCAGCAGACGGGTGAGAACCTCCCAGCCCGCCTCGTTGCGTTTGTATCCCAGTCCGCTGCAGCTCAGGGACCGCACCAAAAATGGCTGCTGCTGAGTGCCGAGCACCAGCAGAGGAACGGCATCCTCTTCAGTGCAGAAACGCAGCTGAGTCAGGGCCGGCATCGCCCGGACAGGATCGCCACTGGCAATCGCCTTACGCAGAGACTCCAGATCCGGCTGTTGCGGATCAGGTGGTTGAGAATCGGGGGTCTGGGTCATGAATCAATCCGGCTGAGCGCGGCTGCTGAGCAGAGCACTGAGCAGCTTGCCGCGACGACGACGTCGACCGACGGCACTGCTGATGATCAGTCCTGAACCCACCAACACCGCAGGCAGGGCCTGGACCCGATCACTGCCCTGACGTTGCTGACTGGCCAGCACGGCCAGAAGGATCATCAGCGGCGCCCCGAAGGACAACCAGATGGTGACGGTCCGACTCATCCGTTCACCTCCTGCTTCATCCAGGCCAGCAGCGTTGCGGTGAGCACCTGGACGCCAACTCCAAGGGCCCGCTCATCAGGATCAAAGGTGCCGTTGTGCAGCGGCGCACATCCCTGCGGCCCCGCGACGCCGAGGCGCATCATTGTTCCGGGCACATCCCGCAGCAGTTCCGCAAAGTCCTCAGCACCCAGGGACGGCAGCTCAACGGGAAGCACCCGCTCGCGGCCGAGACAGCCAACCGCAGCGGTTTCCAGCAAAGAGGTGAGCGCAGCGTCATTCCAGACGGGCGGCGCAATGCAGCGGTAGCGAACCTGCGCCTCGCCACCGCCACTGCGGCAGATCTCGTCGACAGTCTGTTCGATCCACCGGGGCAGTTGCCGGTGCTGCTCCAGATCCAGGCAACGCACGGTGCCGAGAAGACGCACCCGATCGGCGATCACGTTGAAGGCCTTGCCTCCCTCGATCTTCCCGAAACTGATCACCACCGGCTGCAGGGCATTCAGCCGTCGCGCGATGCATTGCTGCAACTCCGTGACCACCCTGGCCGACAGCCAGATCGCATCAACGGCCTGATGGGGGCGGGCCCCATGGCCGCCCACACCCTGCACCATGATCTCCAGCTCGCCGGCTGCAGCGGTCAGGCAACCGCTGCGCACACCCACGGTTCCAGCCGGCAGATCCGGCACCACATGAACGCCGAAGAGGGCCTGCAGTCCCTGCGTGGCCCCGGCATCCCGCATCCAGACCGCGCCCTGGGCCAGCTCCTCGGCGGGCTGAAACAGCAGCCTGAATCGAGCCTGCAGGGCGGATTCCGCTGCCAACAGCCGGGCCACCCCCAGACCGATGCAGGTGTGGATGTCATGGCCGCATGCATGCATGACCCCCTGCTGCTTCGAGGCGAACGGGAGCCCCGTGCGTTCCTCCACCGGCAGGGCATCCATATCCACCCGCAGGCCTACCAGGGGAGCAGAGCTGGGTCCCATTTCCGCCAGCACACCGGTTCGCCCGACGCCTTCCTGCACCTGCCAACCCAGAGCACGCAACTCACCTGCGACCAGCGCCGCCGTCTGATGCTCCTGACCACTGAGCTCGGGATGGGCGTGCAGATGACGCCGCAGCTCGATCAGCTGCGGTAGCTCCCGGTCCAGCAGCTCCTGATGACTCATGGCTCCTCCAGAGCCAGGAAGGCCATGAGATCAGCGGCGGGCTGGGGCGGCCAACGGCGGATTTCAAGCAACCAGTCGAGTTGTCGGTAGCGCTGATCCAGTCCGGCAGCCGCGGCCCAGTGGCTTTCCGCTTCTCCAGAGGACCCCTGGCGCCACAACAAACCGCTGAGTGCGGCTCGAGCATCCGCGAACATCGGATAGCGGCGAATCAACTTGCGCAGTTCGGCTTCCGCCCATCCCAGATCCCCCTCCTGCCAGGCCGCAAGGGCTTCGCTGGAGCGGGCCATGGCAAACCCAGGCCGGACCCTGAAGGCCTCACCGAAGAGCTCGCGTGCGGCAGACCAGTCCTGCTCGGATCCACGCACGTTGCCGAGGTTGTAAAGAGCGGAAGGATCCTCTGGATCCCGCTCCAGAATCCAGAGATAGTCGCTGGCCGCTGCCGACCAATCCTGGAGCGCCTCCTCGGCCGTTCCCCGGTTGAGATGGGGGTCGATCTCAGCGGGAGCCAAGGCAATGGCGCGGGACTGATCATCGATCGCTCCATCGGGATCCCCAAGAGCCAGCCGTACGTTGCCGCGATTGCTCAAGGCCGCTGCATCCCGAGGCTCAAGAGCGAGCAGCTGATCCCAGAGCGGCAAGGCCCGCACGAAGTCTCCAGCCTGGCTGGCCATCAAGGCCTGGTCGTAGAGCGACCGGTAGCTTTCAGCCAGCACAGCCTGCGGCAGCAGAAGCTGCAACAGCAGGGCCATCAGCAGAGCCAATCGGATCACGCCGCCTCCGCTCCATCGAGGTGGGCACGAGCAGCATCGGTGACCATTCGTCCCCGGGGAGTGCGCACCAGCAGGCCCTGCTGCAGCAGAAACGGTTCGACGACGGACTCCAAGGTGGAGGCGTCCTCGCCCAGAGCCGCCGCCAGCGTCTCCAGGCCGACGGGTCCGCCGCCGTGCTGATTGATCAACATGATCAGCAGACGCCGGTCGCTGGCATCGAGGCCGCGATGATCGACGCGGTGGAGGCTCAGGGCCTGGGCCACCAGTGACTCATCGATCGCATCCTGGGAACCCTGAACGCTGGCCACATCACGGACCCGGCGCAGCAAACGGTTGGCGATCCTCGGAGTTCCTCGGCTGCAGCCGGCAAGTCTCGAGCAGGCCGGCGCCGTCAGGGAAACCCCCAGCAACCCGGCGGTTCTCGCCACGATCGCCTCGAGATCGGCCTGGTTGTAGAACTCCAGCCGTTGGATCAAGCCAAAGCGATCCCGCAGCGGCGAGCTGAGTGAGCCGGCGCGGGTGGTGGCTCCCACCAACGTGAAGGGGGGCAGCTCCAGGGATCGCGTACGGGCTGTGCTGCCCTTGCCAACCGTGAGGTCGAGGCGACGGTCTTCCATCGCCGGATAGAGGAGCTCTTCCGCCACCCTGGTCAGACGGTGGATTTCATCAATGAACAGCAGTTCCCGTGGCTGCAGATTCACCAGCAGCCCAACGATGTCTCTCGGCCGCTCCAGAGCCGGAGCGCTGGTGATCCTGCAGGACACCCCCATCTCTTCGGCCAGCACCAGAGCCATGGTGGTTTTGCCCAGTCCAGGGGGCCCATAGAGCAACACGTGATCGAGGGCGTCACCGCGAGCGATCGCTGCCTTCACGGCAATCCCGAGAACCTGCTTCAGCTCGGCCTGTCCGATGTAATCGTCCAGGCGACGGGGACGCAGTCCGTCATCGGGCCTGGAGCCAACCTCGTCGGGCGTGGGAGAGGAATTGAGCACCTCATTGGATGGGCGCTCCGGTGACGGACGACTGCGATCTGCGCTGGAGGAGACAATCGCCATGCAGGCAGGGTACCGAGACCTGGATAGGGTCGGGGCAGGCAGACAGCGCCATGGCAAAAGGAGGAAAAAAGGCCGCAGCGGCGGCACGGGCTGCAGCCAATCGGCTGCTGGCGGACAACAGGCAGGCCCGCCATCAGTACGAGATTCTCGAAACCCTGGAGACGGGAATCGAGCTGGTTGGCACCGAGGTGAAATCAATCCGGGCCGGCAAGGCCAATCTTCGCGATGGATTCTGCCTGATCCGGAACGGTGAACTGCAGCTGATGAATGTGCACATCTCCCCCCACAGCCATGCCGGCAGCTACTTCAACCACGACCCGTTGCGAACACGAAAACTGCTGGCCCACCGCCGAGAAATCGACAAACTGCGCGGCCAGCTCGATCAGAAGGGACTGGCGCTGATTCCGCTCAACCTCCACCTCAAGGGGTCCTGGATCAAGATCACGATTGGCCTGGGCAAAGGGCGCAAACTCCACGACAAGAGAGCCGCAGAGAAGGAAAAGCAGGTAAGAAAGGAAGTGAAGGCAGCGATCGCCCGCTACTGAATCTCGTCCTCAAGAACCAAGGGCACCTGGATGGATCGCCGTTCCGTGGAAGGCTGATCTCTTGAAAGCGGTTCTGATGAAGGCTGGTCTGCTGGAGGCTGTTCCGTTCCAGGCGGCGGTTCCGGCTGCATCGGAGCCCCTGTTGCCGAATCCGGCACTGGCTCAGATGGAAACGTCTGATCAGGAGCAGGCGCAGGCTCTGGACGACGAACCGGGTTCGGCAACGGTGGCCGCAGCTCTGGTCTGTTCGGTGCCGGCGCAACGGGACGATCGGGTTGGTCCGCACGGCAGGACAGGGTGAGCAGCCCGGACGCAACGCCCTCATTCGTCACCAGGACCTGAATTGGAGAACCAACCGCCGAAGGCAGCGTCACCACCCGCAGGGGACCACGCTCTGTTTCAACTTGCCCCTCGGAGCCGTAGATGGTCATCTGCATCAACGGGGTTCCGTTGATCCCCAGCACCAGCCCATAGCCGCTGGGCACCGCGACAGAGATCAGACGAGCCCCTCCGGAGGGCACGCGAAGCGACAGGTTGGTGGCCTGTCTGGGCTTGGCGACCAGCGTCTCGATCTTGACGTCAGCCAGGCTCTGAACCGCAGCGGCATACCAGAGCTGCCGATAGGGCTCCGGTGGCTTACGACCCTGGGAATCCCCGGGAAGCAAATTGCGCGCTGCGGCACTGACCAGCTGTTCGACGACACGGGGATGCACACCCTGTTTCTCAAGCGCCTGCTGCGGCTCACGCCAATCAGCATCGTTGAGCTGTCCGAGCCTGGATCGAAGCCCCGGTGGCAGCTGTTCGATTCTGGCGAGCCACTCTTCGGCCAGATCGTTCCAGACCCGGCGAAGCGGGGCATCTTCAAGGGAGTCCTTGGGCAACCGGCCTCCCCGTTCAGGGAAGCGGCTGAGCAGGCTGCTGTCCACAAGCTTGAGGAACCAGCTGCGATCGACCTGCAAGGCCCGCAGGCGGCTGAGCAACTGCTGGCGCTCATCCACTTCAGCCGGAGGAAGACTCACGGATGGAGGTCGCCCCACCACATCACGACTGGTGGATGGTGCCGTCCCCCTGGAGGCTCCACGCGACAACAGATACCAACCGATCGCCGTCCCCACCAGAGCCGACAGGGCCAGTGCCGCAACCACCGGCCAGAGACGGCCTTCAGCGCCCTTCTCCCGCTCTTCGGCCCGACTCAGGCGGCGAGGCTGGACCGGCACCGACCCCGCAGCATCCGGCACATCCATGCCGGTTGAACGCGCCTTGAGATCGGGCAAGTCGGGTGCAGCAGGAGCCAGGGCAACCGTGCGATCGGATCGGGCGATCGGCCCTGTGCTGTCGGGCATCGGCACCGCCTCCAGGGCCTGAAGCACCTCACTGGCAGCAGCAAAGCGGTGTTGCGGGTCCTCACTCAGCAACCGCTCCACAGCCGCGCGGAAGTCGTTATCGAGATCAGGACCCTCGGGCCAGGGCCAGTCAACGGCATCAGCAGCGATCAGCGATTCCGGTGCCTGACCTGTCAGCAGGACCAGAGCAGTCACCCCGAGCCCATGCAGATCCATCCAAGCAGCACACGCGTCCTGACGCCCCTGAGCGCGTGGGGCATAACCCGGTGTGGCACCAGGCAGAGGAGAGTCCCCATCGCCCTGGACCAGACCGAAGTCCAGCAACACAGGCAGGCCATCACTATTCCTGCGCAGCAGGTTGCGGGGGTTGACATCGCCATGCACAACGCCGCGACCATGCAGGACAGCCAGCACAGGCAGGATCTGGCGCAGGAACAGCAGCACCTCGCCGGGACCAAACACCAGCTGACGCTCACGGCGCTGTTGAAGGATCTGATCGAAACCGCTGCCGTCCTGCCAATCCCTGACCGCCCAGACCGTTCCCTGCGTCTCCAACAATTCACCAAACCGCGGCAACTGGGGGTGCAGCAGGGACTGCAGCCGCGGCCAGTGGCGCTGAAATCTTGAGGTGGTGTCCTCGGAGAGAAGCTGACGGATCACCACTGGTATCTCACCCGCCAGTAGATCCTTGCCGAGCCAGAGGCAACCCTGAACCGGGTCCGGGTCAGAGAGCCGAGACTCCAGCCTGTATCGGTCGTTCAGCACGGAGCCGACAGCCACTGCGCTGGACTCGCCCACGGAATAGCGGATTCTTGGCGGTGATCGTACCGGTGGTCAGCCCGTTGCACTCCCCACTAGGGTCTGCCGAGTCACATCCACACGTTGCTGCTGAACACCCTGCTGGCGGTGCGACGGCACAGCGAGTCGCTGATTGATCCGCTGCAACCAGAGGATCTGGGACTGCAGGGCATGGAGGATGCCAGCCCCCCGAAATGGCACCTTGCGCACACCAACTGGTTCTTTGAGACCTTCCTGCTGCAACCGCACCTGCCTGGCCATCAGGCCTGCGATCCGCGCTGGTCAGTGCTGTTCAACAGCTATTACGAAGCCGTCGGCGCCCGTCATCCAAGACCGCAGCGGGGCCTGATCAGTCGTCCGGGGATCGATGAGGTGATGCGGTGGCGATCTGATGTGGATGAAGGCCTCTCCCGTCTCTGGGAATCAGCTGAACCAACGCAGATCCAGCTGGCGGAGCTTGGTTTGCATCACGAACAGCAGCACCAGGAACTGCTGCTGATGGATCTGCTGGATGGCTTCAGCCGTCAGCCACTGGAACCGATCTATGCCCCCAAGTCCGATTTTGTTGCCGTCAAACCTCCGGGTGAGGCCAAGTGGCTGAGCTGCGGTGGAGGTCTGGTGGCGATCGGTCATCAAGGCGTCGATGCCGATGGTGGTTTCCATTTCGACAACGAAGCTCCCCGCCATCGCCTCTGGCTGGAAGCGTTCGCGCTGCAGGACCGACTAGTAACCAACAGCGAGTACAGGGCCTTCATGGCCGATGGCGGCTACCAGCGTGCCGACCTGTGGATGAGCGAGGGCTGGAGCCACTGCCAACGGCAGAACTGGGAATCACCGCGGTACTGGCGCGGTGAGGGCCCTGCCTGGGAGTGGCAGGAGGAATTCACCCTGATGGGCCGGCAGCCATTGCATCCAGATGCGCCCGTGCGCCATCTCAGCTGGTTTGAAGCCGATGCGTTTGCCCGCTGGGCCGGCGCCAGACTTCCCAGTGAGGGGGAATGGGAAATCGCCAGGTTGCAGCACGGGGAGGCCATGGGCCAGGCCCATGATCATCTCTGGCAGTGGACCTCCAGTCCTTACCGGCCCTACCCGGGCTTTCAACCGGCAGCCGGGGCGATCGGGGAGTACAACGGCAAATTCATGAGCTCCCAGTTCGTGCTGCGCGGCAGTTGCTGGCTCACGCCCCCTGGCCATGGCCGGGACACGTACAGAAACTTCTACCCGCCTGCGAGTCGCTGGATGGCATCTGGCGTGCGATTGGCCCGATGAGCATTGAGCTCATCGATCTGCAACCAGCCGTCGCCGACTTGGTGCAGCTGGTCCGCGACGGCATGCGAGCGCGACCGCGTCAGTTGCCGGCCTGGCTGCTGTATGACGCCGAAGGATCTCGCCTGTTCTCGAAGATCTGCGAGCAACCGGAATATGGCCTCACCCGCACTGAAATCGCCCTGCTTAAAGACCATGCCGATGACATCGCCAGAACTGCCGGACATGGGGTGGTGGTGGAGTTCGGCATCGGCAACGCCCGCAAAGTGGACCCGCTGCTGAGCACGATCCAGCCCCCAGCATTCGTGGCTCTTGATATCAGTCCATCCGCCCTTGAACAGTCATTGACGGGTCTGGCAGGCAGTCATCCCAACACCGCCATGGTGGGCATCTGCTGTGACCACAGCCACCTCACCGACCTGCCCGAGCACCCGCGCCTGAACGGGCAGCGCCGCATCGGCTTCTTTCCTGGCAGCTCCCTCGGCAACTTCCTGCGCAACGACGCCGTCCGGGTGCTGCGCCAGTTCCGTCAGTTGCTGGCTGGTGGGCCGCTGCTGCTGGGACTCGATCAGCCCCGCGATCCCACCGCCCTCGAAGCCGCCTACGACGATGCCGCAGGCGTGTCAGCAGCCTTCGCCCGCAATCTGCTCTCCAGGCTCAACAGGGATCTGCAGGGAACGATTGATCCTCAGCGCTTTGCGTACCGGGCGGTGTGGCAGGAGGCGGAGCAACGCATCGAAATGGCCCTCGTGAGTCGTTGCGAGCAGAGCATCGAACTGGCCGGTGAAACCTGGACCTTCCAGGCCCACGAGCGCCTGATTACGGAGCACAGCCTGAAGTATTCGCCCGCTGCCGCCGCCGATCTGGCAGCAGCAGCGGGCTGGCGCATCCAACGGCGATGGCACGACCGCGACGACAGCTTCTCTCTTCACTGGCTGGAACCGGCAGACTGAGATCGACTGGGCGGAGCGTCATGAAACAGGACGAGCGACGGGAAGCGATCAGGACACAGCGGGAACAATTGATCCAGGAGCTCGAGGCGCTGTACATGGCAGCGTTTGACCGGCTTGGACAGCTCGAGGGCGATGTTGGGGAGGTGAAAGCAGCCCAGCTCACCCAGATGATCCTGAATTCAAAAACAGGGGCGATCGAACCACTGCTCAAGGAAATTGAAAAGCCTGTGATCACCACGCCAGCAACCGACAAGCCATGAGCTGGCTGGACCAGCTCGAACGGGAGCTTGATGCGCGGCTCTCCGCCTTTCTGCGCAGCAATCCCAATCAGGAGCGACTGTTCCGCGATCAGCATCTCAAGGACCGGGCCGATGCCCTCAGGCGACAGCGCATCCAGCTCAAATCGGAAGCAGACGTTCAGCGGCAACAGCTCCTCGATCTCGCCGCTGACGTCCGTGCCTGGCGCGACCGCATGGAACGGGCCCGCAGGGCCGGCGCCGATGACCTGGCCTCTCGAGCCTCCAACCATCTCGATGGTCTGATGCAGCAGGGGCGCCATCTCTGGAGCGACCTCGACGCTCTGGGACGTCGCTTCTCAGAGGTGGATTGTCAGCTCGAACAACTCGGGGAAGAGGAGGCCATGGCCTCAAGGCCAGCCGATCTGGACAAGGACTGGGCCATGTTCGAAGCCGAACAGGAACTGGAGGAGATGCGACGCCGCCATGGCCTTGACCATTGAAGAGCAGGCCGGCTGACAGTCAGGCCTTGGGTGCTGGGGGTTCCAGGCTCACACCCTCGGGTGGGGGAGTCGGATCCGGATCAGCGATCAGCATGTGTTGCAGAACGATTTCAGGACGCTCGCTGTCACGCCAGCGGATGCGATAGGCCGGCATCTTGGTGCCGCGGCTGGTCGTCTGTTCGACGGGTTCCATCACCCAACCCCGACGAGAACGGCCCTGCGGGTTGCGCTTGACCACCGCATCGGCGTGTTTGAAGCGAAACCCTACGCGCTCACCACTCATGGAGTTCGGACCTTGCCACTGACCTAATTATCCACTTTGGGGGGGCAAACCTCTCAAACATCTGGACGTAGGAGCGGAAAAGCGATCACATCGCGGATTGACGGACTGTCCGTCAGCAGCATCACCAGCCGATCGATTCCGATCCCAAGGCCTCCCGTCGGCGGCATCCCGACCTCGAGAGCATTGACGAAATCCTCATCCAGGCCCTGTGCCTCGAGGTCTCCGGCACTCCTGCGAGCTTGCTGTGCTTCCAGGCGCTGGCGCTGATCCACCGGATCGATCAGCTCACTGAAGGCATTCGCGGTCTCACGGCCCACGATGAACAGTTCAAAGCGTTCCACGAGGCCGGATTTGCTGCGGTGTTTTCGGGCCAGAGGTGAGATCTCGATTGGATAATCCGTCACGAACGTGGGTTGAATCAGACTTGTTTCAACGCGCTGCTCGAACGCTTCATTCAGAAGGCGGCCTACACTGTCCGCTTTGCTAGGCACCTCGAGTCCTGCGGCCTGCATCGCCGTTGCCGCGTCTTCACGACCGGCGAAGCCGTTGAAGTCAAGGCCGGTGGCCTCCTGCACCAGTTCATGCATCGTGGCGCGGCGCCAGGGGGGCGTCAGGTCCACCTCAACCCCTTGGTAGCTCAGGCGGGTGCCGCCGCAGACCTGCTGGCAGACCGAACTGATCATCGACTCGGTGAGCTCCATCATGTCGACGTAGTCGGCATAGGCCTGATACACCTCTACGGAGGTGAACTCCGGGTTATGTCTGGTGCTCACCCCCTCGTTGCGGAAGATGCGGCCGAGTTCATAGACCCGCTCAAAGCCGCCCACCACCAGTCGCTTGAGGTGGAGTTCCGTGGCGATCCGCAGATAGAGGGGGAGGTCGAGGGTGTTGTGGTGGGTAATGAACGGACGCGCATCGGCACCACCAGCCTCCGCCTGAAGCACGGGTGTTTCGATCTCCAGGAATTGACGCTCGTCCAACCAGCGACGAATGCCGCTCACGGTGAGGGCACGTCGGCGAAAGGTCTCGCGCGACTGGGGCGACACGATCAGATCGAGATAGCGCTGGCGGTAGCGCTTCTCAACATCCACCAGGCCATGCCACTTGTCCGGCAAGGGCTGCAAGGCCTTGCTGAGCATGCGCCAATCACGCACCTTCACCGACAACTCACCACGTTCCGTGCGGCGCAGGCTGCCGCTGACCCCCAGCCAGTCACCCGCATCGACAAGGCCCGTGATCTGCTTGAACCAGCCGTCCTGCTGCGCCTCAAGGCCGGCCTTCTCGAGGAACAACTGAATCGTGCCGGTTTCATCGGCAAGGGTGAAGAAGGCGAGCTTGCCCATCACCCGGCGGGTCATCACACGACCGGCAACGGAGACGGTGACATCCCGCTCCTCCCCCTTCGGCAGATCCGCGTGATCGGTCTGCAACGTCGCCATGCGATGGGACGGGCGAAAGTGCAGGGCGTAGGGCCCCTGACCCAACTCCTGAAGCGATTGGGCCTTCTCCAGGCGGGTGTCGCGCAGATCAGACAAGGGAGAAAGGCAGACGGGCGTCATCTTGCCCGCCCGCTGGTCACATGTCGCTGATCAGCCGTCGCACAAGGTCAGGCTGTTGCCGCTTCCCCGAGACGCTGGGAGGCGTAACCGATCCCTCGTACCGTGAGGATCAGCTCAGGATTGCGGGGATCGGGTTCCAACTTGCCGCGCAAGCGGGCCACGTAGACATCAACAACACGAAGATCGGCAGCGCGCCTCGGTGGATAACCCCAGAGCTGCTCGAGGATTTCCGCTCTTGGAACCACGCTGCCCGGGTCGCGGAACAGGAGCTCCAGCAGGCTGAACTCGGTGTAGGTGAGGTTGATGCGCTCCCCGCCTCTGCTCACCTGTCGCCGGTTGGTGTCCACCACCAGATCTCCCAGCTTGAGAACACCCTGCCCGGTGGGAACATCTCGGTTTTCAACAACAGCGTTGCCGCGTCCCACGCGGCGGAGAATGGTGGCGATGCGAGCCTCGAGTTCCTTGGGGCTGAAAGGCTTCGGCAGGTAATCGTCGGCACCAAGATCAAGCCCCGCCACGCGCTCGGAAATCGCTTCAACAGCCGACAGGAAAATGATCGGCACGCACGATTCAGCACGCAGACGACGGCAAACCGCGAAGCCGTCCAGCTTCGGCAGCATCACGTCGAGAACGATCAGATCAGGCTCTTCGTTGTGGAAAAGCTCAAGAGCCTCCTCCCCATCTTCAGCGCAGACAACGCGGTAGCCCGACAGCTGCAACCGCATCACAAGTACACGACGGACAGCGGCCTCGTCGTCCACCACAAGAATCGTGGCTTTCGGTTGCGAGGGCCCACTGCCCGTCATCGGCCACACGCTTAACGACTTGCAACCATACAGTTGAATGTGTTGAAGGTGACGGAAACCAGCTGCGCCGCAGGCTCTTTTCTGATTCTCTTAACAATTCAGGCGTCCGGCCAGCGGGATCTTGAATACTGATTCCACTCTTCTGCAGCGGATACAACAGCCTGATCGCTGCCGATCTGGTCCAACATCGCTTTCTGTAACTGGGTGTAGAGAATCTTCTGCAGCCGTTTGATCCCCGGCAGGGCGGGGACGAGCACACGGGCCGTCTCGAGGGTCTGGGCCGACAACAGTCGCGCTGCTCGGATCTGAACCTCAGCCGCCGTGGTGGGTTGCTCCTGCTCGAGAGCGTTGCGAATCGTCATGAGAGCCTGTCTGGAAGACGGCAGCACCCTGGCCTCTGTGGCAAAGCGGGTCTGGTTGGCCGCATTCGTGAGATAGGCGGCGAAGTCCACAGCCTCCTCGCGACGATGGCTCTGACTCGGCACAGCCAGGGTCATCAGGGCCACATTGGCCGTGCCGTCAGGTCCGGTGAGCGGGGGATGGGGTTCGGTGACTGCAGCCACACCGGGCGCATTGGTCTGAATGCTGCGCAGAAATTCAGCGCCTGTCGCCGCCAGGGCCAGATCACCGCTCTGGAAGAGCTCGATCGCCCTTCGCTGGCCCTGGCTGACGACTTCGCGGGGCAAAAGCCCAGCGCGGTAGAGATCGGTCCAGAAACGAAAGGCCCGACGGCCAGCAGGTCTGTCAAAGGCAGCGCGGCGCCGGTCATCCAGCAGCTGCACACCCATCTGCACCAGCGTTTCCAGCATCTCGGCCGAGTCATCCGGGACCACGGTCACGAACAGGCCGTAGCGACCGGTTTTGTCGCGCAAGCGGCGGGCGAAATCCGGAATCTCACTCCAGTAGCGCGGCGGTGTGGCGATGCCGGCCTGATCCAGCAGGCTCCGGTTCACGAGGCTGAGCCGCACCGTGAGGTACCAGGGGATGGCGATCTGACCGGCCTCGTCATCACGACAGGCCTGCCAGACGGAAGGGAGGTAACGCTCCTCCACATCGCTTGTCAGCAGCGGCGAAAGATCGCTGAGCCCCCCCTTGCTGGCGAGATTGGCCGCAAAGGGCGGATTGAGATTCACCAGATCGGGAGCCGTGCGTGCAAAGACTGCCGCCAGTAACTTGCGTTCCACTGAGCCCCAGGGCAGGTCCGTCCAACGCACCGGAAGACCGGGGTGACTGCGCGTCCAATCGGCCAGCAGATCAGCGAAGTAAGGATTGAATTTCGGAGCCAGCTGCAGCGTCCAGAGATCCAGCTCCTGGCCTGGCATGGTCGGTCGACCACAGGCCGCCAGTGAACCGGCTGCTGCAGCCAGCAGGATTTGGCGGCGCGTCCAGAGCTGCTTCACGCCGGTGCCCTCCGTCGCCAGATCAACAGCTGAATCGACACCAGCATCGGCGCCAGCAACGCCGTCATCAGGGACTGACTCCAGGTGGTCTTCCAGGCCCAGCCAGCCATCCAGGGACCCAGCTCACCGCCCTGAACAACCAGAACCTGCACGATCAGGCTGAGCCCGAGGGCAACACTGCCGATCCAGGCCAGCAAACCAAGATTGAGGCTGCGCTGAATCGGTGGTGCGCGACGACCGAGGCGGCCCCACCACCAGCCCAGCAACAGCAACGCCGGCACCTGCGTGACACCACCAAGGCTGAGTCCATCGAGCACCAGACCCAGGGACACCCCTGCGAAGCCGCCGGAGACAGGGCCATCAACCAGGGCCCAGGGCAGCAGCCAGAGCACAGCCCAGGCGGGGCCGACGCCGGCGACGCCGAACCAGCTCGGAGTCGCCAGAGTCAACAGGGGAACCAGGAGGGCCGTGGCAAGGCAAAGGGGCTGACGATGCAGTCGTGCCATCGTCAGCGCAGGCGGACCTGAACCCAGTCGATCGCCTCGGGAGCGGCGATCAACTGCACAACGGCGTGGGGAGCAGGGACAGCCCGTTCATCCACGGACTGAACCACGCCGACAGGCAGGTTGGCCGGCAGAAGGGTGCTCGCGGGCGACGTGCTCACCAGATCACCTGGCCGCACGCTGGGATCCTTCTCAATGAACCGAAGCTGCGGGCGACTGGTGCCCATCCCCACAAGCAATCCATGGCTGCGCGTGCGGGGAAGCCAGACACCGACCTCCGTCCCAGGAGCCGTCAGCAACTTCACCCGACTGGTGGTGGGCGTGACGCTCTGCACCTGCCCCACCAAGCCGCCCGGACCCATCACCGCATCACCTGCCGTGATGCCGTTCAAGGCCCCTTTGCCGAGCTCGAGTTGCTGCCACCATCCGCGAGGTGAGCGCGAGATGACAGCGGCTGAAAGACTGTTCCCTCCTTCCTGCAACCCGAGCAATCCACGCAGGCGCCTGTTGTCGGCCTCCAGCAGCTGGAGCGATGCCCTTGCTTCAAGATCCGCCGCGGCGCCCAGCCACTCACTCTGGGCGGGACCCGGCCAGAACGGACGGGTCAACAAGGCGTAGGCATCAGCGAAACCAGCACCCTTGCTGGCTCGAACCAGAACGAAGGCCACCAACAGGATCAACCATGGCCAGAACGTCAGAACACCCCGCCATCGGCTGCCGCCGGGCCACTGGGTTGGTGCCACGGGATCAGGCAGTCACAGCGGAGCGAACGAATTCAGGCGTATCGACCACCCGCTGCAGACGCTTCCAATCCTCCAGAACCTGACCGCAGCCATTGACAACGCACAGAAGAGGATCCTCCGCCACATGGACAAAGATCCCTGTCTCGTGGCTGATCAGGTCACTGATCCCACGCACCAGTGCGCCACCGCCGGCCAGCATGATGCCGCGGTCAACGATGTCGGCAGCGAGCTCAGGGGGTGTGCGCTCGAGGGTTCGCTTGACGGCCTCGACAATCACTTTGAGTGGTTCAGCGATGGCCTCACGCAGGTCGCCTGCCTTGAGATTGACGGTGCGAGGCAGACCCGAGAGCAGGTGCAGTCCGCGCACATCCATGGACTGCTGATCGAATTCATCGTCCGGGAAGGCCGAACCGATACGGATCTTGATGTCCTCAGCGGTGCGCTCACCCACCACCATGTTGTGGACCTTCTTGAGATACACCCCGATCGAATCGCTGATTTCATCACCGGCGACCCGCACCGATTCACTCAGGACCGTGCCACCAAGACTCAGCACGGCCACCTCGGTGGTGCCACCGCCGATATCAACCATCATCGTTCCAACCGGCTCGGTGACGGGAAGGCCGGCGCCGATCGCCGCAGCGACCGGCTCATCGATGAGATGCACCTCGCGGGCCCCAGCCATCCCGGCCTCGCGGACCGCCCGCCGCTCGACCCCGGTGACGCCGCTGGGAATGCCGACCACCAGACGGGGAGCCATGATTCCGCGCCCTTCGTTCCCCTTGTTGATGAAGGTTTTCAGCATCTGTTCCGCAGCATCGAAATCGGCGATGACGCCGTCCCGCAGCGGGCGGACTGCCCGGATGTTGCCGGGAGTGCGACCGAGCATCAGCTTCGCTTCATCCCCCACGGCCAAGGTGGCGCCGCGCTCCAGATCCAGAGCGACCACGGAGGGCTCCTGCAGAACAATGCCGCGGCCGGAGACGTAGATCAGGGTGTTGGCAGTGCCCAGATCGATGCCGATGTCTCGTGACAGCTGGAAGCGACGGAGAAACACAGACACCGGACACAGATCGATGAAGTTTAAGGGCGATTTCCGGACAGATCTGATACGTCCGACGTCAGGGGTGGAACTCCTTAAAAGCAGCCACCTCATCTGTGGCGCATCATTGACCACATCACCAGAAAAGAGTCATCCATGGGCGTGAATTCCGTCACCCTCGTCGGCCGTGCCGGCCGGGATCCCGAAGTCCGCTACTTCGAATCAGGCAGCGTTGTTGCCAACCTCACAATGGCCGTCAACCGGCGCAGCCGGGACGACGAGCCCGACTGGTTCAACCTTGAAATCTGGGGCAAACAGGCCCAGGTCGCCGCTGACTACGTCAAGAAAGGGTCCCTGCTGGGAATCGTCGGCAGTTTCAAACTGGATCGCTGGAACGACCGCAATAGCGGTGAGGAACGCAGCAAACCTGTCGTCCGCGTTGACCGTCTGGAACTGCTCGGATCCAAACGCGACAACGAGGCTGCAGCTGGCAGTTTCGGCGGCAACCAGGCCAGTGACGAAGAGATTCCCTTCTGAACAGGCAGTCGGGTGCCGTTCGTCAGTCCGATGACTGTTCAGTCAGGTGACTGACGGCGGCGCCAGATCCGCAGGCACAGCCAGATGCCGCCGGCCAGCACAGCGATGACGAGAAGAACCTTGACGACCTTGGAGACGGGGTCGATCCAGACCTCGACATTGCTGTAACCCTCTCCGAGCAGCATGCCGGCGATGGTGAGCAGCAATGTCCAGATCAGGCTGCCGGCTGTTGTCCAGATCAGGAAAGGCCCCATCGACATCATCTCGATCCCGGCGGGGACCGAAATCAACGTGCGGATTCCAGGCACCAGTCGCCCCCAGAACACCAGGGCGTTGCCGTAGCGGGTGAACCAACGGTGACTCCGCGCCAGCTCCTCCGGGCTGATGCCGATCCAGCGACCGTGGCGCACCAGCCACTGTTCGATCCTGTCTTCATTGATCAAGCGACCGATCCCGTACCAGGGGAGTGCTCCCAGCACCGTCCCCAGCAGCCCTGCCACCACCACGGGAACCAGCTGCAGCTGACCCTGCTGCACATAGAACCCTCCCAGGGGCATGATCAGCTCCGATGGGATCGGGGGAAACAAGTTCTCGAGAAACATCGCGGCGAAGATCGCGGTGTACCCGAGCCATTGGTTGGCCTCCACGGCCTGGCCGATCAGCTCAGGCAGTTGTGTGATGGCATCAGAAAGCCCCATGGAGACCGCGCGAAACGGCGCAAGTCTTCCATGGGGCGACGGTTCTGATCCGCTGAGCGATCAGTAGCGGTAGTGGTCGGGCTTGAAGGGACCCTCCACCGGCACGTTGATGTAGTCGGCCTGGTCCTTGCTGAGCTCGGTGAGCTTGGCGCCGATGCGATCGAGGTGGAGACGGGCCACCATCTCATCGAGGTGCTTGGGCAGCACATACACCTCCTTGCCGTACTCGTTGCCTTTGGTGAACAGCTCGATCTGGGCCAGCACCTGGTTGGTGAAGGAGTTGCTCATCACGAAGCTGGGGTGGCCTGTGGCGCAGCCCAGGTTCACCAGACGGCCTTCCGCCAGCAGGATGATCCTGTTGCCGCTAGGCAGGGTGATGTGATCAACCTGCGGCTTGATGTTCTCCCACTCGTAAGTCTTGAGGGAGGCGACATCGATCTCATTGTCGAAGTGGCCGATGTTGCAGACGATGGCCTCATCCTTCATCTTCAGCAGGTGCTCGTTGCGGATCACCTGGTAGTTGCCGGTGGCGGTCACGAAGATGTCCATGTCCTCGACCACATCCTCCAGGCGGACGACGCGATAGCCCTCCATGGCGGCCTGCAGAGCGCAGATCGGATCAACCTCGGCAATGCAGACGGTGGCGCCGAGGCCCCGCAGGGACTGGGCCGAGCCCTTGCCCACATCGCCGTATCCCATCACCAGGGCCTGTTTACCAGCCACCATCACATCGGTGGCGCGCTTGATGCTGTCCACCAGGGATTCGCGGCAGCCGTAAAGGTTGTCGAACTTGCTTTTGGTGACCGAGTCGTTGACGTTGATGGCGGGGAAGGGAAGTTCACCGCTCTTCTGCATCTTGTAGAGACGGGCGACTCCCGTCGTGGTCTCTTCCGTGACCCCCAAAATCTGCGCCTTGGTCCGGGAATAGAAGCTGGGATCCTGGGCCAGCTTTTTCCTGATCGAGGCGAACAGGAAGGTCTCCTCTTCGTTGGAGGGATTGTCGAGAACCGTGATGTCCTGTTCGGCCTGACTGCCCAGCATCACCAATCCGGTGGCATCACCACCGTCATCGAGAATCATGTTCGGTGAACCGCCATCACCCCACTCGAGGATGCGGTGGGTGTAGTCCCAGTACTCCTCGAGGGTTTCCCCCTTCACCGCAAAGACAGGGATGTTCTGGGCAGCGATGGCTGCTGCGGCGTGATCCTGGGTCGAGAAGATGTTGCAGGAGGCCCAACGGACCTCAGCGCCGAGTTCCACCAGGGTTTCGATCAGCACCGCCGTCTGGATCGTCATGTGCAGGGAACCAGCAATGCGGGCACCCTTGAGCGGCTTCTCCTGGCCGTACTTCTTGCGAAGGGCCATCAGCCCCGGCATTTCGGTCTCGGCAATGTCGAGCTCCTTACGGCCGAAATCGGCGAGGTTGAGGTCGGCAATGATGTAATCCGTGGCGAGCTTCAGCTCGGTCGTCGTTGTGGGCGCTGCCACCATGGTTTTAAAGCTCCCTAGGAATCGTGGAGATCAATCGCTGCAGAGACGCCGAGACTTCGGGCTTGCTTGCGGCGGACTCTACAGGGTGTATCTGGCATCTAGAGACCCTTGAGACCACCCATGCCCTGGGGCGTCAACTGGCCCAGCAGCTCCCGCCAGGGTCGATTCTGTTGCTCAATGGGCCCCTGGGCGCCGGCAAAACATCACTGGTGCAGGGGTTGGCGCAGGGTCTGGGAATCAACGAACCGATCACCAGCCCAACCTTTGCCCTCGCGCAGCACTACACCAGTGGCCATCCACCCCTCGTGCATCTCGATCTCTACCGACTGGAACACCCAGCAGCAGCCGATGAACTCTTTCTTCAGGAAGAGGAGGAGGCCAAAGCCCTTCATGCCCTGATGGCCGTGGAATGGCCTGAACGCCTCAACCTGTCCCTGCCGGAAGCCTGGTGTCTGGCGCTTGAACCGCAGGCCAGCGGCGGGCGGCGGGCTCAACTCATTTCTCCGAACAAAGCAACCTCTGCCTCGGTGGGTTGAGGGTCGATCGCTCCAGCACCACCGCACACCAGAGCCCCGCAGGCCGCTGCAAAGCGCAGGCGATCCGGCACCGGCGCTGCCCAGCGATGCAACAGGCCGGCTGTGAAAGCATCTCCAGCCCCTGTGGTGTCCACCACCTTGGGTGGCCTGAACGCGGCGATCTGAACGGACACGCCTTCGATGCGGCAGCGCACGGGCTGCGCCCCATCGGTCACCACCACTGCGGGCTGCTGCGGAAGAGCTTCCTGGATCACAGCAGGATCATCGGATCCAAACAACCAGAGCGCCTCTTCGCGAGCCAGTTTGATCAAAGCCGCCTGGTTCAGGAGCGGCTGAATCGCCTCCAGGGCAACTGGCGTCGGCCCACTGCCGGGGTCCGATGAGGGATCCCAGAACGTGGGCCGCCAGTTCACGTCAAGGGCAATCGACGTGCCCTGGGCCTGTGCCAGGTCAACAGCGCAGTGCAGAGCCTTTGCTGAATGAGGTGTCGCCAATGGAATCGTGCCGATCAGCAACCAGGCGGCATCGGTTGCGATCTGGGGCCAGGCTTCCGCCAGGGACTCTGCGGAGAGAGCCTGATCGGCAAACCCCGAACCACCATCCCCGCTGAATCCCTGAAACGTCCGCTCACCGGAGCGATCACGCCGCACCAGAACGACGCGGGTTGGACGCTCAGGGTCGATCTGCAAACCGCTGCGATCGACGCCACGGGTTTCAAACAGGGTCTGGAACGAGACGCCAATGGCATCCGCACCGACGCGTCCGAGAAAAGCAGCCGGTGTGCCGAGACGGGCCAGAGCGCAGGCCACATTGGCTGGAGCCCCTCCAAGGCGATCATTCACCGGTCGATCAACGGAAGGGTCACCTCCCGGCGGCCCGAGGCGATCGATCAGAGCCTCCCCCAGGCAAACAACCCGCCCCGGGCGGCTGGTCTCCAGCATCAGGCCGCGTCGCGGTTCCCTCCAGCCTGAACAGATTCCCCGAGCCTGCCAAGCAGCGCATCGATGATCCGGGCGTTGGCGGCTGGAAACGGATAGTCGCCAAGGTCCCCCGGTCGCACCCAGCGCACCTGCTGACTGGCCAGGGGCTGGGGATCGCCGGACAGCCAGGTGCAGAGATGCACCTCAAAGCGCAGCTTCTTGTGGCTGTAGGCGTGCTCAATGCTGATCAACGCCTCCCCGACGCGGACCTCGATCGCCAGCTCCTCGCGCAGCTCACGGACAATACATTCAGCGATGGTTTCGCCGTGTTCCAGTTTGCCGCCGGGAAATTCCCAGAGCCCCCCCAGCAGGCCCTCTTCCAGCCGTTGATCGATCAACACCTCACCCGATTCATTCAGCACAACGCCAACGCCGATGACCTGAAACGGCAGAGGTTTGCGATCGTCGGTCACGGGCCAGCGGGTCGGATCGCCGGAAGCGTAGGCAGCGCAGTCGCCCTTCCAGGGACAACACTGACAGTTGAGATGGCGAGGCGTGCAGACGGTCGCACCCAGATCCATTAGGGCCTGATTGAAATCGCGGGACCGTGGGCGATCCAGCAAGGCCTCGCTCCATTGCCAGAACAGGGCCTGATCCCGGGCCGGCGGGGTTGGGTGAGCCCTCAGACGCGCCAACACCCGCCGCACATTGCCATCCAGGATTGCCTCTGGGGCATTGATGGCACTGGACAGGATGCCCCCCGCCGTCGTGCGGCCAATCCCCGGCAAGGCCTGCCAACCCTGCAGATCCCGCGGCCAGGACGTCGCCTGGATCGCCTGGGCCGCCTCATGAAGACGCCTTGCCCGGGAGTAATAACCCAGACCCTGCCATTGCAGACGCACCTGCTGCAGTGAGGCCGAAGCGAGGGCCTCGAGGCTGGGGAACGCCTCCATCCAACGCTGCCAGTAGGGAAGAACAACAGACAGCTGGGTTTGCTGCAGCATCACCTCGGCGATCCAGCATCCGTAGAACCCAAGGGGTTCGTCAGGATCTGGCCAGCGCCCGTCCTTGCTGAACAACCACGGTTTCAAGGCTGGATCCCTGCGGCCATGCTCTTCCCACCAGGCCAGCAGGGCCGTGGCCATGGTTGACGCCGTTGGAAACCACACTTGACTCATTGAGGGTTCAGCGTCCAGACGCGATGAGAAAGCAGACAGGCATCCAACCAGGCCGGATTGAACGCCGCTTGGAACGGGCGATCTGGAAATTCCGGCTGATCACTCTCATTCCTGTGGTGATGAGCCTGATCGGCAGCATCAGCTGCTTTGTCATCGGCACCTATGCGCAACTCAGCGTGCTGAGCCATGTGCTGCAGGGACGCTTCAACGAGACCTACAGCACACGTCTGGTCGGACAGGTTGTGGGAAGCATCGACTACTACCTGATCGGCATCGCCTTGCTGATTTTCGGCTATGGCATCTATGAGCTGGTGATTGCAGACATGGATCTGCGTCAGCAGGAAACAACGGTTCTGAAGCGCAACCTGCTGAACATCGACTCCCTGGACGGCCTCAAGCAGAAGCTCACCAAGGTGATTGTCGTCGCCTTGATCGTCACCGCCTTCAAGGCGATGGTGGGATTTGAAGTCTCCACCGTCCCCGAACTGCTGATGTTCTGCGGCGGTGTGTTGATGCTGTCCTTCAGTGCGTGGCTGCTGGGCCAAAGCGGCAATCACTGATGCATGACCTGAAGGCGCCGGGCCAGTGCCGCTCGCAGCTGGCGCCAGCGACGGCTGCACTGGCGCTGCTCAGATCGAGGCAAGCGGGCATGGGCAAGCAGCTGCTGTTGCTGGGCCATCCCATCAAGCAGATCGGCGACATCCGGCTGCAGAGACGTTGCGCGGCGACAGAGCTGCGGAAACGTCTCTCCGGGCAATGGCTCGATTCCCAGTCTCGACAGCAGGCGCAGGCTGCGCTGCAGCGGATCCGCCGCTGCAGCGCGCCGCAGCCATCGCAGGATCAACAGGCCGATGGCAACGGACGCTCCGGCCCCCAGGAGCACGATCAACCCGGTCCAGTCTCCGGCCCATGCCAGCAGGCGTTGCAGCAGCCCCTGCTGTCCCACCTGATTCCAGCCAAGCCACCATTGGGTCCAGGCAAGATCCAGTCCCCACCACTGCCATTGCAACCAACGCCACCACGGTGCCGAGAAGGACTGATCGGAACGCTCGCTCCATAGACGCGCCGAGGCATCGATCCGTTGAACCCAGGTGGTGGGATCCACCCGGCTCCAGCCTTGACCCTCCAACCACACCTCATTCCAGGCGTGGGCATCGCTCTGACGGATGTCGAGATAGGGGGAACCACTCAGGGGACGGACCAAACGGCCGCCGCGGTAGCCACTCACAACGCGGGACGGGACACCGGACGCCCGCATCAGAACGGAGAAGGCACTGGCGTAATGCCCGCAGAAACCCACCTGCGATTCGAACAGAAACTCATCGAGGGTTCCGGATCGCCCAGCTCCGGGCTGGAGGCTGTAGGTGAACGGCTGCTGACGGAACCAGGCCTCCGCCGCGGCCAGGCGAGCGCGGTCGGTTGGACGATCACGCCAGGAGGCAGCCAGGGCTTCAAGCCGAGGCTGGCGGCCGCGGGGCAACTCCAGATCCACGGCACTCGGAGGCTGCAGCTGCCATGGCAGGGGGTCATCCAAGTCCTGCAGGCGATAGACACGCTGTTGCGCCGGCGGTTGCTGCAAAAGCAACTCCCCCGACCTGCCCAGCTGAAGATCCGGCGATGCGGGACGGGAACGGCCATCCCAGGGCACAGCTTTGCTGAAGGTGGGCTCGACAGTCCACCACTGCTGCCCGACAGGGTTTGACCCGAACTGGGTCTGAGAGGGCAAACGATCTGAGCGTGCCGAGGATCGGCGTTGCCAGCGCGTTCCATCGACGTGGGAATGCACCATCACCCTCCAGTAGGCATCCTCAGGGGGATCGCGGTCCGCTCCCAGACTCAGCCGCGCCGCCGGATCGTCCGATCTCACAAGTTCGGCGATGCTCAGGGGATCGAGATCAGGCGACAGTCCCGTGCGAGCACGGGCGGAACCGGCGAGATCGGAATTCCAGAGCGGGCCGATACGCGGCAACAGCAGAAACAGGATCAGGGCCAGAGGCAGGGCCGCGGCCAGGAGCTGGAGGCTGCGCATCAGAAGCTCGCGAATGCCGGACACGCCCACGACGTCCACCGCCAGCAGGGAGGCGAGCGCCATGACGGCCGAGAGCATCTGCAGCAGGCTGGCCAGCAGGCCAGGGGACTGGGCTGCCAGCAGACCGACAGCGATCAGCTGAAGCAGTGCAACGAGCCTTAGGTCCAAGGGGCGTCTGGCCTCCAGCAATTTGAAGCTCGAAACCAGCACCAGGGCGACGGTCACCCAGGCCAGAACCATCGAGGGTTCCAGCCCGAGACACTGCAACAGCAGCAACGGCAGGGTGCACCAGGCCAGGGTCCGGCTCATGCCACTGCCAGGGCGGCCAGACAGGCATCGCGGTGGGCGGCGCCGCGGCTGGGTTCGATGGTGAGTCCTGGAAGCTGCAGGCCATAGCTCTCACCGTGGTGATGCAGTTGCCAAATGCGATCGGCGAGATGCTCGAGGGCCCGGTCCCAGGGCACAGCCGCCGTTGGTTTCAGGATCAGACGTTGGCTGGCTGGATCGCTGAACTGCTTCAGCTGCAGGGGACGGCCTTTGGCCACACTTCCCCAATGGACCAGGGCCAGTCGCTCCCCAGGGCGGTAGGGCTTCAGGTCCTGCCATTCCTGCAGCCCTGACTGAGGCAGCTCAGGAGCCTCGACTTCAACGGGGCCCTGCCGACGGGCTGGATAAATCAGCTGGGGCGTCGCGGGCTCCCAGCGACTCCAGCAGACGAACAAACCCAGAGGAGCCGTGGTGGCGATGTGCACGGCACCCGGACGCTGCAACCCGCGATGGTTCGAACGCCAGAGCAGCTCCAGGCGTTGCTCTCCTGGCGGCAGTTCAGCGATCTCATGCCCGTGATCGCCTGACAACGACAGATGCAGGTGTTGTCGCGGCGATCGGCTGGTCAGAAGCAGGGGGTAGGCCACCGCCTGTCCTGCAAAACCTGGGGATGGCTGCCCGCAGCGCATCTCCAGACCGTTCAAGGCGTCATGGGTGAGATGCATGGCCAGCAACATCAGGCCCAGCAGCAGAAAGCTGAGCAGAAGCGTGCCGTTGCTGCGCATCTGAATCGCCACGAGCTGCAGAAGTCCAGCAGCGGCCAACCAGAGCAGACCGAAACGGGTCGGAAGAATGAAAAGGTTGCGCAAACCGAGACGCAGCTGAATCCCGGTCTGACGTCGGATCAGCGGTGGCTTAACGAAGCGCATTCACCTGCTGAAGCAAGGCCTGGCTGAGCGGTGCGCCGCCATCGAGCGCCGATGGGATCCCGCCATCAAGACGATGCTCAACCACTGCGGCACAGACGATCTGAACATCATCCAGCGTCACATGGGGACGCTGCTCGAACAGCGACCAGGCCCGAGCCGCAGCGATCAGCCCCTGACTGGCCCGGGGTGACAACCCAACGCCGCCCTGGCGTGTGGCCTGGACAAGGTCCAGCACGTAATCAATCAACTGTTGAGAGCAGTACTGCTGACGACAACGCGTCTGCCACTCGATCAGCTGAGCGGACTCCAGGACCTGGGCCTGCGACGCCATAGGCGTCGCTTCTCCCATCAGCAAGGTTCTCTCGGCGGCCCGATCCGGATAGCCAAGGCTGAGACGCATCAGGAATCGATCCAGCTGGGCTTCCGGCAGGGGGCTGGTCCCCACCTGATCGAGGCTGTTCTGGGTGGCGATCACAAAAAAAGGATCCGGCAGCGGATGACTCGTCCCGTCGACACTGACGCGCCCAGCGGCCATCGCTTCCAACAGGGCGCTCTGCGTGCGGGGGCTGGCTCGATTGATTTCATCCGCCAGCAACACCTGCGTGAAGACCGGTCCCGGCTGGAAGCGAAAGCTGGCCGTGGCTGGGTCGAAGACCGTCAGGCCGGTGAGATCAGCCGGCAGCAGGTCGCTGGTGAAACTGACCCGCTTGAAGGCAAGGGCGCAACTCCTGGCCAGGGATTCAGCGAGGGTCGATTTCCCCATTCCTGGACGGTCCTCGATCAGCAGATGCCCGCCTGCGATCAGACAGCACAGCGCCAACCGCACCTGGTGCTGCTTTCCCAGCAGAACGGTGCTGAGGGCTTGGATGAGCTGGTGCAGCTGTATCGCAGACTCCTGGAGCCGTACAGGAACGATTCTCCTCGGTAATTTCGGAGAGCGTTGTGCTTCAGGGATGACCACCTGCTTGGCCCGGAGAACTTGGCTCCTGAGTGTCGCTCTGGCACTGGCTGTTGCGGGTTGCGGCAAGTCGGCGACGAAGCAGAGTCCTCTCTCGATTCAGACCACCAAGGTGGCCAACGCCAACTTCGCTCCGGTGGTGGAAACGATTGCACCCCTCGAGGCCACAGCGAATGTGGAGCTCAAGCCATCCATAGATGGGCGTGTTGTCAGGATCCTGGCCAAGGATGGAGATCCGGTCAAAGCCGGCCAGGTGATCCTGGTCCTGGACAACATCCAGGAACGGGCTGCCCTCGATGCCGCCCGTTCGGAAGCGATCAAGGACCGCGTCAATGCGGAACGCTACGAATATCTGTACGACCAGGGAGCTGTCTCCGCCAAGGATCGCGACCGGTACATCACAGAGGCGATCCAGTCCCGGGATGAAGCACGCTCCGATGAAGCCACCCTCGGTTACAAGGTGGTGCGCTCACCGATCGATGGGGTGATCGGCAACCTCGACATGGTGAAGGTGGGTGATTACGTCACCACGGGACAAACCATCACGGGAATTGTCGACAACTCCAATCTCTGGACCCTGATGGAGATTCCCTCGTCCGTTGCATCAACGGTGCAGAAGGGCCAGCCCGTGAGGCTGACCTCCCAGGGCAAGCCACCGATCACGGCCAATGGTGTGGTGGTGTTCATCTCGCCTTACTACGGGCAGGAGGACGAAGCCGGCAGCGCCCCGAACACGGTGATGGTGAAAGCGCAGTTTCCCAACCCCAACGGGGCCTTGAAGGCAGGCCAGTACGTGCAGACCGAGATCATCACGGGCAACTCAACGAACCTGGCCGTCCCCGTCCAGGCCGTGATGATGCAGGCCGAGCAGCCCTTCGTGTACCGGGTGATCCCGCTGAGTCAGGCCCTGCCCAAGATCAAGGCGTCCCAGAGCACACCGGAGAAAACCAAGAAGGAGCTCGAGAAGATGCCCAGCAACACCCCGATCGTGGTGCAGACCAAGGTGGAGCTGGGAACGCTTCAGAACAACCTCTACCCCGTCACATCCGGCCTCAAGGCTGGAGACGTGGTCGCTGTCAGTAACACCTCGATGCTGCGCAGCGGCATGCCGGTGAAGGTGAGCTCAGCCAAGTCGACAACGACGACCAAAACGACCAACTGAGCGCGATGTCCTTTTCCGACAACTTCATCAAGCGCCCTGTTCTCACAACCGTCTGCAGCATCTTGATCGTGCTGGTTGGTGTGATCGCCATCCCGACCCTGCCGATCGCGAACCTTCCCAACATCGCCAACCCCCTGATTCAGGTGTCGGCTGTGTACGGCGGTGCCAATGCCGAAGTGACCGAGCAGGCCGTCACCAATCCGCTGGAACAGCAGATCAACGGCGTGCCCGGCATGAGTTACATCACCTCCAACAGCGACATGTTGGGGAACAGCACGGTCAGCGTCTATTTCGACCAGACCACGGATATCGATATCGACCAGGTGAATGTGCAGAACCGGGTGTCTCTGGCGATGCCCCAGCTTCCGGAGCAGGTCTCGGCCACCGGTGTGTCCGTGGAGCAGAGCACCCCATCGATCCTGCTTGCCTATGAAGTGGGATCAACCGAAGGGCAGTTTGATGCGGGCTATCTCAATGGTCTGATCTACGACCAGCTTTATTACCCCCTCTCGCGCATCAACGGCGTTGCCACCGTGACGGTCTATGGCGGCGCCAATCCAGCCTTCTGGCTGTTCGTTGATCCCGACAAACTCGCCGCCAACGGCCTCACTTCAGAAGACGTGATGTCTGCCGTACAGGCCCAGAACAGCATCGCGGTTGGGGGCCTGGTGGGAGGTCCACCTGCAGCGGGAAATCAGGCCTATACCTACCCGATCCTGGTCGAGAACAACGGCAACCTCACCTCGATCGACGATTTCAACAACCTGATCCTCAACCGCTCAGAGACGGGCAATCTGCTGAAGCTCAGCGATGTGGGTGAGGTGCGCTACGGCACCAACACCTACTCCGTTCAGGCGATCGATAAAAACAACCACCCCTCCCTGACGATCGGGGTGTTCCAGACGCCGAGCAGCAATGCGCTGGATGTGTCCGATGCCGTGGTGAAGCAGATGGCGCAGTTCGCCTCCACCGCACCAACCGGGGTGACGGTGAATCAGATCTACGACATCGGCGAATTCATCGAAGCCTCCGTGGATGGCGTGATCGACGCACTCGGACTGGCAATCGTGCTCGTTCTGATCATCCTGTTCGTCTTCCTGCAGAACTGGCGCGCCACGCTGGTGCCCAGCCTGGCGATTCCGATCTCACTCGTCGGCGCTTTTGCCTTCCTGAAGGCCTTCGGTTTCTCGATCAACCAGCTCACCTTGCTGGGCCTGGTGCTGGCCACGGGCCTTGTGGTGGACGACGCGATCGTGGTGATCGAAGCCGTCTCCAGCAACATCGAGAAGGGCATGAAGCCCCGAGAGGCAGCTCTGGAATGCATGGGTGAGCTGTTCGGTGCCCTGCTCGCCACGGCCCTGGTGCTGATGGCGGTGTTCGTGCCGGTGGCCTTCTATCCCGGTGGCATCGGGATCATCTACCAGCAGTTCGCCCTCACGATCGCCTTCTCGATCGCGATCTCAGCGTTCAACGCCCTGACCTTTTCGCCGATGCTGTCGGGCCTGATCCTGCCCAAGGAGAAGCCGAATGAACCGCGCGGCTTCTCATGGATTGTGATCGGCGTGATCGTGGGGCTGGCCTTCGGTCACTTCAGTGCCGATTCCTTCGGCTCCTGGACCTACATCCTCGGGCTGGTCGTCGGTGCCCTGGCCGGCGCCAATCTGGTTGTGATCTTCCGGGTGTTCAACGCCGGATTCGCTCGTCTTCAGGCGTTCTACGCCAAGCTCCTGGCGCTGCTGATCAAGGCGCGGTTGCTGATCCTGGCGGGACTGGCGGCCGGCATCGCCCTCACCGTGTTCGCCTTCAGCTCCCTGCCGACAGCCTTCATCCCTGATGAAGATCAGGGATACGGCCTGGGCATTTATCAGCTGCAGAACGGTGCCTCACTCAACGAAACCAAGGAGTTCGCCTCGGCAATCGCCAAGGTGCTCGGCGAAGAGCCCGAGCTTGAGAATGCCGCCATCATCAGCGGATCGGGCTTCAACGGCTCCAGCCCGGACCAGGGCCTGTTCTTCTTCGGCCTCAAACCGCTCTCCGAACGCAAGAAGGCCAGCCAGAGTGCTGAAGCCATCATCCAGAGCCTCAACGAGAAGCTGGTGGAGCTCAGCGACGGCATGGCCGTGGCCATCGGGCCTCCGGCGGTCCCGGGCTTCTCCCCCCAGGGAGGCTTCTACTTCCAGTTCAACGACCTGAGCAACGGCGCCTACACGTTTAACCAGCTCTCCGATATGGCCGGTGAACTGATCAAGGAGGCGAATGCCAGCGGCGATTTCCAGAAGGTGTACAGCCAGTTCAACCCAAGTTCTCCGGCCGTTGGTCTCTCGATCAACCGGGACCTGATGGGTGCCCTCAACATCGACTATCAGGAGGCGATGGACACGATTGCCGCGCTCTCCGGCAGCAACTACACCGGCCTCACTTACGAGGCCGGTGAAGTACGCAACATCTATACGCAGGGAGCGCCGGATCAACGCGAAACCATTGAAGACGTACTGGGCTATTACGTCCGCTCCCGGGATGGTGAGCTGGTGCAGGTGTCCCAGTTCGCCACGGCGGATCTCAGCAGCGCACCCCCCACGATCAACCACTACAACCTCTCCCGGTCCGTCCTGATCCAGGGTGGACCGGCCGCAGGCAAGAGCAGCGGCCAGGCCCTCAGCTCCATCCAGAAACTGTTCCAATCTCTCAATTTCAACAACATCGACTACGCCTTCACCGGTCTGGCAGCGCTCCAGCTCTCAGCCGGCAGCGCCAGCTTGCTGGTGTTCGGTCTCGGTGTACTGATCGTGTATCTGGTGCTCTCAGCCCAGTACGAGAGTTACGTCACGCCCGTGATCATCCTGGCCACGGTGCCGCTGGCGATGCTGGGGGCTCTGACCTTCCTGGCGATTCGCTCGATCGATCTGAACATCTACGCCCAGGTGGGACTGGTCACCCTGATCGGTCTGGCGGCCAAGAACGGAATCCTGATTGTTGAGGTGGCGGAGCAGAAGCTGAAGCAGGGCATAAACGCGACCGACGCGGTGGTGGCTTCGGCTGAATCGCGGCTGCGGCCGATCCTGATGACAGCCATCGCCGCACTGGCCGGCTTCCTGCCGCTGGTGGTGGCCAATGGCGCCGGAGCTAACAGTCAGCAGTCCCTCGGCACCGTGATCTTCGGCGGTCTGGTGGTGGCCACGGTGCTCTCCCTTGGTGTGGTGCCACCGTTCTATGTGGTGGTGAAAAACCTGGAAGATCGGCTGTTCGGAAGCGAAAGACCAACAACCGATCAAGCCTCCACCGATCTGCCCACTGAGGCATGACTGAACCTGAGCCGTTTCTCTGGACCTGGCAGGACGCAACGATCGGCTGGTCCAGGAGTCAGTCCCAGGGCAGCACTGATCTGGCGGTCCTGTTGATTCACGGCTTCGGCGCCAATACTGGGCACTGGCGCTTCAATCAACCGGTGCTGGCCGAACAGGCCACCACCTATGCCATCGACCTGCTGGGTTTTGGTCGCAGCGATCAGCCCAGGGCACGCCTGAAGGATGAGCCCAACACAGCGGGCTCGGTGCATTACAGCTTTGATCTCTGGGGTCAGCAGGTGGCTGACTTCTGCCGAGAGGTCATCCAACAGCCTGTTCTACTTGTGGGCAATTCCATTGGCGGTGTCGTCGCCCTGCAAGCCGCGCAGATGCTGAAACAGAAATCAGAACCTTCTTTGTGCCAAGGCCTCGTCTTGATCGACTGCGCCCAACGGCTGATGGATGACAAACAACTGGCGACGCAGCCAGCATGGATGGCCTGGATCCGGCCACTGCTGAAAACCCTGGTGCGACAACGCTGGTTGAGCACGGCCCTGTTCCGGAATGCTGCGCGTCCCGGTGTGATTCGTCAGGTGCTGAAGCAGGCATACCCCAGCGGAATGAACGTCGACGACGATTTGGTGCAGTTGCTTTATGAACCAACACGACGACCGGGAGCTGCTGAAGCGTTTCGAGGATTCATCAACTTGTTTGATGACGTCCTCGCTCCTGATCTCATGGCCGATCTGGACCTACCCGTCAACCTGATCTGGGGTCAGGACGATCCCTGGGAACCTATCGCTGAGGCACAACGATGGAAAGAAACAATCGCCTGCATTCACTCCATCGATGTGATCGAGTCAGCCGGGCATTGCCCCCACGACGAAAAACCAAAGATCGTCAATAATATCCTCCTAAAGTTAGTGTGTAACACCTAAAGAAATGAACACAGAAACTAAAGATATCGAGAATACAATTGAAATTGTTGATGACCTAGAAGATCAGGGTCTATGGCTAGAGGCAATCAAAATCCTCAATAGAAAATGCTCCCAATACTTGCAACAAGATGAACTTTTTCACCGGCTCGGCAGACTGCACCAAAGACTAGGCAAGTTTAATCAAGCGGAGAAAAATTATCGAATAGCCCTTCAGATCAATCCAAATAGAAGTGGGACCCTGAACAATCTTGCTTTAATTAGCTTAGCAAAACAAGAAGATAAGGATGCTTTGCGTCTACTCTCAAGAGGATTGTCCATACAAAACAATACATCAATTCAAAACGCGCTCCTTTACAGCAGCCTGTGCGAGACCCTGCTTTTTATTAGGGAACCCCAAAAAGCAAACTTAAGCGCAAAATACCTTATTCAATACAACCCAGAGTGCAATGGCTACACAAACCTTGCCGTTTGCCTTCGACAACAAAATAAACTTCACGAAGCTCGACGAAGTCAAGAACTTTCAATTCTAAAAGGCAACCCATTCAAAGCCATTGATCGCGTCAACTTGATTCAATCAATCGGAAAACCCAAGTCTTCTATCGAGGCGAGCGTTCATCATCACCTCGAGCTAGTCAATCTTGGACTTTACGACTTACAGATCAATCCAGACAATAATCTGAGCCTTTGCCTGTTGCTTGCCAACATCGGCATGCACAGCAATTGCTGGACAGACGAAAGATTTATCCAAAGAACATGGAATGGCCGAAATATTCGACTGCTGACGATATGGCACGACCAAGGCTATGGAGATACCTTTCAACACCTGCGCTGGATCGATCTTGCTTGCAAAAAGTGCGAGCATCTTCAACTGTATTTACCGAGTTCTTTATTAAACACTATTAAACAACGCTTTGATTTGCCGTCCAACTGTTCAGTGCACACCATGACGCAGGATATACAATTCGCATGGATGAATGGGGACCAACATTTGGGCCTTAGCAATCTTCAAATCGTTCTGGCAAACGAGACTAAGCCAAGACTCTGCTACGGGAATTACCTGAAAAAGCCTGACTTCAACAAAGAAAAAACAGGAATCGGCCTTGTTTGGTCAGCAGGGAAACATCGTGAAGCTCAACCAGAGTGGTCCGCACGGATTAGAGACGTACCTCTCAAGAAATTGATACCAATTGCCGCTAAATGGAGTAAAAAATATGCACAATCATTGGTAAGTTTACAACTCTGTTCTGATTCAGATCTTCATACGTGGAAGGATTTTATCAACATATCCCAAGCAGAGTTATTAGAAAAAGATTGGATGCCTACAGTAAGGTCAATTGAAAAACTTAGATTAATCGTTACTGTTGATACTGCTGTTGCTCATCTATGCGGAGCCTTGGGAATTGAATGCATTGTTTTACTCAATTCCCCCTGCGATTGGAGATGGGGGCAAAGTGGTTCTAAATGTAGAATTTATCCAACATTACATTTAGCGAGGTGTCAAAATCCAAATGATTGGGATTGCGCCCTCGATACTGCTACAAATATAATTAAAAGACACTATAGTTTTTAAATATTTAGCACGCGACATAAGCTTCAACTTGATCACTGATGCGCCGCAAGCCAGCTAAACCATCTCGCTCGAGATTGCGTACGCGATCACGGCTCATCCCAAGAATTCGTCCGATACCGGTGAGGCTCATCGGCTCTTCACCATCCATGCCATAGCGCATGCGCAGAACCTGCTCCTGCAAATGAGGCAGTTGACCTAAAAGGTTGCGCAAGTCACCCTTCAAACAGTCTTCTTCTACTTGATCACTCGGGAGGTCGCCATCACCGGAGAGGAGTTCCAGCAGCTCAGTGTCGTCGCCATCGCCAACTTTCATCTCCAAGCTCACCGGTTGACGAGCACGGCACATCAAATCTTTGACGTCGTCTTCGGGAAGTTCAACGAACTCTGCCAACTCTGTGACGGTGGGGGTGCGACCAAGGTCCTGACTGAGCTCACGCTGACCCTTCTTGAGTTTATTCAACATCTCCGTGATGTGAATCGGCAGACGAATCGTGCGACTCTTCTCGGCGATGGCTCGCGTAATCCCCTGACGAATCCACCAGTAGGCATAGGTGGAAAACTTATAGCCACGGGTGGGGTCAAATTTCTCGACACCACGAACCAGTCCGATGGTTCCCTCCTGAATTAGGTCAAGAAGTTCCATATTCCGCTTGGTGTATTTCTTGGCGACGCTCACGACAAGCCTTAGGTTGGCAGCCACCATGCGCTCCTTGGCGCGGCGTCCGTGCTGGAGTTTGCGCTTGAGCTGCAAGTAGGAAAGGCCAGCAGCTTTGGCGAGCTGGTCACGGGTTGGGGTCGATCCATCGCGGCTCTCCAGCTCTCCCTCCAAAGCCTCCAGACCCATCAGATCCTGGACCTGACGACCCAGCGTGATCTCCTGCTCATGGGTCAACAGCGGTACGCGACCGATATCTCGCAAATAAGACCGAACAAGGTCAACGTCAACGCTGATCGGGCGTGTGGTGGTGGTCGTTGCAGACTTGGAAGCAACGGCTGTCGCGGGGGCCATGACGCTTCATTTAGTTATGTAAAGAGTACTCCTAAGAAACGTAAACAAGCTCTCAGAAAACCAAAGCTGCAGCGAATTGGGTAGAAATACCTGCCGCTTGTAGGAGCTTAGGGAGGTGGTTCAGCAGCCACTCAGCCGTTTTTAGATAGATGAGTGTCCCAGCCACGTCGGTGCAAGTGGTGATGAATGGCGTCGACATCAACGCCGGATCCAATCCCATCCGATCGAACAGCAATGGAAAAGCAGCCCCTGCTGTCGCGGCCAAGGTCGTGATCGCTAGAAGGCTGATCCCAACGGAAATGCCCACCAAGGCGCTCTCACCTCTCCACCAGGCGAAGGGCACCACCAAAAGCATCATCAGGACGCCCAGCAGCGCTCCGGCCATCACTTCGCGGCCCACTGCCTTGAGGGGACCGAGGGTCGAGATGCTCTGCGTGCTCAAACCTCGGATCACCACGGTGGAACTCTGGGCACCGACGTTGCCGCCGGTTCCTCCCAACAGAGGGATGAAGGCTGCCAGCAACACCACCTTCTGCAGCACGTCCTCATTGGCAGCAATCACCTCCGACGTGAAGAAGCTGGCCACCACCAGCACGGCAAGCCACACCACCCGGCGACGCGCCACGGTGAACAAGCTGCTGACGAAGTAATCGTCTTCATCACCGGCCTGAACAGCCCCGGCCGCATAGAGATCACGGGTGGCTTCCTGCTCGATCACATCAATCACGTCATCAACGGTGACGATGCCAACCAGACGTTGCTCAAGATCGACGACGGGAACTGCCAGAAAGTCGTAGCGCTGAATCGTGCGAGCCACCTTTTCCTGATCCGTATCCGTTTGAACACTCAGGACATCAGCCGTCATCACATCACCGATGCGGGTGATGGGATCTGCGGTGACCAGATCCCGGAGCGAAAGGATGCCGGTGAGGTGCCGTTCAGCATCGGTGACGTAGAGGCTGTAAACGGTTTCCGTATCGCGGGCACGGCGACGGACGATTTCCAGCGCTTCCTGGGCAAGGTGGTGTTCCTTGAGATCGATGAACTCCGTCGTCATCAGACGACCAGCTGTTTCAGCCTTGAATCCGAGCAGTTCTGACGTAACCCGTCGCTCATCCGGACTGAGCTCACTCAGAAGCTGACGCACCACCTTGGCAGGCAGTTCCTCGAACAAGCGAGCCCGATCGTCGGGAGACATTTCCTCGACCACCTCCAGCACCTCGCTGGAGCGCAGCTTGCTGAGCAGATTTTGTTGCGTAGTCGTGCCGAGGTATTCATAAACACTGATTGCCTCGTCCTTGCTCAGCAAACGAAAGGCGATCGCCTGGAGCGTGGTGGGCAGATTGCCAATGGCTTCAGCGATATCAACCGGCTGAACCGGTTCCAACAGCAGCTTGACGGCGTCGTAATTGCCGACGGCCAGCATGGCTTCAAGCTGACGCGACACCACCTCAGCGAGCATATGGTGCTCAACGGTGACGCCTGTCGAGACCCCAGAACTTTCAGCCATCGGACCTCAGCTGACGACCAAGTGTATGGGGCTTCAGGGCGTTAGCCTCACGCTCACTCAAAGACAAAGGACATGGCCATCAGCGTCAGCAACGTGACCGTGACCACACCCGATGGACATTCCAAATCTCTGGGTGATTACGCCGGACAGGTTCTGTTGATCGTGAATGTGGCCAGTCGCTGCGGCTTCACCAAGCAATACGCCGGCCTGCAGGCACTGCAGGACAACTACGCCGACAAAGGACTGACGGTGCTGGGCTTCCCTTGCAACGACTTCGGCGGTCAGGAACCGGGAACACTGGAGGAGATTAAGAGCTTCTGCTCAACCAGCTATGGCGCCAGCTTCGAGCTGTTCGACAAAGTCCACGCCATGGGCAGCACCACAGAACCATTCACAACCTTGAACCAGATGGATCCAGCCGGCGATGTGGCCTGGAATTTCGAGAAGTTTCTGGTGGGACGCGATGGAATCGTCATTGCCAGATTCAAAAGTGAAGTTACTCCAGAAGAAATTACTTCTAAAGTTGAATTAGCACTGGGGATGTGAACTAAACAGCGTAAATCTCTTTTCTAGACCACATCGCTATATAATTATTAACGCCACTGGTTCCAAAGGCCTCCAAAGACCCTTCTGAGGCATTGCGATTCCAAGTGGATTTGTGTAATGCCATAAGGTGCCCTGAAGGACCAACATAAGCCCTGTTTTTGTATTTGTGAAAAGGGGTTAGTTGCATAAAGAAACCATGATGCACTTGTTCACCAAGATGATGAATCAATTTCTCGCCTAGCAATCCTGGACCAGTTGGCGCCAGCGGAGTGCAACCAATATATTTCTCGCGACAATTTATTAAGATTTTTTCAATACATTCCGCCATCAAGCGATGGCCTCTTTTTATATATAAGAAACCATTCTGACAATGATATAGAGAGTGGTAAGGTCCATTTCCATAATCATAAAAATAAATAATTTCAGGGGACGACAATAAGGGAACCTTTGCCGTCATAACTGGTTTCAACGTAATGTCTGCATACCAACCACCGAATGCATAAAGCAAGCAATAACGACCTAAATCAGCCTTATAGGCATAGGGCAAAAGTGTATCATATGCAGCAACGACGTCTTTACAAAAATGTTCAACAATAAATTGACGCAAATATAATTTGTTGAAAAAATGATAGTTGTAATTAGAAAACTGATCTATAAAATCCTCTTGACATGACAAAAGAGATGGAGGCAAAGATGACTGCCCATCAGAAATGAATATTTGAAATAAATTATCACTTTTTGTCGATATAGAGCTCATGCTTCACTGTTACAATTAAAAAAGCTTAATTTGATAATTTTAAGATCATACATAAACTGCTCTTTCCCTCCATAGTTGATTATAATTATTCGTCCCCTGTAATCCTAAAGAAGCCATATCTCCACCCCTTGGCCTCATGGGATGCCATGCCGTCTTGTGCCATGCCAAAATTTCACCAGAACTTGAGACATATGCAAGATTGCGATTGAGAAATCGCTGAGTAAGAGGGAGAAAAAACCCTAATTGCTTGATATTATCCACACCAAACCCTGCCAAAATACTACCTAAAAGTGATGGGCCCGTTGGAGCAGTCGAACTCGTTCCATAATACTTCTTGCGAACATGTTCAAGAATTTTCTCAATACATTTCAGCATAACAGGATGACCCGCGGGTGAATAAATCAAACTGTTCTGACAATCAAAAGAACTGGCATGGGGCGAAGGCAGGCCTTCACCGTAATCCCTAAAAAAGCACAACCCGGAATTAGGGCCAGCTGATGCCAGAGTGGATGAGATAATTTTCAAAGTAATGTCAGAGTACCAGCCGCCAAATTGATACAATAAACAATAGCGTCCCAAATCCGCCTTATAAGCAAAAGGCCTTAGAGAATCAAATGCGAGCAAAACATCTCTGCCAAAATGAGATGAAAGAAGATTTCTTAGAGATATTATGTCCCAACGGCGGTAGTGAAAACCCTGGAGATGAGAGCGTGATTCAGTTGATACGGCTTCAATCAAATCGGGCAGAGTAATTGTGGAACTAGACTCTGCAGACAAAAAAATCTGAAAAAAATTATGATTTTGATGCACTTCTGAACCCACTGGGACTTGATTAAATTAAAGGATTCGCCGAGCGAACCAGAAGCCCGCACCAGCGGCACCCACTCCGCATCCGAGGGTCAGCCCGATCAAGCCCAATGCGGCAGCCCAATCACCTGAACTCAAGTATTTTATGGCCGCCAACATCCAACTGCTGAAGGTAGTGGCTGACCCACACAATCCGACACCCAACAACAACTGGCGGCGGGGGGCAAAAGGCAAACCCATCAGAAAGCCCAGGAGCGATGCACCAACAATGTTCACGAGCAGATGTTGATCTTGAACAATGTCTGCAAGCTGCCAACGCACAAGCGCACCTGGAACAGCGCCTGCGGCGACGAGCAGAACTTCCTCAGACTCAGACCGTAGTGGTGAAGGAACGTTCTCAGGCATAGGAGCCAATGGTGTATCCCAACGCAGCGGCAATCAGGCCAAACACCAGCGACGCAAGCGCCAGAGCAGCAGCCCCGAACCAGTGGTGAGCCTGCAATTCATTGAGAAGCTCCATCGCAAAGCTGGAAAAGGTGCTCAAACTCCCGAAGAAACCTGTGCCAAAGAGCAGCGTGATGCCGGTGGCGGACCCGCAAGACCCCTGCAACGCCATCACGAGACCGAGGCCAAAGCTGGCGACCACATTGACAATGAAGGTGCCCCAGTGCTTCCGGGGAACGATAGGCTCCATATGGTTAACAACGCGCAGCCGCAACAAAGCACCGGGCACAGCACCGAGCCCGACCAGAACAGGATCAAGCCCGAAGCCAGCCACGACGCGTATCCCCTGTGAGTTCCTGGACGTGGAACCAGACACAACCATCATCTCCAGCCCAGCGATGCAACAAACGCAAAGGAGTTCCAGCGGCGAGGTTGCTTAATGCCGGAGCCATCGCCACGGGACTTTGGTGCAAATCAGCCTCAAGAGTGGTGTGCAAAGGTCCGGTGCCCTGCGAACGGCGGCGGATCTGGGGCTGGCGGATCTCACCGGCTCCTGCCGGCAACGTCGCCGGGGCCATCAGAGCCACCCCCAACAACCAACTCCAGCGCAGAACACCGCCTAATCGAACACCACCTAATCGAACAGCAGCCATCAGATATCGAGTGCAGCCATATCCAACTCAGCGCTGTGGGTTTCAATGAATTCCCGACGAGGAGCCACCTTGTCGCCCATCAAAATGGTGAAGATGCGGTCAGCCTCGAGCGCGTCTTCGATTTCCACACGCTTCATCATCCGGGTTGTCGGGTCCATGGTGGTTTCCCACAACTGCTTGGGCATCATCTCGCCAAGGCCCTTGAAGCGTTGAATGGTGTAGTTGGCTTTCTCACCAAAACCATCCAGCGTTTTCTGTAAATCGGCCTCGTTGTAGCAATAGGTGTGGTTCTTGCCGCGCTCGACCTTATAAAGGGGAGGACAGGCAATATAGATGTAACCACCTTCGACAAGATCCTTCTGATAACGGTAAAAGAAGGTGAGCAGTAATGTTCGAATGTGGGCACCATCGACATCAGCGTCGGTCATGATCACAACGCGGTGGTAACGCAGATTTTTTTCATCAAAATCTTCCCCTTTAATTCCCAGACCGAGGGCAGTGATCAGAGCCTGAATCTCAGTATTTTTGTAGATCTTGGCATCATCTGTTTTTTCGATATTGAGAATTTTTCCGCGCAGCGGAAGAATCGCTTGAAAGCGACGATCACGTCCCTGTTTGGCCGAACCACCAGCAGAGTCGCCCTCCACGATGTAAATCTCGGACTCGGAAGGATCGCGGGAACTGCAATCGGAAAGCTTGCCAGGAAGTGTTGAACTCTCCAGAACACTTTTGCGCCTGACCAACTCACGAGCGCGTCGGGCCGCTTCCGCAGCATTGAAAGCCTGAATGGCTTTCTCAAGAATCAATCCAATCACGGATGGATTGAATTCCAAAAACTGGCCAAGTGCTTCACCGACGAGATTATCAACAATGCCGCGCACTTCAGTGTTCCCAAGTTTGGTCTTGGTCTGACCCTCAAATTCCGGCTCCGGAACTTTCACCGACAGCACAGCCGTCAATCCCTCGCGAATATTTTCGCCAGCCAGATTCGAATCAGATTCCTTACGCTTCCCGAGCTTTTTGGCAAAAGCATTCAAGGTGCGGGTCAGGACCGTCTTGAGGCCTTCGATATGGGTCCCACCATCAACGGTACGAATGTTGTTCGCAAATCCAAGAATGCTGTCAGAGTAGGCATCAGAACACCACTGCAGCGCTGCTTCAACTTGAACGCCATCCTTCTCGGAATTGACATAAATAATGTCTGGATGCAGAGCATCTTTCTCCGCATTCATGTAGGCAACATATTCCTTGATACCGCCCTCGTAAAAGTAGATTTCTTCATGGGCTTCACCATCGGCCGTTCGAGATGACTCCCGTTCATCACGGAAAACAATGCGCACCCCACCGTTGAGGTAGGCAAGTTCTCGCAGACGCGCAGCCAAAGTGGCGTAGTCGAAAACAATGCCAACGGTGAAGATCTCCGCATCCGGTTTGAAGCAGACCGACGTGCCCGTCTGGTCGTCCTGACCAGCGGGCAACGGTTCTGAACGAAGCGTGCCGATCGGGGCACCCCGCTCAAACCGTTGGCGATGGACCTGACCCTGGCGGCGGACGGTGACCTCAACCCACTCGCTGAGAGCGTTGACCACCGAAACACCAACACCGTGCAAACCGCCGGACACCTTGTAGCCACCGGCGCCGAACTTGCCTCCGGCATGCAGCACCGTGAGCACCGTCTCAAGCGCACTCTTGCCGGTGCGGGGATGCACGTCCGTTGGAATCCCGCGACCGTTATCGCTGATGGACGCGGAGCCGTCCTCACCCAAGACAACGAGAATTCCGTCGCAGTGACCGGCTAAGGCTTCATCAACCGAATTGTCCACCACCTCATAGACGAGGTGATGCAAACCGCGGGGCCCCGTCGAGCCGATGTACATGCCCGGGCGCTTGCGGACGGGTTCAAGACCCTCCAGCACCTGGATCTGCTCAGCGCCGTAGGCGTTCTGAACCTTGGAAGCGTCGCTCATTCAGAAGCTCTTGATCCAGGAGACAGGGTTCTATGAAGCCTCAATGCCTCGATACCTCGACCAGGCAGGCTTAGATTACCACCGGCGTCCCGTGGAGGCTCACAGAGGCCTCTGCGATGCCGTTTCAGTCAGGGGTGCAACCCCTAACCATCCCTGATGCCTGACCAACCACTGGTGATCGTGCTTCTGGGGCCCACAGCCAGCGGAAAGACAGCTCTGTCTATCGACATCGCCACGCGTCTGGGGATCCCCATTCACAACGTGGATTCCAGGCAGCTGTACACAGGCATGACCGTAGGGACGGCCAAGCCCACGGCGAGCCAGCGCGCGAGGGTCACCCACCACCTTTTGGATCTGCGACGACCGGATCAGCCCATCACCCTGCAGGAATTCCAACGCGAAGCCGAAGTCAGCATCAACGAGCAACTCAGACACCAGGGAATCGCCTTGTTGGTTGGAGGAAGCGGTCTTTACCTCAAAGCGATCACAGCTGGACTGAAGCCGCCAGCCGTACCGCCCCAACCCCAGCTCAGACAACAGCTCTCTGACATTGGCCAAATGGTGTGCCATCCGCTGCTGAACGCAGCTGACCCAGTGGCCGCTGCAAAGATCGCTCCCGCCGACGCCGTACGGACCCAACGGGCTCTGGAAGTGATTTACGCCACTGGCCAACCCATGAGCAAACAGACCTCCATGCGTCCTCCTCCATGGAACGTGGTTGAACTCGGCCTTGATCCCAGCAATCTGCGACAACGCATCCAGCAACGAACCCAGCAGCTTTATGACACTGGGTTGATCAAAGAAACCCAAACACTTGCCGATCGCTATGGAACGGGGCTGCCTCTGTTGCAGACGATCGGCTACCGAGAGGCGCTGGAAGCCCTTGCAGGATCCATCAGCAGGGAGCATGCCATCGAAATCACCAGCCAGCGCACGCGGCAGTTCGCCAAACGCCAACGCACCTGGTTTCGCCGCCAGCACAACCCCAGCTGGCTTGCTGGAGAAGACCTTCTGAAAGAAGCGATGACACTGATCGAGCGACAACTAAGGTGAAGGATGTGGATCTGTGAGTTGAAGCAGACAACCACGCCCGTCCCAAACAAGATCTGCATGGCTCCACGTCCCCGCTTTGACCGTCGTGCTCCTGTTCGGGAGTTACCCAACATCAATGAGCGCATCAATTACCCACAGCTGCGGGTCGTTGATTCAGACGGCACTCAGCTCGGGGTGATTAGTCGCGAAGAAGCGCTGGACGTCTCCAAGGAGCGTGAACTGGATCTGGTGCTGGTAAGTGAAAAGGCCGACCCACCGGTCTGCCGGATCATGGATTACGGCAAGTACAAGTTCGAGCAGGAGAAAAAGGCCAAGGAAGCCAAGAAAAAGTCGCACCAGACCGAAGTCAAGGAAGTGAAGATGCGATACAAGATTGATCAACACGACTACGACGTTCGCATCGGCCAGGCCGAACGTTTCCTCAAGGCCGGGGACAAGGTGAAGTGCACCGTGATTTTCCGGGGCCGCGAAATTCAGCACACCGCCCTGGCAGAAACATTGCTGAGGCGGATGGCTAAGGATCTCGAAGAAAAAGCCGAAATTCAGCAGGCTCCGAAGCGTGAGGGCAGAAACATGATCATGTTTCTGACGCCTCGCAAAACACCTCTGGTGAAGAAAGAGGAAAAAGAAACCGCAGCAGCCAAGGCTGTTCGCACCATTCCTGCTCCGCCACGACCGACGGCCGCCAAAGTGGCGACGAAACAGGGCTAGGCACGCGTCTGGAGGTCCCTCCACAGAAGGGACCAGCCGAGTTGTGAGGCCTGGGCGTCAAAGCTGCTGCGGGCTTCGCACATGAAGCCGTGATCGGCTCCTGCAACTTCGACGTAAGCCAGCCTCGAGCCGCTTGGATCCTCAGCTCGCAACGCTGTCTGGATCTCAGAGCGATGGTCAGCTGGGATCAAGGGGTCTGCCGTTCCGCACAAACAGGTCAATTGACCCTTGACCTTCGGCAGCAGGTCCAATGAAGGCGACCCGCCTCCCGGCCGCATCCGGCTGACACCGGCCCCATAAAAGTTGAAGCTGGAGTGCACATTTGGATCGGTGGCAGCCAACAACGCGGCATGGCCTCCAAAGCAGAAGCCAACAACCGTGACAACAGCCTCCGGGTAGCGAATGAGCAGCCAGGCGATCGACGCACTGACATCGGCACGGATCTGATCGGTGGTCGTGGCGTCCTTGTGCCGGCGTCCCTCGATCAGATCAGAATCGCTGTACCCGAGATCGAGGCTCGGAGCCGTGCGGGCGAACAACGGCATCGCCAACGCCGGCACGCCCGAGGAAGCGATGCGCCCAGCGACACTTCGCACCCAGCGATTGATGCCGAAAACCTCGGGAAGCACGATAACGACACGGTTCTGAACCGTTATTGATTCAATATCGTGCTTTTTTTGGTCAGCATCCGCCCACCAGCTGCGCAGTGGCACATCACGACCCGGCACCTCAACCCAGTGGCCGGCAAGGGAGTTGGAGATTGTCACAAGTTCACAGGACACCGAAGCAATTGTCACCAGGCGATTCGGTCCTTAGGGTGGCCGCATTCCAACCCGGCCTACCGGCGTGCGATTCCACATCCAGCAGGAAAGCGACATTCCGGCGTCGACCCAGCTTTACAACCAGATCTGCTTCGCAATTGCAGCGCGGCACTATCCCCCTGGGCACCGATTGCCCAGCACCCGTCAGCTGGCGATGCAGACCGGCCTGCATCGCAACACGATCAGCAAGGTCTACAGGCAGCTCGAGACGGATGGCGTCGTGGAAGCGATGGCCGGCTCAGGCATTTATGTGCGCGATCAGCAGAAGCCCCGCGAAATCCGGACTCCGCCCCACATCCGCAACCGCGGCGTCACCGATCTCGATCGGGAAGTGCGCAAATGTGTTGATGGGCTGCTCAATGCGGGCTGCACTCTGCAACAGACCCGCGAAATGCTCACCCGTGAGATCGACTGGCGACTCCGCTGCGGCGCACGAGTGCTGGTGAGCACTCCGCGTGAAGACATCGGAGCCTCCATGCTGATTGCAGAGGAGCTAGTGCCCTGTCTGGACGTGCCTGTCGAAGTCGTCCCGATGGAAGAGCTGGAGAGCGTCCTAGAAAGCTCCAGCAACGGGACTGTCGTGACCAGCCGTTATTTCCTTCAGCCTGTCGAAGAGCTCGCCAAGGCCCACGGCGTGCGTGCTGTGGCCGTGGATCTCAATGATTTCCGTCAGGAACTCGCCATGCTCAAGGAGCTGCGGCCTGGCAGTTGCGTGGGCCTGGTGAGCATCAGCCCAGGGATTCTGAGGGCCGCTGAAGTGATCCTGCACTCCATGCGCGGCAATGAGCTCCTGCTGATGACCGCCACACCGGATGTGGGGAGCCGGCTGCTGGCCTTGCTGCGCGCTTCTAGCCATGTGCTCTGCGATCGCCCCAGCCTGCCGTTGGTGGAACAGAGCCTGCGCCAGAACCGCTCACAACTGATGCGCATGCCCCAGGTGCACTGCGCCGAGAGTTACCTGAGCGTCGATACGATCGAGCAGCTCCGCAAGGAGATCGGTTTGCAGACCCCAGCCGCCAGCTGACGCCCAAGCAATGCTCGATCACATTCGCGCCGATCTGGCGATCATTCGCGAGCGTGATCCGGCCGCTCGCGGCTGGCTCGAGATCCTGTTCTGCTACCCCGGCTTTCATGCCATCAGCCTGCATCGGCTGAGTCACTGGCTGTGGAGACGGAAACTGCCCTTGAAGCTCGTCGCCCGATGCCTCAGCCAGCTGGGACGTGGCATCACCGGCATTGAAATTCATCCAGGCGCCAGGATCGGAAACGGCGTCTTCATCGACCACGGCATGGGCGTGGTGATCGGCGAAACCGCAGAGATCGGCCACCGCTGCCTCCTGTATCAGGGGGTCACCCTGGGCGGCACCGGCAAAGAATCAGGCAAACGGCATCCAACCCTGGCGCAAAACGTCGTGGTGGGTGCAGGCGCCAAGGTGCTGGGTGCCATCACAGTCGGCGCCAACACCCGAATCGGGGCTGGCTCCGTTGTCGTGAGGGATGTGGAGGCAGACTGCACCGTTGTCGGCATCCCCGGTCGTGTGATCCACCAGAGCGGTGTGCGCATCAATCCCCTAGCCCACTCAGCCCTGCCGGATGCGGAAGCGAATGTGATCCGCAATCTGATGGAACGAATTGACGAGCTAGAAAATTCTGTTGAAAATCTTCAACGTTTATTAATTACGACTCTAGAAGGGAATAATTCACGGGAACTCTTCAGTGGTGAGGCACAAAGCCTCAAAGATCGGGAGATTTTGGAATTTTTAGGGGAGTCGGAAAAGAGCTGACGGAACGAGCACACAAGGCTTCGAAGAGATCCCGTACAGCAGTTGGAAGAGTCAGGCCTCGAGGGGCCTGATGCTGTAAAGAAGCTTCACCAAATTTCAAATCATCAGCACTTAATTGTCTTGGCAACTTCAAGTGTTCAATCAAGCTTGCAGCGTGAACCCGGAAAGTGGAAAGATTTTCGTCAAAGTATAGAAGTGGTACCGGCAACTGTTCCAACCAAAATTTCAAGCGAAGGTTGTAACGCAACCAGAGATCGAATCCCTGATCAAGAGAAAAACCATCCCGAGCTTGCAACGAACGCGCAACCGATTCGGGATGTCGCACAATCGCTACCACTTGAATCTGTGGCAACACCTCAAGCCAACCCTCAAAACAGAAGACTGTTCGAGGGTCCTTGAATCCCCAAACTGACTGCCCTTGAAACTGAGCGATAATTAAATCTCTCATGGCTTGATGCACTGGTGACCACTCCACTGAATCTGGTGGCTGATGCCAACTGCCCCCAGAACGCTGCAAGAGGTCTTCGTGCAAGGTTCTGATTGCAATCGACTCTCGGTTTCCCTTACGATTGTGAGGCGCAGCATGTACAACATTCCCAAGATTTAAACCTGCTTCCTGAAGAGTCCCTGTAAGAAGACTTGTACCACTGCGATGCATTCCAAGCACCACAACTGTGCGTGTGGCTTGATCGAAGCTTTTTCTTGAGGGGGCATGTTCACCCACGTGAGGATTTCCCTCGAAACCGGCATAGAAGCGACGCCTTAGAACCAACGCCCTTTTCAGCCATGGCAAATAAGATCGAGATAGTTGTCCGAGATAGTCGCTGCGCGGCCATGGCCTCGGATAAGGATCAAAAACCATCCCGCGAATGCGCTGATACTCGTCACACATCTCACGCCAGCGGTTCTCCGTTCCCGTAGACACTCCTCCATGAACCTGGTGAAAGCTTGCCTCTCCAAGCAACGTCACCAACTGAACATCGGGAAGCGCAAGCGCACGCTGATAAAAATCCAAATTCACCAGGCCACCACCTGGACTCGTAAACCGCTCATCCAAACCACCGAGTTCATCAAAGAGCTGGCGCGGCATCACGAGCGCATTGCTCTCGACCAAAGGAGACAACACCCCATGCTTCGATGATTCAGCCAAACAACTAATGTCGAAGAGGCGGTAACCGTTGCGCTGCCACGGCACCGACTCAAGCAAGGCATCTTCAGCCGCCGCGTCATACCCGTCAGCCACGGATTGCTGCTGGGGCTTCGCTCCGAGATGACACCCCAACGTACTGATCACCGGGCGAACATGGACCCGCAAAGCCTGCAGGGCATAGCGGATGACCCCTGGAGAGAGCATGCGGGCGCCATCAATCAAGAGGGCGACAGCAGGTGCACGACTTAGAGCAACACCATGGTTAAGGGCCGCTGCAGGAGATGGATTGCCGGGCGGAAGCTCGACATAACGAAAGCCTGAGTCAACACTCTCCACTGCATGCTGACCAACTGGAAATTGTGATCCATTATCAACAACTATGACTTCAAACAGATCACCGGAAACACCCTGATAAGAAGGGGTAAGGGTATACAACGTGCGAGGGGCTTCCCTTCGCATGTTGTAAGTCACAACCACTACAGAGAGCGAAAACCGTGGAGGAGCGATGAAAGCCAAACTCAATCAGTGCGATTTGGATGCCCAAGAAACTTCAGAAATATGCCGAACTCAACAGCATCATTGTAAACCCGCAAACCCGGTACAAACATAAAAGAAAAGACTTCTGACCAAAGTTTCATCATGCAGATAACAGCACTGAGAGACTGAACAACGCAATGAAATCAAGGCACCTGAGGCTGAAACATGAACATCGAATAGATAACATTACGGCGCATGTTTGTCATCATCTCGAGGAACATATCATATCCCTCATTTTTATATTCAATGAGAGGATCTTTTTGACCATAACCTCGTAACCCCACAGATTCTCTTAGGGCATCCATCGCCTGAAGATGTTCACGCCACAATGTATCGATCTGCTGAAGGATGAAGAAACGCTCCGCTTCCCTCATCAAGCCGGGGCGCTGCTGCTCAATCTGGCCCTCCTTGATGTCATAAGCATTACGAAGCTGCTCCTGGAGAAAAGCCTTCAGTTCGTCCATTCCAAGGCCCTGCACCTGATCAGGAGTGAGATCTTCAAGTAGATGAACAAATTCTTTCACCTTGCCAACAAGTTGCTCCAGATCCCACTCTTCTGGTGGAAGGTCAGGATTTACATACGCCTCGACGATTTCATTCATTGTCCGCTCTCCATAACCAATAACTTGCTTTTTTAATGCCCGTCCATCCAGGACACGGCGTCGTTCTGAATAGACAGCTCGACGCTGGTTGTTCATCACCTCGTCGTACTCAAATACCTGCTTACGGATGTCGTAGTAATAGGTCTCAACCTTCTTCTGAGCACCCTCTAAAGAGCGAGTGAGCATACCTGATTCAATCGGCATATCTTCCTCCACCCGGAAGGCATTCATCAAGCCAGCAACGCGATCCCCTCCAAAGATCCTCAAAAGATTGTCCCCAAGAGATAGGAAGAAACGTGTCGATCCAGGATCACCCTGACGACCTGCGCGCCCCCGCAGCTGGTTGTCCACCCGGCGGGATTCATGGCGTTCCGTCCCAATCACATGAAGACCTCCGGCATCACGGACGCGCTCTTCTTCCTGCTTCACGACGGTGTCATATTCAGAGCGAACTCTCGCGATCGCACCCCGGAGGGCCTGAATATGGGGATCGTCCGTTGGGGCTTTCTCGGCAGCAGTCGCAATACGTTCCTCCAACTCGATCACACTCAACGCTCGATCGCCCCATGCCTTCACCAAGCCTCGGGCCAGGTCGCCAAGAACCTGGTCCGTATCATCGGCTAATGAACATGGATAAAGACTGTCGCTGACGCGGGATGGAGCTAGAGCTATGGGCGTCTCCGCAAATCCAGCTGAAGCACTGCGTTGCAGGGGAACGGGAGGACGATGACCCTCCTCCGGTCGTACCAAGCGTGGCAATAACACCTCACGCAGCTTGAGGCGCGCCATGTAGTCGCTATTACCACCAAGAATAATGTCCGTCCCACGCCCAGCCATATTTGTGGCAATCGTCACAGCGCCTGCCCGTCCGGCCTGGGCAACGATCTCAGATTCGCGTTCCACATTCTCCGGTTTGGCATTCAACAAGTTGTGAGGGATCTCCTGCTCAGCCAACAGGGAACTGAGTAGCTCACTTTTCTCAACCGAAGTTGTTCCCACCAACACCGGACGACCCTTCTTGTGGATCTCAGCGGTTTCATTGGCGACGGCACGCCACTTAGCAGCTTCGGTTTTATAGACCTGATCAGCCCAATCCTGGCGGGCACGTACCCGATTGGTTGGAACAATCGTGGTCTGCAATTTGTAGGTCTTTTCAAATTCCACTTCTTCAGTCTTGGCCGTACCCGTCATGCCAGCAAGCCTCGGGTAAAGAAGAAAAAAGTTCTGATACGTGATTGAAGCGAGGGTCTGGGTTTCAGGTTGAATCGGAAGTGATTCCTTGGCTTCAATCGCCTGATGCTGGCCATCGCTCCAACGACGCCCAGGCATCACCCGTCCAGTGAACTCGTCGACGATCACCGCTTCTCGATCACGAACGATATAGTTCACATCCTTAACAAATAACTCCTTGGCCTTTAGGGCATTCGTGATGTAGTGAGCCCAAGGATCCTTAGGGTCATAGAGATCCTGGACACCAAGGATCTGCTCAGATTTAGCAAAGCCCTCATCGGTGAGTGTGCAACTTCTCTGCTTCTCATCTACCTCATAATCACCTTCCGGGTCAATGCCGTCCTTACCCATTTCGGCGGCACGCTCAAGGGCATTAGCAAGTTCGGCAGCCTGCTGATACTTCTCCTGAGGCCTCTCAACCTGGCCAGAAATGATCAACGGCGTTCGAGCCTCATCAATCAAGATCGAATCCACTTCATCTATCACGCAATATTGGAACTGGCGTTGCACCACCTCGCTGATGTCCGCCGCCATGTTGTCCCGCAAGTAGTCGAAACCAAGCTCCGAGTTGGTGGCATAGGTGATGTCGCAGGCGTAATTGAGACGACGTTCCTCAGGCCGCATGTCCTGTTGGATCAAGCCAACGGATAGGCCCAGAAAACGATGAACTTGGCCCATCCACTCAGCATCACGTCGCGCCAAGTAATCGTTGACTGTGACCACATGAACACCACGCCCCGTCAACGCGTTGAGATAGCTGGGAAGGGTGGCCACCAAAGTTTTACCCTCACCGGTCTTCATTTCGGCAATCTGGCCTTCATGCAGAACCATGCCACCGATCAGCTGCACATCAAAATGACGCATGCCTAGAACGCGCTTGCCTGCTTCCCGTACCACTGCAAACGCCTCGGGGAGGATTTCATCCAGCACGGGCCGCTGATTCTCGAGAGTACCGGCGTTGGCCAGACGCTCACGAAAGTCAGCAGTACGTCTACGTAGGTCGTCGTCACTCCAAGGAGCAATGTCCTCCTCCAGGACATTGACGTCTGTGACGATCGGCTGGTAGCGCTTCAGCTTGCGGGCATTGGGATCACCCAGCAGGAGCTTGAGCATGGTGACAGGAGCTACCGAAATCGTTAAAGCAGCCTACCGAGACAGGGATGAAGCCAGACGTCTTGCTTTGGATAAAAGGGACAAGCCCAAGAGATCCGGGTGGAGCTGGGACATTCGTCGACGTCGACGTCGCTCGAGGTGGCGACGAAGCCAGGCCAATGAGCTTGGATCGAGGAGAAGCGAGAGCCAATCAGCTAAAGCTTGGGGGTCACCGCTGCCGACAGTTGGGACGGCTCCAGAAGCTGCCTCCCGAAGACCAGGAACATCGGTGGTAATCACAACGCTATTCGCAGCAAGTGCCTCAATCACCGGGAGGCCGAAACCCTCAAATCGGCTGGGCACAACAACAGCAAGAGCACCTTGATAAGCCAGCCGAAGTTCAAAATCGTTAAAAACACGTCCATGAACCCTGCCTTCCAGTGACGGATGAAAACGACAGAACGAATCCACATGTCTCAAAGAGGAACGTCCACACAACACAAGATGAACCTGCCCAAGGCGACAATCAGACAATGCCGATAAAAGAAGTTCTGGATTTTTGTAGGTTCCAATACCAGCAGTAGCCGGCAACAAAACATAGGGAGCGGGGAGATCAAGCTGCGCAAAAAGTTGAGACTGAATCTCTACAGAAGGGAAAGACTTATCAAAACCATCAATCGTACATGGATGACACCACGAACAAAAAGAAGATTGATGGCCTAGAACTTGAGATAGATCGGCTGCGGTCGAGGCAGAGACAGCCAAATGATCAGATGCGCCCACTAGCCAGCGTCGACGCAAACTCCTGAGAGATGGATCAAGATCAGGCATTCGATCAGGAATGCAATCATGAACAAGTGCCAACTCGCTGCATACAGGTTTTTTGTGGCCAGAAGAGCTAATCCAACTGGAGACAAAGACATCAGCGCCGTTTTGGGAACAAAGAACACTATTTTCATCAGAGACAGCTGGAAGTAAACACCAATTAAGAGGATCAACACTTGAGCCAATCATCTGAGGAAAGCGATCAGAAATAGCTAGACATGAATGGCGATCAATAATGGAGACAGGAGCGTCCGGAAAGCACATTCCAGGGATGGACAAGGTTTGCAAAATTTGCTCCCAAACCCTAGATATACCGCCATAAGATCGAACAAACCAAAGACCATCAACGAGAAGACGTGGACCAACAAAGCCATGACAACGACATCTTAACTCAAAAAGCAGAGCTGATTTTTCAAATTCAATAGGACTAAGTTGATCTATATAGTGCAAAGCAGAAGACTGATCAGCACTTCTCCATAAATTCAAAACTTGAACAACATGATTTAAAGATTCAGGGGGACCTGAAAGCCGAGGATCAATCATGAGCGTGCCTCAAGAGAGGATATCTGACATAGCAAGATCACTGACAGGCCATCAATGAACGTTGAAGTTGCGGATAAATGCAATACAATACATTAGATCAGGACAAGGAACAATGCAGGCGATGATGAACTTCGTCATCTGTGGCGCTCAAAAGAGTGGAACTAGCGCTTTTCACAGTTATCTAGGGTGCCATCCTGAAATTTCAATCGCAGAAACGAAAGAGCTCCATCTCTTCGACAATGAAACAAGAGATTGGAGCGATCAGGGAATTAATAAAATTGACAACGAGATAGAACATTTTTTCATACCAAGCAAGCAAACAAAAGTAATGGGAGAGGCAACACCTGTCAGCTTATGGTGGAAGCCAGCGATCGAAAGAATATGGAAGTACAACCCAGAAATGCGTTTGATTGCAATCCTAAGGAACCCAATCACGAGAGCATACGCAAATTGGAGAATGGAACGCCTTCGCGGAAGAGAAACAGATGAGCTTCCCTTAAGTTTGGCTCAAGAAGAAATCCGGTGCAGAGGTGCGTTACCGCTTCAAGATAGAGTTAAATCCTATCTCAGCAGAGGATTTTATACTGAACAACTAAGAAGAGCCTGGCAATTTTTTCCCAGAGATCAAATGTTGATCATCAAGCAAGATGACCTTATAGACCAACCAGAAACTGTATTGAATAAAACCTACAAATTTCTGGGAGTTTCGCCACAGAAAATTCTACAAAAACTTCACATACCGTCATGGCGAGCAGAGATTAGTCACGCGGGAAAGAAAGCAGGCCTGGAAAACTTGATTCCACATACAGCGCCAGTTGCAACACTCAATTCACTTAAGGACGTTTACAGAGAGGAAATTGAAGCCATCGAAAAAATGCTAGATTGGGACTGCAAAGACTGGCTTTCACTAAGTTAAAGACGATGAAAGTATTAATAGGAATCCCACACATTTTTTCTCCAAAAAAAGATTCAGTCTATTCATCAGAAAGTGAAAGTAAGCGCAAGCTAAAAACAAACGCGTTAGCACTGGCGACTGAAGGAAACCGCATAAGACATCAAAGAGAACATTGGATCCACGCATCCTTAGGCTTTCGCAAGCAAATAACTACTCGCGCTTTAACGTCACCAATGGGAGTCGATCTAACGTTCCAAGTCTATACAGACTTGAGAAAAAGTTTAGCAGTGAATCTAATAGAGAATAAAGCAATTAATATCGTAAACATCGAACTAGAGGATGCCAAGCAAATGCCAATGGTTGCCTCACGAAGTATCATTGAACAAGCCCACGAATATGACATGATTTGCTACATGGAGGATGATTTAGTTATTGAAGACACAGAATTCTTTCAAAAAATTCATTACTTGATCAATGGCAGTGGTGGTAGCTTGTCGTTTTTGCCACATCGATGCGAAACAATTCCAGGACGTGGAGATGTCATCCTTTCTGGAGATCCAGATGGTGGACGGCCAGATTTATTCTGGGATACGGGTGAAAAGATCACGATCCCGTGGCCACTTGGTGATAAACAGTTTTATAGAGCAACCAACCCTCATTCAGGCTGTTATTTCCTAACACAACATCAAGCACTCAAGCTAAGAGACTATTGGACAGAAAAGAATTGGGTATCTGACTTTACACTTTCAGGGCCTCTAGAGCAAGCTGCAAGCGGATTACTACTACCAGTCTTTAAAATTATGAAGCCAGTACCAGAGCATTACCGATTCCTAATGGTTCGTCATCAAGACAACCTATGGCAAAGACATAGTTTCGAAACTACAACTCTGGGAAAATAATGATGGACAAAGAGAGCAAACACAAGCTGATCATAGACTATAGAGAAAGGCTATTTATCAATCATTGCGTTTTTTCTCTCGATCAATTATTCCCACATATTGATTTTCAAGCAGATGCTAAAATAAAAGGATATAACGAATATGGTGCGATCATTATCGACAATAGAATCAATAGCCAATGGCTTTTTACAATCGCTAACACAGCTACGATGTGTCCCGTAGGCACACATATTTATGCAGTCTGCGATAATCAAAGTAAAAGCTCAGCACAAGATACGATCGGCAAGCTTGGAGAAAAAATTCACGTTGACATTATCGAAGTAGAGCAAATCAAAGAATCCTTTAGAATTGATAATATATATGAATACAGCAAAATGCTCAAAGACAGATCGTTCTGGAATTACTTTGACGAGAATAAATTACTTATTAGTCAAACAGACGCATTAATTATCAAGCCAATTCAAGAATTCTATTTTGAACTGCCATATCTAGGCGCTCCCTTCATACCTTCGCAGATTATAGAAATTTACAGCGAAAGAAATAAATATCGCGAAATCAAGAACTTTTACAAGTACGAATCCGCGGTACATAACAAACCCAATAAATCTTTATATCCAAATCTTGTTGGTAATGGAGGCTTATCAATTAGACACAGAGATGCAATGAAGAAATTAATCGGAAAATTTGGTAAAGAAACAGACGACAACGAACCCGAAGATTTATTTTTTAGTAGATACATCAACCAAATATTCGAATCGACTCCAATAGAGATTGCGCAAAGCTTTGCATGTGAAGCAAAATTTCACGAGGAGGCTATCGGAAATCACGCATGTTGGAAATATTTCAAAAGCAAAGAGATGGCGATACATTTTGAAAACCATATAAAAACATTATTATCTATGATTCCTGTATGAGTGAGAATGTATTGATCAACCAATTAATCACCTGATTTGGTAACATCATTGACATGCAAGGATGACCGTCTACAAGACATTCGTCGTTACGAAAATGGTTAGATGCACATCGATCACAAGTATATGGCGAGACTGAGCGAGAAACATTATCGCAACGTGGCATCCATAACCTAATCGGACTTGCACCAATCGCGTCACTATCATTACCTACAATGGCAAAGGTTGGAGTGCCTACTGCAGCAGCAATATGCAGTGGTCCTGCATCAACGCTGATAACAGCTCGAGCAGCACGACAAGCGCCGGCCAATTGGATTAAAGACGTCTTACCACGTAGATCAATTAAAGAACTATTCGCTAAAAGAAACTCTTCTCCATCTCCAGAATTATAGGTCTCAGTCTGCAACCTGGGAGGACTACCAACTAAGCCAATGGTCATGTCATTCCCTTCCAAAAACTCAATAACAATCTTCCAATACGCAAAGGGCCAAATCTTTGCAGAACGTGCAGTAGTACAGTGTATAAGTACGTCTGGAACAGTAAAATTTGGAGCCACAAAAGGAAGAATAATATCGCTAGAATCGACATATTCTTGTACGAAAGCCAATTTAACAAATAATTCACCGATATAGTTTGAACTAAAAAACCCATGATAACGAGCAAGAAAATCAGAGCTATCCCAATCGTTGTCTGCAAGAAACTTCTGTGCAGACAACTCACCCCATGGCAAAGAACGACGCAAATCAGAATCTAATGATCCGCCTAGAACATACTTTGGTTGAAGTAAGGCTGCCAAAACACATGTCACGGGATTGAATCCATCGAGATTAATCACAAGATCAACAGAACCATGCGAAGAAATATGTTCTTCAATCGAACAAAATAGAGTAGAAGCAGCTCCAGAGTAATTTCTATCCCAACTTTCTCGCCAATCAATTTGATCCATAGCTAGCTCGAAGTCGCGTGTAACCTCAGAACCAACAAAACCAAGAGTTGAGGATGGAAAACGGGCTTTCAAACCTCTTAAAACAGGAGTACTAACAACAAAATTGCCAACCTTACATGAGCCCAGAACGATCAAATGGGGAGATGTTCCAAGATCCTGGCCACAATATCGATTCATAAGTTTTGGACGGGTCCTAGAGATAACCTCGTTGCTAGCGATGGATTTGATTCGCAATATTGAAAAAAATCAATCATCAGCTTGTGAGCACCAGCAAAATGTAAAAAGGGAGAGGATGAGAGCATATGCAAACAAAACTCGTTGCTCGTCAATTGATTGGGTGAATGAATAGAGTGAAACTTTTGCATCTGCATAGGTAAACTCTTCCAAACAGCATGGTGCACTCCAATTAATTGATTAAAACAGTGTGGAACTTCTGTAATCAATCGACGCTGTATAACCTCAAGATTTAATGGAATCATCTCATGTAGAGAACCTATACCTCCATCAGACCATCGATGATAGATGTCACTGAACAGGGACATGTGACACGATGGGGAAAAGCCTACAAAACCCGTATTATATAAGGGGCGCTTCAATGAACTAAATCCCCATAATTGATAATAGCTAAAAAGTACAGATGGATCAGGCAAAAAGGAATTTACAGTGACATGATTTTGCTCTAATGACTTACAAAGAATGCGGCTCCAAGCCTCTTTGAACCAATGAGGTTCATCAGATAGTGGAGAACCAACATCACGGACCATCAATATCTGCCCTTCCCGAAAATATCTAAAAGGGTCCGGTGCTAAAGGAGAAATCAGAACATCTGCATCTAACCAAAAAACGAAATCATACTTCAACAGTCGTGGAGAAGACATCGCCAATAGCTTTTGCCACGCGAGCGAACGACCGTCAGCAAGTGGACTATGATCCAAGGGTGATTGGAATATGACAAGCTCGTAACCATTGTGATGACACCAAGACGACCAATTACCTGAGAGGTAGTGTCTCCAAGGGACAAGGCACCGATCCCCAACAGCAAGACTGACAACAGCTTTTTTCATTGACGCATCATTGCAGAAACCAGGAGTGAAAATAGACGTATTACTAAACTCACCAGGAATTCACGACGAAGTAAGGATCCGCCGACCTTACGAAGCACTTCAGAGAAGTGGAGTGGACTGCATCATTCACGAAAGGCCTTTTCGTTTGAATCAGTGCACACGAAAAGATAGCATTGTGGTGTGGCAAAGACCTCTACCGGAAAGTAAAGAAATTATGCTGGAACATCTGGAATGGTTTATGAAACGCAATTGCATTCTACTTGTCGATCTAGATGATCATTTTGAGCAATTCAACGTAGCACAAAGAGGTAAGTTAAAGCAACAAGATTATGCCATATTGCGGTTCAGTCATGGTGTCATCACAAGCAACAGTTGGCTTGCCAAAGAATTTTTCGGATACAATCCAATTGTTTTTACGCTAGATAATTGTATAGGAAAAAGTCAACGTAGTAATGTCATCCTTAACCATCGTCCTTCAAAGGGGGAAAAAATAAAAATATTGATTGCAAATCAAAATCGCCATAAAGAACATCTGAGCCTGATCCCCTCACTTAAAAATTGGCTAGAGGAGGAGGACAATATCCACTTAGAAATAATTAATGACCAAGCATTAAAATCTGCACTTCCAAGCAAACGAATCACACACCATCCATTGCTAACATACTTACAGTATCGCAACCTTCTTAAAACATGTCAGATTGCACTATCACCACTAGAAAAAGGCAAAAAAAACCGTTGCAAAACAGTGGTTAAGTGGCAAGAATGTACAGAAGAGGGAGTTGTTCTAGTTGCCGGACCAGAACTTTATAGGGTAACTCTAAATAATAACGTTGGGTGCTGGGTTGACAATACTGAAGATATCGTCACAAAGGCGAGAAGAATATACACGAATGAAACTGAGAGAATAAATATTCTAAAAAATGCTCAACAGCATATTCACAACTATGGCTGGGAATGCACAGCGCAGAGCCGGTGGCATCGATGGTTGCTAGAAAAAATATGGCAAAAACAGGATAAGCTGAATTGGTTAGTCAGTAAACGTGTCAAAATGCTTAAGGGCATGGGTCTAAACTGTAAAGGTAAGTTAAGCCTCAAAAAATGAAGATCCTACTTATTAACCATGGAACAGCAGGTGAATGGGGTGGAGGAGACGGCGTTCAAATACGAGAAACTGCAAAACGTCTTCGGCAACGAGGACATTATGTCGTAGAACAAAATACTGATCGACCACTTGCAAAGGGTTTCGACTTGGTACATATTTTTAATTGTCGGGTAACATCATCATTTAAACAGCAGGTTGCATCTTGCCAAGCTCAGGGTGTTCCTATTGTAGTGTCTCCGATATGGATTAACATTGGAAGAGCTTTTTGGGGAAGTCGTGGAGCCAATTCAATACTGCAAGAAGCAGTTAACAAAGAAGTAAACAATATTGTCGGCTTACTTAGCAGTCTGAAGGAAAGAACCTTAGTGGTACACACTGACGATGGTGAAATCCATGCAAATGGCCATAGTAGTTTTGATGTAGGTTCACTCTCTGAAACATCTAAATTATTAGATCAAGTTGACGGTCTTCTACCAAACAGTTGGCTAGAGCTTCAAAGTATCCGAAGCGACCTTCATTGGAGTGGTGACTGCTTCGAGATTGCTCATTATGGTGTTGATTCGTCAATTTTTCTAGATGCTGATCCGACACAGTTTCAACAATACAGTGGAATCAACACACCATTTGTCATGCAAGCTGGTCGAATCGAACCGGCCAAAAATCAAGCCATGCTATGTTGGGCGTTGCGAAATACAACATACCCAATTGTACTCGTGGGTAGTACAAAAAACTGGCCAGCTTATTCGGAACTCTGCAAACAAATTGCAGGTGACCGACTCCATATCTTTCCACATCTTTCTCAGCCTTTATTAGCGTCAGCCTACGCCTCTGCAGCAGTTCACGTGCTTCCTAGTTGGATGGAAACATGCGGACTGGTCAGCTTGGAGGCATCCTTAAGTGGAACACCAATTGTTGGAAGCACTTTCGGCCATGAACTCGAATACCTCCAAGGGGAGGCTTGGTATTGCGATCCAGGAAATCCTTTAAGCATTAGTGAAGCAGTCGTAAAAGCTTGGAATGCAGGACGTGGATCTAAACGTCCAACAGCGATGAAGCGAAAGGTGATCGAACAGTTCAATTGGGAAAGAACTGTGGATATGACTGAACGTCTATATCTAAAAGTTCTTAATAAATAAACAAACTATCGAAAACGCTTTAGTCCATCGAGTTGCCTGGTGAACAAATCAGTTATTAACGTAATGACTGGCCTAGAACGCAATTTGATATTAGCACTAACAGACATTCCGCTTTGCAAATTGAGGGGCTGATCTCCACTTTCAACAATTTGCTGTTCTAAGGAAACAATTGCAGGAAAATACCATGTTGGATGTTCTTGATCCGGTGGCAAAGCGTCCGAACCAAGTGATTTTAGTTCTCCTTTGATATATCCAAACTCGCCTGAAGGAAAGGAATCTACCGAAACAGTTGCAGGGAGACCTACACTCATAAAGCCGATATCTTTGTTGGTAATATCAACTGAAGCCTGAAGATCATTATCCGGGATCAACTTCATCATCACTTGGTCAGCACTTACGACTGTAGATTGATCGATTGAAATATCAAACACTTGTCCATCAATAGGTGCCCGAACAGTTCGATAACTAATTGTTTCCTTAAGAGCCACCAGCTCTGCCTCAAGATTGATCAATTGACGATTGACCTGATTCAACTGTGCAGCAGCCTCGCCCAATACCTTCTGACGCTCCTCCTCTAAAGATGAAATCTCAGACTTAATAATCTGCATTTGATTAAGTTGCTGCAAATACTGATTTCGAGCCATAGCACCAATGTCATGCAGAGGCTTGATATCATTTGCAATCGTCTCTTGCAACTTAAGGGTCTCACGACGACTTGAGAGCTGATTAGTAATTTGAATAAGACGCGATCTTATTTGCTGCGTTTGCTGTCGTGCGGTAGCAAGTTGCTGTTGCAAATTTGCATCTTGTATCTGCGGTAAATCCGGTAAAGGTGGGAACCGCCTTGGATCACCTTCGCTTTCTAAGACGCCGTTAAGTGTTGAAACCTGCAAACGCAAAAGTCTTTGCGTAATTTGAATGGCCTCTCGACGGCTCGACAATCCCTTAGCTTCGACATCGAACAAAGGAGACGAAGCTAAAACTAAATCGCCATCTTGCACATACACTTTGCTAACAACACCCGCGCTAGGTGATTCGACACTTTTGACGCTACCTGCCGGTTGTAATCGACCTCGTACGGTCACTGTTTGATCAATTTTGGCAGTAAAGGCCCAAATCAACGTAACGCCCATTAAGGAGCTGCAGAGCCAAATGAGGGCGGAGGACCAATGACGCCCTTGACGAATGAAAGAAGTACTACCCTCCCATGGCTGTAAAGCTGCTGAGGGCTGATCGATCTTTTCTACTTGTTTAGCCAAGATCTGTTTCCTGCTGAGCGTAGAGTGCAGCGTACCGACCTTTTTGCTCCAGAAGCTCATGATGAGTGCCGGATTCAACAAGTGATCCAGACTCCATCATCAAAATCCGATCGGAAGAACGAATGGTACTTAACCTATGTGTTATAAAAAAGACCGTTGAACCCTCAAACTCCTTTTTAAGATTAAGACAGACCTGACGCTCAGTGATGTAATCCAAAGCACTAGTAGCTTCATCCAATATTAGAAGTTTAGGTCGTTGAAGAACTGCACGGGCAATCGCTATTCGTTGACGCTGCCCACCAGATAGACCTGCACCACGTTCACCAATACGAGTAGCATAACCATCTGATAATTCCATGATGAATTCGTGGGCACAGGCGATTCGAGCGGCATAAACAACTTCCTCGCTTGTTGCGTCGGGAGCAGTAATTGAAATGTTGTCTCTGATCGTACCCTCAAATAAGAGGCTGTCTTGCGGGACAATACCAATCTGCCGCCTAACAGAGGAAAGCTGCAATTTAGCAATATCAAATCCATCGATAAGAATCCGACCACTGTCTGGCTCATAAAATCGAGGGACAAGTTTCATAATTGTGCTTTTTCCGCTTCCGCTTCGTCCAACAATGCCAATAAAAGCTCCTGCTTGAACCTGAAAACTAACTTGTTTTACAACGAGGGAGGATCCTTCATTAAAACGGAAATCCACTTCATCAAAAATGACTTCTCCAGCAACAGTCGGGAGAGGTAATTGGTCCATATCGGACATTCCGCCTTCTGGAGCAGCGTCAACTACATCGCTGAGTCGCTCGATGGAGAGAGCGACTCCCTGAAAACTTTGCCAGCTGGTAGCAATATTTAGCAGTGGACCAATAACATAGCCTGAAATAATGCGAAAAGCAATCAATTGTCCGATCGTTAATTCACCTTGTATAACTAGATAAGCACCAACCCAAAGAGTCAACAATGACGTGAGTTGCGTTAAAAAATCAGCAACAGTTCCCGTTGTAACACCAATTAAAAGTGTACGAAAACTTTCTGCCATAAAAGTTGAGTATTTTTGCATCCAACGCCATCGCACAGCATTTTCTGCATTCTGAGCTTTAATCGTCTGAACACCATTCAAAGACTCCACTAAAAGAGCCTGGGTAGCTGCATTTTTTTCAGCGGCTTTTCTTAATTGTCCACGGATAGCTGGCGATGCGATAAACGTGAGGCCAAGATATAGGGGAATGACACCCAGAGATACAGCAGTCAAGACCCCACTATAAAAAAGCATGACAGCGATATAAATCAAGGAAAAAATCGCGTCGATACCAAGTGTTAACAAGCTGCCTGTTAGAAAGCCTCGAATATTACCTAACTCAGCTAAACGCGTCTGCAATTCACCAACTGGACGACGATCAAAGTAACGCAAAGGTAGCCTGAGCAGATGCTGAATCACTTCACTGCCAAGAGCAATATCGATACGATTTGTGGTGTCTGCAAAGAGATAAGTACGTATAGCACCCAACAAACCTTGAAATAAACTTACCCCTAACAATACAAATCCAAGTGTATAAAGAGTATCGAGATTCTGCTGCCCTATCACCTTATCAAAAATCTGTTGCAAGACTAAAGGCTGTGCAAGATTCAACAGCTGGAGTATAAGAGAAGCAACCAGAACTTCGATTAAACTTCGACGATATTTCTTGATTTGAGGCAAAAACCAACCTAAAGACAACTTTTTACGCTGAGCGTCTCGACCTGGCGTTAAGAGTAGTAATCGAACTAGTCTTCCTTTGTCCAAAAGATCATCCAGCGGAAGCATGCAAGGACCATGCTCAGGTAAAACAACCTTGAGATGATTGCCTGTTAAAGCATGAATCATTACAGGTTGCTTGAGATAGATAGCAAAACATGGGAACGGTAAACGAACAATCTGAGCCTCCGGAAGCGTACAAATTTGACCAGTAAAACCAAGAATAGTAGATAAATTGCCAAGAACCTCGAGAGTCGCTACACGATCTTGCAAATTATCTCGGCAGGCTCGTTCAACAACATCCCGACGAAAAGGAACGCCATACATCTGAGCCAACATCTCGAGACATGCCAACGTCTGTGCCACGGGACCAATACCCGTAATAACGGGAATCTGACGCCCATTAAGTTGCAGTGAAGAAGCAGAGCTTTCGCCTGGGGTAACTGACGCAAGCCCTTTTGGGTCGGGTACCAGCATGTCCTCATATCTGTGGCCCGCATCTAATATTCCAGTGGATAAAGGTGCATCTTCTGCTGACGATTCAACTTGATTCTCAAGCTCACGGTTCCATGCCTCCTCAGAGCATCGCATTAATCGGAGACGCTCACCTTGAGGGATTAAAGCCAATTCCTCAGGATTAACAAGTTCACCAACGCGACACCTGTAACGTTCAAGTTCACAATTCCAGAGCCAGATCACACCAGACGTTTCCGGAAGAATTCTCAAAGTATCTGCCGCAACGACATCAATCGACGGCAACAAACGTCGTAGTACTTCTCTCTCTGTTGGTTTGGCTTTTGGTCGCTTATTGAGTGCAGGACGCATCACCTGAATCAACTCCGCTGGCGAAGACTGAGAGTCCAACCAACGACGAAATGAATCTGAACGACTCTCTAGCTCATAAAAATCCTCTGCCTTAATACCAATGAGCTTAGTCGAGTCCGCTGCTGTAAACCATTCGCAGGGATGCCGACGAACTAAACCAGCCCAACCGACCAAATCACCAGGTTGACAAAGAGCTAACGTAATTGGCCTCCCCAAGCCAGCATCACGGTGCAAGAGACGACCACGCCCCTCAACAAGACAGAAGCAGTATTCCGGAAGTCTGTTGTCTACGAGAATTTCTTGTCCGGTCGTAGCGTTAAAAGGTATTGCACAAGAAGACAGCCAGTGCAACTCATCTGGCGTGAGATGCTGGAAGGCAGAAAAACGAGCTAAGAGCGCTTGGAATGTTGTTGTTGAATCCATTATGTTATTCGTAAGATAAAGGCTCCAATGTTTCACCTGCAAGAAGGCGTGTAACACGGCTCTGAAGGAGAGCTTCCAATTGTTCATTCAAGAGTGTGTTAACCATTGCATCATCCAAGCGTGCAGGATGCAGCTGCTCCAATCGGATGATTAAGTGCCAATCACCAAGTTGACGAGGCTTCATAATTTCTCCTGGCTTGAGATTTCGAACAATCGTGGCTAGTTCAATCGGTTGAAGCGCTCCCACAGCCATCGGTCCATAGAGGCCTTGATGCCGAGCTTCTGGACCCTCGCCAAAGGCAGACGACGCCTGCTGAAAGGTCATTTCCCCCTCTTCAAGCCTGATCCATATTTCTCTCACCAAGCCTGGATCCGATACTCTAATGAGAGAGTATACGACTTGATCACGCAATTCCTTGTCTCTTAAAAAATAGTCTTCTAATCCAGACCCAAATTGATAATGTGAAAAGCGTCGCAGCGATTCATCTCTTTTCACCTTGAAAAGAAGATCCTCTTGGGTTAAACGGTTTGTTCTAAGAAATGTCGTGAGATCCATCTCTCCAAGAAAACTTGGGAGCTGATGATCAATCCAATCTTCATCTAAAGACACCAATTTAACAATTTCTTCCTCAACTAAGCAACGATAAAGACTAGAAGCAAGGCCCAAGCGGGAAACAAGTTTGATAATTCGCTGATCCGTCAGTTCGTGATTAAAAGACATATGTCAAGAGGCTAGATTAGCAAGATATAAATCATCAATATTTAGAGCAAATAACTTGTCAAAAGTGTAATCTAGTTGATCCACAACTGACTGCCAATTCCCCAGATTTTCTTGACGAAACAGTCGCATTGAAGGATACCAAGGTGTATCAGACCTAGAACGCATCCATCGAAAATCACAATTAAAAGGAAGTAAGGTCCAAGTTGGTACGTTAAGCGCTCCAGCCAGATGTGCAACTGCCGTGTCAACACTAATGACTAAATCCATTTGAGCAACAACGTGAGCCGTATCAGCAAAATTATTAAGCTTACTACTCCAGTCGACTATTCTGTAACCATCGACCCATGAAGCAATTTGACCAGCATCTTGACCAACCTGAAGTGAATGAAGATTAACAAGGTCTAGCGAAACAAGCTTGAGCAAACGCGTCATCAACAACTCAAGGGGAATGCTCTTATGGCGGTACATCGATTTGTTGTCAGGATTCGAAGCCCAGGCAACACCCACGGATAAGCCACCAGGGGCAGGCAAGACCTGCAATTGTTTAGGAGTCGGGTTCAACGCAGAAAAATACGGCACATAAGCAGGGACTGTTTCGACAGTCGTTCCAAACAGACGCGGCAAACTCATTAAAGCTATATGAGGAGATTTTGCATATACATCAGACACAGAATTTTCATCGATAATACAGTCACCAATGGGGAGCCAAGTTCTGAACAATTCGACAAGCGATTCACGAGCTCGCACAACATAATTAATCCCTACAGCATCAAGAAGATAAATATACCTTATAAATTGAATTGCATCACCAACTCCTTGTTCACACCAAACAAGCATTGGTGGCTCAGGCATTTTCGGACAATCCTCTATCGAAATAGGGGAAGGTAAAGATGATGGGATGTCAGACAATGAAAATTGTTTTGTCGCAAAGCGAGCTTCATAATATTTCCATCCTTTTGAATAATCACCTAAAAGCAAATATGCTAGCGCAAGATTCCATAAAGAGTTGGCTGAACTTGACTCTAATTCAACACCCTTTTGCAGAAAGCAAAGAGCCTCTTCCGGACCCAAAACATCCATCATCACGCTACCCATATTAATAAAGCTCTGAGAATGATTGGCGTCAAGAGATATTGCATAGCGTAGACACTTCTCAGTAGAGACATAAGCCTGAGAAGCAAGGTATGCAAGGCCTAAATTGCACCATGTATCTGCAACCGCAGGATCCAAAACTAAACTATGCTTTAGGCAAAAAAAAGCTTGATCAAAAAAATCTAGATCTAAATACGCCTTGCCAAGATTATGCCAAGCAGACGCCATAACGGGCTGCAATTTTATAGATTGATGATAATATTTTGTAGCAAGGAGAGGATCGTCATCCACGATTAGATTTGCAAGATTGTATAAGCAATCATTTTGGGCTGGATTAATGTCAATACTTTTTTGATACGCATCACGTGCTTCAACCTGCATGCCTGGAATTTTCCGACAAACCATACCACGCATTTGAAGCGCTAAAGCATGAGTTTGACCACCCAATTCGTCAGCAAGATTCAAATAATGCAGCGAAGTCTTGTAGTCTTCAAGCCTCCAATAATGAAGCACTAAGCATAAATACCAATTGATATCTGGATCTGAGACAAGACGCGCATCGACATGCCGAACAAAGCGTTGGTTGTCTTTAACTGTATTGTTTGATAGGATGATTAGCTGGTCACCTGCGTCATCGCAAAGTGCCAAATCTGCATTGGTCACATGTTGGGCTAAAACATTGGAAGACTATACCTCACTCAGACAGGAAGCATTGGCGGCACACCAAAAAGGTGATTACAAACGAGCCGAAACAATTTACAGCAAGCTAATAGCCAGCAACGCGAATATCGATGATATCATTAATCTTGGGGCATTATTTAGATCTACAGGTCAATTTCAGAAAGCACATTCTCACTACCAGAAGTGGTTAAGTATATTCAATAAGTCATTCATTTTTAGGATGAACGCGGCAAATTTTTTTTGCGAGATGCAATTAGTTGAAGAAGTTGAAGCGACAATCAAACCTTTTGTTGACAATCCTAAATTTAATAATAATCTTGACATAGCAAAATATCAGGGGAAAATACTAATTTACAAAAGAAAGCCCAGTGAAGCACTAAAGGTGTTTGAAATGATTGCAGAGGCTAAACCTAGGTGCGTTGATAATTGGATGGATATTGGTGTTTGCTATAGCTTACTAAATAAAAACGATGATGCATTAAAAGCCTATGAGCATGCACAACAAATTGATAAAAATGACCTAAGAATTACGGGAAACAGAATCACACTTTTAAGATTAACAGGTGACATCATAAAAGCTCGAGGTTTAATTAATTCATTAACCAAAGAAGAAAGAGAGAGCGATTCAATAGCAACGGCTGAGGCAGCTATTCTTCATGTAGAAAAAAATTACTTACTTGCAGCAAAATTAAATATTCAATTGTGCAATAAAAAGCAAATAAATTGGATTCACTGGCGAAATCTTGCAGCCGACCTAAGAGCTCTAAGGCAACCATATGCAAGTCACAAAATAATTCAAAAAGGCTTACTTATTGCCCCCAACAATAGTGATCTACTGCAAGCATTGGCTCATAGTTTAGCGGAACGAGGACAACACAAAAAGAGTAAACAAATTATATTGGATTCGATTAAAAACAGAACAATCGAAAATTCGTGCATCATGTTTCATTTGCAATGTACATGCAGTGGATACCATCTTTTAGAACCTGTACAACTCAACGAAATAGCAAAGAAATGGGAAGCGAATAGTAGAAGAGCTTCAAAATGCATGCCTAATTCAAAGAAAAAAAATAAAATTTTTGATATCATAAAAATTGCCTATTTTTCAAGCGATTTATGTAATCATCCTGTTGGTCGATTTATGCGTTCAATCATCAAAAATCATAACAAGAAAATTTTTAAAGCATATATTATTGATACAGGCAGCAAGTATGATGAGATCAACGAGCAAATAAAAAAGGAAAGTTTTCACTGGATTAATTTAAAGGGTCAAACATCTGAGCAAATTGATAAACACATTAGGAGTTTAGGTCTTGACATCCTTGTTGAACTAGGAGGATATACAAACTTAAGTAGAATTGACGGGCTTATAAGCAAACCAGTACCCATACAGCTCAGTTATCTTGGGTATCCAGCACCTACTTACCTCGAAGCAATCGACGGATGGATAGGTGATGAGATTATTTTTGGATCATTAGATCCGGTCAACAGATCTGCACATAATCTTTATAAGTTGAATGGAGGCTATATGGCCTATGACAGTATCAAAGATTTCCCAGCTATTTCCACTAGGGAAAACAAGCCAAGAAGATTTAGATTCGGAAGTTTTAATCATAATCGGAAGTTAACATCACAAACCATCAAGCTGTGGGTCAATATTATGAATTTAACTCCTTCAAGTGAGCTCATGATTAAAAGTGTTAGTCTCAGCGAAAAGAAGGAGCAAGAAAGAGTACGCACTCAATTTAGAGATCATGGTCTTGATACTAAACGACTTATTATTGTTCCCGAAGTGACAACACAAGAAAAGCACTTAAAGATGTATTCAGACATTGATGTGGCATTAGATCCAATTCCATATGGCGGTGCTACAACAACCTGTGATGCAATCATGATGGGAGTCCCGGTGATATCCTTAGCTGGACCTGAAATGATCGGCAGACTTAGTTCCAGCATTCTTTATTATTGTGGCTTAGGAAAATGGATTGCTTCTAATGATCAAGAGTACATCAATATTGCAATATATGCCTACTTAAATGGAAAACGGTCTAATGCTGACAGAGAAGAACTACGAAAAATAGTCTGTAATTCTCCATTTGCAGATGGCAAGCGGCTAACAAATGAATTAGAAACGTTGTATAAAAACCTAGTTGAGAATTATTAAATTCAATTTGACATAATCTCTTTTTTTATCTTTATCATTTCATCAAAAGAAGCCTCCAAATGCATCAATAAATCTTTTGCATTCCCAAGATCACTACATTCAAATTTATTTCGCCTGAAAAGACGTTTAGATCGAAAGCCATCTAGATCGGAAGCTTGTTGGCAAACAATATTGACATATTCATCTGGAGAGTTTGCTACAAATTCACTTAAGTTAGCAGCACACATCACTGATGTGCTCATACGTGATACGTAAGAATTACCAGACAATGTTACGGTGGGAACTCCCATCCAAAGAGCTTCACAGGTTGTGGTACACCCCCCATTGGGGAAAGAATCCAATGCAAGATCTAATTTTGAATACTGTTCAAGATGTTCTACAGGGGACTTCGTGATTGGTAACCACTCAATCCTATTTGGATCAATCTCTGCTCTTAAAAAGCGTCTTATGAGCAACTCTTGCGTATGCGGATCATCTCTATTAATTGCTTTAAAAATAATTTTTGTATCCGGCAATTTTTCTAATAATTTTCCCCAGATCTTCAGAATAGTATTCGAAAATTTTCGATTATGATTAAAAGTCCCTATCCTTAAAGGACCATCTGGCGGCGCAGAGACTGATGAATGATATTCCGGCATTGAGGGCGTGGGCTGCCAAGCAATGAACGGGCGGGAGAGGCGGTAAATGGCCTCAGAACGAAACTCTAGACAGGGGTTAGGAAATAAATATCGATCACCAAGCCAAAAATCCATTGAATCAAACCCAGCACTCGCAAAATAACCAAGATAATTGACTTGAACAGCAGCAAATCTTTCCTTGAAAAGCTGGAGACTATTACCTCCGGTCCAACCACTTAAATCAATTGCAATATCTATTTGTAAAGAACGCAAATATTTTAAACGAGCATTAGCTGAATCCTTTTGTGAGAATTGAAATGTTTTAATACCATCAAGAGAATCAAAATGCTGAAGCCAAGATGATTTACCATGGTCAACTGTTGATACTACGGTGTGACAATGTTTAAAAGATCCTATTGAAGCAGAAAAAATACCTAACAAAAATCGTGCAACTGGATGATTTGTACAGTCCCCAGTAAGCCAAGCAATGCGTAATGTTTTATTTACATTGCCAAAAAAATAAGAGAATGGTTTCTTAGATAGAACCAAAAAATTCTTGGATATCATTTTCGCTTGCTGAACTGATAAGTGACTTTCGCCACAACTAGCTAATTGCAAACATCTATTTGCGTAAAAATCTGGATCTTGTGCTAGTGGAAGAATAGATTCTGGATTAATATTGATTGACCAATTTACATTACCAGAATGCTCATACGCCACGAAGAGATTACTTGCCTTAGGCAATATATCTGTAATAGAGCAATGTGCTCTTTCCTGCAAACAAGCTCTTAGAGCACGGCCAGGTTCACGCTGCAATAATTTAAGCGGAGCAAGATGACTCAGCAGTGAGGATCTAAAACCGAAACGTGATAACGCTTTCTTGACATCTGAAAGAATACGATCGCCTCTTTTGCCGGCGTGTAAAATCGTAATTAATTCTAAAACAAGTTGAATATTGTTAGGCGCTTTTTGTATAGCAGAATCTAGTAAACTGATAGAAGAATCATAATCAAATTTTGCTCTTAGGATCTTGGCTTGTAATAAAACACCCTCTATACAGTCTGAAGATCTAGAATTCAGAAGCAATACAGTAGATGCTTTTTCAAGTTTGCCTTGAGCATAAAATGAATAGGCAGTAATCAAATAGATTAAAGGTCCCATTTCATCTTTGGCTGGATATAAAGTGATTGACGACAATATTGAGCGTGATTTCTCATGATTTCCCTTAAGTAATTCTTGAAGAGCACTAATAATATTTATAAATCCTTCCCTCTTTGGAAATTTTTTGATTAGAATTTGGCTTACAGAAAGAAATTGAGAGTAATTTTTTCTCCAAAATAAGGAATAAGCAAACAAAAAATAATAGTCGCCATTTTTATCATTTGGCATATTTGCTAGCAAAATTGATTCCATCTCGTGAAATTCAGATCGGCGATCAAGCGAAATACACCTCTTCAGATCGTCGCCTAGATCAAATAGATCACCTTCTTCGGCATTTAGTTCATTTGGCCATTCAAGGAGTTCTTTAAACACAAGATTCTTCATATAGACTCATATCATATCAGGATGTGTTCTCCTCATACTAAAATCCATAAAAAAAGAGGGGTGTAAACCCCTCCTGATATTTAAGAAGTTGGTTAGATGAAGTCAACCAAAACTTGTAATAGTAGAGTTTGAAACCGTCGTTAAAAGTACCGGAGCAGCTGTACCGAAGTTCTTAGCAGTGATACCTGCAGTACCTCCACCCACTGCACCAGCTGTCAAACCAACAACATACAACTGTGATGAGCCTACAGTGATACTTGCAGCAGTATCGGCTGCAACGAATGTAATACTCGCTGCAGATGCTCCGAATCCATCTGAATAAGCGACTGTGAGAGGATTAGCTCCTGTAGCTTCACCCGTAGTGAACATATTACCCATATAGATGGTGTCAGCTCCACCGTCAGTACCGAAGTAGTAAGTCGTTCCAGCGCCAGCACTTGATCCTTGAGCAGTAGCGAAAGTGAGACTGTCGTTACCTGAACCACCAATGATTGAAGAGCTTGATACGAGAGCTCCAAAACCGATTGAGTCGTTGCCACTACCCGCATTGATCGTGTCACCAATCACTGCTCCAGTGATCACGAGAGAATCAAGTCCAGCACCGAGCTTGATGCTGTCAGAGGTAGAGGTAGTCGAAATAACTATAGAGTCATTTCCTTGACCTCCAGTGAGAGTAGATGAAGCAAAGGCTCCCATGGAGGTAACAAAATCATTTCCAGCTCCAAAAGTGATCTGTGAAGTAGAAGCACCAGTAAATGAAATCGTGTCGTTGCTAGCACCACCTATAACGGTGTTACTAACAAAATTAGCTTGAGAAGTTATGTGGTTGTCAAAGATGTTCGCATCTCCCTCGCCTAATTCAAATGTAGTATTTTTTGCGGTTGCGGCGGCGGTTAGGAATATTGAATCATTACCCGCAGCTCCATAGACACTTGCAGAAACAACATTACCCGCAAAGGCGAGCGAATCTACACCAGAAGTTCCATAAATAGCTGCCGAAGACGCAGTTCCAGCAAAATCAATAAAGTCGTTATCTGTCGTGGTGTCAGTTGCAGATGTGCCTCCGTAGACAGTTCCACCATTGATATTCGTTAGAACAATGGAATCAGTTCCAGCACCACCGAATACGCTGAATTTGGTGTTTGCAGTTGTTGTCCCTGCATCAACAGAAATTGTGTCGTTGCCACCCCCACCTTTGATCAGACCTGTTGTGGTAGCACCTGTGTGTATATCTAGAGAATCTTTTCCAGCACCACTTTGAACAGTAACAGAAGTTGCTGAAGTAATGCCGTTAGCTCCTAGCAAGACAGTGTCGTTACCAAGAGAACCTTTGACTTCTACAATGCTTAAAGCAGTCGCAGCACTCATGTCAAGACTATCTTGTCCAGTTTGAGTGATTGAAGAACTACCACCGTAAATAGACGCATTGCTGATGGTGGTTTTAGCAATACTGAATGTATCATTTCCTTTTGCACCTTGAATAAGAGCTTTGCTGAGTGTTCCAGTTCCAGCAATTGATAATGTATCTTCCCCTGCTCCAGCAAGAATAGTTGATTTTAAAACATCAGTAGTAGCTCCGGTAGTAATTGTAATTGTGTCATTACCTGCATTGGCCTGCAAATAATTATTGGAGTATGCAATACCAGAAGTACCTAACTCGAGAGAATCGGCTCCATCAGTCGATGTATTTGAAGCGGATCCACCATAAATTGTAGAACCTCTTACCGTTTTAAGTAAAAGCGTGTCGGCTCCAGTTCCACCTTGAACGGTGACATTGGTAAGTGTCTTGCCGCTAGTGACAGAAAGAGTGTCACTACCTTGGCCAGCACCAAGCTTGGAATTAGCAACGTTATCGGTGAAAACTAAGGAGTCAGCACCACCGTTTCCGGAAACTGTCGTATTTCCAAGGGTTAGGCCGAAAATCATTGTGTCAGCACCATCAGTGCTGGTGTCACCCAAACCTCCTCCATAGATGACAGAGTTATTGACTTCTGCCGCAAAATTGAGGGTGTCATTGCTGGCTCCGCCATAAACAGTTGCGCTGTTCAGGGTGCCAGCGAAATTGAGACTGTCGATGCCTTTGGCGCCCTTCGCAGAGCCATTAGCGAAAGCTTTTGAGAAAATGAGAGTGTCGTTGCCATCATTTCCTTTGAAAGCACCGCCAGCAACAGCTTTCGAAACCGAGAGGGTGTCATCACCGGTTCCTCCAGAAAAAGAGGCACCAGCTGATGTTGAGCTGTCAATGGCAAGTGAGTCAGCGCCAGCGCCAGCATCGACAATGTCAGTGCCGCCAACGCTCTGGATGGTGTCATCACCAGCGAGGGCGACAACGGAATCCAAGGAACCTGAGCCCAGCAGAAGGTCTGCTGTGCTCGTCCCTTCGATGTTGGTGTAAGAGGAACTCATCGGGAAGAGGTGAGAGCTTTGGTGGGTACGTGGATCTCCTCACAACCGCACCCACCAAGGGGGCGGCGTGTTCCCAGCACCACATGGAAACTGGGACCCTACTTATATAGCCAGAAGCACCATCTGGCTAGGCCTAAAACACGGTTGTAGGGGTGTCCACACCCAAAAGCTCCAACCAGCGACGGTGTCCTTCCTCACATGAATAAAGCCGAGCAGTCCTTTGCGCCTCCGTCTTCAGCTCCGTACGTAGGTCAGGCTGCTCTAAAAGATGAACGACAGCGGCAGCCTGCAAACTGGCATCGAAGAAATCCACCAGAAGGCCTGATTGCCCATGACGCAGGACTTCCTCGACGGGGGGCGTAGCGCTCGCTACTACAGCGCAGCCGGCCGCCATAGCCTCCAGCAGACTCCAGCTGAGAACAAAGGGCACCGTGAGGTAAAGATGAACATCACTGACTGAGAGCACTGCGTGATAAGCCTCTTCTTGAAGCGATCCCAACCAGTGCGTCCGATCAGGAGCGAGTTGAAGCTCCTGCCTTGCCCATGTCCCCCAGCTTCTCCCGTCAGCTCTTGGGGATCCGTAAGCCACACAATCGGCCCCAACGATCAAAGCGTGCAGAGTTGGGCGTTGTTTTTGAAGCAGCTCTATGCAACGCATCGCCTGCGGAAATCCACGGTATTCATCAAACCCACGGCTCACATACGTCACAACCTCACACCCCTCGAAATCTGGGAGCATCGAAAGAGCTCTCTGGGACATGAATCTGAGTTGCTGCAACCGCTCCCAATCGATGCCTTCATGAATCACCCTGAATCTCGAACGCAATGAGGCAGGAAACTGCTGCAGCTGCCAACGGGTCGGTGTAACGGCGTACTCACAAGCCGCCAATTCAACCAACGTTTGCGCATTCCATATCCTCAAGCGCTGCCGAGTGGCTGCTGACACAAGATCAGATTCAAGAAAATCAACATCCGAATGTTCTGGGTTATAAAACCACTCAAATAAACCAATTCGTTTCGCATCAGGAAAGCAGTCGCTCAAAAACAAGCCATTTCCCCAGCCCACATGATTGATGATCCAGTCAGGACACCAACCATTGTCTCGCAAAGCAATAAGAGCATCGAAAACTGCTTGACCCTCCTGAATTGCATCTTGGAACCTTTGCAACCATGGATGACAACCCTGGTACTGCTGATCGCGAAGTGTTTGATATTGAATCAGTTTCAATCCAGGCGGTGCTGCGGGAGCGTGCCACTCGGAAGAACCAGCCACGAAAATCAACTCATGTCCCTGAGCCGTGAGTGCACTAATCAGACGTCGGAATTGAGATGGATAAGTTGTATGAGATATCAGAATCCGCACGGTGCGGATCAAGCTTGAGGCGTTTCAAGTGGTTTCAAAAAGATTTGCTCATAATGGGGCAAAAGCCAGCCTGGCAGCTTCGATGAAGCCCCGTCAACCTGCATGCTTCCCGGTTCAAAGAACAGCATGGCGACGAGGAAAGCATTCAAGGCGCCCGGGGTGCCAAAGCCACCACCCTGTTGGGGTTGAAGCCGCCTGGTGATTTCATTTTTTAGGGCTTCATCAAAGGGATCCAAAGGCTCGCGTTGTACACCCGATCGGACCATTGCCCAATAGCGCTCTCCCATATCGGTTGCCCACAACTCTGAAAGCTGTTCCTCCGGGCAGGCTCTTATCAACTGAGACAGATCCCTGCGAAGCAACAAAAGCTCCGATGCAATTTCACGATCTTCGGGGTCAATGTAATAAAGGTTCGCCAGCCCCAACATCCGGTTCAAGTGAATCCGGTTTTGGGTGAGTTCCTGAAGTGAATCAGGGAAAGGACCAAAATCAGGCTCTGGAAGGTTGAATGCCTGTGCAGGCTCTGGAGCTGAATCCTGAGGCACCTGAGGAGTGGGTTGAACCGCTGGGGCTTTCTCGTAAAGATCTCTATAAGAGGAGAGCAGCCATTGGGGGAGATTTTGCTCAGGAGCAGCAACCTGAAATAAACCAGCAGGCGACAACAAGAAAGTGGCCAGCAAGAGCTGTGGCGCCAAAGGATGTTGAAGACCAAATTGAGACAGTTGGGCTCCGATCTCATCTCGAAGCTTGACCTGCTCAGAACTGAAGGAAGACGCCGGATTGAGCTGGGACACCAGCGTTCTTGTGGATTCTCCCGGTGGGCCCTGCCAAAGCTCTGGAAGGAGATCTACAGGCGCCGATAACCAGAACCGAATCAAAGGATCTCGATCTGCCTCTGACGGAGCGGCAACAGTCCACGCAGCTAAAGGGAGTTCCAAAACAAAGCCCTATCTGCATCTGAGGTTACTCTTCGCGACGCCGATTCCCTCTGTAGTACTGCCGAAACTCCGCTCTAGCCAAAGCAAGCGTTAGGAGTCCAAGAATTGCTCCCATGACCAAAGGAGCCAAGAGGAGCTGGGCAACCCACAGCAGCTGCTTTGAAAGCAACCAAATAATTGATCCGGCGTAGGGAACCATGCATAGAGCCGGAAAAAGCCATCGCTTCCAACGGCTGAGAATCCAGAGATGACGAATCTGAGCAACCAGAGGGAGACCGTTACTGCGCAGGGGATGAATCACGCTCAGATCTGAGGAAATCCGTGCTTGTTGCTGAGATCCTGCTGCAACGCTGGCCAATGATGCTGATCCATTGCTTGTTGGATTAGTCCCCATAGGAAACCGCGACCTGCCTGCACCAGTGGCTGCAGCGGTTCAGCTGTAAAACCGCTTAAAGGGGCACTTGATGGATAACCAGCAAAGGCTCGGATCGGATCAAGGGACATGGGTGATGGTTGCGGGATATGCGCAGCCTGGGGAGCATGGGCACGACGCTGCGCCAATTCAGCGAAGTAATCGAGATACTGGCGTCCTACGACCTCTGCATCGAAACACCGGATGGCGCGCCGTTGCGCTGCACGCCCCATGGCAAGCCGCAGCCCTGGATTCGAAAGTAAGGTGAGAACAGCATCACAAGCTGCTGCCAAATCAATTTGAACCAACTGGGCAAAAGCACCCGCTACCGCCGGAAACTCAGTTAAACCAATGCGCTGCTGCCATGCCAAAGGAACCGACGCATGAATTGCGGTAGAAGCAAAACGGGTTGGCACAAGAAAACCATCAACTCCAGGACGCACTAGATCGCGGAAACCATCCCAATCAGAAGCAACCACCGGAAGTCCTGCGGCCATGGATTCAGCAACAGCCAGACCGAAGGTCTCCTGAAGGTTGTCAACCAAGAATAGAGCCAAGTCTGAAGCAGACATAGCCGTTCGCTTCACCTGCTCTGAGACCGGCTGCGCACCACCCAGACGGACAAAGCGAACTTGAGGGCAAAGAGAACGCAATTCCGAAAAGTGTTCCCCTTGCGCCTCGGTGTCATCAGGGCCACATTCAATCAGTGTGATGGAGCGTTGCAGACATTCCGCAGCACGCTGAAGGATTCGGTAAGCAGGCCATGGATCTGACTTCGTCAGCATCGACAAACGGCCCAACCAAAGGACAACAGCTTCATTTGAAGACAGGCCAAGCTGTTGACGAGCCATCTGACGGTCGGGGAGAGATCGAGCAATCTCGGCAGCAGGCAAGGCCAAGGGGACAACAGGAAGTTGTGGGCGACGCGATTGCAAGACCTGACGGTTGCCGACGCAACGACCCAAGATCTGATCCTCTCGGTCTTCCATCAAGCGGGTCACAACATTTCTGCCGGCAGTACTACTGCAAAACACTGCATCCCAGCTTTCAAGTGGCTGAGAGACAAGGTCTTCAATCTGCTCAATCGCCGCAGGAGTGGAAATGGTGTGGATCTGACCGATTAAGGAAAAAGCTGCTGAAGAAGCCGGACGACGCCACTGGGCCCAACGACCAATCGACGTGTCGGAGAGGAACAAAGCACCAACTGCGGCAAGCGGTCTCGGATCAGAAAGCGGCAAAGCCTTGAAGCAACCGCAATGCCCAGCTTCCCGGACAAAAGATTGAAAAGCAGCGGAGTCCTGCCCGGGGTCACCCATCAACAGGGTGAGGGGATCTGAGCCAGCCAAGCGAGCCCAGGCGCGAAGAAGCTGCTGGCCTGCCCACCGCCGGCCATTGAGAACGCCACCACCAGGCAGGAAATCGGCGCTGACGATCAAAGCAGGAAGCTGGGAAACCGCCATCTAAAACGTAAAAGCCCTCAATCAGTAGGATCATGGCTCATACGCGATACTTCAGTCCCATCGAGCTGTACTGCACATATTTCGACCACAACTATTTGCGTAAAGGACTGGCGCTTTACCTCAGCCTGAGAAAGTTCTCCAAGCCAACCAGAGCCAAACTTGTTGTGCTGGCATTAAGCGAGCGGTGCGAGGCGATACTCAATAAACTGGCCTTACCGGACCTAACGGTAATCCCACTACATGAATTGGAATCTCAAGAGCCTCGCTTGCTAAAAGCGAAAAAAGATCGTCGCCTAGTTGAATATTTCTTTACACTAACACCATGGATTGTAAAATTAGCACTGGAAATAATGCCTGAAGCAAAACGTGCGACCTATCTGGACAGCGACTTATATTTCCATAGTTCACCATCGCCTCTGTGGGACGAAATAGGGACATCATCGATGGCCTTTGTGGAACATCGCTTCTCACCGAATTACATGGATCGCATGCCCTTTGGGCGGTTCAACGTGGGTTGGAACAGTTTCGATCGATCACACACAGCGCAACAAGCACTGAACTGGTGGGCCGAGCAATGCCTCAACTGGTGTTACGACCGCGTCGAAGGAGAAAAATTTGCTGATCAAGGCTATCTCACAACGATCGAACGAGAGTTTTCAGGCGTGCATATACTCCATTACCCGGGGATCAATCTTGCCGAGTACAACTTGGACAACTACAGGCTGAGCAGGGATGCGGAAGGACCGAAAGCCAATGGCTATCCTATCATCTACTGGCACATGCACGCGCTGTTTGAACAACAGGATGGGTCCTACAAAATATTAATCCGTGGGGATTTAATCAGCAATGATGTCATCAGTTGGGCGTATCAAGTTTACATCGATACATTGCGTCAGCTTTCCATAAAATTAGCTGAAATGGGTTTACCGATCGACTGCGGTAATGCTCGTTATCCAGAGATGTAAATCATGGAATCCATCCAACCCACCATTCCACAGAACAATCCAGCTGCAATTGTTGAAGAACTCAGAACAGAGATTGACGATGCCATCCGACGTGTCCTGTATTCAGGCCGTTACATCCTTGGGGAGGAAGTTGAAGCATTTGAGGAGGAATGGGCCAATTGGTGCGGCGTCGAACACGCCATTGGATGCGCCAGCGGAACCGATGGGCTCGAACTGATCCTGCGAGCTTTGGATTTACCAGCAGGGGCAAGGGTGCTGGCACCAAGTCATACCGCAGTTGCAACAATCGCAGCAATTGTACGGGCTGGGTGCAGACCGTTCCTGGCCGACGTGGACGAGGCGAGCTTTACTCTGAGTCCAGACAGTGCGGTTCGATGCCTGGAGGCTGCGACCGCCGAAGGTGATCCGATCCAGGCTTTGATTGCCGTTCACCTTTACGGTCAGCCTTGTGATCTTGATATGATCCAAGATCTCTGCAACGCCCGTGGCATTCCGCTGATCGAGGATGGAAGCCAGGCCCATGGAGCTCGCTGGCGTGGCAAACGGGTAGGGGGATTCGGTGTGGCAGCGGCCTTCAGCTTGTACCCCACCAAGAACTTGGGGGCACTAGGGGATGCTGGAGTGGTGACGACGAACGACAGCAGGATGACTAAAAGGATGAAGCAGCTCCGGCAATACGGCTGGCAACTACCGGCGATCAGCGAAGAACCTGGCATTAACAGCCGCTTGGATCCAATGCAAGCTGCAATTCTGCGGGTGAAACTCTCTCATCTTGAAGAACAGAACAGCCGTCGTCAAACCGTTGCCAAGTCATATATAAAACAGCTAATGACTCAAGACAAAGTGATACTACCTCAGGATGGGACAAACTTAGCAGGATCAGTATTTCATCAATTTGTGGTGAAGCTACCTGAAAGGAAACGTGACGCCGTTCGTACACAACTGAAGGATCTCGGGATTGGAACCATGGTGCATTACCCGCAGGCGGCACACCAGATGCCGGCCTATCGCAACAAACCCTGGGTTGGACTTGATCCCGCTGGTTTAAGCATCACAGAGAAACTCTTGCCACAAATCCTGTCATTGCCTATGGGACCGCATCTGAAGATTCACGAAGCTAAGCGTGTCTCAGAATGTCTAACCAATACATTGATAGATTTAAAAACTTAACTCAGAATACGACTAAGAGATCAGAGCGCAGAGCGTGAGATTCCTAATTTTTACCAGTGTCGCCACACTACAAGATCTCAGATACCAATGATTGACATCCTTCTCTAAAAGAATAAAAACGCCGATTGGTCGAAAAAGCAAATTCATACAACTTGTCTGGCTCGTGGGCATTGTCTCCAAGAACAACTGCTGAATTCGACAACTTGAAAAATATACATGCATATACTCATTCTTAATACTCGGGAGAGTGATCCGAACATAAACGAACAAATCAACAGGCCCTTGCACGTTCAAGACTTTCACTTCCAACTTAGTCGCCTATAAGAATCTCACCTACTCATCGGTAACGACCGTGGAAAAACCAACCAGCATGAAGGACGATATCAGTGCCAAAATATCGACCTCGATGTCCTTGAGCAGTATTCCGAAGAAACGCTGACGCCAAGACACAACTGCTAAGACCTATATGCACAACTGTTTCCACCACAAGTCAAGGCTTTAAAATAAGCACTAGGGCGTACCAAACAGCCGTTTATCCAAAGCCACTATCCAAATCAATGTCAATCACGTGGTGGGCCATCTCTGTGAGCTGATTGAAATGTTGATGCAGGGTAAGTGTCGTACAGCACCTCATGCATCCAATACCGAGCCTACTGTAGAGAGAAGATACTAATAGAGCTCACACAACCTGCTAAATGCCAGAGGTTGTAGTCCTCAAGGTCATAGTTGGAATACTCAAGTTCATGAGAGGGCTAGAACCACTCAATTAACTCACTGAGTCGTAGCTTGAGGTAAAAGTTAAAACCACATTCAAGCTTTCCAAAATGAAAGTGATTAGGTAATTCAGAACCTTTCCCAGGTGGTACAGCCAGTTATTGTTGCTCTTCATACAACATTTGATCAAATAACACCCGAAAGACTCGAAGTAGGACTTGTATATTACTCATAAATCACTCAAAACTTCATAAGGGTCTGATCGGTGCGCAGGTTATGTTCTCGCCGAAGAAGAAAGCCATGGTCATGATGAGCCTGCCAGCGCATACTGCCAGTGTCCAGGTCAAGGATGGACCAACGGTCCTCAGGCACTAGCCACTGGAACACAAGCTCAAAGCCAGTGTTATTCAGCCGAGACAACCAGCTCGAAGCAGCAAATTTCCAACCTGGATAACGAGTATCAGTGTAGCTGGCGGGCACAACCTGAATGTCAATCAGGTCGGTTGAGTGGTCAATAAGGGGGACCCGATCGATCAACAACCAAGGTGCTAAACGAAAAAAGTCAAGAATTGGCTGAAGATGCTCAAGATATTGAAGACTGCAACTAGCAAAAACAAGATCAACACCTACATTCAAAACTGCCTGAACGTCGGAGGAAAAACACAATTGGTGACCTTGAGGAGAGTGAAGTCCAAACTCTTCTTGACCTACAGATACGACAGCAGGTGTCTCACAAACCGTCCAATGGAGTGGTCCCCAAGGCCAGTGTGTTACTAGGGCATGGAAGTGAGTTCCGAGCGCACCTCCAAAGTCCAAGACACGAAAGGGACAAGGACGACCCAAGGAGAGCCAGACATGTTGAAGAGCCGCAAGCTGACGAATGGCATAAGAACCGATCGATTGGCCCAGCGCGTAAGGTGACGATGCTTGACTAGCATTATTCCTATACTGTTCAACAACTGAAGACGCTTCATAGCCCTCACCGCAACAGACCTGGGCGTCAGCCCAACTAGTCAAAGGGGCGTAATATCCCGGAGAGATAAAAAAGGAATTTACATCAAGGTCAGTCCCTAACCGTCGAGCAAGTTCACTTAGATCAAAAGGTGCAGAAGCACCACGACGTATCAACCATTCAGCCTCCTGGAGGCGACCAGCAGATAAAAGGTCAGATACTAAAGTATTCATAAATAGTGCTCTATTTGGGAAGAATAAAAAGATAGTGTTCGCGTAAGGCCTTCAAAGAGGCTGACTTCAGGCTTCCAACCGAGTTCATGAGAAATTTTTCTGTAATCAGCATAGTAATCACCAATATCAATCTTCTTGTGTTCTGAAGGATAATCACGCAAGATGAAGGGCTTAGAAGCTATAGGGATATCAAGACTTCGAGCAGCAGAAACCAAGGTTTCAGCTGTTTGGAGAAGGGTTACAGGCTCGCCACAACCTCCTAGATTATAGATCTGACCAATTGCTTGTTCACTAGTAGCAGCAAGCTGCATAGCAGAAATACAATCATCAACATAAGTATAATCTCGTAGTTGCGAACCTCCCCAGACTTCAAAAGGTTTACCAAGTAATAAGTTTCTGATCCAGATTCCGAGAAATGTTTGCCTTGAATCCCTAATTCGCATACGGGGACCATATGTGTTAGTTAGCCGCAAAACAGTAGAAGGAATGCCATAAACCTCAGAATATAGGAGGTGGTAATTTTCACCAGCCAACTTGTTGATACCGTTTACGTCAACTGGTCGTAGAAGATGTGCTTCATCAACAGGAAGATAATGAGGTCGACCGTAAATTTGACGAGTTGAGGCAAAGATAATACGAATTCTGGGGTTAACTTTTCGACAAACCTCTAAAATTGACAACTGGGCGCGGGCATTGATGTCTAAGTCCGTAAAAGGATCTTTCATAGAATCCATATGACTTGTTTGGCCGGCGAGATTAAAAATCAATTGCGCATCCTTCAGCAACCATTGCAATGAAGAAGAATCCCTAATATCAGAAATATTAAAATTAATGGAACTATTATGAATCATTGACTCAATATTTTTAAGATTTGCCCCATATTCAGGGATCATGCTATCTATTGATGAACATGTGAAACCACGACGAACCAAGTCTAAAAGAAGATTGCTTCCTATAAAACCGCAGCCCCCGGTCACAATCGCGTTGGAAACCATTAGACAGAGTTGCTACTTAATACTTATAACTGATAAATCAAAAGAACGCAAAGTCGTCAACGGCAAATGCATTGATTCTTCTTTATAATCCAAGAAATGGAAATTATAAGCTGTGGTATGATAATGACATAAATGTAAATTCAAGTGGATAAGGGAGCATTGATTGATACTTTTGCACCTGATAAAGGCTCAACTCACAGAGACTTCCACAAATTGGCTAGAAAATTTGACTTGATTGACGTAGTGGCCGATTGGCTTATTGATTACGAATCCGTATACCATAGTTTGATATTGAAAGGAACAAATAAAGAGCCAGTAAATCACTTTGAAGACACACAACAAGCAGTGATGAAATGCATGGAGGATTATGCAAATAGAATGAATGAAACGGATATCACTACATCACTAAATGAGATATATCAAATCGTAAGATCACAAGATATAAAAATCGCAGAAACACTCAAAGTGCGTTTGCAGTTCAACATTAAATATTGTATCAAGTGCTTAAAATACATCTATTTAGATGGCGAAAAAGTAAACAAGAATATGTCAATAGTTGCAATGATAAATATATTATTTTTATGCAAAAACTTTGCTTGTTCTAATTTGGGGAATAAATTTATTGCCTCTATACTAGAAACAGTCCAAAATAAATTTGATTCTCTTGATGACAATATCAGGAGTATCTTATGGACTGCATGGGAATTCTCAACAACAGAAAAAAATAAGAACGTACTGGAAGTACAAGACAGAAAAGTAGCGGATATGAGTAATCAGCTCAGGACAAGAACAGGCAGCTCATTATATGCTTTTGGACACCTACTAACTTGCTACGAAAATCTTATCAGGCTTAGCACGTTGAAAAATATTGATCAAATCCATGAAATATTCTTGAGTCCGAGTAATGTGGCAAATAGTGCTCTGGCTTTACTATTAATCGAAAAAGCCGAAGCAATGGGAAATAATGTCAAATTGTATAAGACAGATAGAGAACTTATAAAGGGTGACAAATTTAAAAGAAAAGAGCTTCTACCAACACTGGACAATACATATATGTTGAATAAACTAAGATCGGAGCAGTGGATGTATAACGAGGAAGAATACAAGAGGTGTACAGAAGTTAGTAAGAATTTTTGGCAAAGAGCATCCAATGAACTTGGGAGCCAGTTATACACTCACCGTAAACGATACGCTTGCTTATATTTAAGAGATAATACGTATAAAAGAGAACCAGACGAGGAAATTCATTTAAACAGTGATAGAAATAGCCACCCCTCTAATTATGAGTTTCTGCCAGATTTATTAGACAAATATGATTTAGATCTAATAAGAACTGGAGAACCAGGACAACCAAAAATGGAAACAAATGCAAAAAATTATTTTGAATATAATAGATCTAAGTTCAAGTGTGACTTAAACGATATATATTTATTAGCAATGAGTGAATTTTATATCGTAGGTGGTTATGGCGGAGGTGCGACAGCAAGCGGAATATTTAACATACCAGTGTTATATTTAAACTTCCCTTTGACAAGAAGAGGATTTTTTAATCCATACTCTGTTATTGTGCCATTGAGATACTACAAGGATGGTAGAGAATTATCAATTAATGAAATTTTAGAGGCAACGAGAGGTGGTTGCCATGATGCGACGGCATTAATTAGGCAGGGAATTACATGGAAAGAGCAAAATAGTGAAGTAATAAAGAATGCTGTCAAGAAATTTATGAGTTGTGTATACTCAGAAGAATTTTTCAAAAATGCAAGACAAACTTTCGATAAGATCAAACTTGACAGCGACAGACTTCTTATCCATCAGATGACAAAGAAAAGTCAGGAATTTAGCGCATTAATTATAAATTGAAGACAAAAATCTAAGAAAACTATTGATACTACAAAAAATTATTTAATTTAATAACTAGATCTTGAAGCAATTTTCATGCTAATAATTGTCAAGGGAAGGAAAGGATTCAAAGGTTTCGGGATTGATACGGGTTTAATGCGAAATAAAAAATTATCAAGTATTAAATGGACCAAGAATAATTTGTTGAAAAATTGCGGAAAATGTAGAAAAGAAACAAATCAAAATGATATAGCAAATAGGATATTGCAAAAGAGCTTAAAGCAGAAAAAGGTTAATCTCACGATAATATCAATAGAAACAACCAGTACAAGAATTAAACGCAGAGCTCTTGTTGAAATCAGTAATTCCAAAGTTTAGAATCAAGAAAAACTACTAATAACTTACTAGAAAAAGAAATAAAATAAAAGCCAGAGGATTGTGGTGGAATGGTATAATGTATGAAAGATTACCTGTAACAAATGCCAAACAATCAAAAAATGGACGAGGTATATGCACAATATGATCAATTCAGAGAAGAGGGTTTCGCTATCAGTAAGTATGCAGCGAGTGATTACTGTGCTAATCCAAGTAGGTTACTATTTAGATTCGCGCGCTATAAGCATGTATCTCGATTGATGGCAGGACTTGGGCGAGTTCTGGAGATTGGTTCATCTGATTGTCTAGGGGCTCCAATAGTTGCCGATAAAGTGGGCAAACTTGTATGCATAGAAGAACATGCAGGTTTATATAATTCGGCACGTTCTCTAGTAAAGCAGATGAATATAGATATTGAATTGCATAATGCATCATTTCCATGTGATTACGAGAAAATAGATTTTCTAGGTGAAAATAAGTTGACATTTGATGGGATTTATTGTCTGGATGTACTGGAACACATTCAACCAGCTGAAGCAGCAGACTTTACAAAGAAATGCAGTGAAATTCTGGTCGATTCAGGTGTTTTCGTATGCGGTATTCCTAGCCTAGAATCACAAAAATACGCAAGTCCTGCATCTAAAGCCGGCCATGTGAATTGTATGAGTAGCGAAGACTATAAGATTTTTCTTTCAGATTTTTTTGAAAATGTGTTTATATTTGGTATAAATGATGAAACACTACACACGGGATTTGGAGCAATGTGCCATTACTTGCTTGCACTATGCGTAACCCCGAAAAAATAACTAAGAGGAAGTAAACCGATGGCTTATAAGTATAGCGACTTCGTAATTATAGGTGCTGGTAGTGTCGGATTATGGGTAGGGAATCAATTAAGACTCCATTATTCAAAAGCCAGCATTACAATACTTGAAAAAGAAGATGCAATTGGAATGCATACTTCTGGAAGAAATAGTGGTGTATTACATGCTGGAATATATTACGAGCCTGGATCAGTTAAAGCTCAGATTTCGATTGCCGGATCGAAGGCTTTGCATAAATGGATAGACGAAAGAGACCTACCAATCAACAAATGTGGAAAAGTAATTATTCCTCAAAAAGACGACTTAGACAGCCAACTAGACTTGCTAGCTGAGCGTGGCAGAAAGAATGGTGCAAAAGTAAAATTAATTGATTCTGAGGAACTGGCAACAATATGCCCATACGCAAAGACGCCCACAGGAAGAGCTCTTTGGAGCCCAAACACAAGTGTTACGAATGCAAAAATAGTAATTAGTCGATTAGCTCAAGAGCTTGAAGAGTTAGATGTGGAAATTTTTCTAGGACAGAAAAAATACAGGGTTGATGCTGAAAAAAACAAAATCAAATTTGGTGATGGATCAAATCTGCAATACGGCCACTTGATAAATTGCAGCGGTCTTCAGGCTGATATGATTGCAAAAGAATTTGATGTAGGAAAGGAGTTGAAACTTATTCCCTTTAAAGGAATCTACTGGACAGTAACTCAGAAAAGCTCTATAAAAATAAGAACAAACATTTATCCGGTGCCTGATTTGAATCTACCCTTTCTAGGTGTGCACTTTACGCCAAGTTGTGATGAAATACCATGTGTCAGTATAGGTCCAACAGCAACGCCTGCTCTAGGTCGAGAAAATTATAACTGGCTTGAAGATATCGAACCAATCATGACATTGTCAAATATTAAAACAATGGCCAGTCAATATATATGCAACTCCAACAATTTCAGGCAATATATGCATGAACAGTTTTTGTTATTTGTTAAGCCTATAATGATTAAGCAAGCAAAAATGCTCGTTCCGGATATCGAACTTAGTGATATCGAGAAAAGCGCCAAAGTCGGTATCCGGCCTCAACTATTCAATACAAAGAATAGTTCTATTGAAAAAGATTTTTTATGTGTAACAAGAGAGAACAGCACTCACATACTCAATGCAATTTCCCCGGCGTTTACTGCTAGCTCGAGTCTTGCTAACTTAGTACTTGAGAAAGCACAATTGATAGAGAAAGTCTAATGGGCACTAATGGCAGAGTAAAAACATTACTTTTAGCAGCAGGATATGGAACTAGACTGCAACCAATAACAAATAAGACACCAAAATGCCTCGTAGAAGTTGGAGGAAGGCCATTACTTGAGCATTGGTTAAGGTTGATGGAGTCAGCTAAATGCGACAAAATTCTTATAAATACACATTACCTATCGGAGCAAGTAAATAGTTTTCTACAAAGAAGATCAAAAGGATCTGTGCCAATCAAGGTTACGCATGAGAAAGAGCTGCTAGGAACGGCAGGAACATTAATAGAAAATAGGCGATTTTTTGGGAGCGGAACAGGAATGATGGTTCACGTTGATAATATGGCATTTCTAAACATCGATTCGTTAATCGAGGCACATCAAGACAGGCCAAAAGGGTGTCTTCTAACAATGCTTACATTTAGCACACCAAATCCGTCTGAGTGTGGAATTGTAGAGCTAGATAAAAACGGTGTTGTACAAAGATTTCACGAGAAATCTAAAAATCCACCTGGGAACATTGCTAACGGTGCAGTTTACTTATTTGAGAAGGATTTGCTTGATTATATGGAAACGACATCAGCCAAAATAAGCGATTTCAGCACAGAGGTTTTGCCAAACTTAGAGGGGAGGATATACACAGTACATACCGATCACCCATATATAGACATAGGCACTCCAGAAAGGCTATCGTTAGCAAGAAGTCTCTGGCCAAATTGAAATAAAGCCATCGTATGCACATGCAAACTAGCTTCTTGACTGAAGCACACAGCTATCTGAAGTTGCTACAAGAGGGTTTCACAGATGAAGCTCTAGAAACCGTTCAACAGCTTGCCAGTGATCTTCTAGAGGTCTGGACATCAGGCAATCAAGTTCTCATATGCGGAAACGGTGGAAGTGCTGCAAACGCACTGCACATAGCGAACGACTTTCACTATGGAATAGGTGCATGTGGAAATGGACCTTTTATACCCGGGTTAAAAGTCGAGGCATTGCCATCAAACCCTGCAATTATTACATGTTTAGCAAATGATACGGGTTTTGAAAATATTTTTAAGCTTCAGCTTCAAGTAAAAGGTCAGAAGAATGATGTACTTATAGCGCTTACAGGCAGTGGAAATTCAGAAAATATCGTCAGGGCAATTAAATACTCGAGGGAGTTAGGAATGCGCAATTATGTAATAACGGCATTTGACGGAGGCCGATGCAAGAAGATTGCAGATAATGCTATACACATACCAATCAACGATATGCAAATAGCAGAGGATAGCCAATTGCTCATTGCACATATATGCATGCAATGGTTAAATAAAAACAAACCTAGTACTATAAAGCCATTAAAATGAAAGAAATAGATTTCATGAGCGCGCTTCACAAGAGCACTAGCCGGAATTACTTAGCAAGAGTAAACGACAGAGAATATCCAAAAGAAAAAGCTGCAAGAATTGCAAAGAAATGGGATTTTGATTATTGGGATGGTGATAGACGAATATGTTATGGGGGTTATAAATATATTGAAGGAAGATGGGCATCGCTAGCCCAAAAACTTGTATCACACTATTGCTTAACAGAAAGATCTAAAATACTAGACATAGGATGCGGAAAAGGGTACCTTCTTTATGATATAAGTAAGATTATTAATCCAAAAGAGATATATGGCTTAGATATATCCGAATACGCGATAACAAATGGAAAAAAAGAGATAAAAAACAGACTTTTTCAAGGGAACTGCACTCAATTACCATGGCCAGACAACTACTTTGATTTTGTAATTTCAATTAATACCTTACACAATTTGTGTATTTACGACTTGAAGAAGGCAATAAGTGAAATTCAAAGAGTAACGAAAAAAAACAGCTACATATGCGTTGAAAGTTACCGAGACGAGATAGAAAAAACAAATTTATTGTATTGGCAAGTAACATGCGAATCGTTCTATAACACAAAAGAGTGGGAATGGATCTTCAATGAATACGAATATACAGGAGATTACTCTTTTATATTCTTTGAATAGGGTAGACTATATAATACCGTTAAAAAGTTCAGTAAGCACCTCATCAAGGGAGAGTGTCATACTACATGGATTAAAGCAAGTGAGGTTGGCGTACTGCGGTTTATAGATAATAGAAGTTGGGGAAAGAGAACCCATGACAGCAGAGGTAGGTAGATTTTTGGCCAAACAAAGTCTTTTAGCAAGGTCATAGTATGTTAAATCAGTATCGGATGTGCAATGAATAATAGAGGAATTTGTATCGTTGCAGATCCAACGATTAACTAAAGCGAATACATTAGAAGGCATTAATGGGGCAACTTTTAAATCAGTAAACGCATTGACAGGAAAGCCGGAGTTCATCGAAGTGAACCAATCCTGTAAAATAGAATTCTTGGAGAAGACTTTTGTCAACCTCAAAATAGTATTGAGCTCATTCAATTTAATATGGTCCTCAACCATACATTTGAGAAGACCATAATATGTATTTGGGTGTGTTGGAGAATTTTCAGATTGGCTGCGTGAAGAACCTGAAAACACAGTTGATGAGGAGAAAAATAAACACTTTGTTCCAATGCCATTTAAATAATCTATTAACTCAATGATGCCTTGATAATTAACCTTATAAGCAATCTCAGGGTTAGATTCAACATAGGCAATATTTGTGATTGAAGCAAGGATCAGGGCATGTGAAAAACGATATTCGTCAAAGACCTGCGTGTCTAGGTAGGCAAGATCACAGTAGATGGTTGAGGACTGGGTTCTGCTGGCATCAAAAAAAGGAAAAATAGAATGATTAATGAAATAATTAGCAAGTTGACTGGTACCACCAACAATCAAGATTTTGGGTTCATTGCAAATCATATAAAATGTTGAAAAAGCTTCTCGGCAAATACCACTTGTCGTAAGGCACGCTCAACATCCGTGGTGGACGGGGTGGAGGAAATAAAATCAAGAAATGCGATTGCTTGATTTCTAAAAGCCCAACTCCAATTTGGGATGTATTGAGAAATACACGTAGAGCTAGAACCTTCCTTTCTAGTTACTGTAGAAGGAACATTTCGAAGGAAAGCAGGTGGTAAATCTAGGGATATCTGCTCTGTCTTGGTTAAAATGGAAATGCCCTCACGCCATTCGTGTTGTTGACCACGCAATAACTCAAAGCAAACAGGTATATCTAATATATTGCATAAAATCAAACCCTCGCCATTTTGATTGACTTGTGCAGATATGAGCGTAAGAGGTGAATCAAAGATATATTCAACAAGATGAGTGATATGAGAAAATACATTAAGAAATTGTTCAAAACCAAAATACTGATCAGTGGGCAACCATTCAGGAAACTTTTGCTCAGTATAATTTATCTGAGTGAATTGGGACCCTTTAATATCACCAAACGGGCTTGCGTAGGAATTTCCCATATGAGAATGAGCCTTAATAGAAGTAATAGAATCCGTACCAAGATCACAGATGATTTTTCTAAAAGCATTCACGCCTTCATCGTGCTGCCTCATATAACCAGTCATAACGGAGACATTTGAACTTTTAACTTTAGTCAGCAAGCTATTACTTATATTTGAATTAAGACTAAGTGGCTTCTCAGTTAAAACCCACTTGCCATAATCAACACAATCACTGACAACTTTATAAGTAAGTTTTCTAGGTAAAGTGACAACAACAGCATCAAAACCTGAAGGTTGATGGGTAAGTAAAGACATATGATCATTAAACTGAAATTGCACTCCATATTTCATGGAGATATTTTGTCTTAAATCAATGCATGGATCAGCAATATGCGTAATTAGGCATGAGTCAAGGGAAGCAAATGAAGGCAAATGACACTGTTGAGCAACGAAACCACAACCGACAAATGCTACACGAGGTAAAGTCATGCCAAGAAATCAGAATAGTTGTCGATGGTAATGATTTCAAAATTGGGCCACACTAATAGAAATATTCCTCCCGAAACAAGGAAGTCATGATGCTTACGAATTATATTTTTATAATGAATATAAGCCGTTATAACGACAAAAGGATGCAAGTTAGCGTCGAGCTGTGAAGTTGGAAAGACTGGTAAACCTTTTAACGGAGAAAACTTATTGACTTTTGATAGATGATCATCAAAGAAAGATGAGAGATAGTTTTCGAATCCAAATTGAATGGCTAATGTTGGACCTGATCTAGCTGCACCGTAAGCTGGCAAAGTTTCAATATTGTTAACAGCTAGAAAATTCCTAAAGCTTGCTTTAGTTTCAACGAGAGATGTATTGAAAGTATCAATCCATAAACGCTGATCATCAAAGAAATTAGTTTCTTCCAGAGCTAACTTACCAAGCTTTTCGTGATTAGTATGCCTAGAGGCCATGTCAGAGTTTTTATGAGCCACATGAAAGATAATACTACCATTTTGTATATTATTACGTTCATAGTCGATTATTCCAAGACCAAACTGAGACAGGAAATTTTGCGCGCTATAGTAAGAGTAATGGATCATATGCTCGTGAAAAAATGTACCTAGAATTTTCTTATCAATGATGTCTGTCAAATACTGTACTTCAAAACAAAATAGACCATTTTTGCTAAGGCATTTAGCAACTGCGGCACCCATTGAAATCATATCCGCAGAATGCGCAAATACATTAAAAGCGGTTATCAAATCAAACTTGCGATCACCGAAAAATCGCTCAGAAGATTCTAGGTTGAATAAGCCAAGACATGTCTCTACTCCTTTCTGTAATGCGGCTGAAACTACTGTTTGAGCTGGGTCTATTCCTTGAATTTTACATCCCAGTTTTTTAAATTCTAACAACAGAGAGCCATCATTACTGCCTATGTCTAGAACGTAAGGCATACAATCAGTAGGAAAATACTTCATAATCAAGTCTGTGCTAAACTCTTCAAAATGTTCGACAATTTTGTCAGTCTGGCCTGAAAAATATGTATAGTCTTTCCACAAGAAGTCAGGATCAATCTCGTCCATTGTTTGAACGGCATCACAATGGTTGCATTGATATATATCTAGAGGGTAACGTTGTGCATCTCTGTCAGGAGAAGAATTATAATGTTCGCCAATTGGTACAGACTTCAAGGGAATTATGCAGCTAACATCTGCGCTACCGCACAATCTGCAAACATTACGCTTGTGATGCACAACATAATAGCTAATATAAATATTATAGCAGGAACCCATGAAAAGATAAAATGAATATATCAAATAGAAATAAAGTATACTAGAAAGAACAGGTTAAAATCTAAAAAACGAACAGATCATGCTCGTCATTGGTATTAATGGAAATGTCGGGAAACTAATATCATCGCATGATGATAAAGGATTATTTATTAGCGCTTCCAGATCAGAAGATGCAATTATTACTTTGCCAGATTTTGAAGTTGACACACTTAATAGAATATTCTCAACGGTAGATGCAGAAAGTGTTTGCTTATTAAGCGCTATTTCTAGCGACAAAGAATGCAATAGAAACAAAGAGTTATCGCAGTATGTAAATACAGTCATTCCATTGGATGTCGCGAAAGCATGCAAACGGGCCAACAAAAGATTAATATATATCTCTACTGACTATGTATATAGTGGTGAGATTCATCTTGCAAAAGAGAGTGACTCGCTAAAGGGATTACCTATAACTTTGTATGGTAGACAGAAAAGAAAGGGTGAAATAAATGTAATGGATCAGTCTTCTAGCAATTCAGTTCTAAGAATAGCAAGAGTATGCTCAACAAAGTTGAACAACAATTTTTACACCAACACATTGGAGTTAATCAAGAAGAATAAGGAAATCGTGGCGGCATCTGATCAATATTTTTCGCCGCTTTACGCTGGTGATTTATACAAAGTTTTAGACAAATTGAGTGCCAAAGCTGAAGGAGGCATATTTAACTGTGGAGGACCAAACCATCAAACACGAGTGGAGTATATGCATGCACTTAAGGAAATACACAAACTTAATTGTAAAATAAAGGGCTGTAGTAGAAAAGAGCTCGGCATTGAATTAGATGTACCACATGACACATCGATGAATTCAGCGAAATTATTCCAAAAACTCAATATAGCTCAAACACAATTTGAAAATATACTTTATGCAGACAAAAGCGAATATTAGTCGATTAGCCTACCATTTTGAATTGGATCAAGCGATAGTAGCATTAATTGATAGTATCGTCGTTTAAAAAGAGATAGGAAAATTGCAAAACATGACACAAAGTAAATAGCAATATAAAACAGGATTAAATTGGTTTTTTGGAAATTTGAAAGGGCAGAGTTTAAGTGTGGCTTATTCAAAAAATTAACCATCTTAATATAAGACTGTGGAGTAGACCATTTGAAACGAAAATAGCCATGGAGAAAATCATACTGGCGAGGAGATAAAGCCACAACACGAGAAATATTATTGAAGTAACTAAAAATTGAAGATAAAGAAAAGAACTGAGCTAATTCAGCTTTCTCATAATCTCTAAGCATAAAAGTTTCCAGGATATATTTAAACTTGATAATGAAGGGTATTGAGTGGCCTTCTAGTTTCGCTGAATATATGGCGTCTAAAATGAGTCGTGGTTTTGAAGAAATAGACTTACTATTTGAATTTATAGTCTCAATTGTCATATTACGATGTTTTTCATAGAAACGGAGCTTATGTGGCTTACCAGCAAATGTGGGAGTGAGACATGAATCAGAGAAGCCATGTAAACCTAATTGTTTAAGCAGCGAATTGACTATATTAATTTGGTCATTCACAAGCGCTTGGTAATCTACAAAAAATATTTCAGTGCTTACTTTTGCATAATAATTTAAAGCTCGAAAGTGATAGCATGATATTTTAGAGATGACAGATGATTTTACAAAATAATAATCCAGGGCATTTAATTTGACAATGTCTGCTTCCAGCATGCTTGAGCGAAGTCTTCTTGAAATATTTACTGAGGGTATTCGTATCATAGATATAATTTTTGAATCAGGAAAATCTTTCATCAAGAACGGAAGATAAGCATCACAGTGAATATGGTACAAAATATTTTTAGGCATCTTGTTATTATAAATAAGCGTTGAAAAAAAATCAAAATGTGCCTTATGTAGCGCCAAGAGAACATCTGCTGATGAAGCAATATCTAAAATAGAAGAGGGTAGATAAGATAGTACCTTTTGTAAAAAATATCTTTTTTCAACATGCATGTATTCGTTACCATCTTCGCCTAATTGGTCAAGTGTCTCACTCCCAGGCATAATTCTTGTATCGTAGATTGGCGGAATCCGATCCAAGAGAATATTAATTAAATCAAAATTGCTCCTGACAGACTTGTAAATATCGAAATAGTGGGGGTAAAAATACATCATGCAATATCCTGGTATTGCATACATTTCGGGGTGAGAATCAAGTAATGTATGAAGGTATTTGCTTCCTGCTCCCGGACCAACAACTAAAGCAAACATATTAAATTTCTGATGTTTCATTTCATTGTTCATAAAAGGATTGAAGGACGCAAAGTCTGATAAATTCAAGGCCAGGTATTCTGATATAATAACATGAATAAACTGCAAGCGTAATTTGTGAAAATAATTTGCACTCTTGGACCAGCCTGTGAAGCACCGGAGAAGCTCAATGATTTAAAAAAAGCGGGTGTAGATATTTTTAGAATCAACATGTCTCACGCAGCGCTTAAAGATATACAAAAATACTATGAAATTGGCCAGAAACTTGGTATTAAGATAGCCCTTGACACAGAAGGGGCACAAATTAGAACTAATTTGTGCCCCGATATAAATGATGTTAATGTCAAAGTAGGAGAGATTGTATTAATTGGGGAATCAACAGGCCTTCAGGATAACAAAAAACTACAATCAATATCACTATCTCCAGAAAACGTCATCTCAAAGCTAATGGTTGGTGATGTAATAAGGATAGACTTCAATGGTCTAGTAGTAGTGCTTAAAGAAAAGGTAAATAAAGGATATTTTTGTGAGTGTATTTCAGCAGGATCTGCTGGCAAAAATAAAGGTGTTGATATTTTAAATCGTGAAATTGAGTTAGATGATTTTACGCCCAAAGATATAAGTGCACTAAAAATTGCAAATGATCTCGGAATTCGAGATATTTTTATATCTTTTTGCAAGTCAGTACAGGCAATACAATTTGCAAGAAAAATAGTTAACGAGGCAACTATAGTTAGCAAAATAGAAAGTCGAGCAAGTATTCATGCATTACACGCTATTTGTAGCGAGTCAGATGGCATTTTGATAGACAGGGGTGATTTGTCGAGAGAGCTGAGTATTTTAGATATACCTTTTGCGCAAAGAGGAATTATTCAAACAGCGAGGAAGCTTGATACTCCATGTTACGTCGCCACCAATGTGCTGGAAAGCTTAATAGATGGAGAACTTCCTACTAGAGCAGAACTCAATGACATAGTCAGTACACTTGAAATGGGTGCTGCTGGTATTGTTCTCGCAGCCGAGACTGCAATCGGCAATAAACCTATACTTTGCGCCGAAATCGTAAGAGAATTAATGCACAAATATACTTTGAGTAGATCATCTCTCTTGTTTGCTGATTTAGACAGAAATGAAATCACTGATCCGACCATGAAGCTTTGGCTGAACAGAAACAGATAAAATGTTGATATTTAAGAGATGGGTGGCTGCTTGCAATAATCATTAGTTTCAGTTTTCTTTCATTCATTTATCTTTTACAGACAATAATCGCGACAGTATGTCCATTGATTCGGGATAATAAATGTGACTCGGATCGTCGAAGAATTAATAATGTAAGCCAACTCATTGGAGTATTGTTTAAAGTTATGTAGCTTTTGCGACTTAAAGTCAAAGTCTATGACTAAGAGTTTGTATTGGCAAACATAGAATCTGTTAAATCCTTGCTTGTATTATTTATCTTAGCTAGAGTTAGGTTTTACTTGATGGATGATTTCGGCTTGTGGGACTTTAGGTCAGACGAGGAAAAGGCCTTATGTAGCAGATTTATGTCTGATGGATATGTAATTGAGAAAGCCAATCAAAAGCATCTTGATATCGTTAAGAAATTCATATATGACGCAGCCAATGAATTTATTTTTAAGAAAAAAATAGCCGTAAACTCAAAACAATATCATCTGGAAGAGTTCCACACATTCATGGATGGCCCTGAAAGCAACGATCTTCGGCTATCAGTAATTAATAATATTAGCAGAAACATTAAGTTTAATCATCATTATTATCTTGCAGCGCAAAAAATCATTTATCAACTCTGTGGAAACGAGCTTGCAATGCAAAAACGTATAGGATTATCGATTAATTTTCCTCACAACAAAAATGATGTTCTACCGATGCATGCAGATACTTGGAATGGAGTATCACCTTACGAGTTAAATATATGGACGCCACTGGTTAACTGTACCAACAGCATGTGTCTATATATATTGAAAAAAGACACCTACCTAAAACTTCGTGAAGATAAGAGTCTGCTAAAACTAAATACCGACGATATGTACGAAAAAGTAAAAGATAATCTTACGTGGATCACGATTAAATATGGTGACGTACTAGCCTTTGATCAATCTATACCTCATGGCTTTGCTTTGAACCAAGAAAATAGTTCCCACTGGTCACTTAACTGTAGGTTCAAGGGTCTTCATACGCCGTATTGGGACAAAAAACTAGGTGAGTATTTTATGCCGATTACTCTAAAAACTTGTACTAGAGTTGGTATCGATTACAAACATCCTGCAAACTAGACACATTTGACGATGAAATTTGCAAGAGGCTACATAGCCAGTGGAGAATTTCGAGGTAACAGAGCTCCGCAGCACATTCAGAATCGAATTATAAAAAGTTATTGTGACTCTCTAGGCTTATCTTTTGTTCTTTCTCGTGCTGAATATGCATTATCGGCAGAATCACAATGTCAACTTTGGGCTGCTCTATATGAAGGATTTCCTCATGTTGTATTTTTTAGTGTTTGGCAACTTCCTTTATCCGCGTCAATTAGGAGTAATGTTTACTCTTTTTGCATGACAAATAATATTAACCTTCATTTTGCTGTTGAAGGCTTAATATTGAACGACACTACAACAGCACAAGAAATTGAGAACCTCATCTTGATTGATGAGTCATTGGCAAACATGAACCATCAGGAACATCTTACTTATTTAAAAAATCACTTAAGCTAGAGCCAAGTTTGAACAAACGCCAAGCTTGAAGTTACTTGAATAGGTGGGTTGCTTAACGAAGGCAAAGATCGTCACTCTTGCACTGGTCTATAATCGGTTGAATGCTTGCTAAAACACTGCCTTCTATCGATATTTTGATATGACATATAATCTTTTTACGCTGAGTGAAGTCTCTGCATCTCCAAAATGTATCCTAGGGTTCGGACATTTTAATACAATTCATCCGGGCCATATTCGGTATCTTAAACATGCTCGAAATCTAGGCGAAGAATTTATAATTGCACTAATTGGTGATAGTACTGAAGCAGATTATACATTTAACCAAGATGAACGGGCGGAAGCGCTGAATCTTCTTGGTATTGCTGACAAAATTCTTCTTCTTGAAGGCGATGAGTTAGATGTCGCTATTAAAAGTCTACAACCGTCTATTTTAGTTCTTGGCAATGAGTACAAAAATAAGCCTTTAATTCATGAAACGATTGATATTATAAAAAGGCAGGGTGGGGAAATTCAATTCCATGCGGGTGAGATTCATTACGCCACTGCAGATCTCCTTAGTGCATCAGAACGGGAACTTAAACAACAGAGACATGAGCTATTTCGAAATGCATGTCGGCGACAAAATATCAGTGTATCTCAACTATCTAATTCAATAGATTCATGGAAGCAAGCGAGATTGATTGTCGTTGGTGATACAATTGTCGACCAATATGCAGCATGTGAAGCTATAGGAATGAGTGCTGAAGCACCGGTTGTGGTAGTTCGTGAATTAGAGAAAAAAGATTTTGTTGGTGGAGCAGCTGTAGTGGCAGCTCATATCAGTGCTTTGGGTGCACATTGTGATTTAGTATCAGTTGTTGGCAATGACGCAAATGCCGAAACAGTCACTAAGACTCTTTCGGATCAAGACATAGGCAACGGGATAGTACAAGATCCAACACGACCAACAACTTTTAAAAAGAGATATGTTGTTGAAAACCAAAAACTTTTTCGCGTGAGTCGATTAGAGGACAAGAACCTAGATGTGAAGGTGGAAAAAGAAATCATTGATAAATTAGAAGAGCTTGCCTGTTATGCGGATGGTATAATTATCTCAGACTTTGTTTACGGCGTAGTCACCCCTAATATCTTAAAAACAGTGCAAAAATTGTCGAGAAAATATAATCTTCTAACGTTTGGAGACCTACAATGCAGCAGTCAAGTAGGTTCAGTGACACGGTTCAAAAATTTTTCTCTGCTCTGCCCTAATGAAAGAGAAGCCCGTTTTGCTTTACAAGATAAAGACAGCGGTCTCGAACAACTGAGCCAGAGCCTGCTTCAGATCACTGGAAGTGAACGCCTCGTAATGAAACTTGGTCCAGAAGGGTTTATTGCTTACGACCGTGACCCCGATGGCTTGGTTAGCAACCAAGCCTTTCCTGCCTTGTCCGTGAATCCTCTAGATGTAGCAGGAGCTGGTGATTCACTTTTAGCTCTATTCGCCACCGCACTCGCAAGTGGGCAGGCAATGATGCCTAGTGCAGCTTTGGCCTGCTGCATGGCGGCCCTTGCCGTTGAAACCATGGGCAACACGCCAATCAGCGCAAATGCTTTGCGTAGCAGCCTGGAGGAAGTTTTGCAGCCATGACAAAGCAAAAAGTCCTTGTCATCGGTTCCAACAGCTTCAGCGGCAGCCACTTTGTTGCTGAAGCCCTCGCCGCCGGCCATCCGGTATGGGGGGTGAGCCGCTCGGAAGAGCCCAATCCCGTTTTCCTTCCTTACCGCTGGCCGCAAGCAAGTGGAGGCACGCCCCTGGCCACTGCGGAGAATTTCACCTTTGAAGCCATTGATCTCAACAGCCAACTGGACGCCCTGTTGGTCTTAATCAATCGGGTGCAACCCGAGCTCGTGGTGAACTTCGCCGCCCAGGGCATGGTTGCCGAAAGCTGGCTCAATCCCACCCACTGGTACCGCACCAATGTGGTGGCCCAAGTGGCCCTGCACGATGCCCTGCGGCAGCAACCCTTTCTGCAGAAATACGTACATGTCACCACGCCTGAGGTTTATGGCAGCACCGATGGTGGCTGGATCAAAGAGCACAACCACTTCGCGCCCAGCACCCCTTATGCCGTAAGCCGGGCAGCCTGTGATCTGCACCTGCACAGCTTCCATCAGGCCTATGGGTTCCCGGTGGTGTTCACCCGCGCGGCCAATGTGTATGGCCCCGGCCAACAGCTCTATCGCATCATTCCCCGCACATTGCTGAGCGCCCGCACCGGTAAGCCCATGCAGCTCCATGGCGGCGGCCATTCCATGCGTGCCTTCATCCATATCAAGGATGTGGTGCGCGCCACCTTGCAGCTGGCCTCCGAAGGGGAACCGGGCAGCACATGGCACCTCTCCACCCAGGAGAGCTGCAGCATCAAGAAGCTGGTGGAGCAGATCTGCCACCTTGCTGGCGCCAACTTCAACGAACTGGTGCAGAGCAGCGAGGAACGCCTCGGCAAGGATCAGAGTTACCTGCTCGAGAGTTCAGCCATGCGCCAGGTGCATGGCTGGTCTGATCAAATCAGCCTGCAGCAGGGCCTTCAGGAGACACTGGCCTGGGTGGATGCCAATCTGCCCACCCTCAAGACCCTGCCCTGGAGTTACCAGCACAAGTCATGAAACTGCTCGTTACTGGTGGCTGCGGCTACAAGGGTTCCGTGCTGATCCCCCTGCTGCTGGCTGATGGTCACAGCGTGATCAGCATCGACACCCAGTGGTTTGGCAATGCCCTGCCGGAGCACCCCCAGCTCACCAACCTCAAGCTGGATGTGCGTGACACCGCTGCCATCCCGCTCGATGGCGTGGAGGCCATCATTCATCTGGCGAACATTGCCAATGATCCAGCGGTGGAGCTCAACCCCACCTTGAGTTGGGAGGTGAATGTGCTGGCAGGGCAGCAGCTAGCTGATCGAGCTGTTCGCGCTAGCGTAAAGCACTTCATCTTCGCCAGCTCCGGCAGTGTGTATGGCGTGAAGGATGAGCCCCAGGTCACCGAAGACCTCACCCTGGTACCGATCTCGGTTTACAACAAAACCAAGATGGTGGCGGAACGGGTGTTCCTCTCCTACGCAGATCAGATGCAGGTGCACTGCATCCGCCCAGCCACCGTGTGTGGTTTATCACCCCGCATGCGCCTGGATGTGAGCGTCAACATGCTCACTTACCAGGGACTCAAGAATGGAAAAATCACAGTGTTCGGCGGAGACCAAACCAGGCCCAACATCCATATTAAGGATATGGCCAATGTGTATCTCCACTTTCTCGCCCATCCAGAGCTGCCCTCCGGTTGCTACAACGCCGGTTTTGAAAATCTGAAAATCCTTGAGATTGCCCAACGGGTGCAGCAGGGCACTGGCGCCGAGATCATGGTGAGCGAATCCAACGACCCACGGTCCTACCGCCAAGATTCCAGCAAATTGCTGGCCACTGGTTTTCAGCCCCAATTCAGTGTTCAAAGCGCCATTGATGAGATCACCACTGCTTACAGAAATAGTGAACTTCCCGATGGAGAGAATTGCTACACGGTGAAATGGATGAAACATCTGCAACTGGAGGCCAACCGCTAACGCCATGGCCACCACAGCTCCTGAGTCCACTGCGGCGCTGAACCGGATAGCCCTCACCATCCGGCGACGCACAATTGAAACCTCAGCCCGTGCCCGTATTCCCCATCTGGGCTCTTGCCTCTCCTGTGTTGAATTACTCACAACGCTCTATTGGCAAGAACTGCGCATTGACCCCCAGGAGCCTGAAGCCCCAAATCGTGACCGCTTTGTGCTGAGCAAAGGCCATGGAGCACCCGTGCTGTTCCAGGTGCTGGCGGAACGGGGTTTTTTTGAAATTGAGCGCCTGGCTGAATTTGGAAAACCTGGGAGTGTGTTTCATGAGCACCCCCCCAAACCTGGCTACATCCCAGGCGTGGAGGCAGCCACCGGTTCTCTGGGTCACGGTCTACCGATGGCCATTGGCATGGCAATTGCCCAACGCATCCAAGGCATCGACAGCCGTTGCTACGCCCTGTTGAGTGATGGGGAATGCAATGAAGGCAGCATTTGGGAAGCTGCCATGCTTGCGGCAGGCCAGCACGTCCATAACCTCACAGCCATTGTGGATTACAACAAGTGGCAGGCCACAGACCGCAGCCAAGAGGTGATGGCCCTTGAACCGTTAGCGGCCAAATGGGAAGCCTTCGGCTGGTATGCCCAGGAGATTGATGGCCATGATTTAGCAGCGATTGGCCAGGCACTCGCTGCCGCACGAACAGAAACCAGCAAGCCCAGTGTGATCGTGGCCCACACAATTAAAGGCAAAGGGGTGTCATTCATGGAAGACGACAACAACTGGCATTACCGCACCCCCAACCCAGACGAGCTGGCTGCAGCACTGGCTGAGCTCCAGGAGGTGCAGCTTTGAGAAATGCCTTCGCCCGAGTAATGAAAGAACTCGTCCAAGAAAGCAGCGATGTTTGCCTGCTCTCGGGTGATATCGGCAACCGGATGTTTGATCGCTACAAGGAGGTGGCGCCAACACGCTTCCTCAATTGCGGGATCGCAGAAGCGAACATGATGAGCATGGCCGCTGGCATGGCGCTGAGCGGCCTACGGCCTGTGGTGTACACCATCACCCCGTTCACCACCACCCGCTGTCTGGAGCAGATCCGCACGGGTGTGGCCTACCACGAGGCACCCGTGGTGATCGTGGGAACCGGCTCAGGCCTGTCGTATGCCGAACTCGGTGCTACCCATCATTCCCTCGAAGATCTAGCCATCCTGCGCAGCATTCCCAACCTACAGGTCTGTGCACCAGCTGATTCACTGGAGCTAGAGGCTCAATTACGCCAAGCTATTACCGAGGGCCAACCCACCTACATCCGCATCGGGAAGAAAGGAGAACCTGATCTACTTGCTGAGCATGCACCTCTGGGGATCGGCAAGGCAAATCTCCTGAAGCAAGGCAATAAAATTCTGCTACTCGGCATCGGTCCGATTCTTTCAGAAGCCCTGCAAGCCAGCACCTTGCTGGAGCAGAAAGGCATCCAACTGGCCATCGCCAGCATGGGCAGCATCAAACCATTGGATCACCAATTCCTGCATCAGTGTGTGACTGCGGGCTACAGCCATTGGATCAGCCTGGAAGAGCACCATCAAACCGGCGGACTGGGTTCAGCACTGCTGGAGTGGCTCTCTGAGCAGCAAATAAACACCATTGAAATCAAACGCATGGGTATTGGCGATCACTTTGTGCATCAGCTGGGAGATCAGAACTATGTACGCGAAAGTGAGGGTCTGAATGCCTCTGCCATTGCCAACCTGGTGCAATCGCTATGACGCTCCTAGGCCTTGATTTTGATAACACCCTGGTTCGCTACGACAAGCTCTTTCACCAGCTGGCAGTTGAAAAAGGCTTAATCGAAAAATCTGTACCTGCAGACAAAACAGCAATCCGCGATTACCTCCGCAGCCAAGGAAGAGACGAACAATTCACCCTTCTGCAAGGAGAAGTGTATGGCTTGAGGATTCTGGAAGCAGAGCCAGCTGAAGGCATGCTGGAAGCACTCGATGAAATACATCAGCGAGAGATACCCATGGTGATCGTAAGTCATAAAACCCGAACCCCCTACAAAGGACCTGCATTCGATCTGCACCGAGCAGCCTGGAGTTGGCTTGAAAAATACAAATTCTTTTCGGCAGATGGACTGAGCTTGAAAAAAAAGAATGTTTACTTCGAGGAAAGCAAGGGAGCGAAAATAAGCAAAATAATAGAACTTGAATGCACGCATTATATCGATGATTTGCCTGAGATTTTAAACATGTTACCGAACAGCATTAAAAAATACCTATACGACCCAAAAAAGAGGTGCAATAACGCATACCATGAAAGCTATAAATTAACACACTGGCAAACGATAAAGGACCTAGACTTAAAAACAAAATGAATTCTAGACTTTCACAAGCAATACATAAATTAGCAAGAAAGGGAATAGAAGTATCATCCATTTCTAAAGTCGAAGGCGGTATCAATAGTGCGGTATATCACATTAGAGACAAAAACGATACAGAGTACGCCTTAAAGCTGTATCAACTACCTGGAAATGGAGATGCAAGAAACAGGTGCTTAACTGAGGTTAACTTCTTAAAGTATACTAAAAGCCTAAACTTAGAAACAACACCAATACTGCACTCTTCAGACATTCAAAATGGATGGTCTTTATTAAGCTGGATCAAAGGCGAGAGACTAAATAAAATCAATGATCAAAGCCTCATGCAAATTACTTCTTTTATAAGTGATATCAACAAAACAAACTTATTTCAAAAAAAACCAAGATTACAGTTTGCATCTGAATCATGCAGATCAACGCATAGCATAAGCCAATCAATAAATCGTCGCATAATGTACATCCAAAATAATTGCCCAAGCTATTCATTAAAAGAGGATGTAATAGAATGGGTTGAACAGATCTTGCAACCAGATTACGAACAGATAAATTGCAAGTTAATAAAGCGCATAAAGAATTTAAGCCATTGGAACGACATTCATACGAACCAAATTGTATCCCCATCAGATGTAGGCATACACAATACTCTAGCAAATAATCATTGCCTGTATTTTATAGATTTTGAATATGCGGGACTAGACGACCTAAGCAAGTTTGCTGCTGACTGGGTTCTCCAACCAAAATATATTTTTAATAAAAACGAAGAATCAAAGCTGATACAGTATCTATGCAAATATTTTTATTCGAAGATTAGAGATTCATGGGTAGAGCGCTATTACGATATCAAGCCACTAATAGCACTAAAGTGGTGCTTAATCATGCTAAATTCGGCAAGAAATGGGACATTAACACAAAAGCAGTTCAATATGATGAAGAGCTACTATCAAGCGACAAAAAGGCTTGATAACTAGTTCTTTTTCAAACATTGAACAAACATGTCGTGCATAAATTAAATAATAAAGACAAAGAGGTCTATTATAAGAAAGAAAGCTGGCAAACGCTTTAAGAACCAGACATGATAAAATAACATATATCTGTATGTTTTCAAGTGACACACATTGAAAAGATCATCAATTCTCTTGAGATGTGCTGCATACATAAAAAAATTGATTATTTAGTCAATTGCCTTGAAACACTACCACCACCTCCCATAAGAAATTCGAAACAAGACAATACCGCGTTGTTCTTTAGTTGCGATTCTTTTTGTGCTCCGCATTTTCAAAAACAAGCTGAGCTAGCTCTAGAATTATCAGAAATAGGCTATGAAGTAAAGTTTCTAAATTTTCCTTTGTCTCATTTTCTATGTTCTGTTGAAAATAAGATAAGGTTATCGGCATTAGACAGCACGGTAAGATTCTACGAAATAAACAATCAAATCATAAATCTATACTGTGACAAAAATGAGTTAGCACGGCTTGGCAAGTTAGACATTAAAAGCAATGTTGATGAGAAAAAACGTAAAATAGCTGACTTGTTAGACTATGTATTTTCATTTGTCGAAGATAAGGAGCTGATAAATCTGAGCATAGACAAGGTAAAAATTAGTGAAATCTGCATGAAGGATATAGGGCTGACGTATAAGGCGTGCCTTAATACCATTATAGAATCACCAAAAGAGTACCTATACTCTAAATTAATCGATTCAATAAAGTTTAATATTTGGCTTTTAATAGAAATAGTATCTAATACATGGAAGTCTTCATATGGCTTTTGTATGTCAGATTACACTGGCTGTTCTATTTTCTTTCTAGCGTGTAAGCTTATTGGGATAAAGACGAGGTATTTTGACATACCAAGTATTGGAGGGGTGTATGCAGAAGAAATTTTGAATTGCGAGAGATTGGTCAAGATTCAAGGCACACCAGGTGACAATATACTAATGTATAATAATAGTAATCAAAAAAAATTTAATACATTTGAGCTGAACACTAGTAGCACAAAATTTGTTGAGTCAATTATAAAGAAAAAGATGTTTGGCGAAGGAGGTGCACAATGCTATTCCCCAAAACATGATGCCACATCAAGTGATTTAGAAAAACTATCGAAAAAGATAAGCAGCGCAAAAGCGCGGGGAATGAAGATCATTACAATATACACATCCAGCATGGACGAGGTATATGTTTGGGGATATACATTTAATCAATACGAAACAGATATAAGCTATTTATATACAAATCCATTTAAATCTCAGGAAGAGTGGATTAAGGATACAATCGAATTTATAAACAGTGAATACAAAAGCAATTGCTTGGTTATAGTTAGAATGCATCCTAGACTTGGAAAAGATCATCGGGGTGGTACGATTTCACCAGAATATAAATTAATTTATCCTTTAATACAAGAAATTAATGGATTAGAAAATTGCATTATTGTTGAACCCAATGATTCTGTATCATCCTATTGGCTTGGCGAGCAGAGTGACCTTATTTTAAATGGATGGTCTTCAATTGGTCTCGAAATGTCAATGTTAGGAAAAATTGTTATCAACACATTCTACAAATGTATGCCAGGTGCCGGAACATATTCCATATTGGGTAATACAAGCGAACTAAAATCAAAAGATGAATATTATCATCGTATTAAGGCTGCATTATCTATGCTAACTTTGCCAACAGAAGAAGATTGCGAAGAATTAGGGATTGTCACCAGAAAAGAAGCCTCAAAATCTTATTTTATTTCCTGCATGACTGCTATTATTGATATTAATGATCATAAATCCATGGTTCGACAGATACAAAATCCACGCTTATTTACACCATTTTTGGCCTCTTTTCATGACTCACTATTAAACAAATAAAGCCATGGAAAATACAAAATTAACTAAACGCCTAAAAGAACTGGGCATCAGTGATCTTGAATTCAACATCTACAAGAAAGAATATTATGAAAACTTCAAAAATAACAAAACTACTGAACAAGTTCATCTTCAGTTACTAAAAAGGTATTGTGAAAGTGGTGGCGAAGTTCAAGAAATCCTTCATAGATTGTTTCATGGAAATCGACTTAATATTGTTAATCAAATTTCGTTGAAGTCAAAAAGATGGTCACTAACATCTGAAGAATTCACATCCACAATCCATCAGATAGTCGATGAAGGATACGCATTATTTCCCCGAAGGTTGACAAGCGCTACAATCAAGGAACTTAATGATTTCGCCAACCAATGCAAACATACATTTATGATCAAAAATAAGGCAAACCAAGAAATTGTTTATAAAGAAGGATATCTATATGAAACACCAGAAGGGACTATTACGGCTGAGGCAGACTTGAAATCGGTTGAAACGCATAATCCAGTCCAAGACTTAATCTCGGATAGTGTCCTGAAAAGTATTGTATCGATGAGCCTGGGGGCACCTGTTAAAGCTACAAGGATATCCTTATGGAACACTTATCAATCAACCGAGGAAGAAGGGGAAGCAGCACAAAAGTTTCATTTTGATCTAGATGGCTTAAGATGGCTAAAGATATTTATCTTTCTAACAAGTGTAGGACCTAATAATGGACCACATATGTACATACCAAGGTCTCACTGGCCGAGCTCCAAACATTTAATGGAGCAAATAATGACTTCAAAGGGTTATTCGAGGTATGACGACTCAGAGATTGAAAAATTTTATGCTCGTGAAGACTGGAAGACACTTATTTGTAACCAAGGGGAAATCGTTATTGCAGATACACGGTGTTGGCATAAAGGGACACGCGTTAAGAATGGCTTTAGAAGAGTATTGCAACCTCTATACACTGCTAACACCTTTTGTCAGAACCTTACAACGGCATAATGTCCTGAATACAATGAGTGGGAATACTAAGAAAAGATAGGATTGCACAAAGTCATCGCACTGAAGCTTGTGGGAACCCGCTATCTTTAAAAAGGCTGCTAGAGTAGATCTTTTAATAGATGATTACAATTGGCATATCTTGTTGTTCGAGTTATATAATTGACTCTATTCTAGTAAATTTAAGTCGGGAAAATACGCATTATCGATTCATTGGATTCGATGCAAAATTGAGTCCTATTGATTCTAACCTTCTTGAAAAAAGGTATCCGGTTCAATTCGCTCATGAAAAGCCAGAGCAATACTCATCCGAAATTCTAAGAATTGTTAGTATAGAAAAGATTGATTATCTACTTATTTTATCAGATGTTGAGGCTTATGCATTAACCACTAGTGAAATGAAAAATCAACTATCAAGACTAAACTGTAAATGCTTGCTGCCTAGTCATTCGTTTATCGAGTTATGCAGTTCAAAGCATAGATTTTTCGATAATTGGCTACTTAATTGTGCCACGAAAGATAAACATGTATTAATAGAATCGAACAAAGCATTAATTAGAGCATCAAAGTTGTATGGATACCCATCCAGAATGTTTATCATCAAGCCTTCGCGTGCTTCTGGTTCAAGAGGAGTTTATTTAGTAGATGCAAATTCAGACTCTCAAGTAACATTACTTGGACTGGCCAATAATCGCATTTCACTTGAAATGCTGATAAGGATGAACATAGAATGGAAAGAACTAGATTTTATTGGCATGCCATATTACCCGGGTAAGGATTATAACATTGATGTTCTCTGCTACGAAGGAAGGGTTTTATACTCGCTAATACAGGAAAGATTGAAACCTAATTTCGGAGCGATTGTCGAAGCCAAAATTGTAGATGACATAAAGATTAGAAATTTGATTAATTCATTCATTGAGAAGTACAAAGTAAGCGGGATGATAAATATTGAATGTGCAAAAGATAATGAGGGCAAACCGAAAATATATGAGGTTAATCCACGACCATCTGCTGCGCTCGCATTTTCATATGCATTTTCAGTTGATATCATCGGAGAATTGATCAATATTGTAAATAATAAGCCAAACTTTAATTTACCGATAGCAAACGAGGGTGCTATAATAAAGAGGGTTTCCAAAGAGATCTGTGAATATAACTTATGATCGCGCTAGAGCTTTGTTGGCTGACTATGGATCGCCTCTTTTTTGTATCGATCAAGCAAAGTTAATTGAAAATTCTCTCGCGTTTAGAAATTGTTTTACAAAACATTGGCGAAAGACAACTGTAAATTACTCAGTAAAGACAAACTATAATCCATGGATAGTAAAAACCCTGAACGAAAATGGATTTCCACCTGAAATAATTAGTGGATTTGAAATTGATTTGCTTGAAATGCTAGGAATTACAGGTAAGATCATTGTAAATGGACCTGCCAAGACTTCAGATGAACTGGGCCAATGTATACAACGAGGGCACATAATACAGGTAGATAATTTGGATGAGTTGAGCCGTATTTTAAAAAAGACCAACGAGCTAGATAAAAGCTGCGAAATTGCACTAAGAATAAGACCAGACAATGAGTCATGGAAAAGATTTGGGTTTGACACTAATAGTGAAAATTGGATGACAGCCTTAAAGCATATAGATAAATCCGATTATATTAATCTAATTGGTTTACATATTCACGCCGGAACATCAATATTGGATACGAATAAATATAAACAATTTGCTAATCAAATGTTATCGGTGGCCATGTCATTACCAATCTCACTAAAATACCTAAATTTAGGTGGTGGTTTTCCTACGGAGTCGGCACGACTTAATAATTATAAAGCTGAGGACTGGAAAGTACCTAAGATCGAAGAGTATGCAGAAATTATCTGTACAGCATTACAGCCATATCTTGAAAAGTTTAAATGTAGACTTTTTCTTGAGCCTGGCCGAGCACTAGTAGATGAGTCAGTTTTTCTACTTTCGAGCATAGTAAGTATAGAAAAAAATAGAATAATAATAGACGCTGGCAAGAATATCTTGCCTTCGATTCAATATCGAGTGCACCCAATAAGAAATATCTCTGAAAACTGTAATAATCGAAATGTCCGAGTTAATGAGGACAAATTCGATATTTTCGGACCGCTGTGCATGGGATCTGATTGCCTTGCAGAACAGGTAGCTTTACAACCCCCCAATATGAATGACATTTTCCAGATTGGCTCAGTTGGAGCATATTGTGAATCTCAATCTATGTCATTTATAAAATATCCCCCTGCATCAGTTGTTTTAAACGGCGAGAAAGACTTCTTAGTTTCTTCTCGGAAAAACTTGAAAAGCTTATTTTCCAACACAATTCCTGATACAAAATGAAATTTCCCGATTCATTTTCTCGCCAGCGGACTCCCTTTATAGTTGCTGAGTTATCCGCTAATCATTCTCAAAATCTTGAAGTGGCTATTAAAAGTGTAGAAACTGCCGCCAAGTGTGGAGTTGATGCTATAAAGTTACAGACAGTTGATCCTGACAAAATTACACTTAACTGTGATAATGAATATTTTAGAATACCGAATGATTCTTTGTGGTCAAAAAAGACAATATATGAATTAGAAGTTGAAACATTTTTACCAAAGGAATGGCATGAGCCTTTATTTAAAGCAGCAAAAAATTGCGGAATTCATTGTTTTTCTTCGCCTTTTGACGTTGATTCAATCAATTTTCTCGAATCAATTAATTGTCCAGCCTACAAGATTGCAAGTTTTGAAATAACTGATCTACAGCTAATACGAAAAGCTGCAGCAACAAAAAAACCAATTATAATTTCAACCGGAATTGCAACCCTAGAAGAAATTCAAAATGCAGTAAATACATGCCATGATGAATTAAATTATAATATAACACTGCTTAAATGTACTTCTTCATATCCTGCAAGTTATAGTGAATGTAATCTAAAAGCGATGAAGACGTTAGGAACGGTATTTAATTGTGAGTATGGATTATCCGATCATACTATTGGGGATTCTGTGCCAATAGCTGCTGCAGCCTTAGGAGCTACATTTATAGAAAAACATTTTATGCTCAACGCAAAAATAGAATCAGCCGATTCATCCTTCTCAATGACAGCGGAAGATTTTAAGGAAATGGTTAAAAAGATAAGACAAGTCTCAGAAGCATTGGGCTCTTCAAGTCTTTACAATATTGGTGGAAATGCAAAACAAAGATTTTTTTCGCGCTCACTTTTTATTATTAGGCCAATATCTAAGGGCGAGGAATTTACAAGCCAAAATATTGCATCTATTAGGCCTGGGTACGGAATATCGCCGAAACATTTAGAATCTATATTTGGACAAAAAGCTAGTAAAAATATTGAAAGAGGTACGCCATTATCTTGGGATTTAATTGAAAACAATTAGTAAAAGCTATTAGCAAATCTAACACTCTTCAATTTTAATTTTGTATTTTTGGCCACGATGTTGGAAATACGCGGGATAGTGTTCGTTATCAACAATTCTTAAGAGATCAAATTGATCAGATATGGTGTAGTTTACATCTAACATAGAATCATCTGGTTTCCTTTTTTTATAAAAGGTCGAGTTGCCATACTGAGGTTTACTATTAATAATACAGTCATTATTATTATCACACCATCTCAAACAAAGCTCTATTGTTTTAGCCGCTTGCATTTTTCTCCATTCGGATGACAATTCATGCCCTTCAAGATTAATTTGGTCCTTAAGATATATAGAGCCAGAGTCAACATTGTGGCTAGCCTCTATTAAACAGATTGGAATTGAATTATTACCCTCAAGGATTTGCCAAGACATTGGACTCCAACCTTTCCCCTGGGGTAGATCACTTTCGTGAACAACAAGATTAAAACGATGAAGGGAGAGAAACTGAGACTTAATTATTGAACTAAAACTCAAAACAAAGCAGACATCGCCTTCGCACAATTGGTCAACTGAATGTATCAGTCTAACAGCATGATTACGTTCCCAGAGTGAAAAGATTAATTTAGGGAGATAATTATTAATCCATGAAGATTGATCTGTCAATATAGAAATACAGGAAGGAGGTAATTGGCCAGATTTTAAAATCTGGGTAGGTGATTGCAAACAATGGTAGATATATTTACTAGATAATTTGTGATTATTACGAATGTGCTCACTGAATATACCTTGAACAAGCAATGATTGCGAAAAGTTATTATCACAATTAAACGAATAATGAGGCTCTTCACGAACAACTAAATTCAAAGCATTGGATAAACTTGTATTTAAAAACCTCATTACAAATAGTGGTAAGTTGGATAAATCAGATACGCAATAATTGTGCGATGAATCATAGCTTAATGGCTTAAACGATTCACATTTGCAGTTTAAATTTATATGATTTTTATAGCTATTTAAAAATTCTTTTGTGAAATATTTGTTATTAGCAGATTGCACTCTGCATCCATGCGTGGATAGTTGATCATGTAATGCATGAATCACTCTAAAAACGCCTAATCCGTCAACCAACTGTGAACCAGGCTGGAAAAAGTGTGGTGAACTAACATAATTGAGTGCTTGTCTGATCTGATCAGGATTTACTTGATCAATATCACCTAAATAGTAAGTATATCGATGATTGTGAAGGTACTTGTTATAACCAATTTGATTTTCACCATCAGATATAACGATACTTGGTAAGTCAAGGCATGCTTTTTCCCAAGTCGTTATACCACCAGTTCCTATTGCCAAGTCTGCCCTTGCAATAAGTCCAATTAGACTTGGCAACGCAGTGTGAAGAGTAAAATTCATTTTATCCTTAATTAATGAATTAATTTCCTCAAGAGAGCTGCACTTAAATCCCAAAACAATATCAACAAAAATATGACTAAATTCTTTAGACAAAAGCGCCTTGACGGCCTTTAAAGTTCCATTATTTATATCTGAACCACCAAAAAAAATAAGGATTCTATTCATACTCATTCGTAATGGCACTAAAGAATGAAGCTGCGAGTATTCAGGTCCTATTAGGGCATAGCTTGGTCCTAATAATAGCTTGCATTTTGTAGATACTAGATTTTTATATCGTTGCTGCGTCTTACTTCCGAAAAAATTTTGATCAATCAATAAATCTGCTTCGTGCGGACGATTCGCCAGGTCATCTATCACAAGCAATTTACAGTTGCTTTTACTAGAAAAATATCCAAGCATAATATTTTCCCATTGCGAGTCCAGAGAATAATGATCAACAACCAACCAATTCGCGGTATCAATATCTTGAGAGAGCAATGCATTTATACAGTCAGTAGCGTCCTCAATTTGAGTACAACCAAGCCAAGAGAGATGTAAAGATTGGTCGTTTAAATTATAGTTTGGCAATATTTGTGGCAGAGATAAGACATTAAATTCTTCATCTAGGCTCCTGATTAAATCGCCAGACTGTGGTCTACATATAAAGATTACTTCTGCTCCTGATTTTACAAGTTCGCGGGCAATGTTTCGGCATCGAACAATATGTCCACTTCCGATGAGATTCGAGGAGTCACAACGAAATATAAAACGACTCATACAATTGACCTCAGAAGGCAAAACGCTTCGGCGGCTTCTAGCCCAACTTGAGCACCACGCCATCGGGCCAAATGCTCGAGGGCCTCAATCGAACGTGCATGAGGCCAAGGTTTCATTTCACTGCTATATACCTCTAGAGCCTGCTTCTTTCGCGAGAGCTGCTCAGAAATATCTACAAACCAATTGGGCTGAAATGGTGGCGAAGAACCCGGTGGCTGCCATTCCGTACTACTGGCTACTTCAAAACTTAGAAGACGCCTTACTACATTTCCTGGCATAGGCCGGCATGCAGTAACTACCGCTTCATGAAGTCGGCGGTGGTCGACATTCACGTCACCAGAGTGATGGACATAAATACACTCTGGTTGATGACGAATGATACGTTCCTCAATGCACTTGATAAGGTCAAGGCGATCCAAAGAATCAAGACGATTATCTGGAAAATCAAGGAGTTCGACACCTGATACACCAAGGATTGATCCGGCCAATTGTGCAGCATTTGCAAGAACTGAGAGTTCATCAGCTACTTGAACTCGATCACGCTTTTGCAAACGTGAAGTCGAACCCTCCGCAACAATAAGAACTTGAACTTGATCACCGGAATCAACATGACGAGCAATTGTTCCGCCACAACCAAGCACCTCATCATCCGGATGAGCAGCTACTACCAGGACCTGATTCATTGCTTCCATAGCCATAAGTCAACAAACACTCTCAATTAAGGCGTTTGAAACCACCATGGCAAACAGGACCTTCCAAAAGCAGTTCTACCGAACGACCTCTCTCACACTGAGCTATCAAAGCAAAAACCTGATCAAGTGCATCAAAATACGGCTCCAACACATCAGAAGTGTGGGCCAAACAGGTGTAGCAACTCGTTGAAGCTAGGTAACCCCTCTTAAGCATCTCTTGGGTGAGCAGTGTCTTGTAAGCCAATGCCTGAGGACTAACGAAGTCGAATCCTGTAAGGGCTGGCAGACCGTTATGAATGATCTTTAGACGATGACAATCAGCAAGCTCTTGCCAACGTTTACGAAGCTGCAGGCCTATAGACGTGACTTGCTCCCAGCTGTGCTCACGCTCCATGACCTCAAGGGTTTTCAGAGCTGCAGTAGGACCAATCCGCTCAGTCCAAAAGGTACTGCTGATAAACGTGCTCTGGGCAGCTTCCATCACTGCACGCCGTCCGATGGTGGCAGTTATGGCATAGCCATTACCAAGGGCTTTACCAAACATAGCCATATCGGGCTCGACACCATATTTGAGATGCAATCCACCAAAGGTTTCCCGAAATCCAGACGTACATTCATCAAAAATCAAGACAATGCCGCGGCGTGTGCAAAGCTCACGCACACCCTCGAGAAAGCCAGGATCTGGAGGGCTATTGCGCTGGACCTCCATTTTCACGGCCGCCAACTCATGGGCTGAAGCAATGCTCTCCAGCTGATCCAGACGATTGAAACTGAAGGGCTGAACTGTTCCAGCGAGACCACGCGGCACACCGTTAGGTTCCAAACCAGGAAGCAGATGCTCTGCCAAACCGGAATCGTTCTGCAAGTTGGTCGCTAGATACCAATCATGCCAACCGTGATAACCACAAATAGCCACTGTGTCTCGGCCTGTGGCAGCACGGGCAATTCGTATAGCGATGGCATTCGCCTCGCCACCACTACGGGCGAAGCGTGCCATATCAGCCCAAGGATGCAGTGACACCAAACGTTCGGCCAGCCATACCTCTTCCGGGCAGTTGAGGGTGCTCATATTCCCTGCTGCCAAGATGGCCGCAACAGAAGCATCTATTTCGGGGTGACCATATCCAAGAAGATTGGTCCCAATCCCCATAATGCTCATATCGATGAACTCATGGCCATCAAGATCCCATACACGGCAGCCCTTAACACGGCTGAAATAAGCCGGCCACTGCTCAGGCAAAAACATCTCAGCCCGCTTTGACAAGAGCATGTTGCCCCCTGGAATCACCCTCTTGGCACGATTCCAAAGCTTCTGACCTTGTTTCTGTTCCGATGCCATGAGCTGCTCCTTTACCGCATCTTCCGCCAATGACCTTAAGTAACCTTCATTGCGAACCGTAGCCAAGTTACGAGCTGCTAGCTCTGGATGTAGCTGTAGGTGCGACACCACATCATCTACACCAAAAGTAGGATTCTGTGGCTCCAAAGCAGCAACAATCTGACGAACAACATCTAAATCGTTCGAATCATCAACTGTTACGCGGTAGTAAGGACGTATTGGCTGGTGCCGAAAGTGCCCCCAACGCAAGCCCGCTATATCGGTACAGAACCACGGGGTCACGTGCTCCCGTTCTGACGGGCGAGAGGCTTCTCGACAAGCTCGTTCCAAAAGCTCAGCTTTGAACACCTCAACATCGAAGCCATCTGGAACACTTAGCTGCCGGTCATTTGCGCAATTGGCCAGATAGTCCCACTCACCATTTAGAAAAGCCTCAACCAGCTCATCGATCAAGGCAGGATCACTGAGAGGACAATCACCAGTCAGGCGTACAACAGTAGTGGCGTTCTCCTCAGCAGCACAAGCACGAAAACGCCCCAATACATCGTTGAGATCGCCTCGAAAAACCGTGAAGCCTGCTGAGCTGACCACATTGGCTAATAAATCATCAGAGCTATCATCTGAGGTCGCAAGAACAAGACGATCCAAGCAAGTGCTGCGTTTTAGACGATCCATCTGGTAAACAACCATCGGCTTGTTACCGATCGGCAAAAGAACCTTGGATGGCAAACGCGATGATGAAGTGCGAGCTTGAACAATGCCGAGAGTAGTCATCGTGATGGGCTCCAACGACTGCGTGGAAGTCCAAGACACCAGATATCCAGGCGGTTTCCATGGTTCACCACTTCCTCCCGCAGAGTCCCTTCCAATTCAAATCCACACTTCTCAAATGCGCGACGGCTGCCAATATTGCCTTCATATACCCCGGCATTCAATTTCTGCAGATCAAGCTCTTGGAAGGCCCAATCACGCAACAGGGCAATAGCTTCACTGGCAAAACCATTACCCCAACACCCATGGTCTCCAATAAACAAGCTGATATCGGCTCTACGATGAAGCCAATGAATCGGACCCAGTTTAATGTTTCCTATATGACGGCCATCCGCTGACAAACAAATAGCGAACCAGGGGACTTCAGAATTATCGTGATGTGCTTGCCAATAGGACTGAAGAGTTCCCATAGACTGGGGAAAAAAGCGAGTTTCAAGAAACTGATTGACCCTAGGATCATTCAGCCAACTAAGGTAAGTCGAATTCAGATCAGAAGATTCGACAGCTCTTAACAACAGACGGGACGACTGCAACACAATTAGACTCCACCTAAAAAACTAAAATACGAGTATTACAGATACAATACAGACGCAATATCGAGGCGCAAAGGCGATGGATGGAGAAGATTCCGAAAGCAACGGATATTGCAGCAAGCATGTCACCAAGCAACCAGTGGTCTGCGAATACCCCATAACCAGAAGTCCTCACATTCTCCACATGATCACTTAGAACACCGTTGTCGACTGAAATCAACTTGATCTGCTTCAACTGGTAAGCAGAATCTACAGCACTTAAGGGGTTACAGAAGAAATCCTCCATCATTCAACGTGGCCAACAACGTGGGTCGAGAATACTGGGATCCTTCAGAGCCCAAGTGCTCCACTCACCTTTTAGCCATGGGGAGGTTTTTTGCCATATATTCAGCAGTGCATTCAACTCTTGAACACTGCATAAACCAATCACTAAGGCCTCCAGATCGCTCTGTTCGCGAGCAAAACCCAGGACCAAGTCAATCAACTGGCACCCTCGCTGCTCTGCGAGAGCCTCAAGGCACTGTTGATGGAAACGCGCCTCAGCACTGACCCACAAGGGCCATTTCGCGGCAGGGGTAAGTAATAAGCCTTGTAAGTAAAGGCTACGAGCATGAATTGCCGTACCACGTGAGCGCAAATGCGCCAAAGTACCATTTTGAAGGAGGCGTTGGTCATAAAGCGACAACGGTAACTGAACCAGATCGAGCAGCAACGGATTGACGCCATCAAGATCTTCAGCTGAGTAGATAGACAAACCAATACGCTTCACAACCCCACGCTCGCGCAAGCTCAACATCCAGGCCTCCAGAAGATGACCGCCTGGCTTGAGCAAATCCGCTGGCTCATGCAAGAGAAATGCATCAAGATCCTGAACACCAAGGCTCTGACAGCTCTTAAAGAATGACTGCTCCCAAGCCTTTACATCCTGAGGCAAGAACTCAGGCTGAGGCTGGGCTGAGAACTTACTGATCAGGCGGAAAGAGTGTGACTTAGGCAATTGGCGTCCAAGCACTGACTCTGCATTACCGTAGGCCTGAGCAGTATCTAGCCAGCTGATTTCACTAGCAGCCGCCTGAGCCAGAAGGTTTCCAACTGAAGCTTCCAGAACCTGACCGCCAGCATTAGTAATTCCATAAGCAAGGCCAAACTGAGCAGTTCCCAGGCAAATCTGAGGTGTCACGCCTGTAATACGAGTTTGAGACTATCAGCGACACGCTGCAGATCTGACTCTTGCAAGCCTGGATAGAGGGGGAGACTCAAAGCATTGCGAGCATAGGCCTCAGCTTCTGGAAAATCGCCCTCTTGAAACCCAAGCCTCCTATAGAACGGATGCAAATGGACTGGAGAATAATGTAACTGGACACCGATCCCACACCCCCGTAAACCCTCGAAGACTTGTCGATGGTGTTTTGGACTGGGATCATCGAGACGGATTATGGCGAGGTGAAGACTCGAATAAACTTCCTCGGAAATCTGTAGCAGGCGAATCGGAAGATCAGCAAGTATTTTAAGGTAACGCTGATAAAGGCGATGACGTTCAGCCAAGATTTCATGCAAGCGCTTTAACTGACTTAAACCAAGTGCAGCAGAGATATCGGTCATGCGATAGTTAAAACCGAGGTGCTGTTGCTCATAGCTCCAAGGCCCCGGTGCTATGCGTTCAAATCTATTCAAATCTTTTGTAATCCCATGACTTCTTAGCTCGTACATATATTGAGCTAACTTTGGATCATTCGTCGAGGCCAATCCACCTTCACCAGAAGTGATAATTTTGACAGGATGAAAACTAAAAACACAAATGTCACTGTGAACACAAGATCCGACTGGTCTGCCCTGATACTTACCGCCGATTGCGTGACTTGCATCCTCTATGACAGCGAAGCGATAGCGTCGTGCCAGTTGACCTATCGCACGCATATCACAGCTAGCACCTGCTAAATGCACAGGAATAACAACCTTAGGTAGACGACCGAGTTTTTCAGCTTTCTGGAGTTTTAACTCGAGGTCCTGAATGTTCATCAAACCCGTGGACGGATCGATATCAACAAAATCAACCTTTGCACCACAATAACAACCACAATTTGCGGAAGCAACAAATGTAATTGGAGAGGTCCATAGATAATCACCAGGACCAAGACCCAAAGCGATGCATGCGATATGAAGAGCGCTGGTTGCGCTATTGGCGGCAACAGCAAATTCTGAGCCAACCTCAGTAGAAATAGCCTGCTCAAAAGCTGGCACAACTGGCCCTTGGGTTAGAAAGGGACTTCTCAAAACATCGACTACGGCATCGATATCTTCTATGGATATAGATTGACGACCGTAAGGCAAGATTTTAGATTCCATAAGGGTTAAAGAGGCGAAAATCCTGGATTCACATGCTGTCGGATCATTTCACGAATCTGCTGTACATTTAAAAAATCAGGATTACTTCCAGAGTTGTAAGAAAAACCCTCTTGAACCTTTTGGAATTTAATTCCATAATTTTGATATTTCAAAAGTGTATGGCCATCACTCGGCAAAATTGCATAATATTGACCAAGATCAATTGTACAAAAGCTATCTGATGATGTAATCATTTCTTCGTGAATTTTCTCGCCAGGGCGAATACCAACTATTGGTTTTTTGCAGGAAGGCCCGACCGCATCAGCAACATCGGAGATACGATAACTTGGAATTTTGGGAACAAATAATTCTCCACCCAATGCATTCGCGAGCGCCCAAATCACCATATCCACACCCTGCGTTAGCGAAATATTGAAACGAGTCATCTTGGTGTCAGTAATAGGCAATATTCCGGTTTTGGCTTTTTCCAGAAAAAAGGGAATAACTGAACCACGTGACCCCATGACATTGCCATAACGGACAACAGAAAAGCGTATATCACGCTCACCTTTGACATTATTAGCAGCAACAAACAACTTATCTGAACATAATTTTGTTGCACCGTATAAATTGATAGGAGCTGCCGCTTTATCAGTGCTCAAAGCCACAACTCTTTGTACACTTGTATCTAGGCATGCTTGAACAACATTTTCAGAGCCAAGGACATTGGTATTTATAAATTCAATTGGATTATATTCCGCAACTGGGACCTGCTTTAGTGCTGCAGCATGCACGACCGTATCAATACGCTCAAGAGCTCTTTTAAGCCTGTTTTGGTCACGGATATCTCCTAAAAAGAATCGTAGCTGTGGATATTGGTCAACAGGAAAAAGCTGTTGCATCTCCCATTGCTTTAATTCATCACGACTAAAAACGACGAGGCGGGATACATCTGGCTTGTTTTTGAGAATGTACTCAACGAAAGCCTTACCAAAACTCCCAGTCCCACCTGTAATTAAGATTCTTTTCATTGATCAAAAATGGATTTGTTTAAATTTATTAGACTTTTCCAACAAAGCGAATATTCCGTTGTTGGTAAAATGCTGATACCCAGGATTGGCCTGCTCTAGGCTACGTTGGAGCTCAATAGACGGCTTGCATGGAAAAGTTAATTGAATTTTACGGCAGTCAAAGGGTGAATTTTCAAAAGTAAAGAGATAATCTTCGCTAAAATAACGATTAATATGATCGCTGTTAAAAGTGTAATAGATAACTTCATCGGCAAACTCCCCATCGAATCTTTCCTTGAGAGCTTTATAAGCTTCAATCCTGCTCAATAATAAATGCTCCCAAGGCTGGAATATTGGGCAAAGAGTATTTTTAGGCTCCGCGAAACGCGATGGAATTGCAATTGGAAGATGATGGCCATCAAATGCACTCCAAATTGGCGAATGCATCGTAAAAAGCTTGCCACCAGGCTTTAAGCAACGATGCATTACCTGAAGAGCTTGTGGCAACCTGTGAATATGCTCAAAACAAGCTATTGAAAAAATTAAGTCATATTGCCCGTAATGCTCCTCAGGTATGGACTCTATGTCGAGGTAAAGATGGCGGTAGCTTGTAACATATTTCTGTTGATACGCTTGATCTTGTGTATTCCGGTGGAACTGATTCGCAGAACCTAGTTCCTGATCATAAGAAGGAGCTTCGACAGCCGTCCAACTGTTGCAACGGAGATGATCAATAACCAATGAAGCAGGCAATGCACCACCGACCTCCAACACATCGAGACCTCTCAATGAAAGACACTGTTGACAAACCTGCAAATAGCTGAGGTGATAACTCAGCGTAAATGTCTGCTGGAAATATTGCAACTGGTCTTCAGTAAGACCCAGCAATGAAGGAGTTTCAGTCATGCTATTGGCCTAACATAGGTGCATAAAATTTGACGGTCTTCTGCTTGTTGCTTCAGCTGAGTAAGCCAGTCACTTGGAACCAGTCCAGTTGGCTGGTCATCAACAATCAGGATTTGGTCTGGATCCATCACGTCAAGACAAGACCGCACTTGAACTGCATCTAAAGCCAGGGTAGAACCACACCACCGATGCATTTTTTGAAGGGCTGGGATCTGAAAAGGGGCGTCACTGACCAAGGTCATGCGATGATTGAGGTGTTCGCGCAAAAGAGCCTGTCTGAGAGGACCTGGAATCCGGTCGGCGTGCTCAGCGCGACAAGCCACCAGAAGAGTCTGAAAGCTCGGTAACTTCGTCAAAGACACAGTCGTCTGGCAGTGGTGCCGTTGCAGTAAGGCCAATAATTCCTCCATCCTCCTGGTGTAAATATGATGTTTCAAAGTCCGAGCTTGGCCTCGAGCTGCGATGTCTGCCGCGAGCTGAGGGTTCAATACTAGTTGTTTTAGCTTACTTATGGCTTCTTCTGGAGAAGTGTAGGTGACTACCTCATAGTCGGGCTCAAACAAGCACGGAAGATTCAGCTTTGCATCAGTCAAAAGGCAAGCCCCCATCCCAGTTGCCTCATACAGACGCATGTTGTTGGCATAGCTCTCAGCGATATCAATGTGGCGATTGATGGTGATCTGGCTATTTGCCAGCACGCCGTACATGTCTTCAGCCCAAGCTTCGCCCTGCCACCGATGTTTCAGGGTTGAACCGACAGGGAGCTGCTGACCGCCATAACCCCACACCTGCAGTGGGAGCTTTAGGGCAATGGCCTCCAACACTTGGGTGCCATTATTATGAAATCCACCAAGCCCTCCAACGAAGGTGAGTGCGTGGAGCCGGGATCCATCCCTGCCATGTCGCTCCAATAGCCGCTCGTCAAAACCTATCGGGAAATAGGCCGCATTCACCCCCATGGCTCGAAACTTTCCCACGTAGTGAGGCAAGGATGTGAGCAGCAGATCGTATGGACTGAAATCCAGGTTGGCTGCAAGAGGACAGGCGTTCTGTCCCACCACAATGTCCACTAAAGGCTTCACATGCTGAAGGAAGCCTGCAGGGAGCCAGTTAATATCTTGAACATAAAGCACAGTGGGCTTAAACCAACGAATCTGAGCTTCGAGGATGGACAAAAGCTGCTGGCCGGAATCTTGAAGTTGAAGCAACTCTTTCCGGTACTCCTGAGCCCAGGCCCGTTGCAGAGGCATCGAATTGGCCACGATCTCAATGGCTTCAACCCCAAGCAGCCCCAACCCGTGGGAATAGGCATCCCCAGTACCAAATCCACCAGCAAAATGGGCCTTGTGTTGAGAAGCCCAAGGTTGTTGGATCAGTACACCGCTGGCGTACAACCGCTCAAGATAAGGACCATAAAAGGTGTCAACTATGAGAATTTTCAAAGATCACACCCTCGCTCCACCAAGGCAGTGAGTTTAGGTAAGGTAACCCGTTGATCCCAACCCAACGCAGATTTGCGAGCGGCAGCCCCCAGTTGCTCTCGCATCGAAGGATTCGCGAACAACGCCAAAACTTTCTGGGCCAACTTGTTGGGATCGCCCATAGGCACGAGCACTCCCTCCACGCCATCGTTTATCACTTCCTGCACCGGCATGCCGCGGCTGCCGACGATGCAGCAGCCGCAGGCCATAGCTTCCAGCAGGCTCCAACCCAGAATGAATGGATAACTTAGATAAACGTGAACCCAACTGGCCTGAAACAAACCAATCAAGGCTGGATGTGATACGCGACCAAGGAAGTGAATTCGCTCTAAATCCAACTGACCTTGCAGTTCTTCCAGCATCACATCACGCCAGGAACGTCCGCTTGGATGGGGACCTGCGTACCCTTCCTCGCTATCGCCAACGATAACCGCCCGCACCTTGGGATGTTCCCGCTGAACTATCACTAAAGCACGCATAAACACATCGAAACCGCGCAAACTCTCAAGGTTACGATTCACAAAGGTGATCGTAGGAACAGATCGGGTGATTTCGATCCCACGCACCTCATAACTCACATCAGGATTCGGGCACGCCAAAGAAGTGTCAATGCCTTCATGAATCACATGCAAGCGTGAATCCTGGAAAACTGGCGGAAAACTATTAGCCTGGTGTATTGTTGGTAAAACCCAGGAATGTGCATGACTCAGAGCTTGCTGAGTGAGCGAATTTCTCCCCAACTGTTGAAGCTTTTGTTCTAAACCAGCTGAAGGTTTACCTGGAATGAGCCCGTGTCCCCCATGTTCAGGTAAAATCCATAACTCAGGCCATAAGATCTGTGGAATATCTGGCCAAATCTCTTTGATTCCCAACGTTTCACCCCAACCTGAATGAGCAAGAATTCGATCGGGTTTCCAAGATTCATTATTAAGCTGCTGGCACAAAAACGCCACACGCTCTGCCCTCTGCAGCCCGTCGTGCCATAGTCCACTTCCCAAAGGAAGTGGCGGTTGAATAGATTTAGGCTCGTCATATCGCAGCAACCGACCTTCAAAAGAAACGGGTCGCTGATGGGAGCAAATTGCGACCAGTTCATGACCAAGATGCGCTAAATAAGGTGCTAGCTGGCGGAATTGCCCTGGAAAATTTTGATGGATTAGCAGCAACCTCATGCCGCTTCGTCTCCCTTAGTAATCGATGATTGACTCTGCTCAGGAGACTGAAACACGCCAGTATCAGGATCGTAACTGAGAATTGTAACGCCATCATCAGCAATCAAACAACTAAAATTATTCCCGTAGTGTTGAATTTCTAGCCAGCTCCCGCAGGCTAGAGCAGGTTTATAAACTTGAAAGGTCTTCAATAAACCCAAAGTCGCAGCACTCTCAAGTGGGCTAATAAAACTAACATCTCTATCTTGCCAATGGGGCTGCTGCGTCCAGTGCAATAACTGAGCATGTGTCAACGCAAAGCAGCCGGCGTGTGGATTCAACGGTGATTCCAATTGGATGATTCCACCAGGTTGTGGTGTTTGAACCGGTGGAGGAGGATCCGGAATCAATGCTCGGAGATAATCTTTGGGTAATGGACCATCGATAAAAAGCCGATCTGCAGAAGCAGGTTCATTTGGCATTTCCACCCGTTGAGGCAAAAGAACCGCTTGAGGTCCAACCTGTTCCGAAAACCATGAAACCTTATGAAAAAAAAGCGGATCATGAATGACCAAATCATCTTCCAAATACACATAAAGATCATACTTTTGATCCAAGCGATCTGCTAGATATTGCTGTGCACAAAAGCCTAGATACTTGGAAGACTCAGGCTGCGCAGAATGTTGACCTAAATCCTGCTGATACTTATCATCAAAATAATCAATGACATGGTTCTCACCATCATGAACAATCACAGGATCAATCACAAGGCGCAATGCCTCATTTGCGTTTTGTATAACCTGTGAAGAAATATCGAGATAACCCTGACGGGTTCCCAAACGCCTTAAACCAAGCAATTGACGCTGCAGTGCGTCAATCCGGGGCTGAGGATTGGGACGGAGGGATTGATGCCGTCGGTCCCCTTCTGGATTCCAATGGTGAACAATGGCGGCGAGGATCCGCATCCGACAACGCAACTCTGCCCAGAATCCCATGTCTGCCGTATCGACGCCCGGGTTTTGGCGGCAACATCATCCAATCCGACTCGTGCGCGGTAATGGGTTAGACCACATCCTTGTCACGGTGCCCCGAGACGGAGCACCAACCTTGACCGAACCATCTGGGGTCTCAAGCAGCCACCCTCGCCTCAAGACGCTGAGCCGACTCGCGGCAGCAGCCAGCATCCTCAGACAACAACATGGCAAGCCAGGCTGCTTTCGCATTCAATTTCACGACCGTGCTCCCAACGGAGCCGACCACACCTGGCTGTGCATGGATGCACCTCGTGAAGGCACTGCAGGGCAGCAACTTATTCCCGATCCCTACTGCCTAGACACCTGGGGTTACCAATCCCAGCAGAAGGCATTTCAATCCCTACCTCCCTGGCCGTCACGACTATCAATGACCATCTGGCGAGGGAGCACCACCGGTGCTGCCAAGATCCAGCTTGAGAACATCCACCATCTTTTGCGCTATCGCCTCTGCCACACCAGCCTGGAATTCCCACATCGACTTGATGCCCGCTTCACCAATGTCGTCCAGTGTGATGATCCTGTGCAAATCCGCCACATGCTTCAACAAGAAACCCTTTGGGCTCCATACTTAAGGCCCCGACATATGGCACTTCACCGATGGATCATAGATATTGACGGGAACGTGAATTCCTGGGGTCTGTTGTGGAAACTGCTGAGCGGCAGCTGTGTATTACATGTTAACAGCTCAAGAAGGCAGTGGTATCACGACGGACTTATTCCTTGGAAACACTACATTCCCATTGCAGCTGATCTCAGTGATCTCAGCGCTATGTTGCGCTGGTGCCGAGAATACGAAATCGACTGCAAAACAATTGCTTGCGCTGGTCAAGCCTATGCACGACGCGTCGTGGACCAAATCAACATGAGACTGGAGCGTGCCGTGCTTGCTACCGCACATTAAGCAGATGAATATCGCTGAGTTTTACAGCAATCAGGGCGGTGAACTGCTGGCAAGTGACCCAAGGATCGGTCAACGCCTGATTGGACAGGCGATCCGCCTTGCACCCGATGAAGGAATTTGCTGCTTCAACCTAGGTATTGCTCTCCATCAACAACGCAAAATCAATGCTTGTATTCGAGCCTATGAAATCGCCCTTCAGACCTCCAATCCGCCTTTAAAAAGTATTCATCAAAACCTTGCCCAAGATCTTCTGCTTGCAGGGAGATTCAACGAAGGCTGGGAGCTCTATGAACAGCGATTTAAACCTGGAGAAAACGATTTTTTCTTCAATTTGCTCGGTTCTCCATGGCAAGGTCCGGAAATAGAAGGATGGCCACCACATCTGGTTCTAACAGCAGAGCAAGGATTCGGGGACACACTTCAGTTCTGCCGTTTCGCAATTCAACTTCAAGAGCTGGGAATTCGCGTCACACTTTTTTGCCAACCGCAACTTATTGAGTTTCTCCGGATTCATTCGACCCTTAACGACGTTGTGAGTGAAATCAATCATGACCAACTTAAAGACGGAAGTCGGTGGTGCCCATTGATGAGCCTTCCGCATCGGTTAAAAACAGAGGTCAACTCAATCCCCAAGGCAAGCCCATACTTTCACGCTAACGCTGATGGAGTCGACCATTGGCGAAAACTCTTACGGCAAAAACCAAAGACGTGTTTGGTTGGGATCCACTGGCAAGGGAATCCCAAACATGAAAAAACTTTGTACTCGCGAGGCCGATCAATGCCTCTTCAGACATTCAATATTCTGACCGGTGTTGAAGGTGTGGAGTTCGTATCACTCCAAAAAGGCAGCGGAAGTGAGCAACGCAATGCATCAATCACAATACCCTTTGTGGATGGTCAGGCTGCATTCGACGCGTCGATGGACTTCTCAGATACTGCTGCTGTCTTGCAGCTTTGCGATTTGATCATCACCGCAGATAGCGGAATTGTTCACTTAGCCAGCGGATTAGGACGACCAACCTGGGTCGCATTGCGCTGGGTACCGGAATGGCGCTGGTTGCTAAATGGGGAGACCACACCCTGGTATCAAAATTTACGACTATTCAGACAGCCAGAGGATGGTGACTGGGCATCAGCCATGACCGAGATTAATTCTGCATTTCAGGAATGGCTAAAAACATTTAATGAATGCTAATGTCACTTAAAAGATCATCAACATAATCAGACCAGTTGCGCATGGGTCGATTTTCGATCTCTTGATTTAATGTCTTCATTAATTGAGGATCACGAATAAATCGCAAAATACCAGAAGCGAGACATGACCATTTTGATGTATCAACACGCAGGCAACCTCCGCCACTGCTGAGTTCTCCCAAAGCTCCCTTAGCACTTGTCAAGCATGGGCGACGGTGCCACAGACTTTCTGCAACAGGCAAACCAAAGCCCTCCTCCAAAGAAGGATAAACAGTACAGTGTGACCACTCATAAAGCCATTGCAGTTCCTCATCATCAACATGCTGCTTCCAGGTAATCGGCAAGCGCAAATCTATAGCCCGTTGCACTTCTGAGAGAACATTAGGATGGTTATCCCAGCCAACCAAGATGAGCTCTGCATGAAACAACTCATGTGCTGTAAGCCATGCAATAGCCTTGATTAAGCTGCGGTGATTCTTACGAGGTTCAAGTGAACTAACACACAGCAGACGAAGTCGATCTGAATTACGCTGACGGACAGATGTCAAAGCCGTCCGCTGAGATCCTTGGAATTCAATCGCCAATGGCAAGGGTCGGATTAGAGCGTCAAGAGAATGCGAGGATTGACCTTGAGCCAATAGAAAATCCTTCAGATGACCAGCAGTGGTCCGAGAGTTTGCAAAGACACGCTCAAATAATTGCAATCCACACATATAACGGCGATGGCTACGGGCAACCGCATCTCCCTCCGCGCCATAAAGGTGCATCCATCGATGCGGAATAGCATCATGAAAGACCCAAGCTACTTTGAGACCTAACCGATCTGCCGATGCGCGCAGCTCTTGAGGCTGAGGCTGAAAATTACCGGCAATCAGCTCAACAATGAGTAACCAGCGGTCTGTCCAATGATCAGGATCACCGTGAAGCGACCACTCAGCTGTAGCAGGACCATTCCATCGCGCAAGATGAGGCAAAAAAGAATCAGGTGCTGCCGCAAACCCTTGGTCTTGACGACTCCACATCACAGGCCGCAGGGGAATACCGGCACTAATCAGGGCTCTAGCAATAGAACGCACACAACGCTGAATCCCAGTGTTGTACTCGAACAATGCTGTATGATGAATGTAATAAAACACTGATCAAACAGTGGATCGTTTCTCTAATATACATCAGAGTTATATTTAATTGAGAGCTCAAAATATGATTAAATCATTCTAGCAAAAATCAATAGGTTACGAAATGACAATATACGCTGCAATAATATATAAAACGACGAGCCTTCAAGGCCTAAAATCACACCAATTCAATCCCTTATGTTGATACAATGTTGAATTAATATGCACCCATGACGGGAATCTTTTGGTCGCAACAACTAACTATGATCAATAACAAGCGGATACAACCAAGCAGAATACAATACTGCTAAGTCAGCCTTATTGGAATTTTATTTTTTTGATCATTGATCATTAAATATAAAAAATATATTAAGTCGTCGCTATAAAAAATCACCGGGTTGGTCGCAAAACGAATCACCTAAAGCACTACGCATCCAATCATTTTCCTTCTGAAGTTCTGCCTGAATTAAATCAAGCTCATCAGAGCTCAAACAGAACTTAGACCCTGAATCTCTAGGTACTGAATGATATGAAGGATTCAGCTTATGATCAACAATTAATGGATTTTTTTGATTAAGGGCTATCTGAAGCCGCGTGACACGATTGCTTGCACCATCGTTACGTCTTTCAATAAAAAAGGAACGAGAATCAACCCTCATGAGCTCAAGCAATGCAACTACGGGCCCGGATTTGTGCTTACAAAGAATTCGAAATGGAACACACTGCAGCGCAGATCCAAAAACATCCTGCAAAACCCTCAAACGTTCACTTTGTCTCTGAAAATCTGTTGGCAACAAAGCTTCTCCAGCACCAACGACCCGCTGAGAAAGAGCAGAACAGTGAAAACTGTAGGGGGCACGAACACATGCTTTCACACTAATCTCGCGATCAAACTGCTGAAGCAATTCCATCAATCGATACAAAGCTTGTTTATCCAAGCGACTGACTCCCTCAGCAGACAAAAGAACAACTGAAGGCGACTGCAGTGCCTCATTCAAAACAACCTTATAGCTCGAAATAGCCGCATTGATATCAAGAACCCCCATCCGAATATTCATATGATATTCATGTGGTTTGGGGTGGACAATAGAAACCAATGGCACAGAGTGATTTGCCATCATTCGTTCATTATGAACAGGATGGCGAAAACCCGGATAGCAAATCCCTTGCTGAGCCAAGGCGGATCTGTTGGCCAAACACGTTGCTTGCAACGAAGTTGTCGCTGTCTTGTGAAGACCTACATGAAGAATCACCCGTCTTTGGTGACGATCCACAACTTCAACTTGAAATGATCAGCCACTCAAATTTACACAATCCTAAAGGTCGAGCATTTGAAAGTGGTTTAATCGAAAGCGGATGAAGAGATTCGAACTCTCGACCCTCTCCTTGGCAAGGAGATGCTCTACCACTGAGCTACATCCGCATCCACGACGGAAAACCGCCGCACCCAGTGATCATGCACCACGAAGGGGCCAGCGGTCAATCCACGCAGTATGACAAGCGGAATCCGGAGACACCAACACGGCTCATCCAGGGTTGTACACGTCTCGCGCAGCCCACATCTGCACATAGTTGTTGGTTCCTGCGGCTCCAAGGCTGCTGAGGTTGCCTGCGGCACTCTTCTTGCCAAAAGCCAAAATCGTCCCATCAGGCAAAACAGCTGCACTGTTGTTCTCGTGCATCCCGGGAGTAAGGTGCATATGATCACCGAATACAAATCCTTTTCTCATACCCAACGAAGCTACAGCTCGACCCCACACAATGGGACCAGTGGGGCATAGCGAACTTTCACCATAATATTCATTGAGTATATTATGGGCAGCAATTTCAATTGCTTGCTCCAAGGCTTCATGCCGGGGCGTTGTGTAGAAAAGCGCAGTCCAACAGGCCCAAGTGGTTGCCGTATTTCGTTGAATGTCCCTAAAAGCGACTAGAGAAATATCATCTCCGAAATCAACTGATGCATTGCAAGTTAATCCTATATCGAAATACCAACCACCAACTATATTTACAATACAAAATCGAGCCAAATCGCACTTATAACTGTATGGCTTAACCTTCTCAAGCGCTTTTAAGATACTGGGATGATAGTAACTGGAGATAAATTCACGAACCATCTCGTAATCAAAAAGAACATGTTCACATTCAGGAAAATGCTGTCTAAAAGTTGCGATCCGCCTCTCAAGCTCAGGACCGAGAAAACCACTGTCTGAAATAAAAATTTGAGTGATTCGATTGATCATTTCACTTTAAATATTTGAATTTTATCAGTCCAGGAGCAACCATCGTGTGAAAACCATTTTCGGAATCGCTAATAAGACAATATGACCTTGCCATATTATGCCTCTGTTTCCAACCATGTCACTGAAGTTCGCAGCAACCTTGAAGTCCAATCTCATCGCAGCCTTCTTCGTTCTGATGTCCAGTCAACCTGGAAAACTGGCGTTAATCCTAGCGCCATTTAAAATCCAAATCATATTCAATAGCCTTGTTGCTTGACTGCAAAACGCGTAGTGCAAATCAGCATCAGCTTTGTGCAATATCATCCCTTAGACTAGCTTCAGGAACCTGTGATTCAAATTCACGACCTTCTCCCCCTTAACCCTAAAAACTGGAGATTCTGCCATCGTAAGCTTTCTGAATCATTGCCAATTTTACCTACCTTGAATGAATTCGATTCAGCAACGGATTGAGCCACCCATACGGCTCATTTCTCAGCCGTCAGTCCTGAACGATCTTGATCTATGTATCCTGAGGGTCTCCGGATGCATAAAACACAGTCAAATCAAATTTTTACCAAAATAGTTGCCCAAACCTTGAACTATCCACCCGTTCATGCCAAGGAAACATCTCTAAGGGAGCAAGATGATTTTCTTCAGCTTCCAGAGTAGTGACTCCTATTCGGATGGTTCACCATGCCCCCGGAGCTCCAGGTCTGCGTTGGCTTGGCCTTGGGCCAGACCTGCGGCCCAACCGAGCCCTACTCAAACTACAGCGCTTATTTGATCGACACGCCTTCTGGGCAAGGGGCCGCAGTTTTGATCAACTACGCCGACTTCTCTCTGGCAGCGACGCCGTCGTCAGCCTCTGGCGCGGCAAGCGGCTGGTGGGATTTGGCCGAGCCACCTCGGATGGCTTCAGCCGGGCCGTGCTCTGGGACATCGTGGTGGCCGGTGACCTACAGGGACACGGACTCGGTCGTCGCGTGCTTGAAGAGCTACTGCATTCCCCCGCCGTCGCTGGGGTGGAGCGGGTTTATCTGATGACGACGAACAGTGCCGGCTTCTACCGCCAACTGGGATTCCAGGATGCGAACCCCCAGCAGCTGATGGTGCTGCGCCGCTGATCCGCCACTACCCAAAACCTCTGACAGGGTGAACTAATCGACAGCTGGCAACGCCGCCATCAAAGATCCCATCTCCAGCGCCTGCAGACCGTAACTCCAGCCCAGATTGCTCTTGATGCCTGCCCTCTCCAACGCCTGCTGCATCGTGTCTGTGGTCAGCACCCCGAAAATCACAGGGACGCCCGTGTCGCGAGCCACGGAGGCAATGCCTTTGCTGGATTCCGCCACCACCACATCAAAGTGGGGCGTGTCACCCCTGATCACCGCACCGAGGGTGATCAACACCTGGTAACGGCCACTGCGCGCCAGTTGCTGCACCACGATTGGTAGCTCAAAGGATCCTGGAACCCAGGCCACATCGAGCTGACTGCTGGCAGCTGAGGTATCGATGCCATGACGAGCAAGGCAGTCCAGACAGCCGCTCAACAGCTTGCCGGTGACCAGATCATTGAAGCGGGCCACCACAACACCGATTTTCAGCCCGGACGCATCGGTGAACTGACCTTCGAAGGTGGCCATGCAGTCCTCAGACGACGAAGAAACTCACTCCCCAGTTGAGCAGAACGAGGGCCACCCAGGCAGCGCTGCCGAGCAAAATGAGCCGGTTGGAGCGTCCGCTGTCCTCACTGGAGGCGTACAGCACCGGTACCGCCACGATCAAGGCGAAGGACATCACCACCAGGGCCAGAACAGTGAGGGTGTTGAGAAACTGCATGGATCCGGCGTTCGTGCGGGGATTCTCACATGACGCGTCCAGCCTTCGCGGCCCTGATCGGGAAGCTTCACAGGCTGTGTCGGACAGACCATCGCAATCTGCGTACGATCAGCGCCTTCGATCCCTATCGACGTGGCAGCGTCCGCCGAGAACCAGACGGAGCTGACACTGCAGGTGAGTCTGTTCGGGGAGCCGGAACCGGCCAAGAGCAGTCCCGGATCAGAGACGACAAGAGCCAGTGAGCTGAGTGCCCTTGGCACTGCCGATCTCAGCGATGCCGAGCTGGGGGCTGACGCAGCAGCACGGCCCCGGCGACGCTCAGACCAGATGCTCACGCGAGATGCAGGCGCGGATCCCGACAAAGCTCAGTCGTCGGACGCTAGCGATCCAGCGGAGGACGATCAACCGGCCTGGGCCCACCACAGCCAGCTCAGGGCCGATCAGCTGACGCCGATGCTGCGTCATTACGTGGAGCTCAAAGCGGCCCATCCCGAGCGTGTGCTGCTCTACCGGCTGGGGGATTTCTTCGAGTGCTTTTTTGAGGACGCGATCGAGCTCTCGCGGGTGCTGGAACTGACGCTCACCGGCAAAGAAGGGGGCAAGGCCATCGGACGCGTGCCCATGGCCGGCATCCCCCACCATGCCGCTGAGCGCTACTGCAGCGACTTGATCCGCCGCGGCTACTCCGTGGCCCTGTGTGATCAACTCGAAACAACCCCCGCCAAAGGGGCCCTGCTCAAACGGGACATCACCCGCGTGCTCACCCCGGGCACGGTGCTGGACGAAGGCATGCTCAGCGCCCGCCGCAACAACTGGCTGGCCGCCGTGGTGCTGGAACCGGTCCTCAGTGGAGAAGATCTGCCTTGGGGTCTGGTCCAGGCCGATGTGAGCACCGGCGAGGTGCAGATCATGCAGCGCAGCGGAGCTGGCGAATTGCATCAGCAGCTGGCGCAACTGGAGGCCTCCGAACTGCTCTGGGCGGCAGGAAGCACGGACAGCAGACCCGCCTGGTGCCCGGATCGATTGCAGATCACCCCACTGAGCAGCACCGCTTTCAGCAGGCCAGAGGCCGAGCAGGCTCTGCTCAGCCATTACGGCGTTGCCAGCCTCGATGGTCTGGGTCTACCGGAGCTGCCCCTGGCCCTGAGGGCGGCCGGCGGGCTGCTGAGCTACCTGCGAGGAACCCAACCACTGGAGGGCGAGAGCCGCGTGCCCCTCGAGGTGCCAACCATCGTTCAACGCGGCGATGCCCTGGTTCTCGATGCCCAGACGCGCCGCAACCTGGAGCTCACCGCCACCCAGCGCGACAACCAGCTGCAGGGATCCCTGCTCTGGGCGATCGATCGCACTCTCACCGCCATGGGCGGCCGCTGCCTGCGCCGCTGGATCGAAGCCCCTCTCATGGACTGCAAAGGGATTCAGGCGCGTCAGGCGGTGGTGAGCGCCCTTGTGGAGCAACGCTCCCTGCGCCTGGCCCTGCGCCGGCTGCTCAGGCCGATGGGTGATCTCGAACGGCTGGCCGGTCGTGCGGGAGCAGGCCACGCCGGGGCCCGTGATCTGGTGGCCATCGCAGACGGTCTCGAACGACTCCCCAAGCTGGCGCAACGACTCAACGGCATGGTCCCTCAGGAACCGGAGTGGTTGGCCGAACTGGTGAAACCAAACCAGTCGCTGGGCGAGCTGGCCGGCGCCATCCGTCATGCCCTGCTGGAAGCACCTCCCCTGTCACTCTCCGAGGGAGGTCTGATCCACGACGGTGTCGATCCGCTGCTGGATGGTCTGCGCAACCAGCTGGACGACCAGGACGCCTGGCTGGCCCAGCAGGAACACCTGGAGCGCCAACGCAGTGGCAACAGCAACCTGCGCCTGCAGCATCACCGCACCTTTGGGTATTTCCTCGCCGTCAGCAAAGCCAAGGCCAGCTCGGTGCCGGAGCACTGGATCCGCCGCCAGACCCTGGCCAACGAGGAGCGCTTCATCACACCGGAGCTGAAGGAACGGGAAGGCCGCATCTTTCAGCTGCGGGCCCGAGCCTGCCAACGGGAATACGAACTCTTCTGCCAGTTGCGCGATCAGGTGGGGGCCATGGCTGGACCGATCCGCCAGGCCGCCAGGGCCGTGGCCAGTCTGGATGCGCTCTGCGGCCTGGCCGATGTGGCCGCAGGCCAGGGCTATTGCCCGCCGGCCGTTGTTGAAAGTCGGGAACTGCAGCTGACGGGCGCCCGTCATCCTGTGGTGGAGCAGCTTTTGGTGGAAACAGAGTTCACACCCAACGATGTGAAGCTCGGCAATGGCACTGACCTTGTGGTGCTCACCGGCCCCAACGCCAGCGGCAAAAGCTGCTACCTGCGCCAGATCGGACTGATTCAACTGCTGGCGCAGATCGGCAGCTGGGTGCCAGCGTCGAAGGCCCGAATCGGCATCGCCGATCGCATCTTCACCCGGGTGGGAGCGGTTGATGACCTGGCTGCAGGCCAATCAACCTTCATGGTGGAGATGGCAGAAACCGCCAACATCCTGAACCACGCCACAGATCGCTCATTGGTGCTGCTCGATGAGATCGGACGCGGCACCGCCACCTTTGATGGCCTCTCGATCGCCTGGGCCGTCAGCGAACATCTAGCAGAAGATCTACAGAGCCGCAGCATCTTCGCGACCCACTATCACGAGCTCAACAAGCTGGCGGAGCAGCGTTCCAACGTGGCCAACTTCCAGGTAATGGTTGAGGAAACCGGTGACGACCTGGTGTTCCTGCATCAGGTGCAGGCCGGCGGCGCCAGCCGCAGTTACGGCATCGAGGCAGCGCGATTGGCTGGTGTTCCATCACCTGTGGTGCTGAGGGCCCGCCAGGTGCTGGATCAATTGGCTGCTTAAACAGATGCTGCTTGAACAAGAGCTGCCTGAGCAAGCTGTCAAAAAAACATCAACCCGCCATCTTCTGGCGCAGCTGTTTGATGCGGTCCCGCAGGTTGGCCGCATCCTCGAAATCAAGCTTCTTGGCCGCCTCTTTCATCTTGCTTTCCAACTGATCAATCAGTTCCGGCAATGCCTCAAGCGCCATGCCCGTATCTGGGTCCTCCTCCAAGGCCTTCGCGGCCTTACCCGCCACCTGCACCAGATCGGCATCGGGGCCATCCTGTTTCAACTTACGGCTCAATTCCAGGAAGCTGAGAATCGAATTGCTGGCCTTCTTACCGGCTGCCGTCGGCACAATGCCGTGCTTCTCGTTGTAGGCCTGCTGAATGCCGCGCCGGCGCTCGGTTTCTGAAATCGCCTTGGCCATGGAGTCCGTGAGGTTGTCGGCATAGAGCAGGGCCACACCCTCCACATGCCGAGCCGCCCGGCCGATGGTCTGAATCAAGGAGCGCTCCGCCCGCAGGAAGCCCTCCTTATCGGCATCAAGAATCGCCACCAGGCTCACCTCCGGCAAATCCAGTCCCTCCCGCAGCAGGTTCACCCCCACCAACACGTCGTATTCGCCAAGGCGCAGGTCCTGAATAATCTCGATCCGCTCGATCGAATGAATTTCCGAGTGCAGATACCGCACCCGCACCTTGTTCTCCGCCAGGTAATCCGTCAGGTCTTCCGCCATCCGCTTGGTAAGCGTCGTAACCAGCACCCGTTGCTGTTTCTGTGCCCGGGTTCGGATCTCACCCAGCAAGTCATCCACCTGACCCGTTGTGGGGCGCACCTCAACCACAGGATCCAGCACCCCCGTCGGCCTGATCACCTGCTCAGCCACTTCACCGCCACTCACCTCCATCTCCCAGTTGCCTGGCGTTGCACTCACAAACACCGTCTGACGTGCCTTCTCCCAGAACTCCTCACCCTTGAGCGGCCGGTTGTCCGCCGCACTCGGCAGACGGAAGCCGTGCTCGATCAGCACTTTCTTGCGGGCCTGATCGCCGTTGTACATCGCCTGCAGCTGCGAGCAGGTGACGTGGCTTTCATCAACAATCAGCAGCCAGTCGTCCGGGAAATAATCAATCAGGCATTCCGGCGGCGTGCCCTCCTGCCGGCCGGCCAGATGGCGGGCGTAGTTCTCAACACCGTTGCAATAACCCACCTGACCCAGCATCTCCAGGTCGTATTTGGTGCGCTGTTCAAGCCGCTGCGCTTCCAGCAATTTGCCTTCCGCATTCAACACATCCAGGCGGTCGCGTAGTTCCTGACGGATCGCGGCAATCGCTGATTCCAGGCGATCCTTTGGCGTCACGAAGTGCTTGGCGGGATAGATGTTCACCGCCTCCATGCTCTGCAGAATCTCGCCGGTGGTTGGATCGACGTAGCGGATCGCCTCCACCTCATCGCCGAACAACTCAATCCGCACCAGGCGATCTTCATAGGCAGGGCCGATTTCGAGCACATCCCCCTTCATCCGGAAGCGACCACGGGCAACTTCCGTGTCGTTGCGGCTGTACTGGTTGTTCACCAACTCGCGCAACTGTCCGCGAACATTGAGTGTTTCACCCACCTCAAACTTCACCGCTGCCTTGAGATATTCACTCGGAATTCCCAGGCCATAAATACAGCTGATCGAGGCCACCACAATCACATCCTTTCGCTCAAATAACGACCGCGTTGCCGAGTGGCGCAGCATGTCAATCTCTTCATTGATCGATGCTGTTTTGGCAATGTATGTATCACTCACCGGCACATAAGCCTCCGGCTGGTAATAGTCGTAATACGAGATGAAATATTCAACCGCGTTCTCAGGGAAGAACTCACGCAGCTCGTTGCACAGCTGCGCCGCCAGGGTTTTGTTGTGCGCCAGCACCAGCGCCGGCCGCCCCGTCTTGGCGATCACATTCGCCATCGTGAAGGTTTTACCGGTGCCAGTCGCTCCCAACAGCGTCTGGTAGCGCTGGCCGCCGTTGACTCCATCAACCAGCTGCTTGATTGCCGTTGGCTGATCACCTTTGGGGTTGTAGGGCGCTGTCAGGTCGTAGGCGGGCATGACGCGCTGACAAGCAAAGGGCCGTCAAGCTTATGGCGATCCAATCGGGATTGTCGTCACCGTGGTGACGGTGTCCCCTCCAACAGCTGCAGCACATAGCCAGCCCGGTTCTGGTAACCATTGGCCTCCGCTTCCTGCACCACAGGATCGGCATGGGTCGTAGGCCATCCCAGGGGCGGCACACCCTTCAACTCACCGTGGAGGTGCTGGAGCACATGAATGAACTCATGACTGATCAGTTTGCAGCGCACCTCATCAGCCATCGGCCGCTGTTTAAACGTGATCGTGCCGAGCCGGCCCGGCGTGGCGCGGTAGGTGGCGTCTTTGCCAGGGAGCTCCGGCTGGCCGGAGACCACCGTGATACCGAGTCGCCGGCCCTGCGCGAGCAAACGGTTCCCCAGACTTGGATCCTGATCGCAGCTGGGCAGGGTTCCCGGCGGCGGCTGCGAATAATCCGGACGGCCAGCCTGGGGCTGCTCGGTCTTTGACCTGGCCGCCAGGGAAACCTGCTGGGAATCAGGTGCTCGGGTCGCGGCCATCCTCAAGGAGCCGATCACCAGGACGCTCAGTGGAAAGGCAAACGGCAAAAGAGTCCGGCGGAAAGACACCGGCTCAGCTCACCGCGGCCCGGGTGAAGTCCACATCGGCCAGGCCCAGCGCGTTGATCAGCAAGGCGCTGATCACTCCATAGGCCACCGCACCAAACAAGGCGCTGGCGATGCCGTTCTTCAGCGTGAATCCGTTGATCAGTTGTGCCGCCAGCCAGAACAGAACAGCTGTGATCAGCCAGTTGAACAACCAACTCACCGGAGCAATCAGGCCACCAAGGCTGGCCACGGCCCAGGGCAACCCCAACACAATTTTGAGTGGAACGATCAGCAGCGTGCCAAGCAGACCGATCACAACGGCGGACCAGAGCGCCGTTCGGAAATTGGCCATCTCCACGCCCAGAGGCAAGCCGGTCACCATCAACAGCACCAGGGCCCGCACTGGCCACTGCAACAACCAACCGATCGGTCCCATCACGCCTTCCCAGAGCTCACCGGCTCAAATGCACGCCGTAACCGTGCTGTTCAAGGCAGTACGCAACCCTCTGACAACAGCAACCATCGCAAGCGGATCATTCAGGCGATTGACTGCTGATCCAACCCCGACACCGGACGCACCAGCGGCGATGGCCATCGGCACGGTGACGGCGGAGAGACCGGAGGCGCAGAGCACGGGGACATCCACAACGCGGCTGATGCTGTGGGCTGCGGCCAGGGTTGGTGCAGCTTTTTCGATCAAACCAAGGCTGCCGGCGCTGAACGGCTTCGCGCTTGTTCCACCCTCGGTCTGGATCAGATCAGCACCAGCTTCAACCAGATCGATCGCCAACTGTTCCTGCTGATCCATCGGAAGCGTGTGAGGCACGGTGACGCTCAACACCACCTCAGGCAGCAAGGCGCGGGTCTGGCGGGTGAGGGCCAACACCTCCTCGGCCCCGAACACACGCCCCTGGGGATAGAAGGCGTCGTAATTGCCGATTTCAACCATCACAGCGCCGGCCGCCACTGCGTCAGGGAACTGCTCAGGCTCAACAGACGACACACAGACAGGAACTTCGGATGCATTGATCGCTATCCGCACCAGCTGGGCATCACAAGCCACGTCGATCAGATCAGCGCCTCCGGCGCCAGCTGCAGAGGCCACCTGTTCCACGCTGGCGGCATCGAAATTCATCAGACCCGCAATCACCTTCAAAGTGCTGTGCTGCTCAAGGCTTTGGCGCAGGGCGACGGGCAGCTGCTGGAGACGGGTCATCGAAGCGCTTGCGAATGATTCGATTCTCACATCGGGCCCTTCAGCATTCAGGGGAGAATCAAGACAACTTCCAGATTCTCCGTGCCGACGGAACGACCCTGGACCCCTTGGCACGATCGGCTCCATCGCTTTCTCCTGGCAGCGCCGGATCTATTGCCGAAACGATCAACGTTGCTGGTGGCCGTATCCGGCGGACAGGACTCAATGGCCATGCTGGGCCTGCTGCAGGATCTGAAGCGTCTGCATTTTTGGAAGCTGCTGGTCTGGCATGGGGATCACGCCTGGCACACCGGATCTGCTGCCATCGCAGCTCAATTGAAGGAGTGGTGCGACAGCCAGCAGCATCCGATCGACATCAGCAGAGCAAGTGACTGGAGAAAGCACAGTGAAAATGCAGCCCGCGAATGGCGATACGAGGAGCTCCAGAAACGAGCGATCTCTTATCAGTGTGATGTGGTGATGGGTCACACAGCGAGCGACCGCGCCGAAACCGTGATGCTGCAAATGGCTAGAGGGTGTGATCTCAGCGGTCTTGGCAGTCTGCGCCCAAAGCGACCTCTCGACCGAAGCCATCCGGATGGACCGCAACTGAGGCGTCCAATGCTGAGTTTCAGCCGAACGGAAACCCGGGAAATCTGCAATGAACTGGATCTACCGATCTGGCTCGATCCCAGTAATGAAAGCATCGCCTTCGCCCGCAACCGCATTCGCAAAGACGTTCTGCCTGTACTGGAGAACCTTTACCCAGGCAGCAGTCGTCGAATGGCCAACATGGCTGAACGGATGTCCCACGTACAGGACACCCAAAACGAACTGGCCGACATCGCACTGGAAACGTTGACGGAGGTCGATGGTCTTGATCGACGACGCCTGAGTTCGTTATCAGACGCAACACGACAAGCCGTGATTCACCACTGGATCCAGACAAGTGGTGTACCAACAACTAGTGCAGTCTTGATCGCCCAATTAAGCCATCGGCTCCGCTTTGGTTCTGCCGCAGGGACGAAGGCTCTTCCAGGGGATTGGATCCTGCAGTGGGACAACAAAATCGTCAGGCTTCGTTGTCAGAGTTCTGGCCTTTGAAAAGAGGAACGCAACAGAGCATTCACAACTGAAGCAGCTAAGCCAGCACCACCACGGCTTCCATCGAGGCGAATCTGAGGCAAGCCACTGACAGCTAATCGCTGTTTGCTCTCAGCCACCCCCACAAAACCAACCGGCATGCCAATGATCAAGCTGGGAGACGTAGCACCATCACGTACCAGGTCCAGAAGCACATCCATAGCCGTCGGCGCACTGCCAATCAGTACCACCGGCGCTGGCATTTGAGTCGCCAACTCAAACCAGGCACTCTTCATCCCCAACGCAGAACGGGTGGAGCCAGACGGTGACGTCTCAGGTGCCCAGTCCAAGAGGGTATGCACCGTCGTATGCAACGTCCGTTTTGCCATTGGCACAACAGCCGCCGCCGCCATGGCCGTGTCTGTGAGGATCGATGCACCGGCCTCGAGAGCAGCAACACCAGACTCGCAGGCTTCCTCGCTGAAGGTGAGCAATGAAGCAATCCCCAAATCACCACTGCTATGGATGAGTCGCTCCAAAACTGTTTGCTGCAGCGGATTCAGAGCCGTTTCGCCAAGCTGTTCTCGAATCCGCCTGATGCTCTCCAGGAAAATCGGGTGATCCAATCCAGCAATCTCCAGGGGTCCTATTCTGGCTTAACGCCGAAAGCAAACGTTGCAACGTCAACAGACCATTGCCGTCGTTGCCAACTGCCAAGCGCGTCCTCTCATTCATCTTCTTGAAGCCAATTTCAAGGTTCAATGCCTAGAACCAATCATTGTTCATCTAGCCAAAGACGAGTATGCCGATGAATATCGTTTCAAATTAGAAACCGCCGATATTCTCATTAGCCAATTCATATCTGATCAATATCCCTGCTCGACCATTCGCACCAAAAATCTCAAAGAATCGCTAATCAAAAAACTTGTACTCATCCCAAATCTTTTTTACCGAGGTTACACTCCAGATTTGCGTTATGTACGACTGAGAGGACAACCAACATTAACAGGACCCCTCGGCGATTATCACAGCTCGATCATTATCGATGCCTGGTCAAATAGCCTCAGCCAAAAGGAAGCTAAAAAAAATTACCTCGACGATTCACTCTGGAAAAAAGTTTACCAAAACGTTGCTGTAGAATCGCTTAATGAGCTCAAAGAGCGCGAAAAGAAACTCGACATCAGCGTCTCAGATATCATTGAACGTGAGCAACAATATAAACAATTATTTTTTACGTTTAATCACCCGAGCAAATATCTTTTAGATCAACTCGTCAAACGAATTGGCAGCTACCTCAACCTCGAATCGAAAGAAAATCCTTCGATTGCAAACATAAGTGAACCTCTCGATCTCCTCCGAGCGCCGATTCATAGCTTTACAAAACGACAACTGGATCTTCAATTTGGATGCACTCAAAGCTTCTCAGGAATCGACAATGACAAAACAGGCGTCGAGCGATTTCGTCAATTTACGCTGGATGAAATAGTGCACAAATTTTATCAAACATACGCTGAAAGAAAGGACGATATCCTTTCTTTTTCTAATCTTACTTTAGCAAGTCAGGCAGGGCTAAGCAAACAATCTGTTTCCAGGCCAATTAGCAATCTTGAAACAGCCTTGTCACTCTTCAGCAGATTAAAGTTTAAAGAATGCCTCCATCAAGCCCAACAAATCATCGAAAAAGAACCGACCCATTTACGAGCCCATTGCCTCGCTTTACAAGCTTCTCAACATTTAAACGACCCATCTACAGTAGGACATCTTATCAAAACGGGACTAAAAAATATCAAAAACGGAAGGGTGATGTTTCTCGTTCCTGCATTCGAGGTTTGCGCGCATTTTCGTCTTCATAAAGAGTGCAGGACTCTTGCTAAGGAATTAACTCAAATCGCCTTACAAACAAACGACGCCAAGTTCGCTATTTACGAACCTCGTGCACTCAACATTTCGGGTAAACCCTTCAAAGCGATTCGAGTGGCAAACAAACGATTAGGGACATTCCCAGGAAGCCCAATCATCTTGTTTGAAATCATTCAACTCTTCAAAGAACAAAAAAAGTTTAATCGTGTTTATCAAATAAGTCAAGCTTTAACAACACAATCGCCAAAATATTGGCAAGGCCACGACCAACTCTGCGAGGAATTATTAAGGCGTGAGAAACCGAAAAAGGCAAATCGCCATCTGCTGACAGTTGTGGAGAAAATAGCATGCAACAGCACATCAAATCCAAACACAAAAAGCCTTCCTGCATTGCACGTGCTTCAGTATTACGCAAAGAGCAAAAAAGCACAATCTGATTTAGAACTACAGCATTATCACACATTAATCAACAAGAAAATTAACTTGCAATGGAGCTCATGTCTGAATAAAACAGGTCATTATCAGCTCTTGAATTGCAGTTCAGCCACAGGCTTTCTTGAAAACAACTTTGGAACAAAAGTTGTCAGTGCTTTTCTCCAATGTGGACCACCTGCAATGCAAGCCGATGTGATTCGAGTCGCCCACTTAGCTCACTATTCACACGCACTTTATATTGATTGGCCATATCGACCCTTCAATCCAAAGCCACTTCTCGACAATCAATTATTTCGAGACGGAAGAAGTCTTCTTGCAGGAAAGTCTAGACAGATACCTGAAAATCATTGGTCAATATGGAACGGATTCGGCTACACAACACCGGACGATGATCTTCGTCCTTTCTTTCGGATCGTCCTTGACCAAATCGTCGAAAATATTCTTAATCGAATATCCAATGATGTGTTCTGGGTTACAGGACCAGGCGTTTGGAAAACAATCCATGACCAATACAAGAGCCTGACTAAAAATACAAAGCTAATCATCTATCCACAAGATTTACACCCGGTGTTTCAACCAGCACTCAACAAACGTCCATCAATGCAAGAGCACTGGTCTGTCGTACAAAAGCAGGAATCCATTTACACCCAACACACAAAACGTTAAGGCATTGGCTGACGAAAAATAACGCGATCACTGGTTATACATGCTGCATGGACATCTCCAAGATATTGAAAGTTTTCCTTGATGGCATCAAGCTGATCATCGGTGTTTCTACAATCAACAATAAGGATTCCGCCTGGCTTTAAAAGCAATTGAGCTGCATCTCGATAGACGTCATAAGGGTAATGAAAACACCATGAAAATAATGACTGAATGACGTCGTATTGAGCGACTCTTTGCTTAACCCAAGTCTGAATATCAAGACCGCGAAAATCAATCAATTCATAGCGTTCTTTACGAATATGAGATTGCAAAAATAAAAAATCTAAAACGTTAAAGTCATTATATTTTTCGGCGACCTTCTGAAAACCTAGTTTGAATTCTTGATCTTCATCGCTTGCGTCAAGAATTGTGAGATTCAGATGTTTATATTTTTGAGCAAGCAAAATATCGTATCCCGCAAATCCTGCACCGATATCTAGGACCTTCAAAGTGGATTCGCTGGTTAATCCTCTCTGTAAAAATGACTTATAGATATCATCCAGTTGCTTCGCTTCATGGTCCGATTGTTCCCAATATTCTCTGGAAATAGATTCCCAGAGAACCGTTCTCTGTTTGGCTACCATCGTGAGTGATTCGATCGGGAGCCATGGACGTCCTGACGACAGTCTGTGAACAACCATAGTGGTTTCTAAAAAGGACCTGAAATATACAACATTGAAAGCCATGACTCTCAAATATTTTACAAAAAACTTTTTAGCTGATCAATTTTTATCGATATTTTTTTGAATATTAAACCTCAAAAATAAAAGTCTCTGATTAGACACTCAGATTGATCCCTCCGAGACTTCATCAGAACCCATCGATCTGTTCTGTCGTCATGACGAAGCAGAGGCGAGCGGGCCCTAAAGGGTCTGACCGAACAGGCGTCTCAGGCGTTGACGGCACTGGCAAACGCAGCTGGCCCAAGTCGCCGTTGGTCGGGAGGGTGATCCCGACAAAGGAATCGCTGTGAGCTCGATCACAGGCCATTGAGAGCAAGATCACAGTTGCAGCAGGATGAGATCACTGACGACATGAACGAAAACGGTGAGGGTTGATTCACGACCCAAGAGGTCACAACCTCCTCAGACAATCATGGCTTTTCAACTCTCGAAAAAGCTCCGCACGACGAACAAAATCAGCGCAAAACAAGACTCGTTTATCTCAAATAGCAGCGGCAAAAAATCATCCATGCTGGTGATGGACGGCAGCATCGGAACTGATCAAACAATCGATCTTGTTAGCAAGACGATCGGCCAACGCTTTAACTTTAATCAGTCTGCTGAAGCAATCCTCCAGCAGACAACTGATTTCGAAATCCAGAAGGTCCAACCGGATTGGTTTGACCTCGCCAAAAACAGCGCACTCACAGAATTCAAACCAGTCAAGATACGGAGAATACTTGACGCGTCCGGTGATGGCAGCCTTGCGGAAGTGTTTGAAAACGGCGCACTCAAAATCAATCTTCACTCATCAAGGCGCAATCCCTTTCAAACGATCCAGAGAGAACGTCATGACGACATCAACCTCCAGGGTGGCCCTGTGAAGGTGAGCATCACAGCGAAGGATCTCGAAACCGGTGACGTCATCGATCTGGGCACGCAAACGACCAATCGGAGTCAATCCTCCCTGCTAGTTGATCTCAAGGAAAAAATCAATGCTGTCTCCGGTGGCAGTCTGCGAGATCAATACGCCGTTTCTGTGACCCAATTCACCGGCAGCGGACAACAACGCAAGGTGATCGAATCATTCGAGGAAACCATCACCGTGATCAAGCCGATGCAGTTCGGCAGCAACCATCTGGGGGATGAAACCAGCAACGATTTCACCTATCAGGATTTTGGATCTGCATTTGGATCGGCACGCATCTTCCAGGGCCGTGGTGGCACCGACACGCTACACCTTGATGGTATCGACAGCAGCGATGTGTCCTTCTTCAATGGACGCCGCAGCATCGATACTCTATCCGCATCCGAGCTTGGCAGACAGAGCTTTTACGGCGGCACCGTGTTCGATTCGCTTGGTTTGAACAATGGCGATGAGCTGTATCTGCAGGGGGTGGAGCGGTTGCAGTTCGATGACGTCGCCATTGATCTCACACCCAATCAAGACGCCCGCAGCAACGATCAATGGAACACGCAGGTGATGGATGTCAATGGCGCCTGGCGTTTCAACACAGGCTCCGACGACGTGGTTCTGGTGTCCCTGGACGCTGGATTCGATGCCAACGGCACCGGGATCCCTGATATCCATGGCGATCTCGCTCATGTGACCTATCAAACCGCTGTCAACAGCCTGAACCGGCAGGAGGATCACGGCCATCAGGCGATGAGCGTCATGGCCGCCGCCCACGACGGCACTGAAGTGGCTGGTCTTGCTCCCGATGCCGGTCTCTGGGGATACAACGTGTATGCCGGTGGTGTCGAACTGCAGGACGCCATCTCGGGTGCATTCGCAAACCGCAGCCCAGGTCAGAAGCTGGTCTTCCAGGGAGGCGTGCAAGGGGAGTCCTGGTGGACCAACGGCGGCACAGAAAGCGAAATGAACGATTTGTTCAACAGCAGCGGCGACTTCAGCTTCTTCTCCATTGCCGCTGGAAATGGTGGCCCGGGGGGCAATCTCACCGATCCGAACTACCTCACCAGCGTCTCCGGTATTGCCAAAGCAAGCAGCAGCTTTGACCACATCGCCAGCGTCGGTGCCCTCCAAGCCACCAGCTGGGAGTTCGAAAGCGGCCATCGCAATGCAGGCGGCACCAGGCTGGCCCCTTACTCCAACCGCGGCTCAAACCTCACCCTTGTTGCTCCCACCAACAGCGATTCGATCCTGAACAGTGGAGGAAGCATCCGCACGTTTGGAGGCACGTCCTGCGCCAATCCCAACCTGGCGGGCGTCGCTGCACTGGTGTGGAGTGAAAACAGCGATCTCGATGGCGGTGAACTGCGCGAAATCATGATCGGCAGCGCCATGGACCTCGGAGCTGCCGGCTTCGATAACAACAACGGTTTCGGATTGGTGAACGCCGAGGGTGCCGTACGCCGCGCCCATGCTCTCGATCAAAACGCCGAACTCGCTTCCTTCTGGAGCAACCAGGACTTCCTGGCTTGATCCATCCCTTCCCTCAGCCCTGTCAGCCACGACGGGGCTTGTCCATGGCTGCCATCATCAAGCGATGCCCATCCATCTGTTCTGGGGAGATGACGCGGCAGCGCGCGATCGAGCCCTGCATGGTCTGACCGAACAGGTTGTCGATCCCAGCTGGAGCAGCATCAACCTCAGCCGACTTGATGGTGCAGAGAGCGGGCAGGCGTCTCAGGCACTGGAGGAAGCCCGCACACCTCCCTTCGGTGGCGGTGACCGCCTGGTGCTGCTGCAGCGCAGTCCCTTCTGCAATGGCTGCCCGGCAGAGCTGGCTGATCAGTTGGAGGCGGCCGTTGAGTTGATCCCCGACAACACCCATCTGGTGCTGGTCAACGCAGCCAAACCGGATGGCCGGTTACGTACCACCAAAACCCTGCAGAAACGAATCAAACAGGGGCTGGATCACGAGCAGAGTTTCGTGCTGCCTGCTGTCTGGGACGGCGCCGGTCAACGTCAACTGGTGGAACGCACGGCCATCGCCATTGGCCTGACGCTCGAGCCTGATGCCATCGATGCTCTTGTGGACGCCATCGGCAACGACAGTGCCCGCCTCGAATCGGAACTGCGCAAGCTGTCGCTGAGAGCTGACAACAACGGTCAGGTGTCCGTGAAGCTGGTGGAGGAGTTGGTGGGCGGCCTGGCCACCAACGCCTTGCAGGTGGGCGAGGCCCTGCTGGATGGCCAACCCGGTAACGCCATCGCCCGCTGGGATGCCCTGATCGAAGCGGGTGAGCCGGCCCTGCGCATCGTGGCCACTCTCACGGGGCAGATCCGCGGCTGGCTCTGGGTGAGCCTGCTCGAACAGCAAGGGGAGCGGGATGTGGCGGTGATCGCCAAAGCGGCCGGCATCGGCAACCCGAAGCGCATCTATGTGATGCGCAAGCAACTGCAGGGTCGGCCTCCAAAACGCTTCCTCTCCCTATTAGGGCGCTTGCTGGAGGTGGAGGCCCGCTTGAAGCGCGGAGCGCTGCCTGGCGATGCCTTCCGCGATGGGTTGTTGGGCTGAGCGCTCCAGGCGTGAGAACCGTTGAACCAGGAATCGTTGAACTGAGCTCAGCCAGCAGGTGAGAAAATCCAGCGTTGCTGAAGCCCGGCGCATGGCCCTGTTGGTGCAGAAATTCGGAGGCACCTCCGTTGGCAGTAGCGAGCGGATCAAGGCTGTGGCTCAGCGCATCGCCCGCAGTCGCGAAGACGGCCACGAGGTGGTGGTTGTGGTGTCTGCCATGGGGCACACCACCGATGAGCTCACGGGGCTGGCCGCCAGTCTCAACAGCGAACCGCCCCAGCGGGAAATGGACATGCTGCTGGCCTCCGGTGAACAGGTGTCGATCGCGCTGCTGGCGATGGCTCTCCATGCCGAGGGAATCAGCGCGACCTCGATGACCGGACCCCAGGTGGGAATCGTGACGGAATCCACCCATGGACGGGCCCGCATCCTCGAAATCCGAACGGACCGGGTGATGGCACGGTTGCGGGAAGGTCAGGTGGTGGTGGTCGCCGGTTTCCAGGGAACGAGCATCGGCAGCGGTGGCGTTGCCGAAATCACCACCCTGGGTCGCGGTGGCTCGGACACCTCCGCTGTTGCCCTGGCAGCAGCCCTCGGAGCTGATGCCTGCGAGATCTACACCGACGTTCCCGGCGTCCTCAGCACGGATCCCCGCAAGGTGGTGGATGCCCAGCTGATGCCCACCATCAGCTGTGACGAAATGCTCGAACTCGCCAGCCTCGGTGCATCGGTGCTGCACCCCCGGGCGGTTGAGATTGCGCGCAACTACGGCGTGCCGCTGGTGGTGCGCTCCAGCTGGAGCGATGAGCCGGGAACGCGCCTCACCAGCCGCAGCAGCCGCAGCATCGGGCGCGATGGCCTCGAACTCTGCAGCCCTGTGGATGGAATCGAGCAGATTGATGCTCAAGCTGTTCTGGCGCTGTCGCACATCCCGGACCAGCCAGGTGTGGCTGCCCGGCTGTTCGAGGCCCTCTCGGCAGCTGCCATCAACGTGGACCTGATCATCCAGTCACTCCACGAGGGCAGCAGCAACGACATCACCTTCACCGTCGCGGAAGGGGACCTTGATCAGGCACGCCAGGTGACCAGCGGCCTGCTGGATGATCTCGGCGGCGAACTGGCAGCGGAGGGGGGCATGACCAAACTCAGCATCCGCGGAGCCGGGATCATGGGGCGCCCAGGCATCGCAGCCAAGCTGTTTTCCTGCCTGTCACAGCAGGGCATCAACCTGCGGCTGATCGCCACCAGCGAAGTGAAGGTGAGCTGCGTGATCGACTCCACCGCCGGCCGCAATGCACTGCAAGCCGTGCAGGACGCCTTTGATGTGACCGACAACCAGGTGCAGCGGAATCCAGCCGTGGAGGGAGACGGTGAACCGGAGGTTCGTGGTGTGGCCCTCGATCGCGATCAGGCTCAACTCAGCGTGAGCCATGTTCCGGATCGACCGGGCACGGCCGCAGCCCTCTGCTCAGCCCTCGCTGATGCTGGCATCAGCCTCGATGCCATCGTGCAATCGGAGCGCCAGCACGGTGATGGTTCGCGAGACATCAGCTTCATCCTGCGGCGGGACGACCGCGCTCGAGCCGATGTGGTGCTGGCGCCACTGCTCGCCCAGTGGCCCGGAGCTGCTCTGGAAGAAAGCTCCGGCATCGCCCGCGTCAGCGCTGTGGGAGCAGGAATGCCTGCAACGGCAGGCACAGCCGGCCGGATGTTCCGGGCCCTAGCGGACGCCGGCATCAACATCGCCCTGATCGCCACCAGTGAAATCCGCACCAGTTGCGTTGTGTCCGAACAGGATGGTGTGGCTGCTCTCCAGGCCGTGCACGCCGGCTTTGCCCTTGGCGGCGGTCAGCGACACCAGGCAGAAGGGAGCCGATCGCCCCTCGACAAATCCTGAGGAGCGATACAACAGGTTCAAGGCACTCCAAGCTCGTGGACGGCGAATTCCAACAGCGCTATCAGGACGCCGAGCACGCCTTCTCCGAAGCGCGCTACGACGATGCCCGCGGGATCGCCACTGATCTGCTGACCGAGCTCGAGAACGCGCCTTCGGATGCAGAAACGCAAGCAGCTGTAATCGGCTGGAGGGCTTTTGTCGCCCTGCTGCTGGGCAACATCGAATTGCATGGACTTGGCCAGTCCGACACAGCAGCCCGCCACTTTCAACTGGTGCTCGACAGTCAGCCCCACGACACCCTGGCCGAACTGGCACAGCAGGGACTGGCCTGGGCAAGGCAACCAAGGGCGACAGCGATCACGCCAACACCATTACCACCAGAAACCAGGGCTGGATCGCCAGAACCGGCAACGCATCAACAGCCGTCCCCAGAGCCAGCAGCACTAACTCAAAACATCCCGACTCAAAGCCGGCCATTGCCTGATCTGCTCAGGGATCCCTTTCTGCAGGAAATCCCGACAAGCGCAGCCGATAGCACCCCCGCGGGTTCCAGCGCCATGCCCTGGCTGGAGGACTTGGCGACAACCGAAGACAGCGATCAAACGACAACGCCACAACAAGCAGCATCTGCTTCGCCAACAGAGTCGACAACTGATCTGCCGAAAGAGATCAAGAACGAGCCGGAGCCCTCACCGGAAATTGCGTCTGAAGCCTCAGATCAAGCTGAAGGCCCACCTCAGCACGATGAATCCGCTGAGCCGCAACTACCCCCATCACCTACGCCGACTCAGGCGCCATCTCCCGAACCAGAACCCACACCCACTCATTCACCGGAGCCAGAGCCAACACCAAAGCCAATGCCGGTTGCCGAACCAGAACCCACACCCACGCCTTCACCAGAGCCAGAGCCAGAGCCAGAGCCAGATCCGATGGAGGTTCTGGGGGACTACTTGATGCGCGTGAAGATCAGCGCAGTCTCCGGCAGTGACCAAAGCGAAACACCAGATCTCGAGGCGACCGAACAGGATCGCTCGGCCACCTCAATCTCCCAACAGTTGCTGAACCTATGGAAGCGCTTAAACCGCCGCTGAACGACGCCGGCGCGTCCGGCCTGCCGGCATCTCCGGCTCAGCGGAGACAGGTTTGGACTCCACCTTCTCTGCCACAGCTGTGCGGGCGGTATTAACACTGGCGGTGTTGGTTCTGGCGATGTTAGATCTGACGGGTGCCGGTGTTGGCTCCCGGCGACCCTGACCAGAGTATCCGCCACCACCATGGCGTCCGCCCCGATTTCTGGGGGCCGGTCGGTCGTCCTTCTCCTCCATGGCCTTCGATTTGTAGGCCGGCGTTCCAGCCGGAGCCGGCTGAACCAGGCAAAGAATCAAGGGCTCCACCTGCAGTTCACGCCGCATCCGGCGGCCGAGGCCCACCTCAACCTCACGCTGCACACCCATCCAGTCCACCTCCGGTGCCTTTCCACCGGTATTGCGGCAGAGCTGCTTCCAGCGGTTTTCCAAGACCCAACCGACCTCACGCTCGGTCCACATCGACATCTTGCGGGCATCAGCGGTCGTGACCACACCACGCAGGTTCACCCGCGGCGGAGCCACCATGGCCCCATCGGTGCTGATCGCAGCCAGGATCGTGACGACCCCATCCTCAGCCAACTGCTGGCGCTCCTTCAGCACCCGGGCATCAACGATGCCGTTGCGGGACTGATCGAGCAGCTCGATACCAGACTTCACCGGATTCCCCTTGCGAATGGAATCCGGGGTGAGCTCCACCACATCACCGTTGTCGATGATCAGGGTGTTGTTCTCCGGCACACCCATCGAATGACCGGTTCTGGCGTGCTGCACCAACATCCTGTGCTCACCGTGCACCGGCACGAAGAATTTGGGCTTGGTGAGCGCCAGCATCAGCTTCTGGTCCTCCTGGAAGCCATGTCCGGAGACGTGAATGCCTTCGCCTTTGCCGTAGACCACCTTCGCCCCCAGCATCATCAACTTGTCGATGGTGTTCACCACGGAGATGGTGTTACCGGGGATCGGACTGGCCGAGAAGATGATCGTGTCGGTGGTCTTCACCTTGACCTGGGGGTGCTCGCCGCGGGAAATCCGACTCAGGGCCGCCAACGGTTCCCCCTGACTACCGGTCATCAGCAGGAGCGTTTCACGATCAGGAACGTCGTTGATCTGCTTGATCGGAACAAAGAGTTCATCGGGGGCACGCATGTAGCCGAGCTCCCGGGCCTTGGCGATCACATTGAGCATCGAGCGACCGAGCAGACCCACCTTGCGGCCGTTCTTGATCGCCAGCTCCAGGATCATCGAGACGCGATGAATCGAACTGGCGAAGGTGGTGATGATCACCCGACCCTCGGCGCTTGAGATGTGGCGGTCGAGGTTGGGGAACACCGAGCGCTCAGGCGGGCAGAAGCCGGGAACCTCAGCGTTGGTGGAGTCGCTGAACAGACACAGCACACCCTGATCACCGTGATGGGCCAGGCGGGCCAGATCGAAGTTCTCGCCATCCACCGGGGTGTGGTCGAACTTGAAATCGCCGGTGAAGATGATCGTTCCCACAGGTGTGGTGATGGCCAGCGAGTAGCTGTCCGCCATCGAGTGGGTGTTTCTGATGAACTCCACCGAGAAGTGCTGGCCAACCTTCACCACATCACGGGGGCTGACGGTCTGCAGGGTGGTGCGGTCGCTGACGCCCGCCTCATCCATTTTCCCGGTGAGCATCGAAAGGGCCAGCCGCGGCCCGTAGATCACCGGAATGTTGAAGTGCTTGAGGTGGTGGGAAATCCCACCGATATGGTCCTCATGACCGTGGGTGACGATCATGCCGCGGATCCGCTTCTGGTTCTCGCGCAGGAAGCTGGTGTCCGGCAGCACCACATTCACCCCATGCATGCCGTCACTGGGGAAAGCGAGTCCGGCATCCACCAGCATCAGGTCGTCGCCGTACTCGAACACACAGGTGTTCTTACCGATTTCATGCAGACCGCCGAGGGGAATCACCCGCAGGCAGGGCTCCTGGCCTTTGGCGGATCTTGAACTGTTGGTCATGGAAGAAGCGATTAAAAGTTAGCTGTTTGCGTGAAGCCTTTGAACCGAACCGTCAGGTCTGGCGCAGGGCAGCAAGGGTGTTGGACAGGGCATCTCGCATGGCGTCAGACAGAGAGAGAAGAGGAGGACGGGGCGGACCGACTGGAAAGCCGCTGAGTTCGAGGGCAGCTTTGACCGGGATCGGATTGGTGGTGGCGAACATGGCCTTGAACAGAGGCTGCAACTGTTCGTGGTGGCCGAGTGCGACGGCACCCTGACCGTTGAAGTAAGCCTCAATCATGGCGCGGATCCGCATGCCGGCGATGTGACTGGCAACGCTCACAACACCGACGGCCCCGACGGACAGCATCGGCAGCGTCAATCCATCGTCTCCGCTGTAGATCGCCAGACGGGATCCACACAGCAACCGCAACTGGGTGACTTCCTCAGTCGTGCCACTCGCCGCTTTGAAGCTGGTGATGTTCGGGCAATCCATCAATCGAGCCACCGTGCCGGGCTGAAGACTGCACCCGGTACGTCCAGGGATGTTGTAAAGCATCACCGGAAGCTCAGGGGCGGCGGAGGCGACCGCACGGAAATGGGCTTCCAGGCCCTCCTGGGGAGGCTTGTTGTAGTAAGGCACCACCACAAGGGCACCATCAGCACCCGCTGCCGCAGCCTCCCGGGTGGCTTCAACAGCTTCAGCGGTGCTGTTGCTGCCGGATCCCGCCAGCACCTTGACGCCAGGACCGACAGCCTGTCGAACCGTCTCCAGCAGCTGCAGCTGCTCCTGCCAGCTCAACGTGGGCGATTCACCGGTGGTACCGCAGACCACCAGACCATCCGAGCCCGTCTCCACCAGGTGCTGCGCCAGACGAGCCGCAAGGGCGAGATCGACGGCACCCTCAGGATCAAATGGCGTCACCATCGCCGTGATCACGCGGCCGAAGGGTGCAGCAGAGAGCTCAGCGGGTGTGCTCATGAGGCCACAAGCAGCTCAGCGATCTGGATGGCATTCAGAGCCGCTCCCTTACGGATCTGATCACCGCACAGCCAGAGCTCCAGGGCATTGGGATCGCTGATGTCCTGACGAATGCGTCCCACAGCTACCGGATCACGGCCGGTGACATCCGTTGGCATCGGGAAGCGATTGGCGTCGAGGTCTTCAATCAGCTCGACGCCGGGTGCCTGCTGCAGCAGCTCGCGTGCTTCATCAACCGGGAAGGGCTCGTTGAATTCAATGTTGACGGCCTCAGAGTGAGCTCTCAACACCGGAACACGAACACAGGTGGCCGAAAAACGCAGATCGGGAAGCTCCATGATCTTGCGCGTTTCGTTGACCATCTTCATCTCTTCCTCGCAGTAGTGGTTGGCCTGAAGCGGTGAGTTGTGCAGAAAGAGATTGAAGGCAAGGGGATGGGGCAAGACCTCGCTCACCGGAGTGCCGCCATCGAGCACTACGCGGGACAGGGTTTTGAGCTCCTCCATCGCCCGCGCCCCTGCTCCGCTCGCGGATTGATAGGTACTCACCACCACGCGCCGCATGGGGCGACGTGCTGCCAGGGGTGCAAGAGCCAGGGTGAGCAGGATCGTGGTGCAGTTGGGGTTGGCGATCACTCCCCGATGCTCCAGCGCTGCCCTGGGATTGACTTCCGGAACCACCAGGGGAACACCAGCCTCCATCCGGAAGGCACTGGAGTTATCCACCATCACGGCACCGGCATCGGTGATCGCTTCTCGCCACTGACGGGAGACGGAACCACCGGCGGATGCCAGGACAAGATCGACGCCCTGAAAGGACTGGGCCGTGACCGCCTCAACCGTGATCGCCTGAGCGCCCCACTGCCGGGTGCTGCCAGCGGAACGGGCGGACGCCAGCAGTTTCAGCTCACCGACGGGGAACTGACGGTCCTGAAGCAGCAGCAGCAGCTCCTGACCGACAGCACCACTGGCACCGAGGACTGCAACGTTGAGGGAACGATTGGGAAGTGTCGGAAACAAGCAGGTTGTCGTTGGCTGGCTCTTAACGATTTTTGGGCTTTGCTCTTGTGTTGCCGCAACGCTGAGACGGTGACAACGAAAACTTTCCCTCGCTTCAGCTTAGACGGGAGCTAAACGCCAGGCGTTTCTTAAACTGCGCTGCTGCCCTGACATCCCCTGACGCCTGCCATGAGCGCTGCTTCCTTAAAGGTGACCACCGAAGCCCGCCCAAGCAGCCGGCTGGCCGTCACGGTGACGGTTCCAGGGGAGCGCAGCAAAGCGAGTTACGAGGACGCCATCAGAACCCTCAGCCGCACGATCAACCTGCCGGGCTTCCGCAAAGGCAAGGTGCCGCGCACGGTGGTGGTGCAGCAACTGGGGGTCGTCCGCATCAAGGCCAGTGCCCTGGAATCACTGGTGGATGGTGCCTGGCGGGAGGCCATTCAGCAGGAGTCGCTGGAACCGATCAGCCAGCCTGAGCTGAGCGGGGGATTTGATGGACTGCTCGACAGTTTTCAACCCGGCGAAGCGTTCACGGTGACCCTGGAGGCCGACGTCGCCCCGACGCCCAAGCTCAAAAGCACCAAGGGACTGAAGGCTGAATACGAACCCGTCCACTACGACGCCGCCAAGGTGGACGAGATGATCGAAGACTCCCGCAAGCAGCTGGCGACCGTTGTGCCCGTTGAGGGACGCGCCGCTGACAAAGGTGACATCGCTGTCCTGTGCTTCAAGGGCCGCTACAGCGATGACGGCACGGAGATCGAAGGCGGCAGTGCTGACTCCATGGATGTGGACCTCGAGCACGGCCGGATGATCCCCGGGTTCATCGAGGGGGTGATCGGGATGAGCATCGGTGACAAGGCAACCGTGGCCTGCCAGTTCCCGGACGACTACCCCAAAGAGGATGCCCGTGGCCGCAAGGCGGACTTCGACATTGAACTCAAGGACCTCAAAACCCGGGAACTTCCAGCGCTCGATGACGATTTCGCCAAACAGGCCGGCGAAAAGGACACGTTGAAGGAACTGCGCAGCGACCTCGAGCAACGGCTAAAGGACGACGCCGAACGACGCGAGACCAGCAACCGGCGGGATGCGCTGGTGGCAGCCCTCGTGAATCAGCTGGAGGTCGAACTCCCGGAAGCGCTGATCCAGCAGGAAAGTCGCAATCTGGTGGAGCAGACCGCCGCCCAGTTCGCCCAGCAGGGCATGGATGTGAAATCCCTGTTCACCCAGGATCTCGTCCGCAACCTGATGCAGAACGCCCGGCCGGAGGCCGAAGAACGGCTGCGCCGCAGCTTCGCCCTGACAGCACTGGCTGAACAGGAAAGCATCAACGTCGACGACAAGGCCGTGGAGGCGAAGCTCGAGGAGGTGAAAAAAGAGATCTCGGCCGACGCCAAGATCGACCCGGAGCGGCTTCGGCAGGCGGTGATGGACGACCTGATCCAGGATCAGCTGATGACCTGGCTCGAGGAGAACAGCACCGTCTCCGAAAAAACTGTCACCGAAAAAACCGTCAGCAAGAAAGCGGCTGAGAAAGACAGCAAGCCAGCGTCGAAGACAAAATCGGCAACGAAAAAAGCTCCAGCCAAGACGAAGTCCAAGCCGGACGCCGAGAGCTGAGCATCACCCATAGATTGATGCCATTCCGCAGGACACCGAGCGCGTGATCGACGCCCGCAGTCACCACCCCATCCAGAACCGCTGGCGCTCTGAGATGCCGATCTCCGCGCCAGGACCGTTGCCCACGGTGGTGGAACAATCCGGCCGCGGTGATCGCGCCTTCGACATCTACTCCCGGCTGCTGCGAGAGCGCATCATCTTTCTGGGAACCGGGGTCGACGATGCCGTCGCCGACGCCCTTGTGGCTCAGATGCTGTTTCTGGAGGCCGAAGACCCGGAAAAAGACATACAGATCTACATCAATTCACCTGGGGGCTCCGTCACAGCTGGGCTGGCCATCTACGACACGATGCAGCAGGTCGCTCCGGACGTGGTGACCATCTGCTACGGGCTGGCTGCGAGCATGGGCGCGTTCCTGCTCAGCGGAGGATGCAAGGGCAAACGCCTGGCCCTCCCGAACGCAAGGATCATGATCCACCAGCCCCTTGGCGGTGCCCAGGGACAGGCCGTGGACATTGAAATCCAAGCGAAAGAAATCCTGTTTCTGAAAGAAACCTTGAACGGCCTGATGGCGGAGCACACCGGTCAGCCTCTCGACAAAATCTCTGAAGACACTGATCGCGACTACTTCCTTTCGCCGCCAGAAGCGGTTCAATACGGCCTGATCGACCGAGTGGTGGACAGTTCCGGGGACGGAGGAATCGTTACGGAGGGCTGACAGCAGCGCTCCGGGTCACGATCCTTGGTGTTCAGGGAGGCCAGCATCGGTCGCACTCTGCAATGTCCCGTCTGAAGGTTCTGGCGTTCGATGGCCAAGTTCGATGCCCATCTGAAGTGCTCGTTCTGCGGCAAGTCCCAGGACCAGGTTCGCAAGCTGATCGCCGGTCCCGGCGTGTACATCTGCGACGAGTGCATTGATCTCTGCAACGAGATCCTCGATGAGGAACTCGTCGACAGCCAGGGCAACGCCCGACAAGGGCCTGATGCCGGCCGCAAGGCCGCTCCGGCCACACGCAAGAGCGGCAAGCCGGCGCCAACACTGGCCTCCATCCCCAAACCACAGGAGATCAAGGACTTTCTCGATCAGCAGGTGGTCGGTCAGGACGCCGCCAAGAAGGTGATGTCGGTCGCCGTCTACAACCACTACAAACGGCTGGCCTGGCAGGGAGACGGCAAGGGCGAAACCGAGCAGACCGCCACCCGTCTGCACAAGAGCAACATCCTTCTGATCGGTCCCACAGGATGCGGCAAGACCCTTCTCGCCCAAACCCTGGCCGAGATGCTGGACGTTCCCTTCGCTGTGGCGGACGCCACCACCCTCACGGAAGCTGGCTACGTCGGTGAGGACGTGGAGAACATCCTGCTGCGGCTGCTGCAGAAGGCCGACATGGATGTGGATCAGGCTCAGCGCGGCATCATCTACATCGACGAGATCGACAAGATCGCCCGCAAGAGCGAGAACCCCTCGATCACCCGAGATGTCTCGGGCGAAGGGGTGCAGCAGGCGCTGCTGAAGATGCTGGAGGGCACCGTCGCCAACGTTCCTCCTCAGGGCGGCCGCAAGCATCCCTACCAGGACTGCATCCAGATCGACACCAGCCAGATCCTGTTCATCTGCGGCGGTGCCTTCGTCGGCCTCGACGATGTGGTGCAGAAACGGATGGGACGCAACGCCATCGGCTTTGTGCCCAGCGACAGCCGCGGCCGCGGCCGCGCGAACCGCGACCTGCAGACGGCCCAGGTGCTGCGTCACCTTGAGCCAGACGACCTTGTGAAGTACGGACTGATCCCGGAATTCATCGGTCGGATGCCGGTGAGCGCAGTCTTGGAACCCCTCGATCAGCATGCTCTGGAATCCATCCTCACCGAGCCCCGCGATGCACTGGTGAAACAGTTCCGCACCCTGCTGAGCATGGACAACGTGCAGCTGGAGTTTGAGCCAACAGCGATCGAAGCCATCGCCCAGGAAGCCCACCGCCGCAAAACCGGCGCCCGCGCTCTGCGCGGAATTGTGGAAGAGCTGATGCTCGATCTGATGTACGACCTCCCCTCCCAGAAGAGTGTGAAAGCCTTCACGATCACCCAGGCCATGGTGGAGGAACACACCGGAGGAAAAGTGCTGCCGCTGCCTGGCACTGAGCAGCAAAAAACCGCCTGAAGCCTTGGCGGCGGCTGACCACCTGCAGGTGCCGCGTCAGCACGGCCTGTTCCACCATCACGGAATCGACCTGGGCGACGGCACCGTGGCCCATTACCTGGAAGGTCGCGAGATCCTGCGCAGCTCCATCGACGATTTCAGACAGGAGCAGCCGATCACGGTGATCGAGCACGACGCTGCCTCGGCCAAGGGAGTCACATTGCGGCGTGCGATGAGCCGCATCGGCGAGCAGAACTACAACTTGCTGTTCAACAACTGCGAACACTTCGCCACCTGGTGCAAAACCGGCCGCCACCGCAGTGGCCAGATCGAATCAGCCCTCGAACGGGCCCGCCACTGGAGCGGCCTGATGCCCTCAGCCCTGATGCGCGGCCTCGAACTGCTGGTGCAGCGCGGTTGGCTGGATGACCATGCCCGTGATGTCGCTCGCGAGGGCGTGGCCAAGCTGGAACGTCTGCGCCAGAAACTGCTGGGCAAGCTGGAAACCCTGCTTCAGCAAGCCCGGGACGGCTCCAACCGGAGCCTGTTGCTGACAGGGCAGAGTCTCGCCGATGAACTGGAAGCGATTGAAGACCTGAAGCAGCGGATCGATGCGCTGCTGGATCAGCCAGCGGCGCTGCCTGGATCCCGCGAAGCTGAGTAGCCTCCCAGCATCGCCTGCGGCGCATGAGTACGGCCTACCAGCCGCTGCATCACAAATACCGCCCCCAGCGCTTCGACCAGCTGGTGGGGCAAGAAGCGATTGCCGCCACCCTTGGCCATGCCCTGACCAGCAACCGGATCGCACCGGCCTATCTGTTCAGTGGTCCGCGGGGCACCGGCAAGACATCCAGCGCCAGGATCCTGGCCCGATCGCTCAACTGCCTGAACAGCGACGTGCCGACGCCGGAACCCTGTGGCCAATGCGAGTTGTGCACAACGATTGCGAGCGGAACAGCTCTGGATGTGATCGAGATCGACGCCGCCTCCAACACCGGTGTCGACAACATCCGGGAACTGATCGAACGCTCCCGCTTCGCGCCGGTGCAGGCGCGCTGGAAGGTGTACGTGGTGGACGAGTGCCACATGCTTTCAACGGCTGCCTTCAACGCCCTGTTGAAAACCCTGGAGGAGCCCCCACCACAGGTGGTGTTCGTGCTCGCCACCACGGATCCCCAGCGGGTGCTGCCCACCATCCTCAGCCGCTGTCAGCGCTTCGATTTCCGCCGCATTCCCCTCGAGGCTCTCGAACAACACCTGAGCTGGATCGCCGAACAGGAAGCCATTGAGATCCAACCTGAGGCCATTCATGTGGTGGCCCAGCGCTCCCAGGGGGGCTTGCGCGATGCCGAAAGCCTGCTGGACCAGCTCAGCCTGCTGCCGGCTCCGATCGAAGCGACCGCTGTCTGGGATCTCCTGGGGGCCGTGCCAGAGCAGGAACTGCTGGAACTGGTGAACGCGATGAGCAGTTCAGAGCCGGTGGAGCTGCTGGAGGCAGCCCGCAACCTGCTGGATCGCGGCCGCGATCCCGGCGCCGTGCTGCAGGGGCTGGCCGGCATCCTGAGAGATCTGGTGCTGATGGCGGCCGCACCGGACCGAACGGACCTCACCAGCGTCTCGCCCCAGTTCCGCGACCAGCTGCCAGATCTCGCCAGAGCCATCGGCCGCACGAAACTGCTGCACTGGCAGGCCCAACTGAGGGGAACCGAACAGCAACTGCGCCAGAGCGTTCAGCCGCGCCTCTGGCTGGAAGTGCTGCTTTTGGGCCTGCTCGCGGAACCCACCAGCACCGCAGCACCATCAACAACCGCAGCTCCCCGTCCAAGCCAAGCAATCGCCCCCCCAGCCGCCCGTCCAGCCACGACTCCGGCCGACCCCTCGCCTCCACCCCCAGTTCAGAAGGAAGCAGTTGCTCCTCCTCAAGTCGCAAAAGAGCCTGCGGCAGCCTCACCACAACTGCCCAATCTTTCAGCAAGCGAGGTCAATCTTCCCGAGCTCTGGCAGCAGATCCTGGGAAGCCTGGAATTGCCTTCAACGCGAATGCTGCTGTCCCAGCAGGGCCAGCTGGTTCGCCTGGATGCAAATCGCGCGGTGGTTCAAGTGGCCGGTAACTGGATGGGAATGGTGCAAAGCCGGACCGCCTTGCTGGAGCAGGCCATCGCCAAAGCACTGGGTGGCTCACGCCAGCTCATTCTCGAATCCCAGAGCAATGCCATGCCCCCTGCCCCTGTGGTGACGTCACCGGTTGTGACTCCGCAAGCACCACAAACCCAACAGCCCGATGCTCTGAAACCACCTTCTGCTCAGAAGGTCGTAAACCCCGCGCCAGTGCAGCCAGTTGAACAGCAATCGTCGGCGCCTGTGTCACAGCCTCAAGGTCCAGCAAAGCGTCAAGTGCCACAAGCACCACAGACGACACAGTCCGGAGCGCCAGCAACCGGGATCGAAAAGCAGGCCAAGAACCTGGCTGATTTCTTCAATGGTCAGGTTCTTGACGTGAACTTGGATGAGTAGATCAGCAAAATTCCCATCCAGATCGTCGATAACTCAGGTTGTTGATCGAGGTGATGATTGTTTTATAAAAGTTGATTAAAAATATCCATAATTAATTGAACTCTAACCAACTCTCAATAACACCTGAATCACCTGATTTTTTGAGTGCTCATGACTGTGGTGACAATTTTTACCGCACTTGAGTGAAGACACCATCAACACAAAAATCGTCGCCTTCGACTCAAACAAATTCAGTAATCTTTACACTACAGAAGAGGTTCTTGATCCATAAAAGTCTTTCAACTTGAATTAACCGATCGTCAAATCCGTGACCTTCATTCAGGCCCGGGCCGGAAGCTGTTCGCCACCGTGGCTTGTTTTGGCCCAGACCAACCGTTTGGGCAGCACGGCCATCTTCAACGTGACCCAGGGAATCACCACAAACCAGTGGCCTAGGTAGGCAATCGCCACCAGAAGATTCAAAAGGCCTGGTTGAGGGATAGCAGGGCCTTCTTGGCGACCGCGACAGCCACGCCAGTAAGCCATCCCGGAGACGCTGAAGGCGACGACCGAAAGAGGCCAGTAGGTCGGCATGCTGCGGCTCACCAGGCTGGTGCTCAGATCAGCAAAGGAGACGACAGGGAGCCCGTATTGCAGAAGAAAGAAGCAGGCCAGATCCCAGCGCTGACGCATCGTCAATTGCGCGGATGTGAGTGTGGGCCAGTAATCGAAGAAGCGCTGCAGTCCGCCCTCTGCCCAACGCTGACGTTGTCTCCAGAGAGCAGACAAGCTCGGAACAGCCTCCTCCTGCACCGGTGGATCCCAGAGGATCCCAATCAGAGCTCCCTGGCTGAGCAGGCGAAAGCTGAGATCAAGGTCATCGGTGACGGTGTCTTCATTGAAGCCGCCACTGGCCTGAAGCATCGAACGACGGATCAGCTGTCCGTTACCGCGCAATTCCGCAACGCCACCACCCTCCTGTCGTCCTTTCTGAATCACTGCATCCAGAGCCATCTCCATGGCCTGCGCGCGGGTGAGCCAGTTGCGATCCGCATCAATCACCGCTTTGCGCAGCTGAACAGCGGACCACCCTCCGTCGAGGGCGTAGGGAATCAGCCGCTCGAGCAGATCCTCCTGAAGCTGCGCATCGGCATCAAGCACAAGGAGCCATTCACCCTTGAGTTGACCCAACGCCGCATTCAGGGCACCGGACTTGCCGCCACCGGCGTCTCTTGGCCGATGGATCACCTGAAGTTGAGAGTGCTTCTGAGCCAGCGAATCGAGGAGCTGTGGGGTTCTGTCCTGGCTGCCGTCATCAATCACCCATGTGGACATCCGCCCGGTGGGGTAGCGCAAGGCGGACAGCCGCTCCACCAGTCGTGTCACGACACTCTCTTCATCACGGGCGGCCACCACGACATCCAGGGTCGGCAATGTCCGGGCGCTCGGCTCAAACGACTCGGCGTCAGCCTTGGGCAAGGTCGCCCGCATCACCGACCTCAGCCCGTAGCCGCCGAGCATCAGAGCGAGACTGATCGCAGGCCAGAGGGAACGAGCAGGATCAAACCAGTGGGGTGCTGCCCCAGCGCAACCACAGGCAAACAGAAACGCTGCCGATTTCACTCTGCGGTGATCACCAGTGGCAGCGACCGAAGCCATGCAGCAAACCAGGTCGAAGGACTCTAAGGGGCTTGAACGGGGGAGGGGAGTGGACCGTAGACAGTCCCTGGGTAGTAATGACGCAGGATCTTCTCGGTCGACCAGCCACGCCAGGCCAGGTCAATGGCTCCGGCCTGGGACAGACCGGAGCCGTGGCCGAAGCCGCCACCTCGCACCAACCAGCTTCCTCCACCCTGAGGAGAAATCACAAACAGGGTGCTGGGAAGCCGCCTCAGTGTCCGCCGAATCCGATCGAGCTTGAGGATCACGGGCGCTGCATCACCAGAGCCAGCGATCTTCAGAGCCAGAACACGACCACTCGTTCCTCGTTCCAGGACGGACACGGTGAGGGGCAAGGCCAGTCCGGCGCCCTCAGCACCGAGCGAGCGTTTGATCTCAGGCGCCGTCAAGGTGCGACTCCAGCGAAACAGGGGGTGATTGGTTCCATACGCCCCAGCTCCGCCTTGAAGCAACGCATCGACAGCTGCGCTCTGCATCAGAGGCAACGGATGGCGATTCCGCCAGGCCTCATCACCATCAGCCTCGGCCTTGAGGTAGGGGGCCGGATCCATGGCCCAGGCCTCGGGACCCGCTGCCATCACACCTCCATTACTGGCGTGATAAACGGCACTGATCGGTTCACCCTTCCAACTCAACAGTCGACCGCTTGTGGCCTTGATGGCTTGCCTGACTGCGCGGCCAGCCTGACGAGGGTCGCTGTACACCTGGCACTGGGTGTCGCTGCAGAGGTGGTATCCATCGATCCTGAAGCGATGGCTGTTGGCGAGGGCCCAGGTCCGAGCCAAAACGGTTTGGGCCTGCAGCGCTGCGGTCGGTGAACCAGCGCCGATTTCGTGGGGAACCACGCCTTCGAGATAACGCTCAATGGGCACCTGTTCCACCAGGGTCCAACTGCCGTAGGCATCAGGCTGCAGTCGAAACGGACCGCGATACAAGCCGCCTTTCCACAGCAGGCCGTTGGGAGCCTGGATCTGAATCGGTCCCGTGAGCGTGGTTCCCCCCTCGGAACTCTCCAGGACGGGTTTCACCACTGTTGTTGTGCTGCCACTCCAGTCGCGGACGCGCAGACCCTCCGGTAGCGGAGACGCCTGCGGCGCCCAGACCTCCCAGTCGCCAGGGTGTGCAACTTCAGCCGCGACACCGATCTGGCGCCAGCGCTTGGCGACCCGTTCAGCCGATTCAAAGCTGGCAAACGGCCCCGCCACACGGCGGGCCAACGGCAACGGAGTGTCTAGGGGCACGCTCCTCCAGCCGATCGAAATCGTGCCGGAGCTCCATTGCGTGCCGGCTGCGTCCTCAAGCGTCAGGGGGCCTGAGGCACTTCTGAGGGTCAACAGTGGTGATCGGCCGCCGCGACCGAGATGATCCGCAAGCGACACCCAGAGCACAGGAGATAGTCCGTTGGCTCCAGGTGGTGCTGGAACCGGCTGATGGGTTGCCGGAACTGCACGCACTGCCGCGGGTGCGGGATCGGGTGCAGCGTCGGGTTCGGCCTGCAGTTCCACGGCACGACAGCCTGTCGCCATCACAAGCAGGACGGCCAATGGCAACAGGCGGAAAATCATCGAAACAGTCGCGCTGCATCGTATTGTTGTCGTTTGTGCCCGACAGAGCAGTCGCAATGCCCAAGCTGAAGACCCGCAAAGCTGCCGCCAAGCGGTTCAAAGCAACCGGCACTGGCAAGTTCATGCGTCGGCGCGCCTTCCGCAATCACCTGCTGGATCACAAGACCCCAAAGCAGAAGCGTCACCTGGCAACCAAGGCAGTGGTGCATGAAACGGACGAACTGCGCGTCATCCGGATGCTCCCTTACGCCTGATTGTTCCGTTCATTTCCTGATCAAATCCTTCCAACGTCATGGCCCGCGTCAAGAGAGGCAACGTCGCCCGTAAGCGTCGTAACAAAATCCTGAAGCTGGCCCGTGGCTTCCGTGGAAGCAATGGAACGCTGTTCCGCACAGCCAACCAACGGGTCATGAAGGCGTTGTGCAACGCCTACCGCGACCGCCGCCGGCGCAAGCGGGATTTCCGCCGCTTGTGGATTGCCCGCATCAATGCCGCAGCACGGATCAACGGCGTCAGCTACAGCCGGCTGATGGGTGGCCTGAAAAAGGCCGATGTTCGGCTCAACCGCAAAATGCTGGCCCAACTCGCCGTCGTCGATCCAAGCAGCTTCACCAATGTGGTGAGTGCCGCCAAGGCCTGATCATTCCCCGTGAACCTGCTGCCCCAGACCTACCTTCTGGGCCTGGTTGGCCTGCTGGCCATCGTGGCCGTCGTGGTGGGTCGTCAGCTCCTCAGGGTTCGCCGTGACGAAATCAAGCTGATCGAGCTGGAGCAATCCGGTGCGTCAGCATCCCGTCAGGCCTCTGATTTGTACGAGCTGGCCTCTGTCCAGCTGCGCAAACGGCTTTATCCCCAGGCAACCACCACGTTGAAACAGGCCGCCAAGCGGCTTTCAGGCGAACCGGACGAGGCACGCGCCCTGATTGAAAATGCGTTGGGCTTTTCATTGGCTGCCCAGAAGAACTACGAAAGCGCCGTCAAGCATTACAAACTGGCGCTGAAGGCCAAAGCTGATTATCCCGTTGCTCTGAACAACCTCGGGTTTGCCCAGGAAAAGCTGCTGCAAACCGAAGAAGCGATGGCCGTCTATGAACGGACACTCGAAATTGAACCCGGCAACAACACAGCCAGCAAGCGTCTGAAAAAACTCCAGAAACGGATCGGCTGAGACCAGCCGACGTCAGCTCACCACAGTGGCTGGAGAGGCGGTTGAGCACATTCGCTGGACAATGCCAGACGTCCGCCGATGCCACCACCTGGATCATTGGTGTTGATCAAACGGGGGGATTCCCAGGCGGAGGGACTGAAAGCCTGGAGGCCAAGAAAGACCCCACCAGGCTCTGCTCCTGCGATCAAAGGACTCGCAAGGGGAATCAGATCCAGTTGATCGGACTTTGCATGGAGATTGCCCTGAACCGGGGTTGCGACATCGCCGAGATCCATGGAACCGCGAAGGTTCACCATCTGCCCCATCGGTGTGAGTGAGGTGAGCGTCAGCTTCACGTCGACTTCCGGGTTGCCGTCAAAGGGCCGGTAGGTTCCACACCAAAGACGCGGAAGGGTGTCAGCGAGAAGAACCGCACGTTTGACCGGATCGAAGCTTTCGACGTTCCCGTCATCAACTTCCGTCGGCACCGCCAGCTCAATCGGATCAAGTGGCAGTTGAGGATTGCTCATGAATGGCACCTGGCTGCCGATCGGTAGATCCATGGCAAGCAGGAAAGGCATTGAGCACACATGATGTGGCTGCACGGTAGGGCGTTTTGCTCATCCGTATCGGCACTGCCATGCCGTTCTCTCAACCTCAACACGCGTCATGGTTTCGACGTTGAACGCCCTCGATTCCCTAACCATCGCCGGACGACAGTTCAGCAGTCGTCTCTTCACAGGAACAGGCAAATATGCCGATCTGGCCACGATGCAAGCCAGCATCGAACGCTCCGGTTGCGAGATGGTGACGGTGGCCGTCCGCCGCGTTCAAGCCGTTGCCGCCGGCCATGCCGGCCTGATGGATGCTATCGACTGGTCGCGCATCTGGATGCTTCCCAACACCGCTGGATGCAGCGATGCCGACGAAGCCGTTCGCGTGGCCAGGCTGGGGCGGGAACTGGCAAAGCTGGCCGGGCAGGAGGACAACAACTTTGTGAAACTCGAGGTGATCCCTGACAGTCGGCACCTGCTGCCGGATCCGATCGGCACCCTTGAAGCAGCCGAACGACTGGTGGACGAGGGATTCGCCGTTCTGCCATACATCAATGCCGATCCGCTGCTGGCCAAGCGGTTGGAGGAGGCAGGCTGCGCCACCGTGATGCCTCTTGGTTCTCCGATCGGCTCCGGTCAGGGCTTGAACAATGCGGCCAACATCCGGCTGATCGTTGAAAACGCCAGCGTCCCTGTGGTGGTGGATGCCGGAATCGGCGTCCCCAGCGAAGCGGCAGAGGCCCTTGAGCTGGGGGCAGATGCCGTTCTGGTGAACAGTGCGATCGCCCTGGCCGGATCTCCCGCGGCGATGGCCGAAGCCATGGGACAGGCCGTCAAAGCTGGACGCCTGGCGTACTGCGCTGGACGACTGCCTCGACGCGAGGAAGCTTCGGCAAGTTCACCCAGCACCGGCTTGGTGACCTGAGGAAGGTTGCGACAGGTAAAGAGAGATGACGTCAGATGAATCTGGCGGCGTTTCATCAGTCAGTAGGCATTTGAACTCATAAGGTCCGGGCATTCGCAGTTCAAACATGCAGGTCACCACAGAAGACGGCGGACGGCTGAACGCTTTTGCCAAGGAACCCCGCATGGAAGTGATGGATGCTGAGACCTCACGTCAGCGGGGACAGAGCTCCCTGCTGATGATGGTTGGTGGTGCGGTGCTGGTGATGGCCCTTGTCGGGGTCAGTGTGGCAATCAGCTGAAAATCCCTGTAGTAGCTTGCCTCAACTGAGCGTTTTGCTCATTCCTGCAGGAGTCTGGGGTGAAAGTTCTCGTTCTCGGCGGTGACGGCTTCTGCGGCTGGCCCTGTGCGGTGAACCTGGCTGATCAGGGCCACGAGGTGTTGATCGTCGACAACCTCAGCCGTCGCAAGATCGACATTGATCTCGAGGTTGAATCCCTCACACCGATCACCAGCATCGGTGAACGCCTCAAGGCCTGGCGTGAGATCGGCGGCAAGCCGATGCGTTTCGTCCACATGGACATCGCGCACGAGTTCCAGCGGCTGCTGGATCTGCTGCTGGATGAACAACCCGACTCGGTGGTGCACTTCGCTGAACAGCGCGCCGCTCCCTATTCAATGAAGAGCAGCGCCACCAAGCGCTACACCGTCGATAACAACGTCAACGGCACCCACAATCTGCTGGCCGCCATCGTTGAAAGCGGCCTGGATATTCACGTGGTGCACCTGGGCACGATGGGGGTCTACGGCTACGGCTCCCACCGCGGCGCCACCATCCCCGAGGGCTATCTCAAGGTGGAAGTGCCCCAGCCCGATGGCAGTCGCTTTGAGGAGGAGATCCTTCACCCGGCAAGCCCTGGCAGCGTCTATCACATGACCAAGACGCTGGACCAGCTGCTCTTCCTCTACTACAACAAAAACGACAAGGTCCGCATCACCGACCTGCACCAGGGCATCGTCTGGGGCACCAACACGGAAGCCACCGATCGCGATGCCCGCCTGACCAATCGCTTTGATTACGACGGCGACTACGGCACGGTGCTGAATCGGTTCCTGATGCAGGCCGCCATCGGCTACCCCCTCACCGTGCATGGCACCGGCGGCCAGACGCGGGCATTCATTCACATCCGCGACTCGGTGCGTTGCGTGCAGCTGGCCCTGGATAACCCGCCTGAGCCCGGCGAAAGGGTCAAGATCTTCAACCAGATGACCGAAAGCCATCAGGTTGGTGAGCTGGCCAAGAAGGTGGCCGCCCTGACCGGTGCTCAGGTGAACAACCTGCCGAATCCACGCAATGAAGCCGTGGAAAACGATCTGATCGTGGACAATCGCTGCTTCATCGAACTGGGTCTCAACCCCACCACGCTGGATAACGGCCTGCTGAAGGAAGTGGTGGACATCGCCACCCGCTACGCCGACCGCTGCGATCGCAACCGCATCCTCTGCACCTCCGCCTGGACCAAAACCCAGGCCCAAGCCATCGGCAGCGCCGCCTGAGCCTGCGTCTGTGAAAATCGCCTTCTTCACTGAAACCTTCCTTCCCAAGGTGGATGGCATCGTCACGCGTCTGACGAAGACCGTGAAACACCTTGTGGATGCAGGGGATGAGGTGGTTGTGTTCTGTCCGGAAGGCGCTCCGAGCAGCTACATGGGCGCCCGGGTGATCGGCGTGCCAGCCATGCCGCTTCCGCTCTACCCCGAACTGAAGCTGGCCCTGCCCAGGCCTGCGGTTTCTGAGGCCATTGACGACTTCCAGCCAGATCTGATCCATGTGGTCAACCCCGCCGTGCTCGGCCTGGGTGGCATCTGGCTGGCCAAAACCAAGACCATTCCTCTGGTAGCGAGCTACCACACCCATCTGCCCAAATATCTGGAGCACTACGGGGTGGGCATGCTGGAACCCCTGCTCTGGGAGCTGCTCAAGGCAGCGCACAACCAGGCCGTCCTGAACCTCTGCACCTCAACGGCCATGGTTCAGGAGCTGAGCGAGAAAGGGATTCAGCACACCGCCCTGTGGCAGCGCGGCGTCGACACCGATCTGTTCAGGCCCGAACTGCGCGGCGACGAGATGAGGCGACGGCTCCTCGGTCAACACGACGATCGTGGTGCCCTTCTGCTGTATGTGGGCAGACTCTCTGCGGAAAAACAGATCGAGCGCATTCGCCCCGTGCTGGAGGCACTCCCGGATGCCCGTTTTGCCCTCGTGGGTGATGGCCCCCATCGCCAGCAACTGGAACGCCATTTCGGAGGCACGGCCACAACCTTCGTGGGTTACCTAGCTGGCGAAGAACTGGCGGGGGCCTACGCCAGCGGTGATGCGTTTCTGTTCCCCTCCAGCACAGAAACCCTCGGCCTGGTGCTGCTGGAAGCGATGGCGGCAGGATGCCCTGTCGTCGGGGCCAACCGCGGCGGGATTCCGGACATCATCACGGATGGGGTCAACGGCTGCCTGTATGAGCCTGACGGCGCTGATGGCGGAGCTGCCAGCCTGATTTCGGCAACGCGCAAACTGCTTGGCAATGACCTGGAGCGCCAGGGGTTGCGCAAGGCTGCCCGCACGGAAGCCGAACGCTGGGGCTGGGCCGGAGCGACCGAACAACTGCGTGGGTATTACCGCGAGGTTCTCGGACGACAGCTTCAGGCCACAGCCTGAACGCCACAGCCTGAACATCGCGGCCTGAAGCTCAGCGCCTGCGGCCCTTCTCCCACTCCGCCAGAACTTTTTTCGCCATCGGAAGCGCATGAACGGACCCTCCACCCGGAGTGTTCTGGGCGAAAGCGACCACCACGATCTCCCCGTTGGGATAGGGGGCATAACAACCGAACCAGGCATGATCCGGTCCACCCGTGCTGTCCTCAGCGGTGCCGGTCTTCCCGGCAGCAGGCGGAATTCCAGGGCCGTTGAGTCCTGCACCCGTCCCGCTGGAGACGACTTTGCGCAGACCCTCTCGAATGGTCTGCAAGGTGGATGGCTTGATGGAGACCTTGGTTTTGTAAGGCGGCAATCGCCAGTCCTTGTCTGACTTGGCGAAGTGCGGTGTCACCAGCCAGCCGCCGTTGGCAAACACCGCGTAGGAGCGTGCCAACTGCAATGGCGTGATCTGAACGACGGATTGTCCGATCGAGGCACTGGCCATGTCCTCGGGAATCCAGGGCATGGATCCGGGCTTTGCCCAGCCGCCGCGGCCTTCGGCCGCCCATTGCTCATCGCCGACCAGACCGATGCTCTCCTCCCAGCCGATCTCAATGCCGGTCTTCTGCATGAAGCCGAGCTGGGTCGCCGCCTTCTTCAGCTCCATGGATCCCACCCCAACGCCCACCTGATAGAAGAACGTGTTGCTGGAGAAGCGCAGGGCATCGGCATAGCCGATATGCCCGAAACCGGCACCGTTGTGATCCGGGAAACAATGGCCGCCGTAGGTGATGCAGGCCGTGGTGTGCAACTTCGTCTCCGGCGGGAATTTGCCGGACTCCATGCCCGCCATCGCCGTGACCGGCTTCCAGGTGCTGCCTGGGTCGTACGCGTTCATCGCCCTGCTGAATAGCGGCTTCTTGGGCGATTTGAAGAGAGCGTCGTATTCCTTCTGCGTGGTGATCAGCTTGGAGAAGAAGTTGGGATCGAACGTCGGTTTGCTGGCGAGCGCCAGGATGCCGCCGTCGCTGGGATCGAGAACCACGATCGCCCCGCCCGGTTTATCCGCCAGAACCTGCTCGGCCACCCGCTGCAGATCGAGATCGATCGTCAGTGTCAGGTCCTTGCCGGCCACCGATGGTCGATCACCGAGGTTTCGCTGCACCTCTCCCATGGCATTCACCTCGAGCATCTGGCCGCCCCACTGGCCCCGCAGTTGACTCTCGTAGGCCGCTTCGACCCCGATGCGTCCGATTCGATCGCGGATCTTGTAGCCCTTCTCAGCCAGGGTCTTGAACTCTTCATCGGTGACCGGCGAGGTGTAGCCAATGGCATGGGCCGCCAGGGTGCCGTTGGGGTAGTAGCGAAGAATGTCGACATCAACCTGGGCACCCTGCAGCGATGCAGACTGCTCCCGGAAACGCAGGACCTGCTCGGGCTTGAGATCGAGCGCCAGGGTGATGCGATAGCCGTCACGATCCAGGCCACGGCCGCGGCGGGCATCAAGTTGCTCAGGTTTGAGGTTGAGCAGGGATGCCAGACGATCACGCAAGGCTGGCCAGTCCTGATCGCTGACCAGACGCGGTTCGACATACAGGGTGTAGGACAGCTTGCTGGAAGCGAGAACCCGCCCCTTGCGGTCCAGCAAGCGACCACGGATCGGCGAACGGGGAACCAGGCGAATTCGGTTCTCGTCAGCGAGCTCGCGGAAGCGGTTGTGCTCCAGAAGCTGCATCCAGACCAGCCGCGCGGCCATGGCGCCGCAGAACAGAAGAATCACCAGCAGCAGCACGAGCGGTTGCTGCTGCAGGCCGGTCTGCCGCTGGATAGCACGGCCCTGAGAACCGGAGATGGACATCTCAGGAATCCGCCGGCAGCCTTCGACTCAACTCCTCGAGTCGACCCTCGATCCGCTGCAAGGCGATGATCAACTCGGATCGCTCGTCGGGAGAGGCAACGGGCTCTTCAACGGACACGGACACGGGCATCACTGGATTGCCAAGACCGGGACTGACCTGATCCAGTTGCTCTCGAACGGTGCGGGCCGCTGGCTCACCTTCCTCACGCAGATCGGCAATCGGATCAGCCGACGCACCACTGAACACTTCCGCCACCTTCGTTGGTCCCCCCTGACGAGCCCGTTCCAGCACGGCGAGGCCGACGGGGAGCACGTCCTGCATCAGGGACAGGCGCAGTTGATCGAGAGGATTGTCAGCGCTGGAGCTGTCGGCCATGGGGCCTGCGTCAACGGACCCCAGTCTGTCCTGAAGGAAGCGAGAGCGTTGGACAGGCTGACTGCCGCGCCGCCATGGACCAACCGAAGACGCCGGAGAGCACCATCAGCATCACGATCGGCACCACAGCTTTCTGGGTGGTGTCCATGCGAATCCATTCCCACCAGGCACGCCAGAAGCGACTCCGCTCGAACCGTCGGTGTTCGCGGCTTTCGTCGCGACTGCGACGCTTCAGCGCTTTGTCGACCCAACGCTCAAACGCCCGCTTCTTGGTGATCGTCATCTTGCGCTCCACCTCGAGCATCTGGCCGGAGCCCAGCTCGGGGTGGAAGGTGCTGATCAACTCAAGGCTTTTGAGAAACATCTCGATCGCCCCGTCCCTCACAGCGACCTGCCCAGCCTCAAGCTGGGTCCAGTCCAGCTCCGGGTAGAAGCGAGAACGGTTGGCCACGATCTGGTCCTCGCTCAGCTGGCCTGGCTCGCGCAGCCAGCGATCGGTGTTGCTGTCGAAGCGACGCCAGTACAGGAATGGATTGAGATAGATCGTGCGGCCGCTGAGCTGAATGCTGTCCTGCTGCAGGCGTCGCTGCAGTTGTTGATCCTGCTGTTGAGTCGCCGTCACGGAGTCCAGGCCTGTGGCCCAAGCTATCGACCACTGACAACAGGATCCAGCCCTATTCCCACTCAATCGTGCCGGGAGGCTTGCTGGTGATGTCGAGCACCACACGGTTCACCCCCTTCACCTCATTCACGATCCGGTTGGAGATGGTTTCCATCAGGTCGCAGGGGAGTCGCGACCAGTCCGCTGTCATGCCGTCTTCACTGGAGACGCAGCGCAGCACCACCGGCCAGGCATAGGTGCGCTTGTCCCCCATCACACCGACGGATCGAACCGGCAACAGCACCGCAAAGGCCTGCCAGATGTCGTGATACAGACCGGCCTCACGGATCTCCTCGCGAACAATCAGGTCGGCATCCCGCAGACAGTTGAGCTTCTCATCGGTGACCTCACCCAGGATCCGAATCGCAAGACCTGGCCCCGGGAAGGGATGGCGACGCACAATCTCCTCAGGCAACCCGAGGGCACGACCAACCCGCCGAACCTCATCCTTGAACAATCGGCGCAGCGGTTCCACCAGCTTGAACTGAAGGTCCTTGGGAAGACCCCCCACGTTGTGGTGGCTCTTGATCTTCACCGCCACCCGTTCACCGGTCTTGGGGTCAACATTGGTCCCGGCACTCTCGATCACGTCTGGATACAGCGTTCCCTGCGCCAGGTAATCGAACGGACCCAGTCGCTTGCTCTCCTCCTCGAAGACGCGGATGAATTCGGTTCCGATGATCTTGCGCTTCTGCTCAGGATCGGTGATGTCCTTCAACTTGCCAATGAAACGCTGCCGGGCATTGATGTATTCCACATGGATATTGAATTTCCGATCGAAGAAATCCATCAGAAATTCGGGCTCCCCTTTGCGCATGAAGCCCTGATCGATGAACATGCAGGTGAGCTGATCACCGATGGCCTTTTTCAGCAGAAAGGCCAGGGTGGATGAATCAACACCACCGGAGAGAGCCAGCAGAACTCTCTTGTCGCCAACCTGCTCACGGACCTGGTCGACCGCTTCATCAATGAAGGCCGAGGTCGTCCAATCCGGGTCACAGCGGCAGATGTGATAAACGAAATTCCGGATCAGAGCCATCCCGCAGATGGAATGCACCACCTCCGGGTGAAACTGCACCCCATACAACCGGCGCTTCAGATGCGCCACGGCGGCCTCCGGCGTGTTGGCCGTGTGAGCCAGCCGCACAAAGCCCTCGGGCAGAGCCTTCACCGAGTCGCCATGACTCATCCACATCGTGGAGCCGGAATCCACGTTGGTGAGCAGATCCGTGGGGTCATCCACCTCAAGCGGCGCCTTGCCGTATTCGGCCTTGCCTGTGGCCGCCTCCACCACCCCGCCCAGCTGCTGAACCATCAGCTGCATGCCGTAACAGACCCCGAGCACAGGAATGCCGAGCTCCCAGATCGCCGGATCACAGAGAGGTGCCCCTTCGGCATAAACCGAACTGGGACCCCCGCTGAGGATCAGCCCCCTGGGCGCCAGAGCCCGCAGCTCCTCAGCCGACGTGCTGTACCCCATCACAACGGAGAACACCTCGGTTTCCCGCACACGCCTGGCAATCAACTCGGAGTACTGGGATCCGAAATCCAGGATGACGATGGCCGGCTGCCGCGAACCGTCGAAAGAAGGCTGGGACATCAATGCAGAGCTGGGACGGGCTTTGAAAACCGTCAGTGCTTCAGCGTAAAGAAGCGCTTCGCCGCAACTGGGCCCCAACGCCGCAGCTGGCGACTGCGATCGAAGAGAGCGACCCCGATGCCCATGGACCAGCGCCCGTAGCGAGCGATGTAGGCCGCACTGCGCCTCTCGACAGCCTCGGCAAGCCGATCCCACAAGCGATCGGCCGCGGCCGGATCCTCAGCCTCCAGAGCGTTCAAGGCCCCATCAACGGAGGAGGCTGTCCGCAGTTGTTCCAGCTGCGGCCTCGAGAGACCAGCATCCAATCCCAGTGCCAGCAGCACCTCCTGGCGGCCATCGGCCAGATGGTGATGGGTGTGAAAAATGCCTCCGGCCAGCTTCACCAGCTTTCCGTGGTACCCCAACAGCAACAGGTCCTGCACCCCAGCCTCTGCAGCCGCAACCAGCACAGGACCCAGCCAGTTCCCCACCTTGATCAAAGGCTTGAACCCCGCCTGTCGCGCCAGATCAAGACCGTTCTCACCAATCACCAGCGTCAGTCGACCAGCGAAATCGTGATGTTCGGCCAGGTGTTTGACCTGATCCAGGACCTGTTCCAGCTGATCTGGTGCCGCACTGCGCTGAACCTCCGCCTGCAAACCGATCAAGGCCAGACCATCGACAACACCGAAGGCAGCATTGCTGGTGCGCTCGGCAAGCTCGCGCCCCCGCGGCAGCACCACCTCAAGTTCCACCCCGCGGCCTGATGGCAACAATGGCAGGAGATTGACCTTTAGCAGCTGGAGGGCAAAGGATGAGATGCAGAGCTCTCCCCCCTCCGCATAGCGCCCGATGCCCAGGCCCCCGAGCAGTTCAATCGGAGGCTCTGGCGTGTCCCGCCAACGCGCTGTCACCCAGATCTCAAGTCCTCGTGTGAGATCCAGGCCTTCCCCTGGATCGCAATGACTGATCGCCATCGCCAGCCGGCCGGCGTCCAGAAGCGCTGACGACACCACTGGCACAACCAGAGGTTCCCTCCGTTCAGGAATGGATAACGACTGATCCGGCTCAAAGTCCTGCTGCAGCAGAGCACGAACTGCAGCCTTGGCCGCAGCCGCCACCCAGACCGGCAGGGTCAGTCCTGGGACGGGGGATGGAATGGGCGAATGAAACGCTGTTTTCTAGAGTCGCCGATTGGCAGCCCAGCGTCATGCAGGACAAACTCACCCTGATGATTCCGGGGCCGACCCCGGTGCCGGAATCAGTGTTGAAAGCGATGGGTCGGCATCCCATCGGACACCGCAGCGGTGACTTTCAGGCAGTGGTTGAACGAACCACAGAGCAGCTGAAGTGGTTGCATCAAACCGACGGTGATGTGCTGGTGATCACCGGTAGCGGTACCGCCGCCATGGAAGCTGGAATCATCAACACCCTGAGCCGTGGAGACAAGGTTCTCTGCGGCGACAACGGCAAATTTGGGGAACGCTGGGTGAAGGTGGCCGAGGCGTTTGGCCTCGATGTGCAGGTGATCTCAGCGGAGTGGGGACAACCACTCAATCCGGAGGACTTCAGTGATGCCCTGAACGCGGACACCGACAAGGCGATCAAGGCCGTGATCCTGACGCACTCGGAAACATCCACCGGCGTGATCAATGATCTGCAATCGATCAGCGGCCACGTCAGAGCCCACGGCACAGCCATCACGATCGCTGACTGCGTCACCAGCCTCGGCGCCACGGATGTCCCGATGGATGCCTGGGGGGTGGATGTGGTGGCCTCGGGTTCTCAGAAGGGCTACATGCTTCCACCCGGCCTGAGTTTCGTCGCCATGGGCGAGCGAGCCTGGCAGGCCTATGAACGTTCGGATCTACCGAAGTTCTATCTCGATCTCGGGGCCTACCGAAAAACAGCTGCAAAGAACAGCAACCCATTCACACCGGCGGTGAATCTCTACTTTGCACTGGAGGTTGCCCTGGAGATGATGCAGAAGGAAGGGCTTGAGAGGATTTTCACGCGTCACTCACGCCATCGAGCTGCGACACAGGCCGGGATGAAAGCAATCGGTCTGCCGCTCTACGCAGCAGAGGGATTTGGCAGTCCTGCCATCACCGCAGTGGCCCCTGACGGCATCGATGCTGAGGTTCTGCGGCAGGAAGTGAAAAAGAGATTCGACATTCTTCTGGCTGGTGGCCAGGACCACCTCAAAGGGAAAGTGTTCCGAATCGGTCATCTTGGATTTGTCTGCGATCGGGATGTGATCACAGCTGTTTCAGCGATCGAGGCCACGCTTCAATCGCTTGGGTTACATCAAGGGACAATGGGTGCAGGTGTTGCTGCAGCAACCCAGGCTCTTGGCTAGAAGACAGGAACGCGGGTGTAATTCAGCGGTAGAATGTCAGCTTCCCAAGCTGGACGTCGCCGGTTCAAATCCGGTCACCCGCTTTGTTCTTTAGTTGAAGAATTGAAGCTCACAGTCGTGGCTTGATCAGTTGCATGACCTGGGGGCCGGACACTTGAGCACGGCGCTCCTGATCCAGGCCCTTAAGAATCAGGAGACCAGCTTCCGAAATCAGTCCATGATGAGCTTGATCCCGAGCCTGCTCGAAAAATTGATGGGCAGCCTGCTGATGTGCATCTCGTTGATCAGCAACTGCAGGGCGTTTGGCAAATGTGAGCGTCAATGAACGCGAGTTTTCTCTTTTGTATAAATTATACCGCGTTTAATTAAAAACTCCAGCTGCTCAAACTGAACGATGCACTTCTTCAAAAGAAGATTGCTGAAAATTCAGGTTCCGGGCTCCTCTGCGTTACCACCAAGCGCTGCAATCTGCGCTCTCAATTTGAGACATCGCTCAGTGTCTCCACGCATTTCAGCGAAGGCGAGAGCGAATTCAAGTTTCTCAAGTTCATGACCACGCTCCTCAAACCCAGTTGTTGAGAAGTCGTTTGCCTTGTGGATCGTGGACGAAGACTGGACGTTGCCGCAAGCAGATGAGGCAGAGATGGTGGATGCCATGGATGCCTTTCTTTTCATTTTGGCATCCAGCGCCACCCTTATGCGGCCATTTCCTCACCGTGAAAACCATGGTGCTGGTCGGAATCGTGCGTTTCAGGTCCTTCCCCATGACGAGGCGTCGCAGAAGCCTCGAGCAGATCTCTCGTCTCACGCAAAAGCTGATCGATACCGTCCAACGTGGCCAGCTCCTCATCCGGAACCCGTTGCGCATCCTGATGCTGGTGGCGCAGCTGCAACTCCAACGCTTCCTGGCGTTGCTCGAGCCTGACCAGTCGCTGGGACAAGGTCGTGATCGTCTGTGCAAGGTCTTCGGCCGTGCGTGTGATCCGGAACGAAACGGAACCAGTCATGGCCGAGCCCAAATGAGATTGGACCGATGACAGCACATGGTTAGGCCAGCCTCAAGATCAGACTGCATCAGCGAGACCTGTCATCCATGCCCCCACTGGCGACTCTGCTTCTTTATCTCCTGGCAGGAACAACGCTTGGACTGCTTGCACTTCTGAGTGGAATCCCCGCAGCTCCGCTGGCCGGAGCCCTGCTTGGAGCCGGATTGGTGAGCATGAGTGGAAAGATGGAACTCGCCCAATGGCCGAGCGGCACACGAACCGTTCTGGAAATCGGCATCGGAACCGTGATTGGAACGGGGCTGACACGGGCTTCTCTGGATCAACTCCAGGCCCTCTGGCGACCGGCACTGCTGATCACCCTCACCCTCGTGCTCACGGGCGTTGTCATCGGATTGTGGAGCAGCAGACTGCTTGGGATTGATCCTGTCGTGGCCTTGTTGGGTGCTGCCCCGGGTGGAATCAGTGGAATGAGCTTGGTGGGAGCGGAATTCGGCGTCGGCGCCGCCGTCGCCGCCCTCCACGCCGTTCGCCTGATCACGGTGCTGCTTGTGCTGCCGCTGGTTGTGAAACTGCTCACACCATTTGATCTCAATGGACCCTGATGCCCTAGACAGTCCGGATCTGACCGATACGTTGAGCCGAGTTGTGCTGTCTTCTCTGCCATGTTGCGCTCCGGTCAAACCCTGGCTGTCTGCACCCTGGGCCTGATCGGGGCCCTTGCCGGCGCTCTGCCTCAGGCTGTGGCCGCTGAAACGACAGAGATCAAGGGGGCCAAGATCTACTGCTTCATGCGTTCCAGCGGGAACGATCACAGCGTCAGCTGGAATGCGTCCTACGCCGTGATCAAACGCCAGGGGAACGGCATGTTCAAAACGTCTCCTGAGCACGCTTCTGTGATGATCACGGAAGCTGTGGTGCAGGATCCTGGGAATTTCCCCGATTGCGGTCAGTACCTCGGCGATCTCTTCGGAGCTGCAAGCCGTTCGGAGTCCACGCAGAACTACAGAAGCTTGTCTCCAAACGCCAAAGCCATCAACGGCTTCGACGATCAGGACGACGATCGTTACAGCTACTGAACTTGGACTGCTGATCGGTTGTCTGGCCTGCAGCTCCTCACCGGCACCACCGCAGAACACGCCCGACGCCACCTCCTCGGCAGCGTCAGTCAGCAGCTGCTTGGAACAGTTCAATCCTGAACGACTTGATCAGGCTCTTGAGCGCTGCAATGCAACGGTCCAAGCCCACCCCGATGCACCGGAACCGCTCAGTGAGCGGTCTCTTGTTCACAGCCTGCGGGGAGATTCCAGGAGGGCCTGCAGAGATGTGAAGGCTGCCATCGCTCTACTGAACGATCGCAAGCCGACCTCGACGGACCCCCTCCTTCAGAAAGAGCTGACGGTCCGTCAGGCCGCCTGCAAACAGGAGCGCACCATCGACGCCAGCGGCTGACGAGCCACCGCAAGGCGTCGCGGACCCAACAGGATTTCGATCTGCTCAGCCTTGCTGGCCACCAGACCATCAACCAGCTGATCGGCGGGACCAAGCTGCATCCAGTGGCAGATCAAATCCCCCGTCATGCCAAGGCGATGGCAACGATCCTCAGCCTGATCAACATCCCCCGGTGTCCAGGGACGTTCAAGCAGCACAACATGACGCGCTCGATGCAACGTGAAACCAAGTCCCCCGGTTCCATAGGTTGCAAGCAGCAGATCAGAGGCACCGCTCTGAAACCGGTCAACGGCTTGCTGTCGTTCCGCCGGGCGCTGGCGGCCAGTTAACAGCTCCCCGCCGATCTGCCGATGCAGCAACCTCAGGGGATCAACAAAACCGCTGAACAAAACAACGGCCTCACCACGCGAACGCAGCTCGTCCAGGAGCGCACGAACAGCCGGCAATTTGAACTCAGCCGAGATCCGACGCAACGACGTGAGCACGGCCAGGGATTCGGCATCGGAGCGAACCTCTCCCTTGCGAACCCTGTATCGGTAATCCTCGATCACAAGACCGACGCGATGGTCGAAACCGACTGATTCAGCCTGGGCCAGAACAATCGGAATATGCCGACGTTGTTTGGGAGGCAAACCAATCACCTGCCGCTTGCGGCGATGAAGAATCAAGGGCCGCGTCAGCTGGCGAAGCTCCTCCAGCTGACTGGCACCATCGGCCTGCCACTGGCGATGACGGCCCGGCCGCTCACGCCAGTGACCCTGACAGTACATCTCCTCAAAACGCTGCTGATCACGGGAAATGGGATGGTCGATGGCCGCCAGCAACGGAAACAGTTGCTTGGGACGGCCGTTCTTCATCGGTGTGCCGGTCAGCATCCAGATCGCGCGCAGGCGAGGGTGACGGGCCAGCCGGAGCAGTGCTTCCGTTCGTCTTGCCTGCAGGGTCTGGGCGAAGTGGGCTTCATCCACCAGCAACACCGTGCCGGCCTCAGGAAGCTCAGGAGGGAGGCGTGCCCAGCTGACGAGCTGCACAACCTGAGCCACCGCATCCGCCTCGCGTTGCCAGTGGGCATGCAACCCCACAGGGGCCACCACCAGGACCCGCAGGGACGCGCAGCGGGCCAGAGCCCTGGCTGCCAGCAGAGCCGTGAGAGTCTTGCCAAGCCCCATCTCATCAGCGAGGACGGCGCCGCGCCTTGCCAGCAGCCAGCGCGCACCGGATCGTTGGTGGGCCAGTGGCTGTCGGCCATCCTGCAGTGGATCCTCCAGATCGGCAGCGGCAATCAGCTCACGGTGCGGAGGCAGAGGCGGTAGCGGTTGATGGCTCCAGGCCATCCACTGCTTCAGGTCGTCTCGAATGTGAAAACGCTTGCCCAGGGCGGACTGCAGTGCCTGCATCGAGGCCAGTGGAAACTCCCAGCCCTTGCGTTGGCCGCGCCAGCACCCACGTGGCCTCACCCGACGCAGCTGCGCCTGCGTCACCGCATCAAAGGGACTCACCACTCGGACCATGCCTGAGGGTGAAAGCTCGAGGTAGCAACGGTGGGACGTCAATGACGAATCAAACGACCCCACAAACAAAAATCTTAAAGGCTCACAGACGTTCGACAAGTTCCTTGCAACAAAGCAATTTTTGAGAGCAAGCATGTCTGAAAATGCAGCGCTCGACACATTGACGCCATCAGCTTTCGCGGCAAACTTTGTTTAACCGAGATCCTCGGATGCATAACAGGGACGCAGTTTTTCTAGATGAACTCTGCCCCAAATTACGTGTTCGACGATGGAGACAATCATTGCATACATACACCGGAAAAAGTTGCATCTATTGCGGCAAACCTTCCGAATCTATTGATCATATTCTGCCGCGTTGTCGTGGTGGTTTAAGTGTCACCGAAAACTGCGTACCGGCCTGCCTCTCCTGCAACGGACATAAATCCGATGCAGACGTGTTCGAGTGGTATCGCAGACAGCGGTTCTACGACCCTCGCCGGGCGATGGCCATTCGAGCCTGGATGGACGGCGATCTGCGCCTCGCCCTGCGCCTGCTGCAATGGGCTGAGCCAGACCACAAGCCACGCCTGGCCAGTGACAGGGAGCGACCGGATGATTCAGGACTGAGCTTCCAGGCAGCCTGACCAGCGACCCCGCTCACCAGACACGACAGGCATCGACGGAGTGGAGTCGCTGGCAGATGGACGCCTGTTGAGCAGGCTCTTCAGGAGCCATGAAGAGGGCCGACACCAGCAGCGCACCGGCGACGATGATCGGATGGACGCGACAGAGGACTGACGACATGGCAGCCAACAGCAACTGATACATCTGTACTGATGCTTCGCGAACTTGTCAATCGCTGCCGACCCCTGCCATCGGGTTCTCGACTGCTCATCCTCGGACGGGGATACAGCGGCGGAACCCTCTCGCAGCTGTTTCAAGGCCTTGGAACTCCCGTGCTGGGAACACGGCGGCAGCCCAACCGAGGACCAGGAGATCTCTGTTTTGACAGTGACGCCGGATTGGCTCCAAACCTCGATGAGATCCCTGACATCACCCATGTGATCAGCTGCATCCCACCAACCAGGGACGGCCGCGATCCCGTGCTGGACCAGCTGCTGCCACTGCTGCGGCAACTGCCTCTGCGCTGGGCGGGCTACCTCTCCACCACTGGTGTCTACGGAGACACTGGCGGCCACTGGGTCGGCGAGTCGGACACGGCCAATCCCGGCCAGGAACGCAGCCGCCGGCGTCTGGAGTGCGAACGGGCCTGGCAGGATTCCGGACTACCCGTTCAGATCCTGAGGTTGCCGGGCATCTACGGGCCCGGACGGTCCGTCATCAACACATTGCTGCAGGGGCGCGCCCGTCTGATCAACAAGCCGGGACAGGTGTTCTGCCGTGTTCATGTCGAGGACATCGCCGGCGCGTCACTGCATCTCATGCACTGCGCCGAAGCTGGCCAGCGTCCGGACATCGTGAACATCTGCGATGACTGCCCCGCGCCGAGCAGCGACCTGCTGCGCTTCGCAGCAACGCTGCTGGAGTGCCCGCTCCCTGCCGAGGAATCCTTCAACGAGAGCCGTGAGGGAATGAGTGCGATGGCACGCTCGTTCTGGAGCGAAAATCGACGGGTGAGCAACGATTTACTGCGGCAGCAGCTTGGCTACGAGCTGCTGCACCCGGATTTCCGCAGCGGTCTTCAGGACTGCTGGCAACAGGATGTCAATCAGGTTGGGACTTCTTCGGAGTCCCGATTAGCCATTGATTGAACCCGGAGGAGCCCTCCTGATCGGTCGTTGGCAATCCGAGGTCCTGCTGCAATCGATCCAGATCAATCAGCAGCCACTGTCTGCTGACGCCCGTGGCCAATCCCACAAGCAGCAACCCTAACAGCAACAGTCTCAGCACATCGATGCCCGCCTCACCTGACGCTACCCAAAGACTGGTGATTGCCCTTGGTGATCCGGCGGGGATCGGCATGGAAGTCACTCTCAAAGCCCTGGGCTCTGATGCCCTCCCCGATCAACTCCAACCGCTGCTGGTTGGATGTCGCCGCAGCCTGATCAACATTCATCAACGGCTGCTGTCCCTCGGCTGCACGAACCTTGCTGATCCAGCTCAGCTGCAGATCGACGATCAACCCATCGAACGGCCGATCGAAGCGGGCGACGCGAGTGCGAGAAGCGGCGCTGCAGGGTTTCACTGGCTCACACGCGCTGTGGAGTGCCTCAGCGATCCCGGTGCACGGGCCCTGGTAACAGCACCGATCGCGAAACACCTTTGGCATGCGGCGGGGCATCACTACCCAGGCCAGACGGAACGGTTGACCGAACTGGCGGGACAATCCCACAGTTCGATGCTGTTCACTGCCGTTTCCCCCCACACGGGTTGGCGACTGAACACCCTGCTGGCCACCACGCATCTGCCGTTGCAGCAAGTGCCGACGTCGCTGACCCCTGAGCTCATCCGTCACAAACTGTCGGTGCTGCTGACCTTCTGCCGTCGGTTCAAGCACCGCCCCCATCTCGCCGTCGCCGGTCTCAATCCCCATGCTGGTGAATCAGGACAGCTGGGCCAGGAGGAATCCGGCTGGCTGGAGCCGCTGCTCAGGGCATGGCGTTCCGACCATCCGGAGATCCGTGTTGATGGCCCCCAACCACCGGACAGCTGCTGGCTTGGCGCTGCCCAGGCCTGGAAAAGCCCGGAAGCGTCAGCACCCGACGGAATTCTGGCCCTGTATCACGACCAGGGTCTGATCCCGGTGAAGCTGCTGGCCTTCGATGCCGCCGTGAACACAACCCTGGAGTTGCCCTTCCTGAGAACGTCTCCCGACCATGGAACGGGATTTGACATCGCTGGTCGGGGTGTCGCCCGGCCGGACAGCATGATCGCCGCCATCCAGGCAGCCTGGGATCTGACGAAGGATCAGGCAGGGCGTACCCGCATCAACACCTGACCGAATTCAACGGGTGTGCCGTTGTCCACGAGGATCTCGACCACTTCACCACTCACTTCAGCCTCCAGTTCATTCATCAGCTTCATCGCCTCAAGAATGCAAACCGTCTGACCGACGTTGATGCGATTGCCGACCTCCACAAAAGGATCCTCCCCCGGAGCAGGCGCGCGATAAAAGGTCCCGACCATGGGAGCGGTGATGTCCAGCAGATCACTGCGACTGGCGGTGGCGGCCGGGGGCGGGTTGCCCGCCGCAGCGGAATCGGCGGCCGGTGCCTGCACCGCTGCAGGCAACGGTGCAGACATCACAGGCGCCATCACGGCCTGAGCCGGCAGATTGCGCCTCACTTCCAGACGGAAGTCATCCCCTTCGAGGCGGAACTCCTGAATGTCGCTGTCAGCGAGCACCTCAAGCAGACGGTGCAATTGATCGTGATCGAGCTGCATGGGGATTCAGTTCTCTCGGCCGAGGTAAGCGTCATTCCGGGTGTCCACCTTGATCTTCTCGCCGATTGAAAGAAACAAGGGCACCATCACCTGGGCACCGGTTTCAAGAATGGCGGGTTTGGTTCCCCCTGTTGCGGTGTCGCCTTTCACACCTGGATCCGTTTCCTTGATCTCAAGAACAACGGAATTGGGCAGCTCCACCTCAAGGGGCTTGTCGTTCCAGGAGACGACATTCACCTCCATCCCTTCCTTGAGATATTTGCGGCTGTCGCCGATCTGTTCTGCACTGAGACGGGTCTCCTCGTAGGTCCCCATATCCATGAAGACGTAGTCCTCACCCTCCATATAGGTGTGCTGAAGCGAGGACTTCTCGAGCAGAGCCTGCGGAATCATCTCGCCGGCGCGGAATGTCTTCTCCACCACGTTGCCCGTCTTGACCGCCTTGAGCTTGGTGCGCACGAAGGCTGAACCCTTCCCTGGTTTGACGTGCAGAAACTCGACCACTCGCCAGACGGCACCATCGAGCTCGATCGTGGTGCCGGTGCGAAAGTCGTTGCTGGAGATCATCCCGGCGGAACGGCTCAGGGGATCATACGGCTGTGCCAAAGTCCCGTCAGCACTGGGGTTCCCCTTGACCCATCAGCATTTCAAACGTGGTCTGATCGCCTTGCTCGCCACCGTTCTGCTGGCCTTTCCACAGGCAGCGAGAGCCGGTTTGCCTCAGGGCAATGCGGTCAAGGACCCAGCGGCGATCCTGCGGGACGCCCTGCCCTTCGAGCAGGACGACATCCGCAACCTGCAACACCGCCTCGAGAGAACAAGCGACGACCTGCGCGCCAAACGCTGGAGTGCCCTCGGCAAGGCGGTGAGCCGCAGTGAAGCGTTGCTGAGCACACGTCAAAGCGCGATCCTGGCGGCCATCCCAGAGGAGCTGCGGTCGGAAGCAGAGGCCCTGTTCAGCAAGGTGGACGCTGGCCTGGAGGATCTGAAGGAACAGGTGAGCAGCTCCGACAAACCTGGCTTCATCCGGGCACGGCGAACCACACTCAGCCGAATCGGCGACATCGAAGCACTGCTGGTGCCGGCCGACTTTGAACGGTCGATCCCGAAGGAGTTCGATGCTCTGCCGCGGTTGATGGGCCGGGCCACCCTGCTGATCCGCACAACACAAGGGGATCTCACAGCCGTGGTTGACGGCTACAACGCCCCGCTCACCGCAGGAGCTTTTGTGGATTTATCCCTCAAGGGTTTCTATGACGGGCTGCCCTTCATCCGTGCCGAGGACTTCTACGTGTTGCAGAGCGGCGACCCCGAAGGACCTGCTCTGGGTTACGTCGATCCGAAGACACAACAGGAACGCAGGGTTCCCCTCGAAATTCGCGTTCCTGAGGAAGAGGACACCATCTACAACGAAACCTTCGAGGACGTCGGTCTGTTCAAGGCGACGCCGACCCTGCCTTTCGCGACGCTGGGAACACTGGGCTGGGCCCATTCCGCCAATGCCCTCGATGACGGCTCCTCCCAGTTCTTCATGTTCCTCTACGAAGCCGAGCTGACGCCGGCCGGACTGAACCTCGTGGATGGCCGCAATGCCGCCTACGGATACGTGGTGGACGGCTTCGATGTGCTCGAGGAGCTCACGACTGATGATCGAATCGAATCCATCAAGGTGATCGAGGGAGCGGACGGACTGAAAGCGCACGCATGAACGAGACCCTGGCGGATCTCGGCGAAACCGAGCTGCTGAGGCGGCTGTCTCACTTCGCCCCTGCCGGTCAACTCGACGACGACACGGCCTGCCTGGCCGAGGACCCGAGGCCGCTCCTGGTGAACACCGATGTGTTGGTGGACGGCATCCATTTCAGTGATGCCACAACCGATCCAAGCGATGTGGGCTGGCGTGCCGTGGCTGCCAATCTGTCCGACCTGGCCGCCAGCGGAGCCGAAGCCATCGAGGGCATCACAGTGGCACTGGTCGCCCCTGGGAGCACGCCATGGGACTGGGTGCAAGGGGTCTATCAAGGCATGAGCGACGCCCTTCACTGCCATGGCGGCGCGCTGTTGGGCGGGGACTGCTCCGATGGAGCACAACGACTGCTCTCGGTCAGCGCCCTGGGACGCCTGGGGTCTCTGCGACTGCATCGCGGCGATGCCAGGCCGGGCGACGCACTGCTCACCAGTGGACCGCATGGCCTCAGCCGACTGGGTCTTGCGCTGCTTCAGAACGATCCAGCTCTGAAATCACAATCGGTTCCAGAGAGCCTCAGACGTCAGGCCGTCCAGCAGCACCGGCGTCCCGTCCCTCGCTTCGATGCCTTGAAGGCGCTCCTGAGTAGCAAACCAAACGATCTGCCCTGGCGAGCCGGTGGAACGGACAGCAGCGACGGCCTGTTGGCCGCCATTGAAGGGCTGTGCAGAAGCAGTGGATGCGCAGCGGTGCTGGACCGCGATCAACTGCCCAGGCCGAAGGACTGGCCCCTGGGATCACCCTGGGATCAGTGGTGCCTGGTCGGTGGCGAGGATTTTGAACTGGTCCTGAGCCTGCCGCCGCCATGGGTGACCCCATGGCTCGAGCTCGTTCCCGGGGCTCAGCGCATCGGAACCATCTGTCGTGGTTCCTGTGGCGTGCGATGGAGTGATGACCAGTCCTTGATCGACAGCCAGGGTTTCAGGCACTACGGCATGTCCTGACACGAAAAAGCCCTCCACACAGGAGGGCTCGAGGAGGGGCAGGAGCAGAGGATCACTTCCAGTTGCGGGCAACCACTTCAGCCAGATCCACCACGCGCTGGCTGTAACCCCACTCGTTGTCGTACCAGGCAAGGATCTTCACCGCCTTGTCTCCCATGGAGTAGGTGAGGTCCGCATCAAAGATGGTGGATTCATTGGTGCCGGCGTAATCAGTGGACACCAGAGGGAGATCGCTGTACTTGATGATGCCCTTCATGCCGTTTTCGGATGCAGCCTTGATCACGGCCTTCACTTCATCGACGCTGGTGGCGCGTGAAGGACCGAAGGTGAGGTCGACAGCGGATACGTTGGGAGTCGGCACCCGCATGGCGAAGCCCGTGAGCTTGCCCTTCACCTCGGGATACACCAGGGCGACGGCCTTGGCTGCACCGGTGGTCGTCGGGACCATGTTGAGAGCAGCAGCACGGGCGCGACGGAGATCCCTGTGGCTGTTGTCCAGGATCCGCTGGTCACCCGTGTAGCTGTGAATGGTGGTCATCAGACCCCAGTCGATCCCGAAGTTCTGATCGAGAACCTTGACAATCGGCGCCAGACAGTTGGTGGTGCAGCTGGCGTTGGACAGGATGTTCCAATCCTCGTGCCGATACTGATCATCGTTGACGCCGACGACAAAGGTTCCGACACCAACGCCTTTGCCAGGGGCCGTCAGAATCACCTTGCTGGCACCAGCTTCAAGGTGCTTGCTGGCCTTCTCATCGGTGTTGAACACACCCGTGGACTCGATGACAAGATCCACGCCCCAGTCCTTCCAGGGGCAGTTCAGGGGGTTGCGATCGGCGAAGAATTTCACTTCCTTGCCATTGACCACCATCGTGTCGTCGGTGGTTTCGATCTGCACGCTGGGATCGAGTTTGCCCAGGATCGAGTCGTAGGTCAGCAGGTGAGCGCTGGTCTTCGGGTCGGATGTGGAGTTCATCCCCACGATCTCGAGACCGGTGTCGTTGCCACGGCTGATCCAACCCCGCATCACGTTGCGACCAATCCGGCCAAATCCATTGATCGCAACGCGCAGGGTCATGAGAGAAACGGGATTGCCGTCTAGGGGTTTTGGCCGCAGATCATACAGAAATAAGCAAAAATTCCTCGTCGGCGGCTTCGGGATCTTTTTGGCGGAAATGCCAAATCCGTCCCAGTGCCTCAGGACGGATCAGGACAGCTGCCTTATCTTTCGGGCGTCAGACGGGGATCCTTGTCACGTACTCTCGGTTCCCACCAACGCGTTCATTTCATTGGTGTTGGCGGCATAGGAATGTCGGCGTTGGCCGTGATCCTGGCCAAACGTAACCATTCGGTGAGCGGTTCCGACTCCCGGGAGAACACTACGGTCCAGCAACTAAGAGATCAAGGCATCAGGGTCTTTTCCGAGCAATCGACTGCAACCATCCGGACGCTCGCTGATGAAGACGGAAAGCCACCGATCGTTGTGGTCAGTACGGCCATTCCAGAGTCAAATCCTGAACTCAGAGAAGCCCGCAGAAGCGGACTGGAGATCTGGCACCGCTCCGATCTTCTGGCCGCTCTGATCGCGCTGCAACCGTCCATTGCTGTTGCCGGAAGTCACGGAAAAACGACAACCAGCACCCTGACCACGACACTGCTTCATGCAGCTGGAGAGGACCCGACCGCCATTATTGGAGGCATCGTCCCCTGTCTGGGCAGCAACGGACATTGCGGAGAAGGACGACTCCTGATTGCCGAAGCCGATGAATCCGATGGCTCGTTGGTGAAATTTCAACCGTCCCTTGGTGTGATCACCAACCTGGAGCTGGATCACACCGACCACTACAGCGGGCTCGACGATCTCATCGCAACCCTGCAACGCTTCGGCAAAGGATGCGATCGGCTCCTAGCGAATGCCGATGATCCGATCCTGCGAGAACACTTTCAAGCCGACGCCTGGTGGTCGGTCAAGCGCAGTGATGATGTCGATTACGCATCAATCCCCCATCAGCTTGATGGCGATCGCTGCCTGGCAACGTTCCATGAACATGGCGAGGCCGTTGGCGAGTTCACGTTGCCGATGCCAGGCCTTCACAACCTGAGTAATGCGACCGCCGCCTTGGCCGCCTGCCGACTGGAAGGGATTCCATTCGAGACCCTGCGACAGTGCCTTGCAGTGCTGCAGACACCCGGTCGTCGTTTTGACCATCGAGGCACCTGGAAGGGGCGCCACATCGTTGATGACTACGCCCATCACCCAAGTGAAGTGAAGGCCACCCTGGACATGGCAGGACTGATGGTGAAAAGCGGCCGTAGTCCTCTTCCATCAGCACCGCAACGTGTGGTCGCCGTCTTTCAGCCTCATCGCTACTCGCGAACCAGTGAATTTCTAGATGCGTTCGCGGAAGCGCTCCTCAACTGCGATGTCCTGCTTCTCGCCCCGATTTACTCCGCTGGAGAATCCCCCCTGGAGGGAGTCAGCAGCCATGCTCTTGCCCAGCAGGTTCGACAGCTGAAACCTGAGCTGCAACTGCAGGTTGCTGACACCTTGGATGAACTGATCGAACAGGTTCAGACCGTAAGTCTTGCTGACGATCTTGTCCTCGCCATGGGTGCAGGTGACGTCAACAGTCTCTGGCAAAGGTTGGAGCGCAGCGAACGATCCAACCCCGCCTCCACGGCGGTCACGGTCTGATCGCCATGCCGCCGCTTCAGCCCCGTTGCCAGGCTCCGCTCTCCGAATTCACAACCTGGAGAGTCGGCGGCCCGGCCGAGTGGTTGGCTGAACCCACCACCATCGATCAGGTCACGGGCTGGTTGAACTGGGCAAACGAGAAAGGGCTTCCCTGCCGTGTCATTGGAGCCGGTTCCAATCTGCTGATCCATGACAATGGACTGGCCGGCCTGACCATCTGTCTGCGTCGACTCCAGGGGGTCGAACTGGATCCGAACACCGGGGTTGTGAAGGCTCTGGCCGGAGAGCCGATCCCTTCCCTGGCACGCAAGGTTGCGCAATCCGGACTGCAGGGTTTGGCATGGGCTGTGGGAATTCCTGGAACAGTCGGCGGAGCAGCCGTGATGAATGCCGGAGCGCAGGGCGGCAGCACCGAGGAATGGCTGGATTCCGTGGAGGTCGTGTCTCTTCGAGGTGGTGAGCCGTTCGAACTCACGCGCGAACAACTTGAGTTCGACTACCGCCACAGTCGCCTGCAGCAGGAACCGCTGCTGGTGCTGTCCGCCCGATTCCAGCTGGAGCCAGGCCACGACCCTCAGCAATTGCGTCGGATCACAAGCGGAAATCTCAGCAAGAGGACCAGCACACAGCCCTACACGCAACCAAGCTGCGGCAGCGTGTTTCGCAATCCTGAACCGTTGAAGGCCGGTCGCCTGATCGAGGAACTCGGGCTGAAAGGCACGCGAATCGGTGGAGCGGAGGTGTCGACGCTGCACGCCAACTTCATTGTCAATAGCGGCGATGCAACGGCAGATGACATCGACCGACTGATCAAGCTGGTGCAGGAGCGCGTCAGGTCGCACCACCATCTGTCGCTGCATCCTGAAGTGAAACGCCTTGGCTTCACGTAAGCGGCTTAGTCTGCCGGCTCCGTCAGCAGCACCATGGCAGGGTTCGGACTCCCCAATTTCGGACAACTCACCGAAGCGTTCCGCAAAGCCCAGCAGATCCAGCAGGACGCTCAGAAACTGCAGGAGGAATTGGATGGGATGGAGATTGAAGGCAGCAGCGAGGATGGCCGTGCAAGCATCTGGCTTTCCGGCAACCAACAGCCACTGCGCGTTCGACTCGACCCTGCGCTGCTGAGCGAAGGCCAGGAGGTCTGCGAGACCGCGACACTTCAGGCCCTGCAAGCGGCCTATGAAGCCTCCACTTCAACGATGAAGGAGCGAATGGAGGAACTCACGGGTGGACTGAATCTCAACCTCCCCGGGATGGGCGGCTAATTCCAGCAAGGGCATTAAGCGTTCTGAGGTAAATGTCGTAGCGCTCCCAGCCGGTCTCAACACCACAGCCTGGCTCGCCGCGATGGAGGCAGTCGCGGAAGCGACATGGCCACTCCTGCAGCTGCTGACGCAGTTCGGGAAACATGAGGGCCAGCTCATGGGGATCATCCGGCAGGTCAGGACGATTGAAACCTGGTGTATCCGCCACCCGAACACCAGGCACAAGGTGGAACAGCTCGACATGCCGCGTGGTGTGACGCCCTCGCTGGAGCCGTCCCGACACTGCGGCGACCCGAAGACTCAGCTGCGGCATGAGGCTGTTGAGGGCACTGCTCTTGCCCACCCCGGATGGACCGCAGAACACCGAAAGAGAGGTGGTGAGCAATCGCTCTTTCAGGGAGCTGATGCCTTCACCGGTCTGACTGGAGATCAGCAGCGGTTCATAACCCCATCCCCGCAGGCGTTGCCTGTACTCCTCTCGCTGGTCGGGACCAATCAGATCGCACTTGGTGAGCAGGAGCTGGACGGACAGACCGGTGCGCTCCGCTGTGAGCAGAAAGCGACTGGCCTGATCAGGGTCAAAGCTGGGTTGGTCCACAGCCAGGGCCACCACCACCGCGGTGACATTGGCCACGGGCGGGCGGGACAACCAGCTGTTGCGGGGTTCAACGCCCGCAACGACTGCACGGGCCTGATGGGAATCAACAGCCTCAAGACGCACGCGATCACCAACGTGAACGGCAGCACCCCGGTGATTCAGTCGAGTGCGGCGTGTGCACAGCAAACGGCTGGGAATTCCCTGCGGGGCTGCATCAAGCTCAACCTCGAGATAGTTCGCCTGCAGCGCCACCACCATGCCAGCCAGGGCAGACAAGAACCCTCAGCCTCCGCAGATGACCGTAAGGCCAACCCAGGACGGTTGAACGTTGGTGGTCTCCACCTGATGGCCCTCGTCTCGCAGGCCCGGAATCACCATCTCCTCAGGTTCGCCTCGATCGAGCTGCACGTCCAGACACTCTCCGGACTGCATCGATTCAAGGGCCAGACGACAGCGGATGAAGTTCACCGGACAGGGTGTTCCGCGCAGGTCCAGGGAACGAACGGCCATCACTTCTGACCGAACAGGCGAGCAAACAGTCCGCTGTTGTGGTGATGGTGCTGTTTGCCTCGGGCGGAGTGGTGGCCGGCAAGTTGCTCGAGCAATCCCCTCTCTGCATCGGAAAGCCGCCCTGGAAGCTGAACCGTCACGGTGACTTTCTGATCGCCGCGAGCCACGGGATTCCCGAGCTTTGGAATGCCCTTGTTCGGCATGGTGAGCACCGCCCCAGGCTGCGTCCCGGATGGAAGTTCAAGTTCCGCGGATCCATCAACCGTATCGACTTCAATCGAATCACCGAGGATGGCCTGGAGGTAACTCACCTTGACTTCGGAGAGAACGTTGAGGCCATCGCGCTGCAGCCGCGGATGGGGTTTGACGGTGAGAAACACATAGAGATCACCGGAGGGACCACCCCTGGGACCGGCATTGCCTTCTCCGGAAACCCTGAGACGGGTCCCGGTGTCAACACCTGCAGGAATGTTGATGCGCAGTTTCTTGCGCACCTGGTGCACCCCCTGACCGCCACAGGCTCCACAGGGATCGGCAATCACCTGACCGGTGCCATTGCAGTTCGGACATTCCGCCACCTGGGTGAAGCTGCCAAATGGAGTGCGCGTGGCGCGGCGGACCTGACCGGCACCGCCACACGTCCCGCAGGTGGTTGGTCCGCTGCCGGGTTTCGCGCCACTGCCGCCGCAGGTTTCACAGGTCTCCAGATGGGGAATCTTGATCTCCTGCTCCTCGCCGAAGACCGCCTGCTCGAAACTGATGGTGAGGTCGTAGCGGAGATCGTCTCCCTGCTGCGGTCCACGCCGTCGTGGACGACCGCCGCCGGCAGCTCCACCGAAACCGCTGAAAAACGTTTCAAAGAGATCAGCGAATCCCCCCATGTCACCCATGTCGGGGGCACCGGCCGCACCTCCGAGGCCAGCCTCTCCGAACTGGTCGTAACGGGCCCGGGTCTGGGGATCGTTGAGCACCTCATAGGCACGACCGATTTCCTTGAAACGGTCCTCAGCGCCAGGTTCCTTGTTGATGTCCGGGTGGTACTGACGAGCCAGGCGCCGATAGGCCCGTTTCAGGGTGTCCGCATCAGCATCACGGGAAACGCCCAGGAGGTCGTAGTAATTAGCCATCAACCCTCCTGAGCCTGGGGCTGATCAGCATCCACAGAATCAGAACCCTCGGATGACGGTCCCGGTCCCATTGACACTTTCACCATGGCGTGACGCAGCACCCTGCCGTTGAGGTGATAACCCCGCTGCAGCTCCTCCATCACCACATCTTCGTGATGGTCGTGACTCTCCTCCCGCAACACGGCTTCATGGAGGGTTGGATCGAAATCCTGACCAACCACCTCCATCCGGGCGACCCCCTGTTGCTTCAGAACCTCCACCAGTTGTTTGTACAGACCCTGATAGCTGCGATGGAGGGCCAGAGCCTCTTCACCCACGGGATTCAGCTGCTGACGAGCCCGCTCAAAATTGTCGACAACCGGCAGGATCTCGCTGAGTGTGGAGCAGACCAGCTGCTGACGCAGGTCGTCCTGATCCCGACTTTGACGTTTGCGGAAGTTGTCGAAATCGGCCGCAATGCGCATGTACTGGGATTGCAGCGTCTCGTGTTCCTGGGTCAGTTTCCGCAGCTCCTGCTCAAGCTGTTCAAGGCGCTGACTGGGATCGGCAGCTGTGACATCACGAACGCCTGAGGCCTCACTGACGGAGTCGATGTTCGTCGCCTCAGCCTCAGGAGCTGCCGCAGCCTCGTTGTGTTCCACGCTCTGCTCCTGCTCAGGGGTGGGGGCTTCGCCACTCATGCTGACCGGTCAGGGTTTGGTGCCTAGACATGTTGAAGGGCAACGCTCTCCTCACACAAGCTGCGGAAGCCCGCACCTCTGCTTCAACCACCCACGGTGACCCTGTCAAGGCCTATTCCCGATGCCGTTGATGCAGCACAGCAGCGGCTTGAACTGGAGCTGCTGCTGCGTCGTCATGTTCTCTCCCCTGATGAGCTGAACAAGGGACTCTCCCTCGCGACAGGCCTGGACAACGGCATGGACCTGGATGGCTGGAAAGCGATCCCTGCCATTCCGGTGAGCCTGGATGAGCACCACCTGGCCGTCGCCGTTCCGAGTCACTGGGAGGGCCCGCAGGGGGAGGAGCTCGTTTCGCGCCTCTCCAAGCTCAATCGGGAGATTGTTCTGCAGCCGGCCTTGCAGAGCGATCTGGAAGCGGCGTGGACCAACTCCCAGTCCGCTTCAAACAGCGAAACGCAATCCGCTGCAGCCAGCGCAGCCGATGCGGCGGGCACCTCTGAAACCAATGAATCCTCCAGCCAGGACGTTGAAGAGACGGCCGCTTCCTATCTGGAGGAATTCAGCGCGGAAGGGGTTCTGGAGGAAGACCCGGAAGAGCAGGCACAGATCAACAGCAGCACCGTCGATCTCGAGGAAAGCCTGAGGGATGCCGAGGCATCACCGGTGGTGACCCTGGTGGACCGAATCCTGCTGCAGGCGATGTCGGTCAGCGCCAGCGACATTCATGTGGAACCTCAGCAGAAAGGTCTGCGACTGCGCTACCGACAGGACGGCGTGCTGCAGCAGTACATCGAGCCGCTGCCCAGTCGTCTGATTCCTGCCGTTACGTCGCGTTTCAAAATTCTGGCTGACCTCGACATCGCCGAACGACGTCAGGCCCAGGACGGTCGGATCCGCCGCAGATATCGCGAGCGCGTGATTGATTTCAGGGTCAACACCCTGCCAAGCCGCTTCGGTGAAAAAGTCTGTCTGCGACTGCTGGACAGCAGCGCGACGCAACTGGGGCTCGACAAGCTGATCAGCAACCCCGACACCTTGAGCATTGTTCGGGACCTGGGAGCCAAGCCGTTCGGAATGATCCTCGTAACAGGGCCGACCGGCTCAGGAAAATCAACGACGCTGTATTCCCTGCTGGCTGAGCGCAACGACCCCGGCATCAACATCTCCACGGTGGAGGATCCGATCGAGTACACCCTACCGGGCATCACCCAATGTCAGGTGAATCGCGAGAAGGGCTTCGACTTCGCGACGGCCCTGCGGGCCTTCATGCGGCAGGACCCCGACGTGTTGCTGGTGGGGGAAACCAGGGATCTGGAAACTGCGAAAACCGCGATCGAAGCCGCACTCACGGGGCACCTGGTCCTCAGCACCCTGCACGCCAATGACGCTCCCAGCACGATCGCCCGTCTCGATGAGATGGGTGTGGAGCCATTCATGGTGTCTGCCGCACTGATTGGCATCGTTTCCCAGCGTCTGATGAGAAGGGTCTGCACGGCCTGCCGGGTTCCCTACCACCCGGACGAACAGGAACTCGGACGTTTCGGACTGATGGCGAGCAGCGAATCCAAGGTGACCTTCTACAAAGCCCACCATCACGCCGGAAACGAAAAGGTCTGCCCGAAATGCCAGGGAAGCGGGTACAAGGGTCGCGTCGGGGTCTACGAAGTCCTCCGCATGAATGAAGAGATCGCCACCGTGGTCTCGAAGGGAGCAACCACCGACACGATTCGGCAGCTTGCCCTGGAGTCGGGCATGGTGACCCTGCTGGGCTACAGCCTTCAGTTGGTACGCGAGGGACACACCACCCTCGAGGAGGTTGGCCGGATGATCCTCACGGATTCAGGGCTGGAATCCGAGCGTAGAGCTCGCGCGCTCAGCACAATGACCTGTAGGGGGTGTGGTGCCGGTCTCCAGGAGTCCTGGTTGGAATGCCCTTACTGCCTGACTGAACGCCTGTAAGGAGACCGTCGTGGAGCTGATGATCGAAGATCTGATGGAGCAGCTTGTCGGAGGCGGCGGCAGCGATCTGCATCTCGCGGCGGGACAACCCCCTTACGGACGCTTCAGCGGAGAACTCCGACCGATGACGGAGGATCCACTCACGGAAGAGGCCTGCAACCGGCTGATCTTCTCGATGCTCAACAACGGTCAGCGCAAAACACTTGAGCAGACGTGGGAGCTGGATTGCGCCTACGGCCTGAAAGGGGTCGCCCGTTTCCGCGTGAACGTCTACCGGCAGAAGGGCAGCTATGCCGCCTGCCTGAGAGCTCTGGGCAGCAATATTCCAAGCGCCGAATTGCTGAATCTGCCCCCTGTGGTGATGGAGACCAGCAAACGACCCCGGGGACTCGTTCTGGTGACTGGACCGACCGGATCAGGCAAGACAACCACCCTGGCTGCACTGCTGGATCACATCAATCACACCCGTTCGGAACACATCCTCACCATCGAGGATCCAATCGAATTCGTCTACAAGAGCGACAAAAGCCTGGTGCACCAGCGACAGCTGAACGAAGACACCCGCAGCTTTGGAAACGCTCTGCGTGCCGCGTTGCGCGAAGACCCTGACGTGATTCTGGTGGGAGAAATGCGAGATCTCGAGACGATTCAACTGGCGATCAGCGCTGCCGAGACAGGCCACCTGGTCTTCGGCACGTTGCACACCAGTTCCGCTGCTCAGACGGTCGACCGCATGGTGGATGTGTTTCCACCCGCCCAGCAAACCCAGATTCGAGTCCAGCTCTCGGGAAGTCTTGTCGCCGTCTTCTCCCAGACACTTTGCCGACGTCACAACCCCAAACCGGGACAATTCGGCCGAGTGATGGCTCAGGAGATCCTGATCAACACCGCCGCAACGGCGAACCTGATCCGTGAAGGCAAAACAGCGCAGCTCTACTCACAGATTCAGACCGGTGGAGAACTGGGCATGCAGACCCTGGAAAAAGCCCTGGCCGATCTTGTGACGGCAGGGGACATCACTCGCTCGGAAGGGCTTGCCAAAGCCAGCAAACCCGGCGAACTGGAACGGCTGATCAGTGATGACTGAACACGCTGCGGATTAAACGATGGCCTCGTTCGTCGCCACCTACAACAGCTCCACGGGCCAGCCTCGCAACCTCACGCTGAAGGCTGCGGATCTGGTGGAAGCCAAACGCTTGCTGCGGCGGCGGGGCATCAAGGCCATTGAACTGAAAGCCGCAGATACCGGCAAAAAAGGCTCCGGCAACGACAGCAAGGAAGAACAACGGTCCCTGCTGTCGTTTGACCTTGGACGCGCCTTCGAGAAACCACCGGGGGTCAAGGAGAAGGCTGTTTTTGCGAGCAAGCTCGCAGCACTCGTCGATGCCGGGGTGCCGATCGTGCGCAGCCTGGATCTGATGGCAACACAACAGAAACTACCGATGTTCAAACGAGCGCTCACCAAAGTGAGCCTCGATGTGAACGAAGGCGTCTCAGTTGGCGCCGCCATACGCCAGTGGCCAAAGGTTTTTGATCAGCTGAGTGTGGCCATGGTGGAAGCGGGAGAAGCGGGTGGTGTACTTGACGAATCTCTCAAGCGACTGGCGAAGTTGTTGGAAGACAACGCAAAGTTGCAAAATCAAATCAAAGGCGCGCTTGGATATCCCGTCGCCGTTCTCGTGATTGCAATCCTGGTCTTTCTGGGAATGACAATCTTTTTGATTCCAACATTTGCTGGAATCTTTGAGGATCTTGGAGCAGAACTGCCAGCCTTTACACAGCTGCTTGTCGACCTAAGCAAGTTACTTCGTTCGACGACCGCTCTCTACATCGTCGGCGTGATCTTGGTCACCATATGGCTCTTCAGTCGCTACTACAGCACTTACAAGGGTCGCCGCAACGTTGATCGCCTCGTCCTCAAATTGCCCCTCTTCGGCAACCTGATCATGATGACAGCGACAGCGCAGTTCTGTCGCATCTTCAGCTCACTCACAAGAGCCGGTGTACCAATTCTGATGTCTCTGGAAATTTCCAGTCAGACAGCTGGAAACACGATCATCTCAGACGCCATCATTGCCTCTCGAACCATGGTGCAGGAGGGAGTGTTGCTGAGCACGGCACTGATTCGCCAGAAGGTTCTGCCGGACATGGCACTCAACATGCTGGCAATTGGAGAAGAAACTGGAGAAATGGACAAGATGTTGAGCAAGGTTGCCGACTTCTACGAAGATGAAGTGAGCGCCATGGTGAAAGCGCTGACCTCGATGCTGGAACCCGCCATGATTGTGGTTGTGGGAGGGATTGTCGGTTCAATTCTTCTCGCGATGTATCTGCCGATGTTCACAATCTTCGATCAGATTCAATAGTTCGCTGCAATTGCCTTACCCGCCAGCCAGCCGCCACTCCAGCAGGCCTGAAAGTTGAAACCTCCGGTCACCCCGTCCACGTCCAGCAATTCACCGGCCAGGTACAGACCCGGACAACGACGGCTTTCCATCGTGGCCAGGTTCACCTCTCCCAGATCGACACCACCGGCGGTGACAAACTCCTCCCCGAAGGGCCCACGCCCCTTGACTGACAAACGTTGCGCGCAAAGCAACTCCACCAACTGACGCTCCGCCTTCATCGGCAGATCAGCCCAACGGCGCTCTGTCTCCACCCCAGCCATGGCAAGAAAGGCTTGCCACAACCGCCTTGGCAGATGCTCGAAGGGCTTGGCTGCTGAAAGCGTTCGCCGGGCCTGCCCTTGCCGCCACTGCTGCAAGCGCTGGGTCACCCCCAACCGACCCAACCCCGCACTCCAGTCCAGCGTCAGTTCACCCTGGTAACGAGTTTGATGCAGGGCCCTGGCGGCAAAAGCTGAGAGGCGCAGCGTGGCCGGACCACTCAGACCGCGGTGGGTGATCAGTACCCGCCCGGTCTGACGAAAGCGCTGGTTGCCCAGCTTCAGATCTAGGCCCACATCATCGATGGCGATGCCGCTGCAGGCCGTCAGGGCAGGAGCCTGCAGGGTGAGACTAAACAGCGATGGCACTGGCGGCACCAGCTGGTGACCGAGGGCTTCCGCCAGTTTCCGGCCGCTGGGATGGCCCCCTGTGGCCAGCATCAGGCAACGCGAATGCAACGGATCGAGGCCGCGGCCCTCGATCAGAAAACCACCGTCGGGATGAAAACACACCTGCTGAACCATCGTCTTCGTGCGCAGCTGAACACCCGCCGCCCTTGCTGCGCCGTGCAAACACTGGATCACAGCCTCGGAGCGGTTCTGCTGTGGAAACATCCGTCCATCGGGTTCCTCCACCAACGTGAGCCCATGCTCATCAAACCAAGAGACGGCATCCCCGCAGGCGAAGCGACTGAAGGGACCACGCAGGGGTCGGCTGCCGCGGGGGTAATGGCCAGCCAGTTCACGGGGGTCCCAGCAGGCGTGGGTCACGTTGCAGCGACCGCCGCCGCTGATGCGCACTTTCTGCAATGGCTCAGGCGTTCCTTCCAACACCAGCACCTGCCGAACTCCCCGCTCAGCTGCGGTGATCGCTGCCATATATCCGGCAGGACCACCGCCAACAACGATCAGATCAAGCGGGCTGGAAGCGGAGGGCAACACCGTTGTTGCAGTAACGCTTGCCCGTCGGTCTGGGTCCGTCATTGAACACGTGGCCCTGATGGCCTCCACAGCGCCGGCAGTGATATTCCGTGCGGGGGATGATCAATTTGAAATCTACTTTCGTTGCGACGGCCTGAGACAAAGGCTGCCAGAAGCTAGGCCAACCCGTTCCGCTGTCGAACTTGGCCTGCGACGAGAACAGGGGAAGATCGCAACCAGCGCAGTGATAGATCCCATGGCGCTTCTCGTTGTTCAGCGGACTGGTGAACGGTCGCTCCGTAGCCTCCTCACGCAACACCCTGTAAGCATCCGGAGACAGTCGCTGACGCCAGGCCTCCTGACTCAGGTCCCAGTCAGGTTCAGCTGCTTTGGATGCTGCCAAAACAGGCTTGAGTCTCCAGAAAGGACCGGTCAAAGCAGCGATGAGCAGCGTTCGTCGAGAAAAAGCAGCAGCGATCTGATTCATCGATGCGAAACAACGTCATCCGTCCGGTTCTAAACGGACTGGAGAACAACCGACAGGCAGCATGGGTCGATGAACTCCGTCGAGCCCCATCAGCTGATGAGCGCCTACCGCTTCAGCGTGGCGCCGATGCTCGACTGCACGGATCGCCATTTCCGCGTGCTGATGCGCCAGATCAGTCGGCATGCGCTCCTGTACTCGGAAATGGTGGTGGCCCAGGCACTGCATCACAGCAACAGAAGGCATCGACTCCTGGATTTTGATCCCATCGAACATCCCATCGCCCTGCAGATCGGTGGCGACGATCCGGCCCTGCTCGCCGAAGCAGCGCGACTTGCAACGGACTGGGGTTATGACGAGATCAACTTGAATATTGGTTGCCCAAGCCAGAAGGTTCTGGCTGGCAACTTCGGGGCCTGTCTGATGGCGGAGCCCGATCTTGTGGCCCGCTGCGTGGAAGCGATGTGCGCAGCCACTGATCGTCCCGTCACCGTGAAGCACAGGATTGGCATCGATGATCTCGACAGTGATGCCCTGCTCACGGCCTTTGTGGATCGGGTGGCTTCAGCAGGAGCAAGCCGTTTTGCCATTCACGCCCGCAAAGCCTGGCTGGAGGGACTTGATCCCAAACAGAACAGAACCATCCCACCACTGCAGCACGAGCGCGTGACAGCGTTGAAGCACCGTCGCCCTCACCTGCTGATCGAGCTCAACGGAGGCCTCGAATCGCCAGAGGACTGTCTGAAGGCATTGCAGCACTGTGACGGCGCCATGGTGGGTCGCGCTGCTTACGCCCATCCCCTGAGATGGCAGAGCATCGACGCCGTTGTCTTCGGTGCCATGCCAAGAACGATCAAGGCGTCTGATGTGGTGAAAGGTCTTCAGTCCCACGCTGAAGTGCACCTGAGCCGCGGCGGACGTCTATGGGATCTATGCCGCCATCTCGTGCAACTGGTTGAAGGGGTTCCCGGCGCCCGGCACTGGCGGAGGGAGCTGGGTCTGAACGCCCAGCGTCGGAATGCTGGGCTTGAAGTTCTGGAAACAGCTGGCCAGCAACTCAGCGACGCCGGCCTTTAAGACCAGTTCAACCCTCAGCGCCGCCGTATCCGGAATAATCATCTCCTCCTGCGGTCGACGAGCCCCGACGCCGGCGGCTGCGTCCGTCGTCATAACCCCCATCGCCACTGCTGTCGCGGTTATCGCGAGCCCCGTAACTGCGATCCTCCCAGCCGCGGGCTCCTGAGCGTCGTTCGCCATCCTGACCGCCTCCACCGCCATATCCACCGCCACCGCCGCCGTAGCCGCCGCCACCACCTCGGTAGCCACCACCACCACCGCCATATCCACCGCCACCGCCGCCGCCATATCCACCACTGCCGCCGCCGCCGTAGCCGCCGCCTCCACGACGGGGGGCACTGCCCCGCGGCTCTGCCTTGTTGATCCGCAGAGGACGACCCATCAGCTCGGCACCCTGGAGAGCCTCAATCGCCGCCGACTCGACCGACTCATCGGACATTTCAATGAACGCAAAACCACGTTTGCGACCTGTGTCCCGCTCAAGGGGAAGGGCACAGTTCACAACTTCACCGAACTGGGCAAATAGCTCGATCACGTCCTCCTGCTCAGCGCGGAAGGGGAGATTGCCGACGAAAATGCTCACTTTTAAGTGGACTGGGTACGAAAAAAAGGACCGGAGGGACCTGGAACATCGCCATGGGTCCTGGACTTCGAAGGAGAAGCACGTACCTCTGGCAATTTCAGCGTAGACCCGTTTACGCAACCGGGTCATCCCGGTCGATCATTCGATGCCGAGACCGAGTCGAGCCGACCAGGCTGACAGCTGTTCATCCACACGCTCGAAAGCGGTGCCCCCTTCACTGAGACGAGCCGCCACAACGGCGCGAGGGACAAGGGCGTCATGCAGATCAGCCTCGAAGGCCGGGTGGAGCTGCTTCCACTCCTCAAGGCTGAGATCCCTCAACAGGCAAGAGCGCTCCAGGCAATGACGAACCACGGAACCAACCAGCTGGTAGGCCTCACGAAAGGGAACCCCCTTCGCCACGAGGTAATCAGCCACATCTGTGGCATTGGAGAAATCCTGTTCCACCGCCTGCTCCAGCCGCTTCGGCCGGAACGTCAGTCCCTCCTCAAACAGGATGGCCATCGCTTCAACACAGTCCCGCGTCGTGCGCATGGCATCGAACAACGCTTCCTTATCTTCCTGAAAATCCTTGTTGTAGGCGAGAGGAAGACCCTTGATCATCGTGAGCAGGCTCTGGAGATGACCGAACACCCGGCCGCACTTTCCTCGAACGAGTTCCGGCACATCGGGATTTTTCTTCTGGGGCATCAAGCTGCTCCCCGTGGCGCAACGATCGCTGAGCCCTACAAACCCGAACTCCTCTGACGCCCAGACAATCACCTCTTCAGCCAGCCGACTGAGATGGGCCATGACAAGGGACGCTGCAGCTGTGAACTCAACACAGAAATCGCGGTCGCTCACCGCATCGAGACTGTTCGCATAAGGAGCATCAAAACCAAGGTCCCTGGCTGTCCTGCGTCTGTCAATCGGGACGGGCGTGCCCGCCAGAGCTGCGGCACCGAGAGGGCAGATGTTCACCCGTTTGCGTACATCCCCAAGACGATCACGATCTCGCTGCAGCATCTCGATGTAGGCCAGCAGATGGTGAGCCAGGCAGAGCGGCTGGGCCCGCTGCAGGTGGGTGTAGCCGGGAATCAAGGTGCTGCGATGGCGATCCGCCTGCCGCCACAGGGCTGTCTGCAATCTGCTCAGATCAGGATCGAGTTCATCGAGACGTCGACGAAGCCAGAGACGGAGATCGGTCCCGACCTGATCATTGCGACTGCGACCGGTGTGCAGCTTTTTACCGATCGGACCCAGCAAGGCGATCAAACGGCGTTCAACAGCAAAATGGACATCCTCATCGGCCAGGCCCGGCTGAAAAACGCCACTGGCCGCTTCAGCGCGGATCATCTCCAGGCCGCCGACGATCTGCTCGGCCTCCACAGCTGTGATGACTCCACAGCCCGCCAGCATGCGGGCATGGGCGATTGATCCATCGAGATCGTCCTGCAGCAGCTCAATGTCAAAGCCGATCGATGCGTTGAAGCGCTCGATGAACGGATGAAGTCCCTGCTCGAACCGATCACTCCAGGTTCCATCTGAGCCTCCCGTAACGCCGCCAGCCATCACCCACAAGCCTGTGGCAACAGCTTGTCAGGGCGTGGATCGCAGACTCACACTCGGCAGCGTGACCGCCTCCGGCACCTTCAGCACCACCATCGAGGCATCGTCCTCCAGCTGACGATCAGAACCGACAAAGCGATCCAACCGCTCGAACAGGGTGTTGAGAATGCCCTGGGATCCTTCACCACTGCGGCAGGCACTCTCCAACGACCGGATCAAGCGGGCCTCATCGAATCGATCACCTGTGATTCCAGGAGCTTCGGTCACTCCGTCGGTGTAATAAAGCAGCACATCCCCGGGCTCCAAACGAACCTCGCCACTGCTGTAATCCGCTTCTGGCTGCAATCCGATCAGGAGTCCGGCGGCATCCAAACGACTGATGCTGCGCCGTTCAGAACGCCAGAGCAGCGGTGGGTTGTGAGCAGCATTGGCATAACGGAGCAACCGGGTGCGCGGATCGAAATCTGAATAGAACAACGTCACGAACCGATGGGACTGAGCCAGGTCCTCCTGCGCCAACTGGTTCAGGTCGTGGAGGATGCGATCCGGCGGGAGACCGCTCAGCACCTCAGCGCGCAGCATTCCGCGCAACATCGTCATCAGCAAACCGGCTGGCACCCCCTTGCCCATCACATCCCCCATCACCAGAGCCCAGCGGCCTCGCTCACGTCGTCGGCCCATCAATTCCGGACGGGTTGGAATGAAGTCGTAGTAATCGCCGCCAACCTGAAAAGCAGGCCTGCAACGGGCCGCCAGTTCAACCCCTTCAATCACCGGACAGCGGTCCGGCAGAAGCTGAGCCTGAATTTCCGCACCGATGCTCAGCTGTCGATCAACCCGTTCATGGCGACGGGCTTCCTGGAGCATCTGATCGTTTTCGATCGCGACCCCGGCCAGATCAGCCACAAGCTGGGCATGGCGGCGATGCACATCGGTCCAGACCAGTTCCCCTGCAAGATCAAAGACGTACAACCGCCCTCTAGGACGTCCTCGGGAGACAACGGAGGTGGCAAACATGCCAGCCCTCGGAAACAGACGCTGAACCAGCCGATCCATGTCGAGCAGCTGACTCTCCTCGGTGCCGAAACCAGCAGCGTGACCAGGCTCGAAACCGGCCAGTCGGCGCAGCAGCTCCTGACAGTCATCGGCGGGAACAGCCTGCAACTGATCCCGCCAGAGCCTGCCGTCGGCCTGAAACGGCACAAGCAGTGCTCCATCCACCGTGAGCAACCGAGACGCAACCACCGGAACCAATTCCAGGAAGCGATGCAGGTTGGTGAAGCTCCTCAAGGCGAAGCCGAGGGACACCAAGAGGTCTTGATTTCGCCGCTGTTCACGGCTGAGACTGTCGAACAGCTGGCGCAATGATGCCATCGCCTGCGGCGTTGGATTCGCGCTGCGCAGGGGTGTGGACGGATGTCGACGGGGTGGCTTGCTGCTCACGGCATGGCCACCGCGGGAGTCGCAAAGTAGCAACGCCTTGGCGCGAGCGCTCAGCGTCCGGCCAGAAGAGCCTCCACAAATTCAAAACTGTTGAACGGGCGCAAGTCGCGAATGCCCTCGCCAGCACCGATGAATCGAATCGGTAATCCAGCTTCCGACGACACAGCCAGCGCAACCCCACCGCGAGCCGTGCCGTCGAGTTTGGTGATCACAACGCCTGTGAGCCCTGCAGCCTTGGCGAAGGCCATGGCCTGCCTCAATCCGTTCTGTCCCTGACTGGCATCCAGGACAAGGAGGGATTCAACCTTTGACTCCGGAGCAAGCCGATCGATGATCTTGCGCACCTTCTGAAGCTCCTCCATCAGGTTGTGCTTCGTCTGCAGACGGCCAGCTGTGTCAACCAGGAGCAAGTCAGCCTGCCGAGATCGTGCAGCTCCGATGGCATCGAAGACAACAGCAGCCGGGTCGGCGTTGTCGCTGGGGTTGGACACCACCGTCACATCGCTGCGATCTCCCCAGACCTGCAATTGCTGAACCGCCGCGGCCCGAAAGGTGTCCGCGGCAGCGATGAGAGCTGAGTAGCCACTGCGGACAGCCAGATTGGCGATCTTCCCGAGGGTTGTGGTCTTACCAACGCCATTGACGCCCACCATCAGCCAGATGTTGAGACGACCGCGTTCAGGCGCCAGCAGATCAACTCCACTGCTGCGGATCGGCTCCTCGAGAAGACCACGGAGCTGTTCTTTGAGAAAACGAATGCCTTCGGCGGGATCCACCACCTCCTGATTCATCCGCTGACGCAGCGCATCCAGCACCTGGTCAGTGGCCTGGACACCGGCATCTGCACGCAGCAGCAAGGTCTCCAGGTCATCGAGAACCTCAGGGGTGAGCGGATCATCTCCAAGGTTCTCAAGCAAACCGGTGACGAAGCCCTGGCGGGTCTTTTCGAGACCACGGCGGAGCCTGCTCAGCCAGTCGATCTCCTCAAGCGAGACCTGATCCGCACGACGTCCCTGCGCTGCAAGAACCTCTGCCGACCAGGTGAACTCCTCATCAAAAGCACCGAGAGTCGGTTCGTTCGACTTGTCAACCGCTGAGGTGGAGGCTGGAGCCACCGTTGGCGTGGGCGGTGGTAACTCCGCAGCACGAGCCTCCTGTTCCTGCTGGCGCAGCTGACGCTGGGCCGCGGCCTGCTCCAGAAAGGAGAGGGCTGGCGCCGTGGGTTCCGGGGTCGGTTCCGGACCGGGCTCAGGGGTCGATTCAGGCTTCGAAGATGCTTCCGGACTCGGTTCAGGCTCTGAAGTCGGTTCTGAAGTCAGCGCAGCAGGTTCTGCAGACGCCTCAGGTGAAGCGACATCGGTCAGGGGAGGCGTGGGTTCGGGGGTCGGTTCAGGCTCCGAAGATGCTTCTGGAGCTGGTTGAGGAGAAGGCTCCTGAACAGGGGCGGACGCCGCGGCTTGCTGTTGTGCCTTGAGTCGGGCGTAGGCCTCTCGAGCCCAGACCAGGGCTTCATCCTCAGGCGAGGGACTTGGTGTGGGTGTCGGGACGGCGTCTGTTGATGTTTCGGGAGAAGGCTCAGATGCCGGTTCCGGAGATGGATCCGTTGGAGTCTCCGATTTGGGTTGTGGTGAAGGTGTGGGCTGCGGTTCCCCTGGCTGATCCGAACCGCGCTGAAACCAATCGAAAACCATCAGGCCGGAGAGATCGCTGCAGCGTCGTGGAAACGTCTGAGGACGCCATTGATCATGCGACGTCCCTGCTCATCGCTGTAGCGATTGGCAAGTTCCACCGCCTCATTGAACGCGACCGGTGCCGGTATGGACAGATCGATCAAATCGACCACAGCCAGTCGCAGGATGTCTCGGTCGATCCGCGGCAATCGGGAGAAACGCCATCCCTCCATCACCGAGTCGAGGCGCGTATCAATGCTGGATCGTTGTTCCAGAACCAGTTGCACCCGCTTCAGAGCGGAACGGCGGATCTGATCTTGATCACCCAGCAGAAGCAACCGGGGCAACTCCATGCTGGCGGAGAGACCATTGAGGACCTGTTCCGAAGCACTCAGGGATGCACGCAGATGGGACCGGGCCGTTTCGAGGGTTGATCCACCACCCTCCTCAAGTTCACTATCCAGAAGAGCCTGCTGCGCTTGCTCAAGTTCAGCGGCGCTGCCATCCAGTGATTCCCGCCAGTGCTGCATCAGGCTGTCGAGAGCTTTTTGAAGCAGGTTCTCCATCGTTGGATGCCGGTCAGCTGGTTTGCTCTGGTCAGTCACCTGGCCGAGGAGCAACAACGCCAGCTCACGGGACAACGATCTGGATTGCATCGGGTCAGGTTGTTGAGGAGACGGAGGAACGCAGCTGGGCGATCAGGCTGGAGAAGCTGCGATTCACCGGCGCCTCCCGTTCATCGGGATTGACGATGCCGGCGGAGATGATCGTGCGGAAGGCTTCCTCAACAGAAATATCGAGTTCCCTGACGGACTGCTCCGGAACCAAGGTGTACCAACCGGTCGTTGGGTTTGGTGCTGTCGGAATGAACACGCTGAGGAGGGGGTCGTTGAGATCGGATTGCAGGGAGGGACCCACCTGACCGGTGACAAAACCAACGCTGAACAGACCTTCCCGGGGATATTCCACAAGCACGACGCGTCTGAATCGACTGGTGTTGTCGCGCAGAACGGTCTCCAGCAACTGCTTGAGGGTTTTGTAAACCGACCCGGCAAGGGGAATCCGACTCAACGTGCCTTCGCCGAACTCCAGCAACCAGCGTCCGACGATGTTGCGAGCCATCAACCCGATCAGAAGGATCCCCATCAGCGGAACCGTCAGCCCCAAAGCCAGGTTGATCAGATCCTGAAGCAGAGGATTCAGGGTGATGAATGGATTGAACTGCTTGGGGATCGACGTCAGAAACGCCAGAACGAACCGACTGACGATGGTCGACAGCCAGATCGTGGTTGCCAGTGGAATCACCACCAGCAAGCCTGCGATCAGATCGTTCTTGAGATCCTGCTGAAGCCTCGCCGTCAGCGGCAGATCAGGTCTGGGAGTGGACTGGACCAAGGAGCTTCTGAGCCCTGAGTCGGAAGATTGGAACCAACCTAACCAGCACCCGGTGCCGAAAGGTCAGAGAACGGCGCAAAGGGCGAGCAGAACGAAGGCAATCGCCAGCACCACAGCACTTCCTGTCCCGCCGATCAGACGCTGGTTGTCAGCCCGACTCTGCTGGGTCTCCAGCGATTTGAGCTGCTCATCCATCTGAGTGATCTGCAGATCGATCATCTGCTCTGCAGCACGTTTTTTGTCTTCGGCTGTGGCATCCGCCGCGAGCTGACCGGCCTCAGCCAGTTGCTCCCCGATCGCCGCAACCTGTTTGTCGTCCTCACGGATGGTTCGAGCTTCTTCAAGGGCTTTGCGGCCCTGGTCGATCCGCTGTGCTGCAGGACCCTCCGATCCATCAGAGGAGAGAGACAGGGGGACAGCCGCCAACATGCCGATCGCAAGAACCGCAGACAGCACACAAACGATCCAACGCAGTGGCGTCGCCCGCTGCTCCGGGAGATCCAAGCGGGAACCGATCAGAGCGATCAGAAGCCCCATGAAGCCCATGGGCGCAATCGCCACCAGTGGTCCGATCACCTGCGGGCGTCGGGTTTCATCGCTCCAGTCAATCCCCGTGAGCACGGCGGCCATCTGAAGCAGAAGTACCACCACCATGGTGAGGCCGAGCCAGCGGAGCACCGGAGCCAAACGTCCGTTTGCCATGCGTCCCGTATCGGTTGCGGTCACGTGAAGATGCCAAAAAAGCGCCCAACTTTACGGTCGATGGCCGACGCTGAACCAAGCTCCTTGCAGAACCTGAGCGCCGCTCTGAAAGACCGTGCGCGGCGGGAGGGTTTTGAGCCGGTGGGAATCGCGAATCTGCCGGGGAGCGGTCGGCTGCAGATGCGCACCGAAGCCTTGCAACGCTGGTTGAACCAAGGCCACGCAGCGGACATGGCCTGGATGGCCGCCCCACGACGCCTGGATGCCGCGCAACTTCTCGATGGAGCCAGAAGCGTGCTGGCCGTTGGCCTCAATTACTACGTCGATCAGCAAACCCAGCCCGGACACCTCAAGATCGCCCGTTACGCCTGGGGTCGCGATTACCACCGTGTCGTTGATCAACGTCTGCGACGGATTGGACGCTGGCTGTCCGAACAATGCCCCGACGTCCGCTGGCGGGTCTGCGTCGACTCGGCGCCGCTGCTCGACAAAGCCTGGGCCGAGGAAGCAGGACTGGGATGGATTGGCAAACACAGCAATCTGATCAACAGCACCCGGGGCTCGTGGATGGTGCTGGGACATCTGCTGATCACGGAGCGGCTGCAGGCGGATGAACCGGCTCGCAGTCTCTGCGGGCGCTGCACGGCCTGCATGCAGGCCTGCCCCACCGAAGCGATCCGGGAACCGTTCGTGGTGGATGCCTCCCGCTGTCTGGCGTATCACACGATCGAAAACCGCAACCCTCAGCTGCCGCAGGAGATCGAGAATGCCCTTGGACCCTGGGTCGCAGGCTGTGACATCTGCCAGGACGTCTGTCCGTGGAATCACCGCAGCCTGCCGCAGACAACGGAGCCCGATCTGCAACCGAGACCCTGGCTGCTGCAGCTGACCCAACAGCAAGCCCTCAGCTGGGACGACGAAACTTGGGATCAACGACTGCGCAGTTCAGCGCTGAGACGGATCAAGCCCTGGATGTGGCGGAGAAATGCAAAAGCAGCACGGACGGATCAGCCCCCTACTCTTTGACAACTGTCTGGCACCCATGGCGCAACGGCGTAACAGTCAATCAGCGTTCGGACGACTGGCTGCAACGCTTCTCGGCCTCGGCCTGATGGGCTGGAGCCTGCCCGCTCAAGCCCTGGTTCCCTACGTCTACCTGCCATCCGAAGAGGAACTGAAGGGTTCATCGCTCGGCATCGGACGCACCGCAGCCCAACTGCTGCAGCTCGGGCAACCGCGGGAAGCAGCCCAACTCGCAGCCCTGGCCGTTCGGCTGCAACCCGACGATGAACGGCTCTGGTCGGTGCTGGCAGAAGCCCAGCTTCGCAGTGAACAGCTCGATGCTGCCAGCGTGTCATTGGCGAAGGCAAAAAGCCTTAATCCAGACAAAGCCGGACTGTGGTTTGCAGAAGCTGCCATCGCCCTGCGATCCGATCGTCCGGACGAAGCGATCAGCCTGCTGAATCGAGGCTTGCAACTCGACTCGAACAATTCCGGCGCCTACTTCGATCTGGGCAACGCGCGGATCATGCAGGCAGAACTGAAGATGGCCCTGCAGGCTTTTGAAAAAGCCACAGCACTCAAACCGGATTTCTGGGAAGCCCTGAACAACCAGGCCTTGGTGCTTTACCAGCTGGGCAATCGGGAGGAGGCGATCCGGCGCTGGCGCCAGGTTCTGAGCATTGAGAACAATCCTGAACCGATGCTGGCACTGGCTGCTGCGCTGTATCGAGAGGATCGCCATCGAAACGAAGCTCTCCGTCTGGCGAAGAACGCCCTGGCCAAGGAACCGAATTACGTGCTGGATCCCCACCAGGAGGAACAGTTGTGGGGAACCAGGATCCGCGCCGCCGCCGCCCAGCTCCTCGCCGATGAGGAGATGGAAGACACCGTCGAACGAGCCAGAGCGAATGCCACATGGAAAAAACGCTCCTGACCATCGGTAGGCTGAGCGCCTTCCGCAATGAATTCAGCGGACGGAATGGCTGAGGAGCGCGTCCAACCGATCGCCCTGCATCAGGAGATGCAGCGCTCCTACCTCGAGTACGCCATGAGCGTGATCGTGGGTCGGGCACTTCCGGATGCCCGCGATGGGTTGAAACCTGTTCAACGCAGGATCCTGTATGCAATGCAGGAGCTCGGACTCACACCCGATCGCCCCTACCGCAAGTGCGCCCGCGTCGTCGGTGATGTTCTGGGCAAGTACCACCCCCATGGCGATCAGGCTGTCTACGACGCACTGGTGCGGTTGGTTCAGACCTTCTCCAGCCGTCACCCTCTGCTGGATGGACACGGCAACTTCGGCTCGGTCGACGACGATCCGCCGGCCGCCATGCGATACACCGAAACGCGTCTGGCTCCAATCGCCCATCAGGCACTTCTCGAAGAAATCGGCGACGACACCGTTGATTTCGCACCGAACTTTGATGGTTCCCAACAGGAACCCACGGTGCTGCCGGCGCAGCTTCCCTTCCTGCTGCTCAACGGATGTTCAGGCATCGCCGTTGGCATGGCCACCAGCATCCCCCCTCACAATCTCGGTGAGGTGGTGGATGGGCTGATCGCCCTGATTCGCAAGCCCGCGCTCAGCGACGAGCGGCTGCTTGAGCTGATCCCGGGACCTGATTTTCCGACTGGAGGAGAGGTCCTGCTGAGCAGTGGCCTTCGGGATACCTACCTGCGCGGCCGCGGCAGCATCCCGATGCGGGGTGTGGCTCACATCGAGGAAGTGCAACCCGGCAAGGGACGCCATAAGCGCAACGCTGTGGTGATCACGGAACTCCCATACCAATTGAGCAAGGCCGGTTGGATTGAAAAACTGGCCGAACTCGTCAACGACGGAAAAATCGGCGGCATCGCAGACATCCGCGACGAAAGCGACCGCGAAGGGATGCGCGTGGTGGTGGAACTGCGCAGAGACGGAAACCCGGAAAAAGTGCTCGCAGACCTGCAACGACGCACGGCCCTGCAGAGCAACTTCGGAGCCATCCTCCTGGCTCTCGTCAATGGCCAACCCCAGCAGCTCTCCCTGCGCCAGCTGCTTCAGACGTTTCTCGATTACCGGGAACTGACCCTGATCCGACGCACCAGCTACGCGCTGCGCAAGACGGAAGACCGACTCGAAGTGGTATCTGGCCTGATCACCGCGCTGAACAACCTGCAGGACGTGATCAGCATGATCCAGGAGGCAGCCGATGCTGCGTCAGCTAGAGCCAGCCTGATGGTGCGTCTGGATCTGTCGGAACGTCAGGCTGATGCTGTGCTGGCGATGCCTTTGCGACGTCTCACCGGACTGGAGCAGGAGAGCCTTCGCAAGGAACTGGAGGATCTGCGTCAGGAACGGGAGCGCCTGAAACTGCTTCTGGAGAACAGGGATCAGCTTCTCGATGCGCTCGTGAATGAGCTGAAGGGACTGAAGAAACGCTTTGCGACAGCGAGACGCACACGGCTGGTGGAAGGGGGCGATGAATTGATGGCGGAACGGGCCGCCAGCCAGCGACCCAATACGGAACTGCTGAGGCAACAGGCCCTCGCAGCGCTGCCGGCGGATGCTCGTCTCCTGATTCAGGCCGATGGTCAGGTGAAGGTGATCTCTCCCCAGGTCCTTGGCCGTCTCCACCTCAACGAAGCGAGCCCTCTTGGTGATGAGCCTTCGCCGGCGAGACTGATCCTGCCGATCGAACCCCCTCCGCGGTTGCTGGCGATCAGCGCTGGCGGCCGCGTTGCAACCGTGCGCTGGGAATTTGCCGGTCAACAACCGGGCATGCTCGAACGTTTCCTGCCGACTGGTCTTGAGGGAGATCCTGTGATCGGAATCGAACCTCTGCCTCAGGGAGACTGCTCCGAACTCAGTCTCGGTCTGCTGAGCAGCGACGGACGATTCAAACGGCTTCCCCTCAGCGAAGTCCTGGATCTCTCCGGACGGGCCACCAGTGTGGTGAAGCTCAAGGACGGAATCAGTCTGCGCGCCGCCGTGATCTGCCGAAACGCTTCGGATCTAGCTCTTGTGAGCGACATCGGCCGGGTCATCAAACTTCCGGTTCAGGAGGACTGTTTACCGCTGATGGGACGCCTGGCTCAGGGACCCATGACGATGCGGCTGTTCCCCGGAGAGCAGTTGGCGGGTGCAGTCAGTCTGATGTCGACCCAGACAATCCTTGTGGCCACGGTTCAAGGTCGAATCAGTCGCATCGATGCTTCTCAGCTGCGACGCTGCCAGCGGGGAGACCTCGGCGAGGTTGCCGTGCAACTGGAGGGAAAGAACGACAAGGTTCAGGCCATCTGCAGCGGAGCTGGTCTGATCGGGCTGATCACCAGCCAGAAACGCCACGGGCGATTGGATGCGAACGACTATCCATGCTGCAAACCGGGTGAAACCAGTTCGACACAGCTGGTTCTTGGGTCCGGTGAAACCCTCACCCACCTGGTTCCCCTTGTGCAGGACAAGACAGTTAGCTGACCCCTATCCGGCAGCAATGCCTGCAGGTTCCAGCATCAACTTGCTGGAGAGAACCTCCTGATCCATCGGAATCGGGTAGTCGCCATCAAAACAAGCCGTGCAGAAGTGACCGGAGTCCGCTTTCGCTGCTGCCACCATTCCCTCCTTGCTGAGGTAAGCGAGTGAATCCACCTTGAGCTGTTCTTCGATCTCCTCAAGCGTCAGACGGGCGGCGATCAGCTGATCCTGCGTGTCGGTGTCGATTCCGTAGAAGCAGGGATGGGTGACCGGTGGTGAACTGATCCGCATGTGCACTTCCGTGGCTCCGGCTTCCCGCAGAGCCACCACGAGTTTGCGGCTCGTTGTTCCACGAACGATGGAGTCATCAATCACCACAATCCTCTGACCAGCGAGAACATCCGGAAGCGGGTTGAGCTTGACGCGAATTCCGGCTTCTCGCATCGCCTGTGTCGGCTGAATGAAGGTGCGACCCACGTAGCGGTTCTTGATCAACCCATCGGCATAGGGAATGCCACTGACCTGAGAAAAACCGATCGCAGCCGGTATGCCTGAATCGGGAACACCAATCACCAGATCGGCGTCGACGGCGGATTCCCTGGCGAGGGTCTGACCAATTCTCTGGCGATAGCTGTAGAGAGATTCTCCGAAAAAGCGACTGTCCGGACGCGAGAAATAAATCATCTCGAAAACGCACAGTCGATTGGGCTCCTCGCTCCAGCTCAGTCGGGTCGGCTCCTGACTGCCCTCTCGGAACAGGACCAGTTCACCGGGACGCACGTCATCGACGTAATGGGCGCCGATGATCTCCAGTCCACAGCTCTCGCTACTCACAACCCAGTGTCCTGCTTCGGGATCACCCAAGCGCCCGAACACCAACGGTCGGATGCCATGACCATCCCTGACTGCAAACAAACCCTCGGGGGTGCCGATCACCAGGCTGAAAGCACCCTTGCAGAGCTCAAGCGCAGCACGAATCGCATCTGACCAGTCCAGGCCCCGCTCAACGGCCTGTTGAACAGCGAACGCGATCAGTTCTGAATCCGTGGTGGACGTGAATTCCACCTGACCATCATCAACAGCTTTGCGAAGTTCGGCAGCGTTCACGAGGTTGCCGTTGTGAGCCAGGGCGAAGGCTCCGAGTCGGGTCATCAAAACCACGGGCTGGGCATTGCAGACGCGACTGCTGCCCGTCGTCGAATAACGGTTGTGGCCGATCGCAAGGTCGCCTGGCATGCGGGCCAGCACGTCCTGATCAAACACCTGACTCACCAGGCCCATGTCCTTGTGAAGGCGGACGTTGCCCTGGTTGAACACCGCAATGCCAGCAGATTCTTGGCCACGATGCTGCAGGGCATACAGGCCGAAATAGGCAAGGTTGGCGACGGGTTGCTCAGCGGCGAGAACGGCGAAAACGCCGCAGGCCTCCTCCATACGATCGGGACGCTCGGTCTCAAGCAGCTGCACGGGGCGCCTCGACTTCAGATCGGCATCAAGATTCTGCATCACGCTTGAGACGTCGTGGCAAAGCCTCTTCGTGAACCTGCTGCAGGTCCTGAACACGTCGCTCCAGAACCCGTTGTCCGGCAAGGTCGAATTGCAGGACGGGTTGCTCGACCACACGCCCAAGCGCAGTGACGGGAACATCCGGATGACGCTGGATCAGGCTCTGCCAAAGGTCCATTCGTTCCGACTTCACCGACACCACAACACGGGCACCCCCTTCACCAAACAGGGCTCGATCGAGGCGCATCGGCTGATCCTGGACGGACAGTTCCACACCCAGACCGGACGTGATGCAGCACTCGGCGAGCGCCACGGCCAGTCCGCCGTCGCTGCTGTCGTGAGACGACGCCAGCACTCCGGTATGGATCCCCTCGCGCAGCAGGCTCTGAACAGCTTGTTCGAGATCAAGATCCACCAGTGGGGGACGCCCGGCCAGACAGCCGGAGATCAGCTGCTGGTAGCTGCTGCCTGCCATCCCCAACCGTGGATCTCCCTGATCATCAAGAGGCACTCCGAGCAGGACAACGGCATCTCCGGACTGACGCCAGCGAAGCCCGACAATCCTGGTGATGTCCTCCACCAGACCCACCATGCCGATCACGGGCGTGGGGTGAATGGGTTGAACCGTTCCATCGTCCGCTCTGGTCTCGTTGTACAGCGAGACATTGCCGCCGGTCACAGGGGTTTCCAACACGCGACACGCCTCGGCGATACCGCGACAGGCCATCGCAAGCTGCCAGTAACCCCGCCCCGTCTCAGGAGACGGAAAATTCAGATTGTCCGTGATCGCCAATGGCTCGGCGCCCACGCAACTGAGATTGCGGGCGGCCTCGGCCACTGCAGCCATGGCGCCTCGCTCGGGATCGAGAGCAACCCAGCGGTTCGGGCAGTCGACTGTGGCCGCCACGCCACGGATCTCATCCTCCATGGAGTTCTGGGAACGCAGGCGGACAACAGCTGCGTCCCCAGCACCGGACGACATCACCGTGTTGGCCAGAACCTGCTGGTCGTACTGGCGATAGATCCAGCGTTTGCTGGCAATGGTGGGGTCGTCCAGCAAGCGCATCAGCAGATCTGAAGGATCGCGGACGTCGGGCTCCTCCTCCTCCCGCCAGCGCCAGAGTGCCTGAACATCCTCCGGAGGCTGATCCAGGAGGGCGTGTTGTTCGATCGGCGTGTCGTCCGCCAGAGCGGTGGCGGGCACCTCGGCGGCCACAACACCGTTGTGCAGCACCCTCACCAGTGGCTCCTCAAGGACCCGACCGACGACGGCGGCCTGAAGGCCCCATCGCCGGAAACGCTCCATCAATCGATCCTCACGACCAGCCTTCACCACGAACAACATGCGTTCCTGGGATTCAGACAGCAGAAACTCATACGGAGTCATTCCCTGCTCTCTGGCTGGTACCCGATCCAGATCCAACTCAATGCCGATCCCGCCCTTCGCTGCCATCTCTGAACAACTGCAGGTGAGACCTGCGGCACCCATGTCCTGAGCCGCCACCACGTCACCGGTGCCGAAAGCCTCCAGACAGGCCTCGATCAGACCTTTCTCGAGGAAAGGGTCACCAACCTGAACGGCAGGTCGATCATCCAGGGAATCAGCACTGAGTTCAGCGCTGGCAAAACTGGCTCCCCCCATGCCATCCCGTCCGGTGGTGCTGCCGACGTAGACGACGGGATTGGACAGGCCTGCAGCGCCGGAACGAACGATCTGCTCGGTCTCCATCAGCCCCAGAGCCATGGCATTGACCAAAGGATTGCCGGAATAGGACGGGTCAAAGACCACCTCGCCACCAACCGTTGGCACCCCAACGCAATTGCCGTAATGGGCGATGCCGGCCACCACCCCCTCCATCAAACTCACATTGAGCGAATCCTCTAGAGGACCGAAACGCAGGGCGTTGAGCAACGCAATCGGCCTTGCCCCCATGGTGAAGATGTCCCGCAGAATTCCTCCAACACCCGTGGCAGCGCCCTGAAACGGCTCAACCGCCGAGGGGTGGTTGTGGCTTTCAATCTTGAACGCCAGGCGGTGGCCACCACCGAGATCCACCACGCCGGCATTTTCCCCAGGCCCCACCAGAATGCGCCGTCCGGTTGTGGGAAAGCCCCGCAACAAAGGCCTGGAATTTCGATAGCAGCAGTGTTCAGACCACATCACGCCAAACATTCCCAGTTCGACGCGATTCGGAGCCCGTCCAAGACGCCGACAGATCTCATCCCAATCCCGCGGCTTCAGACCTTCCTGCCTGAGGGCTGCCACATGGTCATATCCAGGGGAATCGGAGAGGGAGACCAAGACTGAAACCACACCTTCATCCAGTGTTGCCGACAACCATGCCCCCTGGATTCAGACCCAGGGATCGTCGTCCCTATGTCGTGATGAACGAGATGCCGGCCAGGTGGTGTCATCCCAGTCGTCAAGAGGATCATGGTCCATACGGCTCTGCGTAGGTTGGCGCTTCTGCTGATCGGCCTCCTGCCATGGCGGCTCTTCCAACCAACCTTCGAGGCGATCACCAGCGCGATCACCCATCTGACGCAGTTGGTCTCTCCAGCGCTGGGTCCGCTGCAGCAAATCCTGTCTGACACTGGCTCGAGACAGGGGCAGATCCTCCAGACTGATCAGGCCGGTCAACACGACACCGGGCTGCTGATCAACGATGCGATCAGGTGTCAGACGCCACCGTGAACTGCCAGGCAGACGTGGATCACTACGGGACAGCAGGTAGTGCTGGATCACACCGGAGGAGGGCTCGAACACAAGATCCACCAGACCTCCCAGGCGTTCTCCATGTCGATCGAGCACATCGGCATCAATCAGGGTGGGCAGACGCTCTAGGGTCACCTGATTGGTCAGAGCTGGCTCTCCACGAACGAAGATCTGCTGATCCGTCAAGCCACAACACTGATCGAGACGCCACACCTCCCGAGACATGCGCAGAGCCGACGGGCGACTGACCCAGCCGAGCAGGCGATGAACCGGTGGATGCATCCAAGCTTGGACCCCGGGACCATGATCGAGGCCGAGATCACAACGCACGGTGTGATGCAGCAGATCACTGAGCAGCAGCTGATCCGGCAAATTCACATCAGGAACGGATCTGAACCGGCATCACCAGGTAGGTGAACCCATCGGCAGCCTCCTCTGGCTTCAGCACAGCAGGCGTCGTCGGCGCATTGCAATGGAGAACCACCCGGTCCACAGCCATGGCCTTCAGACCATCGAGCAGATATCTGACGTTGAAGGCAATCTGCAAGGCTTCACCGCTGAGATTGGCGGGCAGAGATTCCGAACCGCTGCCGACATCCTGAGCATCGGCACTGATTTGGACCATGCCCTTGTCCGGCTCGGTCATGAACTTGACGACATTGTTGTGCTGATCAGCCAACACAGCGATCCTTTCAAGCGCGGCGATCAGGGCCCGACGATCCAGGCCGAGGCTGCGGCTGAAACCATCAGGAATCAGCTGGCGGTAATTCGGATAGGTGCCTTCCAGGGTGCGACTGGTGACCATCTGATCAGAAGCCAGAAAAACCACCTGACCGCGATCACAGAACAGACTCACCGGCTCGCCGGAACGCCATCCCGCCATCATTCGCTCCACCTCGCGCAGGGAGCGGGCCGGCAAGGTGACGGCAAAGGCTTCCTCGTCGCTGTCAGGGTTGACGGAAGGCTCGCTCTGATCCTGAAGGACGTTGTCCACTTCCAGCACAGCCAGGCGATGGCCATCCGTGGCGGCTGCTTCGAGGGCCTGCTGACGGAATTGCAGGTGCACACCGGTGAGGAGCTGCTTTGCCTCATCACCACTGCTGGCAAACAACGTTCCCCTGAGAGCCTCCACAAGAACGGAGGCTTGAAGCTTCAACGTTCTGCCGCTTTCCACCATCGGCAATTCGGGGTAATCGTCTGCAGGCATGCCTCGCATCTGATAGCTGCCGCTGAGACTGTTGAGCTGAATCTGTTCCCCGGACTCCTCTGTGGCGAGGGTGATCGGTGAATCGCTCGACAAACGGTTGACAATCTCGCCGAGCAGACGGGCGGGAAGGGTGATGGCACCGCTGCTTTCCACCTCGGCAGCCAGTGAGGTCTGAATCCCCAGACTCAAATCAAAACCGGTCAGGCTCACGCGTCCGGTGCCAGCATCGGCGGTCAGAAGAACATTGGCCAGCACGGGATGGGTCGGGCGTGTCGCGACGGCACGGCTGACGAGCTGCAGCGCTGCATTGAGTTCCGCCTGGGAGCAGACCACTTTCATCGTGCTGGGGGCTGGAGCTGTTCGGGTGCTCCACCGTTTCACAGGGATGCGCTGAACGCAATGCCAATGCCTTCAATGGATCACGTTCGGCTGTTTTGTTCTTTGTCTTCAAAAAAGAATTAGAAGAACAACCGTTGTAGAAGGGACGGTGGAAAAGGGGAAAAGGGGCAGATCCGTCAGTCAGTGACTGAGGTCCTGGCGGCAGAGCAGCGTGGAGAATCTCAGCCTGGTTGTGCGGAAGTGTTCTGAATTCCCCTTTTCCACCAGCTGTGAAATCCTCTGTCGCTTCCAAGTGGATTGGTCCGGGTGGACTTTCCACAGCGCCGGGGCGTGGTTGTGCCCGGTTCTCCTCAGGCTGTTTGCCGACTGTCTCCGGGTTTTTTCGCTCTGATTCAAAAACCCATCACCTTGGCCACGGTCCCGAGATCCGGATCCAGATCCGTATGGAACGCTGCGTCGTTGTTTTTGATGGCGCAATCGGGGTCCTTGAGCCCGTTTCCGGTGAGAACGCACACCACAGTTGCCTCCTGGGGAACCTCGTCCTTCCGTTTCAACAGACCGGCAACGGATGCGGCGCTCGCCGGTTCGCAGAAGATGCCTTCCTGGCCTCCGAGAAGCTTGTAGGCATCAATGATCTCTCCATCGGTGACATCCAGGAATGCTCCGTTGCTGGCCTGTCGCGCGGCGAGTGCCTTCTCACGGTTCACCGGATTGCCAATGCGGATCGCTGTCGCAATCGTTTCCGGGTCGGTGATCGTCTGTCCCTTGACCAGAGGAGCTGAACCGCTGGCCTGGAATCCCATCATCCTGGGCAGTCTGCGGCTGTGACCAGCTTTTTGGTACTCCCCAAAGCCCATCCAGTAGGCCGTGATGTTGCCAGCATTCCCCATCGGAATGCAGAGCCAGTCAGGGGCTTCTCCCAGTGCGTCCACAATTTCGAAAGCTGCTGTCTTCTGGCCCTGCAGGCGGAACGGATTCACTGAATTCACCAGGGTCACCGGGTAGGTCTTCGCCGCCTCCTGAACGATGTCGAGCGCGCGGTCGAAGTTCCCTCGGATTGCCAGAACTTCAGCGCCGTAAACGAGGGCCTGTGCCAGCTTCCCCTGGGCGACGTAGCCATCAGGGATCAGCACAAAGGCCCGCATGCCGCCGCGGCGTGCATAGGCCGCGGCGGCTGCACTGGTGTTGCCCGTGCTGGCGCAGATCACCGCTTCACAGCCGGTTTCCTTGGCTTTGCTGATGGCCATCGTCATCCCCCGGTCCTTGAAGGATCCGGTGGGATTCAGACCGTCGTATTTCACAAAAACCGATACCCCTCTGCCGATCCGTTCAGCGATCGATGGCACAGGGATGAGCGGTGTCGCTCCCTCTCGCAAGGTGATGACCGGGGTGGTGCTCGTGACCGGAAGCCAGCTTCGGTAGGCCTCGATCAGGCCCGGCCAGTCCTGCATCACCGGGGTGGCTGCGAAACGGCGACGAAGGTTTTCAAACACGACTGCGACCTGTCAGGAGGGTCTGCCGGAATCTAGGCGTCAGGGTTTTGAGCCATCCTTGAGCCCGTCGAGCGGGGAGTCCGAGAAGAACTTCACCAGGCCAGCGATCGACTGAGCTTTCTCGATCACTGCGAACAGGGCCGGAAGATTCACTGCCATCACGTCATTCGGATAGGCCTTGAGGAAGGAGACGGCCGTCAGGCCACCCTCTTCAAGCTGCAGTCCATTGACCACCCCTGCGCGGATCGCCGGAACGCTGACGGAGGCCTGTGGTGTGTAGATCGGATAGATGATCTTGGCCACGCGTTTGATGATCGCGTCCCCGATGCGTGTGCTCACCAGACGGCTGGTCAGAACCAGGGGTAGATCGATCTTCTGATTGAGCAATTTGGCAACCTCCGCCGGATCCTGACCGGAGAGGCTCAGAAGATTTTTCAGAAGGCCGATCGGCTCGCCGGTCTCGGCGAGATGTTCGATCTCCTTCACCGGAATCGACCGTCGGAACGCTCCGCTGACAAGAGCGACATCCTTCGCGGCTTGAACCGGGGGGGTGCAACAGACCTGGCTGGCGATCCCAATGCCGGCCGCCAGGGCCATGGCAGTGGTCCGGTGACGTCGGCGTTGAAACATTGTTCAGAGAAAATTGGTCAAAATCTAGGGCTGAACACCTGCTGCAACCTTGACGAGACGGACAACACCGCGCTCGGCCAGACCTTGAGCAACTTTCACCCCCATGTGACGTGAGGCTGGATCATTCATCACGCGAGGCAACCGTCGCATCAGCAGATCTGGACTGAATCCCGGAAGCGACTGAAGCACCTCAATCAACTGACGAATCGGCTCGAACTGAAGCATGGGATCCGCTGATGCGATACCGGGATCCGCGATTGCAGCAGGCAGCAGGCGCTTCGGCAGTCGTCGACCGAGACGTTGCATCGTGGACCAGCCGATGGCATCCAGACGTTCCACAGTGGTTTCCACAAGCTGATCGCGAAGCAGGCCGCCATTGGCTGAGAACAGGAAATCCAGCAGCTGATCCAGGAGTGTGTTCAGGTCGAGTTGCGCTTCGCTGGCAGCCGATGACACCAGGTTTTCCAGACGGGTCCAGCGGAAGGCATCTCCGTCGAACAGCATTTCCTTGAGGCTCTGTCGCAACTGCGGGTCTGGGTCCTCCATCAGACGCCTGGCGAAATAGGGATAGGCCGCTCCCAGGATCTTGAAGTCGGGATCCACGCTGAGAGCAATTCCCTCCAGGGTCACCAGGGATCGAATGATCAGGGCGTAATAGGGAGGAACTCGGAAGGGGAATTTGTACATCACGCCGGACATGTCGTCGGTCACGGCCTTGAAATCCATTCGGTTCACACCGACGTCCAGCGCCTGGCTGAAGACCTGTTCGAAGGCCGGCACGATCGGTTCAAGGTTCACGTCCTCAGCCAGAAAACCAAGGGTGACGAAATCCTTTGAGAGTTTTCCGAAATTGCGGTTCACCAGATGAACCACCGCCTGGATCAGGCCTGTTCGCGACTCCCGCGTCACTTCGCTCATCATCCCGAAATCGAGATAGCAGAGACGACCGTCGGCGATGGCCAACAGGTTTCCAGGGTGGGGATCAGCGTGGAAGAAACCATGCTCCAGCAGTTGCTGCAGGCTGCAGTTCACGCCGACCTGAACCATGTCGTCAGGGTCGATCCCCAGCTCTCGGACGGCCTGAAGGTTGGTGAGCTTCACGCCATCGATCCACTCCATCGTCAGGACCCGTCGACTGGTGACCTCCCTGTGAATCGTTGGGACGGCAATCCTTGGGTTGTGGCGATGAAGTTGCCTGAAGCGTTCGGCATTGGCGGCTTCGTTGAGATAGTCCATCTCCTCGAACACCCGTTTGCCGAGCTCATCAATCAGGGCGACCAGATCGCTTCTGATCAGACCGATGTTGCTGTTGAGCCAGGCGGCGATGTTGCGGACGATGTACAGATCCAGCGTGATCTGCTCCCGTAGTCCGGGTCGCTGCACCTTCACAGCCACCCTCTGGCCGTTTTTGAGAACCCCCCGGTGAACCTGCCCAAGCGATGCCGCTGAAATCGGTTCGCGTTCCAGTTCCTCAAACAGGTCGTCCACCGGGGCGCCGAGGTCCTCCTCGATGCAGGCCATGGCCAGATCACTCTCGAAACCTGGTAGCTGGTCCTGGAGCTGCGCGAGCTCCTCAAGCAGGACGGGGGGCACGATGTCCGGGCGGGTTGACAGCGCCTGTCCAGCCTTGATGAAGGCCGGACCAAGGTCCACAAGCAGTTCAGCGCACTCTCTGGCTCTGGCTCGGGATCGGTCTGGGTTCTTCAGCAGTCCAAGAAGCCAGTCGAAGCCGACACCCAACAGGAAGAGGCCAATCGGCACCAGCGTTTGCCAGAGGCGTCGGATCAGGCGCTGGGGGTGCCCGGCATAGATCCGGGTGATGGCGGCGGGGTCATAGGTGAGCAACCCTGCGGCTTCGATGAAATCCCCGAGCTCCTCGTTCATCGGTGTGGGGTTCCGTGATTGCCACCCCTTCTAAACGAAGTGAACCGCCGCTACGGTCAAGTCGACCACTGCTTTGTCCTGTGCTCACCGGTCTGCAGCTGCAGAACATTGCTTTGATCGACAGCCTTGAACTGCAGTTTGAGGCTGGTTTCACGGTGCTCACCGGCGAGACAGGTGCCGGCAAATCGATTCTTCTCGATGCCCTCGATGCAGTTCTTGGTGGAGCTCAGGGCGCCGCTGGTGTCCGCCTGATTCAGAGTGGTTGTGATCGGGCCAGGATCGAAGCCTGTTTCGTCCTGACGCCAGCTGTTCAGAACTGGTTGGCGGTGGCTGGTTTCGACATCGATGACGAGGACCTTCTGCTCAGCCGCGAGTGGCGGAGCCAGGACAGCCGTTACTCAAGTCGTTGTCGTCTCAACGGCACGGCCGTGAACCGGCAGCAGCTGTTGGAGCTGCGTCCGCTGTTGATCGATCTCACGGTTCAGGGTCAGACGCAGCAGCTGTCCAGTCCTGGTCAGCAGCGTGGCTGGCTTGATCAACTCGGAGGTGCAGCGTTCGAACAGGAGTTGATTCAGGCTCGCGAAGCCTGGTCGATCTGGCATGATGCTGCGTCCGAACTTCGCCGTTTTCAGACCGAGGCCGATCAGCTGATTCAGCAGCGACAGGACCTTCAGGACCTGCTGGATCAACTTGAACAGGCTGATCTGGATGACCCTGGCGAGCAGCAGATGCTTGAGCAGGAGCAGGATCGCCTGGTTCATGGCGTGAGACTTCAGGACGGTCTGGCTGCGTTGTTTTCCCGCGTTCGGGATGGAGAGGATCAGGTCCCGTCCCTCACCGACCATCTGACCGCATCCATTCATGAGCTCCAGTCCATGGTGCAGATGGATGGATCACTGGCACCGCTTCGCGATCAGGTTCTCGATCTCGAGGTCGCTGTCGAGAGCCTGTTGCGCGCTCTTAATCAGTACGGGATGACCCTCGAGAGCGATCCGGAGCGTCTGGATCGGTTGCAGGATCGTCTCGCCACCCTCAAGCGGCTGCAGCGTCGTCATGGTCTCGATCTGCCCGGCTTGATCGAACGGCGTGATGCCTTGCGCGACCAGTTGTCCGGAACTGGCCCTGCAGCCGATCTCTCAGTCCTTCGTCAACGAGAGCTCGATGCCCGTTCGGGTCGTGATGCCATCCATCAACGACTGCACAAGGCCCGTCTTCGGACCGCTCGTCGGATGGAGTCATCGTTGATGGATCTGTTGCGTCCCATGGGCTTGCAGCATCTGCGCTTTGAGGTTCGGCTCTCCGCTGCAGAGCCTGCTGAGCATGGATCGGATCAGGTGACCTTTCTGTTTTCAGCCAATCCCGGCCAACCTCTGGCACCTCTGGCTGAGGTTGCATCCGGAGGTGAGATGTCCCGCTTTCTGCTGGCTCTCAAGACAACACTGGCGTCCGTTGATGGATCCGGAACGCTTCTGTTCGACGAAATCGACACCGGCGTCAGCGGTCGGATCAGCGACGCCATCGGTGATCTTCTGCATTCGATGGCCCGCCACCGACAGGTGTTCTGCGTGACCCATCAACCGCTCGTGGCTGCCAGGGCTGAGCACCATTTCCGCGTCAGCAAGCACGTCAGCGATGGCATGACCCGTTCGCGAGTGTCCCGACTGCGGGACACTCAGCAACGACGCCAGGAGCTGGCGGAGCTCGCAGGTGGCGACCAGGCAGATGCGTATGCAGCCAGTCTTTTGGAACGAAAAGCGGCCTGAGCTTGGAGGTTCTTCTTAAGATTCAGCGCTTTCGACCGAGGCGTCATGGGGCGAGTTGCTGCCAATTTCGCTGATCGTCCGGTTCCGATCCAGGTCAGCGGCAGTGATTCGGATGATGTGATCCGTGTACGAGGGGCGCGTCAGCACAACCTCAAGGACGTCGACGTCACCATCCCCCGCAACAGGATGGTGGTGTTCACAGGGGTCAGCGGCAGCGGCAAGAGTTCCCTGGCCTTCGACACGATCTTTGCCGAGGGACAACGCCGCTACGTCGAAAGTCTGTCGGCCTATGCCCGCCAGTTCCTCGGCCAGGTGGACAAGCCGGATGTCGATGCGATCGATGGCCTCTCCCCGGCGATTTCAATCGATCAGAAATCCACGAGTCACAACCCCCGCTCCACGGTCGGGACAGTCACCGAAATACAGGACTATCTCCGCCTTCTGTTCGGACGTGCAGGAGAGCCCCACTGCCCCAAGTGCGATCGCTCGATCAAGCCCCAGAGCATCGACGAGATGGTCGATCAGATCCTGTTGCTTCCCGAGGGAACGCGTTACCAGTTGCTCTCACCTGTGGTGCGAGGCAAGAAGGGAACCCACAGCAAATTGATCAGTGGACTGGCGGCGGAGGGTTTCGCTCGCGTGCGGATCAACGGGGATGTGCGTGAACTGTCGGACAACATCGAGCTCGATAAGAACCACATTCACAACATTGAAGTGGTTGTGGATCGTCTGGTGTCCCGTGAGGGAATCCAGGAACGACTGACCGACTCGCTGCGAACGGCCTTGAAACGCGGGGACGGTCTGGCGCTTGTGGAGGTGGTTCCCAAAACAGGCGAGGAGCTGCCGGAGGGCATTGATCGCGAGCGTCTGTATTCCGAGAACTTCGCCTGCCCGGAGCACGGCGCTGTGATGGAGGAGTTGTCTCCCCGTCTGTTTTCGTTCAACAGTCCCTACGGCGCCTGCCAGGCCTGTCATGGAATCGGACATCTGCGTCGATTTACCAAGGAACGGGTCATCCCCGATCCCTCCCAGCCTGTGTATGCCGCTGTGGCTCCCTGGAGCGACAAGGACAACAGCTATTACTTCTCCCTTCTTTATTCCGTGGGAGAGGCTTTCGGCTTTGAAATCAAAACCCCATGGAACGAGCTCACCGATGAGCAGCGGGATGTTCTTCTCCATGGCAGCCGCGAGCCGATCCTGATCCAGGCGGACAGTCGCTACAGAAAAGGCAAAGGCGGATACACCCGCCCGTTTGAGGGAATCCTGCCGATCCTCGAACGGCAGCTCAGGGATGCCAGTGGTGAGGCGATCCGCCAGAAGCTCGAGAAGTATCTCGAGCTGGTGCCCTGTGAAGCCTGCGACGGCCAGAGACTGCGACCGGAAGCACTGGCAGTGCGCGTCGGTCCCTACCGGATCACAGAACTGACGGCGGTCAGTGTGTCCGAAACCCTTGAACGGATTGAACGCCTCATGGGGGTTGGAGCGTTTGAGGGAGAGGAACCTCAGCTCAGTTCTCGACAGATGCAGATCGGAGATCTGGTTCTCAGGGAAATTCGCCTGCGCCTTCGCTTTCTCCTGGATGTCGGCCTCGACTATCTCAGTCTTGACCGTCCGGCGATGACGCTGTCAGGGGGTGAAGCTCAGAGGATCCGACTGGCGACTCAGATTGGTGCTGGTCTCACAGGGGTTCTCTACGTTCTTGATGAACCCAGCATCGGCCTGCACCAACGCGACAACGATCGCCTGCTGAGCACTCTGATGCGCCTGAGAGATCTGGGAAACACGCTTGTGGTCGTCGAGCATGACGAAGACACGATCCGGGCCGCCGATCACCTTGTCGACATCGGTCCAGGTGCTGGTGTTCATGGCGGTCACATCGTCGCGGAGGGGTCGGTGGACGATCTGCTGTCGAGTGAGGCCTCCCTCACGGGTGCCTACCTCAGTGGTCGCCGCTCGATTCCCACCCCGGCGGAACGGCGCAACACCACCACCCGCAAACTGCAGTTGATCGACTGCAATCGCAACAACCTTCGCAATCTGAGCGTCGAATTTCCGCTGGGTCGCCTCGTTGCGGTGACCGGCGTCAGCGGCAGCGGCAAGAGCACCCTCGTGAATGAGCTGCTGCATCCTGCTCTTGAAAACGGCCTGGGACTGAAAGTTCCGTTTCCGAACGGTCTTGGGGAGCTGCGCGGCCTCAAATCCGTCGACAAGGTAATCGTGATCGACCAGAGCCCGATCGGTCGTACGCCTCGATCAAACCCGGCCACCTACACCGGAGCCTTCGATCCGATCCGTCAGGTGTTTGCGGCCACTGTTGAAGCCAAGGCACGTGGGTATCAGGTTGGCCAGTTCAGCTTCAACGTCAAAGGCGGGCGCTGTGAGTCCTGTCGAGGGCAGGGCGTGAATGTGATCGAAATGAATTTTCTTCCCGATGTCTACGTCCAGTGCGACGTCTGCAAGGGCGCCCGGTTCAACCGCGAAACCCTGCAGGTGAAATACAAGGGTTACACCATTGCGGATGTGCTCCAGATGACGGTGGAGCAGGCCGCTGAGGTGTTCGATGCGATTCCTCAGGCAGCAGATCGTCTGCGCACGCTGGTGGATGTGGGCCTGGGTTACGTCAAGCTCGGTCAGCCGGCGCCGACCCTGTCAGGTGGTGAAGCCCAGAGGGTGAAGCTCGCGACGGAACTGTCGCGTCGCGCCACCGGAAAGACGCTGTATCTGATCGACGAACCCACCACCGGTCTGAGCTTCTACGACGTGCACAAGCTGATGGAGGTGATGCAGCGGTTGGTTGACAAGGGAAATTCCATCATCTGCATCGAGCACAATCTCGATGTGATTCGTTGTTCCGACTGGATCATTGATCTCGGTCCGGAAGGCGGTGATCGGGGCGGAGAGGTTCTGGCGACGGGCACACCGGAGGAGGTCGCCCAGCATCCGACCAGTCATACAGGCCGGTATCTCCGCCGCGTGTTGGAGCAGCATCCACCCGAGATTCCTTCAATCGCCGCCTGATGGTTCGTTCCCGTTCCTACTGGGCTGCCCTGTTCAGCAGCCTTTCTCTCACGTTGCTGGGTGCACCTGCTGTTGCGCTCGAGCGGTTGGTTCTGACGATGCCGTTTCTGGAAACAAGCATCACCATCAATCTCGGCGAGGTGGACAGTGCCGCGCAGCTGATCCGCTCCAGCCCTGATCTTGAGGATCTGCAGAGTGCCAGCGGAGGCCAGCTTCTCTCGCTGCTGGAAACGATTTTTTTGGCGCCTCTGCCAGCGGAAACCCGCCTCTTTCTTGAGGGCTCATCCGGTCAGCCGCTCCTGGAGCAGGCTCTGCTTGCGGCAGCCTCTTTCGTGAAGCTTGAGGGGGTCGATCTTCCTGCCGATGGCAGGACTCTCACGGACGCACTGATTCGTGCGGAGCGCAATGGACAAGCCAACGTGCTGGGATTTCTGCGGGAGATGCCGGGGCAGGAGGCCTCCGTTGATCTCTCCCAGTTGGCGACCATGGCGAATCGCCTGATGACCAACATGCAGGAGGGTGTGGCTCTGGCCAAGGCGGGTCCTGCCGCCCCAACAAGCAGGGCAGCTCAGAGCAAGCCTCGTCAGGGCTGGATCCGATCGGAGCTGACGCTGCCGGTTCCGCATCGCACCGAAGCGCTGAGGGTGCTGTCGCTCGTACCGAAAAGTACCGCTAACGGTCGTCTCGTCATCATTTCCCATGGACTCTGGGATGACCCGGAATCGTTCGAAGGCTGGGCTGAGTTACTCGCGGCCGCGGGATACACCGTCCTGATGCCGGACCATCCAGGCAGTGACTTCGCGCAGCAGCGGGCGATGCTGGCTGGCGATCGCCCACCACCGGGCCCGGAGGAACTTCGTCAGCGGCCTCGCGATGTCTCGGCACTTCTTGATGCTGTCGCGTCTGGAGAGCTGCTGTCAGACCGTTCACTGGAGACGCGATCGGTGGCCGTGATCGGCCACTCCTGGGGTGCCACCACCAGTCTGCAGCTGGCTGGTGGCGCTCCAGTGGAGAGCAAGTTGTCGTCCCGCTGCGGTGATCTTTCAGACACCGAGCGGAACATCAGCTGGGTGCTGCAATGCAGCTGGTTGTCTGGAATCTGGCAGGCGGCAATCACCGATTCCCGCGTCAAAGCTGTGGTGGCGGTCAGTCCACCGCTGCGGCTTCTGTTCGATCCCGGTAGTTCGTCCCGTCTCAGCGCCAAGGTGCTGCTCGTCAGCGGAACCAGAGACTGGGTGGTTCCTTCTGGTCCTGAGGCGATCGCTCCGATGCGAACGTCCGGTGCAGTCCGGGACGGCCATCGTCTTGTGCTGGTGGAGGGCGCGGATCACTTCGGTCTGCGCAGTTTCCGCGATGAGGAACAACCCGCCACGGTGGGGCCGTTGATTGTGGCCTGGGTTAATGAACAGTTGGATGTCAAGGGTTCTGGACAACTCGGTTCATTGCGGTACAGCACAGGCGGCTGGGGCACTCAAACGATGCCTTTAATTGACATCAGTGATCAGCTTTGATATTTCAAATCAGTTACAAATTCGGTCGCGCCAATGTTCGACTAGTCGCTTGAGGCTTTCCTTCAGATTCGTTGTCTGAACAAGGATTCTGGCGAAATTCATTCCTCGATTCCATAGATGTCTAATATTTTTTTTACATTTAAGGCCCGCTTTCGACCCTAAACAAAATTTTGAAGGCTTTTGCCTTCCGTTGTTTGGCAGGTCATGCGTATGGGCATCCGGCTGTTACACCTGAATCTGCATGGGCTTCTGCGGCCCAGGGATCTGGAACTAGGTCGAGATGCTGATACCGGGGGTCAGACGCTGTACGTGATGGATCTGGTGCGCAGCCTGGCCAAACGGCCCGAGGTTGATCAGATCGATGTTGCGACGCGTCTGGTTCAGGATCCCAACGTTGCGGAGGACTATGGCCGCTCCCAGGAGCTGATTGTCCCGGGGGCACGCATTCTGCGATTTGCCTGCGGCCCTGAGGGCTATCTCCGCAAGGAGTTGCTCTGGCCGCATCTTGAGGAGCTGGCCGATCGCCTGGTGCAGCATCTGCGCCGCCCGGGTCAAGCGGTCGATTGGTTGCATGCCCATTACGCCGATGCCGGCTTCGTCGGGGCGATGGTCAGTCGACGTCTTGGGATTCCGCTGGTTTTCACGGGTCATTCCCTTGGACGCGAGAAGCGACGACGACTGTTGGCAGCGGGGCTCGATCTGCAGCAGATCGAACAGACCTACGCGATGAGCTCGCGCATCAAGGCTGAGGAGCTGGCTCTGGCCCAGGCTGATCTGGTGATTACCAGCACGAGACAGGAAGCTGATCATCAATATGCCTGCTATGGCCATTACGACCGAGGTGCTGCCGAGATCGTTCCTCCTGGTGTGGATGCGACCCGTTTTCACGCCGGTGGATCAGCTGACGAGCGTGCAGGCGTCGAGACGTTGTTAGCTCCGTTCCTCAGAAATCCTGAAAAACCTCCACTGCTGGCGATTTCGAGAGCTGTCCGCCGCAAGAACATTCCCGCGCTTGTTGAAGCCTTTGGACGTTCAACGAAGCTTCGAGAGCATCACAATCTGGTGCTCATCCTCGGCTGTCGTGATGATCCTGAGCGGCAGGAAGCGCAGCAGCGCAAGGTGTTTCAACAGATTTTCAAGCTTGTCGACCGCTACGACCTGTATGGAACGGTGGCGTTCCCGAAACGCCATCGGCGTGATCAGGTTCCAGCGCTTTACCGCTGGGCAGCCCATCACCGCGGCATTTTTGTCAATCCGGCTCTGACGGAACCGTTCGGACTCACTCTGTTGGAGGCCGCGGCCTGCGGATTGCCAATGGTGGCCACGGATGATGGCGGGCCTCGCGATATTCACTCCCGTTGCAACAACGGCCGTCTTGTTGATGTGACCGATCCCGTCGATCTTCAGACAACCCTTGAGCAGGCTTTGTCTGATTCAGACCGCTGGACCCGATGGAGTGAGAACGGGTTGAACTCCGTCAGCCGTCACTTCAGCTGGGATGCCCATGTTGATCGCTATCTGGATCTTCTCCAGCAGCATCAACATCGTGACTCTTCTCACAACACTGCTGCTTTGCCGGCGTCCGTTGGTCGGCCCAGGCACCAGCGGTCTCTCGTCAGTTCCCGCACACCTTGATGCATGCCGCTGCACGGTCCGCTTTTGAGCGGGCGTCAGCCATCGATTCAGCGCGGGCAAGGGCCACACCCATGCGACGGCCGGGTCTGGCAGTCGGCTTGCCGAAGAGCAGAACCTGGGTGTCAGCTTCTGCAAGGGCATCACCCACGCCCTCGTAGTTCACGCATTCCAGAGTCTCTTCGGCAAGAATCACCCGACTGGCTGCAGCTTCTGCAGTCCGCAGCTGTGGGATTGGCAGATTTAAAACAGCCCGCAAATGCAGCTCGAATTCACTCAGGTTCTGGCTGATCAGCGTCACCAGGCCGGTGTCATGGGGACGCGGCGACAGTTCTGAAAAGATCACCTCCTCACCGCAGAGAAAAAATTCCACCCCAAACAGACCAACCCCACCGAGATGGTCCGTCACGGTGCGGGCCATGGTCTGAGCCTGCCGGAGTTGCTGGGCAGTCAGGTCGGCTGGTTGCCAACTGTTCTGGTAATCGCCCCGTTCCTGCTCGTGGCCGATGGGTGCGCAAAACAGGGTCTCACCACTGTGCTGACGCACGGTTAGTAGCGTGATTTCAAGATTGAACCGTAGAAATTCCTCCACGATCACGCGTGTGGAGATGCCGCGGGCACCATCCATGGCCTTTGACCAGGCTTGTGCCAGTCCCTCCGGGCCTTCGACGACGCTTTGACCTTTGCCTGACGAACTCATCACCGGTTTCACCACCACTGGCCAGCCCAGGGGTCCTGCTGCCTGGGCGAGCTGTTCAGCGCTGCTGGCGTAGGCGAAGCGAGCCGTCCGCAACCCAAGCTCTCCTGCCGCCAGATCACGGATTCGATCACGGTTCATCGTCACAGCCGTGGCGTTGGCGGTGGGAATGATCGTGATGCCCTCCTTTTCCAATTGCGTGAGGGCATTGACAGCGAGGGCCTCAATTTCAGGGATCACCACATCGGGACGGTGGCGCTGTACAACCTCCAGAAGAGCCTGGGCATCGGTCATGGGCAGGACCTCCGCCTGATCAGCGACTTGCATGGCTGGAGCACCGCCATAGCGATCACAGGCGATCACCCTGCATCCAAGTCGTTGGGCTGCGATCACAACCTCCTTACCCAGTTCTCCACTTCCCAGAAGCATCACGGTGCGAGGAAAGAGGCTCATGACCGGCTTCGGTTGCAGGTCACACCAATCAATCAGAGCACTGGTAGGACCGTTGGCAATCGATCACTGATCACCACAACGATTCATTTGAATGTTGCCGTGATCAATCCGATGAGTTATCACTGAAGAACGGCGTTCATTCCATCATGTCTGAGTAGACTGGTTCATCGGATCCCACCACAACAGAAACAACAACCTCATACATTCCAGACAGCACAACACAATATTCTTGGATATTTAGTTTCGATGCTTCAGGTGCTGCTGTGAAATTAAGAAGGGTAATACCAAGGCTTTTGTTTTCGACCCTGAAGACAGCACAGACATCATCACTTTTTCAGATCGATCCGATCGTTTTTCGGGTCCATGAACCTGGAGAAACTTGCTAAGAATTTCAATAAACACTACGACGTCAACGATCTGCCAGAGGAGTGATCTCCAGTTATCAGGAGAATGGTGAATGGCACAACCATGCGGTTACAATTAAAAATACCAAGAAAAAGAATCAAAAATATTATATAGAAGTGGTAACTTCTGCTGATTGGCCTGATTATCAGGACACCCTTCACTCAACGAACTTCTTTGTGGATTCCTGGGAGGCCGAGGCGACCCCTATGTCGTATTACGTGCCAGGAGTAACACTTTTAACAACGATCACAAGCACGAATCATGTTGCTGCTCACTTCCTCATGGATTATGGACAGATTTAACCTTTAGTTATTGTTGTTCTGGCTCCATATTTCACCAATCAGCCAGACCCCGATGAAACCTACTGAGGATATCCCGAAATAAATCAGTCCCCAGCGCAGAACTCGGTCTGGGTTGGAGGCAGCTGCCGATAGAAGATCGGCCGTGGTTGAGAGCAATTTCTCCATTTAATCGTCGAGGTCGGGCATCAATGTGAGTTGTCGCACTGGGGATTCTTCACTGACAAATCCCCATGCTTTGAAAACAGCAGCATCTGGATGCGTGATGCGTTGTTCGCTTCCTTTTCGGGACAGGACAAAACCTTCGTCGGCCATCCGCCGCATCAGGCTGGCGGATTCCTCGAAGCGTGCCGCCATGGCCTCAAGGCTGGCGCAGTCGCCGGTGAGACCCTGTTCTCTCCAGGTGAAGTACGTCATCAGGTCAGCCGATTGGTCGAAGCACAAGGCCAAGAATCACCATGCCGAGCGTGGCCAGCCAAAAGCATGGCACCACCGTGCGCTCGCTGGTGCCTCCCAATTCGAAGTGGTGATGCAACGGTGCCATTCGAAAGACACGCCGGCCTTGTCCGTCGACGTCTTTGGTGGCTTTGAACACCCAGACCTGGACAATCACTGAAAGAGATTCCGCCAGGAACACCCCTCCCATCAAAAGCAGGGGCCAGAGGCTGTCCGAGAGGAGTGCGACAGCACTGAGTGCTGCTCCCATGGCCAATGAACCGGTATCCCCCATGAAGGCACGGGCCGGATTGCGGTTGTGCATGAGGAAACCGAGCCAGGCCCCAGCCATGGCCATGCAGAAACCGGCGATGGCCGGATCGCCGGAGTGACCACGGAGCATCAGTTGGATCGCCATGCCTGCGAAGACGAGGGCACCACAGCCGCTGGCCAGACCATCGAGTCCGTCGGTGAGGTTGGTGGCGTTGCTTTCGGCCAGGAACACGAACAAGCCAAGGGGCCAGATCATTAATCCCAGCGACAGGCTGATTCCGAAGGGCAGCGAGACCTGATCACTGATCCATCCCTGCCAGGCAGCCACCGCCAGAAAGAGCACGGCTGCCAGGGCTTGCAACAGCAGCTTTCCGCGCGGAGTCAGGCCGGTGTTCGTCTGTTTCGTCAGACTTTGCCAGTCGTCGAATCCGCCGATCACCATGTAAGCCAGGGTCACGGTGGCAATCGCCAGCAGCTGCTGTCCGGCGCTGCCGCTCACACTCACGAGGCTGCCGATGATGGTTCCAACAGGGACGATGAGCAGTCCCCCCATCGTTGGGGTCCCGGCTTTGTTTCGATGGCCTTGTGGTCCCTCCTCCCGGATCACCTGACCCATTTTCAAGGCCCTCAACCGAGGGATCCCCACGGCTGCTGTGAGGAAGGCCAGCAAGGTCGCGATCAGCAGCGGCAGGCTCAGCTGCGCATTGGGGATCCACTTGTCAGACGCGAAGCTGCTGCCGATCACCAGCAGGATCAGCAGAGCTGCACTGAGCGATCCGTTCTCCCACCACGGCATGGGCCGGCTCGGTGAGGGGGAACGGGCTGAATCGTTCACAAACGACGGATCTGACGCTGGGACCTTACGTGAGCTGACCTGCCTCCACCAACCTGATGTTCAGGCAGCGAATCAGTCTTCCCACTGCTCCTCGTTCTGCTCGTCGGCGTTGTTGTAATCCTCTTTTTCGCCCATCAGAGCCGAGAGTTCCTCTTCTTCGACCGTGCTCACTTCAGGTGATCCGGATTCTTCATCAGCCACCAGTCGACCGCTGCTTTCCAGCCAGCTGAGGAGGTCAGGTTCCTCTCGCAGCGGAAGCACCGGCGCCGGATCCTTGCGCCCGTAACGGGTCAGGGAAGGGTTGATGCTGTCGAGTGCGCTCATGCCGCTGCAGGCCATCAATCCTTCAACATAGACGACGCTTGCCCTTCCCTCTTGAAGAAGGTTGTCACGATGGTCGGAACCTGGGGTTCGGCCCTGGTGGTCAGTTTCGGTCTCCGTCGCTGGGGCTCGTTGCATCCGGATCCTCTCAGCGCTCCGCTGCCGCTGGTGCTGCTGTTCGTCTCTGCTCCGGCCCTCATTCTGAGTCTCTGGCTGCTGGTCCCCGGGAAGGGAGAATCAGTCGACTGTGAACAGGAGTCCCTCTGATGGGCCGCGCCAAAAAAGTAGTGCTTGCCTATTCCGGCGGAGTGGATACCAGCGTCTGCATCCCTTATCTGATGCAGGAGTGGGGCGTGCAGGAGGTGATCACCTTTGCGGCGGATCTTGGTCAGGGCGATGAACTGGAGCCGATTCGTCAGAAGGCTCTGGATGCAGGAGCGAGTCAGTCTCTTGTGGGCGACTTGATTCAGCCGTTCATCGAGGAATTCGCCTTCCCCGCGATCCGTGCGAATGCTTTATACGAGGGTCGCTATCCCCTGTCCACGGCCCTGGCGCGTCCCTTGATTGCCCGGCGACTGGTTGAGGTGGCACAGGAGATGGGTGCGGATGCCGTTGCCCATGGCTGTACGGGCAAGGGCAACGACCAGGTCCGTTTTGACGTAGCGATCGCCGCGTTGGCACCGGACCTGAAGGTGTTAACTCCCGCCCGCGAGTGGGGCATGAGTCGGGAGGAGACGATTGCCTATGGCGAGCGTTGTGGGATTCCTGCTCCTGTGAGCAAGAAATCGCCTTATTCCATCGATCTCAACTTGCTCGGACGCAGTATCGAGGCCGGTCCGCTGGAAGATCCCATGGTGGCTCCTCCTGAAGAGGTGTTTGCCATGACCGCCTCCGTTGATCAGGCACCTGATCAACCGGAGGAGATTGACGTTCATTTTGAAGCGGGCAATCCCGTGGCCATCAATGGGCAGCCTCTGAATCCGGTTGCGATGATCCGCGAAGCCAATCGTCTCGCTGGAATCCATGGCATCGGGCGTCTCGACATGATCGAGAACCGGGTCGTTGGCATCAAATCCCGCGAGATCTACGAAACTCCAGGGCTGCTGCTCCTGATCCAGGCCCATCAGGAATTGGAGAGTCTGACGCTGGCAGCCGATGTGCTGCGCAGCAAACGCCAGCTTGAGATGCAATGGGCCGATCTCGTTTATCAGGGGCTTTGGTTTGGTCCTCTGAAGGATGCGCTGGATGGCTTCATGGATCGCACGCAGCAACACGTCAACGGCGTTGTGCGGCTTCGTCTGCAGAAGGGCAATGCGACCGTGATCGGCCGCGGCTCGTCCGAGAGCAGCCTCTACGTTCCGTCGATGGCGTCCTATGGCAGTGACGATCAGTTCGATCATCGTGCTGCAGAGGGTTTTATCTACGTCTGGGGTCTGCCGACACGTCTCTGGGCCGCCAACAAGCGCACGTCAAGCTGAGCGTTGTCGCCGGCGCAGCAGTGCTGGAATGTTCGGTATCGGTAAGCGCACCACATTGGTTGGGCCCCCGGTCACCATCGGCGGTTTGCAGGCCTGAGGATCAGCCGATTGTTCAGCAAGCAACCGGTATCGCTCGAGCAGTGGCTCAAGACGCTGCTGGAACTTCCGCTCGAACAGATCGGGCAGGTCTTCCAGCAGTGCCTCGTAGGACCTCACCTGGTCTTCAAGGTCCTCAATCCTGCTTTTCAAGCCTTCAACGTCGCAACCCTGATTGGACTCTTTCATCCAATCGGGTTGCGGTGCCTGATGGAAGGGGTCGAGGGAATCCATGAACGGACGCTATCGCCCGCCCATCCAGCACACAACCAGGTTCCGTTGAAGCGTTCGATCAGGAGGCTGAACCTGCAGCAGCTTCCTGTGGTTGCTGTGCAGGTTCGCTGCCCGGCACCACCCGTGGAGCAGGCAGAGGGCCTTCCTGTTTGACAGTGAGGTAGCGGATCACGTCCTCACTGAGCCGCATCGTTTTTTCGAGGACGCCGACGTGCTGTCCGTCGCCGTTGTGGCTCAGCTGGACGTAGATCCCTTCCTTGTGCTTGTTGATTGGGTAGGCCAGACGCCGTTTTCCGCGCATCTGGTTGTCCAGCACCTCAGCACCTGCCTCAACGAGGACATCGCGGTATTTGGTGAGGTGGCTTTCGACTTCCTCCTCCGGAATATCCGGACGAAGGATGTACATGGTCTCGTAGTAGGGATCGTGCGTCATGGACTGCTCCGACGGGGGCTTCAGGCTCACTGGGTGAGCGACGAATCCAACACCCTATCCCCTGGCTGGTCTGTCCCTTTTCAGTACAGCTGCATGCGTGTGGCCTGACTGATCCCCGGCAGGTCTGGTTCGTGTCCCTGCAGGCACTCCACCAGAGCGAACACGAGGATCGCCAGGGTGGCGATGACGACGGTGCTGGAGAGCGTTCGGATCAGCAGGCCGCTGCCCCCCAGAGGTTGCAGAAGGATCGTGAAGGCGAACCCCAGCACGACCAGGATGATGTCCGTCAGCAAGGCCTGGAGCGTGTTGAAGCGCAGGAAATAGGGCACGGAAGGGTTGCGCACCACCGCCAGAAAAAGCACGAAAAACAGCAGCAGCCCGCCAAATCCGAAGGGGACGCTGCTTTCGAGCAGAACGAGGGGAAGGGCCGGTAGCTCTAACCACGCCATCCAGGGATATTGCTGAAACAGGGGTCCGCTGAATTGGATGGCATCGCTCCAGGGCAGCAGATACATCAGTGGGGCGACCAGTCGCTGCCAGGTAGGAATCTCCACGACACCAAAAAGAGCTGTGCTGACGCTAGGCCTTCAGAACCTTCAGGGCTTCCAAACGCATCACATCGACCGGCACATCCTGGTGACCACTCCAAATCCTCAAGGAAGCGGCTCCCTGCTGCACGAGCATCTCGAGGCCGTCGATGCAGTGAAAACCCCGCTCCAGCCCCATCGCCAGCCAGGGCGTCGGTCGTGGTGTGTAGATGAGGTCATACAGCGTGATGCCCTCCGGCAGGTTGTTCCACGTCGCCAGACCAAGGGGGACGCCATCGGCGCCGTCGTGTTCAGCCATCCCGACAGGTGTGGTGTTGACCACCAGATCGCTGGCTCTGATCTCTTCCGGGAGCGATGGATCGTCAATCAGGCATCCACGAACGGGAGCTTGCTGCAAGGAGAGTTCCGAGATGAAGCTTGAGAGCGCTTCCCTGCGTCTGCCGACCACCGTCAACGATTGAAGAGCCAGGGTCTGCAACCCCGCCACGACCGCCCGTGCCGATCCTCCGTTGCCGATGACCAGTGCTCGTCGAGCCTGCCACTCCCCCCGTTCTTTTAGGGGAGCCAGGAATCCCTCGACATCCGTGTTGCTCCCACGCCACCGTCCCGAGTCGAGGGGACTCAGAGTGTTCACGGCGCCGAGACGTTTCGCCAATGGGCTGAGCTCGCTGCAGTGGCTGGCCGCATTTTGCTTGTGGGGAATGGTGACATTCAGGCCCCGACAGCCGACAGCGTGCAGTCCCTGCAGGACCGCCGCCAGATTCCCGCTCACACAGGGCAGGGGCACATAGGACCAGTTCAACCCCATCGTCTGCAGAGCAGCGTTCTGCATCACAGGCGAGAGGGAATGCCGCACCGGATCACCGAGCAGTCCCAGCAGAGCTGTTCCACCGTTGATCATTCTCGCGCCGGATCGCCCATCCAGCCTGCCTGTTCGGGAACCACACCTCGCCTGTCAAGGGCTCTGCTGATGAAGATGACGTGGTTCAGAACCGCATTTTCAGGAGGTGGGCACCGATGGGCAAGGTTGTCGGCATTGACCTTGGCACCACGAACAGCTGCGTATCCGTGATGGAGGGTGGCAAGCCCACCGTCATCGCCAACGCCGAGGGCTTCCGCACGACGCCCTCCGTGGTTGCTTACACCAAGAATCAGGACCAGTTGGTCGGACAGATCGCCAAACGTCAGGCGGTCATGAATCCCGACAACACCTTCTATTCCGTCAAGCGTTTCATCGGCCGTCGTGTTGATGAAGTCAATGAGGAATCCAAGGAAGTGAGCTACGGCGTCGAGAAGGCCGGCTCCAACGTCAAGGTGAAGTGCCCGGTTCTCGACAAGCAATTCGCCCCTGAAGAGGTGTCAGCCCAGGTGCTGCGCAAGCTGGCGGAAGATGCGGGCAAGTATCTCGGTGAGACCGTGACCCAGGCGGTGATCACCGTTCCCGCCTACTTCAACGATTCCCAGCGTCAGGCCACCAAGGACGCCGGCAAGATCGCCGGTCTTGAGGTGCTGCGCATCATCAACGAGCCCACCGCGGCGGCCCTCGCCTACGGCCTCGACAAGAAGAGCAACGAGCGCATCCTGGTCTTCGATCTGGGTGGCGGCACATTTGACGTTTCCGTTCTGGAAGTCGGTGACGGCGTGTTCGAGGTGCTCTCCACCGCAGGTGACACCCACCTCGGCGGTGACGACTTCGACAAGGTGATCGTTGACCACCTGGCCGAGACCTTCAAAGCCAATGAAGGGATTGACCTGCGTCAGGACAAGCAGGCTCTGCAGCGTCTGACCGAGGCGGCAGAGAAGGCCAAGGTTGAGCTCTCCAACGCCACCCAGAGCGAGATCAACCTGCCGTTCATCACGGCAACCCCTGAGGGTCCCAAGCACCTGGATCTCACCCTCACCCGCGCCAAGTTCGAGGAACTGGCCTCCAAGCTGATCGACCGTTGCGCCATGCCTGTGGAGCAGGCGCTCAAGGACGCCAAGCTCTCCTCCGGTGAGCTGGACGAAATCGTGATGGTGGGTGGCTCCACCCGCATCCCGGCCGTGCTGGAGCTGGTCAAGCGCATCACCGGCAAGGATCCCAATCAGACCGTCAACCCCGACGAAGTGGTTGCTGTTGGTGCCGCCATCCAGGGCGGTGTGCTGGCCGGTGAGGTCAAGGACATCCTGCTGCTGGACGTCACTCCGCTCTCCCTGGGTGTCGAAACCCTCGGCGGCGTGATGACCAAAATGATCAGCCGCAACACCACGGTGCCGACCAAGAAGTCGGAGACCTACTCAACCGCGGTGGATGGTCAGACCAACGTGGAAATTCACGTGCTCCAGGGCGAGCGCGAGATGGCCTCCGACAACAAATCGCTTGGAACCTTCCGTCTCGATGGCATTCCTCCGGCTCCCCGGGGCGTGCCTCAGATCGAGGTGACCTTCGACATCGATGCCAACGGCATCCTCAGCGTCACCGCCAAGGACAAGGGCAGCGGCAAGGAGCAGTCCATCTCGATCACCGGTGCGTCGACCCTCTCGGATTCCGAGGTCGACAAGATGGTGAAGGACGCCGAGGCCAATGCCAGCGCTGATAAGGAGAAGCGCGAGAAGATCGATCTAAAGAATCAGGCTGAAACCCTCGTCTATCAGGCTGAGAAGCAGATGGGCGAACTGGGCGACAAGGTTGATGCCGATGCGAAGGCCAAGCTTGAGGACAAGCGTCTCAAACTCAAGGAAGCCGTTGAAAAGGATGACTACGACGCGATGAAGACCCTGCTGGAGGACCTTCAGCAGGAGCTCTACACCGTCGGGGCGTCTGTGTATCAGCAAGCCGGCGCAGAAGCCGGAGGTGCTGCACCGGGTGGCGATTCCGGTAACGGTGCGGCCCCTGGCAATGGCTCGGGCCCCTCAAGCGATGACGTCATCGATGCGGAGTTCACCGAATCGAAGTGATCGCCTGGATCGGCATCTGTCGATGTCAGCTGATGAATCGGGGCCCCTTGGGCCCCTTTTTTGATGTCCCGACGGTCTGCACCCTGAAGTCAGGGTGTTGCATCAGACTAGGCAGTGACCTCAGACCAGTGATCAATCACTGATCGTTTGCATGGCAGCAAGGGATTTTTCAACGACTTCTGCCGGAAGACTCACATAACCAAGCTCGGGGGCCTGGCTTTGAGCCGTGTCGGAGAGCATGAACTCAAAGGTTTTCTTCAGGGCGGCCGTCTTGCCACCGTTGCCTGCTTTGTAGGCCAGCACCCAGGTGAAGGTGACGATCGGATAGCCCCCTTCCGGATTCGGATTGCCTCCGATCAGATCGGGGCCCAGGTCAATGGAACCCAGAGCTTCGCTGGCAGTGGCATTGGTGGGCTTCACCTGTTCATCGGATGCGTTCTGCAATGCAGCGGCCTGCAGATCACCCTTCACGTAGGCCAGTTCCAAATAGCCGATGCCTCCATCGATCTGATTCAGCTGGGCGGACACACCTTCGTTGCCTTTTGCTCCAACGCCGGTTGGCCACTTCACTGACTTGTCTGCACCAACATCCTTCTTCCACTCAGGGCTGATGGCTTCCAGATGTTTCGTGAAGTTGTAGGTGGTTCCGGAGCCATCGGAACGGTGAACCACGTTGATCGCCTTGTCGGTACAGCCGAGTTCGCTGTAGTTCTTAATCTGTCCGAGAAAAATGCCTGCCAGTTGTTTTTGGGTGAGTGATAGATCGCAGTCGAGATTGTTGTAAGCCACGGCGATCGCACCAGCGGTCATCGGGATTTGCACGACTCCGCGACTCACCTCGGCGATGGCTTCGGCCTTCATCGGCTTATCGGATGCGCCGAAATCAACGGTTCCGGCTGTGAACTGACGGACGCCGGCGCCGGAGCCCACCGACTGGTAATTGACGCTGACACCTTCGGGAGCCAACTCCTGAAACCAGCGCTGGTAGATCGCAGCTGGAAAGGATGCGCCGGCAGCGTTGAGTGCACCACTGTCCTGCTCACTGCCACCTCCACAGGAGACAAGGGTCACACTCGTCGAGACAGCAGCGATGGTCGTCAGGGCCTGATGGATCTTGAAACGACGCATACTTTTGGCTCGTGGTGAACATCAACCAAGAGACCTTATGTGAGCCATTTCTCGATGTGGTTAAGAAATGGATAACGACCCTGCTGGTTCATCAGTCAATGTTGTCTCCACCCATTCCGCGGTGGCTGGTGCCAACAACACACCATTGCGGTAGTGGCCAGACGCCAGAAGCAGACCGGGTTCAAGTTGCTCAAGCAGTGGTGCGGGCCGATCGACGGGCCGCGCCCGCAGGCCCGACCACTGTTCGATCGGGGTTGCCGTCCTGAGCCATGGCAGCGTTGAACCAAGCTGACTTCGCATCAACTCAAGGCACCTCGGTTGGGCTTGATCTCCTGGCTCCAACGTGGCTCCAAGCAGCAGACGTCCAGGTTGTTGTGGAACGAGGTTGAAGCCTTGAAGGCTGAGCACCGCCGGCCAGTCGGTCCAGTCCGCAGGCCCATCCTTGAGTTCAAGATCGATCACCTGACCAAGCACCGGTGTCATGGCTCGTTGGTGGCCCAACGGAGCGAGCAACGCCTCGCTGTTAAGAGCTGTGCAGATCACGACGGCTTCGTAGTCCCTGCAATCCTCCCGATCGGTTTCGACGCCCCAGCGCGGACAACGGTTCGTTCCGGTTCGTCTCAGGTTGAGGACCTTGCTGGGGTGTTTCCGGACCGAAACCCTGGCCATGGCGAGACGGAGGGCCCGTTGCAGGACCAATGGTTCGAGGCGCCCATCCCGTTCAGAGCACAGTCCACCGATGCAAGCCACGGGTTTATCCATTGCTGGAACCAGTTGCAGGCCAAGGCCCTGGCGACGCTCCGCCAGGGTCTGCATGCGCTTCAGGCCGTCGTCGTCATCGGCCAGCTGGATCAGGGGGCTGTCCAGCTGCAGTGCCGGTTCAAATCTCTGCATGGCCTTGATCCATTGCGGCCACAGGGCCATGCTTCGCTGGCGCAGCCGCCAGCCGCGGCCACTGTGGCGTCGGTAGACGTTCCCCATGAGCACCCCCAGAGAGGCGCTGCTCCCGTTTCGTTCCGTTGTGTTGGGGCCTGAATCGACTGCAACAGCGAGCCTGGGGTCATAGAGACACACGGAATGGCCGCAGTCGGCAAGATGCCAGGCCGTTCCGGCGCCAACGACGCCGGCACCGACGACGGCGATCGACCGTTTCAGCTCAGCGCCTCGGCGGGTATGACATCGGCGTAGGCATCGAAGCCCGCCGCCACAGCGCTGTAAGCCCGCTGCATCCGGGCTGGATCCTGAAGCCTGGATGCCTCATCCAGTTCAGCGAGCGCCGCCTTGAGGGATCGGGCCAGCTTGTCCGCCTGTTTTCGCTCTGATCGACTCAACCGCTGGTTGATGTAGAGCATCTCTCTCCCCACTTCCTGCATCGGGCCGTGGATGAGGTTGCGTGTGAATGTCCAGTTCTCGTCGCTCACCAACGTGGCCAGTTCAGGAAGACGTTCTTCGGCGCTCATGAAGGCTTCCGCCTGGCGACGGATCACGGCCATGTCTTCAGGTTTGACGGTGTCCGCATGGCTTGCTGCCGGTGCGAGGAGTCCCAGGGAAAGGGCGATGCAGAGGCAGAACGCAGCGAATCGGCGCAGGGCGTTCAGCATGGGAAATACAAGAATTCAAGGACTTTAACCAGCCCCTTCGCCACGGGAGAATCAGCTTTTCAAAGCGTTTCCGTGACGGCAGCGACCGTGATCCTGCAGCTGATCTGTGCGGATCGTCCTGGACTGGTGAGTGAGCTTGCCGGCTGGGTGGCAGCCAATGGTGGCAACATCCGCCATGCCGACCACCACACCGATGCCGGCGCCGGCGTGTTTCTCAGCCGGATCGAATGGGAGCTGGAGGGATTCGGGATCCCTCGCCAGGCTCTGCCTGCAGCGGCACAGGCACTCGCCGAGCGACTCTCTGGTCAGGCACAGCTGCATTTTTCGGATGCCTGGCCGAAGGTCGCCATTTTCGCGAGCAAGCAGAGCCATTGTCTGGTGGATCTGCTCTGGCGTGTGCAGAGCGGTGAGCTGCCGATGAAGGTGCCTCTGGTGATTGCCAATCACCCGGATCTTGAGTCTCTCTGTGCGGGGTTTGGCGTCCGTTTTGTTTGCATTCCCTCCAGCAAGGAGAACAAGCCTGAGGTGGAGAAGCGCATTCTCGGCTTGTTGGAGGACAACCAGATTGAGTTGGCGGTTTTGGCGAAATACATGCAGGTGTTGAGCGCTGATTTCCTGGCCCGATTTCCTGATGTGATCAATATCCACCATTCGTTTTTGCCTGCTTTCAAAGGGGCTCAGCCCTACCAGCGGGCCTGGGATCGCGGCGTCAAGCTCATCGGGGCCACGGCGCACTATGTGACGGAGGAGTTGGACGACGGCCCGATCATCGAGCAGACCACCGTTCCCGTCAGTCACCGCGATGAGGTGGCGGATCTGATTCGTAAGGGGCGCGATACCGAGCGCATGGCTCTGGCACGCGCGCTGCGGTTGCATCTTCAGCGGCAGGTGATCGTTTACCGCGGACGTACAGCGGTCTTCGCGTGAGAGGTGTGTTCAGCATCAAATCACCGGGTTGGCTGGCTTTTCAGTTCGGTCTGTTTCTGTTGCCGTCGAGCGCTTTGCTGGCAGGCGTTTGCCTGTTTGTCAGCTGTGTTGCCGGCAGTCGCAATCGGGCCGAGGTTCCCCTGAACGACCCCTGGATGCGTCCCTTGCTGCTGGCAGCCGTTCTGATGCTGATCGGCGCAATCCTGGCCGACGATGCGGGTCTGGCCTGGGCCGGACTCGCCAACTGGATTCCGTTTTTCTGGGGCTTCTGGGCGTTTCGTCCCTTCCTGCTTACAGCCTCGCGCCGTCAGCGGGCGGCCCGATGCCTGCTGGCGGGCACAGTGCCGGTGCTGATCACAGGCTTTGGCCAGATGCAGCTTGGCTGGACGGGGCCCTGGCAGTTGTTCGGGGGCGGAATCATCTGGTTTCTCGCTCCAGGTGGGCAGCCGGAAGGTCGCTTATCCGGTCTGTTTGATTACGCCAACATCGCCGGGGCCTGGTTGGCCGTGGTGTGGTCGTTTGCTCTGGCGGCGGTGTTGGCCCGACGCGATCCCCTTTGGTGTCGTGCTCTGGCATTCCTGCTGGCTGCGGCGATCGTCGCGGCAGTCGTGCTCACCCGTTCCAGGAACGCCATGGCGGCCCTGCCACTCGCCGTGCCTTGGGTGCTCGGACCCGCCCAGTGGTGGTGGCTGTTTCCCCTGTTTCTTCTGCTCTCGGCACCGCTGTTGCTGGCCGTGTTGCCCGGGGTGCCTGCAGCGATCCAGCAGTGGGCTGAAGCCCTCCTGCCGGCCAGCTTGCGACAGCGTCTCCTGGAGGGACAGTCCAATGACAGCCTTACCCGCCTGGCTCAATGGCGTTTCGGTCTGCAACTGATCAGCCAGCGTCCCTGGTTTGGGTGGGGAGCGGCGGCCTTCAGTGTTCTGTATCCGATCCATGCTCAGCGGAGGTGGCACGGCCACTCCCACAACCTTCCGATCGAGCTTGGTGTCAGCCATGGGTGGCCCGTCGCCGTTCTGGTGGTGGGGCTGGTGCTTGTCCTTTTGGTGATCGCCCTGCGACGGGGCATGCTCAAACGCGGCCCGATGGATCGGGCCTGGTGGGCCGCTTCTTTTGTGCTGGTTGGCATGCACGCCACTGATCTGCCGTTCTTTGACAGTCGCCTCAATCTTCTTGGTTGGATCCTTCTGGCCGGACTCAGCGGCTTTCTTCAGAGCCATGACGCTCCAGAGCCAGATCACGATGGTTCCGCAGTGTTTCCGCAGACAGCGGACCTCTGAGATGGGTCCAGGGAAGAATCCTTGATCCCTCCCAGGTGTCCTGAACCAGATCCTTCCAGGGGGATGGTTCTGGCAGTTCAGGCCCTGGCATGGGCTCCAACTCATGGTTGAGTGCAGCCCGGTAGGCCCTCTTCCAGCCACCGATGCTGTCCCGCGCCTCACCAACAGCAGCAATGACGGGGGCAAGACGACGATCTCCCCTGGACAGGAGGGACTGGATGACACTCCATCCGTAGCTTTCCGGTCGGAATTCAATTCCTTTCGGTTTGAGCTGTTTGGCCAGTCGTTTCAGTCGTTTCTCGGCTTCCGGCCGCACGCCCTGCCACTGAAACGGGGTCTGGGCTTTGGGAACGAATGTGCTCACGCCGAGGGTGAAGCGCAGTCCCTTGGTTGATCTCTTCAGGCCAAGCAACAGCTCAGCGGTCGCATCCACATCGTCGTCGGTTTCGCTGGGCAGGCCCACCATTCCGTAGAGCTTCAGACCCTTGAGTCCTCCCTGGCGGGCATGGCTTGCCGCCGCCTCGATCTCCTCGTGGCTGAGTTTCTTGTTCACCAGTTCACGCATTCGCTGGCTGCCGCTTTCGATCGCAATGGTGAGCGAACGACTGCCCCGTTTCGCCAGGATCCGACTAAGGTCCGGCGTCACCGTGGCGGCTCTCACCGAGCTCACACTGACGCGCGTGTCATCAAAGTGATCCTGATCCAGCCACTGGAGCAGTTCATTGAATTGCGGATGCTGAGTGACCGATGCCCCCAGCAGTCCCAGTCGGCGGGTGACCATCAGGCCTTGTTCCACGGCTGGAATGAGGCCGTCATCCAGGGAAGCTGTCCGGAAGGGAAGGGTCAGATAGCTGGCCAGGCAGAAACGACAGAGTTCCGGACAACTGCGCACCACTTCCACCATGTGGATGTCCGGCCAGGCAGCCTCAGGGGTGATCACCGTGGAGTGACTCAGGGTGTTCCCCCGCCAGGTTTGCTTTTCGGCGGTCGCTGGGACATCCGAGTCGATCGGATCGACGGCCACCAGCTGGCCGCTGCTGTCGTAGCGGGGGACATACAGCGCCGGGATATAGACACCAGGCACCTGGGACAACCTCCGCAGGCGTTCCTCTCGAGGTGCGGAACGGCAGCTCAGCAGCGCGGTGATGAAGGCCGGCAGCAGCTGTTCGCCGTCCCCTAGAAGGACGGCATCAAAAAACGGGGCGAGGGGTTCCGGGTTGGCCGTGAGCACCGGACCGCCTCCGAACACGATGGGATCCTCGTCATTGCGCTGGGCTGACCAGAGCGGAATCCGCTGACGGCTGAGCAAGTCCGGCAACACAGGCCCATCCAGTTCCCAGCTCAGGGAGAGCCCAAAAAGATCACAGCGGCGGTGCATGGGGTCGCCTTGATCCGTGAACAGGCGTCGAACATCCACGTCCTGACGTCGGGCCAGGGTGGCCCAGACGACCTGGTATCCCAGGCTGGTGATGCCGACCGAATAGGTGCTGGGGAAGGCCAGCACGGCGCGCAGGGCACCGGGTTCCGGCACTGCCGGATCGAACAGCAGTGTTTCCTGGTTCAGAGGTTGACTCCGTCTCGCCCGCTCTCCGGCAGTGGTGGAGGCGTGAACGGGCGCCGATGTCGCTCCAGCCTCACCTGCAGCGCCTGTTCAACCTCCAGTTCCATTCCCATCTGACGCTCGTAGATCGAGTGTGGATGAAACAGCCTGGCGACGACGAAGCTCATCAGGCAGGCCACCAGGATCGGTTTCAGGATGAGCAGATCCTTTGTGAGCGCGAAGGCCAGGAACATCGCTGAGATGGGTGTTCGTGAACAACCCGCGACGAACGCTCCCATGCCGGCGAAGACATAGGTGCTGGGAACATGACCTGTGAGCGCTTCCACCCAGCCACCACAGGCCAGACCGATGGCGCCACCAAGGGTGAGCATCGGCATGAACAATCCCCCAGGTGCCCCGGAAGCCGCGGCCAGCCCAGTGCTGAAGAACATCACCACAAATCCCCCCAGTGCCAGAGGGATCCCCGCATCCCCCTCAGCGATCAACACCTTTAATTCGGTGGTGTTGTGGAAGATCTCCGGCATGAGCGCGTAGCTGCCGCCCAGAATCAACCCGCACAGGGTCATGCGAAGAATCAGTCGGTTGCCGAACCAGCGATTGCCCTGGCGCTGCATCACAAGCACATATCGGCAGTAGAGCTCAGCCAGAAGGCCGATGACGGCCCCAAGTGCGATCAGATAGGCGAGATCGATCGGCAGAAAGTCGACCGTCGGTGTGAATTCGCGTTCCAGCTGAAAACCCAGGGTTCGATGCAGCCCACTGCTGCCGGGGTTGAGTCCCAGGAAGCCGATCACATCCGCCCAGGTATCGGCGGAGAAGGTGGTGATGATCACCAGCAGCAACACCACCGGTCTGGCCGAGTGGAGCAGCTCTTCGATGGCGTAGACAAAGCCACCGATCGGCGCACTGAAAACAGCAGCGATTCCGGCGCCACCGCCAGCGGCCACGATCACGCGCCGAAATGCCACAGGGGCCTTCAACCAGCGGGACATCTGCCAGGCCACAGAGCCTCCCATCTGGACGGCGGGGCCCTCAGGTCCCAGCGGAAAACCGCAGCCGATCGCGATGATTCCAGCGATCAGTTTGATGAGCCCCACCCGCAACCCCATGGGTACCGAGCGGTGGCGCAGAAATCCCATGATGTGGGTCACGCCAGCGCCACCTGCCGCTGGGGCGAAGTTCGTCACCAACCAGCCGGACAGCAGTCCTCCAAAGGCTCCGAGTGCCGGCAGGACCAGCCATGCGGGGAAATCATCCAGCAGGGCCAGGCGCCAATCGCGAAGGAGATTGATGCCGCCTTTGAACAGCATCCCGGTGATCGCGGCACCCAGACCCGTGAGTGCCAGCGCAAGAACGACCACCAGCCAGCGGCGCTCGAGAAGGTTTCGGATGCTTCTGCTCGAGCCGAGATGGTGGCGCCGTTGTTTGGGTTCGCTCAGTGTTGGCACAGATGAGGTGATCCGGGATCAGGCCTGAGCCAGAACGGTTGCTTCGTCATCGGCACTGACCACCCGCCCCTGGTCTTCAAAGCCGTTGATCTGATCGAAGTTCAGATAGCGGTAGAGCTCGTCGGAGAGTGGATCGATCTTCTCCGCCGCGATGCTGCGGTACTCCTCGGGGGTGGGGATGCGACCCAGCTGGGCGCAGACGGCGGCCAGTTCGGCGCTGCCCAGGTACACCTGAGCACCTTTGCCAAGGCGGTTGTTGAAGTTGCGGGTGCTCGTGGAGAACACCGTGGTGTTGTCCTCCACGCGGGCCTGATTGCCCATGCAGAGGGAGCAGCCGGGCATCTCCATGCGGGACCCGGCGGCCTCGAAGGTGGCGTAGTAGCCCTCGGCTTTCAATGTCTCCTCATCCATGCGGGTGGGGGGACAGACCCAGAGGCGCGCCGTGTTCTGACCGGCGCCCTCCAGCACCTTGGCCGCGGCACGGTAGTGGCCGATGTTGGTCATGCAGGAGCCGATGAACACCTCCTGCACCGGATCACCGGCCACCTCGCTGAGCAACTTCACGTTGTCGGGGTCATTGGGGCAGGCCACCACCGGTTCGGTGAGGTCGTCGAGGTTGATCTCCAGCATTTCCGCGTACTCAGCGTCAGCGTCGGCGCTCATCAGCTGCGGGTTCGCCAGCCAGGCCTCCATCTCCTTGATCCGGCGGGCCAGGGTGCGGGCATCGCTGTAGCCGCGGGCGATCATGTTCTTGAGCAGTGCCACGTTGCTGCGCAGGTATTCGCTCACCGTGTCTTCGGAGAGCTTGATCGTGCAGCCGGCGCAGGAGCGCTCGGCGCTGGCATCGGTGAGTTCGAAGGCCTGTTCCAGCTTCAGGTCGGGCAGACCTTCGATCTCCATGATCCGGCCGTTGAACAGGTTCTTCTTGTTGGCCTTTTCAACAGTGAGCAGTCCCCGCTGGATGGCCACCCAGGGGATGGCATTCACCACGTCCCGGAGCGTGACGCTGGGTTGCAGGGATCCGCTGAAGCGCACCAGCACCGATTCCGGCATGTCCAGCGGCATGGCGCCGATGGCGGCCGCAAAGGCCACCACACCGGACCCGCCGGGAAAGGAAATGCCGAGGGGGAAGCGGGTGTGGCTGTCGCCGCCGGTACCGACGGTGTCGGGCAGAAGCATGCGGTTCAGCCAGCTGTGGATGATGCCGTCACCGGGTCGCAGGGCCACGCCACCGCGCTGGGCGAAGAAGTCGGGCAGCTCCTTCTGGGTCTGCAGATCCACCGGCTTCGGATAGGCGGCCGTGTGGCAGAAGCTCTGCATCACCAGATCGGAGGAGAAGCCGAGGCAGGCCAGTTCCTTCATTTCATCACGCGTCATCGGGCCGGTGGTGTCCTGGGAGCCGACGGTGGTCATCAGCGGCTCGCAGCTGGTGCCGGGTTGCACTCCGGCGAGGCCGCAGGCCTTGCCCACCATCTTCTGAGCCAGGGTGAATCCCCTGCCGGTGTCCGCCGGTGCTGAGGGGCGGATGAACAGATCCGAAGGGGAGAGGCCAAGCTTGGCGCGCACCTTGTCTGTGAGAGCGCGACCGATCATCAGGGGGATGCGTCCGCCGGCCCGTACTTCATCGCCGATGGTGGTGGGCTTGAGCTCGAATCGACTCATCACAGTGCCGTCGCGTTCGATCGTGCCGGCATGGGGTCGGATGGTGATGACATCACCGGTGTTCAGTTCGGTGACATCGCATTCGAGCGGCAGAGCTCCGGAATCTTCTGCTGTGTTGAAGAAGATCGGGGCGATCTTGCCTCCAAGAATCACGCCGCCCGCCCGTTTGTTGGGCACATGGGGGATGTCATTGCCGGTATGCCAGAGCACCGAATTGATGGCGCTCTTGCGGGAGCTGCCGGTACCCACCACGTCGCCGACGTAGGCCACGGGATGGCCTTTTTCTCTCAGGGTTGCGATGGTCTTCAGGCCCTCTGGATCCCGGGTTTCAAGCATCGCCAGGGCATGGAGGGGGATGTCCGGCCTGGTGGTGGCGTGGGTGGCCGGCGAGAGATCGTCGGTGTTGGTTTCGCCCTCGACCTTGAACACCGTCACGGTGATGCTGTCGGCCAGTTCTGGCTTGCAGGTGAACCACTCGGCTGCGGCCCAGCTGTCCACGACCTGTTGGGCAAAGCGGTTGTCCGCCGTCAGATCCATCACTTCGTTGAACGCGTCGTAGACGAGCAGGGTTCGGCTGAGTCCCTCCGCAGCGCAGCCGGCCAGTGCAGCGTCGGAGTGCTTCAGCAGCTCGATCAGGGCAGCGACGTTGTATCCCCCTACCATCGTTCCCAGCAGACGCGTGGCCTCCAGCGCTGACACCAGGGGACTGTTGGCGTCTCCCTGGGCCACGGCGCTGAGCCAGGTGGCCTTCACGTAGGCGGCTTCATCCACACCCGGGGGGATCCGTTCGCTGAGGAGGTGCAGCAGGAACGCCTCTTCGCCAGCGGGAGGGTTCTGCAGCAGTTCCGTCAGTCCCTGGGTCTGCTCGGCGTTGAGCGGAAGTGCAGGTACACCCTGGGCTTCCCGGGCGGCGGCCAGCTTGCGGTAGGCGCTGAGCATGACGACGGGATATCAACGGAACAGAAAACCATTCTTCATCGGCACGGTCCTGAATGGCATGGTCTGGGTCCAGCGTGCGGGGGTGCGTAGCCTTGAGATGTCTTTCCTTTGCTCAATGGCCACCACCTCCGACCTCCATGTGGTGGAAACGCGACCGTTGGTCGCACCGGCCCTGCTTCACTGTGATCTGCCGATTGATGCCCTGGCCACGGAGACCGTTGCCGCGTCCAGACGGCGCATCCGGGCGATCCTGCGTGGCGAGGACCAGCGTCTGCTTGTGATTGTCGGCCCATGTTCCGTTCACGACGTTGATGCGGCGCGGGAGTACGCCAGGCATTTGGCACCGATTCGGGAACGGCATGCCGCTGAGTTGGAAATCGTGATGAGGGTGTATTTCGAGAAACCCCGCACAACCGTTGGCTGGAAGGGGCTGATCAATGACCCCCATCTGGATGGCTCCTACGACATCAACACCGGGCTGCGCCGCGCCCGAGGACTGCTGCTTGATCTGGCCAGGGAGGGAATGCCGGCGGCCACGGAATTGTTGGACCCAGTCGTGCCGCAGTACATCGCGGATTTGATCAGCTGGACAGCGATCGGAGCTCGCACCACGGAAAGCCAGACCCATCGAGAGATGGCGTCTGGGCTCTCCATGCCGATCGGTTACAAAAACAGTACGGATGGCAGTGCCACGATCGCGATCAATGCGATGCAGGCGGCATCCAAGCCGCACCACTTCCTGGGAATCAACCATGAAGGGCACGCATCGATCGTCAGCACCACTGGCAATCCGGATGGCCACCTGGTGTTGCGAGGCGGAAACAGGGGGACCAACTATCACCACGAAGCCGTTCAGGCGGCATCCGGTGAATTGGCGGCAGCCGGCTTACCGGATCGATTGATGGTGGATTGCAGCCACGGCAACTCCAACAAGGATTACCGGCGTCAGGCTGATGTGTTGAAAGCTGTTGCAGAGCAGGTCAGAGACGGGTCGAGGTCATTGATGGGGGTGATGCTTGAAAGTCATCTCGTGGAAGGCAATCAGACATTGACCTCTGATCTCTCACAGCTTTCTTACGGCCAGAGCATCACGGATGCGTGCATCAGCATTGAAACCACACGCCTGCTCTTGACAGAGCTGGCCGGTTCAGTCCGCGGACTTGCCGTGACGGCTTGAGATCTTTCTTTTCTTCGGGGTGGCTCCGACATAGGGCAGATCGTCACTCGTGAGTTCATAGCCGAAAGTTCTCAGGGAGCTGATGAGCTGCTTCTTGCTCTCAACACTTTCAATGTTGACTCTCAGCAGATTACTTTTGCCTGAAAAGTATCGGTTTACTTCATCCTCGTGTTGTTGCCAAGTGCGACGCCACATTTTGATCACATCACGGTTTTTGATTTTGCGACCGGGGTAAATGGTTTTCAGGCCCTTCCTGATTCGTCTCACGTACAAGCCAGATTTTTTTGATTTATGGGCCAGCTGGGACTTGATCCAGGAATCTAAATTTCGAGTATTGAATATGAAGATTGATCCAGGATATTGAAGGTCGAGAATCGGGAACAGTCGGTGCCCGTAAAAGAATTCTCCGTCGTCATGGAGATATTCCATGTCCGAGTAAACGCACGCGCTCTCGATGCCCTTCAACAAGGGCTGGGACATTCTCATGTTTTTGAGCATGGTCTCCGCGATGCGACCACCCTTCCAATGGATGGACTTGTAACCGTCGACCTTAAAAAGCTGGTGAATACTTCTTGTGGCAATTTTGTGATGTCCAATAACAAACACCTTCGGCAGGGTTGTTTTTTGCATCATTAAAAACTTTAGTGTTACAACTTTATCATGCGTTTGATTGCACCATCTTGATTGTTGATCGGCTTTGATCCCTGGCATCGATTGATGGCTTCCCTGATCATGGATCCGCTTACGCCATATGATAAGTTGTCAATAACAGTATTTTTTCAATGGCTTCAATTAAATTGGTGGCCATTGCCAAGGATGAAGCGGCCTATCTAGCGGAGTGGATTTATCATCATTTGAGCCTTGGAATCGATGAAATTGATATCTATTTGAACGGTATTACGGACAATAGTTATCGATTGATGCGTCTGATTGGTTCTAAATTCAAGAACGTCAATTTTTATAATGCAGATAGCTTGATGGCGACCAGTATTCGTGCTAAATCCTCATTTCAACAGATTATCTACCGCTTCGCTTGGTCTACAGAGCGTCGAAAAAAACACTTTTCCCATCTTGCATTTTTAGATATAGATGAATATCTTGTTTCGGCTGAGTTCGGTCAAACCATCAGCTCATTGTTGAGATCTGCTGGAGAATTTGATGTTTTATCGAATCTTTGGTATTCAGATCTTCCTTCAAAGGCCGAACCCTTTTCACGGTTTTTCTGTGAGTCTCAAATGTTGCAAAAAATGGCTATCTTAAAGTCTATTGGGCGACTAAGATCAAAAATTGGCATGCCAGTTGTTCATAATTTCAGTGGGATTAAGCGTTATCCTGCAAAGATTAAGGCCTGCATAAGTAGTGGCTTGCCAATTCAATACTCTGGTTTAGGGAAACGCGTCGGCCGAGATTATCGACTGCAATCGATCGGTCAGATGGAGCCATGGTTCATTTACCATAGGATTTTTCGCAGTCATGATGAATACTGCGCCAGTCTGATGCGTGGTCGCAAGCATCGTTCCAATGATGCTCCGATCAAGGATAATCGTTCTGGATTTATTGCATACAAAGAGTCAAATCGTACAATCGGAGATCCAATTGAGTTTAAGATTAAGAGTCGAAGAAGCAGTCGTTATCAGAGAGGTTTTGACGAGTTTGTTAATCAGTGCGATGTTGGTGATGAGATTGTTAAAGGTCAGGCTTTTGTCCGCGAACGATACAAAGAGCTTGAGAGGTTAGTCAATGCTCAGCCTGATATTTTGCAGCGTTACAGCAATGTTTTCAGGGGGACAGTTTTCGAATGTTAAGTTGCTTTCAGTGATTCGCTGACCAGGCTGATCAGGGATGCTGTTGCTAGCGGAACACTTAAATTATCAAGTCCGTAGCTACTCAGTTGTTCCAATCCCGTAACGAAAATACTAACGAACAGGATTTGCGCTACTGACAAACCTGAGCCCATTGACCATTGAACAACAGAGATAATTCCCAGCGTCGACAGCAACATGGCCGATGTTCCTGCCATGGATTTTGTTTGGCCATAGAGTTCCCACTTTGGCGATGGGATCAATCGTCCCAGCAAACTGGCTGAACCATCAGATATGGCCATGACCAAGGCACCTGAAAGCATGGCGCTCGGATAAGAATTCCAGAAAAAAATGATCAAACAACAGATGGAGAGGCAGTAAAGGATTGTTCCGTAGGTCTTGCGTTCCACATCCTCAATCAACGCCAACCAGCGTGTTCGATGGTTGATGCAAACGATGACTGTTGCAACGGCTGCTGCTGCGAGCGCCAGGTTTTTGGGAAGGCCCAGATACCAGGACAGAGGAAGAAGGAGTCCACAGCCGATGTGGATCACCTTTCGGGATAATTCCTTGGCTTCAGGCCATTGGGAACGGGTCCAAGTGGCGAAGAGCGCCAACAGCCCGACGATGAGACCGAGCGCCGCAAATTGTTCTGCGATTGTCAAGGCTGGCTCAGGCAGCCTGCTGTTGGTTGGTCATGTTTCTCAGTTTCAGGATGGCTTTGGCTTCGAGCTGTCGGACTCTTTCGCGGGAGACATTGATCTGGCGACCGATCTCGGCAAGGGTCAGTGGCTCTTCTCCATCCAATCCAAAGCGAAGTCGCAGGATTTTCTGTTCCCGTTCATTGAGTTGTGACAGCCATCCGCCCAAATGCTCCTTCTGGATGCTGCGATCCATCCCCTCCATCGGTTCATCACCGTTGGGGTCTGGAATGAGTTCGCCCAATGTGCTGCGGTCTTCTTCGCCACGGGCATGGGCGTCGAGGGAGGCGCAGGGAGCGCTCTGTGAAATCAGATCCTCTAGCTCACGGGGTTCAATGCCCATGGCACTGGCGAGTTCGAGCCGGTTGGGCTGGCGTCCGAAGCGATGGGAAAGTTCCCGGGAGATGCGACGCATCTTGGACAGTTTTTCACTGATATGAATCGGCAATCGGATGGTTCGAGCGCTGTTGTCAATCGCCCGGGTCATTCCCTGCCGGATCCACCAGTAGGCGTAAGTTGAGAACTTATATCCCATGGCTGGATCGAATTTGTCGACTGCGCGTTCAAGACCAATCGCCCCTTCCTGAACGAGATCGAGAAGCTCCAGGCCTTGATTTTGGTACTTTTTGGCAACGCTGACGACGAGTCGAAGGTTCGCGGCCATCATTCGATCCCGGGCGCGTTTACCCATGCGGATCTGATGTTTCTGACGGGCGGTCAACTCCTGTGAAGCCAACTCCTGAAGTTGTTTCATAGCCTGCACGTGATGGGCAAGCTCGATTTCTTCAGCTGCAGTCAGCAATGGGATGCGCCCAATGCTGCTGAGATAGAAGCCGATCGAATCGGTCGCGAGACGACCACCCGAACGTCCAGATGAACGCCGTACCGAAGCCGGCAGCGCAGGTTGTCTCCGGTTCGACTTCGCAGCCGAATCAGAGGACTCCAGAGGGATCCCCATCACCCTGGTCTCCTAAATGAATTTGGGCTGAATTTAGCACCGAAGAACCGTTGTAACCGTGATGAAACCGAAAACATTCAGGAGCTCATCACGCGAGCTTCGCAGTCAATTCAATGGGGCATTCGAAATCAGTCGTTGATCGAATCACCTTTGAATGATGTAGCAATCCTGACAATTCCTTTTAATTACTTCATGTCGAAAAATCAAGATATAGGACAACCTTTGGCCCACAAATCGATCAGTTGAATCTGAGAATTCCGCTCTTCGCAGTCTTCTGGATGTCTCTGTACAAAGCTGCCGTCACTCTTCATGTCCCAGGCGCCGCGGTTGTCCCGAAGGTAGAGCTCGAGAAGCTGCTCCAGTTTTTTGCGAAGCTCGGGTGATTCAACCGGTGTGACAGCTTCAATCCGACGATCCAGATTTCTCGGCATCCAGTCGGCACTGCCGATATAGGCCTCAGGGGACCCTCCATTGCCAAACCAGAAAATCCTGGAGTGCTCTAGAAATTGTCCGATGATGCTCACGACGTTGATATTTTCACTGAGGTTGTCGCGTCCTGGGTACAGGCTGCACATCCCTCGGATAATAAGATCGATTTTGACGCCGGCGTTTGAGGCTTCATACAACAAGCTGATGATCTCTGGATCGACAAGCGAATTCATCTTGGCTCGGATCTGACCTTGGCGTCCTTCACGGGCATGTTCGATCTCTCGTCTGATCAGAGATTCCATTCCCTTGCGGAGGGTCACTGGAGCGACAAGAAGTTTTCGGAAACTTTGCTGTTTGGAGAATCCTGTCAGATAGTTGAATAGTTCCACGAGGTCTTGCCCCAGCTCAGGTCGAGCCGAGAGCAGGCCAAGGTCCGTGTAGAGCTTCGAGGTTTTTGAGTTGTAATTGCCAGTGCCGATGTGTACATAGCTTTGCAATCTTTCACGTTCTTTGCGAACGACCAGCACGATTTTTGTGTGTGTTTTTAACCCTAGAACGCCATAGATTACATGGACACCAGATCGTTCAAGATGCCGAGCCCACTGGATATTGTTGTCCTCGTCAAACCGCGCTTTCAGCTCCACCAGTGCCATCACTTGTTTTCCGTTCTCTGATGCCCGGATCAAGGCATCGATGATTGGCGAATCCTTTGATGTCCGGTAAAGGGTCATTTTGATTCCCATCACCTGCGGATCATCGGCTGCCTGGTTGATGAACTCCTCAACGGATGTTGAGAAGAGTTCATAGGGATGATGCAACAGGATGTCCTGTTGTCTCATGATGGAAAAGATGCTCTCGAATTCCTCCGGTTTGATTGACCCTTCCTCAACCAGATGCTGTTGGGTTCTTGCAAGAATTGCTGGGGTTGATCCTTTATGGGCCTTTTCCTTGAGGTGAGACAAAGGCAAACCAATCAGCCCAAACAGGTCATCCAAGCCGAGGGGCCCGTCGATTCGATAAAGGTCCTCTTCTTCGACGGCCAGGCCTGTCATCAGCATGTCGACGACGTTGTCCGGCATCTCACTTGGCACCTCAAGCCGCACAACCTCTCCGCCAACCCGTCGTTTACGCAGTCCCTGTTCAAGGGCAAGCATCAGATCATCCGCCTCAAGATCCCTTAATTCCAGATCGGCGTCCCGTGTCACCCGGAAGAAATAGTGCCCCTCAATCGTCATCCCCGGGAACAACTCGCCAAGGTTGAACGCGATCAACTGCTCCAGTGGGGTTGCGGTGTGGATCGGGGTTGGCTCTGACGAACTGAGCTCTTTTGGTATCGCAACGAAACGAGGAAGGTTTTTCTGGGGCACCTTCACTCTTGCGAATTGTCGATGATCGGTTTCCGGATCCCTGATCACGGCTGCGACGTTGAGGCTCAGATTGCTGACGAATGGAAACGGGTGTGCCGGGTCAACCGCCAGCGGTGTCAAGACCGGAAACACTGACGTTCTGAAGTACTCGTCAATCCATTGGCGTTGTGCATCATTCAACTGCTCGTAATCAAGCAGTTGAACACCGTGGCTGTGCAGGTCTGACCTGAGGCTTTGGCTGTAATGCTTCTGTTGTCGCTGCAACAGGGGGATCAGCCGTTCCCTGATGGTGAGCAATTGCTCCAGAGGTGTTTTGCCGTCTTCGCTTGGGCTGGTGATGCCTGCTTCAACCTGTGATTTCAGTGAGGCCACCCTCACCATGAAAAATTCATCGAGATTGTTGCTGAAAATGGCGCTGAATTTCGCCTGATCCAGTAAAGGTGTGCGCTTGTCGAAGGCCTGAGACAACACCCGCTCGTTGAAGGAGATCCAGCTCAGCTCACGGTTGATGTAGCGATCGGGAGACAGAACCTCAGTGGGCATGATGGCTGCAAATGCGGTGGCATCGCCCTCAGAAAGGTAGCAATCACACGCGGGTGCAACTGTTTGCGACTATGGCAATCACGATGACGAGCAGGAAGGCAGCTCCTGCAAATGGGCTGGCTGGACCCAGGACGTCATAGCTCAGGCCTGCCAATGGAGGACCCAGGAAGCTTCCAAGGCTTTGAAGCGATTGCAGACTTCCTAGTGCGGCGCCTTGACCGCTGTCGCCCAGACGTCTCGAAACCAGGCTGCGCAGACTCGGGGTGACCAGTCCTGTTCCAAATGCCAGCATCCCGACGGCAACATAGACGCTGCTGATGCGGTTGGCGCTTCCGATCGCCGGGATCAAGAGACATCCCGCGATCACCAGTCCCAATCCAGCCAACGTGAGGCGCCACTCACCGAAGTGTTTCACGAGCGGTCCGATCAGAACGCCCTGAACCAGCGTGGCCACGAGTCCGACAATCAGAAATGCTGTTGTGGCGAGCTCCGGTCCCCACGCAAATGTCTGTTTGAAATAGAGAATCAAAATGGCCGTGAAGCCGTTGAAAGCCAGGAAGAACAGGAAGAAACCGGCAGAGAGGCGACCGATGCTGTCTGTGCTCATCAGGCTTCCAATCCTCGCGAAAGGGTTGAGCTCCCGCTGTTCCATGGCTGTTTCTTGCTGCATGGCTGTTTCTTGCTGGACAGCGGTTTCTTGCTGCATAGATGTCGGCCGTGCCTCCGGAGGATGGGTCTCCGGCAGCATCGTCAGCACGACGAGCAGGTTCAGCACAGCAAAGCCAGTGGCGACCCAGACCGGTAGAGCGATGTTGAAGGTCGCCAACCAGCCACCGAGGCCAGGTCCAAGAATGAAGCCAAGTCCGAACGCGACCCCGATCAGCCCGAAGGCCCGTGCCCGACGATCCGGAGGACTGATGTCGGCCAGCACTGCGCCAGCCGTGGCTGCGGTGCCGCCGCTGATGCCGTCGATGATGCGTGCAACGAAGAGAAGCAGCAGTGGAAACGGGGCCGCCTCCGGCCAGGGCAGGCTCACGGTGGTGGCGAAGATCCCAAGTCCGACAATCGATCCGCAGACGCAGATGGCAATCACCGGTCGTCGACCGTGACGATCGCTGAGTGTGCCGATCAGAGGGGTCACCAGGAACTGGGCCAGGGCATAGCTACCGGCCAGCAGTCCAAGGGTCCGACCGTCAGGAGCAAACTGCGCCAGGAGAAATGGAAGCAGCGGAAAAACGATGCTTTCGCTCAAGCGATCGTTCAGCAGGGTCAGGAAGGCGCTCAGAAGGATTGGTATCCGAAAGCGCTTCACGGCATCTGGCTGTTTGGGGACACTCACACTCCCACAAGCCCATGACCATGACCCTGCGTCCGATTCATGAGCGGGATCATGCTCTGTTGCGTGAGATCTACGCCGATGCCGTTGAGACTCAGGCACCCGGTTCCTACTCACCAGCTCAGGTGCGCGCCTGGGCTTCACTGGCCTGGCTTCCTGGTGTTCTGGATCGAACGTTTGCGGAGGGTTCCGGATGGATCAGCGGTAATGGAGATGCATTCGCGATCCGCTATCCGTCCAATCGTCTCGCCCTGTTGTATTGCCGCGGCCGGGCGTCCGGGCGTGGGCATGCCACGACCCTTCTGGATCGGCTGGAAGCTGAGGCAGCATCCGAGCCAATTGATTCTCTTACCACCGAGGCCAGTCAGCTCAGTCGACCGTTGCTTGAAAAACGGGGGTGGCGTCTGATCGCTCCTGAGCACATCACCATTGCAGGCGTTCCGTTTGAGCGTTACCAGATGGCGTTCTCACTGCGCCATGTGCACAGTTGATGCAGGATTGAGAGTGCGGCACCTCCTTCAAGCAGAGCCTCGGCTTGTTTCAGCCCTGCCTGAATGTCATCCGCCATGCCGCAGAACCAGAGATAGCTGCCGGCGTTCCAGCGCAGTGCAGTGCTGAGCGGACCTTGATTGCCCAGTGCCTGACGCGCCTGAACGGTCCAGGTGTCCAGGTCTTGCCATTCCACGTCTTTGGCATGACAACCGTGGTCTCGTGGATGAAGGATCAGACGTTCGACACGTCCTTCCTTCATCGTCGCCGTGATGCAAGCCCGTCCGATGGGAAGGTCGGTGCCACCTTCGAGGCCCTTAACGGTCACGAGATCCGTTTCGCCCGCCTGACGCAGGGCATCCCAGGCACGACTTTCGGTTGGTGGATGAACAAAACCGCTGACAAGAATGTGTGGACCCTGATGAGGAGTCCACAGCAATTCAAGGCTCGCCACCGGAGGACGTTTTCCGAGTTCTTCCCGATAACCGACCAGGCTTTCAGCGATCGGGAAGTGTTCAGGCTGGTGGATGAGTGCGAATCCGTGGCGCTTGAATCCTTCCTCTACGGATCTCAGATGCAATCCGGAGAGATCGAGGCCAAGAGCCTTGAACAATTCAATGGTTGTGACCCCGTATTTGATCGGCATCCTGTCTCCGCCCTGAAGCACCACGGGCTGAAGAGCAGCCAGGAGCACGAGCACAGTGAGTGGGTAAATCGGTGCGGTGCGTGTCCGTCCGTCGAAGGGCATCCCGAAGCAGATCGGGGCAATGGCGTTCTTCGGTGATTTCAGGACAGGGCCAAGCTCTCGATAGGTGTCGAGCATGCCTGCGAGTTCCTGGGGTTCTGGACGACGAATGCGATGAGCAATCAGGAATGCGCCGATCTGCGCAGGAGTTGCGTCCTGATGCAGCATCAGGGCCATGGCGTCAGCCGCTTCCTCACGGCTCATGCCCTGGCTCGTGTGTTCTCCACTGCCAACCTTCTGCAGGTAGGTCTTGAATCGTGTGGATTTAGCGGTTGAAGGTCTGGTCACTGGATCATCCGGAACCAACCGACAAGGCAGAATCACGATGGGACCTGCTCAAAAGAGAGTTGGTGGATTCAAGCACCATTGACACTAGATCACCCCATGAATGCGCCGTAGAGCGGTAGACAATCTTGAAATCAATAATGTTCTGCAATATAAAAATCTATTGATGAAGAGAGCAGCTTTGATTTGACGCTTCGAATTCTCAAAGAGTAGTGGTCAATGCTTTACGGTTGATTGGGTGTCGATGACGTTTTTAAAGAATTGTTGTTTGGCTGCTGGCTAGCAGGTGAAGCTCTTGTTTGAGATGTTTTTTGCTGCACTTTTAAGTTCGGCAATTTTGGCGCTTGTTCTGATGGCCAGTGAATTCATTGGTTCAGTCGTTTGTTGGTCTCTTCCAGAGGCGTGGTTTGCCGTGTCTTCAGGCGTGTCGTTATCGGCGGTGGGTTTTAGCGATCACGAGATCGGGCTTGGGAGCTCCAAGGCAAAATACGTATCAACTGATACACTATGGCTCTCCGTCCTGGCGCCCATGAACATCGTCACCCAGCGCGATGTTGCGATTCTTCAGTCACTCAGAAAGCGTTACCAGAAGGCTCTTGAGCTTGATGATCGCGATGCGACTCAGCAACTCTTTAAAGAAGCGACGTATCTTGGCATTGGTTTACAGCAATTAGTGGGTGGTTATTGATCGTGACCGCATCAGTTTTGTGATGGATGTTGCAATCAATGTGATGATTGCAAGAGTTGCTCAAGATGAATGTTGATCAAGTCCCTGACTGGTTCCTGCAGCTATTGCCGCCTTGTTTTTTTAATATCAAACTTTAATCGCTTGTCTGGCTGCGGTTAATTTGTCTGATCTAATGTTCACTGACGCAACCTGCCTGCAAGCTTGATCGAAATGGTTGTCTTGATCAGTCCTGGTGCATGGACACACACTGTTGCGATAACTGTTTCACGGCCAATTCTCTTTTGTGTCGTTCACTCAGCGTCTCGGTCAGCCGTTTGAGGCATTGTCGACTTGTTGTACTGTTCATGCAGCCCAATGCTTTGAGGGCGGACAATGACGTAGCATCGGAACCTTCAGTGCAAAGTTTGTATAATCGTTCTGAAATTTGATCTTCGTCTCTTCTTTGCAAGATGCGGATGACTTCCAGGTTGATTGAATCAATATTTCTTTGAAGAGCCATGTCGCAGTAATTCAACAGTTCTTTTGCTGATAGTCGATAGGATCGAAAGTTCAGCATCGCTAAACCTGAAAGTTGAACCTTTTGGCTGTGGTGCAAAATGCACCCAATTAATATTTGTTCTGGAATTTCGGCTCCCCAACACGCTAGTGCCTCCGCAAGATTCCCATAATCAATGTGTTCCTGTTGATCTGCCATCAGGGAGAGAAGCCACCGGAAAGCCTCTTTCTGGTGGCAAAGGCCCGCAGCATGAATGAATTCATGTTGCACACCGTGGCATTTGATTAATGTTTTTATTTGCTGCCATCCTTCACTCCCTTGATGGCCTAATTGTTCACAGATGATCAGTTTTAGTTCTCGACTGCTATCAACTGAGTAGTGCTCATAAAGCCACTCTGGAGCCATGGGCTTACGCCGTTTTGTATGAAGCTGATCCCAGATTTCTGCTTCTGACGATAGGACAGAATCATATTGATTGTTGACAGCCATTTTAGCGTTTGCTGGTTGCTCCAAATCTTTCAATTAACAGGTCTTTGATGACAGATTTCACCTCTTCGGCAGGAACTGTCTTCATGTAGATATCCCCAACACTTGGATCAGGCCCTTGAGAGCCGCCAACGGTGATCTGGAATCCCTCGCCTGTGACGCCCTCACTGTTTTTGGCTTTTTTACCTGTGAGACCAATGGCTCCCATGAAGGCCTGGCCGCATGTGTTGGGACATCCCGTCCAGTGAATCTTCACTTCTTCGGGAAGATGGAGTTCTTGGTCGAGTTCCTCGGCAATTGTTCTGGCTCGATCTTTTGTATTGACCATGGCGAAGCTGCAGTAAGCGCTGCCAGTGCATGACACTGTTCCAGAGGCCACAGTTCCGGGATCTCTTGGGAAGCGTTTCAACAGGGGATCCTTCTTCAGATTGTCAAGATGTTCCTGCTTGATATTGGCAAGAATCAAATTCTGGTCTTCGGTGAGGCGTAGTTCACCATCCCCATAGGTACTGGCTGCTGTAGCGAGATCGTGCAGGTCTTCAGCTGTTAACCGTCCAACAGGAACATGCAACCCGACGTAGTAAAGATCTTTCTGCTTTTGTTCGTGGATGCCATAATGGATTCTCGGCTGTTCATTAAAAATTGAGCCAGGGTCTGGTGTTAAAGGGCCATACATCTCTTCAATCTGTTGGCGAACGTTCTCCAGACCGATGGCTTCCATATAAAATCTGAATCGCCCTTTTGTGCGCACGTTTCGTTCGCCGTTGTCGCGCCAAACTCGGATCACACAATCAGTCATTCTGCAGATGTCTTCTTGAGGAATCCAGGCATTCAGCGGGACTGCATAGGAATTCATCTGCGGAGAAAGAATTCCTCCAATCCAAACGCCAAACCCAAGTGTTCCATTGTTTTCCACTGGATGAAAAACAATATCATTGTGGAGTAGAAAATTGTCTTTTGCTCCTGCGACGGCCGTGTTCCATTTGCGCGGCAAATTGGAAAATTCGTGATTCCCCTCCCCTTTGTTGGTTAAAAAGTCTTGAAGTTCTATTGTGAAGGGGCGTGTATCTATAATTTCTTTTGGGTCGATGCCAGCCAATGGATTTCCAGTGACGTTTCTTGGATTGTCGAATCCGGATTGAAGTGTGTGTAGACCAACGCTCTTGAGCTGTTGAATAATGTTTGGAAGGTCATTGATCAGGACTCCCCTGAGTTGTAGGTTCTGCCTGGTTGTGATATCGCAGCTTCCGCTATCTCCATAGCGCTCAACAATGGTCGCGATGACTCTTGTTTGTTGAGCGTTGAGGATCCCATTCGGTATCCGCAGCCTCATCATGAATTTGCCGGGAGTTTTGGGTCTCCAAAACATTCCGTACCATTTCAATCTGAGTTCCAAATCTGTCTTATCCATTTTTTCCCAGCCAATCTTGGCGAAATGGTCCAGTTCAGAACCAATGTCTAAACCATCTTTTTCGGCTTTTTGTTGTTCAATTTTATTCAGCTTTTTCCCTTCCAAATAAACTTTGGACGAAGGATTGTTCGATGGCATGTTGAGTGGTTCTAGCCCTGCGCTGGATTGACTGAATCTGTGCTCCGTCGCAGTGCTGAATCAGCGTTTCACGAAGGTTTGAACGCCCTTCCCATATTAGTACAACTTCTTGGCACCCTTTCATGAGGCGAGCGCCGATGAATGACAACCCGGCTCCGGAGTAGTGTTGGATGAGATCTCTGTGCTTTGGAATCGTTTCTCGATCAGTCAATTGATTGACGATGTCTCTCGCTGAGTCGCCACAGAATCCTTGGGAGCTTCTCCGTTGTGACGCGTGGTCCGGTCATGATGCGATCCGTCTCGTAGTGCATGGGCGCCCTCAGGGTCTGGTTCCGGCCTGTGTCACTGATTTTGTCGATCGTCTGCAACGTCGACGCAAGGCACCGGTTGATCTGGAAGTTCTGACGGCTGAGCACCATCCGGCTGCGTCTTCAAATTCGCTCTGGTTAATCCCTCTGCTCCTGTTCCCGGGAACCCATGTGCTGCTCGATCTTCCGGCGATTCGGCGTCGATTGATTCAGAGCTACTCCCGTGTGACCCTTCTCCCCTTCCTGGGTGCCTGGCCGGCCTGGTGGACATTGGTATCGCAGGATCTTGAGCAGGCTCGATTCGGGCCCAACACCACCCTGATTCACCATCAGCTTCGTTCTGGAGTTGCAGATCGCTTCCTCTGGTCGCTGTCACGCCGTCTTGGCTGCCCAATGACGTCGTTTGATGACTGGCCGGATTACAGGGCTCGCCATCCTGATGCCAGCCCGTTTCCATTGGTTCTGGCTCCGAACAGAATGTCTGCGGAGATGACTCCACCCTCTGTCACAGCGCCGTTGCTGGAACGCCCTTTGCTGCGTGATGGGCTGATCGATCTGTTAGCAGCACTGCCGTGAATCAGTCGTTGATCGGAACCGTTTATCTGGTGGGAGCCGGACCAGGGGATCCTGAGCTGCTGACGGTTAAGGCGCACCGCTTGCTTCAGAGCTGTGATGCCGTCGTTTACGACTCCCTGGTTCCCGAGGAGGTGCTTGATCTCGTCCCTGACCAGTGCGTCCGCCAGTTCGTCGGAAAACGTCGAGGCCACCATTCCGTGCCGCAACCGAGCACCAATGCCGTCCTCGTTGAGCTGGCCAAACGTCATCGTCATGTTGTCCGACTGAAAGGAGGAGATCCCTTCCTGTTCGGACGGGGAGGAGAAGAGGCCGCGCATCTGGCTTCCCAGGGCATTCCAGTGGAAGTGGTTCCCGGCGTTACGTCCGGAATTGCAGCTCCTGCCTACGCGGGGATTCCGGTGACCCATCGTCGGGCCGGTTCCTCGGTCACCTTCGTGACGGGTCATGAAGAGATCGATAAGCGACGTCCATCCGTCGATTGGCGAGCCCTGGCCAGTGCAAGCGACGGATTGGTGATTTACATGGGTCTCCATAACCTGCACAGAATCGCCGAAGAGCTGATGGCTGGTGGTCTCTCGTCGCAGACGCCAGCGGCGGTGATTCAACAGGGCACCGTGGAAGGTCAACGATGCTTGAAAGCACCGCTCTCGTACATTGCCTCGATGGCTGTTGATCAAGGGTTCCGTTCCCCTTCGATTGTGCTGGTCGGCGAGGTCATCAATCACGAGGTGCCGAGCTGTGCCCCACGACCCGCGGCCGTCACGATGCCGATCCCGTTCTGATCAGTTCTGTGCTGATTCCTTCAATCTGGACCGGAGTTGAGCCAGGTTGCAGGGTCGCGTCGTTTCATCCAGTTGCGCCTGAATCAGTCGATCCCAGGCTGTCGTGACGGCGTCTTCCGATCCAGGCAGGACGAACACGAAGGTGCCATTGGCCACGCCAGCCAGGCAGCGGCTCTGCAGAGTGCTGGTGCCGATCGATTCGAAGGACAGAACGCGGAACAGTTCGCCGAAACCGTCGATCGTTTTGTCGAGCAGCGGTTCAATGGCCTCTGGTGTTCCGTCGCGTCCGGTCACCCCTGTCCCTCCGCAGGTGATCACCACGTCCACCGTTGGTTCAGCGATCCAATGGCAGAGATCAGCGCGAATCCTGTAGCGGTCGTCAGGGCAGATCTTGCGTTGATGCAGCTGATGCCCAGCGTTGAGCAAGCGTTCCTGCAAACGATCTCCACTGACATCGTTGCTGAAGGTGCGACTGTCGGAGATGGTGAGAAGGGCGATGGCAAGGGCCATGGCGACTCCGCAGGTTCTTCAGACGCTAGAACCGGATCAGAGGGTTTCTTCGCGTGTGTTGAAGGTGCTGTTGTTCGCTGCCTTGCGCGATCGCGCCGGTTGGAGTGAGCGACAGGTCGACCTGTCGCCTGGATCGACAACAGCGCGCGATGTCTGGCATCAACTGCAACTCGGTTCGCTCGGATCTGTGAGCGTTGCCGTTAACCGTCAGTTGGTGGGACCAGACCATGCTCTGAAGCCTGGAGATGAGCTTGCCTTTCTCCCTCCCTTCACCGGTGGCTGAAGGAATGGCGTCCGCCGTGCACGTTGAGATCCGTCAACAGCGTTTCTCTCCTCCGGCGGAACTTGACCTGTGGCGCAGCGACGCTGCTGCTGATGCACTGTTCCTTGGACGGGTGAGAGGAACCACGATCGATGGGCGCGTCCTGCAGGCCCTTGAGGTTGAGCATTACGCCGGCCTCTGCGAGCAGTGCATCGAACAGGCAGCCAAGGCGTTGTTGTCCGTGCATCAGGCTGATCAGGCTCTCGTCCTGCATCGTGTCGGCAGGCTTTTGCCCGGCGAGGTGATCGTTCTGGTAGCCGTACGGGCTGATCGTCGCGGTGCAGCCTTAAGCTGCTGTTCCGCCTTGCTGGAGGCCCTCAAGCACGATGCTCCGTTTTGGAAACGGGAGTGGTGCGAAGGTCAGGGAACCTGGCTCACCTCCAACACGCCACGTTGACCCAGGATCGTCGGCTGTCTGAGCTCGTAACCCAGAGCCTTGAGTCTGTGATTGGAGATCCGTCGATTGCAGCCTCCTTGCTTGGTTGCACCACTCCATTGGATTGCGGCCAGTCCCTGTCTGCGTAGGACGCCATCGACGAGATCCGCCAGTCGGATCGGTTCGTCGTTCACGACATTCACAACCCCGGACCAGCCTTCTTCGATGGATCTGAGGAGCGCGCCTGCTGCGTCCGCAACGTGGATCCAGTTCGTGAAGCCTTGACCATCACCGGCACGCGTCTGACCGGCAAGCCCCTGGAAGCGCTGGTCCAGGTCGCGACCTGGACCGTGAAGTGCCGCGAGCCGCAGGATGCAGACGCGCTTCTTTGGGATTGCTGCCGCGTCCTGAAGCAACTGTTCGGCGTCGAGCAGCACGGCGCTGTGCTCATCGCGAGGCTGTGCCGGGGTCGTTTCATCGACCCAGCCGCCATCAGCGTTCCCATAGACCGAGCAACTGCTGGTGTACGAGATCTGTTTCAGCTTCGGCAGCTTTGGAAGAAGCTGCTGCAGGCAGTTCAGGCTGTCGAGGAAGGTCTGTCGGTATCCCTCCGCATCCACCTGGCGATCCCCTTTCGGTCCGAGGCAGACCACTGCCACGTCGGCGTCGATCAGCGCCTTGTAAAGCTCATCGGTCTTGCTCGCATTGCAGATCAGAACCCGCTCCGCCAGTGGCTCCAGCTCCCCCCGCCGTTCTTCACTGGTGGTCGTGAGGGTGAGCTGAGCCTGGCTGTGATGACGCCGCAGTTCGCGAGCCAGGGCCATGCCGACGTAACCGCAACCCACGATGGTCAGCCGCATCGCAATGTCTGACACAACAGAAACCCTAAAAAGGCTGGGTGAAGGCGGAGGTGACAGTCATGACTGATCAGTGGATTCTCAATCGTCGCAATTTCGAGGGGTGCTGGCAGGGCGTTGGACGATGGTTTGAACGACTGGGCGAGCAGCCGATTGATTGGACCGTTCCCACTCGCGTGATTGATCCAACCCGCTATCTGATCAGTTTCAGTGATCCGGACACAGGCTTATGGGATGGATCCGGACTGTTTTTTGCTCCCAGAGGAACAGCCCAGTATCCGATCAGTAGGTCGACCTACAACGGCGGTGGGAGTTGCTGGCAATTCGAGGGCGCCGGCGGACAGTCCAGTCGCCTTCTGGATCCGGATCAACCGCGTTTCGGCCACGAGATCAATCTTTTTCACGGGCGATCCCGCAGCATGCTGGTGCTGATCTGGACGCGGTCGGCCGATCAGTGGGTGTTGCAGGTGGCAGGGGCCGTGGGTTTCCGTTGTCAGACTGCAGCGGTCCAGGAGCCTGAGCGTCCCACAGGCGGGACAGCTGAGGCGATGTTGGAACCTTTGCGGGGTTGGCATGGCAGGGTTCAACGGCTGATGCCAGCGGTTGGTGTTGAGCTGCAACCCACCACACAGCAGGAGCTGAGGTTTGATCCGAAGCAACTCCTGATTCACCCTTGTTCAGTGGCCATGCCTGATGGCTTGGTGTTTTCAGTGCCAGAGCAGCTGCCAGAGACTGCGTTCCGTTTGGAGGTGGGCGGCTTGCTTGGTCCTCAGCTGTTCCAGCAGGTGAGCATCCTGTTTGATGCATCCGGTGAACTCTCCGCATGGGAGCGCCGAATGTTTCATCCGGATCCGACTTGACCTCAGCGCTCAGAAAACAGCTCTGCGGATGAGTTGAGCCCAAAGCTCATGGCCTGCTTCGAGTGATGACGCCTCTGCAGGGAGTTCCAGCAGCAGATCGGCGTTGTCCAGCGACCCGATTCGTGAGGATGCCTGGGAGCCCTTGATCTCAGCCAGCAGATCTCCATCGGCATTGCAGAGCAGCCTCCCTCGCGCCAGTTCAGGCCGACCCGCTCGGCGCTGCAAAGGATGTGCCAGACGCACTTTGACTCTTGGGAATCGCTCCGGTTCCGCCTGCCCTTCGAGTCGTTGCAGTGCGGGCCAGAGAAGCTGCAGTGCCGTGACGGCAGCGGCAACCGGATTCCCGGGGAGCCCGAAGAAGGGCACATTCCCCTTCAGTTGTCCGAAGGCAAAGGGCCGGCCTGGCTTCAGAAACAGCTTCCAGAAGCTGATGTCGCCGATGTCATCGACCACCGTTCGGATCCAGTCGCTGTCTCCCGCGGAGACGCCCCCTGTGCTCACCACCACGTCGCAGCGATCCGCCATGTCTTGCAAGGCGTCCTTGAGCCGAGATGGCTCATCGGCGATCACCCGACGGTCGTGAATGGTCTGGTCAAGTTTGCTGAGCACGGCTTCCAACAGGGTCCCGTTGCTTTCCCAGATGGCTCCCGGTGGTCGTTGCGCATGGCTCGGCACCAGTTCATCACCTGTGATCAGGAGTCCGATCCGAGGCGATCGATAGACAGCAAGATGGGCGACGCCGCATCCCGACAAGCGACCAAGAGCTGCGGAGGAGAGGCGCGTGCCGGCTGCAATCAGTTGGTCTCCAGGTCGACATTCCTCATCCTCGGCACGGATCCATGCCTGATCAGAGGCCGGCTTGATCAAGCGAAGCGTTTGAGTGTGATCGACTGTTTGCACCATCTCCTGGGGCAGGACCCAGCCGGCGCCTTCCGGTAACGGCGCTCCCGTGAGGATGCGGACGGCTTCACCGTGCTGGAGAGTGCCCTCAAAGGGTGCGCCAGGTGCTGAGCGCCCCTTGAGTGTCCATTGATCCTCGACGTGAGGCTGCGAGTTTTGACCGAGGGCGTAGCCATCCATGATCGAAGCCCGAAACCCCGGGACCGCCTCCGTGGCGTGGACATCCTTTCCACAGACTCGACCCAGCGCCTGGTCGAGTCGACATGGTTCCGTTGCCGGCGCTGTCATCCCATCAAGACTGAGAAGCACCTTCCGGCATGCCGTCTCCAGCGGCAGACCCTCTCGTCCGTAGGGTTCAGCGGATCCAGGTGCCATGGCGTCCGCCCTCCTTGCGCAACAAGCGAATCTCGCCAAGGGTCATGGCGGGATCGACCGACTTGAGCATGTCGTAGAGCGTCAGCAGTCCGATCGAAACCGAGGTCATTGCTTCCATCTCGACACCCGTTTTGCCGCTGGTGCGGCAGCGGCAGCTGATGACAAGTCCCGGCAGGGAGTCGCTGGGAGTAATCGTCACCTCCATGCCATCCAGTGGCAGTGGGTGACAGAGAGGGATCAGATCTGACGTTCGTTTTGCGCCCTGGATTGCAGCGACTCGCGCCACAGCCAGCACATCGCCTTTGGGCGTTTCCGCTCTGCGGATCAAGTCCAGTGTGGAGGCAGCCATGCGGATGGCACCTTCTGCAACAGCTTCTCGATGGGTGACCGGTCGGTCACCCACATCCACCATGTGGACCTCACCGCTTGGATTGAGATGACTAATGTCGTCGCCCATCAATCATCCTGAGGTGGAGACCGCTTCAGCGCTCGCCAAGGCTGGACCAGAGCGTGGCCTCGGATCCCACCACCAGTGCTGTTGCGGGAGCGGTTGCTGCTGAAGATCTTGTTCCGGTGTTCTGTGTTGGTGACAGTGTGATATCCCGTTCGCCGAGCGTGGACCACAGGGCTGCAGGGCCTGCGATCACCGGTTCGACCGTCTCCGATGCATTGCTGGACGCCGGAGCCGCTGGCAGCAATGCCGTTTGAGTGCGCACAAGCTGGACCGCCAGGGACCCAACGATGAAGGCTCCGATGAAGCCAGCAGCGATGGTGATGGGACTGCGGTCAACAACGCGGGAGAGGCTGTTTGTCATCGAAAACACACTGAAACTGAATTTCAGTATGGAAAGTAACCAAACGCTTGGGAACGTACCGGCAAGAAATCTGTATCAGATTTAACAGTGTTGGTCAGCTCCACTCCGTGCTGCGTCGCGATCGGTGTCTGTTCTGAACTGATCCAGCCATGCGCCATGCCCAACAGCATTCCGAGGGACATCGCGAAGCGCATGGACAGATCTCTTATGTGAATGAACTGTCGCGTCTCAACTGTTTCACTGTTGTCATAATTGACACCATTCGAAGCCCTGCGTCATGGCCATTTCGAAGCAGGCCAGTCATTGCTTTGAATTTGAAAAGGATTTCATCGGCAACTGGCGCTGTATTCCGCTCTGCGTTCGCCGGAAATTGGATCTGATCGGTCTCAAGTTGAAACTCAGTCATTGGCTGGAATGTTCCTCCCACGAACGTCAGGAGATTGTCGACTGGGCGGACGATCCGAGCTCTCTTGAGCGTTTGCGATCTCACCTGAAAGATCGCACCTGTGAGATGGCCGATGGCATGGCTCAGGATCTCCCTCCTGCGCAGGAAGAGCCCTGGCAGCAAACACTGTCTGTTCCGGATCGCTTGGTCCAGGCCTCGGAAGCCCGAGGGGTGGAGCTCAGCCTGCATGGCTGGTGCGCCCTTCAGGAATTGGAGCGTTTCGCCCTGTGCAAGCTGGCCCGGCCTGGTCACGACCACCACAACCTTGATGCGGCCTTCAGCGAGGTTCTTACTTGAACAGGCGTTTCAGCGCCTTCACCATGCCGTCGTTCTGTTCGATCGGTTTCACGACCGACACGGCCGGAGCCACGATCACGGCACAGGCTTTCAGTTCGGGTTGTTTCGAGATCGGACAGGCTTGTTCGTGCATCAAGGTGTTGGCCTCACAAGCCTGAATCTGGTTGAACCCCCAGTGCATCGGCAGGAACACCGACCCCCTGCGAATGGACTCCGTGACCTTGGCGCGGGCGGTGAGGTGACCCCGCCGTGAGCTGATCACTGCAAGACAGCCATCTTCAATGCTCAGTGCGGCCGCATCGTCGGGGTGGATTTCCAGGCGAGGCTCGGGGTGCATGGCATTGAGCCGCTCAACTTTCGCCGTGCGGGTCATCGTGTGCCACTGCCCCAGGTAGCGCCCCACTGTCAGAACCAACGGGTAGGTCTCGCAGGGTGGCTCTGCCAGCCCCAGCGGTCGATCGGCCCTGAATCGGGCGCGGCCGTTCGGGGTGGCGAAGTGGTGATCTTCGTACAGCCGTTTGGCAGCGGTTGTTGATGTGCTTCCCGCCGGATAGGGCCATTGCTGGGGACCGTCTTCGGCCAGGAGTTGATGGCTGAGGCCGGAGACATCACACAACCTTCCTTTGGTGAGTTGGGTGAATTCCTCATACACCTCGGCAGATGAGTCGTAGCTGAATTGGTGTTCAAATCCGAGACGTCGCCCGACTTCGGCGAACACATCCCAGTCCGGACGGCTTTCCCCATAGCGACGACGAAAGGCCGGGCAGTACGTCACACGTCGCTCTGAATTGGTCATGGCGCCTGATTTTTCGCTCCATTGCGCTGCCGGCAGCAGCAGATGGGCGTAATAAGCTGTTTCCGATGCCTGATAAGCCTCGCTGACCACAACCATGGGGCAGCGCTGAATCGCTGCCTTGACCCGGTCGAGATCCGGCAGGCTCACCAGCGGGTTGGTGGCCACGACCCACCAGAGATCGAGCTCTCCACGTTCCATCGCCTCCACCTGGTCCCAAACCGCCATCCCCGGGGCTGGAGCGATGCTCCCCGTTTGGAACCCCCAGGCCTTCTCAACATCGGCACGGTGGTCGTCATCGTTGACCACTCGATATCCAGGCAACAGGTGCGAGAGACCACCGGCCTCTCGCCCACCCATGGCATTGGGTTGGCCGGTCAGTGAGAAGGGCCCGCTCCCTTGGCGGCCGATCTGACCGGTGAGCAGATGAAGATTGATCAGGCCTCCGACGACGGCTGTCCCTTCACGACGCTGGTTGACACCCATGGACCAGAGACTCAACACGCTCTCCTGTCGGTGGAAGAGATCAGCCACCTCACGCAGATCGCGTTCCGGAATGCCGCAGAACTGTGCAGTCAGAGAGGGTGTCCAGCGGGAAACGACATTGGAGAAGTCGTCAAAGTTGTCGGTGTGATCCCAGATGAAGGCCTGATCTTGCCCGCCGTTCAGCAGCACCAGGTGGGCAAGACCATGGAGCAGGGCCAGGTCGCTTCCAGGAGCAATGGCTAAGTGGATGTCTGCCGCTTTGGCCGTATCGGTGCAGCGAGGATCCACCACCACAATCTTGACGCTGCCCGCGTTGCGTTTGCGGCGTTTCAGCAGTCTCTGGAACAGCACGGGGTGGCATTCGGCTGTGTTCGTGCCGATCAAGAACGCCACCGAGCAGTGGTCGAGGTCGTCGTAACTGCATGGGGGACCGTCCGAGCCGAGGCTGCGGCTGTACCCCGCAACAGCAGAACTCATGCAAAGGCGTGAATTCGCGTCGAAATTGTTTGTACCGATCGCCCCTTTCAGCAGTTTCTGGGCGACGTAGTAATCCTCCGTATGGAATTGTCCTGATCCATACATCGCAATTGAATTCGGTCCCTTTGTACGCAGAGAGGTCTGAATGCGTTGCGTGATCAGTTGGATCGCGGCGTCCCAACTGATCGGTGCAAAGTTCTGTGTTCGATCCTCTCGATAAAGAGGGCTCCTCAGGCGACCGAGGGCCAGGGTTTCCCCCACGGTGGCTCCCTTGATGCACACCTGCCCGAGGCTGGATGGATGCTGCCGGTCACCTCGAGCCGTCCACATGGGGTTGCCTTCTGCATCCCGCCGAACAGCTTGACCTGCCTGGGCAGGTGACAACATTTCAAGTCCGCAGCCCACGCCGCAGTAAGGGCATTGACTGCGAACACTGCGGCGTTCGTTCGTCATGGAAGGGAATCAGACGATGAACCCGGAGCTCAGGCCCCGGGTTCAACACGTTCAGAAAAGCCAGAAGCTTCAGTTGGTCGCGATGGCTGGAGTCGCAACTTCGCCTTCATGCAGTTCATCAAATGAGCCCTTCGGCTCCTTGAGGAAGAAGAAGCAGAAGAAGGCAACGATCAACCCAGCGATTCCGAGCACCTGGAAGAAGGCACTGTTGGAACTGGCTATGACCTCTGGTGAGGGATCTTTGCCACCGCCCATCCACATCGGCAACAGGCTGAAAATGGTCAGGTAGGTCACGGCACCGACGTTGCCATAGGCACCGACTAGACCGGCAACCTGACCGGTGACCCTGCGCTTCACGAGCGGGACCAGAGCGAAGGTGGCACCTTCACCGGACTGCACGAAGAAGGATGCCAGCATGGTGATCAGCACGGCAACAACGATGCCGCTCGTCCCTGAGAAGGTCCCCGGTTTGATCATGCTCATCACCAGGTAGCCGACGCCCAGGCCGGCGGTGAGAAAGCCCATGGTGTTTTTACGGCTTCCGAGTTGGTCTGAGATCAGACCGCCTGCAGGGCGTGCCACCAGATTCACGAATGCGAAGCACGACGCGAGAATTCCCGCCGTCGCCTTGGGGAGATCGAAGGTGGTTTCGAAGAAGGTCGGCAACATCGAGACCACTGCGAGTTCTGAACCGAAGTTCACGATGTAGGTGAGCTCAAGAATGGCTACCTGTCGAAATTCGTAGCGGTCTTCCTTTGGGTAAACCTTGGATCCGCTGAGCAATTCGCGGTTGGTGCGGATGATCCCCCAGGTTTGAAAAGCGAACCACACACCCACGGCTGCAAGTGCCAGGGGATACGTGGATTCGGTCAGAAAACCGACCTTTTTCAAACGCCAGCACAGCACACAGAGAATGGCCGCGAAAGGCACATTCATTCCAATCAGGCCCCAGAAATCACGAATTGAGGTGACTTCCAAGCCGGCCGTTCGTTGTGGACGCTGATAACTCTTGCCAGGGGGTGTGTCCGTGACACTGAAGAAGTAGAAGACTCCATAGGCGGCCGAAATAATTCCGGTGAGTGCGATGGCACCACGCCAGTTCAGAATTTCGCCCGATGGCAGCGTGAACCCTCCGGAAAACGACAGGAAGCCCGCTATAGCCACCATGGTCAAGGCTGAAAAGGCAGATCCGAAGTTTCCCCAGCCTCCGTAGATCCCTTCGGCCAATCCAATTTCCTTTGGAGGGAACCACTCAGCCACCATGCGGATGCCGATCACAAAGCCTGCGCCAACGATGGACAACAGCAATCGTGCGACGACGAGCTGGTTGAAATCCTGGGCTGATGCAAACAGCAGGCATGGAATCACTGAGAACACCAACAAGGTGGAGTATGTGATTCGCGGACCGAATTTGTCCAGCAGCATGCCGATCAACACGCGAGCTGGGATGGTCAGGGCCACATTGCAGATGGCCACAGTGCGGATCTGACCAATTTCCAGGTTGAGATCTGCTCGAACAGTCGTTGCCAGTGGGGCGAGATTGAACCAGACGACGAACGTCAGAAAAAAGGCGAACCAGGTGAGATGAAGAGTTCTATATCTCCCCTGGAATGACCAGAGGTCGCCAAGCATGAATAGAAGAGAGTTGAGCCCCGGGCTTCAAAAGTGCAGCACCCGTGGTTTGACAAGACGGTCCTGAAGAAATGTCCGCCCAACATGGGGTAGTTAACAACTGCGACGCCTTAAGAACCGTTGCCATTGTTACCAAACATCTCCGGCACTGTTCAGCGCAAACATTTGATTCGGTGATCCTTTTCATCAGTGCCCGTTACCAGCACCCTTTCTGTTGTGGTTGTTCGTCCCCAGCTGGCATCAAATGACATGGGTCATGGTCGTCTGTCGACCTGTCTTCTCTGCGGTGGCATGAGCCGACGCATGGGGACGGATAAGGCTCTGATTCCCCATCCACGCGGTGGGGTCTGGTTGACGGCTCTTCTGGATCAGCTGTGTGCCCTTGCTCTGCCCGTTGTCGTCGTCAGTGGTCATGAGATTCATGCCGCTCTGGTCCGTGGTCGTGACGGGGTGTCATTCCTGCAGGAACCTGTTCCCTGGAACGGCCCCTTGCAGGCCTTCGCTCAGGTTCTGTCCCCGACCTCGGATCAACCGTTGATGGTGTTGCCCGTTGACATGCCGCGTCTGACCACGACAGTTCTGCAAGGCCTGATCAAGGCTTGGTCAAGAGAGCCTGAGGTTGCGGCTGTGGCCCACGACGGAGAGCGGTTACAGCCGCTGCTCGGGATTTACCCATCGGGTCCCCCTTTCCAGTCAACGCTGACCAATCAGCTCAAGGGCGACCATTGGAGTTGGCACGCCTGGTTGGATTGCATTCCTCACCAACCCGTGGCGCTGCCTGCCGAGGCTCTTCTCAATGCCAACTGTCCCGAGGATTTGGCAGCCTTGTCTGATGAGCACTCGTAATTGGAGTCAGGACCGTCTTGGACGTCCCCTGGGCGTGTTGCGCCTCTCGCTGACAGCGCGATGCAATCTCGCCTGCACGTATTGCCGTCCTGCAGGGGATGAACCATCGAACCGGCTGAATCGTCCGGCGCAGATGGCGGTGATCCGAGCTGCCAGCAGGTTGGGGCTTCAGTCTCTGCGCTTAACGGGCGGTGAGCCCCTGCTCAGTCCCCAGCTGGAACCGTTGCTTCAAGCGATCACGCGCGGCCGTACCGATCCAAGCGATCCTCTGGCGGGTCTTCAGGAGGTCGCGCTCACCAGCAATGGTGTTCTGCTTTCCCGTGAAAGAGCCGCTGCTCTGCGTCAGGCTGGTCTTGATCGAATCACCCTGAGTCTCGACGCAGCCAATCGAGAAGGATTCGTTCGAATGGCAGGAATGCCGAGCGCCTCAGCCCATCTTTTCGAACGGGTGCTGTCTGGCCTGCATGCTGCCCTGGATGCTGGCTTTGATCCAAGCAAAGGTGAACTCAAGATCAACAGCGTGATCCAACGTCATCACAACGAGGATCAGTTGATTCCACTGGCCCGTCTGGCTCGCCGTCATGGCATCGAGTTGCGTCTGATCGAATTCATGGATGTTGGGCATCGCAACCACTGGCATCAGGATCAGGTGATCACGGCCTCGGAGATGCTCGAGGTGTTGCGTGAACATTGGCCGATGCAGCCGTTGGGTCGTGCCATCGGCAGCACAGCCAGCCGCTGGCGTTTCAGTGACGGACGAGGTCTTGTCGCCACGATTGCGTCGATCAGCGAACCCTTCTGCGGTGATTGCAACCGGCTGAGGGTCACTGCCGATGGCATCGCTTTTCCCTGTCTCTTCGCAACTCAGGGAGTGGACCTGCGTCCCTGGCTTCAGCCTGGCGTGGATGAGGATGGTTTGACCAATGCGATTCGTGAGCTGTGGATGGCTCGTGAGAATCGCTACAGCGAGGAACGAGGACGTTTCAATCAGGAACAACGGCGCCAGGAAATGGCTTATCTGGGTGGGTGAGCGGTCATGAGAGACGACGACATTCTTTTCGGAACGCTTTTCGCACGACCGACCGGTAATCGTTGGGAAGATTCATTTCTCTGAGCGCTTGCAACAGTACCGTCAGCATGAGCTGACGTTCTTGCTTGGAGCGCGGACCGTTGTAAGTGCTTTGCGCCGTTAAATCACGTTCCGGGAAGAGCGATTGCCAGTCGCAACCCCAATGATGTAATGCAAATGTTGCATTTGATTTGGCATAAAAGTTTCTTGTTTTCTGGTATTGCAACGGCGTGAACGCATAGTAGCGATCTTGTTGCCATTCATGCTCAATCGCGATATTTCGAATCGCTTGGGCTTTTCCCTTGAGATTTTTTAAGTCGATATTGTGATTGATCATGATGTTACGACAAATTTCCGATAGCCAGATTGCTTTGTTACCTGGTTGAATGTTTGATTCGCCGGCTTCAATCAAGGACCAGTGATCAGGTGGTATCTCAAGATTCAGTGCAGCCATCAGGGCTAAAAATGGATCTTTGATAGCGGCTCTTTTGCTTAATGGAATGAAGACTGTTTCGATCTCTGGGTGGTTTGTGATTGCCTCAAACTTTTCGTTGTAATTCACTCCGCGAAACCAGCTGCGGTTTTGAATGGCCTTTCTGTAGTGATTAAATGATCCTTTTTCTTGAAAGCAACGTATGCGATGGGCGAACATCGAATTAATCCAATCGGCTTGGTCGCGAAGAACAAAGATCAAGCCCAATCGAAAGCCGTGGCGTGAGGCAATATCGATTAACGGCTCAAAAAAGCTGGGTCTAACGATGCGCGTATGGAGTGTTTCGCGGCTCAGCAGGTAGTGATCAATATTCTTGGGTATGCTTTTAATTTTATGATCAAAGAAATCCCAGTTTTTGTGAATTAGATGATGGGAGTCTTCAATGTTATCTTTGGAAATAAGAACGCCTTTCTTCCTAAGTGCAGCCCTGTTTTTTCTAATATTTTTGATGATATAAGTGCTTGCTGTTTTGTGCGGGCCTGCATGGATCCAGAGTGTTTTATTGGATCGTTGTCTTGTCTTGAACCAATTCATTGAGCTCGCTTGTCCAAGGCTTGAGAATGAGGCCATTCTCTCAGATCAGGCTGACGACGCCATTGCTGATGTTGAAGTAACTGACAACAATCTGGAGTTTGTTTTCGGTGATTGCTTTGCCGATCAGGTCACTTTTTTCGGTCAATTGTTGTGCTGTATTCCAGGCATTGCTCTTCACCGAAGCTTCCAGGTCGTCCTCTGCGTTGAGACAGCTTCGGATTGGCCCCACGAGCCGTTCCAGCAGGGGGCTGAGTGGTTCGCTGCGCCGAGCAGCGTCCACCGCCCCGCAGGAACTGTGCCCCATCACCATGATCAACTGGGTTTTCAGAACTTCAACGCTGTATTCGATGGATGCAACCGCTTCATCAAACGCCGTGTTGCCGGCGCTGCGAATCACGAACAGATCGGAGGGCGCAGCATCGAAAACCCACTCCGGAGAGACGCGTGAATCAGCGCAGGTCAGGATCGTTGCCCAAGGGGCCTGACCTGTGTCCAGCACGCTTGATGGCAGGAAGCAGTGGTCAAGCCACATGCTGGCCATCACCTGGGCCCTGTCCTGTGGTGTGGAGGCTCTGTTTTTGTTTTGCCAGGCGGCCGCGAAGCGATCGTTGCCATTTTTCAGAGCCTCCAGGGGGTCATCAGGACGACACGACCGCAGTGTTTCCTCCGCTGCGACAGGCGATGCGCCCAGGTTGTCGCCAGTCAGGCCAAGGGCTGTGAGGCCGCTACCCAGCAAAAAGGAGCGTCGTCTGATGGACACGGATCGCTCGAGCATCTCTCAAACGCAGTCAGATCAGTTTCGTGTGAAAACCGTCGCAACGACGACGACTGTCCTGAGGATTGTTCCCTATGAGGGGCTCGGTTCTGGTTCTACGGGTTAAAGCGATGTTTGAACGTTTGCCCTGCAAGCGTTTCCGGGACACTCCAGCCGTCAGGTTTTTCGATGTGACGGTGGGTTCATCCAACGCCAGAGATCTCGTTGTGCACTCAGGGCCCGCCGTGAGCCCCCCCGACGATCCCAAATCCGGCGCCTGGCAGTTTTATCTTCATCCCCACCAGGAAGACAATCTGCTTGCTGCCAGCGGAGGTCGCACCTTCTATCTCGTGAATCTCGCCTGGTCCGTTCCGTTCCACATTGTTCGTCTCGATAGCGGTGGGGATATTCTTCGGATTCCTCCCGGAACTTTCCATCGCTCGATCTCTGATCCCGATGGCTCGGTGGTGCTCAACCAAGCTGTCCGAGAGCCCGGTGTTTCGTTGGTGGATGAATTCCGTGTCTACAACAGCGCTGAGATACCAGCATTGATGGCTGTCACATCCACATCAGCACCACGACCTCAGCTCTGGCCGGAGCTTCAAGCGGCGTGAACAACGTCTTTGAATGCTGAAGCTGAGTTGTCATGGTCGGTCGAGGCTTCGATCGTCCATGACAACTCACTCCTCGTTCCAGGTGGCCCACTGAAGGTGCCACTGACAGCTGCTGTCAGTGCAGGTTTTGATGATGTCGCCAACACGATGTAGCGATCGCTGATTTCACAACCTGCGCTGGGATCAAATCCCCGCCACCCAGCTCCGGGCAGATAAATTTCAGCCCAGGCATGCAGGTCGTAACTCTCGGGTGCTGGATCGGCCAGGTGATAACCGCTGACGAAACGAGCTGGCAATCCCACGGTTCTGCTGCATTCGACCATGAGCATGGCGAGATCACGGCAGGATCCCACTCTTTCCCTCAGCGTTCGACCTGCCGGCCACGCTGGGCCGATGTGCCGCTGGGTGTATTTGACACGATCCTGAATCATCTCCATCAGCTGCTGCAGGAAGGGGATGGCCTGTTGATTGCTTCCCATCAGGGCGTCCTGCGCCAATTCCACGGCCGATGGGTCGTGCTGGCCGTTCGGAAGCCAGCCTTCCAGTGCTCCTTGAAGATCGGAATTCAGGTGACCTCTTGGGTACGGAAGTGGAGGCTCCAATCCGTTGAAGCAATCCAGCAGGGGTGTCGTTAGGACGGTTTCCACCAGGCTGCTGGCATGGATCATGAGTTCATCGGTTGACCCCAAGAACCGCACCCGCTGAATGGCATCACCGCTCGCTGCCAACAGGTCGTGACTGTGGGATGGTTGCGGTGTGACGGCCAGATGATGCTCAATCAAACGCTGGTGTCCTTGACCTCTTGGACGTAGACACAGCCGGTGTTCACCAAGGCTCACCTGGGCGTTGTAGGTGTAAGTCAGGCGGTGATCTAACTGAGCGCGCATGAGGGATCCCTGGGAGCGGAGCCGAAATCCGTGACAACGAAATAGCTGTCGTGAATCAGTTGGTGGAGTTGATTGAGATCGGTTTGAAGCTGGTCAATCGCTTCATGGAGCCCATTGTTGATCAGCGAGTCGATGCGTACATAACTCCACTTCGCCAGCAGCTGACCACGTAAGCATTCCAGGTCGTCCGGAGGCCCTGATGGGGGTTGTTGTTGAATCTGCCGCAATGTGTCGTTGATCTCCTGCAAACAAAAGCGCACAGATCTTGGGAAGATCGGATCCAGCAGCAGGAAACGCGCGACGGATGCCGGTGTGATGGATTGCTGAACACGCTGCCTGTACATCTGATAAGCACCTGCAGTGCGCAGCAGTGAAATCCACTGCAGTTCGTCCAGTACACCGCCAACTTCCGTTGGCGCTGGCAGAAGCAAGAAGTATTTCACGTCGAGAATTCTGGATGTTTTGTCGGCACGCTCAATCAGGCGTCCAAGACGACTGAATAGCCAGGCCTGATCTCGACTCAGCGTGACATCTGTGATCCCAAAGAACAGTTGGCAGCCGCGTCGAATCGTCCGCAACTGTTCCTGATCAGGTTCCTGCCATAACGCTTCACCATCCTGAACACACCAGTAGAGATCATTCAATTGCTCCCACATCTCTGTGGTGATTACATCGCGGATCTGTCTTGCATTTTCTCTGGCATTATCGATACAGCTGACAATGCTATTTGAATTGTCCCGATCCAAGAGTAGGAATGTCATGACATCGCTTGGTGAACCATTGGGATAGCGTTGATCAAAAAAGCGCCGATCACCGCTGGCGTCGATCAACGGCAGCCATGGTTCGGCGCTTCCCGGTGGGCAATCCAGAGCCATTGATTCACTCACTTCAAGAAAGCGCGAAATATTTTCTGCTCTCTCGATGTAGCGATTAATCCAGTACAAAGAGTCTGCAACGCGACTCAGCACAGCGTGTTCTCCTGGCTGTCACTGACAACCCAGGTGTCTTTGCAGCCACCACCCTGGGAGGAATTCACAACCAAGGATCCGCGCTTGAGGGCAACGCGTGTTAAACCGCCGGGACTCACCCAATTGGTTTTTCCACGCAGAACATAGGGGCGTAGATCAACGTGGCAGGGATAGAGTTCACCGTCGCTCAGGGAGGGAACCGTGGATAGTTCTAACGTGGGTTGAGCGATGAAATTACGAGGATTCGCTTTGATCTTGGCGACGAAACTTTCGATTTCATCTGCTGACGCGTGTGGACCGATCAGCATGCCATAACCACCCGCTTCGGCAACTGATTTGACCACAAGATCCTTTAAATGCTCGAGCACGTAAGTCTGATCATCTGGTCTCGAACAGAGATACGTTGGGACGTTTTCAATGATTGGTTCCTGATCCAGGTAGTAGCGAATGATTGTCGGTAGATAGGCATAAATCAATTTGTCGTCGGCAACTCCTGTTCCTGGAGCATTGGCAATCGCAAGTCGTCCATGACGCATGACGTCCATCATTCCTGGCACGCCGAGCATCGAGTCACGTCGGAAGACGGTTGGATCAAGGAAGTCGTCATCGATCCTTCTGTAGATCACATCCACTGGCTCGAGTCCTCCTGTGCTGCGCATCCAGACACGACCGTTTTCACACATCAAATCTCTGCCTTCGACGAGGGTGATACCCATCTGTTGAGCGAGATAACTGTGTTCGAAATAGGCACTGTTGAAGACCCCTGGAGTGAGTAACACAACCCTGGGTGAATCACTCCATGGAGCCAGATCCTGCAACGTTCTCAGGAGATGTGAGGGGTAGTCGTCGATCGGTTGAACGGTTCGCGATCGAAACAGACTTGGAAACAGACGTTTCATCACCCGCCGGTTTTCAAGGAAGTACGCGACGCCTGACGGGCAGCGAAGATTGTCTTCCAGAACCCTCCATGTGCCTTCACCATCCCGGATCAGATCAAGCCCTGAGATGTGGCACCAGCGATTGAGTGGGAGTTGGATGCCTTTCATCTGGGGGCGCCACCCCTGAGAACTCTCGACGTCTTCGCGGGGGATGACGCCGTCGTTGAGGATGTGTTGGTCTCCGTAGACGTCGTTCAGAAACAGATCAATCGCCTCGAGGCGTTGAAACAGACCCTGTTCAAGAGTGGACCAGTCGTTTCGGTGGATCAGGCGTGGGAGGGGGTCAAACGGCAGGATTCGTTCCCCGCCCTGTCTCCCACTGCCATTCAGGCGAAAGGTGGCTCCGAGCCTGCGCAGAAGATGGCTGGCGGACGCATGGTTTCGATTCAGTTCCGAGAGTCCGAGCTGGCCAAGGGTGGAGAGCAGTGGTTCGAGATCTGCCCGAGGCTCCTGTCGCTCCCGGCAGAAGTATTCGTCATATCCCTTTGTCGGCCGGTATTGGGTGAACATCACCTGGCGGATCCTTGGTCACATCAAAAAGTGATGACCGGAAGGTTCAGGTTTCAATCGCTACTGAACAGCTGATCGGTTGATGGATCTCCAGGGGCAAGGATTCATTCCTTTGCCCCGTGACACGTCTGCTTGCCTTTTATAGGGTCTCCTCAGCAGTGCCGTTTTTGTGATGCGTTCCTTCCTTGCGGCGATTGGACTGTCCGCCCTCGCTGTTCCGGCCCTGTCCGCTGATCAGATCAGCTTTCAGTTCGGAGAGTTTGAACGTTCGATACCGATTGCTGAGCTTGCCGGTTTTGCGGCTGGTGACCCCCCTGGACCAAAGCTTCGTGAGGTTCTGCGCTTGTTGAAACCGTCGGAGCGAACCTCGCTGCGTGCCGCGTTGAACCAGTCGGCTCCTGTCAATGCCGTGATGGCGTCCAACTACCTCGGCACAGCCCTTGGTCGACGAACGGTCCAGCAACTTGCGAAGGTCATCAATCAGCCGGCGAATGTTGCGAAAAATGCACTGAGCTCCGCCTTGATTCTCGGGGCCTCATCGTCTGAGAGCCTTCGCATCGTTTCAGTGCTGGAGGCGTATCCCACAACGAACATCCCGATCAATGTCGGCGCGTTGGCATCTCTTCTGCGCACACTCAAACAGGATTACAACCTTCAGAACAAGCTCTTCGCCGGACTGTCGGGACTGGGTGGAGCCCCAACGAGCGGACCTGATCTCAAGCTGGCAGGCCTGAACGGCAGCGTCGCTTTTCAACAGTTGCCGTTCACGTTCGCAGGCCGTGTCGCCAAGAGCATCAAGTCCGCGCTGTATCTGCCGACCACTGCAACGGCTGAGAGCAAGGCGCCCCTGGTGGTTCTTGTTCCTGGTCTGAACACCGATATGAACGCTCTTCTGTACGTCGGGGACACGCTCGCCAGCCATGGCTATGCCGTGGCTGCTCTCAATCTGCCTTTCACCAGTGCGGACACGGAGACGGCGGCGATCGAGGGAACAGGGGCTATTCCTCCGGCGAATGCCTGGTATCGCCAACCCATCACGGTCAGTGAACTGATTGATCAAATTCAGGAGCGCTGGGGAAACCGGGTGGACACCAAGCGCGTCGGCGTTCTCGGTCAGTCTCTCGGTGGTTACACGGTGACGGCCCTGGCTGGGGCGACGCTCGATTGGCCCCATCTCGTGCAGGGATGCCGTCAGCTCGACGATCCGAACACGGTGGTGCTCAACCCAGCCATTGTCTGGCAGTGCACCGCCCCCAATCGGGTGGTGGAGCAGACAAGTTTTCGTGACCCACGGGTCAAAGCTGCTGTCGCAGTGAACCCGGTCACCAATCCCATCTTCAGCAGCGGTTCCATGTCACAGGTCGGAGTTCCGATGCTGATCATCGCTGGCATGAAGGATGTGTTTGCACCGCCGGTGTCTCAGCAGCTCAGCCCTTTCACAGCCATCCGTCAGCCAGGTTCGGTGCTGGCGGTCCAGAAAAACGGCACCCATCTCTCGTTTCTGGATGCCACATCCACGCTGCCGCCTGTTGTCACCGGACCTGATCAGCCACTGGCCCGGACTGAACTCAGGGGAATGGCCAAGTTGTTCTTTGATCGCCATCTGCTGGGCCGTAGTGATACATCACCTCTGGCGCCGCCTGGCAATGCCGGCTTCAGCGCCGGCAGCGACCCCTTACCGCTGCTGATGCGTTCCAGCCTGACCATGGAGCAGCTCGAGCAGCTGGAACCAGGCCTGAAAGAGGTGCCCTGAGGTCACAGCAGCAGATAGCGTTGCGCCATTGGGAGTTCTTCCGCTGGCTCACAGGTCAGCAGGGTCCCATCAGCAAACACTTCATAGGTCTGCGGGTCCACACTCACCGATGGCAGAGCTGAATTGAGCTTCAGCTCTTTCTTCCCGACGTTGCGGGTCTCCTGCACCGCTATGCAGGTGCGCTCCAGCCCCAGCTGGTGTTGGATGTCGGCATCCATCGCTGCTTTGCTCACAAAGGTGAGGCAACTTGAGGCCAGGGCCTTCCCGAAGGCGCCGAACATCGGCCTTCCGTGCACTGGACCTGGCGTTGGGATCGAGGCATTGGCATCGCCCATCTGAGCCCAGACAATGGATCCGCCCTTGAGCACCAGCTCCGGACGAATGCCGAAGAAGCCTGGTTTCCAGAGAACCAGATCCGCCAACTTGCCGGTTTCAACGGAACCCACCTGGCTGCTGATGCCATGGGCCAGGGCCGGATTGATCGTCACCTTGGCGATGTAGCGCTTGAGGCGGTGGTTGTCGTTGCGGGCGGAGTCCTCCGGCAGAGCACCGCGCTGCACCTTCATCTTGTGGGCGGTCTGGAAGGTGCGGGTGATCACCTCGCCCACGCGGCCCATGGCCTGGGAGTCGCTGGCGATGATCGAGAAGGCACCGAGGTCGTGAAGGATGTCTTCGGCGGCGATCGTTTCGCGCCGGATCCGTGATTCGGCGAAGGCCACGTCCTCGGGGATCTTCGGATCGAGGTGGTGGCACACCATCAGCATGTCGAGGTGCTCCTCGAGCGTGTTGCGGGTGTAGGGCCGGGTTGGGTTGGTGCTGCTTGGCAGCACGTTGGCCTCGCCGCAGATCTTGATGATGTCCGGTGCATGGCCGCCGCCGGCACCTTCGGTGTGGAAGGTGTGAATGGTGCGTCCCCTGATGGCGGCGATCGTGTCTTCCACGAAGCCGGCCTCATTCAAGGTGTCGGTGTGGATGCAGACCTGCACATCCATCCGATCGGCCACCGACAGGCAGGCATCGATGGTGGCGGGCGTGGTGCCCCAGTCTTCGTGCAGCTTCAGGCCGCAGGCGCCGGCGCGAACCTGTTCTTCCAGCGCTTCCGGGGTGCTGGCGTTGCCTTTGCCGAAAAAGCCCAGATTCACGGGCAGGCCTTCGGCGGCCTGAAGCATCCTCCCGATATGGAAGGCGCCTGGGGTGCAGGTGGTGGCATTGGTGCCGGTGGCCGGTCCGGTGCCGCCCCCCATCAGGGTGGTCACCCCGCTGGCCAGGGCCGTTTCGATCTGCTGCGGACAGATGAAGTGGATGTGGGTGTCGATGCCACCGGCCGTGAGGATGTGACCTTCCCCGGCGATGGCCTCAGTGCCTGGCCCCACCACGATCGTCACCCCTTCCTGGGTGTCGGGGTTGCCGGCTTTGCCGATGCCCACGATGCGGCCGTCCTTGAGGCCGACATCGGCTTTGACGATGCCCCACCAGTCGAGGATCAGGGCATTGGTGATCACCGTGTCGACGGCGCCTTCGGCCCGAGGGGTCTGGGACTGACCCATGCCGTCGCGGATCACCTTGCCGCCGCCGAACTTCACCTCATCGCCGTAGACGGTGTAGTCCCTCTCGACTTCGAGGATCAGGTCGGTGTCGGCCAGACGAACCCTGTCGCCGGTGGTGGGTCCATAGGTTTCGGCATAGGCCTGGCGGGAGATGCGGAAAGGCATGGGTCAGGCGTCGAGGGGTCCGTTGATCTGTCCGTTGAAGCCGATGGCACGCCGATCACCGGCGAAGGGGATCAGGTTCACGTCGCGGCTGTCGCCGGGTTCAAAGCGGATGGCGGTGCCGGCAGGGATGTCAAGCCGCTGTCCGCGCGCTGCAGTTCGATCGAACTGCAGCGCTGCGTTGGCTTCGAAGAAATGGAAGTGGGAACCCACCTGAACCGGACGATCGCCGCTGTTGGCGACATGGATGGTGGTGACTGGGCGACCGGCGTTGAGTTCGAGTTCGCCGGGTTCAGCGAGCAGTTCGCCGGGAATCAGGGGTGACATTCGGTACGTCCTCAGCGAATTGGGTCGTGCAGGGTGACGAGCTTGGTGCCGTCTGGAAAAACCGCCTCGATCTGAACCTCGTGCACCAGTTCGGGCACCCCCTCCATCACCTGATCCTTGTTGAGCCAGGTGCTGCCCTCCTGCATCAGCTCCGCAACGGTTCGGCCATCACGCGCACCTTCGAGGACGAGAAAGCTGAGCCAGGCCACAGCTTCAGGGTGGTTGAGCTTCAACCCCCTGCCAAGGCGGCGTTCAGCCAGCAGGGCAGCGGTCACGATCAGGAGCTTGTCCTTTTCCTGCGGACTGAGATACATGGAGAGCCTCGCTCGGTTTCAGTTTGTCCCTGCCGCAGCCGTTTGAGCGTTTGATGTGAACGTTTGTCGCCGCAATGGCTCTTCCTGCAAGGGCCAGACACGCGGAATCCTCGCTGGCTGAAGTCCCCGCAGGCTTCTGGTTCTGGACCAGATGCGGCTGAACCAGAATCGAGCATCACGGCTTGAGTGGCCGGCATAACGGGCGACCATTCCCTGTTGCAGCGCACTGCAGCGCATCACTCCCTCCAGGCCGCAGCGATCCTCACGAGTTCCCTCGAGCAGAGAGGTCATCGCCGCTGGCTCGAGATGCATCGGCGCTGCCCAAACCAGGGAGCCGAAGACCGGTGCACCGGCTAAGCCGTGCACGCTCTTGAGATTGCTGCCTCCCAGTTCCAGTCGATCCACCATCTCCCAGCGGTGGTCGACGCCGTCACTGCGCTGCAGGGCCAGGCTGGTTCTCCAGCAGCCGCGGTCGAGGGTTTCACCTGCTGCGGTGCGTCCGAGACGCACGATCTCGGCACTGAGAAATGAAGCATCCCAAGGCAGTGTCACCGTCAGCTGTTGTTCCAGCAGGGCGCCTGCGTAGAGCACGAGTTCCTGGGGCAACCACTCCAGGTCGCTGCCGGCTTTCAGTTGGCCCCTCATCCTCTGGTGAGACCAGGCTCCCTGCGGATGCAGGCGGCTGCGACCGACGGAGCCGTACACCTTCTGGGCAGCAACACTGGTGACCAGTGCTCGGCTGTTGGATTCAAGCGTCAGATCGATGTTGAGGCGATCGCCTCCCACCAGTCCGCCTGCGGTGTGGAGCAAAGGCAGTTCACAACGGCCATCTCCCCCCTGCTCAGCCCGGAGCAACTTGAACGGCGCGCTGCAGCCACCCTGGTGGACGGTTCCGTTCTCGGTGCTGAGGAACTGCAGTTTGCAGGAGCCATGCCACGGATCAGGTCCCTTCATTGCAGTGTCGCGTGGTACCCACGTTCGGCATGGGAGACCCCACGGATCAGTAGCGTTGCACACCAAAAATGGTGGTCGAGCTGGGCAGGCTCCTCGAAGCTGGATCGACTGGCATGGGCGAGACGGTGATTGTTCTGGAGCGGCGTCATGGTCAGCGCCCGGGGGCAGTGGATGGTCTGACACTGCCGCTGACGGCTGAGCAGCGCACGTCGATGCGAGGTCGTCGCACCACGCTGTGTGGCCGGGAGGTGTTGTTGCAGTTGCCCAGACAGGGCCCTCTGGTTCCGGGCGACCTTCTCTCCGATCGTCAGGATTCCAATCTTGTCCGGGTGATGGCTGCCGAGGAGCGGCTTCTGGAGGTGCGTGCGGAGTCACCTCTGAAACTGCTTCAGGCTGCCTACCACCTGGGCAATCGCCATGTGGCGCTGGACCTGCAGCCCGATCGACTGCTTCTGCTCGACGATCCTGTGCTTGCGGCGATGCTCGTGGGGCGGGGTTTGCACGTACGCCCATGCAAGCAGGCATTTCAGCCGGAGGGCGGGGCCTACGAAGGGCACCACCACTGATGACGTCCCTCGCACTGCTCCAGCTCGTCAGTCCGGCCCTGCCGGTTGGTGCCTTCAGTTATTCAGAGGGTTTGGAAGTGCTCATTCAGGCCGCCACCCTCAACGACGAGCGTCAGGTTCAGGACTGGCTCGAGGCTGAACTGCGGCAGGGAGCGCTTCGTCTCGAGGCAGCGGCGCTCAGGGGCCTGTCGGAGGCTCTGCGGCAATGGCAGGACCATGGCGACCAGCAGGCACGCCATTGGCTGATGGATCAGGACTCCTGGCTGCTGGCCAACCGAGAGTCGGCTGACGTGCGCGCGCAGCAGACCCAGATGGGTGCATCGCTGCTTCAACTGATGAGCGAGATGGGACACCCGCTGCCCCAGGCGATGCCGTTGAGCTGGCCATCAGCGTGGGCATGGGCGGCGGTTGCGCTGGATGTTTCCCTTCCCGACATGACGCAGGGTTATCTCTATGGATGGGTGGCCAATCAACTCAGCGCTGCAGTGCGGTTGCTGCCACTCGGTCCTTCGAGGGCTCAGATTGTTCAGCAACGGTTGCTGCCGCTGATCGCCGAGCAGGCTGCCTGGCTGCAGTCCCAGGACCCAAGACAGCTCTGGAGTCGTGGGGTCGGTGCATCGATGGCTCAGCTCGCCCATGCTGAGTTGTATTCGCGTCTGTTTCGAAGCTGATGAGCAGCAAGCTGAGGCTTGGAGTCGCGGGTCCTGTGGGATCTGGAAAAACGGCTCTTGTGGAAGCACTCTGCCGTCGTTTGCGGGACCAGCTTGAGCTCGCCGTTGTGACCAACGACATCTACACCCAGGAGGATGCCCTGTTTTTGACGCGATCCGGTGCTCTGGAGCCGGAGCGCATCCGCGGAGTGGAGACCGGCGGTTGCCCGCATACCGCGATCCGTGAGGACTGTTCGATCAACCGTGCCGCCGTGGCGGACCTTGAAGTCCAGTTCCCCAACTTGGATGTGGTGTTGGTGGAAAGCGGTGGAGACAATCTCGCTGCCAGCTTCAGTCCTGAGCTGGTGGATTTGTGCATCTACGTCATCGACGTGGCTGCCGGCGACAAGATTCCCCGCAAGGGAGGGCCTGGAATCACCAAATCCGATCTGCTGGTCATCAACAAGATCGATCTGGCTCCTTTTGTTGGGGCCGATCTTGGTGTGATGGAACGGGACGCCGACCGCATGAGGGGTAACAGGCCGTGGTGTTTTACCAATTTGGTGACTGGTGAGGGTTTCGAGAAAGTTTCCTCATTCTTGTTGCAACAGCTACCGAAATCGGCCGCTTGAGGGCGGCACTTCCCAAAAGGTTGCTGATGATACAAAGGCGGTCATATCTGGTTCATACCGTCACGTTTCGCCTCACGGCGGATTCACCACAGTGTGTGTTCCTTTTTATGACTTCTGCACTATCAAAGCGTTTGCTGGCAGCGTTTGCTGCGACAGCAGTTGGCGTAACCATGACCGCCTGTGGCGGAAGTGGTGGTGGCGGTGGCGGTGATACCGCCAGCGATGGCGACAGCGGTGGCGCAGCCACCGAATTTGATGGGGAGATCAAGGTTGGCATCCTCCATTCTCTGAGTGGAACGATGGCCATCTCCGAAACAACCTTGAAAGAGGTCGAAGAGCTCGCCATCAAGGAGATCAATGAGGCAGGCGGCGTCTCCGTCGACGGCAAGAGCTACAAGATCGTCTACACCTCAGAAGACGGTGCCTCCGATTGGCCCACCTTCGCTGAGAAATCTCAGAAGCTGATCGACGCTGATGAGGTCGCCGTTGTCTTTGGTGGATGGACGTCTGCCAGCCGCAAGGCCATGCTTCCTGTCTACGAAGCAAAAGACCACTTCCTCTTCTACCCGATTCAGTACGAAGGTCAGGAGTGCTCCAAGAACATCTTCTACACGGGTGCTGTCCCGAACCAGCAGGCTGAGCCCGCTGTTGATTGGCTCTTTGAGCAGTTCTCCGACAAATACGGCAAGAAGGTCTACCTCGTCGGCTCCGATTACGTCTATCCACGGACCGCGAACACTATCATCAAAGAGCAGGTGAAGAGCCTCGGTGGTGAAACCGTTGGTGAGGATTACATTCCTCTGGGCAACACGGAAGTTGCTCCGATCATCGCCAAGATCAAGAAGGAGTTCCCTGACGGTGGAATCATCATCAACACCCTGAATGGTGACTCCAACGTCGCACTGTTTAAACAGTTCAAGGCTGCGGGCATCACTCCTGATAAGTACCCGATCATGTCCTTCTCCATTGCGGAAGAGGAAATCCGTCAGATCGGACCTGAGTATGTGGGCGACACCTATGCCGCTTGGAACTACTTCATGTCCCTCGGAACTGAGGCTGCTAACACCTTCAACGCTGCTTTCCTTGCGGAATATGGCGACGACCGTGTGACCAACGACCCAATGGAGTCGGCCTACAACATGGTTTATCTGTGGAAGGCTGCAGTCGAGAAGGCTGGAACCTATGAGGATCTTGATGCCGTCAGAAATGCACTGATTGGCATCAAACTTGATGCTCCTCAGGGTCCGATTGAGATGTACCCCAATCACCACATCTCTCAGACTGTCCGCATTGGACAAGCCAAAGAGGATGGTCAGTTTGAAATCCTCTGGGACAGCAAGACCCCTGTCGCTCCGATCACGTGGAACCAGTACGTGCCTGAAACGAAGGGCTTCAAGTGCGACTGGACGCTTGATCGTCCTGATGCCGGAAAGTTCAAGATGGACTCCTGATCGTTCTGACACTGGAACGCTCAAGATGTAATTTTTACATCTGAAATATCCTCCCGAGTGGGTCACGATTATTTGTAGGCCCACTTTTTTTTCACTATGAACCGATGGAATTAATTTTCTCTCAACTCCTTGATGGCCTGAGCATCGGCTCGGTGCTCCTCCTGGCAGCAACAGGTCTTGCCATTGTTTTCGGTTTGATGGGTGTCATCAATCTGGCTCATGGCGAATTGATGATGGTTGGGGCATATGTGACATTCGTGACTCAGAACATGTTTCGTCCGTTGGGCGAAGGGGTTTTTCAGCTGTACTACCTGTTTGCATTGGTGTTTGCGTTTATCGTAACGGCGCTTGTAGGTGTTTTGCTGGAGCGTACATTGATACGCCAATTATATGGACGCCCACTGGAAACGCTTCTCGCTACCTGGGGTGTGAGTTTGGTTTTAATTCAATTTATTCGCAGCGTTTCCACCAGCATGACGATTGGAATCGTCGTGGCTGTTGTCCTTGGTTTTTTAGCATCACGCTTTTCTCCCAAATCGCTAAAGCGGGCGGCTTTTTACCCATACGTCTCCGGGATATTCTGGATTGTATCTGCAATTATTGGATTTATAACTATTTCTGCGATGTCTGGTTCAAAGGCATTGGCGAAACCATGGTTTGGACCACGGAATATTGATGTGACCGCCCCGAAATGGCTACAGGGAAGTTGGGGATCCATCGCAGGCATTGAATTGCCTGGGATCAGAATATTCATCATTATTCTTTCTGCGCTGTTACTCGCTTTTGTCGCCTGGTTTTTGACGAAGAGTGTGTGGGGACTACGTATACGATCAGTGACGCAGAACCGGCAGATGAGTAATTGCTTGGGCATTCCTACAGATAGCGTTGACAGTATTACATTTGGCATCGGTTCTGGCCTTGCAGGTGTTGCTGGAAGTGCCATCACACTGCTTGGTTCCGTCGGTCCAAATTTGGGTGCGGCTTACATCGTTTCCTGCTTTATGGTGATTGTTTTGGGAGGAGTTGGAAATTTGGTTGGAACAGTGATTGCTTCGATGATGCTGGGCATTATTCAATCAATTATTGGTTCAGGAGCCATCTTGATTGCATTCCCCAATATTCCTAATCCGGCATCTGCAGTGATTGAGTTTTTTGCGACGACCAGCATGTCTTATGTGCTGATCTTTATTTTCATCATTGCGTTCCTTCAATTCAAGCCTACAGGGATGTTCCCTCAAAAGGGACGTTCTGTTGAATCTTGATCCTTTTTCCCCTTATTCACCATGAAACTCTTCAAAAAGCTCATCCCCTGGCTACTTCTTGCTTTTGCATTTTTCGTTCTGCCAGCAATTCTTTCACAGTTTCGTTTGAATCTTTTCGGTAGATATTTTTCACTTGCAATTGTTGCGTTGGGGATTGATCTGATCTGGGGATATACAGGTCTTCTGAGTTTGGGTCAGGGAATCTTCTTTGCACTGGGCGGCTACGCGATAGGTATGCACTTGTTGCTGGTGACCCAGAACGATTTCACAACGGGTGCCAACGGTCTTCCTAAATTCTTTGAGAATTACGGAGTTGACAACCTGCCATTTTTCTGGCAACCGTTCTGGTCTTTCCCTTGGACGTTGATTGCCATCTGGCTCATACCAGCAATTGTCGCTGGTTTAGTTGGATACTTGATTTTCAGGAATCGAATCAAAGGAGTTTATTTTTCGATCATTACCCAAGCATCGTTGATGGTTTTTTACCATTTCTTTAATGGTCAGCAGAAGCTTGTTAACGGTACGAATGGATTGAAAACAAGCACTACTGAGATTTTTGGGTTGATTGTTGGTTCAGACGATGCGCAAATTATATTTTACAGAATTACCTTGGTTTTACTGCCACTTGCATATTTGCTTTGCAAGTTTCTAACCAGCGGTCGTTTCGGTGATGCTCTCATCGGTATTCGGGACGATGAAGCTCGTTTACGTTTCAGTGGCTTCAATCCTGTTCCTTTCAAGGTCATTGTTTTCTTGGTTGCTGGAGGTTTGGCAGGAATTTCCGGTGCCTTGTATACCGTGCAATCGGGAATTGTTTCTCCTCAGTATATGGCGATTTCGATGTCAATCGAAATGGTGATCTGGGTTGCTGTGGGAGGAAGAGGAACGTTGATCGGACCGATCATTGGAGCAGTCATTGTTAACTATCTTCGTAGTCTTGTCAGTGAAGCGTTGCCGGAAGCCTGGTTATTTGTTCAAGGCGCTCTGTTTATCTTTGTTGTTACCTTGATGCCTGATGGAATCTATGGCTGGTTCAAGAATGGAGGATTCCAAACCATGCTTGCAGCCTTCGGAATTGCTAAAAAATCTCCAACATATCCGAAAATCGACATGGATGAAGGCTATACCGGATGACATTACTCCTTAAACCAATTTTCTTGCCTCTTTCACTCACCTAGAAATTATGACGACTCCAATTCTCGAGCTTAGTGATGTAAGTGTCGATTTTGATGGTTTTTTTGCCCTCACTGATCTGTCCATCTCTTTACAACCCGGAGAATTACGCTCAATCATTGGTCCCAATGGAGCGGGTAAGACAACGTTTCTTGACGTGATTACTGGCAAGGTAAGACCTACCAAAGGCTCAGTGTCACTACGCGGCTCAAGCATCGTTGGATTATCCGAACAAAAAATATCCAATCTCGGTGTTGGGCGTAAATTTCAAACACCTCGTGTTTTTGAGAACTTATCTGTAGCAAGAAATCTTGAGCTGGCTGCTTCGCCGAACAAAGCCCCTTTTCAATTGATGTTTGAAAAGCTGAGCAGTACTGTCAAGGATGAGGTTCATCGCTTAATGGATTATGTGGGTTTAGCTCCATATGCAAAGTCTGATGCAGGTTCGCTTTCCCATGGCCAAAAGCAATGGTTGGCGATCTCCATGCTTGTTGCTCAATCTCCAGACATCATTTTGTTGGATGAACCAGTGGCTGGCTTGACAGATGAAGAGACGAATAAAACTGCTGAGCTCATCAAATCTCTAGCAGGAGAACATACTGTTGTTGTGATTGAGCATGATATGGAGTTTATTCGCGATCTTGGAGCACCAGTCACTGTGTTGCATCAAGGTCAGAAGCTTACAGAGGGAACGTTGGACGAAGTGAAAGCCGATCCAAAAGTGATTGAAGTGTATCTAGGCCAATCTGACTAGTTATTCCACATTCAACTTTTTCAAACGATCATGACTCAACTCCAAACCAAATCGCATCCTTCTTCAACAAAGACTATTCTCAAGTCTAGCGGGTTAAATGTATATTATGGCGAAAGTCATATCCTCAGGAATGTGGATCTGCACATACCTGAAGGAGAGATGATTTGCCTGATTGGTCGTAACGGCGTCGGTAAAACGACGTTTTTGAAAACAATTATTGGATTGCTTGAGCAACGTTCTGGATCGATTGAATATGATGGAGTGTTTTTAAGTGATCAAGCCCCTTATAAACGTGCTCGACGTGGAATTGGTTACGTTTCACAAGGACGCGACATTATTCCAAGAATCACTGTCAAAGAAAATTTGATGATCGGAATGGAATCGCTTCCAGGTGGCATGAGTAAAAATAAGCATATTGATCCAATTGTGTTTGAATTGTTTCCAATTCTTGAGCAGTTTTTGAACCGACGTGGAGGTGATCTCAGCGGCGGCCAACAGCAACAGCTTGCCATTGCCAGAGCTTTACTTGGTAAGCCAAAACTCCTTCTTCTCGATGAACCAACAGAGGGTATTCAACCTTCTATCATTCTAGATATCGAAAGAGCTGTTCAGAGAATCATCAAAGAAACAGGCATCAGCGTTTTGTTAGTGGAGCAGCATCTCCATTTTGTGAAGCAATCCAGTTTCTATTACGCAATGCAACGGGGTGGTATCGTTTCGAGTGGACCTACCTCACAGTTGTCAGATCAAGTTATTGAAGAGTTTTTGACTGTATAATTCGAATCATTTAAATCAGTTTGTTTTTAGTACCGGGGTTGTTGACTCGTTTGTTCAGCAACCCCGATTCAGCATCCATGGACGAGAGTCACCGGAACGTAACCTTGGCTTGTTGCCTGGTTCCTGAACCTTCCGGCGTACAACCTTTGGATTCTTATCCTCTGTCTTCAACCGAATAGTTGTCGATAGCATCATTGGTGGAGAGAACAGTCTTTTGCCATCACAACCACACTCAGGGCATTGCGTGTCTGAGGAGCGTTGGTCAATTGACCTCCAGACTTCATACACAGATGAACAAGTGTCAGACTTGCATTCAAATTCGTAGACAGGCATAGTGAGTGAATCAAGAAAGCTTCCACCGAAATTGATGGAAGCTTATTAGTTGATCGGGTTAATTAATTAGAAGAATTAGCAAGGGAGAATATCTTTGTCAAAGATTGAAGTGGGAAGCGCAAGTGTACAACACGCATTTGGAATATCAACGATCCCGCTAACGCGTCCTTCCACAGGCGCGCAACTGAGAAGTAAATAGGCCTGTTCTCCAGTGTATCCAAACTTCTTTAAATACTCAATCGCATTCAAGCACGCTCGACGGTATGCGATGTGCACATCCATGTAATACTGCTTGCCTTCAAACTCATCAACAGAGATACCTTCAAAAACAAGGTAATCTGTGAAGTGAGGTTCAACAGGGCTGGTTTTAAACATTGGGTTGACCATTCCGTACTTTGCCATTCCTCCTTTGATCACATCAACATGCAAATCAAGGTAGCCAGACATTTCAATAGCTCCGCAGAAGGAGATTTCGCCGTCACCTTGTGAAAAGTGAATGTCGCCCATTGAAAGTTTTCCACCCTCAACATACACAGGGAAGTAAATTCTTGTCCCCTTGGTCAGGTTTTTAATGTCACAGTTTCCACCATGTTCTCTCGGAGGAACTGTGCGTGCGGCTTCGTTTGCGATTCGATCAAAATCGCTGGCTTCAACGTTGCCAAGGATGGCACTGTTGGGATTTGGAAGTGCTGCGAGAACGGGTTCACTTCCAGAAAGTCCTGCGCCGTAGGTGCGGCGATCCGGAGCTGTGTTGACCAGTTCGGTTTCGCGTCGATTCCACTCATTGAGCAGCTCCATTGAGGGAGCGCAACCAATTAGTCCAGGGTGTGTAATGCCAGCAAATCGAACGCCTGGAATGTGTCGTGAGGATGTGTATACACCTTCTAAATCCCAGATCGCCTTTGCAGCTTTCGGGAAGTGATCAGTCAGAAAACCGCCACCATTTTCCTTGGCAAAGATTCCAGTGAATCCCCACTCGTCTCCTTGTAATGCGCCAACTTCAAGAATATCGACGACAAGAATATCTCCGGGTTGCGCACCATTCACCCAAATTGGCCCGCTGAGAACGTGAACAACCTCAAGATTCACATCAGCAATATCTTGCGGATTGTCGTCATTTTTGATCTGGCCGTCAGTCCAGTCCTTGCATTCAATCCGAAAGACGTCACCTGGATTGACAGAGGCAACGGCTGGAATATCGGGATGCCACCTGTTATGTCCTGGCATTTCCTGTTGATCCATCGGTTTCGTGAGATCAACTTTGAAAAGAGTTTCAGGCATTAATGCTGCATGCAACAATCCCATTGAATCCAGACATTCCAGATCCAATGGTTGCAGTTGATACGTGCTGACAAAAATGATTATTGTTATTTCATAACGTTGTTACTAATTTAACTGCGCAGAAAAGTTGGTAATGCTAATGCGAAATTTTATTTCTCAATGAACTAATCAGGCCCCAAGCAATCCTTGGGGCCTGACATGAGTTGAACTCAGACAGGTGCTGTTACTGGTTCAGCTGCAGGGGTTTCTGCTTTTGGCATCGGCCCAAGCTTGACCCCGTCTGGGTAGTACTTCCAGCCATCGCGAATGCGAACACTGCTATCCCATGGCAGTTTGTATTCACCATTGGCGAGATCCTCAACCCAGGTAAGGTAATTGGCTTTTTCTCCTCCAGGTTTGCCTACGTAGGCCCGGCAACCAAGATTAAAGATATTGTTCTCGAGTGCCCAGTTCTCGCGGGCTTTATCCACCAATCGGGGGAAGAGTTCTGCCGTCACAATTTCCCAGGGGTTGCGGTGCCCTTGCTGGATAACATTGCCGTCGTAATTGCAGACTGTTCCTTCGCCAAAGTAGTAGAAGACACCATCATATCCAGCCAGGTTGACTGAAATTGTGTACATCAGATTCTGCCAAGCGTTCGTTCTGTTCGTCCAGATCCATTGATCATTCACCTGTGTGGAATAACCAGAAATACGGATGTAAACGTTGGCTCCCTTGTATGCGGCTTCTCTGGCCAGCTCTGGGAACATGCCGTCGTGGCAGATGCAGACAGCCAGTTTTGAGCCTTTGGGTCCATCGCACACAGGCATTCCATAGTTGCCGGGTGACCAGGGCTCAATGGGAACCCATGGCTGCAGTTTCCTGTAGTGCAGAGCGATTTCACCGTCTGAGTTGATGATGATCGCGGAATTGAACGGCGGGAGGCTTGGATCGTCGTTCACTTCCATCAAAGAAAAGACGCCCCACACGTCGTTTTCCTTGCATGCCTGTCGGAAACGATCAATTTCGGGTGAGTCGATGCGGAGAAGCATCTCGTCGTAGGTCCAGATCGCTGTGTTGAGTCCCTGAGTGGAGTACTCAGGCATCACGATCAGATCAGCTTCTGGGTAGCCGGCCTTGGTTGTGGCAACAGCTTTGCAGATTTGATCGACCTGTGTCTGGATGTCTTCCGGTCCCTTGATCACAGGAACTGGGTACTGAATCATCGCAACAAGCAGTGATTCGTCCCAGGAACTGACGCTACCTGTACTGGCCATAGGGCAAGAATGAGAACCATTTTCATGGTGCATCACGGTTCGCCCGCCGTATGTTGCATCTGAAACTATTTCAGGCTTGTTTTTGGGAAGGGTTGCTGATTTAAGTATCAGGCGTTACTAAGTTTTCGTCGTCTCGTCTTGGAAGTCGCCCTTGCGACAGAGGTTCTCAGCAAGGCGTTTCGCCCATGGCGGCGATTCTTCTTTTCCTTGATTGACAAGGTTGCCATCGAAGTACATCAACAGTTGCCAATCGGTGTCTCCCCCAGCAACCCCTGGTTTCTCGTCGGTCTCCAGCCAGCGTCCGTAGATGTTGTCGTACTCAGGCCAGTTAGGCAGGTCGGGCATGCTGCAGACAACGTTGATTTCGATCTGTTTTCGGGTGTTGTCGGGTTCGATAACGATGACACCCCCGTCAAAGAGGCCGTTTGGTTCTCCTCCCTTGAAGGGATGGGACAGTTCGATCATCGTGTTGTCGCTTACGACAAGGACATCTCCCGGTTGTGCGTCTTGGTACTTCACTTCTTTCGGAACGGTCTTGCACCCTTGAAACGGCATCAACAGAGCGACCGCAGAGATCAGGATGCACTGTTTCAAGGGGAGGCGATTCATTGCTCTAAAGGGCAGAGACCCAGGTAGACGGAAAGATTGTTGAAGAAGGTTGTGAATCATTAAAAAATCTATCTTTTTAAGAGCTGAGTTTCAGGCCGAACCTCTTTTGCTGGTGATTCTTGGCACTATTAAATGGTAGCGAAGGCTACAGATGTTCATCACGATACAAGGTCCGGTTTCTCTGAAGAGTGGAAACGAATGGCCTTGGATTCACAGAGGCAACCACCATGTCAAACCTTCCCACCAAGGCTACGCGAACGGGACTGGCGCTGGACCCAAAGGCGGCGTCTCAGTCCTCGCAACTCATCTACCGCCGTTCTGCCTTCAAGCAACGGTCGAAAGGGGTTATCCGTTCTGCGAAGACAGCGGAGCTCCTGCAGCTCAATCATGAGGTGTTTGGTCCTGATCCGGCTCGTTCAAACCATTCGCAGCAGCCTGTGCAGCCGGGTGGCGTCATTCGTTCACGATTGACGGCTGAGTTGCTTGGCATCACTCCTGGAGGGGTGAACGTCTGAGGATTTGATTCAAGATCGACCTGTTCAGGCACACCTGTTGAATTCCAATCAAGACAGATGAGTTGCTGATGGCCTCTCGTCTCTCATTCTGAGAGTATTTGTATGCTATTGGTAAAGCTGCCATCCTGATTTTAGAAAATTCTTTGATCTGGATTTGATGTCCAAAGCAAAAAGTAGCTTTACGAGTTGATTCAAATGTAGTCTTCTTATTGACTGATCTGTTGTGAGAGGAGTTGTTGTGGCTTTTAAAGTTTCTGTGTAGCCGTAACTTTATAGAAAATGATTGGTCTGGTCAATCTGTTTTGATCTCAACCAAATGATCACAAATACCTTAAAAAGTATGTAAGCAATTTATAATTTTTATGAGATTGTTGGCTGCGATGCTGTAGGGATTGTGTAAATGAGGTCTTGATCATTATTCTCGATTGGCCGTTGTTGAAAGTCTGCTGATCGTTCCTTGTTTAAGCCACAAGGGTTTTGTCATAGGTGTCAACGGCATAATCTGCAGCGTCAGCCCGGAGATGCAGCATCTGACCCCCGAGGGACATCTGCCAGATTTCAAGCCTGGCCTCCGTTGGAGCCTCGAAGCAGAAGGTTTCCATCGGCATGACGACCTTTTCTCGGTAGAACCGGTCAGGCCCAATGCATTTCAAAATCACCATTTTGCTGGAATTGTTCTTGTACCAACATTCGAGCATTGAAAAGGGATAATCAGTGCTATGAGTATCGATTTACTTTTTTGATTATTTTGTTAGCGTCGCCACCAAAACCACTTTCCTTAATATTTCAATGTTATCGATGGATACTTTTTCAAAAGTAATGTGCCCTGCAGAACATTAAACGATGGCATCGCGATCGGCTGACTGATCCACCAGATCCCTTTCGAGATCTTTTGACAGCATGAGGAGTGCAACTCCCATCAAGGCGAGTCCCACACCGAAATCCCCTTTCGATGTGCATGCGATGGTCTGTGCCAGGCGCTGGTGTTGATCCCAGTTGTAATGCATGCCACGCACGAAGGATGACTTGTTTCTAAGCCAGGAGAATCGTCCACAACGCTTGTCTGCGTTGGTGCGAAAGATTTTGTCATCTTCAGTTTGATCTGAAACGGCTGACATGGGTCGCTTTTCGTCGCAACAGAGACGTTTCTTTTTGTAAGCAGCAGCGATAAAGGGCTCGCGTTGATGATTTTTCCGTGACCAAGGGAATCAGCATGAGCATCACTCAGCAATTTGAGCTTGAGAAGATGAACCGCGCGATTGACGCAACGGCAGATCCTCATCAACTTCAGATCATTGCCAAGCAGTTGCTGCAAGCCTGGCAATCACAGAGAGCTGCCACGGACTGGGTGATTCGTCAGCAGATGCAGGAGTTATGAGAGGTGGGGCTCAGGCTGCAGTCTCACTCGTCAGAGTTTGAGAGACGAATGCAGGGTATTGAGGTCGCTGCATCATCGTTGCTCGACTAGAGATTTTTCGATCGGACTGGCCCGCTTCAGCAAGATCTTTCTGAAGCATTGGATTACAGCTGTTCAATCGTGACCAGCTGGGTAGTTGATGGGCGATCGGGGTGTCCTGGAACCGCTTCAGTCCAGGTCTCAGCAGACTTGAAAAACTCTGGACGGCAAGTTCTTCGCGATGTCTGTCGTAAGGCAAACGGTTGATCGCCGAATCAAGGCCGAACTGCCGCACACGATCTTCGCCAACCCGTCGATACAGCACTTCAAGAGTGGGAAGTTGATCGGTTGAGACCACGCAACCTTCGTGTTCCATCAAGCTGCGGAGAACGGTACAGAAAATTTCACCGGCCATTCTCTGCAGGCCTTCCGAGGGTTTGTTGCCAAGAGTTTTGTGTTTGTGATCGAACAGTCCAAGATCAACCTGAGCGATCCGGCTGGACGCGACGTGGCGATAGACCTCGGATAACAGACCAACTTCCAGCCCCCAATCCGACGGGATGCGGAGGTTCATCGCCAAGTCGGTTGTGAAGGCGAATTCCCCGGCCAACGGGTAACGAAACGACTGCAGGTAGCGAAGGTAGGGGAGGGGGCCGAAGATCTGTTCCAAGCTGGCAAGCAATGGACCGACGAAGAGACGTGTCGCTCGTCCTTGCAATGCCTGTGTTTCGAGAGAGAGGCGGCTGTAGAACGCTTTCACATAGGCCACACCATGGGATGGATCGAGCAGAGGACGCAGCATTCGCTCGGGATAGGACGATCCGAACGTGCGGATGTCAGCGTCGAATAGTCCGACCACTTCGGCCTGACTGCAGGCCACACCGAGACCTTGCCAGACGGCCCAGCCCTTCCCTGGTGGTCCTGTCACTTCCAGTCCCAGGTCCTGAACAGACAGGAGCACGTCCCGGACGGCGGGACCGTTGGTCCAGTGAACCTGGACCGGAAAAGGCATTCCTTCGAAAAACGTCTCCGCTGCAGCAACGTCGTCCGCCGTCTCTGCGGAGAGTGCGATCACCAGGCAGCTGAGACCACTGAGTTCCTTCAGAGCGTCACGGATCAGTCCGAGAGCAGGTCGACTGAACTCGTCCATCAGGCATGGGATCAGCAGTGCCGTTCGTTTTTGAGCGAGTTCTTTCCTGAAAGCGACGGCGTCAAGATTTCCGAGGCCGTAGTCATGGACCGTGGTGATCAGACCTTGCTGAAAATCCATGCGGTGTTGAAGGCGACAACAAGACGAAGGGACCTGCTCCATACCTGTGGCATATCCAGCAGGTGAAGCTCCATGCATGACCCGCAGGCGGGAACGTTGCGGAAGCTTCTCGGAGATGTATACCCGGTTGATTCTTCCGGTGATCTCGAGGAACTGTCGTCACAATTGCTGCAATCTTTTTACCCGTCAGGGAACTGGGACACCCCAGAGGCTCGTCCATCGCTTTGGAGCGGTGGAGATGCTGTGTTGATCACCTATGCCGACACCGTGGTGGATGCGGGCCGTTCCGGTCTGCAAAGTCTTCGCAGCCTCGTGAACCGCCATCTGACGGATTTCGCTGCAGTCATCCACGTGTTGCCGTTTCTCAAATCCACCAGTGATGGCGGTTTTGCAGTGGCCAGCTACGAACAGCTGGAAGAGCGCCATGGCGATTGGAGCGATCTCTCCGCTCTGGCGGAGGGACGTCGGTTGATGGCAGATCTTGTTCTGAACCATGTCTCCGCTTCCCATCCCTGGGTTCGGCAATTTCTTCGACATGAGGATCCCGGCCAATCCTGTGTTCTTGAGGCCGGTCCGGATCCCTGTTGGAACGACGTTGTCCGGCCCCGCAGCACGGCCCTGTTCACCCAGCTCGGTCCACCGAACGGCAAACGTCAGGTGTGGACCACATTCGGTCCGGATCAGGTGGATCTGAACTGGCGAAGTCCCGATGTGCTGATTGGATTCGCCGATCTGCTGCGTCGGATGTCAAGCCACGGTGTGCGTTGGATTCGTCTTGATGCGGTCGGCTTCATCTGGAAGGAACCCAACACCACCTGTATCCACAGGCCGGAGGCCTATCGCCTTGTTCAGATTCTGCGTCTGCTGCTCCAGTCGCTTTGTCCGGATGGCGTTGTCGTCACCGAAACCAATGTTCCTGAGCAGGAGAACCTGTCCTATCTCCGTAACGGTCAGGAAGCCCATCTCGCTTACAACTTCCCTCTTCCTCCTCTCCTTCTGGAGGGTGCGATCAGCGGCCGTGCCGATCTCCTCAACGCCTGGCTCGCCCGCTGGCCGACGTTGCCGAAACAAACGGGGTTGCTCAACTTCACCGCCTGTCATGACGGCGTCGGCCTGCGGCCGTTGGAGGGGTTGATGCCCGACAAACGTCTGCTGCAGTTTCTGATCGCATGCGAGCAGCGTGGGGGATTGATCAGCCATCGCCGTCTCAGCTCCGGAGACGATGTTCCCTATGAGATCAACATCAGCTGGTGGAGTGCCATGGCCGATGGGGGGATTGATCCCTCCCATTTCCAGCTGGAGAGATTCCTTCTGACGCAGTTGCTCGTGATGGCGTTGCCTGGCGTGCCGGCTTTCTACCTTCCAGCTCTGCTGGCCAGTCCCAATGACGTGTCGAAATTCCGAAAAACAGGCCAGCGTCGTGATCTCAACCGACCCCAGTTCAAAACCGACTCGCTTGAACGTCGACTGGATGATCCTGAGAGCGACCCCACCCTGGTTCTGAAGGTTCTGCGCCATGCCATGCGCGTGCGTGCGTCGATACGAGCTCTGCATCCGGACACTCCCATGACCTTGATCAGCGGCGGTCGCTCCGATCTGGTTGTTCTGAAACGCGGCAACACGCAACAACCCCTCTATGCCGTGCACAACATGACCAGTGCACGTCTCAACCTTCCCCTCAGCACCCTGAGCGAAAAAGCCGCCCTATCGTCGTGGCACGACTCTCTCCGGGAGCGTGATCTGGAGATCGGTCAGCAGCAGCTTCAACTCGATCCCTACCAAGTGGCATGGCTCGTCAGTCAGTGATCCAGGAACGCTCGTCCTGGTGGGTCGTGACCGATCTCGACGGCACGCTGCTGGATCACCGTTACGACTGGACCCCCGCCGCTGAGGCGATTCGCTGGCTCCAACGGCAGGGGATTCCGGTGATTCCCTGCACCAGCAAGACGGCTGAGGAGGTTCGCCGGTTCCGTCAGGATGCAGACCTGTCTGATCCGTTCATCGTTGAGAACGGTGCCGCCATCCATGGGCAGCATCCCGACGGCGAGGAATGGGAGATCAGTCTCGGCCCTGGTTGGCAGGAGCTCAGACCCAAGCTCAAGCTGATGGAAGCAGAGCTTGGCGAGCCATTGCTTGCTCTCGATGAACTCAGTGATGCAGAAGGAGATCGATTGCTCGGTCTCAGCGGTGAAGCGTTGCGCATGGCTCAACGTCGCCGATGCAGCGTTCCCTTTGTGGCCCCACCCCCTTCAAGCCGTGATCGGTTGATCGCGATGGTTCAGGACTACCGACTCACGATCGTCGAAGGGAACCGCATGGCCCATCTCCTGGGTGAGGGCATCAGCAAAGGTCGTGCTCTCGAGGCCCTGAAGCAGCATCAGGGATGCAGCGATGTGCAGATTCTGGGACTCGGGGATTCGCCCAACGATCTACCACTGCTTGAGGTGGCAGACATCGCCGTTGTTGTTCCGGGGGTGAAGGGACCGCACCCGACGTTGATCGAAGGGATTGACGATGGCCGATTTCAGTTGGCTCGAGCTCCTCACGGCAGCGGTTGGGCCGAGTCGGTTCAGAGATTGCTGAGCGACTGATTGCGCTTCCTCAGAGGAGAAGATTGGTCCAGAGCTCCTGGCTCTGGATGTCCCAGTCCAGGGTGTTGCCGTTCACGGATTGAATCGCTCGGCAACCGAGACTGTTGACCAACAGGGCCTGATCCGTCGGCTTCAGGTTTGCCCCGATCCAGGCTTCCCGGCACAACCCTGTTGCCAGCGCTCTGGCGCGCATCACCCCTGGCAGGCAGCCGCTGCTGAGCGGTGGCGTCAACCAGGCACCATCTCGGCGGACCAGCAGATTGGCACTGGTGCTGCAGCAGAGTTCTCCGGTGCTGTTGAGCAGCAGAGCATCGTCTTTTCCGGCGGAACCCGCCTCGAGACGTGCCATCACGGCCTGACTGTAGGCAAAGGTCTTGCAACGGCTCATGCGGCTGTCGGCGTTGCGTCGTTCATGGCGACTGATCATTGTCGTGACAGGCCTGAAGTCTGTTTCACAGGGGTCGAGGGTGAGCCAGAAGCGTTCGGAGCCGCATCCGGGCATCGTCAGGCCGCGGCCGCCGGTTGATCCACGGCTCCAGTTCAATCGCAAAGCAGCCGGACTCTGGCCCAGGTTCGCCCTCGTGACGGCGTCGACCACCAGCGGGTCGAGGTCGCTTCGTGGCGGGGGTGGCTGCATGGCGAGGAGCTCGGCACCCGTTCGCCATCGCTCAAGGTGCAGCGAAAACAACTGTGGCCTGCTGCCGATCACCAGGATGGTTTCGAACAGTCCATCGGCCAGTCGCAGGCCGCGATCACTCACCGGAATGCCGAGTTCATCAGGGGTGCTCCACCGACCATCCATCCAGGCGACTGCTTGGCTCATCGCAGGGCGTCGAGAAGAGGTCGCAGTTTCCAGTTGAGCTCGTCGGCTTCATTGTCCGGGTCGGAGTCGGCGACGATCCCGCAGCCGGCGTGGGCCCTCAGTCGATCGCCCTTGCGCATCAGGGAACGGATCAGGATGTTGCTGTCGAATCGTCCGTCCCAGTCGACCCGGATCAAGGACCCGCAATAGGGTCCCCGGCTGACCGGCTCCAGTTCAGCGAGTCGCTGGCAGGCCCGGAGTTTCGGGGCACCCGTGATTGAGCCGCCGGGCCAGCAGGCCTGCAGCAGATCCACCCAGGACAGCCCCTCTCTCAGTTCGCCCTGCACCACGGATGTGAGGTGATGCACAGCTGAGTAGGTCTCCAGCCCCAGCAGCTGCGGGACGTGGATGGAACCGGGTCTGCAGACCCGGCCCAGATCGTTGCGCAACAGATCGACGATCATCACGTTTTCAGCCCGGTCCTTGTCACTGCAGATCAGATCCGCGGCCAGGTCGGCATCCCGCTGCAGATCCTGAGCGCGCGGTCGTGTGCCTTTGATCGGTCGTGTCTCGACGCTGCCACCGGCGTCGACCTGCAGAAACCGTTCCGGTGAGGTGGAGAGCACGGCTTCCCCCTGCGCCTCACCGTCGCCGATCAGCAGTCCTGCAAAGGGCGCAGGGCAACGCTGCCGAAGCCTCAGGAAGACATCGAGACAGGATCGTTCCGGCGGCCACAGCGTGCTGCAGCACGCTGTGAGGTTTGCTTGGAATAAGTCCCCCGCCGCGATCAGGTCTTTGATCCGCTGCACACCAGCGGTGAAGTTGGCACGATCGCTGTGCCACTGCCATTGCTCCGGAGCGATCCCGATCGCGTCCTCCTGCACCTCTGTTGCTGCATCGAACTCCGCAAGCCAGTTCGACATCCGCTCGAGACGACGGGGGTTCATCCCCTCGATCCAGAGGGCTTGCGTGCGCAGATCAAAGCGCAGAACGGGGTCGTGCCTTGCGATCCAGAGGCTTGCCATGGCATCTCCATGCCAGGGGTTGGCGGGTTCCGTCCAGGCCGCGGCTTCGTAGCTGAGCCAGCCGCACCAATGGCCGTGCCCCAGTTGCCGCAACAGTGCAAACGGATTTTGTGCGTCTGGCTGGTCGGGTCTGCCGCGGCTGCATCGTTGCTCGACAGGGTCGACCGCGAGGGTGACCCAACGACCTCTTTCGCTGCCGTCTCCATCCAGCCAAATCAGACCGGCTTCCCCCCATTCCTCTGCCAGCCGTCTGGCGACGGCAGCTGGTTGACGCCAGGCCAGCTCGCGTCGGATCGGTTCGGTCAGCTGCACAGATCCGGGCGACCGGCGTCGCGGAGGGCGGCATCGCGAATGCGACAGCTGTCGCAGACTCCGCAGGGACGGTCTCCACCGCTGTAGCAGCTCCAGGTGTCTGCGATGGGGACTCCCAGACGCAGAGCTTCTTCAACGATCCTGGTTTTGCTCCAGGTCACCAGGGGTGCCCAAAGTTCGGTTCCATGCCCCTCGCGGCCGGCTTTGCTGGCGAGACCCGCCAGGGTCTGAAAGGCCTGGAGATAGTCAGGGCGACAATCCGGGTACCCGGAGTAGTCCACCGCATTCACCCCCAGCACAAGGCGGTGAGCCGCTCTTGCCTCCGCCAGGCTTAGACCGATGGCGATGAAGACGGTGTTGCGGCCGGGGACGTACGTCACAGGGATTCCCTCGTCTTTGATGCCATCGATCGGGATGTGGACCTGGTGATCGGTCAAGGCAGATCCACCCCAGGCGGCAAGGTTCACGTGGATCCGATGGTGCTCGGCGAATCCGAGGCTGTGCGCGAGTCGGTCTGCTGCTTCCAGTTCACGGCGATGCCTCTGCCCGTAGTCGAAGGACAGGCCGATCACCCGATCGCCCGATTCGATCGCCAGCGCGGCTGCGGTGGCGGAATCGAGGCCGCCGGATAACAGGGCGATGGCGGTTCTGGGTTCCATTGCTTCATTCAAGACGTCAGAGGGGATGTGACGATTGATGATTTCTCCGGTCAGAGAAAAAGATTTGAGCCGTTTTACTCAGTTCTATGAAGCACTTTTCATGAACTTGAGTGAACTTGCCGTGCCAGGCTTTCAAAACCTTTACGGGCCTTAACAGTGCCACTTCAGATTTCCTTTAGATTTCTGATTGAGCTTTCCACCGGTGTTGCGGCGCTGCTGATGGCCAGAACGTTCAAGGAAGCCTCCCTCCTGGCTGGCACATTTTTAATCGGCCTCTCTGCTGTTGAGGTCATGCTTCATTTCATGGGCAGCTGATTCAGTCGGATTGTGGGGATTGTCGAGGAGTGTTTGATCAGTCCGGCTCATTGCCCCAGCTGATTGGCTCAAGTTGCGACGTCAGGGCCTGATTGACTGCGTCAGTTCGTGCAATGAGCAGTAATCCAGCTCATCCAGATCGTGGGCTGTGGCTTGCACCAACATTGTTGAAAGTCCGCTGAGGCCCTCAGGGTTCAATCCGGACTGCATGGCTTCCTGCAGGAACAGCATCAGATCTTTGCGAAGCAGGGCCGTGCTGAAGTTCGGGTCGCTGTAGTGCTGCTCCAGCATCCGTTTCAGTTTCTTGTCGTAGGTGGGGGCATAGAGGGCGGATGGTCGCAGGATCTCCATGAAGGTCTCGATGGGGACATCGGCCTGTTGCACGAGGCGCAGCGACAGTGAAAACGCGTGGGTCATGCTGGCGATCAGTTGATTGAGAGCCAACTTGGTGGCGGCTCCGCTCCCCACGGGTCCGACAAGCACCGGTTGAGCAGATACGTGGCTGAGCAGATGTTGTTGCTGCTTGAACACGTCAGGGTCGCTGCCGGCCATCACCAGCAATGATCCGTTCAAGGCCTCAGGTCGGCTGCCCAAGACCGGCGCCTCGAGATAGCTTCCGCCTCGGCTGTTCATAAATGTGGCGAGGTCACGGCTCTGGCTGATTCCCATCGTTCCCATCGGAATCAGACAGCGTCCCCTGAGATCATCCAGCGCATGCACGACATCGCTGGTCGCCGGGCCGTCCTTGAGGACGGTGATGACGGCATCGCATCCCTGGGCCGATTCGCTCAGTTGTTCAATTGGGATCGCCCCCGCACTGACCAGGGTGCTGATTCGCGTTGCCGTCCGGTTCCAGACCCTGAGCGTCAGTCCTTGCGCAAGCAAGCGCTGGCCGATGGCGTGTCCAAGCAGACCGGTGCCGAGGAGAGCAATTGTCGTCATCGTCCGTTGATGGGCCGTGATTTCAGTCTCAACGCACGCCCAGCCACTTGTGTGTTTGCAGACTGAGCCGCCAGCTCGGTTGATGCCTCACGTGTTCCACCGACAACTCTCTGCCCCGATCACTGTCCCAACCTGGCTGCAGAAGAAGTTTCGCCTGGTGATCGGCCTGGCTTGCCATCTCCTCAGCGAAAGCCAGATCGTCAGGACCGTGCACCACGACCTTCAGTTCATGGCAACAGCGCAGGAGGTCGATGCGAGGAGGTTGATGGCGCTTGGGTGAGAGGGTGATCCAGTCGAATTGACCACTGAGCGGATCCACCCCACTCGTTTCCAGATGCAGGGGCCTGTTGGTTCGCCTGAGGGCCGTCGTGAGAGGCCCCAGGTCGTGGTGCAGCGGTTCGCCCCCGGTGATCACGGTGAAACCGGCACCACATGTCGCTGCCGTCAGTGCAGCATCCGCCAGGTCGTCCACGCTCCTGTGTGGATGCACCCCTTCCGGCCAGGACTGCTTGGTGTCGCACCAGGGGCATCCCACGCTGCAGCCGCCGAGTCGAATGAAGAAGGCACTGCGACCACTGTGATGCCCCTCCCCTTGAAGGGAGTGGAAGGTTTCCACCACCGGCAGGGTGGTGACCGAGCTCATCGCTGGCGCTGGAGAGCCTCGCTTGGAGAGGCCGGCAGCCGTTGCTGGGCGGCTTCGATCAGGCCTCGGAAGAGGGGGTGAGGTCGTCCTGGCCGTGAGAGGAATTCAGGGTGGTACTGACAGGCTGTGAAGAAGGGATGTCCTTTCAACTCGATCAGCTCCACCAGTCGTCCGTCCGGTGAGCTGCCGCTCACGACGTAACCGGATTCGAGAAACAGATTTCGGTAGGCGTTATTGAATTCGTAGCGATGCCGGTGTCGCTCATAGACCACTTCCTCGCCGTACAACTGATGCGCCATGGTGCCGGAGGCGATGCGGCAGGGGTAGACGCCGAGTCGCATGGTTCCTCCAAGGTCCACAACATCCTGTTGCTCCGGCAGGAGGTGGATCACGGGGTGGGGTGTGCCCGCATCGAGCTCAGCGCTGGTCGCTTCCGTCAGTCCGGCCTGGTTCCGTGCCCATTCGATCACGGCCGTCTGCATGCCCAGGCAGAGGCCGAGGAATGGGACCCGCTGCTCCCGTGCCCAACGGATTGCTGCAATCTTTCCATCCACGCCACGGTTGCCGAAGCCACCCGGAACCACCACCGCATCCATCCCCTTCAGCAGTGCATCGGCTCCGTCTGTTTCGATCTGTTCAGCACAGACCCAGTGCAGATCAAGGGAGGCGTCCTGAGTCAGGCAGGCATGCCGAAGGGCCTCCACGACGGAGAGATAGGCGTCATTCAGCTGGATGTATTTGCCCACCAGCGCCACTTTCACTACCGGGCCCGGGTGGCGCAGCTTGTGCACCAGCTGAGCCCAGTCAGCCATGTCACTTTCGTGATCGGTGAGGTCGAGGACATCGAGCACTTCCCGGCAGAGGCCTTCCTGCTCCAGGGTGAGAGGGACGGCATAGATGCTGTCGGCATCGAGTGATGGGATCACGGCTCGCGTGAGAACTCCGCAGAAGCCCCCGATCTTGCGTTTCATCTCATCGCTGATCGAACGGTCACTGCGGCACACCAGAACATCGGGCTGGATGCCAATCGATCGCAGCTCCTTCACCGAGTGCTGGGTCGGTTTTGTCTTGAGTTCTCCTGACGTTCCGATGAACGGCAGGAGGGTCACGTGGACATAGGCAAGGTCGTGGCGACCGACATCACCGCGGAATTCGCGGATCGCTTCGAGAAACGGAAGTGATTCGATGTCGCCGACGGTGCCACCGATTTCCGTGATCACCACGTCGGCATTGCTGTTGGCCGCCACCCGGTGGATCCGCTCGCGAATTTCTCCCGTGATGTGCGGGATCACCTGAACAGTTCCGCCGTTGTAATCGCCCCGTCGCTCCTTGTTGATCACCGCCTGGTAGATCGAACCGGTGGTCACGCTGTTGAGGCGTGACATCGCCGTATCGGTGAAGCGTTCGTAGTGCCCGAGATCAAGATCGGTTTCAGCCCCGTCTTCGGTGACAAACACCTCGCCGTGCTGGATCGGGCTCATCGTGCCCGGATCCACGTTGAGGTACGGATCCAGCTTCAGGATCGAAACGTTGTAACCCCTCGACTTCAGCAGGCGTCCGAGGCTGGCGGCGACGATCCCCTTACCAATGCTGGACACTACCCCACCGGTAATGAAGACGAATTTGGCCATGTCGTGCCAGGCGTTTCTTCAAGCTACCTGGCGTGAGCCTGCTGCTCCATAGGTATCGGCCCCTGGTTTGGTCAGTTCGTCAGCAGGCAGGGGGCCTGATCACAGTCTGATCGCGGTTCAGGAATCCAGGCCCTGGATGTAATCGCGCACTTTGCTGCGGCGCTGGGGTTGTCGCAGTTTCAGCAGGGCTCGGGTTTCAATCTGTCGAACCCGTTCCCGCGACAGTTTCAATGCCTCTCCGATCTGAGCCAGCGTCTGGGGAGTGTCATCCTCCAGTCCGAAGCGGCGCCGCAGCACGGAGGCCTCCCGGCTGGTGAGTTCATCCAGCAGGTGTTCGAGGTCGTTGTGGAGCTCATCGTGGGTCAGGGTCTGCTCCGGCGTGGCCTTGCCGTCCTCGATCAGATCACCGAGCTGGGTGTCCTGATCCCGTCCCACCCGGGTGTCCAGTGACACGGAGCGTGGAACGCGGGCGAGGGTCTGGCGGACAGTTTCCTCACTGATGCCCAACTCACGGGCGAGATCAGCAATGGAAGCGATCCGGCCCTCATTGCTGGCGATTTCCTGTTGAACACGTTTGATCCGGTTGAGTTTTTCGGTGACATGAACCGGCAGCCGGATCGTGCGGCTCTGGGTGGCGATGGCCCGGGTGATGCCCTGGCGGATCCACCAGTACGCATAGGTGCTGAACCGGAACCCGCGGGTGGGGTCGAATTTCTCGACGGCGCGTTCGAGACCCAGCGTCCCCTCCTGAACGAGATCCAGCAGCTCCATACCGCGCTGCTGGTATTTCTTGGCAACCGCCACCACCAGGCGCAGATTGGCCTGGATCATGTGGTCCTTGGCCCGCCTCCCGTTGCGCAGAGCCGTCTTGAGCTCCTTCGGGGCCAGATCAGCCTGTCGTGCCCAGGCCTCGTAACCGGCTTCGATGCGGCTTTGCAGTTCCGGGAGGCTCAGACCCGCGGCACGGGCCCACTCCTGCTTTGTTGGCCAGTGACTGTGCTGATTCGCTTCGCGACGCTGGAGTTCCTCGAGGCGATGCAGTTCACCGATCGACTCATCTCCCGATGCCAGATCGCGCTGTTGCAGAAGAAGCGCTTCCCGCCGTTGCACCAGACGTGCCAGCGTCACCTCCTCTTCATTGGTCAGCAGGTCAACGCGACCGATGTCCTGCAGGTACATCCGCAGAAGATCGGTCGTGCCGGAGCGGCGTTCGCGGGTTTCCCCGGTCCGTCGGCCTTGACGGGGCAAGTGCGTTCCTGAGAGAAGGTGATGAACTCAGGGTTCCCTGGCTGATCGATCAGTGCCCGAAAAGCGCTGAATCCTTTCGGGATCTGTTGCACCTGCGTGATGTTTCAGACATCTGCGTCGGAAGGATCCATCCAGGTGCTGGCCACATGCAGCTCCTCCAGCTGCCTGTCGGCGACCCCCCCGGGGGCATTGGTCATAAGGCAGCGGGCCTGCTGCGTTTTCGGGAAGGCAATGGTGTCGCGGATTGATTCCTCGCCGGCCAGCAGCATCACCATGCGGTCGATACCGAAGGCCAGGCCGCCGTGGGGAGGCGCGCCCACATCGAGAGCATCCATCAGGAAGCCGAACTGCTCCTGGGCCTCCTCGAGGGGCAGGCCAACCGTCTGCAACACCTGGCGCTGCAGGGCGGAGTCGTGGATGCGCAGGGAGCCGCCACCGAGCTCGAGGCCATTGAGCACAAGGTCGTAGGCCTGGGCCCGGGCTCCCGGCAGGGTGTCGGCCCACTGCGAGGCATCGCTGCCCAGATCCTCGGTGTTGGGGGCGCAGAAGGGGTGGTGCAGGGCCTCGTAGCGGTTCTCGTCGCTGTTGAACTCGAACATCGGGAAGTCCACCACCCAGAGGAAGTTCCACTGGTCGTTGTCCCGGTCGGCCCTGACCATGCCCAGCTCTCTGGCCAGGTATTGGCGCACCCGGTCGAGGGCCTTGTTCACCGTGGCGGTGTCGCCGGCGCCGAACAGCAGCAGGGTGCCGGGTTCCGCGCCGGTGCGGCTGAGCAGCTCCTGCTTTCGCTCGTCGCTGAGGTTGTCCTTGATGGCGCCGATCGTGTCGATCTCCCCGCCGTCTCGCACCCGGATGAAGGCCAGACCACCGGCACCGGCTGCCTGGGCTTCACTGAACACATCGCCGCCGGGCTTGATCCGCACGTTGGAGAGGGCGTCATTGCCCCCTGGAACGGCGATGCACTTCACCGAGCCGCCGGATTTCACGGCGCCGCTGAACACCTTGAAGCCCATGTCCTGGACGATGTCGCTCACGTTGGTGAGCTCCATGCCGTAGCGGGTGTCGGGCCGGTCGGTGCCGTAGCGCTCCATGGCGTCGTGCCAGGTCATGCGGGGGAAGGGCCGCGGCAGCTCGATGCCTTTCACCGCCTTCCAGATGGCGCAGATCAGGGATTCGTTCAGCTCCAGGATCTCCTCCTGATCCATGAAGCTCATCTCGATGTCCAGCTGGGTGAATTCCGGCTGGCGGTCGGCCCGCAGGTCTTCGTCGCGGAAACAGCGGGCCACCTGGTAGTAGCGCTCGATGCCGCCCACCATCAGCAGCTGTTTGAACAACTGGGGGGACTGGGGCAGGGCGAACCATTCGCCGCCGCAGACCCGGCTGGGCAGCACGTAGTCGCGGGCTCCTTCCGGGGTGGAGCGGGTGAGCACCGGGGTCTCCACCTCAATGAAACCCTCGTCCTCCAGGAAGCGTCGGGCGGCCTGGATCGTCTGGGCCCGAAGCCGCAGGTTGTCGTTCATGCGCTTGCGGCGCAGATCGAGATAGCGGTGGCGCAGCCGCAGCTCTTCGCGGGTGTTCTCCTCGTCATGCACCGAGACGGGGAAGGGCAGGTTGCCCTTCACGCTGTTCAGCACCGTGATGCCGCTGGCCAGCACCTCCACGGCGCCGGTCGCGAGCTTGACGTTGAGGGATTCAGCGGGTCGTGCCCGCACCTTGCCGTTCACCTGGAGCACGGTCTCGCTGCGCAGGTGTTCCGCCACGGCGAAAGCGTCCGCCCCCAGATCCGGGTCCACGGTGATCTGAACCGTGCCGCTGCGGTCGCGCAAATCGATGAAGATAACCCCTCCATGGTCACGGCGTCGATCCACCCAGCCGCACAGCGTCACCTGTTCGTCGATGGTCTGCTCGCGCAGGTCGCCGCAACCGTTGCTGCGCATGGGATGGGGAGGGCCTAACCAGACCGGATGATCCCATGCAGCGTGTGTCCGGCGGAAGTGTTGCCTCGTCTCTCAGCTGAGCACCCAGATCCGCTGGCAGGCAGAGATGAAGACCGGGATGGAGATTACCGAAATCAGAATGGAGAGCAGGATGATCCCGTCAGACTCCTGTTCATAGGTGCTGTATTCGCTGGCCAGGATGTAGGAGTGCAGGGCTGGTGGACAGCTGAACAACACCACCAGAGCCGTGGCCGCGGCAGGGGGCAGTCGGAACAAAACCGCCGCACCAAGCGCGATGGCGGGCACGATCACCATTTTGGTTCCGCACATCAGCAGAACTTCCCGGTTGATGGAGTGCAGGCCGATGGAATTCACGGTGAGGCCGAGGGCCACCATTCCGACGGGAACGCTCGCCTCCTTGAGGAGACTGAGTGTGTGTTCAATGCTCGAGGGAATGGTGATGTGAAGGCTGAGAACAACCAGTCCGATCAATGTGCCAATCACCAGGGGATTGCCCAGCGAGCTGGCGATGTGACTGCCAACCCCTGACGAGGCATCCCCCTGCTCAGGGGTTGAAGGGTTCAGCAAGGCCACCGTGACAGGGACGAAAATCACCAGGGACAACAGGGCATTGATGGCCACCACCGCTCCCGCCTGATCTCCGGCAACGCTGAGGGAGATTGGCAATCCGATCATGATCAGGTTCATCGACGTGGTGCAGCAGGCAGCGATGGCGCCGTCCGCAACTGCGTGGCCCAGCCAGTAGCGATGAACCAGGACCGTCCCCAGATAGGTCACGGAAAAAACCAGGAGGCTGGTGACGCTGACGCCGGCATCCAGCAGTGCATCAGCGGAGCTGTTCTGGATCGCCAGGAAGAGGGCCGATGGACCTGCAAGCCAGAGAACGAAGTGGGTCAGAATTTTTTCGCTGCCCTGCTTGAAATCAAAGAAGCGACCGCCGGCGACGCCAGCCAAGGCGAGGGCGATCAGAGGAACGATCTCCTGCATCACCAGCTCAACCATGCTGCCGCTCTGGGATTGCCTGCAGTCTGGTCAGTTCCTGCTCGCTTGGATCATGCCTGCCGTTTGTAGAAGGGTCGCTTGACCACAACGGCCGATGATTCACGCCCCCGGATCGAAACCTTGAGTTCCGTCCCCAGCTTGGCCAGAGCGGCGGGAACGAAGGCCAGAGCGATCGGTTCAGCAAGGGTGGGAGACCAGCTGCCACTGGTGATCGACCCAACGGTTTCGTTGTTGTGCAGCACTGGATAGTCGTGCCGTGCGATGGCACGACCCGGCAGCTTCAGGCCGACCAGTCGCTTGTTGGGACCGCGCTCGGCAGCGCTTTCGAGGGCCTTCCGACCGATGAAATCCGCCGGCATTTCAAGGTGCACCAGCCAGCCGAGTCCGGCTTCGAAGGGAGTTGTGGTCTCGTCCATGTCCTGTCCGTAGAGATGCATCGCCGCCTCGAGCCGCAAGGTGTCGCGGGCGCCAAGTCCACAGGGAGTGACACCCTCTCTGAGCAATCGTTCCCACAGCAGACGACCATCCTGCGCACTGAGCAGCACTTCGACGCCGTCTTCGCCGGTGTAGCCGGTCCGGGCGGTGAACACGGGATGGCTGAGCCCATCCAGCGTCAGGTTTCGATGTCCGAACCGTGGCAACCCGCTGAGATCACTGCCGCTGAGCCGCTCCAACAGGGCGATGGCCTTGGGTCCTTGCAGGGCCAGCAGAACGCCGCCGTCCTTGACGTCAGTGACCGTGAGGCCGGCCGGTTCCATTCGTTCGCGGATCCAGGCTGTATCGCTGTCCGCACAGGCGGCATTGATCACCAGGACAAGAGCACCGTTCTGGCCATCAATGGCTCCCAGGTCGTAGACGATCAGATCGTCGCGGATGCCTCCGGATTCATTGAGCATGACGGTGTAACAGGCTTCGCCAGGGCCGATCCTGTGCAGATCACTGGGTACCAGCTGTTGCAGGGCGTCTTTGGGGGTCGGGCCTTCCAACCTCAGCACTCCCATATGGGAGATGTCGAAGACTCCGACGCTCTCCCGAACGGCGGAGTGCTCCTGAACCAGTCCGCTGAACTGCACAGGCATTTCCCAGCCGGCGAATGGCACCATCCGTCCGCCGCTCTCCAGACAGAGGTCATGCAGGGGAGTGCGGAGTAATGGCATCAACAACAGGGGAGGACGCGCAATCTTATGGAGGTCTTCAGCAAATGGAAGTGATTTGGCAGATCTTGGTTTAATGCGCGTCCATTTCCAAAACCGTCCTTACCCTGAGCGTCCTTCCGGGGCTTCCCTTGGCAAGCAGGCTCAGTTGTCGAACCTGTCAGCACTGTTCAGGAGAGGCTGGTCAAGCCGGATGGTGCCGGCTGAGGCAACTTGAGGTGCATGCCGAGGTGGCTGAGCTGGTGGTCTGCCACCACTGGACGCCCCGCTCTCCGCAACTTCCGTGTCTGAACGAGGCGACCGCTGTTGACTTCGATCGTCAGCTGGAGCTGGATCGTGCTCTTGCGTGAACGTCGTTGTTGGTCAATGGTCGCAATGGTTCATCAACGTTTCCCCTGTGTGTTGTGAACGACTTCACAACAGGGTTTCCCTGTTCACAATGCACCGGTAACTTCAACGTCTGCATTGCAGGCCTCAACGACCAAAGCCACTCCGCTGCAGCTGTTTCTGGATCATCCGGAAGGTGACCGGCTGACGTTTCCGACCGGTTCCCTTGTCTACAGACAAGGTGAACCGGTGCAGGCTGTCTACGTGATTCAGCGCGGATTGGTTGAACTCAGCATCGGGCCAAGGAACAGGATTCGCTACGGACTTGGCGAGTTGTTCTTCTATCGCGATTTGGTGGAGACCAGCGAGTTGCACAGCTGCGATGCAAGGGCTTTGACACCGCTTTCGTTGATTCGATTGAACCGCGCCAGTTTTCTGACCTTGATTCATAAACATCCAACCCTGGTCCTGGATTTATTGGGGCGCCAGCATGCCCGTCTGAGGGAACAGCGTATCGACGCCAGCCATTTCTATTAGATCGGAGTCGGGTCAGAGCCCAGAAGCAGGAGCAGGCTGCGGCACACCTTGGCCGCCAGCACGGAGCTGACACCACTGCTGTCGAGTTGAGGCGCGAGTTCCACCACGTCGGCTGCAACGAGACGATGGCGTTTCAGCACATCGATCACGTCGGCGAAATCCTGCCAGTGATATCCGCCGGGTTCAGGAGTGCCGGTTCCTGGCAGGACAGAGGGATCGAACCAGTCCAGGTCAACCGTCAGATAGAGCGGCCTGCCCCTCCATGGGACCAAGGCGGTTTCCAGGCTCTGCGCGTTCGCGATCAGGCGGCCAGTGCGCCGCAGTTCCTGAAATTCCTCGCGGGTGCCGCTGCGGATGGAGAGTTGCAGAAGATCACCACTGGGCAGGACGTCGAGACAGCGACGCATGGCGCAGGCATGGCTGTGACGTGCTCCCAACCAGGTCTCCCTGAGGTCGGCATGGGCATCGAGTTGCAGCAGAACAAGATCGGGATGCTTGGCAGCGACAGCCTCCACGGCACCGGAGCTGATCGAGTGCTCGCCTCCCAGTATCAGCGGTTTGAGCCCCTTGGAGAGCACGGCCTGCGTCGCCTTCAGAACCGCGTCAACCACCGGTTGTGGAGCGCCAAAGGGAATCTCCACCGCCCCGAGATCAGCGAAGGCGATGTCGTCCAGGTCTCGGTCGAGCTGCGGGCAGTAGCTCTCCAGCCCCTGGCTCACCTCGCGGATCGCTGCAGGACCGAAACGGGTGCCGGGCCTGAATGAGGTGGTGCCGTCATAGGGAACGCCAAACAACCCCACCTGGCAGTGGTCAGGATTGCGCTGGGCTCCCATGAAGATCGTTCCATCGGTATCGAAAAGGTCGTTCATCGCTGACGGTTCAGTTCTCTTTCGATGAAGGCCGGCATGGCGAGAAAGGCTCCCTCCTGCCAACGCGGACTCCACAGCTCACAGCCATCAGCAACGTGTTTCGCGCGACCGGCATGAGGCTGTCGGTAGCGGGGGCCATCGACAGCGGCGAAGGTCCAGCTCCACATGCCGCTGGGGTACATCGGAACCCAGCCGTAGAGAGGATCAGCGTGACCGAAGACCTCTCGGATCAACCGCACCATCGCCAGATGCACATCACGGAACGCCTCCGGTGATTCGCTTTGGGTGGCGAACACGCCCCCCGGCCTCAGGATGCGCCGGCAATGTTCAAAGAAGACCTGGTTGAAGAGCCCTTCGGCAGGACCTGCTGGATCGGATCCGTCGACAAGGATGACGTCGTAGCTGTCCGCTGGTGCATTGGCGACCCAGGCGATGCCGTCACCGATGGTGAGCTGCAGACGTGGATCATTCCAGGCGCCGCCCCCGATCGCGGCGAGGTGGAGCCGGCTGAGTTCCACCACACGGGCGTCAATCTCGACGAGGTCAAGTTGTTTCACATCCCCGTGGCGCAGGCATTCACGGGCCGTTCCCCCATCGCCGCCACCAATCACCAGCACGCGTTCAAGTGAGGCCGCAGAGCACAGGGCGGGATGAACCAGAGCTTCGTGGTACTGGCGTTCCTGCCCTTCCGCCGTCATCCAGCAGCCATCGAGCATCAGGCCCCTGCCATAGCGTTCACTGCTGACAACGGTGATTCGCTGAAACGGGCTGATCTCTTCAATCAGCACCTCGCCGGCCAATCCGTATCGCACGCCTCGATGTTCCTCGTCGATCCAGCCGCTCATCGCGATTCGAGCATGGATGCTTCCAGCTAACTCTCTGGTGGTTCAGGACTCTCCATGTAGTGTCTCTGCGACAACCGAACACAACAGGTAGTGGTTGCTTCCACGCTCTGGCCGCTTGCTGTCCTTCAGTTCGTTGCCAACGGGATGGACCTGAACCCGCCATTGTTAGGGGCGAGGTGATCGCGGCTCCATCGCTCGGCATGGTTCAGGATCTGATCGTTGATGAACGGATCACGATTCCCGCCAGGGACCTGCAGTGGCGCTTCAGCAGGGCCTCTGGCCCTGGGGGACAGGGTGTGAACACCACTGATTCCCGGGTTGAGCTCATGCTCGACCTCGACACGTGCTCAGGACTCGGACCCTTTCGCCTTGCTTGCCTCAAAGAGAGGCTGACCCCCCGCCTCGTTGATGGTTGTCTGCGGGTGGTGGTTGCTGAGGAACGCTCCCAGTGGCGGAACCGTCAGCTGGCCATGGATCGCCTGGCGACTCTTCTGCGTCAGGCTCTCAAACCGCTTCCGGCCCAGCGCAAAGCAACCAGACCTGGACGCGGGGCTGTCAAGCGACGTCTGGAGGCCAAGAAAAAACGCGGGGAGCTCAAGCGGCAGCGCCGTCAACGACCAAGACTCGACGAATGATGCGCCGCCTGCCATGCGGATTGAGCAGCAGACCATCGGGCTCACGGTTGACGAGAGTCTGATGCGGGTGCATGTGGCCAGGCCGACTGGGGATGGTCCTCATCCCGGGATTGTTTTTTATTCCGACATCTATCAGCTGGGTGATCCGATGCTGCGTTTGGCGAAACGCCTTGCCGGCTACGGCTTTTTGGTGGCTGCGCCAGAGATTTTTCATCGTCTTGAACCGCCAGGCACGGTGCTTCAACCGGATGCGATGGGCCGTCTCCGGGGGAACGATGACGCTCGACGTACCGCCATCACCGCTTACGACGCCGATACAGAAGCGCTGTTGCAGTGGTTGGCGACGGACCGGGATGTGGACGCCGATCAGCTTGGCGCCATGGGGTTCTGCATCCGCGGTCATCTTGCTTTTCGTGCTGCACTGCATGCGGAGGTGAAGGCGACGGCTTGCCTCTACCCAACAGGCCTTCAAAACGGACAACTGGGCCGCGGTGTTGCCGATTCACTGCAGCGGGTGGCTGAGATTCAAGGGGCTTTGTTCACGGTCTTTGGGACGGAGGACCCACATGTGCCCCCTGAAGCCCATGAACAGATCCTCCAGGCTCTATCCGGTCTGCGCCATGAAACCCATCTCTACGAAGCGAATCACACTTTCATGCGGGATGAAGGCTGGCGCTGGGATCCGGAGTTGGCCGATCGTGCCTGGGCTGCTGCTATCCGTTTTCTGAGGCATGAACTGGTTGAGGCCTGATGATCCAGATCTGGTGTCAAAAAATTGACAGGCACCACATGTGGTGTTTTTGTAATGGTGGACGCGGATTGACCACTCCTCACGGTCATTCCGCCGTCTTTTTCAACAACTCACGGTGATCAGCCTTCGGGGCCCATCGTTTTTGATCGAATGTCTGCTTTGGCTTGCTGCCAGAGCACTTCAAGTTCCTTGAGACTGCGGCCTTGAAGGTCCCCTCCGAGGGCTGATTCAACCCGGGAAAACCGGTCGAGAAAACGCCGATTTGTCCCAGCCAGGCCCTCTTCAGGATCAATGCCGCACCAACGCGCCACATTCACCAGGGTGAACAGGGCATCGCCGAGTTCCTCCTGAGCGTGCTGACTGTTTCCGCTGGCGATCGCCTCCTGAAGTTCAGCGAGCTCTTCGCTTACCTTGTCCCAGACACCACTGAGGTTCTCCCATTCAAATCCGGCTTTCGCGGCCTTCTTGGAGATGGTCATCGCACCGGCCAAAGCTGGTTGACCGCGTACTTTCTTAGCCAGGAGATCACTGAGCGGACTCGCTGAGTCAGTGCCGTTCTGAGCTTGTTCTTCGGCTTTGATCGCCTCCCAGCTGCGCGGTTCGCCGCCGAAGACATGGGGGTGGCGCCGTATCAACTTCGCGCTGATTGCATCGGCCACCTGAGCCAGGTCGAAACGCTGGTTTTCGCTGGCGATCTGAGCATGAAGCACCACCTGCAGCAGAAGATCTCCGAGTTCTTCGCAAAGGTGATCGTCATCGCCGTGGCGGATGGCGTCAGCCACTTCATGGGCTTCCTCCAGCACATAGGGCGCCAGCGAGCGGTGGGTCTGTTCCAGATCCCATGGACAACCGTCGCTTGGGTCCCTCAGGCGGGCAACCACATCAATCAGTTTCAGGAGTGCAGCGCTGCTGGACTCAGCCATGGATCAGCAGAGGACAAGCGCGCCCACCCTCTCATTGCCGGCGACTTTGGTGCCACTCAACCGGATACGGATCCCCATCGAGGATCAGGTGCAACCAAACGCTCGCCTCCAGCCCAATCAGCATGGCCAGGGTCTGTTGGGGCTGCGCCTGGAACCATCGGGTTATCCAACCCAAGCAGGTGCTCCAATCTGCACCGGGGATCACAGTCAGAAGACACCACAACCAAGCTGCCAGCAGCAACAGGCGCCCAGTCGTGCCAACCAGGGGGCCGTGGGACCAAACGGAACGATGGCGCAACGATCGGCGGTACGGCCACCACAGGAAGGCCAGGGGGCCCCAGCGATGCAAGGCATTGGAGCGCGTGTCAAGGTCGGGCGAAAGCCAAAGCCCCCCAACGAGGAAGGCGAACCCGCCGATCAGTCCGCACCAATGGCCCATCAGGAGGCCCAGCAGAAGTCCGAATGGCAGAAAGATCAGGGACGTGGCGCGATCGTGGTTGCGACCGGAGGCCATGGCAGCGCGGCGCAGAGGATTGGTTTCAGCGTGCCGTGTTCGGGCAGAATCTCCACGTCAGGGCGATTAGCTCAGCGGTAGAGCACCTGCCTTACAAGCAGGCTGTCCACAGTTCGATCCTGTGATCGCCCATCAGTCACACCAAGGCTTTTAGCCAATCCTCGCCCGCCACCAGGCGGGTTTTTTGTTGCATGTCTCCACTTTGTCTCCAGTTTTTGGCATATTGAGGTCACTGGAGATTGCAAGCAGCAACTCGCGGAAGCCATGGCAAAGGCAAAAACTTTCGATTTCGGCCCGGCCTTGAAGGCGTCGATCAAGGCCGCTGGCGTCCCTCGCGGCTGGTCGGTCAACAACCATCGGGGCTACGTTCACCTGAGGGTCCGAAAAGCCATCAATGGAAAGATGAGCTGCTGGTCGAAGAACCTCCCTGACCTCCAATGGGAGGTGGGCTGCATCGGGCCGGTGACCGAAATCGTCAGCGCTCTGCACAACGCTGTCAGCGGTGATCCACCGATCTCCCTTGATCAGGCTTGGGCTGACCTTTTTTCAATTGACGAGGAGGAACCTCAGCCAGGGGTGCCGACAGCAATCGGCGGAATCAACTGGAAGGCCATCGGCGCCGCTTACTACCGGGATCGCCAACAGAACGGCAAGCAGGTCAGCGACAAAACCATCCAGCTGGAGCGCACCTACTGCGATCAGGCCATCACGGTGCTGTTGGGCAAAAACGCACCCAGCAGTCCTTACAAGCTGATCGACACTGTCATCACCACCGGCGGTTGGACGGACAAACCCCGCGCCAGGCAGCAATGCGTTGGGGCCGTCAATCGCCTGCTCACTTATGGCGTTGCTCACGAAGGGCTGGACGCCGATTGGATCCTTCCCCAGCACCAGAAGGTCATGCTGGCGGGGAACGGCAAGGCCAAGGAACAACGCGAAATCGCGATCCTGAGCGACGTTCAGATCTTGGAACTGCTGGATTCAGTGCCTACTGACGAATGGCGCAACGCCTTGCTGGTGATGGCCGTCTACGGATTGAGGCCAGAAGAGCTGACGCACCTCATCTCCAAGGTGAACCCCACAACCCGAAAGCTCCAGCTCTGGTGCAGTTATCGGAAGGCAGCTGGGGGGCGCACCACCAAAACGGAAACCAAGCCGCGCTGGTTACAGGCGGTTCCCATAACCGGACCTGACGGGGACGTCCCTGCCAACGATCTCGCTGCAGCTCTGAACGCCAACCTGCTGCCGTTCCCGCCCTTGAAGGAACGAGGCCAAGCTGTTGCTCAGTATCTGGGTCGTCAGAAACTCTGGCGCAATTGGGCCGCGGCATTTGAAGAGCAGGGAAAGTGGCTGAGGCCATACAGCTTCAGGAACAGCTACAGCGTCAGGTCGCACCTGCGGGGTATCCCTGGAGCCTCAGTTGCGATGGCCATGGGCCACAGCGAGCTGACTCACAGCGCCTATTACGTCACGGCGACAACAGAGACAACGACTGAGGTTTACGAGCGGATTTTGGGAGCCAGCTGATATCCAGCACCCTCATGCGTTGAGGCGTGGTGGCTGGATTTGTCACGGTTGAACTGTGACGCGACAGCTGTTCCAGCCAGCGCATGAGCAGCTTCAGACCCGCCACTCAAGGGTGTTGTCCACCCAATGATCGTCGCGCCATTTCTGCAGTTGCTTGCTGTCGCTTTGCAGCCGATCAGCCTGCATCACAATCCGAGGCTTCAGCTCGTCCCGACGAGTGCGCGGTAGGGCGGCCACCATCTCCGCCAACAGCTCATCCCATCGAGTTCTGACGGCAGCTTGCATCGCCTCCCAGCGCTCAAGACGAAGGTAGGTGTCACGCTCATCAGCCTCGAAATCACGCTGGCTCAGATCACCTACACGGCGCTGGCGACGCAGCTCCAATTGCTCCTCCGCAATCTTTTCGATCTGGGTTTGGGCCTCTGACTCAAACCACTGCAGCCGTCCCAACTCCACAATCGGATCAGCCGTCAGGCAACGCCACAGTGAGGTTGCAAGCTCCTCGGCACTGGTGATGGCACTACGGGCACCGCGGCGGCGGAAGTCATAACTGCCGTCAACAGAACGGAAACGGATGCGAATGGAACCATCGCTCTGACGAGGCAGCTCGCACCACCAAGCCGAGCGCTGCTTCGCTCCAGCAGGGCGACCCGTGAATGCGGGCATGTCGTTCCAAGAGCGGAAATGCCAACGTGCCCAGCGCTCAACCAACAAAGGTGCAGACAGCTCGCCCAGCGCGATCAGGGTGCGAGTGCGTAGCCCAGTCAGGCGCTCGCCCAGCTCCACATCGACAGTGGCCCACCCAGTGTCCGTCTGCCGATGGGTGCGCCATTGCCAACGCTCATATTTTCGGCCGCGCGCCGTCTTGGAAACGCGGCGGAGGCTGCCTGGCTGACGGTGTCGGGTGGCGGTGGATCGGCCCATGACCCAATTCTAGGGCTGTTGTACCCCACGGAATTAGGTAAATCCATTCAAAAGCGCGCTGAGAGGGCTCCAGAAGACGCTCAGACAGGCGCTGATCCTGAAGCGTCCACCCATGCGCCTCAGGTTTGACGTTGCCAATCAGCCCTTCCAGGCACCATTCGGTCGTGATTCCGACTGATGAGCCTTTGGTGGAACGCCCAACGTGATCGACATCTGATCAACGGGATTTCCCGTTGAAACAGATCAGCTGCTCATGCTCTCTTCAAGCTCGACATACTCCTCATCGCTGAGACCAGGAGTGATCGTCGCGGTAACGCCGAGACCCTTTGTCCAGGGATAAGTATGTTTTTGCACTGCGGCCAGATTGTCGGCTTCCACAAGAAGCACGCCTCCACCAAGGTGAGGGTGGATCTGACGTGCCAACACCTTGAAGCCCGCGTACTCATCCATAGGCTTTCCGCCTTTGATGTAGTCGACGATCGCCTGCGTGTACTTCTCGTTGGTGGGATCTGGGGCGCACCAATGGATCATGAAGCGGGCCATCTGAAAGCGCTCAAGTTCCCTGCGACCTTCGCCTGAAACTCACTAAAGCGGTGTCGTGCTGATCACCCCAAGAGCGATGTCTCCTGTTACGGGATGAGACAGCTCTGGCCAACTCTCAGAGCGGCGCCCAGTAATCACACTCCTCACTCCCAGTCCGCCGCACTCGATCCAGCCCCGCTGCATTCCCCTGACTCCATACATGTGGCCCACCCTCAATCACCTCCACATCCCGGAGCCGTACGCCAATCAACAGCGTCAGTGACCCCCGCCGGATCGGACGCTGTGATCCCTCCAGCTCCACCGCAACACGACACCATTCGCCACGCACACTCCTCACCACACCGTCCAACCTGATCTGCAAACCCTCTAAATCCCGCACCTCAATAAGCGCAGCACTGTCCCGGCAGCTCAGCAACACACAGTCGCCTTCCCGCACAACACTCATTGGCAAATTGTCACGCCGGCGTGACTTTTCTGCATCAATAAATCCGGTGACCACGCCCTGCTCCAACTGGCCTCTGCACAAAGTTCACCGCATATCTCCACGTATCAATGCTGTGCGTGATCGCTGCTGGATCCAACAACTCTCGTTTCTTCGTATCCCGCGCCAACAGCGGCGTTAACTCCCAGAACGCCCTGCACCTCCGGCTCGCCTTCACCCACGGCTGGCTCTCATCACGATCACTCGCCCACAGCATCGTCCGCAACCTGGCCAGCCCCGCCTCCTCACTCATCCGCGCCTTGCCCGCTCGTCGAAACGGAATCCCGCCCTTCCGAAACTCATCGGCAATCGTCAGCGCATGACCCGTCCTGTTCCAACACGCATCGTCCGCAATCCACGTCAGATCCTGAGGCTCCAACCCCCACCTGCTGATCCACTCCTGCAAAATCTGCGCCTGCTGCAGGTTGCTGGCACCTAACCCCGCATTCCAATCCGGCTCTCCAGAACGGGTGCTCTTGCTCAAATAACACTCGTCAATTCCAAACAAGCTGCCCCGCGGCAACAACGGGTGATTGGTGATGAACAACGTCGCGCAGCTCGGTGCCGCAATCCCCCAGTCGAAGCTCACCAGCAGTCGGCTGCCTTGTGGAATTTGCGGCTGATCACCACCATTCAGCTCCAGCAGATTCCGCCGACGTGACATCGAATCGGCGAAGTAACTGCCGCTGATAACTCCTTCAAATGAGCCCTCCAGCCAGGCCCGCAGCAGCTCCGGGTCCCCACCCGCTGCAATCTCGATTTGACGCCGCGTCTGCTCAAAATCCAGATGTGGATTCGCCGCAATATTGCTCCCGATGTAAACCGTCGGGCTAGTCGTGTCCTCACAATGGAACCGCACCGCCACACCCGGCGCTGGAAAGCCCGCCGGCTGCACCCACCGCTGCTTGATCCAGGCATGACCCGCCTGGCCAGGGTTCGCCGTGAAAATGAATCTTGTCGGTGTTCCAGCAGGAGCCCGCAACGTGGCCCGCAGCTGATCGAGCATGTCGGGGTCGCTGTACTGCCCGCCTTCATCGGCCCAGATCGTCGTTCTCGAGCGGCCCTGTTGCCGCAGCATCGCCTGGGGGCGGGATGGATCCAGATAAGCCAGTTCAATCACACCACCGTTGGGCAGCCGCAGCGTCCAGTCCGATCTGTTGAAGCTCAGCGCCTGGCCATATGTCGCCGTCAACGTGCGGCCCAAGCTGGTGCTCAGCTCCTGCAGACCGGCATAGCTTCGCCGGACGATCAGGCAATTGAACCGCTCTTTAAGAACGGTGCTATCTCGAGCAACCACCAGCTCGCCGCCAAACGACTTGCCCGAACCACGGCCGCCGCAGGCCACTAAGTCGTGATCCAACGGCACCCGCTGCATGTCCGCTTGCATCGCGGTTGGCGTGATCGCCTGAGGAGCAGATGCGGTCATCAGGCCTGCCCTTCTGTCCCGCTTGTGGCTGGGCGCCCAGGATCGGATTCAGGCTCAGATTGCTTGTTAAGCAGCAACTCATCATTGGCATCACTGCCTTCTGAAGCAGGAATGACCGCATTGTCTCCAGTTGAGTCTCCACTTGGGGTCACATCGACCGTTTTCGTCTCCCATGCAGAAAGATCGGCCTGCGGGCTGAGGAACACCACGCTGGTGCTGATGTCTCCACCGGTGTTGCTCTTGTCGGGATCCATCAGCCCGAAGAACGAGGCCATCCTCACCAGCCCGCGAGAAGCCTCGGCCACCATCCGCGGATCGGCGTGCTTCGTTCGGCGATAACTGCGGTTGCCTTCGCCATCCAGCGATTCAACCAGAGTGCCGTTCAGAACTTGATCACGAACGGTCTGCATTGTCAGGTCGGTTAGCTCTTCAAACCAAGCTGCAACTTTCAACCTGACGCGATCTGAATCGAGCCCAAGTTTTTTTGAGATCTCTTCTCCGCGCTTGATGGAATGTTGAGCGCTTGAAAGAGTTCCAACGCCCAATTCTTCTTGAACAGCGCGATCGCTCAAACCCTGCAGGTGCAGGGCGAAAGCATTTAGATGCTGCTGAACTTTAAGAGCGTTACGTTGCCGACCTGGCAGCTCTTTAAGTTTCTCGTCGCTGATTTGACCGAGTAGTGACTGAATGCCCATGGCTCAATTATGGCGGTCAATTTGATGTCGCGAGTCAGACGCGACAGCGAGACAGGGTGGGTTGTCTCGCATTAGTTCTATGCAGGAGAGAAATAAATTTCTTGATTTCTGGCTTCTCAGATTCTTTTTTGTATATAGAAGTTTTAGAACACTCCAGATAACCCTGTCTCGCCTGGTCGTTTTGGCCTGCAGTGGATCTGGCCCTGTCTGAAAAAGCGCGGAGACATGACAATGCCCCTGCCTCGGGTGAAACAAGGGCATTGGGGGGGGGCAGGGGCAGCAGCCATCAACCAGTCTTCAGCCCCCATGTCTCAATCAGTTGATTGGCGTCGATGTCGAGTTTTGCCCTGACTCGGAACTTGCGAGAGGCAGTCTCGGCAGCAGTTTTCACCAGTGCATCGGTGGGGATGTTGACCTCTGCCGTAATGGCAGCAATGCCACCGTCTGACCTCATGGCAGACACCATTTCAAAGTCTTTGGGCCTCCCAAAGGAATGGTGGGGTTTGAGCAATCCAGGTCGGATGCTGTATCCCCAATCAACAGCGGAGAGCTTGGGGCGCTTGTTGTAGTCGAGGCCCAGGTCTGCACATTCTTGTTTGGTGGGCGACCGCCGTTGGCGATGGGTGGCGGGCATGACCTTTCTGATTTGATTGATCAGGTTGTGTTCTGTGTAGGAACGTGCCGCGAGGGAATGGCCAGTGGAGTCACACCATGCGTAAAACGCTTTGAGCAGCATGGGGCGATATTCAGTGGGGACCAACTGATCGGCAGGCACCAAGCATTCATCAATGAACAGGGAGACCGGATCGGTGCATGCCTGAAGCTCAAGGCGCTGATGCTGGAATTCCTGGTCATTGAGTGCCGCGACTGCAGCATCACGATCCATAGTGAGCGCCCAGCCGATGACTTGACCGCGGATGGTGTCGTGTTCGGCGGTAGTGCCGATTAGGTCATTTTTGAGTGATGGGTCAGGTTCACCTCTGCGGGGCAGCGTTCGCATGTAGCGAGCACGCTGGGACAGGCCCTGGGCGGAGTCCTTGCCAAGGTCGGGGACATCCACGCCAGCCATGACAAGGCGAATGTCATGAACGGGGTTGGTAGATGTCGACGACCGCATCCTTCGCGAGGTCAGACGGGTATGTGAGGCCAGTTGCAATGCCATGGACCAATCGCGATCACGGCCTGCATTGGGTTTGACCTCGGGGAAGGTGATGAGGCGTTTGCCTTGGACGAATTGCTGGATTTGGTCAGCACCGGCCAACTGGGAGGGATCTTTCATTGCCGAAGTGAATTCAGACGGCAGCAGCGATTCCGCCAGTTCCAACAGGATGCCCTTGCCGGAACGAGAGCCACCCAGGAAAAAGAACAACGACTCCCAAGGCATGGAGAGATCAAGAACCCAGCGAAGGAAAGCCCGCACCCTGTCGGTGGCATCGTTGCCGTAACAGGTGTCGATGACTCGCACGAGGGCGGCAGGGCAGGCCTGAGTCAGCTGTAGGTCAACGGCGAGGTGGTGTGTGGTGCCGTGATCTGGACTGAACGCCAGCAACTCCATGGTGCGGAGATCCAGGGTGCCGTTGGCGAAGGTGAGGAACCATTTGGATTCCTCGGGATTGCCTTGATGGCATTTTTCCGCCAGGGCGTGACAAGTGCTGGTGACATCAGAGTCATTGCCGAAGCGATATTCCTTGTGGGTGTCGCCTTCTTCGGTGAGCGTGGCTTTGTAGCAGCTTTCAACGATGGGACGCACCATGCGGCGGACATGGAAATCATCAAGGTGCCGCCAGTACCCAACGCCGGGGTCGTATTGATAAAGCACCGCATCGCCGTGGACCCGCCGGAGCAAGGGTTCTGATTGTTCGCGGACGATGTTGGAAACATGTACCGCGATGGGCTTTGCATCCCAAATGGCGTAAGGGTCTTCCGGTAGTGCTTCACCGGTGGCAACTGCCCGTTTGCGTTCCTCTTCGGCCTCTTCCCGTTGCCGCTTGACCTTATTGGCTGACCGTTGGTTGATCAGTTCATTGAGGGGTGTGGCCGGTGCTTTGACCGCAGCCCGCAGTTGATCCCGCAAGGCCAAGCGACAAGCCTTGTCGCCGGTGGCATCAGCGATGGCTTTGGCAAGGGTGGTGATCTGGGGGGTGTGATCAGGCCAACGGATGCCAAGTTCACCGGCCTCAGCAATGCAGCGTTCGAGGAACTGGATGGGATGCAATGCCCCAACGATCACCTTTTGAATTTCAACCTTGGGGTCTTGGTTGTTCTGTTGCCAGTAACGGATCCATTCCTCCATCCCCCACTTGCAGTCTTCAGGGATCTTCCCGTTTGTGTATAGATAATTCCCAAGGGGTGAACGGGGCAGGCAGGCGAGCTTGACGCCAACTGCGAGAGCACCGTCAAGCATTCCACCCAGCAGGCCGGTGAAGTGATGGAAAGGGCAATCGGCATCACCGATGTAGACATCACAGCCTGGGGGCAGCTTTGATCGCTTGAGGTGAGTTGGTGCTGTTGCAGCAGCACAATTCACGCCACCCAAATAGGTACAAGCCAGGGCATCGAACATGCCTTCGGTGATGATCCTTGTTTGGCCGTTGGGTGGAATCCAAGGCTGTGTGTTGTAGCCCTTGGGATGAACCTCAACGTCGCGAACGGCGTAAAGGTATTTCTTTGGCCGACCATCCTGCTTTGGGTCTGGCGGTGGGTTATCGAGCTTGAGGGAACGGCTGGTTTCGTTGAATTCCAGCAGCAGCCCATCACCTTCAACACCTCTGGCCGAAGGGAAAGGTTGAAGCAAGCTGTTGTGAATCTGAGTGTTGTCCACTGACCGCACCCAGCGGTTATCCCCGAACAACTGAAGGTGTTCTGTGTTGAATCCTCGCGCCCGAATTTTCTGATCGTGATGGGGGAGGAAGAACTGAGGCATCAGTCCACCTCCTGATCAGCGACGACGTGGAGGGTTTCGGCGGCACGGGTGATGCCGACATAGGCCAAGCGGTTGTGAATCGGTGCCGGATTGACGCTGAACCCGTCCACATCGGGATGGAGATAGACGTGCCGGTAGGTGCTGCCCTGGCTCTTGTGAACGGTCAGCGCCGCGGCGGGTTCCACCTGGCCGAAGGCATCCTTCCGTTGGAAGAACATGCGCCAGTACCGCTTGCGATCCCCGCGGTCCGTTGTGCTCTTCGCCAGTTGAGCAAGAGCATTGCGGCACTTCCGCCAGCGTGCTTGATCCTGTGAATCCAGCACGTTGAACTCCACGGTGCCGATGGCAGGGGCATGGGCTGCGATGGTCCAGAACGTCCACGGTGCAGCGACCTTTTCTCCTGCTTTGAACCTGCGGATGCCATGGCTGGCGATCGCCACCGGTTCCAGTTCATCGCCAGGCAGGTTGCCGCCATCGGAAACGACACTGCGGATCACCATTTCGGTGGTGCTGTGAACCAAAGGCGACCCACCGGCGGGGTCTGGAATTGCATCGTGAGAAATGATGCGTTCGCCCGGCATGAAGGGCTGGGCATGGATGCCATAGACCCGTTCCCGAACGATCCGGTTCAGGTTTTTGACGTTCGCATTCGTCCAGCAGAGGATGCGCGTGTGATCGGCATCGGCCTGAGCTTCAGGGCTGCACGCCGCTGTGATTGCCGCAGCCTTCCATCTGGCGAGGGTTGGATAGGTGACGACCTTTGAGCCACCACCTTCGGCGGGCTGGAATGGAGCCCGTCCACGGGTTAGCTGGCGGGTCGCGGTGGCCAGGCTGAGGATGGCGCCGTCATGCCGAAGGACTTCGGTAAGGCGATAGGTGCGATCTGTTGGCATCAGCGGCATTCCTCGGGGAATGCCCCGCAAAGCCGGCCATCCGACACCGGTGGGATTTGCTCGCTGTCACCCACGAAGATGACGGTCTGCCGGGGGCAGAGGGCGTCCATCAGCAGCTCGTAAAGCCGCTGTTCCAACATTGATGTCTCATCGCAAATGACGACCTGCACGCCTGCATCCAGCGCTGGCGGGTTGTTCTTGTCGGGGGCGAAGTATTCCTCGCCGCTGTCCTCATCCCGGACCTGACGGACACCAAGCAACCGGTGGACGGTTGCGACCTCTGTGACGACGCCATGAGATGCCATGGCCCGCTCAACTTGTCGTGAAGCCTTGTGAGTGGTGCCGCACATGCGGACGGCATCAGGGCCGTAGGTCTCCTGCAGCAGCTGGGTGATCTTGGCGGTGAGGAAGGTTTTGCCGACCCCAGCGAATCCCCAGATCCCAACGGTGTGAACGTCGGTGGATGCCACATCCACCATCACTTGATCGAGGATCGATTGCTGCGCTTCGGTCAGGGTGACCGGCGGTTGGGTGGCCTCTCTGGTGAAGGCATCGGCGGCCTCCTGCAGGGTCTGCTGCTGGATGTGTTCCAGCAGGGTGGCGTCATGTTGGTGCTGCCGAAGTTCGGCTGTTGACGACGATCTGGCGCCGCCAAGGGCAGAGCCCTTAGATTTAAATCGCTTCATGCTTTGTCCTTCGGGACGAATCACTTGTTCGGCGGTCGGGCATGTGAGAGGCGAGGGATCCAGCCGGTGCTTTTCCGGGCGTGGCTGGATCCCCCTGTGCCTTCAAAACATCACCAGTTCATGCATTTCTCGTAATCGAGAGCCTTCTCGTCAATCAAAGTGCGCATCACTTCTGAAATGGATCGGGCGCCGATATCAGCCCGATATTGATTGAGAAATTCTTTCGTGCCTGGGCGCGCTGAGAATGCGATTGTTTCAACCACTAGCTTCCCAGGCTTCTCTTGAGATGTCTGCAGGGTTGATGATGTCATCGGAAAACTTTTAGAGCGATTCTTTTCACGTTAACGAGGTGAAATAGATCCGGAAAAATGTGATTCCTCATCAGGGCGCCCTAGGGTGGCCTCGAACCGAAATTTACCGGAAATTTTTATCAATCAGATGCCGACCGATTAGCCCCTTCAATCATTGATCGTCCTCCATCTCGCGGCGGGCAGTTTCAGCAGCACGATCCTGCAACGATTCAAATGCCAGGCACATCGTTGCGGCCTTCCATGCGCGGAGTGTCTTCGCCAGATCCCAGCGAATCGGCGCGTACGGCGACGGCGACACGCGCACAAAATGGACTCCTGCCTGAAAAATTTTTTGAGAATCACAAACAGGATTGGAGCCGTCGCGGTAGTCCTCACGCCGGCGATGGAGTGTTTTCGGATCTGAAAATCCGAGCGCGGCAAGCACCTGACGCGTTGTTGCCGTGAAGCCGTAATCCATATTGGTTCGGATTGTGATTGACCCCGAAGCTGATTATATTGAATCTAAACAGAGAGGGCGCCCAATGCAATCTAAGCCGTGTAAATTGCCCGTATTAGCTATACCGGAACTAGCTAGTCTGGTCGCAAAATTGATATCGAAGGGGATTCCGAGCCGAGCGGGAGCCGCGGTTCCGGGCAGGCAAAATCCCTCTAGACGTGTCACAGTATGAGTGTGACAAGAGGGCGGCAACCTCCTGCCACGGAACCACAGAGATCTGACCTCGATGGCTCAAATTCAATTATCGGCAGAAGAAGCTCGTCAGCTCTGCATGGCGCTCTACAGCTGGGGCGGCATGCTCGACGAGCTGAAAGGCAAAGACCTCAAAGCTGAAGCCAGGCTCACTTGCAACGCCCAGCAGGCCTTTGCCCTGGCTCAAAAAATTGAGGCGCTGTCGTTCGACACCCGCGCTTGTGTGGTGTGCGGCACCAGCTTCGAGCTGGCCAACCCTCGAAAGCAGACCTGCAGCGATCGTTGTCGGCAGCAGCTGTCACGGAAGAAACGTGACGAGCGGGCATGGGAGGCATCAGCTCGTCGTCAGGAGCTCGAGAACAGCCGCAAGCTTGTTTTCAAAAACACGGGGGGAACACCGACAGAGGCTCAGCGTCGGAAGCAGCAGAGGGAACTAGCTGCAGAACACGCCCGTCATATGCGTGAACGTGCGGCAGTAGGTCCGAGACGGATCGGAGAGCTCCATCAAGTGTCACAGACCGACCGTGACATCCCACCATCGGAGCCAAAGCCTCCGACCCCTAGTGCGGCTCCCAAGCCTTCAGTCCAGAAGGAAACAGAAGCCCCAACACCCAGCAACGATGTCGCTGAGAATCGCAAAAAGTTAGCTAAGAGAGCCACCCCAGCCATACTTAAAAAGTTAGAAAAATCGTTCAATAGCGAAGCTTTTTCGTGGCGGGGAGCCAAGAATCAGCCTCCTTTCTATGATCCGCAAATCTATTTAATGGACACTGTAGAAGACTTTGGGATCAAGCGTCGAAAAAAATTGACAAAAGCTTTCTGGAAAGAGCTACACAAACTTGTCCCTGAAGCAGTGGACTTTGAGCCACCTGAGTGGAGTGAAAGCAGGCGTTGTCTCTACTGGGGCTTTGTACTCAGACTTGGAAACGATGAAGAAATACAAAACAACAAAGATTACAGAAATAGCCTTAAGGATTTTCCAAGTTGAATCAGCTCACCCTTGCAGGGGAGTGATCAGCAAGCAAGATCCCCCAAACGGGTGATGTGATCTGAAGGCAGCTCGGCGATGGTGAATGTGTCCGAGGGGATGACCCTCACACTCACCAACTTTCAAATGAAACTCTTCACTTCAATCGCTGCAGCAGCTGCTGTGATCGGTACATCATTTATTGCTGCTAATCCTGCTGAGGCAAGGAATGGATGGATGCATTATGGAACTCATTACGACAACTCATCAAGCTATGTGAAAGTTTTAAGCAGAAATGGGGCCTATGCAAATGTCCTTGCTAGGAATAGCAAAGGTGGTGATTTTTATATGACCTTAGATTGTTCCGGATGGAGGTGGGCATTTAAAGGGGAGAAATTCCAGGATGTTATGCCTGGATCATATGGCGAAAATTTACAAGAGTTGGTATGCCAATAATTTATTATCGGGAAGCCTGATGCCTATTGGCTGAAAGTTATACAAAACCCTCAAGGGAAAGACATGGCGGTTTGATTGTGGCCGATCGATCTCCCGACAAAACCTCACACACATACTTCCCCGCTCGCAAGGCGGGGTTTTTGATGCGCTGATCAACCGTCAACAGCGAAAGCGTCACTGTCTTCAGGATTGATCACTGGAACTCAGCTAGAAAGGCTCACTCCGCATTGATCGTCATGGCATACCACGACCATCACGGTCATGACCACGATCATGATCACGGTGAGGAGGTGCTGGAGTTCTCAGCCAAGAAACCCAGCAAGCTCAAAAGCTTTGATGCTGATGCCCTGATCCATGTCGATGGCGTCGAGGACGGATCCTTCGCGGTTGCTTCCAGCAAGAAGGAACTCAAGGCATTGATGAAGTCTGATGCGGATGTGGTCTACGACGCCAAGAAAGGCAAGCTGTATCTGAATGCCAACGGTGAGGAGAAGGGCTGGGGCAAGAAGAAGGTGGGTGGATTGATCGCCCGGTTTAAAGGCAAGCCTGAACTAAGTGCTGAGCAGTTTGAGGGGATGGAGGCATTTGATGCTGTTACGGGCGACCATGATCACGAGCACGGTCATGATCACGAGCACGGTGGTGACACCAAAGAGCAGATTGCTGCCTATCGAGAAACACTGACGGATTCAGAGCAAGCTGATCTGTTGGTTGACTTCACACTGGAGCCCAAGAAAGCACTCAAGCGTGTGATCAAGGATGGCAAGAAAGAAGGTTATGTTTTTGATCGCGACGAACTCGCAGAAGAGTTGGACGAGATGAATAAAGGCGGAGCATTTGATGATATTGAATTAGATTCTGTAGCGATGCAATCGTTGTTCTCCCAAGGTGGGCAGACAGAAGGGGGACAGATCTACCATAGCTGATGTCCTTGTGAAGACAGCTGATGTCCTTTAAGATAAACCCCTAACAACCTAACCACCCAAGGCCCTTGCAGCAGGGGGGTTTTATTTCTTTAATCTGGCCAATAATCCCCCAAATCAGCTTTCAATACTGTCTTAATTCACACTTAGCCCCGTCAGCAATGGCGGGGCTTTTGTCTTGCCAGAATGGAATAGCGAGTTCAAATCAATGCCTTCAGCCGACAGACGCCCGAGATTCAATGTTGGTAATGATTGGGATTCGAGTGTTGGTCCAATCCGTTCCAATCAGCTGAAAGATCATCACAGCCCAAGCTTCAACGCTGATCCATCGACGATTGAGTCGGATGGGCCGGGATATGTCAGCCCACTTGACGGCGCAGTTGTGATTGACGTTCCAGAGCGACCTGCAATCAAAGAGCCGTCATTTGCACCGCAGCCAGAACGCACTGAGCCGTGGACACAATCGTGGGGCACATTCGCAACCCGCAATCAGCAGCTGGCTAAGGAAGCTTGACAGCATCAATTTTGCAAAGCTTCCCGTCAACACTTTTGAAATACAGCGCTGGACTGTCACCGGTCACGATCAATAATTCTCCTAGCTGGAGTTGATCGGGATCAGGCGGTGAGGTCTGATTTCTTAGTTTGAGAATGGTCGTCATAACGGCTTAGAGCCTCAACTCAGTTGTATTTGAAGGAACGACGGCAAAGAAGGTTTTCCGGTTGCTCAAGATGGAATGTCACCCACTGATTGCGTGCGGCACTGAAGATCAAAATTCCATATCCATTCAGGAGCAGCAGATCACCTTCATCAGATGGATAGGCCTGATCACAGCGCTGCCGCAAAATGCTGCCATCAATGAGGGTGATCACACAGGTCAGCAGTCCTGTTGATAGGGCCAGATCAGCCTCAGCTGCAACTTCAGGTGTCAAGGATTGCCGCTGCTGAAGCCACTCATTGCGGCCTTGAATTGTCGTGGCAAATGATTTTGTATTTTGCAACGGAAGGCATCCGTCAGACTTGTTTAAAGGTAGCTCTCACCTGAAATTCATGGACAAAAATGTCGCCTTTGCCAAGGCTCGCGCGTTCCTTTTAGAGAAAGGTTTTGCAAATGACGTTGTGCCGCGCAGTGCAACAAAACTGGTCACGTTCTTGCAGCAATCGGTCAGTGCAAATCAACATCTTGCAGCCGTTCATCCTGAGCTTCTGGAGGCGCTTGGACTCGAAGCGATGGATCGTGATCTGCCCGATCCGTTGATCGCGCTGCAGGCCGGAGAACGTCCAACTGAGGCGATTGGCCGGCAGCTGATGGATCTCCAGATCGGCGATGACGCTCTGGTTGAGCTGGCGCCTCACCTTGAACGACAGATTCGCCTTGCCGTGGAGCGTGAACGACTCCGGATGAGGCATTCCTTTGAGGATGAGCTCAATGCCTTGAGGGGCCGGAATCAGGAAGCCAACGCTCAGCTGCGCGCTCAGATCAAGTCAGCTGGCAATCCTGTTCTGATGGCGACGGTTGAGGCTCGTAAGGCCAGAGAGCGCCGGTTGATTCGTGAGGACCGGGCTGCAAGGCAACGCGGCTGATCGATGACCGATTCCATTGCTGATGACGTGGCTGTAGGGAGAGCCATCACGGGTCCAGGTCCAAACCGGGATGCCTGCAGCCACACCCAAACCATTTCTCCCAGACGCCAGGCGTTGATGCAGCAGGTGCCGCGGTTTGTAGAGATGCTGACCACAAGAGTCCGAGGCCCGTCCGCGAGAGCCGCCAATCGCAACCAGCTCAGAGCCATCGTGTTGGACATTGCAGAGCAACGTGGTCTCGACGACGTTGAGGAATGGTTGTTCCAGCTTGAGCTGGGCAACGTCTCTGATCACCGGCTGCCTGACAGTTCCAAGGGTGAAATTGCCAAAGACCTCAGCGTTCTGATCAATGCCCTGCATAGCGAGAGGTGGGGTCAACCAATCACGGAGATATCAGCGGCAGAACTCAGATACGAGCAAGAGCAGCGACGGAAGGCCTGGAAATCTCGGCTTTCAGCGCTTGGTGAGCGAGAACGACAACAGCGCGCTGAGCTCAGGATGCGTGATGCGCTGATTGCAGAGCAACGTCGTCGATCAGCCCGCAGGACCGTTCCTGCTCCTGTTTTGACCCCACTGGAACAACGGATGGAGAAAGCGTTTGAACGTCTGCTGGATCAGGGGTTGGAGAGCTGATCAAACTGCCTTAAGCCAGGTCTTCAAAACTGGAGACACTCAGCCTCGATGTCTCCAGAAACGTCCCTTTCCGGGATACCCCAGGGCGCCCTCTGGATTCAAAAGCCCTGTCATAGCCTCAAAAACCTTTGCAATAACTGGCGTTTCGCTTGCCTTACAAGCAGGCTGTCCACAGTTCGATCCTGTGATCGCCCACTTCACTCCACGACTGATGTCTTCAGTTGTCTTACGCAGTTTCAAGGATCACTGAGGTGTCATCCCGTGAACCTTGACGTCGCTTGATTGGTCTGCTCTCTGCCCCCCTGACTCCACCGGCAGCCAAGAGAAGACCAGTCCGAGACCCCGCACCAAATCCCGGCGCTTGACAAAATCCACAATCGCAAATCACCAGGACAAACTTGAACATGCGCAGCCAGCCACGCCATCCAACTGTTCATCATTGATTTCAGTCTGAACTTTCTGCAGCTCATTAGCAGAAATGATGAATTCTGCTTCCTTTGCAATGTCCACAATGGCACCAGGGTCGCTGACCCCTTGCAGTTTTTGTTGACATGCAGGGTCTGACTGTATGGCTTCCCAGAACGCTTTGAGTTGTTCCTCTGACCTGAATGGAGGATGTCTGCAATGTTGAGAGCGATATCAGTTTTCAGGTGATGTGTTCAGTTGATGTTCCGTGAGGCACAGAGAACCTGCAACGCATGAACCTTTTCGCCCAATCGTGTATCACCGATATCAATTTCAGAAGGATATAACTTGATACGGAACCGTACACTGCCGATATCTATATTTATTAAAGTTGTTCATCAATGATGCAGGTTTCTGTTTCTCAAGGTCATGACGGTCAGGACCACGATCAGTCATGGAACGATCGAGACGATTTCCATTTTGAGGAGGCTGTTTTTGATTTGCGAAGCACAAAATGGCTTCACAATAGGCTTGAGCTGTTAGAGGATGTTGGCAGGCAGAACGATGCGATTGCGTTGGAAAATGAATTTGTCCTGGAGTAAAGCTTCTCCTATTGATGTCGCAAACATTTCTTTTCTTGTCTGCGCTGCTGATTTTTATTCTGTATTTCGCAGCATTTTGAAGTCAGGAGATCAGTCCCTCAAGGTCTGTTCTGTCCCTTGCTGATGAGGCTTGACCATCAAAACCCCTGTTTTGTATTTTTATGGTTCGAAAGCCGATATTTTGGCAATTCAATGCTCGTCTTTGTGCTTTTGATCTGACAACAGATTCGTCATTTGGATCTACTTAAGACTAGGTTTTCGAGCCAGGCTCTTACGCTCAGCACAAGTTTTCTGCCTGGCTTTGTTGATGGCTAATACCTTCGTTTGTTCTATCTTTGCTCCCTGTTTGTATGGGAAATATTCTTTTTGTTGTATGAAATTGTCGATAATTGGGCTGCTCGGAGCCATTGTCTCGGTATCAGTGTACCCCGAAACAGGTCCGCCTTTGAAGGAGTGGAAAGTCGTCATGGAGATGGCTGAACGGCAGCACCGGGCTGGAAATCATGTTTATGCCTGTCGTCATGCAACAAATCTGGCCCATTTTATAAATCAGGAAAAATTTTAATTGCAACAACGTCAGGCGCCTTCTCAGATGATGAATGATCTGACACGACTTGAAATGGACTGGAAGACGTATGTGGGGAAGTATTGTTCATATCAGTCACCAACAAATCGTTCAAATCTTCGGCCCATGATTAATCGGCTTTGAACAGACTGTTGTGGAAGAGGGTCTTACGGTTGTAACCAACTTTCGCTCTCATGGCGGATGACTTATTTAAGCCTGCTTTGGTGATCTTTGGTTCCTCAAAAGTGCTGGAAAGAGATATCTCTGTTCTTTCGGCGAGTTGACTTGGGTGTCCGGTTGTATCCATTCGGCTCAAGGTCTGATTTCGATTTCTTCAAGATCATTGGTTGTGATTGGTTTTGCTGTTATTGAGGCGCCATACGTTTTTTGGCTGCGTGATAAAAGGAGAGATCGATGTTCGTCAAGCCTTCCTCGGCAGCCATCGCCTCGATTCTTTTTTTAACAGCACCTCGTACGAAAAACGGTACATCTTTTTTGAGGGCTGTTTGTGCTTCTACCTGCCAATCCATCGGTTTAACCAAATTGATAATGCTTACGCACAGCTTGCTTCACGTGCCAGATGCAAGACATGCCTTTGGGGAATTCAACAAGGTCTCCAGCCGAAAAGTCCACGGGTTCCCCTCCTTCGGGAGTGACCGTCACGCTCCCTTCGAGAATCAGGCAAGTTTCCTTGTCCTCATAGGTCCAGGGGAATGTACTTGCTTCGCAACTCCAGATCGGCCATTGCTGGATTCCCAGCTCCTCAATCACGTTTGACGGGCAATCTTTTGTGATTTTGACCATTCCTGGATTGTCAATATGTGTTTCTAAATAAATTCTATCAGCGATTGAAATGGATGGACCGTCCTGCTGCTGTATCTGACTGCTGTCTGATGGTTTAGGAAAAAATTCTGTACATTTCATTCATGAATTTTGGTTAGTGGAAGGTTTTGTACATGTATACGGCGTCTTAAAGAGTGTTGTTCAGGAGTCTCCGATCCCAGGACAATGTATCGACTGGGATTGAAACGTGCAGTGCAGCCTTATTAACGAGACATACGTTGTGAGCACGGGTCGAGAGCATCGTTGCCGACGAGGACTGTCATCAATTGATTCGCTTAGGCGCATCATTCATGTCCTGCGTTGTCTGCCGTCGAGCCATGGTGTGTTGTGAAGGGTCACATCGACGGATGTCCCTTCATTCCGATGGCTGATCCAGGTCGTCGGGCGCTTGGGATGCATCTGACTCCCTCACTGCTGGGGAGTCAGTCCAGCGTTGGTCGTTGCATTGCCCTTGATGGTCCATCTGAATCTCCCTCGAATGGGTGAGTGCATCTGGCTGGATTCAGTTTTAGAAAGGGGTTAGATCAATGTTTTGACCATGCTGACGACGCCATTGGATTGTGCTTGTGAGCCCTGTGGCTGCCAGATTTCTTCGCAGACATCCGTGGAGAAAGATGGAAAAACCTATTGTTCTCAGGCCTGTGCTGATGGACACGCACAGCAGGATCCGTGCTGTAGCAGCTGCGAATGCTGCTGATCAGGCAACGCAACTGGCTTGGTTCAGGATTCAAACCAGATTGCGTTGACAGCACTCGGGTCAACCCAGAGGAGGAGCCTGAGTGTCTTCAGAGGTCTTCAACCATTGTCATCGACGATCCATCGACCGTCTCTGGACACGTTGTTGTCGCCCAATCTCAGGATGCGCTGAACCTGTTGTTCAACGACTGCCTTTGAGTTCATCAAGTGGACTGGATGACCTTGTCTCCGTTCATTGCCCTGTGTGGATTTCTTGAGTTCAAAGCCATTGTCCCCAGATCTTTAGGCAAGTTGGGTTCTCATACTGGGGAAAATTGGATGTTGTCACTGCGTATTAAAGGCGTCCTTGCTATTGTTTCTATTGGCTGGCTTGTGATTCCGGCGTCTGCTCAAACGAACGAGATGCTTTTCAAGGAGCGTTTGATCAGCCTGCCTGTTTATGAGCTCTTGAACAGTCGTGGTGTCACGACCCCAGAGCAACGGGCTCAAGTGATCGCAGAAGCCTGTCGAGCCGGCTTGCTCGGCCCTGAAGATTGTGTGCAGCACAGGCGATCTGAATGAACGGCAGCGTTACGGTGTCATCCATTCAAGCCACAGCAATGCCACCAGGGACACTCCGGCAATCGACATGGCCAGCCATTGATCCTTCAGAACACGGGTCATCTGCTTGCAGCCGTTGCACCAATGAACCGCAGCTTCGTTGTAAGAGCCAGTCTGGTTGATGTCTCCTGAAGGTTCTGTTGTGATCGATCAGGTGGTCATCTCTTATCAGCGATCAATGGGCATTGATCATCTCGAAGTCAAATCCCATGACTTGCGTCAGATACAGATAGCCGCCCCAGGCAAGGATGTTCAATCCAATGGCCCAGGCATAGATCGTTCCGCGAGTGCTTTTGTTTGGATCCATCAGCTGTCAGTGGTGTGTTGTTCTGAGTCTCTTTGAGATCGCTGGGGCTGTTCAGTCTGTCGTTTCAACTGCTGCAGCAAGTGTTTAAAGTATTTTGTTCATAGCGTGTTGTGATTTTGAAAAAATATCTACTTTTCAGTTTGTTTGTCTTGCCAATCATGGCTGTTGATTGTCCGGCAGAGGCGAGGACGATGAGCCGTTGGGTCGATATCAGTTGTGATCAGGGTGTCTGTGAGTCGGTCAAGCTTGTCTCTCCTGTTTTTTTTCTGCATCGATCGTCCGAAGGCGATCTCTGGACGGTTGAGGCGGATTGTGAACGGGGACGAACCAGGGCGATTTACGACGATGGCACCAAAGCTCGATGGTTGGTTGTGCCTCCCGGATCAGTCGGTGAAGCCATGCTTGAGCAGGTTTGTCGCTGAATTGTCAGGCTGAAAGGTCGCAGGAATCAGATTTGCTCAGGGGTCCAGGGATAGCGATCGAGGGCGTGATTGTTGATTTCAACGGTGTAATTGAACATCGACATCTCCTGGGCTCCGCCCAACACGCGATATTCGATCGCGGCTGAGGCCCCGGTTGTTCTCAGGGTCCTTCTCAGATAGCAGGCGTCGTCGAGGCCGATGACGTCGAGTTCGTAATGCCGTTCCATTGGCTCAACGTACGCCGCTTGTCAAAACCGTGCCGCGCTGAGGTCTGTTCTGATGCTGATCGTTCCTGATTTGAAAGGGAATGAACACATCGCCCTTGGGACTTGAATGTCCGGCTTGCGGGCGATGAAGCCAACGTTCGCCCGAGTGAGGATGAACGCATCGATGAAGGGCCGAAGGGAGCGCTGGATCGTCCTGTTCGACCCATGGTCGATTGCAGGGTCTCGACTCGAGTGTTGGAGGCGCCCTGTCACAGGCTGGCTGATGTGAATCCCCAGGTTGTCTGAACATTGGATCGGTGTTGACCCAATTTATGGGGCTTCACTGCCGTTGAATCGAGGGAAGTCTGCCTCCGTTCAACGGCTTTTATGCAGTCATTCAGAAGCAGAACGGCAAGAACTGGGTCCGACAGGCTGCATAGCCATCCACAAGTGCGCCGAGACCGATCTGATGGGCAATGCCGGCGCCTGTGAGCCCCTCGGTGATGATGCCGATGACGATTCCGAGCATGGCGGCACGTCCGTTGAATCGCTCAGCCCGTTTGAGCTGTTCGAGATGGATATCACGGGCTGCGGCGGATTGGAACCACTGATCGCTGGCTTGGTTGGACTGCATCGTAATGGCTCAATTGAAACGAAATGTAACGCAGTCTTGACGTTTCGTCACGGAGCAATTTTCAGGTACCGGCTCGTGGCGAAGCGAAGGCCGGAGGTTGGCTCGATGCAGCTCTCGTGGTTTAAGGCTGCTTCGGTGCCGCAGGCGGGGATTTTTTGCTCTTGAGCGATTTGGAGCCCGAGCAAGCCGGTGGGAAGGGCTGTCGAGCAGAACACGGCGAAGACAGCCAGGCGTTGGATCGGCATCAGAACCTTGATTGGGTTGAATCAAGCGTTGCTCCAGTGCTTCGTCGCCGTACTGATGCTGATCAACCGCACCTGTGATCTCTCTCACACCGCCGTTTGAGGGCAGCGGAATGGTTGTCACCCTGTCACCCCGGCCTGAGCTCGTATCGCTCCCCTGGCTGAGAGTCGATGCAGCGGGTCTGGGCCGGTAGCTGTTCGGCGGTCGCCGCGAAGGACCCCTGCATCTGCAACATCCGACTCAGGGCTCCTTCAAAGCGCACATCTCCTCCGGATGTGCTGGCCAGAACGGTTGTCGGCTGGAAGCGATCCACCAGCTGCGGCACCACTGTGCACCCTTTCACAAAAGCTCCAGCCATCGGCAGGCCGAGATCGACCATCGGTGTGATCACAGCGTCCAGTCGCTGCTTGGGCAGAGAAGGGTCCAGGAAACCATGGGGTTCGAGGTACAGGCTGCCGGCGCTGTGCTCCAGCAGGTAGCCGTTCTCCGTGGCCGGCACAGGGGCACCGGCGGTGGCTCGAATCGACAGTCCCCCGTGCGTGAGCGATTCTCCTGGCTGCAGGCATGAAACTGTCTGAAAGCCGAGCCGTTGCACCACCCGAGCTGCTGATGCGGACCCCACAACCGGCAGGTCTCTGGGAAGCATCGCGAGTGTCTTGGGGTGGCTGTGATCGGCAAGCCCCTGGGTGAGGAGCAGCAGATCCAGATCGTCGGGCGCTTCCCGTTCCTCGCCGAGCTCGCCGCGCAGCAGCCATGCGCCAGGTGGGAAGCTGAGATCTCCTTTCAGCCACGGGTCAACCAAGACTCGCAGTCCGTCGAAATCGAGCAACCAGCCGTTGGCTCCGAGATACGTGGCGGCCAGAGTCATGAAGGGGTTTGTTGCCGCTCTCGGCAACTGCTGCACAGACCAAAGAATTCAAGCGTGTGAAACAGCAAATCGAAGTCGCCGCGAGCATGTTGCGGCACGTCAAGGTCATGGATCGGGCACTGATCCAGAGACTGGGTCTTGCCGCAGTCGACGCAGGTGAGGTGGTGGCGATCCCGTTCCACAGGTGCGTACAACGCTTCGCCATTGGGAAGGTGGCGGCAGCGCACCAGCCCCCGTTGCTGGAGTTGGCGCAGGTTGCGGTAGACCGTTGCCAGGCCCATGGCTCCTGGTCCATCAGCCAGGTTGCGATGCAGCTGTTGACCGCTCATCTCATCATCGCTGGCCTGCAGGGCATCCAGCAGTTGTTTCTGGCGCGTATTCACCCGGAGTGAGGAATCGTTCATCACGATCAGAGGGACACCAGCCAACGACCGGCAAGACTCATCAGCAGCAGCACCATCGTGCCAGTCAACCAACGCAATCGGTTCAGATCCACAAGCCGTCGCAGCAGCACGGCCGCTCCGATCCAGCCGATTCCCATCACGACCGTCTGACAGAAAGCGATCACATGCTGGTCCGCCTGCCATTTGGGCCAACCTGCCGGAAGCACAGTGCCTGCCTCCAGCATCCCCAGCGGCAGATGTCGTGCCAGCAGCACGGCCCATAGGAGGGGCAAGCAGGCATACAACCAACGTCGAGGAAGCCAGAGTCCTATGCCAGCTGGGATGGCCAGGGCAAAGGCGGCGATGCTCAGCCTGGGCAGCAGTGGTCCTTCATGCAGCGATGTCGGGGCCAGTGGCAGCCAGCCCAGCAACCGTTGCCACTGATGCAGGCAGAACCCCCCCCCCGCCAGAACCAGAATCAGGCCTCGCTCTCCATCGGGGGCATCCATCCTGCGTTGGAGATCTGCAGCCGGTGGTCGCAGCCTCAGCTGCACCGATCGGTTCGGACAGGCCTGGGTGCAGGTCATGCAGAGCACGCAGTTGCGGTTATCGCTCATGTGGGCGGGATGGGTGCCCAGGGGACAGCCTTCGGTGGCCAGCCCCTCGCCGTCGGCAGGGCCGCCCTTGAAGCAGGCATAGCTGCTGCAGCTGCCGCTGCAGGTGCCGACTTCGGCGCGCAGTTCAAGGATTGAGAGTTTGGCGAACAGTCCTTTCATCCCTCCGACGGGACAGAGGTAACGGCACCAGAACCGTTTTTCAAAAACCGTTGAGCCGATCACCGCCCCTGCTGTGATCAGCAACAGCAGACAGCTGCTCAGCCAGGCGGTGTTCTCGAGGTTCCAGACCTCTTCCCACAGGAGAATCGCGGCGAACCCGGCGGCCAGAGCAGGAGCCCCCCAGCGATCCACATCCCCATGGGGCCAGCTCTTCTTGCGCCATGGGGTCAGCCGTTGAGCGATCTGCCCCCAGACCATGAAAGGGCAAATGGCGCACCAGAGTCGACCCACCAGCGGGTAGCTCAGCAGGATCAAAGGCCACCACCAGGCCCAGAACAGGGTCAGCACCGGATTCGCTGCGCGGTCCTGGGGGCCAAGCCAGAGCACCAGGTTCACAGCCACGAACAGCCAGCTCACCAGGCTGAACAGAAGCGCGTTCCAAAGCGTCGGTGCGCGCATCCAGTCCCGCAACCTCGGTTTCCAGCGCCACACGTCAAAACGAGCTCGCCGTGTTTTCTCCGCGGTCCAGAAGACCTCCTCAGGGAGCAGCGGAGGGAGTTCGCCCTGGCTTTGCTGACGCGCCTGACGCAGGGCGCGATCCACCATCGCTTCGAGTTCGCGCAGGTTGTTGGCGAACTCATGGTTCTGAAGCCGTCGCACCGCGCTGTCCGGCAGGTTCGGTGGCTGATTCCAGCCCAGTTCGCTGCACTTCAGACGAAGGTAATAGCGAAGCCAGTCCCCAAGATCAGAGCGGCGCACGCGCAGGGGTGGAACCCGGATCAGCGAGGTGATGCCATCAAGATCGGGTTGGCTGGCTTCGCTGGTGAACAGCATCCGGCCCTGGAACGACTGGACGTCACCCCGCGCCATCGCGATCAGTTTCTGGCGCAGGGGTGGATCGATCTGGTCGAATCCATTGATCAGGACAGTGCTGTCCCCCAAGTCAGACAGCAGCGACATGCCCTGGCCCTGAAGATCCTGGTGGCTGAAGCGCAACAACAGTTGTCGGCGCCGATCCGAGCCGTAGTGGATCAGAGCAGCCAGGTTGTCTTTGCCCAGCCCTGGTTCTCCGCTGATCAGCACCGGCCGATGCGCCGCATCGTCAGCGGTCTCGCGAATGGCGCTGCGAAGGCGCCGGGCATAGCGGCTGTTTCCGACGACACCGCGCCGGACTCGCCCCATCACATAGGGCCCAAGCTTCAGGAGCTGCTGGTTCGCTTCAGTCAATGCCGCTTCCGGCCTGGATGAGTTCTTCGCTCACGCTCCAGAGGCGCTGGCGCTGCTGGGGATCGCGCGCAGCTGGTGCCACACGGCAGCGGGTGGGATAGCCCCGCAGACCACCCAGCTGATCCGGTCCGAAGTGTTCACCACCTGCGACGGAACTCGCTGTTGCGGCATGCAATTGCGGCAGCGCCCCCATGGAGGCGCTTTGCAGCAGTGGATCAAACAGTTTCACAGCCAGATGCTCGAGCTGGTTGCTCTCGGCGGTGAGATTGCTGCGTTGCAGATTGGTCCGAGCCATTCCGGGGTGGGCGGCCAATGAACTGATTCCACTGCCGGATCGCTTCAGGCGGGCATCCAGCTCGAGGGCAAACATCACGTTGGCCAGTTTGCTCTGGCTGTAGGCGCCGAAACGGTCGTACCGTTCCTGCCAGGCCAGGTCATGCCAGCGGATGCGTCCGAAGTACTGAGCACCGGATGTCACCGTCACCACTCTGGCGTCCCGCTTCAGCAGGGGTAGAAGCGCTTGCGTGAGTGCCATGTGGCCGAGGTGATTCACCGCGAACTGGAGCTCATGACCCTGTCGACTGCGTTGGTACGGGGGCGCCATCACGCCAGCGTTGTTGATCAGGAGATCGAGCTGGCCGTAACGCTGCTGAACCGTTTCAGCTGCCGACACCACGGCATCGAGATCAGCGAGGTCGAGATCGATCAGGTCGAGTCCCGTCAGACCTTCCTCCAGAAGCTCACTGCGTGCTTTTTCGGCCTTGCTTCGCGAGCGACACGCCATCAAGACGGTCGCTCCCCTGGCGGCTAAGGCACGGACGGTCTCAAACCCCAGGCCGATGTTGGCCCCAGTGACCAAGGCGATGCGGCCTTCCTGGGAGGGGATGTCAGCAGAGGTCCAGCCCATGAAGGATCACTCTTCCGGGAAAAGCAGTTCGGCCAGTTCGTCCGCGTCGACGTCGTAGACCCGCGCAAGACTGGTTTCAATGGCGCTGGTCACTTCTCCGGGCAGGAAGCGCATCGAGTTCAGCGCATCCTCAGCAATGTCATCGTTGAGCAGCTTTTCTTCGCTGCCGAGTTTTTCGTCGTTGATCACCGCCATCACCCAGCTTTGGTAGGCGTAGACCAGATCGGAAAACTCCAGTTCCGGGTCGTTGAGGTCTAGGGCCATGGTGGATATAGCCAGTCGATCCAGTCTGACCTGTTGCAGGAGAGGATGACAGCCATGGATTCCGCTGACGCCACTGGCCTTCAGGCCACCTTGTTCAATTTCGCGATTGCTGAATTGGTGCGTCAGCACCGGGAGAGTTTCCAGCCGATCTGGACGGTCGACAGCTGGGTGAAGCTGCTGATCTGGTTGTCTCTGAATTGCGGTTGTCCCGGTGACGAGGCAGGCATGACCTCCTTCGCCGATGCACTCGGCCCGACGTTGACGGGCCGGATGCGGCGTCTGTTTTTCGAGCGTGAGCTGGAGGACTTGGATTTGAAAGTGATGGCCGATCCCGCTGAGCAGCAGGTGTTGATCCTGCCCATGGGACCCGGTGTCCCTCTGAACCGATCACTGGCCGGCAGCGTGATCAAGCGGATCGGTCTAGAGGATGACGTTGTGATGGATCAGGACCGCTGGCAGGAGCTGGATGCGGCCCTGGCGATTCCCCGGCGCGCGGGGGAGCGATGAAACTGATCGGTCGCTACCGCAATTCAGGCTTCGAGGCCGTGGCCGATGGCGTCATGGCGTTCTTTGATCGTCGTACGGATCTGCATCGGCCGGGAATCGCGTTCGGTCCCGGTGGCGGCGATCAGCCAGCGAAGCTCTCCACCGATATCAGTCTGGTTGCCATCGACCGCAGCGACCCGGATGCCTATGCCCTTGCTGAGGTGATCATTCGAGGGGTGTCTGCCGGGCTCGAGCGTTACCTCCAGGAACGCCCTCTATTTCGCTCGGTCTGTCCGGATCAGCACCTGTTCGTCATGCCGATCTTCAACCTGCAGCGTTATGCCCCCGGGGAGGGATTCCGGCAGTGGCACTGCGACTGGACGATCGGTGAGGAAGCCACCGAGCCCGTTCATCGCGTCCTGGCCTGGATTCTTTACTGCGACAGCGTTGACGAGGCCGGGACAGAATTCCACTGGCAGGATCACCACGAACCGGCAGAGCGAGGGAAGCTGCTGATTTTTCCGGCTGGTCCCTCGCACACCCATCGTGGACGGGTGAATGCCAACCTCAGCAAGACGATCGCAACCGGTTGGATCAATGGCGGCAGTCAGGAGAGTTACCTACAGCGTCTCTCCGGTTGATTCGTCATCAGCGACGTCCGCCTGAAGGCTGCGTCCGGCAGAGCCGATGCGCAGCGTCTGATTCTTTGAGGGTGGCCATTCCATTGGGTACACCTGTTGCTGTGGGAATGGAATGCCGATTCCATGCTCTTCAAAGGCCACCCAGATCATCTGGCGGAGATCACTTTCAACTGCAAATGCATCGAGGGGATTGCGGACCCAGAACAACACTTTGTAGTTGATGGAGGAGTCGGCGAATTGCGTCGTGAAAGCAGCTGGAGGCGGATATTCCAGGACGCGCTCATGGCTCTTGGCGACGTCCACCAGAACATCAATGACCTGCTGTGGCTCATGGTGGTAAGCCGCCCCCACATCCACACCGCCGCGTCTGGAGGTTTCCTCTGCGGTGAAGGATTCCGCCTCTTGTGTGAAGAAATTCTGGTTGGGTACCAGGAGTTCAGCGCCGTCGCGTCCACGGCGAAGCTGGGTGGCGCGCATGCCGAGTTTCCGAACCGTGCAGGGGTCACCATTCACCATCAGCACCTCGCCGGGGCGCACGGTTCCTTCAAAGAGAAGCCAGATGCTGCTGATGAAATTGGAAATAATTTCCTTCAGGCCAAAGCCAATACCAACGGACAACCCACCAGCAACTGCGACCAAAGCCGTTCCATTGATTCCGATGTAGTAGCTCACCCCAAAGACTCCGAGGCCAATCATTGAATATCGAAGAATGAGCTCAAGGGCTTTGCGACCTTGGATGGATATGCCGAAAAATTTTCCGCTGATCCACGCAAGCAAGGCCGCTGGACGACTCGCCAGGGTGAAGACTGCGTAGATCACCACAATGGCAGTGAACAGTTTTCCGATGGTGAGAACGACGCCAAAGATTGTGCCGATCTGAATCACTGAAAGAGCTTCCCGGCTTCCGATCATTTGAAAGAACGAGAGCAGTAAAAGCACCAGGAAAATTGGTCTGAAAATGGATTTATCCAGTTCGTCTGCGGGAAACTTCGGGACGCGTTTATTCAGAATATTTTTGATTGGTATCACGAGCCTCCAGGCAAGCCATGAGGCTGAGAGATAGCGGAGGAAGCCGCCAGGAAATCCGAAAGCCATGCTGATGACGCTGACAATCAGCAGAACGACTGGTGCCGCAAGGAGCTTGAGCTCGGGAGCGAGCTGGGTGTAACGGCGATGGATATATCGTTTTTCGAGCAGAATGACAGCCGCAAAGAGAGCGACTTGCATCAGAACAGATCCACGTTGCAGGTAGCCAAGCCAACTAATGATTTCGCGCAGAAACTCTCTGATCATTGCTTTTCCTCCTGCAATGCTGTGAGAATATTCTGGCTTGCTTCTTCAGGTGTTTCGATATCGTAAATTGTGTCGAGCAGATGATCAGAGATTGTGTCGTAGCGCTCTGGATCTCTGAACACCATCGCTTTGGTTCGGCTGGCTGCAGCTGAAACTTTGATGGCTTGCTCTTCGTATTGTGATAATGCTGATAGGCCTCCTGGTATTTTCGAAGCTACAATTCTTGCGGCATTTTTATCAACTGGAAATGATGTTTTGTTGCGCAGAGCATAGGTTTTCTGCGCCCATGGTTTGGTTATGAAGTCGATGAAGGTGAGAGCTTTTTCACGTTGTCCTGAGCTTGAGTTGCGTCCCAGTGACCAAACGGACAGTCTGGTCATGGCGCGAAGCTTTTTAGATGGCCCTTTTGGAATGCCGACAACCCCAAGTTTGTCCTTCATTGTTTCGCGCAGTTCCGGTAGATTTGTGCTCCAACATGTAATCCAGTCCAGTTCTCCGGCAATCAGGGCTCGGCGAAGTCTGTTTTGATCATTCAAAAATCGAATGTTTTGTTGATAGCTTGCCGTTTTGAGCCAGGTCAACCAAGTGCTGACTTTCTGTGCCTGTTCCTTTGTGGGTTGTTGGCCCTGCATGGCGATTTCAATCGCTTGCTCTGCTTGAAACGCTTCCGCCGTCCAGTACAGGTCTTTGAGTTGCAGAGCCAGGCCGAACGTCAGGTCATCATTGTCCTTGGGTAGGTCGATTAATGAATCTGGCGGTGTTTTAACCTTCTCTTTGTTGTAACAAGCCAACTGCACATATTGGCTGACAGGCTGACCAACAAGTTGCCCATCTTTCGCCCTTGCGAGATTAAAAATGTATGCTGGAATATTATCTCGACCTTTGGCGTCTGACCCGATCGGGTGAATCAAATTGCGGGAATATAATTCCAATGTTGTTTCACTATCGGTAATAATCAGATCCGGCCCAAATCCGCTATTGGTTTGCCTCTGGATTTCGTCGACGAAATTTCTTCGTCCATACAGCGCCGTTTGAATTCGAATCGAGCTGTCAACGCTTTGCAGCTGTTTGACAAGGCCGTCCACGAGGGCCCCCATGCGCTCGTAGTCGTCATATTCAGCGCCGGAGTCGCTGGGAATGGTCCGGGCCACTCTCAGCACCGTGGGGAAGCTGATCTCTTCGTTGTTGGAGCAAGCAGCCAGTAACCCCGAACAACAAAGCAAGGCTGCGAGGGACTGGATGAATCGCCGCATTCTTTCCCTGTGATGCATGGATTTTATGGGCGTTTTACTGGTTCACCCCTTTGCGAGCATGGCCGCGCCGATCCTGCGCCTTTATTCGTGCCTGAGCTTCCAAAGACCTACGACCCGGTTGGCACGGAAGCCCGCTGGCAGCAGGCCTGGGAGGACCAGCGAGCCTTCCATCCCGACCCGAAGGCCCCTGGTGAATCGTTTTCGGTGGTGATCCCGCCGCCGAACGTGACCGGAAGCCTGCACATGGGTCATGCCTTCAACACGGCCCTGATCGACACGATCGTGCGTTATCAGCGGCTGGCCGGAAAGAACGTGCTCTGCCTGCCAGGAACCGACCATGCCTCGATCGCGGTGCAGACGATTCTTGAGAAGCAGCTCAAGGACGAGGGCAAGACCCGCCATGACCTCGGCCGCGATGCCTTCCTGGAGCGGGCCTGGCAGTGGAAGGCCGACAGTGGTGGTCGGATCGTGGGCCAGCTGCGGCGGCTGGGTTATTCCGTTGATTGGCAGCGCCAGCGTTTCACCCTCGATGAGGGGCTCAGCGAAGCGGTGAAGGAGGCCTTCGTGCGCTTGCACGAGCAGGGACTGATCTATCGCGGTGAATATCTGGTGAACTGGTGTCCTGCCTCGGGTTCGGCGGTGAGCGATCTTGAGGTGGAGATGAAGGAGGTGGACGGTCACCTCTGGCATTTCCGCTACCCGCTCAGCAACGGCGACGGCCATCTGGAGGTAGCCACCACCCGCCCCGAAACGATGTTGGGCGACACGGCGGTGGCGGTGAATCCCACCGACGAGCGCTATGCCCATCTGGTGGGCCAGACCCTCACCCTCCCCTTCGTGGGGCGGGAGATTCCGATTGTGGCTGACGACCACGTGGAGAAGGATTTCGGCACCGGCTGCGTCAAGGTGACGCCGGCCCACGACCCCAACGATTTCGCCATCGGCCAGCGCCACGGTCTGCCCCAGATCACCGTGATGCGTAAGAACGGCACGATGAACAAGGAGGCCGGCCAGTTCGAGGGTCTGGATCGCTTCGAGGCCCGCAAGGCCGTGGTGGCTGGGCTCGAAGAGCTGGACCTGCTGGTGAAGGTGGAGGATTACCGCCACAGCGTTCCCTATTCCGACCGCGGCAAGGTGCCGGTGGAGCCATTGCTCTCGACCCAGTGGTTTGTCAAAACCGAGCCTTTGGCGGCTCGCTGCCGGGAGGCCCTCGAGAAGCAGGACCCCCGTTTGATCCCCGAGCGCTGGGAGAAGGTCTACCGCGACTGGCTCACCGACATCCGCGACTGGTGCATCAGCCGCCAGCTCTGGTGGGGCCATCGCATTCCCGCCTGGTTCGTGATCAGCGAGACCGGTGGCAAATACACCGACACCACGCCCTACGTGGTGGCCCGCAACGAAGCCGAAGCCCTGGAGAAGGCCAAAGCCGAGTACGGCCTAACGGTGGAGATCGAGCAGGACGAAGACGTGCTCGACACCTGGTTCTCCAGCGGCCTCTGGCCCTTCTCCACCCTTGGCTGGCCTGATACAGGCAGCGCGGACCTGCAGCGCTGGTACCCCACCAGCACCCTGGTGACGGGCTTCGACATCATCTTTTTCTGGGTGGCCCGGATGACGATGATGGCCGGCGCCTTCACCGGTGAGATGCCCTTCCAGGATGTCTACATCCACGGCCTGGTGAGGGATGAGCAGAACCGCAAGATGAGCAAGAGCGCCGGCAACGGCATCGATCCGCTGCTGCTGATCGAGCGTTACGGCACCGATGCCCTGCGCTTCGCCCTGGTGCGGGAAGTGGCTGGTGCCGGTCAGGACATTCGCCTTGACTACGACCGCAAGAAGGACACCTCCGCCACGGTGGAGGCATCGCGCAACTTCGCCAACAAGCTCTGGAACGCCACCCGTTTCGCCCTGATGAACCTGGGCGGCGAAACCCCGGCCCAACTCGGTGCCCCCGACCCTGCCGCCCTGCAGCTGGCGGACCGCTGGATCCTGTCCCGTCTGGCCCGGGTGAACCGGGAGACCGCCGAGCGCTACAGCAGCTATGGCCTGGGTGAGGCGGCCAAGGGCCTCTATGAGTTCGCCTGGAATGACGTTTGCGACTGGTATCTGGAGCTGAGCAAACGCCGGCTCAACCCCGGTGAGAATCCCTCAGCCGAGGCCCTCGTCGATCAGCGGGTCGCCAAGCAGGTGCTGGCCAAGGTGATCAGCCAGATGCATTTGATGCTGCATCCGCTGATGCCCCACCTCACCGAGGAGCTCTGGCACAGCGTCACCGGCGAGCCGGAGACCAGCTTTCTGGCGTTGCAGCCCTGGCCAGCGCTGGATGAAAGCGCTTTGGATGAGGCGTTGGAAGCCTCTTTCGATGAGCTGATCGGTGCCATCCGTGTGGTGCGCAACCTGCGAGCGGTGGCGGGCCTCAAGCCCTCCCAGCCGGTGCCGGTGCGCTTCGTCACCGGCCGCGGCGCGCTGGCGGCTGTGCTCACTCAGGGCACGGCCGACATCACAGCCTTGACGCGGGCGGAGTCGGTGGCGGTGATGGCGCCGGTTGAGGCCGATGCGGCTCCGGTCGCCAAGGCCCTCGCTGGAGTGAGCGGTGAGCTGCAGGTGTTGTTGCCGATCGAAGGCCTCGTCGATCTCGATGCGCTCAAGGGCCGCCTCGAGAAGGACATCGCCAAGGCGGAGAAGGAGATCAAGGGCCTGGCGGGCCGGCTTGGCAATCCCAACTTCGCTGACAAGGCCCCGCCGGAGGTGGTGGCGGAATGCCAGGCCAACCTGGCGGAGAAGCAGGCCCAGGCCGATCTGGCCCGCAAGCGCCTGGCCGACCTGAGCTGATTCGGCGATTCAGGCTGAACGCTGAACCATCACAAGAGAAAACATCAGCGCTGCAACAGCGCTGATGTTGATGATGGATGGGTGTTGATCGATTTAGAAGAGCGTTGCTTCTTCGATCATGGTTGGCGAGAGGTTGTTTGTTAGCTCGCCTTTGATTGGCATTGCGAGCTCATCTGAGGATTGCAACTGAGAGATTGGATGCAGAAGGTCCTGGAGGTTCGGGATGGGTTTCAAATAATCTTTGGGGAGTTCAAACAACTTCTTTTCTGGATCCAGGTAGGGAATGAAATTTATGATGCTTTTTGCCTTTGTGCCGAAGATGTCGAGTGATGCTTCCGAAAGGCGTGCTGTATCACCATCAGCGTTGGTGTCGAGGACTTCGACACTCCATTCTCCGCGTGAATCTTCGCCCCAGAATTGATTGGTGATGAAGGTGCGCTCGCCAAAGCTGTTTCGGCTGGTCCTGGCTGGGAATGGCCTGGCGTCACTGCCGCCGGGTGCCATCAGTACCGATCGTGTCCCGGATGGTGATTGGACGGCCAGCATGATCTCATCCTGTTCCTCCAGATCCAGTTTGATGTTGAGCTCGACCCATTCAACAGAGAGGTGGTCGTCAACCTCCCAGTTGCCTGCCTCGTTCAATGAATCAAGCCCACCCAGATTCCCTTCTTGAATGGTGAATGGGTTGGCCAAGATGCTGTTCGTGCTGATCTTGCGTTCTGGTGCGACGCGTCTCCAGCTACTGGCGAGTTCAACGGCGGCGCCGGCATTGACGATGCCGAAGCCAAAGGAATCGCTGACCCAGTGGCCGGCACCATTCTGGAACCAGCCGGTGTTATGGCCATCGTTGATATCGAACGTTGTGTTGACTCCCGGCGTGAACGTGTTACGCATCTCAATCGTGCCGGCAGCTGCAGGATTGGCTGCGTTGCCTCCTGCATTGGGGTCAATCGCATCCAGTTGTCCATCACCGTTGCTGTCAATCAGTCCGTTTTTGGTTGAAGTCTGGGCCAGGATGTGTTGAACATTGCGCCAGTCCAGGCTGGGGTTAGCCTCCAGCATCAGGGCAATGGTGCCGGTCACCATTGGTGCAGCTGCTGATGTGCCATTGAACCGGGTGTGTGTTGGGCCGTTGACGTAGCCAGCGTTGTCATTATTGAGGCCGCCATCAATTGCTGGATCGTCCGTCACATCGGCTGTCACCGTGCGTTGCTGATTGGCGTTTGCACCAGATGAATCGTCAAAACGGAAATTGGATCCATTGACTGGCGCACTGGCGAAAATGCTTGCCCCGGGGGTGCTGTATTGCTCAACTTCGCCGTTTCTCATTGTCGCTGCGACGACAATATTTTCACGCCTTGCCTTTGCACTGTTGTTGCTGTTGTCCCATCCTCGGGTAAAAGTCAGTCCAGGGTCTCGATCATTTCCCGCTGCCACAACTTGGATGGATCGTTCGGTTGCCATCTGCCAATTTGCAGCTTGTTGTGGCGTGTTGGTGCGAAATGTGCCATTGATTCCCGAAAAGCCCCAGCTGTTATTGACGACATCGGCGTAGTTGTAATAATCCTCTGAGGGCCAATCGGGTTGACGGTCTATAAATCCGAATGGCAGCCATTCGCTTTCTGGGGCAATACCAACTCCTGATTCACCATTGATCCGTCCCACGGCGATGCCGCTGACGGATGTTCCGTGCGATTGACCTCTGTTCCTCCGATCATTGACGGGCCAAAGATTGGATCCCAGGGCGTATGTGAATCCTTCTGGTTCAAACACATCGGCGATGCCGTTGTTGTTGGCATCGACTGCGTCATCGACGCCGTCGCCATCCCAGTCGACGCTGGTTGGTAGTGCGGATTGCAGGTCGCTGTGGTTGAGGTCGAAAAAGCTGTCCAGAACGCCAACACGCACGCCTTGGCCGCTGACTTGGTCCCAGGCTCCAACAGCATTGACGCCATAGCTGCCGTTGGCTGGATCGCTGGCCAGAAGCTGGAACAGTGGATCAGCGATTCCATCGCCATTGATGTCATCCGCTTGATCTCCGTCTGTCAGGTCTGGATCGAAGGCGCCTTCCGTGATCTCGTTCTGGTTGATACTCCCGTAGGTCACATGGATTTGCTCCACCTCCTGCCAGAGGTCGAGGTCGAGCGCTTTGGCGATCTTGCTGAGCCTTGCGAAGTCTGCTCTTGATCCCGCTTTGTAGCCCTTGAGTTGCAGCTCATCGAGTCCATAGCCTTGATTGTTTAAGACCGTCTTTTCTGCTTTGAGCCCAATTTTTTGAGCGTAGTGATTGAACTGGAGCAGGTTTTTCTCGTCGACGCCTGCGACCACCCATCCCTTGACATCGCTTTGTTGCTCTTTGGTTAGATTGCTCTGATCAGAGTAGAAGTCGATTGATTGGCGTACCGATTCGTTGAGTTCCTGGCGCCAGTCACTGGTTTTTGATCTGCTTGTTTTCTTGACCTGTTTTGTGGTGCTCATGGTGAGAGTCCTCGATTTGGTACTTGGTGTTTGATTTGAGTTTTTGAAGGTTTGGGGCTTATTTCCCCGCTTCCTTGTTCTCGCACCGAGTGACCGTTTCTTCCTCGATCTCAATCACGCTTTGCTGTGATCCTGCTCACGCGCTCTCGTGATTGAGATCTGCCCTTGCGTTCGATTGTCTGCCGTGCCGCAGAAAGTGTTTGTGAACAATGTGTTGTCTGATTGTTCTGGATCAGAAATCCTAATCGCTCTGGATGCCCTCAAGGTTCGCTTTTGTTTCGTGGCAGATCTTGCGCTGATTGCCTGAGGAATGCTTTTATGCCACTCAATGCATGGCTATTGCTTTTCGCGTCCAGGCGTTCGGTCCCCGTTGTGTCTATTTGTCTTTCTTGGCGAAGCGTTTTCTTGTCCGCCGGAGGCCATTCCATCGGATACACCTGCCGCTGGGGAAAGGGAATGGTGATGTCGTTCGCCTCGAATGCAGTCCAGATTTGTTGACGGAGTTCGCTGCCGACTTGGAGAGCTTCAAGAGGATTGCGTACAAAGAAATTAAGCTGGTACGTTATCGAAAAGTCGGCAAAATCGATCGTCAATGCTTCAGGCAGCGGCTTGCTCAGGACGCGTTTGTGTGATTGCGCAATCTCTTCCACTATGGGAATGATGTGCTGGGGATCGTGGTGATAAGCGGCACCAATCACGATGGATGGTCTCCTGCCGTTTTCACCTGCTGTGAACGATTCTGCTTTGGTCGAAAATAACACTTGATTTGGAATCAACATTCGGCGTCATCTCGTTGTCTGCTCAAAATGGTGGCTCTCAAGCTCAGTTGTTTGACCTTGTAAGGTTCATTCTCAATCATCAGAATTTCGCCAGGCTTGATGGATCCTTCCAGAATGAGCCAGATTCCAGTTGCAAGGTTGGCTATCGGTTCTTTCAGGCTAAGGCCAAGTCCGATTCCGATTGATACTGAGATGACCAAAAAAGTAATGCCCTGGTTCCTATAAAAGCGCAAGTGCTACCAATCCAATTGTCATGATCAAATATTGAAAAAAGGACTGAAGCGCCTTGCGACTTCGATCGTTAAACCTGAGAACAAATTGTATTAAATATGCCGTGATGGTTGCGAGTATTCGGTTCGTAGCAAGAATGAAATATAAGCCAACCATGATAAAAATGTATTGCCAATTATAAATTCAGTATTGGAAAAACTTGCTAACTTGACCAAGCTAATCGTTGAAAGACTGCTGAGTCGTCCGATAAAATAGATCAACGCTCCGATTAAGATTGCTGGCCATATCATCATGCTTGGTCAGACAGCAAGCTGTTTTTTTGACACAACTCATCAATCTGCCCCCACCCCCCCCTGTTCTTCGATGCTTTCGGTCTCGTTTTGCTTTTCAGATGCGATCACTTAACTGCTTCGATTGTTTAGGTTCCTTCCTCATGAACGACCTCATCTCCGGTCAGCAATAGGGTCAATCGCTTTTGCGCACAACAACACGTCAACCTGGCCAATGGCGCTGATACGCGTTGAAGGGCTGAGCAAGACCTATCGGGTTGCCGAGAAGCAGCCCGGTTTGGCAGGAACCCTGCGTCATTTCGTTCGGCGCCGCACGCGAGATGTGGTGGCGGTGCAGAACGTCTCCTTCCGGATCGAGCCTGGCGAGATGGTGGGTTTTCTCGGTGCCAACGGCGCTGGAAAGACCACAACATTGAAGATGCTCTGCGGCCTGATCCACCCCAGCGCTGGGGAGGTGCAGGTGGCGGGGCACCGGCCTCAGCGCCGCCAGGCGGAGTTCCTGCGTCGGATCACTCTTGTGATGGGCCAGAAGCAGCAGCTGCTCTGGGACCTGCCGCCAATGGATTCGCTGCGAGTGAATGCCGCGGTCTACGGCATCCCTGATGGCGTAGCCCGGCGGCGGATCAGCGAGCTGGCTGATCTCCTGGAGCTGGGAGAGGAGCTCACCCGGCCGGTGCGCAAGCTTTCCCTGGGCCAGCGGATGAAGGCCGAATTGCTGGCGGCTCTTTTGCATGAGCCGGAGGTGCTGTTCCTCGATGAACCGACTTTGGGGCTGGATGTGAATGCCCAGGCTCGGGTGCGTCAGTTCCTGGCGGAGTACAACCGCCGCACGGGGGCGACTGTGCTTCTCACCAGCCATTACATGGCTGACATCACGGCCCTGTGCCCCCGGGTGCTGCTGATTCATCAGGGGCGCTTGTTCCACGACGGTCCCCTTGACGCGCTCGCCGATCAATTGGCGCCGGAGCGGGAGGTGCGGCTGGAGTTGGAGTCGCCCGTTGATGCGGATGCCCTGTCCGGGCTGGGGCGTCTCGAACAGTTGGAGGGCTGCGACGTGCGGCTGCTGGTGCCCCGTGACCAGCTCACCGCCGTGGTGGCGCAGCTGCTGGATCGCTTTCCCGTGCGTGATCTGGATGTGACCGATCCGCCAATCGAGGAACTGATTGGTGGGTTGTTTCGGCAGGGGCGGGTCTGATGCGGATCCTCGGTCTGAACCGTCGGATCATTCGGGTGCTGCTGGGCACCCAGTACGCCCACATGCTCGAGTACCGCGCCGAGATTGCCCTCTGGGCCCTGTCCGGGGTGCTGCCATTCATCATGCTCAGTGTCTGGAGCGGCAGCGAGGCCCGCACTGGCCTGGGGCTCGATGGTGTTGCCCTGGATCGCTATTTCCTCAGCGCCTTCCTGGTGCGCCAGTTCTCGGTGGTGTGGGTGGTCTACGCCTTCGAGGAAGACGCCCTGCTGGGCCGGCTCTCGCCCTACCTGCTGCAACCGCTGCACCCTCTCTGGCGATACGTGGCGGCCCACCTTGGTGAACAGCTCACCCGCCTGCCCTTCGCGGCCGTGATCGCGGCGGTGTTCTTTGTGATTCAGCCCCAGGCTTTCTGGCTGCCCTCCTTCGGTGGTTTTCTGCTGGCCTGGCTGGCCACCTGGCTGGCCTTTGCCATCGCCTTCCTGTTCCAGAGCCTGATTGCGGCCCTCTGCTTCTGGAGTGAGAAGGCCAGTGCCCTGGAGCGGCTTCAGTTCATTCCGTTTGTGTTCCTCTCCGGCCTGCTGGCGCCGCTCACGGCCTTCCCGCCGGCGGTGCGGGCTGTGGCCCAGTGGACGCCGTTTCCGTATCTGATCGACTTTCCGGCTCGGGTGCTGGCCGGCCAATCGGTGGACCTGGCAGCGGGCTTCGGGGCCCAGCTGGCCTGGGTTGCTCTGTTGCTGCCGCTGGTCCTGCTGCTCTGGCGGGCCGGCGTGCGCCGCTACAGCGCCATGGGGGCCTGATGGAGCGCTATGGGCGAACCCTGCGCCGCTTCTGGAGCACCGCCGTGGCGGTGCAGCTGGAGTATCAGGCCAATGTGTTGATCGAGTTGCTGGCGGTGGCGATGAGCCTCAGCGGCAGCCTGTTTCTGCTCTCGCTGTTCTATGGCCCCGATCAGACCCTGGGGGGCTGGAGCTGGGCCCAGGCCCTGATGGTGCAGGGGCTCTACACCGTGTTTGACGGCATGGCCAGCACCTGGCTGCGCCCGAACCTTGGGGCGATCGTCACCCACGTGCGTGAGGGCACCCTGGATTTCGTGCTGCTCAAGCCGATCGACAGCCAGTTCTGGTTGTCGCTGCGCACGCTGTCGCCGGCGGGGCTGCCGGAGATCGGCCTGGGGCTGGGGCTTCTTGCCTGGGGGTGCCATCAGGCCGGCGTGGTGCTCAGCCTCTCTGGGCTGTTCACCGTGCTGGTGATGCTGCTGGCCGGTGGCCTGATCCTCTACTCGCTCTGGTTTCTGATTGCCGCCACCAGCATCTGGTTCGTCAAAACCTGGAATGCCACTGAGGTGTTGCGGGCTTTGCTGGCCTCCGGCCGCTATCCCCTCAGTGCCTACCCACCGGCCCTGCGTCTGCTGTTCACCGTTGTGCTGCCGGTGGCGTTTCTCACCACGGTTCCCGCCCAGGTGCTTCTTGGAGAGGCTGCAGCACCGATGCTGCTGGCGGGCTTGGTTCTGGCGGTGCTGTTCTTTGCGGCGGCGCGAGCCTTCTGGCTCTTCGCCCTGCGCTTCTACACCTCAGCGTCCAGTTAGTGCAATGCTCCGCTGCATGCGTGGGTGAGTTCGCTTGATCTCCTTGGTTCAGCACTGGCTCCCTGAGGTGTTGGAGTTTCTGCGTTCCCCGGTCGGAGCACTGCTGTTTGTCCCGCTCTATGCCCTCTGGGTGACCTTGCTGCTGCCGGGGGTTTGGGCGTCGATGCTGGCCGGGGTGCTCTACGGCACCTGGCTCGGCAGCGGACTGGTGTTCGTTGGGGCCTGCCTGGGGGCTGTGGTGGTCTTCCTGCTGGGGCGTTCGGTGCTGCGCGATTGGGCGCGGTTCCGCATGGAGCAGCTTCCCAAGCTTCAGGCGGTGGAGCGGGCCGTCAGCAAGGAGGGGCTGAAGCTGGTGCTGCTGACGCGCCTCTCGCCCGCCTTCCCTTTCTCCCTTCTCAACCTGGCCTATGGCCTCAGTGAGGTGAGCCTGCGGGACTACTGCATTGGCTTGATCGGGATCCTGCCCGGCACGGTGCTGTTCTGCGGGTTGGGTGCTCTGGCCGGAGATGTGGCTCGTTTCGGCGACGTTCTTGGTGGTGAGGCGGATGCCGGCACCTGGGCGCTGCGGGTGGTTGGGGTGCTTGCCACGGTGGCCGTGGTCTGGCTGGTAAGCCGGGCAGCCCGGAGGGCCCTTCAGGATGTGGAGACGTCGCTCTGATCGGGATTGGGCAGTCGCCAGTCCCGCAGAGCAGCGATCAGGATGAACCAGGCCAGACGTATGCGCGCGATTGGGCCGCGGCGCTGCTGCAGGTCAGCCAGCTTGGCCCGTCCGCAGTCGGTCTTGATCCAGCGAAAAATGGTTGAGCGATCACTCATGTCCCTAGGTATAAAAATCTGTGATGTGATGTGATGTTGTACACAATACTTGCGTGATAAACAATACTAAGCTGATTTTTAACCCAGGCTTACTTTTTGAAGTGCAAAATCTCAATGTGCCTCTAATAAAAGAGTTTCGTCATGGCAAACAAAATCGTTGATTCCAACGGTGACGCCAAGATTTCGAGCAAAGTTATAAAGGCTAAAACTCATATTCAACCTGGTGGCGCAGAAAAGATCAGCTATGATCCAGTTAACAAGCATGCCTGTTTAATCACTGGTGAGTATAACGAAAAAGGGGGGACAAGTTATTGTATAGATTATTCTAAGGGATTCAATAAAAAGCCGAAGGTGATCGGTGAAGTCTTTCTGAAATGTGATGCTACGGATATCGCGATCAGTTCCCAGGGTCTTGCGGCTGCAACTGTTGTCGAGCCGAAGACAGCTGAGTCAAAGGTGACTTTCTTTCAGCTTGTCGGCGGCAAAAATCCAGTCAAGGAAGTCGCTACTACTAAGGTTGTTGGCAACCTGGCTGACCAGTTGGTGTTTACCCCCGATGGCAACACCTTGATTGTGGCAAATGAAGGACAGCCTCTTGATTTCTACGGGATTGAAAAGAAACAATATGGTATCGGAACCAATCCGAAAGGTTCGATTGCCATCATTGATGTCGATAATAAAAATCCGTCAAAATCTGACGTCACAACACTTGAGTTCAAGTTATTTAACAAAAAGCTCGCAAAAGCTGGTGTTCGTCTCTCTGGTCCGGATAAGGGTGATTACAAGAAATTTGGCATCGTAGACCTTGAGCCTGAGTACGTTGCGACTTCAAGTGAGAAAGAAGCGATTGTTGCTCTTTAGGAAAATAATGGTATCGCGGTCGTTGATCTTGCTAAGAAGAAAATCAAGCGAGTTTTTGGCCTCGAGCCGAAAAGCTTTGATGGTATCCCCATCGATACCAACAATGAGGATGAGATTTTTGCACCGACTGAGAAACAGAATCTCTTTGGGTTGTCGCAACCTGATGGCATCAGCTCCTACGTCAATGCTGCGGGCAAGCTTCTCTATGTCTCACCCGGTGAGGGAGATGGCAGAATCCGTCCTGATGATGTGAACCTCGAAATCGAAGCCCTGATTGAAGACGGACTCACCGATGCTTTTGAAGGAGAGAAAACCTTCTCCTATGGTTCGAATGATGCCGGTGGCGCCGTTTTCTCAGATGCTGATCCTTGGCAAGAAGATGCCACTCTCTATATTTATGATCAAGCAGGATTCGGCAACAAGGGTGACTTTGATGTAGAGAATGACGACGAACTATTTGCCACCCTTAAGCATGGTGCCAACAAAGATGATGGCTTCTATTACGACGAAGTTCGCTCTAAGGATTTAGAGGAAGAGTATGGCAATGTATCCAAATTTGATTCCGCCATCTTGGCTGAGGGTCGTTTGAAGACTCTGAAGGATATGAATGATCCCAAAACTGGTGATCTCTACATGATGGGAACCAGGGATTTCTCGTTCTTCGACGCGAAAGGGGAGACCCTTTATCACACCGGCAACATGCTTGAGGAGATTGCTGCAAGTCTCAACCATTACGACGATGGACGCAGCGACGACAAAGGTACTGAGCCGGAGCACACGGTCTCCTTCAGCATGACTGACAAAAAGGGTAATAACGAACGTGACCTTGTCGCTGTTGGACTTGAGCGTGCCTTAGACCAGAGCAGCACCGCCTATGGCAGCTTGCCAGCTGGCTCCATCATTCCTGTGTTTGATGTCACTGATCTCAAAGATGTGAAGCATTTGGCGACATTCTGGTCGCCAAATTCGTGGTCGCCTGAGGGTATCTATTACGTGCAAGAAGCAGACCATAAGGGCGCGCCTCTCGTGGCGAGCGAAATGTCTGGCTCCGTTTCAACTTTCCCTGTCAGCTATAGCGATCTGTTTTGATTCGTTCATGCCAATTAGCGTGAGTCGTTTTTCTTAGTGACATCGCCCCCAGTCACGGTTTTTGCCTATGAGGCTGGGGTTTCTTACTGGCTTTGCTCAAGAAGTTGCTGGAATGCAGATTCATCGAGAATCGTGATCTTCAGGCTCTCGGCTTTGCTCAATTTGCTTCCAGCGGCCTCGCCCGCCACCAGGTAGTCGGTTTTCTTGCTGACGCTGCCGCTCACCTTGCCGCCCGCCGCTTCGATCAGCGCTTTGGCCTCGCTGCGGCTCAGGCTGGGGAGCGTGCCCGTGAGTACCAGGGTTTTGCCCCGCAGCACCCCGTCGGTGTCAGCTCCGGCCTGGCTTGCGGCCTCCTGCTCTGAGGCACTGGCTTCCAGGGAGAGGCCGACGCTGCGCAAGTCTTTGAGCAGCTGTTGGTTGGCAGGCGTGCCCAGCCATTGGCCGAGGCTGGCGCTGATTTCCGGGCCGATGCCATGCAGTTCGGAGATCTGCTCCGGGGCCTCCAGGGCCGCTGTCGCCAGGCTGTCGCTGCTGAAGAACTCAGCAGCGAGCGCTTTGGCGTTGACCTCGCCGATGTGGCGGATGCCGAGGCCGTAGAGCTGGCGATGCCAGGGCTGCTGTTTGGAGGCTTCGAGGGCCGCCACCAGGTTGGTGGCCGACTTGGCGCCCATGCGATCCAGGCTGGCGAGCAGGGCCGCATCCAGGCGGTAGAGATCGGCCAGCGAGCGCACCAGGCCGCGGTCCACCAGCTGTTCGATCAACTTGCTGCCAAGGCCATCCACATCCAGGGCGCCCTTGCTCACCCAGTGCCGCAGGCCACCCCGCAGGATCGCCGGGCAGCTGCTGTTCACACAGCGGGTGGCGGCTTCGTCGCCCTCCCTCACCAGGCTGGAGCCACATTCGGGGCAGTGCTGCGGCAGTTGCACAGGGGTGGCGTCGCTTGGCCTGAGCTCCGGCAGCACCCGCACCACTTCGGGGATGATCTCCCCGGCCTTGCGCACCACGATGGTGTCGCCCAGATGCAGATCCAGTTCAGCGATCCGATCGGCGTTGTGCAGGGTGGCGCGGCTGACGCTGGTGCCGGCTAGCGCCACCGCTTCGAATTCAGCGACGGGGGTGACAGCACCGGTTCGCCCCACCTGAGCACCAACACGCAGCAGACGGGTGGGGGCTTCTTCGGCAGGGTATTTGAGGGCGATCGCCCAGCGCGGTGCTTTCTGGGTGAAGCCGGCTTCGTCCTGCAGCAGCAGGTCGTTCAGCTTCACCACCACGCCGTCGGTGGCATAGGGGAGCTCATGGCGACCCTGCTCCCAGTGGTCGCAGAAGCGATTGATGGCGGCCAGGTCTGCACAGAGCTCCCGGTTCGGGTTCACGCGAAAGCCGGCTGTGTTGAGCCACTCCAGAGCATCCCATTGGCTGGAAGGTTGGGCGTCATCCGGCAGATGCAGGGTGTAAGCGAAGAAGTCGAGCCGGCGGGCGGCCACCACCTTCGGATCCAGTTGACGCAGGGTTCCGGCGCAGGCGTTGCGGGGATTGGCGAACAGGGCTTCGCCCCGTTGCTCCCGCTCGGCATTGATCGCCGCGAAGGTGGCATCGGGGATGAAGGCTTCGCCACGCACCTCCACCCACTCCGGTGGGTTGTTGACCTGCAGGCGAAGCGGGATGGAGCTGATCGTGCGCACGTTGGCGGTGATCTCCTCACCGCGCGCGCCGTCGCCACGGGTGGCGGCCCTTTCCAACACCCCATGGCGGTAGCTCAGGGCAAGGGCGTTGCCGTCAATTTTCAGTTCCCCCACCAGGGGCAGCCGCGTGTCGTCGGGGCGGTCAAGCACCCTGAGCAGCCGTTCGTGCCAGGCCTGCAGGTCGTCGCGGTTGAAGGCGTTGTCGAGGCTGAGCAGGCCCACACGGTGCTCAACGTTGGTGAATCCTTCCGCTGGAACCCCACCCACCCGCTGGGTGGGGCTGTCGGGTCTCTGCAGGGCTGGATCGCTGGCTTCCAGCTCCGAAAGCTCGCGGTAGAGGCGGTCGTAGACCGCGTCCTCCATCACCGGAGCATCGAGGACGTAGTAAGCGTGGGCTGCACGGTTGAGCAAATGCCGCAGTTCCGCGGCCCGCTCGTGCGGATCAGGCATTGACAGGGTTGATGCGGGCGATGCGCCAGTTGTCATCAACCTTGGTGAAGGTGAAGTCGAGGGGAAGCTCGTCGTCGTTCTCAGCCTTCAGTTTCACGGTGAGGATCACGTCGCTTTCCTGAATGCGAGGACGGCCGGATTTGAGATTGCGGTATTTGTTCAGCTTCAGTCCGGCGAGAAAGCGGATGAACTGCTGCCGATTCACGTGTTGTCGGTAGGACTTGGTGGTGAGCAGGTAAGCGGCATCGATCCGACCAGCCGCCACCTGGGTGAAGAACTGCTTGATCAGTGGATTGATGCCCCTGGCGCTCAGCACCAGCTTCACGGCTGTGATTGTCCAGTAGAGAAGCAGGGCGCCACCTCCGGCCAGCAGCGCCTTGCTGCCGATCTCGCGTACCAGACCCAGTTCCATTGCCTGCCTTGGAAGCAGCGCTGAGTCTGACTGACCGCGGCAGGATGACGGGGCAACCAACCCACTGACCGACCGCTGCCGCTTCTGCCCCTGCTGCCGCTTTTTCACCGTCTCAACCGTGAACACTTCGATGGGGTGCTTGTGCGTGCTGGACAGCCGCGTGTCGCGGTTCGATGGAGCGACGGTCGCATGAGCCGAACGGCTGGCTTTTATCGCCGTGGTCCTAGGGTCGCCGGAGCACGTGGCTGCGAGATCGTGCTGTCACGTCCGCTGCTTGAGCCTCTGCCTCGGGAGGCGACGGAAAGCACCCTCTGTCACGAGATGATTCACGCCTGGGTGGATCTCGTCCTTAGGAGCCGCGAGGGTCATGGGCCCAGGTTTCGGCAACGGATGGCCCAGATCAATGCGGATCAGAAGCGTTTTGAAGTCCGTGTTCGCCACAGCTACCCCGTCCCGTCGAAACCACCGCGCTGGTGGGCGGTTTGTCCGATCTGCCGCCATCGCACCCCTTACCTCCGACGTGTGAGGAACGCTGCCTGCCGACGTTGCTGTGATCGGTTACATGGTGGACAGTGGCATGCAAGCTGTCTGCTCGACTACGTGCCGGCTGAGCCCACGCCCTGATCCATGGATGCCTTTCTTCTGACCCTGGAGTGTGCCGGCGTTGTGATTGTTGTGATCGGGCTGCGACGGGAACACTGGTTGCGCCACCGCCGCCGGTAACGTCAGACCATGGATGACAGACGTCTTCGCGGTTCTCGCCATCGGGATGGTTTGGACCGTCGAATGGATCAATGGCTCGAGACTGGTCGTCAGCTCGTGGATGGAGTGTCGGGGCGGCGTCCTGGACAACGCAGGGCCTCATTGGATCTTGATTCCGTGGGTCGCTGGGTTGGTGAAAAGGTGGAATGGCTTCTGGAAGACGATGAGGATTGGCGTGAGCCATGGCAGGAGCAGGAGAACGGTGCCTCCGCGGTCCGCCCTGCTGCTGAAGCCCCTCCTGTCAGACGTCCATTGGATGCGATTTCCAGGCGCAGTTCGCCTCCTGACACGACAACTGAGGCTGCAGCATCTGACGCGAGCCGCGATGAAGGCTGGCCAGACGATGACAACTTTCGCGTCGAGCGCTGGAGTCGCGGCACAGATCAGACGTCACGACGGTCATTGCCCCGTTCGAGTCGTCGCCGTACCTGACGCTGATGGACCTCCGTTCCTAACTTTCGTGTGATCGCCACTTCAACTCGATGAGCAATTTGATCGTGATCGGTTTCCCCAAGGTTGAGGAAGCGGAGACCGTTCGCCAGGAACTGGTCGGAATTCAACAGGAGCATCTGATCTCCCTGGAGGATGCCGTCGTCCTGGAGCATGGCGAGGACGGTCATGTTCACCTACGCCAGGCGATCAATCTGGCGGCGGCTGGCGCCGTGAGTGGCAGTTTCTGGGGCATGCTCGTCGGCTTGATTTTTCTGAATCCCCTTGTCGGACTTGCCGTTGGAGCCGGAGCCGGCGCCGCATCAGGGGCGCTCAGTGACATCGGGATCAACGATCAGTTCCTGAAGGATCTCAGTGAGACATTGCCGAAAGGCAGCGCAGCCCTTGCTTTGCTGGTTCGGGACAGCACGCCCGACAAGGTGGTGGAGCGTCTCCGCAGCCATGCCCCCAACGCCCGGCTTGTGAAGACCAGTCTCAGCAATACCGATGAAGAGCAACTGAGGGATTTGCTGCAGAAGGCAGCTCAGCAGGCGGAAGCCCTTCGCCTCAGCTGAGCAACCCGGTCAACAGAGCAAGCGCGGTCTGCAGCGAACGGGCTCAGTGAGGGACGCGGAAGCGACAGCCGCGAGCAGCGAGTTGGTGGTTCACATCATCTGCCAACTCGCCGGGAATGTCCTCAGCCATCTGCTCAACGGTGGCATTGATCGAAGGAGATCCTTCCTCCATCGCTTCGAGAAACTGGGTCCACTGCTGCACCTGAAGGCTGCGGCTCATGGGTGAGTAGCCGCGGGCCTGCAGCTCGCGGCCGCAGATGTCTCGATTCCAGAGGGTGGCGCGCCCCTGGCTGTGCGGCCCTGATGACATGGCGGCACCCATGTCGAGAGCGATTGGCGTCGGGCGCCCACGACGGTCTCGCCAGCCGAGATGTTCCATCGTGCGGCCGCAATGAATGGCCGAGATGCCATAGATCCGACCGAGGTCGGTGAGGCTGAGCCAGGAGGCTGAGGCTGCCATGACACGGTGAATCACTGTGTTCACATCTTCCTCACTGCATACCTGATGGCAAGTTGTCAAGAGCAAATCCCAACAATCTCGTTGATTAGTTCATGAACTTCTCTGAAGCTCCTGCCTGAGGGTCGGTCCCAGCCAGGTTTCCAGCTGGGGGCTGAACACCTCCCGGATCACTGTGAGCGCTTTTCCACCCCGGAAGAACCGGTAGTGGCGACTCCAGAACGGTCCCTGCAAACCAAAGGCCTTCCGCAACCAGTCCGCATCAACCAGGGCCAGACCATCAACCTCCCGAAACAGTTCCGAGCGCCCCTGCGTGAGACTGCGCCAGATCGGCAGGTTGCGATCCTGCAGGTGCAGGTCGGCTTCGGCCTGGTTCCACCAGCTTTCCGCCCAGGCCAGGGTGATGCCTCCGCAGGTCAGCCAGACCTGGCGACGCAACAGAGGGGTCTGCAGTTCGTTGACTTCGCTTGGGGCATCCGCAGGACTGTTCTGTTCGGGTTCCATCGCGATCAGGTCCACGGCGACCGGCTCTCCGGTGAGCAGGCGCAGGTGGCGTGTCGGGCTGCCATCCCCCAGCAGCATCAGTCGCCAGGGACCTGGAAGTTGCCGCGGACCTTCTCCGGAGAGCACCGCTTTCGTCGGGGCTTGCCAGAGCTGTGGCGGTGAGGTGAAAAGGGAGGAGTCGTCGATCAGAACACGCCTCCAACGGACAGGTTGCGCCGTTCGCCATTGCGTCGGATCACGGCGCCGGTGTCGGTGATCGCTTCAAGCGTCCAGCCGCTGTTGCCGATGGGTTCACCGATGCCAGCTGAGAGGGACCCCTGGCCAACCTGAAAGATCGCCGAACTGCTGTCTCCGGGACCCTGGACGACACCGGTGAGCTGAGGTTCATTGTCGATTCGCCCAGGGTCGGGAGTCGTGAGCGATGGAGCGAAGTCGGGTTGTTGGCTGGGCAGGGGTGACTGGCGGATCGGCAGCGTCAGTGGCGCCAGGCTGATGGCGTCTGGCTGTTGGGCAGACGGCTGGTCCCTCGTTGGTGGCGGCAGGTCGCTGAGTGTCGCCTGTCGTGGTTGCTCCGCCGCCGCCATGGGTTCCTTCGCTTGCGTGATGTTCTGGCGCAGGCGCTCGACAAGCAGCAGATTTCGTTCCTGCTCAAGCTGAGACTGGGAGATCTGCCAGTTGCCAATCAGCCAGCCGCAACTCACCACACTGGCGACTGCGATCCCCGTAAGCATCGGCAGTAACCACAGGTTTGAGTCCTGGTGCTTTGCCGGCTCAGCTGGATTCGGTTTTGTTTCCTGGATCGGCGTTGGTTCCTCGACGGCGACGTCAACCGCCATCAGGTGTCGCTCTGCCGCATCGAAGGCATCCTGTTCAAACACCTTGTCCATCACCTGCTCCGCACGCAGGTTCCAGTAGGCACGTGATGTCGGGACTCTGGAAGGCAA